>DATMFF010000007.1:0-3518 GCA_035556735.1 Xanthobacteraceae bacterium | reverse complement strand
GGCCGTCATGTTGGCGCTGTCGCGCAACGTTGCGAACGTGCCGTGATACTCCGCCGTGATGCGGCGCGTGAGGTCGCCCTCGGCGAGCGCGCTCATCATCCGCACCATGTCGTTCATCACCGTGCCGATGTTCTCGCACATCGTGTTGAGCGCCCCGGCGAGGTTGCGGATCACGCCGTCCTTGCCCTCGAGCGGCACGCGCTGGCTGAAGTCGCCTTCCATCGCCGCCTTGACGATGCCGCCGACCGCGGCGTCGAACTCGCTCATCACCTTGGCGGTGGCAGCCTCGCGCTCCGTCGCCGCCCGGCGATCCGCTTCCGCCTTCTCGTCCGCCGCTATCCGTTCCCGCTCCGTCCGGTCCGCCAGAGCCTTCCGATCAAGCTCGGCCTTGGCTTCGGCCTCCAAGCGGGCCTTTTCTGCCGCTTTCGACTTGAAGGTCTCGACCGCCGACGCGACGTCTCCGATCTCGTCCTTACGGCCGAGGCCGGGCAGCACCACGTCGAAGTTGCCGTCGGCAAGCTCCAGCATGCCGCCGGTCAGCGCCCGCATCGGGCGGGCGATGGTGATCATGGTGAAAGCGAACGAGCCGAGCAGGAGAACCACGACCGCGCCGCCGAAGGCGAGCAGAACGAGCTGCAGGAACGCGAGGTTCGCCGCCGCCGCCTGCGCGTCTTCCTTCTCGCGATTGGTCGCAAAACCGATGACCTGCTCACCCAGCGTGTCCATCTCCTGCGCGACCGGAATGGCCCGCTCGCGCGCCACCGTCGCGATCTCGCTGTTGAGCGAGGCGATCTTCTTGAGCGCTTCGGTCCCGTCCGGACCGTCGATCTTGGTCTGCAGCTCGAAAATCTCGCCCTTGAGCGCCTCGATGGTCATCGTGTGTGCGAGGTAGACGTCGACCAGCCCGTTGATCTTCTGAATGCGGGCCCGGTCCTGGGCGGTCTGCACGTATCTGATGGCGGTGGTGATATCGCGATCCAGCACCTTCTGCTGGTCGCCGAAATAGGCCTTGGCGCGCTTCACGTCGTCGGCGTTGCCGGCCGCACGCAGCTCGTTCATGCCGAGCTGGATGCCGCGCACATCCGCCTTGATCTTGAGCACGTAGTTGACCAGCGCCTGGTTGCGGCTGGCTGATTCATCGGCGGAACGGACCGCCGCGTCATACATGAACTGACAGGCGATGATGCCGAGAACCAGCAGGATGCTGCTGCCGGAAATGAGCGCAAGCTTGCCTCCAATGCGGAACATGAAGGCCTTCGCGCTGCGGAACATTCCCAAAATCCGAGATGGGCGAGGAATGAGGAGCGAGAAAATTCGCGGCATCTGCGGTTTCCTTACTTTAGTCGGTCTCGCGACCATTCTGGTTGGCGAGTAGGTGCCGGTTGAGGTGCGTCAGCCCTGCTGCTGCAGCCTCCGCCGGTCAGGTAACAAGCTTGGACAGATCGACGATCGCGATCATCGCCTCGTTGGTGGTGACGAGGCCGGACAGGCACTCGGCGCCCGACCCCTGCGCGACGCGCGGCACGTTTTGGATCGAAGTAGCCTCGAACGTGACGATGTCGAGCACACGGTCGGCCAGAAGACCCACCAGGCGCTCCTCGATCTGAACGATGATGACGATGTGAGTCGCGGTCGCCTCAGTGGCGCCCTGGCCCAGACGACGGCGCAGATCGATGATCGGGACCATCACCCCGCGCAAATCGACGACGCCGCACACATATTCCGGCTGGTGCGGCAACTGCGTCGCACCCGACCAGCCCTTGATCTCCCGCACCGCGATGATCGGCACGCCGTACTGGTTCGCGCCGATCCCGAAGCTGATGACATCGACTGTCGACGTTTCGCTGAAGAGCCCACTGTCCGGCTGCTGACGGGCAAGACCCGCACGTGAACTGTTGTCGGCGAGTGCGGGGGCAGGATTGCTCACGTGCTGAACTTTCGTGTGAGCCCGTATCTGTACGGGACCGCAATCGGGGTGACCGATTCGGAAGGTGGACGACGATGCCTGGGACCCATGTTGGGTGGGAGGTATTGAGATTTTGTAAAATGCGAACACTCGCCGCGGTTGCATGAACTGCGGCGAGTGACGGCATCGGAGGCCGATCTTCAGGTCCGCCCGGCACTTACGGCGGGCATGTCAGTCCCCCGACCGGCACGGCAGACAGCCGGTCGCGTTCAATTGGTACGTCTTAAAATTCTTCCCAGTCAGGATCCTGCTTGAGCGCGGTGGCGAGCGCCGACTGCATGCGGCCGACGATGCCGCCGCGCTTGGCCGCCTTGGCGGCCACCTGAGGAGCCGCCGCCTTGGCGGAAGCACGCGCATCCGCCGCCGGCGGCTTGGCCGCAGCGACATGCTTCGCCGGAATGCGGATCGCCTGTGCACCCTCCTCCAGGCGGAAGAAGCTGACGCGCTCGTTCATGGCGGCGGACTGCGTCTCCAGCGTCTTGGCGGTGGCCGCGTTCTCCTCGACCAGCGCCGAGTTCTGCTGCGTCACCTCGTCCATCTGGGTCAGCGCCTTGTTGACCTGCTCGATGCCGGTCGCCTGCTCCATGCTGGCGTTGGCGATGTCGGCGACGATGCCGGCCACGCTCTTGATCGATTCCACGATCTCGCCCAGCGACGTGCCGGCCTGGTTCACCAGTTCGACCCCCTCCTGCACCTGCACGTTCGAGTTCGTGATCAGGTCCTTGATGTCCTTGGCCGCCTGCGAGGAACGCTGCGCCAGGCTGCGCACCTCCGAGGCCACCACCGCAAAGCCGCGGCCGGCGTCCCCGGCGCGGGCGGCTTCCACCGCCGCGTTGAGCGCCAGCAGGTTGGTCTGGCGCGCGATCTCGTCGATCACGCCGATGATGTCGGAGATCTTGCGCGAGGAGTCCTCGATCCGCGACATCGCCTCGACCGCGTTCGCCACCACCTGCCCGCCCTTGTCGGCGACCTCGCGGGTGCCGGCGGTGAGCTGGTTGGCCTGCTGGGCGTTCTCGGCGTTCTTCTTCACCGTCGCCGCGATCTCCTCCATCGAGGCCGAGGTCTCCTCGAGGCTGGCGGCCTGCTCCTCGGTGCGCTGGGAGAGGTCGGTGGTCGAGGTGGAGATCTCGGTCGCCGCGTTGGAGACCTCGGTCGCCGCCGTCTTGATGTCGGCGACGATCTGCGAGAGCCGCTCGGCCGTCATGTTGGCGCTGTCCTTGAGGGTACCGAAGGTGCCCTCGTAGTGCGCGGCGATGCGGCGGGTGAGATCGCCCTCCGAGAGCGCGCTCATCATGGTGGTCATGTCGTCCATGACCGCGCCCATGGTGTCGCACATGGTGTTGAGGGCGTCGGCGAGGTTGCGGATCACGCCGTCCTTGCCCTCGAGCGGCACGCGCTGGCTGAAGTCGCCGGCCATGGCCGCCTTGACGATGCCGCCGACGGCGGCGTCGAACTCGCTCATCACCTTGGCGGTGGCGGCTTCGCGCTCGGCCGCGGCGCGCTTGTCGGCCTCGACCTTCTGCTCGGCCTCGATGCGGTCGCGCTCGGCCTT
>DATMFF010000006.1:0-902571 GCA_035556735.1 Xanthobacteraceae bacterium | reverse complement strand
ACCTCACCCGGCTCGAGCGCGAGTTGCGGGCCCGCGGCTTCCGCGGCGCCTTGCGGCTGATGCACTCGGCCGGCGGTCTGCTGTCGCCGGACGCCGCGCGCGCCTTCCCGATCCGCCTGCTGGAGAGCGGCCCTGCCGGCGGCGGGCTCGCCACCGCCTTCTTCGGCGCGGCCTCCGGCAAGGACGACGTGATCTCCTTCGACATGGGCGGCACCACCGCCAAGGCCTGCCTGATCGAGAACCACATTCCCCTGATCACCGGCGAATTCGAGGTCGATCGCCGCTATCGCTTCAAGCAGGGCAGCGGCCTGCCGGTCACCGTGCCCTCGATCGACCTGATCGAGATCGGCGCCGGCGGCGGCAGCATCGCGCGCCTCGACAAGCTCGGCCTTCTCAAGGTCGGACCGGACAGCGCCGGGTCGCTGCCCGGCCCGGCATGCTATGGGCGCGGCGGCACGCAGCCGACCGTGACCGACGCCAACCTCGTCCTCGGGCTGCTCGATCCCGATCACTTCCTCGGCGGCGAGATGAAGCTCGACCGCGCGGCGGCCGAGCGCGCCATCGCGGACCTCGCGAAGCGGCTCGACCACACGGTGGCGGAGACGGCGCGCGGCATCTTCCGCATCGTCACGGAGACCATGGCCTCGTCCGTGCGCACGCACAGCGCCGACCGCGGCGTCGACTATCGCAACCTGCCCCTGTTCGCGTTCGGCGGCGCCGGCGCGATCCATGCCTGCGCCGTGGCCGAGCTCCTGAACTCGACCATGGTGATCGTGCCGCCCAAGTCGAGCGTGCTCTCGGCGGTCGGCACGCTCGTGACCCCTGCCCGGCTCGACCTGATGCGCAGCTACATCGCGCGCGTCGACGAGCTCGACTGGGACAGGGTGCGTACCGTATTCCGCGAGATGCGCGCGGAAGCCGTCGCCGCCCTCTCCCAGGCGGGCGGCGGGGCGGCCGAGGTCGACGTGCTGTGCCAGGCCGACCTGCGCTACCAGGGCCAGCAATACGAAGTCACCGTCACCCTCGACTTCGATCCCGACCAGACCGCCAATCCGGCGCGGCTCAAGACGCTGTTCGAGGACGCCTATCGCGTCCTCTACGGCCTCAACCCCTCGAATGTCGCGGTCGAAGCGGTGACCTGGCGGCTGTCGGCGAGCACGCGCCTCGACAAGACCGCCATGGGCGAGACCCTGCCGGCCAAGCCGGGCAAGGCGCGCACGCGCCGCACCCTGCACGCCTGGGGCGACCGCGTGGAGGGCGAGGTCTACGACCGCGCCGCGCTCGCGCGCTCGCAGAGCCTCGCGGGACCGGCGATCATCGAGGAACGCGAAACGACGACCGTGGTGCCGCCCGGCTGGAGCGCGACCATCGACGCGCTCGGCTGCATCGTGCTGCGGAAGGATTAGCTGCCGGCGTCCTCTTGCGCTTCGAAACTCCCGCAAGAGGCCCGAGATGGAAACGAACGTCAAAGGCGGGGCACCAGGGATGCGCAACATCGATCCGATCGAACTCGAGATCCTCTGGACGAACCTGATCGGCATCGTGTCCGAGCGCGCCAAGGCGATGCAGCGCACCGCCTTCAGCCCGATCGTGCGCGAGGCCGGCGACCTCGCCTGCGCCCTGTTCGACCGCCGCGCGCGCATGGTGGCGCAGGCCGACACCGGCACCCCGGGCCACATCAACGCGCTGGCGAACGCAGGCAAGACCCTTACCGACATGTTCGAGGGCGACCTGCATCCGGGCGACGTGATCATCACCAACGATCCGTGGCTCTCCGCCGGACACCTGTTCGACATCACCCTGCTCACGCCGGTCTTCTTCGGCGGGACGCTCAAGGGCTATTTCGGCTCGACCATCCATTACACCGACATCGGCGGCACCGGGCTCGGCACCGAGGCGCGCGACGCCCACGAGGAAGGCCTCTGGATTCCCCCGCTCAAGCTCTACGAGCGCGGGGCGCGCAACGAGACGCTGATCCGCATGATCGAGGCCAACGTGCGCACGCCCAAGGCCGTGCTCGGCGATCTCTCCGCCCAGCTGGCCGCCGGCCACTCCGTCGCCGAACGGCTGCAGCGCCTGTGCGAGCGCCACGGGCTCGACGACATCGAGCTGGTCTCGGACGAGATCCTGCGGCGCTCGGAGAACGCCACGCGCGAGACGATCCGCGCCCTCAAGCCGGGGACGTATCGCGGCTCATCGCAGTTCGACACCCCGAACGGCGACGTGGTGCACCTCAATGTCGCGGTCACCATCGACACCAAGGCGGGCGACATCATCGTCGATTTCGAAGGGTCGTCGCCGCAGACGCGGCAGGGCATCAACGTGGTGCTGAATTTCGCGCACGCCTATACGACCTTCGCGATCCGCTCCTGCCTCAACCCGGACCTGCCCAACAACGCCGGCAGCCTCGCGCCGATCAAGATCAAGGCGCCGAAAGGCTCGATCGTCAACTGCACCTACCCCGCTCCCGTCACCGGCCGCCACCTCGTCGGCATGTACGTGCCGATGCCGATCCTCAAGGCGCTGCAGCCCGTGTTTCCCGAGCGCGTGCTGGCGGAGGGATCGGGCGCGATCTGGACCGTGCAGATCCAGGGCAAGCACGACACCGGCGAGAGCTTCACCTCCTCGATGTTCTTCTTCTCGGGGGGCATGGGCGGACGCGCGGGCAAGCCGGGTCCGAGCGCAACCTGCTACCCGACCGGCATCGGCGCGATTCCGATCGAGACGCTGGAAGCGTCCATGCCGATCCTGTTCGACTACAAGCGGCTGCGGCCGAACTCCGGCGGACACGGCCGTTCGCCCGGCGGCGACGGCCAGTCGGTGCAGTTCCGCCTGCTGACCGAACACCCATGGACCATGAGCGTCATGACGACGCGGCTCGACCGCGGCGCCGAGGGCATCGACGGGGGAGAGCCCGGCGCGCCCGGGCAGTTCCTGATCAACGGCGCCTCGACCAAGAGCGCCGGCAAGCGCCTGATGAACGCCGGCGACGTGGTGCAGTTCGAAACGCCGGGGGGCGGCGGCTACGGCCCGCCCCAGAAATGATCGTTCGACCGGCCGGTCCTGTGCGTGGCGGACCGGCCGTGCCGCCCAATAAGGCTGCGCAACATTGGGGAGGAATGGACATGACCTTCTTGCGACAGACGTCATACGCATGCGCCGCGGCGCTTCTGGCCTGCACCGCGACGAGCGCCATCGCGCAGAGCCCGGCGCCGGTGAAGATCGGGATTCCGGTGTTCCTGAGCGGGCCGGCGGTGGGCGCTTTCGGCGAGCCGAGCCGCAACGCCGCGGAACTCATCGTCCGCGCCATGAACGCCGGCGAATTGCCCGCGCCCTATAACCAGAAGGGCCTCGCGGGCGCGCCGATCGAGCCGAAGATCATCGACGAGGCGGGCAACACGGCGACCGTCGTCACCGAGTTCAAGAACCTCGTGCAGCGCGACAAGGTCGACGTCGTCGTCGGCTACGTGTCCTCGGCCGGGTGCCTTGCCGCCGCGCCCGTCGCGGAGGAGCTGCAGGTGCTGACGATCTTCTATGCCTGCGGCGCGTCGCGCCTGTTCGACGACAACGACTACAAATATGTCTTCCGCGCCTCGTCCTCGCAGACGAGCGACGCGGTCGCGACCGCGCGCTACATCACCACCAAGTTCCCCGATCTCAAGAGCTACTCCGGCATCAACCAGAACTACTCCTGGGGCCAGGACAACTGGCGCGACTTCAAGCTCGCCATGAGCGTGGTCAATCCCAAGGTCACGATGGACAAGGAGCTGATGCCGAAACTCTTCGCCGGCGAGTTCGGCGCGGAGATCTCGGTGCTGCTGGCGGCCGGATCGTCGATCGTGCACTCGAGCTTCTTCGGCGGCGACCTGGAGACGTTCGTGCTGCAGGCGAGCGCCCGCGGACTGCCGCAGCGCAGCCGCCTGCTGCTCACCGTCGGCGAGCAGATCCTCGCGCGTCAGGGCAAGAACGTTCCCGACGGCACCATCATCGGCGGACGCGGACGCCATGGCATGCTCGCCTCGGCGAACCCGCTCAACAAGTGGTTCCTCGACGCGTACGTGAAGGAATACAAGAGCATCCCGAACTTCCCGGCCTATCACATGCTGAGCTCGATGCTCGGCCTCAAGGCCGCATGGGAGAAGGCGGCCGCCGCCAAGGGCGGCGCGCGTCCGACCACCGACGACGTCATCAAGGCGTTCACGGGCCTCCAGTTCGAGACCGCCAGCGGCCCCGTGAAGATGGCGCTCGGCAAGGGCCACCAGGGCATCGAGGAGGTGGCCGTCGGCACCTATCGCTACAACAAGGCCAAGAACCAGCCCGAGCTCTACGACCTCATCACCTATCCGGCCGAGTGCGTGAACCCGCCGGCGGACATGAAGTCGGAGGAGTGGCTCAAGAAGGGCATGCCCGGCGCCAAGTGCTGACCCGGGCGTGAGCGGCAGGCGGACGCGGGACGGGCCGCGTCCGCGTGCACTACTATATATATGTGTGGGGGCAGCGGCCATGACGGCTCTGGCGATCCTGATTGACGGGCTGGTCTATGCGGCCTGGCTGTTCATCGTGGCGATCGGCCTCACGCTGATCTTCGGCGTGATGAAGGTGCTCAACGTGGCGCACGGCGGGCTCTATGCCTTCGGAGCCTACTCGGCGGCGACCGCGATCGGCCTCTATTTCAACCACGACTGGCCCGCCGCCGGCGGCTTCCTCGCCATGGTGCTGGCGGCGCTCGCCGTCGGCGCAATCATCGGGCTCGTGCTCGAGCGCGCGCTGCTGCAGCGCTTCTACGACAAGGACGAAATCCTCACCGCGCTCGTCACCTACGCGGCCTTCCTCATCCTCGAGGACCTGCTGCTGCTGATCTGGGGCCCGCAGGGACTGTTCGTGCCGCAGCCCTATCGCGCGGCCGGCATCATCAACATCGGGCTTCTGCCCGTCTCGGTCTACGACCTGATGCTGATCGCGCTCGCCGGGCTGCTGGCGGTCGGCGCCTGGTACGCCATCCGCAGGACGCGGTTCGGACGCATGCTGATGGCGATCCTCTACGACCGCGAGACCGCCGCCGCCTTCGGCGTCAACGTCACGCGGGTCTATGTCGCGACCTTCCTGATCGGCTCGATGCTGGGCGCGCTCGGCGGCGCGGTGACCGCGCCGCGCATCTCGGTGTCGGCCGGCATCGGCGTCGAGGTGATCGTGATCGCCTTCGCGGTCATCGCCATCGGCGGCATGAGCTCGATCGGCGGGGCCCTCGTCGGCGCGCTGATCGTCGGCTTCGCGCGCACCATCGCCGTGCACTTCGCGCCCTCGCTCGACCTGTTCGTGGTCTATGGCGTGATGACCATCGTTCTGGTGCTGCGGCCCTACGGCCTGTTCGGCGCCGCCGTGGCGAGGAAAGTCTGATGACGCGCACCTCCGCCCTCCTCTCCGCCGCCGCCGTCGCGCTGATCGCCCTCTCGGGCGGCTGGCTGCCGATCTGGGTGCTCCCGATCTCGACCGTCGCGCTGGGCAACGGCCTCGCCGTGCTGGGCATGATCGTGCTGTGGCGCGCGGGCCTCGTCTCGTTCGGCCAGGCGCTCTACTACGCGGCGGGCGCCTATGCCGTCGCCCTCGCCGCGCGCCATCTCGGCATCCGCGACGCGGTCCTGCTCGTCGTGATCGGCACGCTCGCCGCCGCGGCGCTCGCATATGTCGCCGGCTTCCTGCTGGCGCGCTATCGCGGGATCTTCTTCGCAATGCTCAGCCTGGCGCTCTCGATGATCCTCTACGGGCTGCTGGTCAACTCGCAGACGCTGGGCGCGTCGGACGGCCTGTCGGTCCCGCGCGCGACGTTCCTCGGGTTCGAACCGCGCGGCGACGATTACACTTGGGCGCTGTTCGCCTTCACCCTCGCCCTGGTGTGGCTCTCCGCGGCGGCGGTCGAGCTCTACGGCGCGACCATCGCCGGCGCGCTGTCGCGGCCGATGGTCGACAACGAGCTGCGCATCGAGTTCCTCGGCGTATCGGTCGACCGCCTCGTGCACATGAAGGTGGTCATCGCCGGCCTGCTCACCGGGATGGGCGGATCGGTCGTCGGCCTGAGCGTCGCGCACGTCGATCCCGCCATGGCGTTCTGGACGACCTCGGGCGGCTTCGTCTTCGTCGCCATTCTTGCCGGCACGGCCTCGGTCTGGGGCGCGTTCATCGGCGCGCTGGCGTTCGAGGCGGTGCGCACCTTCGCCGTCTCGACGATGCCGGGCACCTGGCAGATGACGCTGGGCGCCGCGCTGCTGCTGACCATCCTGTTCGTGCCGCAGGGAATCGGCGGGCTGATCTTCCGCCGCCGGCGCGCCACGGGGGCGAAGCCATGACGATCCTGTCCGCGCAGGACCTCGGCAAGTCCTTCGGCTCCTTCGTCGCCGCGCACGGCATCTCCTGCGACATCGCACGCGGCGAGACCGTCGGCATCATCGGCGCAAACGGGGCCGGCAAGACGACATTCGTCAACATGATCTCCGGCCATCTCGCCCCGAGCCAGGGCCGCATCACCTTCCACGGGCGCGACATCACCGGGCTGGCCTCGCGCAAGATCACCCAGCTCGGCATCGGGCGCTCGTTCCAGGTCGCGCAGGTGTTCGGCACGCTGACCGTGCTCGAGAACATGTGTGTCGCCACCGCGATCGCACGCGCGGGCGCCGCGCTCTGGCCGATGACGCGCCGCCGCATCGCTGCGCCGGAGATCGTGCGCGACGCGCAAACCGCGCTGACCCAGTTCGGGATCGCGCAGTATGGCGACATGCTGGCCAACACGCTCTCGCAGGGCGTGCGCAAGATCCTGGACGTCGCCATGGCCGCCGCCCGCGACCCGCTGCTCATCATGCTGGACGAGCCCACGAGCGGCGTCTCGCGCCAGGAGCGCCACGACCTGATGACCCACGTCATGGGCGCGCTCAGGCAGCGCGGCGTGACGATCCTGTTCGTGGAGCACGACATGGAGTTGGTCGAGGCCTACGCCGAACGCGTGCTCGCGTTCATCGACGGCACGATCGTCGCGGACGGGAGCCCGCAGGCGGTGTTCACGCGCGAGGACGTGCGCGCGCGCATCACCGGGCACGCGCCGGCCGCGCGAGCCGCTGGAGGCGCGCATGCTTGACGTGAAGCACTACGACGTCTCGATCGGGCGCATCCGCATCGTCAACGGGGCCGAGCTCGCCGTCGCCGAAGGCGAGTTCTGCGGCCTGATCGGCACCAACGGCGCGGGCAAGACCACGTTCATGCGCGGGCTGATGGGCGCGCTGCCGGCCGCCGGCCACGCCAGCATCGACGCGCATGACCTCGTCGCCGCGCGTCCGCACGAGCGCGTGTCGCTCGGGATCGGCTACATGCCGGAAGACCGCCGCCTCGTCCCCGACCTCACCGTCGAGGAGAACATCCTGCTGCCGGCCTGGACGGCGCGCATGGCCGACGCGGGCGAACGCCTCGCGTGGATCGTGGGCTTCATGCCCGAGATCAAGGACATGCTGACGCGCAACGCCGCGACGCTCTCGGGCGGCCAGCAGAAGATGGCGGCGCTGGCGCGCGCGCTGATGGCGGGGCGGCGCCTGCTCATCCTCGACGAGCCGTTCGAAGGACTGGCGCCCGCGCTGGTGCGCCGGCTCGGCGAGGTGCTGGCGGGGCTCAAGCGCGAGCGCGTCTCCGTGCTTATCGCCGAGTCGCACGCCGACCGCGTCGCCGACCTGCTCGACAAGACCTTCCTGATCGAGCGGGGCGTGATCCGGCCGCCGACATGAGCAATCCCCGCATCCAGCACTGGCGGGTCGGCGCCGTGACCATCACCCGCGTCGTCGAGGCCGAGGGACTGCGCGCGCCGGAATACATGTTCCGCGACCTGACGGCGGAGGTCGTGCGCCGGCACGACTGGCTGCGCCCCGACTTCGCGACCGCCGAGGGACAGCTCATCGGCTCGATCCACGCCTTCGTAATCGCGACCGGCGAACGGCGCATCATCGTCGATACCTGCGTCGGCAACGACAAGGCGCGCCGCATGCCGCGCTGGCACATGCTGCAGACCGCGTTCCTCGACGATCTCGCCAGCGCAGGCTATCCCGCCGAGCGCATCGACACGGTGCTGTGCACGCACCTGCACGTCGATCACGTCGGCTGGAACACGCGGCTCGTGGGCGGGCGCTGGGTGCCGACGTTCCCCAATGCGCGCTACCTCTTCGGCCGCACCGAGTTCGAGCATTGGGCGCGCGGCCCCGACCCGGCCCTCACCGGCGATGTCCCCGCGGCGGTGGCGCAGGACGTGATGGAGGCCGATACTGTATTCGAGGATTCGATCCGGCCGATCGTCGTGGCGGGGCTGCATGATCTCGTCGCGTGCGACCACCGCATCACCGACGAGGTCGCGCTCGAACCGACGCCGGGCCATTCGCCCGGGCACGTGAGCGTCGTCGTCGCCTCGCGTGGCGAGACGGCGGTGATCACCGGCGATCTGATGCACCACCCGATCCAGTGCGCGCTGCCGGACGTCGCCAGCAACTTCGACTGGAACGTTGAACAGGCGCGTCGCACGCGACTGGAGTTCCTGCGGCGCCACGCCGACAAGCCCGTGCTGGTGCTGGGGACGCATTTCGCGACGCCGACGGCGGGCTTCATCGTCACCGATGGCGCGGGCCTGCGGTTCCGCGCCGCGCACGCGCCGTCGTCTACATCGCCTGCGGACAGATGACGCATCGCCTCCTGTCTGCAATCGCCTGAGGCCCTTCGCCGCTCCTCGCAGCACGCTATTTCAGCCATACCGCAGCATGGAGACCTGATCGGCGAGCAGCTGGAGGATGGTGCGGCGCTGCTCGTCGTCGATGTCGGTATCCAGCAGCCGCCGGTAGCGCGCGATGTTCTCGGCGCTGACGAATTGATCCAAATCAGCGGGATTTCCTGCAGCGACGCGTTTACGCATTGCTTCCATTCGCCTGCTCTCTCTGGGTGATCCCCCGTCCTCGCGCGATGGATGTCATATGCCGGGCGATCGAGACAATAACCCGAAGCGGCTATCCCGCAGCGGCGCGCGCGCTGCTAGGACCAGCGCGCATGAAACCGACGCAGCGATCGCCATGACGGACACGCCTGCCGCGCTCGAAGCGATGACGTCGCTGCCGGCGAGCGCCGCCATCCTCGATCCGTCGGGGACGATCATCGCGGTCAACGAAACCTGGCGCGCGAGCGGCCGCCGCGACGGGCTCGCCCTCGCGCAGTCCGGCGTCGGCGCCAACTACCTCGACTATTGCCGCGCGGACGATGCCGCGACGAAGCGGTTCGCCAGGCAGTTGCGCGCGCTGCTCGCGGGCCGCCTCGACCTCGTCACGTCGATCTATCCGTGCCCCGGGCCACGGCAGCAACGCTGGTTCGCGCTGATCGGGTTTCCACTCGCCGCGCGCGCCCCCGCCGGCGTCGCGCTCCTCCACGTCGAGCTGACGGCGATGCTGCCGGCGCCGTTCCGCGCCTTGCAGGCGCAAGGCCCGCGCCCGCCGGCGGACCTCGACGCGCTCAGCGGCGCGGTGACGCGCTCGGTCTCGCAGGCGCTGGCGCTGCAGATCGAGGAGATGCTGGCGCATCCGCCGTCACGCAGGCGGGAGGCGGCGGAGGACGAGGAGCCGGCCGCGCCCGACCTCGCGCGCCTGAGCCCGCGTCAGCGCGAGATCCTGCGCCTCCTGGGCGAAGGCAAGAGCAACAAGGAGATCGCGCGCGCGCTCGTGCTCTCGCCGAACACGGTCAAGCTGCACGTCTCCGCCATCCTGCAGCGGCTGAATTTGCGAAGCCGCACGCACGCGGCGCTCCTCTCGTCCAGACTCGCTCGGCCGGATGCCGATAACCAGGGGGAGGACCTGGTCGTCTGGAGGAGGATCCGGCCCGCGGCGTAGCGGCTTCGCGGTCCGGGAACGGCGGCGGTCCGCCGTCCCCTCGTGTGCGCGTCAGCCCTGCGGCTCGATCTTGGCGATGCGCACGAATTCGCCCCACTCGTCGATCGCCTTGAGGAAGTAGGCCTGCGCCTCTTCGGGCGAGGACACCCACTGGTCGGCGGCGAACTTGGCGAGGAAGTCGCGCCCCTCGTCGCTTGCGACCACGGCGCTGATCCACTTGCCGAGCTGGTCGACGACCGGACGCGGCGTGGCGGCCGGCACGAACGCGCCCCACCAGTTGCGGATGTCGATCGGATAGCCGAGCTCCTTCATGGTCGGGTACTGCGGCGTCGACTTCATGCGCTCGCCGGTGCCGACCGCGAGGATGCGCATGCGACCGGCTTTTTCCTGCGTCACCGCGAACACGTTGTCGGGAATCGCGTAGTCGATGGCGCCGCTGGCGAGGTCGTTGAGGTAGTCTGCCGCGGTGCGGTAGGCGACTTCCACCGCCTTGAGGCCGGCGTGCTGCGCATACAGCGCGCCAAACACCTTAGCGGATGGGTTGGCCGTGCCGTAGCTCGCCTTCTCGCCCTTCTGCTTCATCGCGGCGGTGAGGTCCGCCACCGTCTTGTAGGGGCTGTCCGCCTTCACGGCGAGCATGGTCGGCTGCTTGTTGATGGTGCCGACCATCTGCAGCGCCTTGCCGACGTCGACCGTCGGTTTCTTCATGACGTGCTGGTTGGCGGCGAGCGCGCTGCCGCCGGTGATGTAGACGGTGTAGCCGTCGGGCTTGGAGCGCGCGACGTACTCGGTCGCGATATTGCCGAGCGCGCCGACCTTGTTCTCGACGATGACGGAGCGGCCGGACAGGGTGCGCACCTTCTCGGCGAAGAAGCGCACGATCACATCGGCGCCGCTGCCGGCGGCGAAGCCGCAGATGAAGTGGATGTCCTGCGACGGATAGGCCTGCGCCATGGCGCCGGCCGGCCACAGGCCGGCGGCGGGCACAAGACCGGCGGCGGCTGCGCCCTGCAGCAGCCGGCGGCGCGACAAGCGATGTGACGAATGATCCATTCCCAACCTCCCCTTGAAACCGCGTAAGCGTCTCTTCCCGACCGGCGCCCTGCCTGCGTCCGCGGCGTCCGCCGCGTCCATCGTCCGGCCTCCGGGGGGCGCCGGGCAACTAGTTTGACAGTGCAACCGTTGTCTCCTAGTACTTTATTTCGCCGCGGCGTTCAACTCTGCCGCCGCGGCCACGACGCACACCGGGAGGCGCCCATGGCCGGCAAGATCACCGTTCACGATCCGCGCGGGTATCCGCCCAAGGTCGTCGGCAAGCGGCTCGCCAACCGCCCGGAAAGCCTCGACGGCAAGGTCCTCTACCTCATCGACTGCCTGTTCGATAACGCCGACGTGTTCATGGAACAGCTGCGGCTGTGGTTCGCGCAGAACATGCCGGCGGTCGAGACCCGCGTCGTGCGCCCGCGCGAGAGCTGGGTCGACGACCCCGAGATGCGCGCCAAGGTCGCGGCCGACGGAGCCGCGGCCATCATCGGCGTCGGCCTTTGAAGCACCTGCTGCCCCACGGTCGTGGGGTTCGCACTGGCGCTTGAGCAGCAGGGCGTTCCGACCATCCCGGTCAGCACGCATGCCTTCGCGCGACTCGCCAAGGCGACCGCGCTGGCCGCCGGTATGCCCACGATCCGCAGCGTGTTCGTGCCGCAGCCGGTCGTCGGCCGCTCGGCCTCCGAGCTGCGCGCCTATATCGAGGGCACCGACCCGATCCTCAAGCAGCCGTTCATGAAGGGCGTGCTCGACGGATTGCTGCAACCGCTCACCGACGAGGACCTCAAGGGCGCGACCTTCGAACGCTCCACCCCGCGCCTGCTCGAACCCGACACCGAGGAGAACCTGCGCCAGCTCTTCATCGAGCAGGGCTGGACCGACTACCTGCCCGTCATCCTGCCGACCGAGGACCTGGTCGAGCGCATGCTCAAGGGCACCTCCCTGCCCGGCGACAAGATCGTCGGGCGCATGCGGCCGACCTCGTTCCGCGAAGCCTGGGAGTTCGACATCGAGAAGGTCGCGGTCAACGCCGTCATGGCGGGGGCGCGCCCCGAATACCTGCCGGTGATCCTGGCGATGGCGGCGAGCGGCATCTCCGCGCGCTCGAGCAGCACGACCTCGTGGGCGACGATCTCCGTGGTCAACGGCCCGATCCGCAACGAGATCGGCATGAACTCGGGCGTCGGTGCGCTCGGCCCCTACAACCACGCCAACGCCACGATCGGCCGCGCCTACTGCCTCACCAGCCAGAACGTGCAGGGCGGCTCGGTGCCGGGCGACACCTATATGGGCACGCTCGGCAACAACTGGAATTACACGGCCTGCTTCGCGGAGAACGAGGAGCGCAGCCCGTGGTCGCCGTTCCACGTCGATCAGGGCTTCAAGCCGACCGACTCGACCGTCAGCGTCTTCTTCGGCGGCTGGTACACGCAGTCCGGCTTCGGGCCGCGCGAGACCTGGCAGGACAAGTTCATCCGCTGCCTCGTCGGCACCGACCACTACAGCCCGCCGCTGATCGTGATGGACCCCCTGGTGGCGCGCGCCTTCGTCGACCTCGGCTACACCAAGCAGTCGCTGATCGACTGGTGCGCGCAGAACGCCAAGCTGCCCGCGCGCAACTACTGGGACGACCAGTGGATCACGACGCTGGTGCGCCCGCACGCCATCGCCGGCGTCGAGCCCTATGCCAGCCGGCTCAAGGCCGCGCCCGACGAGCTGATCAGCATCTTCCGGCCGGAGGACATCAAGATCGTGGTGACCGGCGGCGAGACCCAGGGCGCGTTCAAGATGATCGGCGGCCGCTTCTCGACCCGCGGCCCGGGCACCGAGAACAAGAGCAACCCGACCGGTCTCATCGACGTGTGGCGGTAGGCGCCCCTTTCACGCATCAGCTCTTAGGCCCCCTCACCCGCCGCGCGTCGCGCGGCGACCTCTCCCCGCCGGGGAGAGGTGGGGCCGTGCAGCGTCGCGCGCCCGCACTCGACCGCAAGCGCCGCGAGTTCATTCATCCCCGCGGCGCGGACCCGTCGATGAAGCCGGTCCGCAGCCCACGTGGCGCCCATGCCCCGGCGCTGCCGGGCTCTTTACAATAGTTGATCATTACAACTATTATCCGCCACCTGAAAAGCGGAGCCCGGGAGGATGCGATGAGCGGTGAATACGACGTGGTGGTCGTGGGCGGCGGGATGGCCGGCATGAGCGCGGCCCTGGCCAGCGCGCGGCTCGGCCGGCGCACGGCGATCCTCACCGGCGACGTGATCGGCGGCCAGCTCGTCAGCATCGACAAGATCGAAGGCGTGCCCGGGTTCCCGGACGGCGTGCCGGGCTACGACCTCTGCCCGATGACACAGGAGCAGGCGAGCAACGCCGGCGTCGAATTCATGACGAGCAGTTGCGATGCCCTCGACCAGAACGGCGAGCGCTGGCGTCTGACGAGCAGCGACGGCGAGATGACGGCGCGCGCGGTCGTGATCGCGACGGGAACCGCCCTCGCCAAGCTCGACGTGCCCGGCGAGGAGCGCCTCGCGGGCAAGGGCGTGAGCGAGTGCGCAAGCTGCGACGCGCCGCTCCTGCGCAACAAGATCGCCGTGGTGGTGGGCGGCGGCGACACCGGCATGCAGGAGGCGCTCACCCTCGCCGACCACGTGACGAAGGTGATCATGATCGAACGCGGCGATACCCTCACCGGCCAGGCGAGCTACAGGGAGCGCATCACCGGCAATCCGAAGATCGAGCTGCGCTTTGGCGCGACCGTGACGGAGATCGCGGGCGATCCCACCGTCAGCCGCGTGCGCGTCAAGGACATCGGCTCGGGCGCCGAGAGCGACGTCGACACCGCGGCGGTCTTCGCCTGCATCGGCCTCGTGCCGAATACGGCGCTGGTGCGCGATCTCGTTCCGCTCGACGCCGCCGGCCGCGTCCGCGTCGATGCCGCCATGCGCACGCAAGCGCCGGGCCTGTGCGCCGTCGGCAATGTGCGCGAGGCGTCCCCTCACCGCGCCGCGGCCGCAATGGGCGATGGCGCCGCGGCCGCCGGTGCGATCGAGCGCTACCTCGCAACCGGCGAGTGGCGTAGCTGAGGACGGGCCTCTGCCGGCCTTCGGTGCCAAACTTTTCGTCACACGGCGCAGCGTGACGCCGAGGTCCTTCCCCGCCAGTGACGAGGACGATCGCGTCAGCGCCCCGTCAGCTCGCCGTCCTCCGGTCCCCTACTCCGCCGCAACGCTGTGCGCCGGCGCGCGTGCGGTGAGCCAGCGCTCGGCCTCGAGCGCCGCCATGCAGCCGAGGCCGGCGGCCGTGACCGCCTGCCGGAACACGTCGTCGGCGACATCGCCCGCCGCGAACACGCCGGGGATGTTGGTTGCGGTCGAGTTGGGAACGGTCTTGATGTAGCCGTTCGGCTTCATGTCGATCTGGCCGACGAAGAGCTCCGACGCCGGCTGGTGCCCGATGGCGACGAACACGCCGCGCGTCTCGCGCTCGGTGACCGCGCCGGTCTTCACGTTCTTCAGGCGCACGTGGGTGACGGCGGCCGGCGAACCGCCGCCGCAGATCTCCTCGACCGCGTGGTCCCAGACGACCTCGATCTTCGGATGCTTGAACAGCCGGTCCTGCATGATGCGCTCGGCGCGGAACGAGTCGCGGCGGTGGACGACGGTGACCTTCGAGGCGATGTTGGCGAGATAGAGCGCCTCCTCGACCGCGGAGTTTCCGCCGCCGACGACCACCACGTCCTTGTTGCGGTAGAAGAAGCCGTCGCAGGTGGCGCAGGCGGACACGCCAGCCCCCTTGAAGGTATCTTCCGAGGCAAGCCCAAGCCACCTGGCCTTCGCCCCCGTCGCGATGATGAGCGCGTCGCAGGTGTAAACGGCGCCGCCGTCGCCGGTGAGGCGGAACGGCGATCCCGACAGCTCGACCTTGGTGATGTAGTCGTGCACGATCGTGGCGCCGACGTGCTCGGCCTGCAGCCGCATCTGCTCCATCAGCCAGGGGCCCTGGATCGGCTCGGCGAAGCCTGGATAGTTCTCGACATCGGTCGTGATCATGAGCTGCCCGCCCGGCTCGCTCGAAATGATCATCGGCCGCATCATCGCGCGGGCGGCGTAGATCGCCGCCGTGTAGCCGGCTGGACCCGCGCCGATGACGATCACCGGCGCATGCTGGGATGTGGCCTGCTTCATCAGAGAGCCCCCGAATTGGTCAGTTCATGGCACGACGCCGGGAACCTGCCCCAGGCGCCATTTCGTTGCAATAGACAACCATCTTGCAATGAACGATATTCCTTGCGGGCACGCAGCATTCGGCGCTGGCGGCGAATCGGAGAGCGGGGCGCGGTTGCCGCACTGCGGCATCGGCCGCGCGGCATTCGTGTGTCCGCGCTCGCTTGCTGCGGGACGCCGCGGCGGGCGCGGCATTTGTGCGCGGTTCGACGTAGCGCGCCCAAACCTGTTGCATGATCGAACCATAGTTTTTATCGATTGTTTGCGCCCACCGCGGAGACGGCCATGACGCAAGCGGATGTCGAGATCGAGGAGCCGGACCAGACCGAGGCGTTGCAGCCCGGACTGCTCGATGATTTCGTCGGACCGCGCGTCCGCATCCTGTGGAATCTCCTGAGCGCGCGGATGGCGAATGCGCTCGCTCCGTTCGGATTGCGAACAGGCGCCTTCTCGGCGCTGGCGCTGATCGCGGCCAACCCCGGCTGCTCGCAGAACCAGCTCGCGCAAGGGCTTGGGATGGACAAGTCCGCCGTGGTGGCGATCATCGACGAACTGGAGCGGCGGGACCTCGCGACCCGCGTGCGCCAGGCGCACGACCGCCGGCGTCACGCCCTCAAGCTCACCGCCAAGGGAAAGGCGCTCTTGCAGAAGATGCTTCCGCCGGCGTCACAGGGTGGCCGGCCGATCCGCGAGGCGCTCTCGGCGCAGGAACTGCGGCAGCTCCTCGCCTTGCTCGACCGCGCGTGCGTGGCACTCGCCGAAGCCGGCCCCTACGACGAAGCGCCGAAAGCCGGCAATTCCAAGCGCAGGAAGTCGGCTCGCGGCTGACGGCGGACGGGACTTGCCGGCCGCACGCCTTCCGCTCCGCGAGATCGCGGCCTGCCCGCCGTCCGCCGCTAGCGCGGACGCTTGATGGCTTCCTCGAGCAGGCTCAGATCGAGATACTTCTTGACCTCGACGGTCTGCTTGAGCGCACCCTCCCGGTGGAGCTGGTCGATATTGGCCTGCAGCGCCGCGGCGTCGGGACGCGCATCCGGATCGCGGTAGTAGTCCTTCTTCGTGAACATCCACGACTTGAGCTTCTCGGGCGGCACCTTCGAGAACTCCGAGACGATGCTCACCGCCTCGTCGTGGTTGGCGGGATCGAACAGGTAGCGCCGGGCCCGCAGCATGTCCTCCAGCAAATCGACGACCGCCGCGCGATTTTTCTCCAGGAAGCTCTGCCGGGCAACCCAGATGACGACGTCGGTCTTCCCGAAGGTGTCCTTCTGCGCGAACAGCGGTCGCGCGAGCGCGAGGATGTCCGGGTCGAAGGAGAATTGCGGCGTCGCGGTGCTGATGAGATCGGCCTTCTTCTCGGCGAGCACCGAGCGCATGTTGGCGAACGCGACCTCCACGACCGTATAGTCGCGGTCCTGCACGCCATTCTTGCGCAGCACGCTGCGCGCGGCCACGTGGGTCGCGCCATTGCGCGCATTGACGGCGACGACCTTGCCCTTGATGTCGGAGATCGTCTTGACCGGCCCATCCTTGAGCACCATGAACTGCGCGCTGTAATAGCCTTCCGCGCCGTCCTGAAACTCGTCGGCGATGATGCGCAGGTCCTGCATGTTGGCGTTCTGGATCGCCAGCGGGAACGACGAGTAGGCCAGCAGCGCGATCTCGAGGTCTCCGGTCGCGAGCGCGGCAATGCTCTGAGGCGTGGCGCGGTACTGTACCGCCTCCATGCTGTAGGATTTGCCCTGATGCTTGGCGAGCCCCGCCTTCCTGAACATGAAGGGCGGCAGATTGTTCGGCACCGCCACCCACGACACGCGGATCTTGACGGGCTCCTGCGCGCGCGCCGTCGCTGCCGGCACCGTCAGCGCGCACAGGACCAGCGCCGCCGACACCAAGCTCCATGACCGTGATCCGGCACGGCCCACCTGCGATGACACAATCACTGACGTCCCTCCCTGGGTTGATATCGACGGCGCCGTTCACGTGCGTCGGCGCTCGATTGTCATGCACACGTTCCCCGGCCCTCGCATGCGGGACCGAGATGTTCGAACCGCTCAGCCGAAATTCGTCGTCGTCTCCGAATGCCACACCAGGAGCCGCCGGCGCGCCAGCTCGACGAGCTTGACGAGGCAATAGCCGGCGGCGGCGATCTCCACGATGCCGGCGAACACCGCCGGCGAATCCAGCGAGCGCGCGCCCTCCATCATGGCCCCGCCAAGCCCGTCGCCGCTCATGACGATCTCGGACACGATGGCGACGATCAGCGAGATCGGCAGCGCGATCTGCAGACCCGTGAGGATCTGGGGCAGCGCGGCGGGCAGCACGATCTCCCAGGCGATGCGGCGCTCGCCGGCGCCGAGGCTGCGGGCCGACCAGATGAGGTGACGATCGACGCCGCGCAGGCCGAGGACGGTCGCGGTCACCACCGGGAACACCGCATTGGCGGCGATCAGCATGATCTTGGAGACGTCGTACAGCCCGAACCAGAGGATAAAGATCGGCAGCAGCGCCACCTTCGGCACCGGGAATCCGGCCGAGATGACCGGATCGAAGAACCAGAACACGATGCGGTTGTGCACCATCAGGATGCCCAAGGCGATGCCGACCGCCGCCGCCAGGGAAAAGCCGATGGCCGTCCTCGCCAGCGTCGCCGAGAGATTGCGGACCACGTCGCCGCCAGCGGCGTCGGCGACGAGGCGGTCCGCCACCGCTTCGATCGGCGGCAGCATGAAGGGCGTGACCAGAGGACTGTGCGCGACGATCTCCCAGGCGGCGAGCAGCAGTGCGATCATCAGGAACGGGAGACACGCGCGCAGCCGCGCCGCGAGCCGCAGTTCCGGCAGCGCGCGCCGCGCCGGGGGCCGGCAGGCCGCGGTCTGCTCTACTCCTGCCATTGCAATATCCTGCGCGCGCCGTGCTGGAACGCGCGATCGGCGAAGAACCCGAGCGCCCCGATGGTGAGGACCATCGCGAACATGGCGTCGTAGACGCCGCCCTCGCCCAGCATGCCGATCATGTAGCCGAGGCCCTTTTGTGCCGCGACCAGCTCGGATGAGACCAGCAGGATGAACGAATAGGCCAAGGCGATGCGGATGCCCGCGAGCAATTCGGGCAGCGCGCTCGGAACCATCACGTCCCACAGCATGCGCAGACGGCTTGCGCCGAGGCTGCGCGCCGACCAGACCAGCGTCTGCTCGCTGCCGCGCGCGCCATTGTAGGCGCCGATGGTGATGGGCAGCAGGCATCCGAGGAAGATCAGCGCGATCTTCGAGCCGTCGCCGAAACCGAGCCACAGCGCGAGGACGGGGATAAGCGCGGACTTGGGCATGGGATAGAACAGGCGGATGACCGGCTGCACGATCGCCTGCACGAGGCCCGACCAGGCCATGAACAGGCCGGCCGTCGTGCCGGCGACGATCGCGAGGCCGAGGCCGGCGGCGGTGCGATAGAGCGAGCTTGCGCCGTGCACCAGCAGATCGCCGCTCAGGGTGAGCTTCCCGAGCGCGACCAGCACGCTGCTCAACGTCGGCAATGTGTGCGTGGAGACGAGGCCGAATGTGGGCGCCGCCTCCCATGCCAGCGCCAGGATGAGGAGCGGAACGTAGCGCGTCGCGATGGTGAGCGTCCGCGTCACGCCGCGGCCCCCTGCGACCGGATCGCTTCCGAACGGACCAGTTCCCAGACCTCGTCCACCTTGTCGGCGAATTCCTTGCTCTTGAAGTTGGCCGCAGCGCTCTTGCCCTCGCCGATCTCGACCACCGCCTTCACGCGTCCCGGGCGCGCCGACATCACGATCACGCGGTTGGCGAGATAGACCGCCTCCTGCACGTCGTGGGTGACGAAGATCACGGTCTTCGGCGAGCGCTCCCAGATGCGCAAGAGCTCCATCTGCATGAGGCTGCGCGTCTGCGCGTCGAGCGCGCCGAACGGCTCGTCCATCAGCAGGATCTTGGGATCCACCGCGAGCGTGCGCGCGATCGCCGCGCGCTGCTTCATGCCGCCCGAGAGCTGCGAGGGGTAGCTGTCCTCGAACCCCGTGAGCCCGACGAGGTCGATGAAGGCACGCGCCCGCTTCTCACGCTCGTCGCGCGGCATCCCGGCGCGCTCGAGGCCATAGAGCACATTCTGGCGAACGGTCTTCCAGGGAAACAGCGCGAAGTGCTGAAAGACGATCCCGCGATCCGGGCCCGGTCCCGCGACGGGTTTGCCATCGACGAGGATCTGCCCGTGCTGGACCGGCAGAAAGCCGCCCAGCATGTACAGCAAGGTGGACTTGCCGCAGCCGGACGGCCCGACGACGGCGACGAACTCGCGATCCGCCACGGAGAGCGAGACGCCCTCAAGCGCGACTACTTCGCGCTGCCGCGCGGGCTTGAACGTGTGGCCGAGGCCATCCACGACGATCTGCGACGCCGCCACCCTGGTCTCCCCATCTGCGAGCGCCGGTCTTGGCGGCCGGTCTTGACGCGGATGAGATCACAGGGCCTGACGGCACGCAACGGCGCGACCGCACGCGTGTCATCTATTGAAACGCAAATATTGAAACGCAACGGCAGCATCCGCGCGCATGAGGACGGCGACGAGGACGCGCATCAGCCCGATGCGCGGGACGGCGCCTTCTTGCGCGGGCGCCGCGCGCCCGCCTTCGCAGACGGTCTCGCCGCGCCGCTCGACCTCGCGCCCGCCATCGCGCTCGACATGGCCTTGGCCGTCGCGATCAGGACCGGCCGGCGCGGGCTTCCATGGGCGCGGAAGTTCATTTCGATCTTGTCGATGAGAGCCAGCAGAACGCCGACCTCGCCGGCGCTGAGCGGCGCAAGGATCGCCTTCTCGATCTCCACCGCCTGCCGCGCGAGCTTGTCGAACACTTTCGAGCCATGCGGCGTGAGGTTCACCTCCGACATGCGCGCGTCGCTTGGAAGCGGCGCGCGGCCGACGAGCTGCAGCGAGATCAGCCGCCCGAGCGCGCGGCTGATCGCCATGCGGTCGAGCGTCATGTGCAGGCCGATGTCGCCCGAGGGCAGCGGCCCCATGTGCGCGATGGTGGTGAAGACCTTCCATTCCGGCTCGGTCAGGCCCGGATCGTCGCGATAGATCTCGGAGAGCGCGCGCCGGATCAGCGTCGCCAGGATCGATACGCGGTAGGGGACGAAATGCTCAAGGTCGAAGCGGTAGTGCCCGCCGGCCGCCGCCGCGGCGCGCTGCGTCGTCTTGGTTTTCGGTTTCGCCATTCGGAATGCCTCTCGCACGGCCGGTTCTACCTGAGTCGGCGGCGGAACGTTGACACGACCCGGGCGTCTGGATATGTCGTAACAAATGTGACGATATCAATCGCGCGCGGGAGGACAGACTGTCAACGCAGGCAGCGACGGTGGTGACGGGAGCCGGACGGGGACTGGGGCGCGCCATGGCGGCCGCGCTCCTTGAGGCCGGCCATCACGTCGTTGCCGTCGACCGCGACGAGGCCGTGCTCCTGGAGCTCGCGCGTGGCGAGGACGGCGCGCGCGGGCGGCTCATCACGCTTGCGGCCGACCTGACGCAGCCGGACGCCGCCGCCACGATCCTCGAACGCGCGCAGGCGGGTTTCGGGCCGGTGGGCTGCCTCGTGAACTGCGCCGGCATCGGCCAGGAGATCATCAGCCCCACCTTCACGACCAATCCGGTCAAGTTCTGGACGGTCGACGAGGACACCCGGCGGCTGATCTTCGCGGTGAACGTGGACGCGGTGTTCCGCCTGTGCAGCGCGGTCGTGCCGGGCATGATCGCGCGCGGCTGGGGCCGCATCGTCAACGTCACCACCAGCCTCGAAACCATGATCCGGCCGGGGATGTCGCCCTACGGCCCCGCGAAGGCGGCGGCCGAAGCGTTCTCCGCGATCATGGCGAAGGACCTCGAAGGCACCGGCGTCGCGGTGAACGTGCTCGTGCCCGGAGGGCCGGCCGCGACGCGCATGATGCCGGAGTTCGTCGAGACGGCGCCCGAGCGGCTGATCCCGCCGAGCGCGATGGCGGCGCCGATCGTGTGGCTGCTGTCGCCTGCGAGCGACGGTGTGTCCGGACGGCGGTTTCGCGCCAACGCGTGGGACGCCGCGCTCGATCCCGCCGAGGCCGCGAACATCTCCGGCAGCCCGATCGCATGGTCGGGCCTCGCCGGCGGCGCGGCCCAGGCCCGCTATGCAGACAAACAGACCGGCTGACGCCGGCGGCACCATCGAACCGGAGGAAGACGCGTCATGAGGTTCACAGCGGGTGTTCTCGTCACCACCCTGGTCGCGGCATCGGCGATCGCGGGCGCGACGACGCACGTGCGGGCGCAGGGCTACCCGGCCGGCCCGGTCCAGGTCTACATCGGCTTTCCGCCCGGCGGCGGCGCCGACATCCTCACGCGCTTCTACGCGGACCGCATGAGCGCGCTCCTCAAGCAGCCCGTGCTCGTGCAGAACAAGCCGGGCGCCAACGGCAACATCGCGGCGGAGAC
This sequence comes from Xanthobacteraceae bacterium, assembly GCA_035556735.1. Lineage (GTDB taxonomy): Bacteria > Pseudomonadota > Alphaproteobacteria > Rhizobiales > Xanthobacteraceae > CANJBX01. The sequence continues at coordinate 880,937 of DATMFF010000006.1, read as the reverse complement.
GGTCGCGCGCGCCAAGCCGGACGGCTATTCGCTGCTGTTCGGGCCGAGCGCCGCGATCGCGGGCGGCAAGTTCCTCTACAAGAACATGCCTTACGATTCGCTCAAGGATTTCGCCATGGTGGCGCCGCTCAACGAGCTCGGCTTCGTCATCGCGGTGAGCCCGAAGTCGCCGTTCAAGACGGTCAAGGACCTGACGGAGCATCTCAAGGCGCATCCGGACCGGCCCTACGGCACCGCCAATTCCATGGGGATCGGCTCGGCGCTGCTCTACCTCAACGCCGCGGGCGCCACGGCCAACAACGTGGGCTATAAGACCACCGCCGACGGGCTGCGCGACCTCGAGGCCGGCCTCCTCGATTTCATGCTGGTCGACAGCGTGTTCGGCGCGACGCCGATCAGGGACGGCAAGCTGCGCGGCCTCGCCGTCACGACCACGCGGCGGCTTCCGCGGCTGGAGGACGTACCGACCATGCAGGAAGCGGGATATCCTGACTACGCCATCACCGGCTGGTTCATGGTGCTGGCCCCGACCGGCACGCCGCCCGACGTGATCGAGAAGCTCAACGGCGTCGTCAGCGAGATCTCGCGCACCGACGCCGCCAAGGCCTTCTTCGCCAATCTGGCCTCGGTGCCGCTGGTCGACACGCCGGCCGGCGCGCGCAAGAAACTCGTCGACGACATCGAGCAGTGGCGGCTGATCGCCAAGCTCGGGAACATCCAGCCGCAGTAGGCGCGCCGCGCCTCCACCTTCTCCTGACCCATGGGGACATGCATGCCGTCGAATGCACTTTCATCGGAGCTCCGCAGCGTCGGTCCCGTGCGGCTCGAAGTCCTGACCGGCGGGACCGGCCGCCCCATCCTGTTCCTGCATCCGGGCATCGGCTTTCGCGGCGGCCACGCCTTCCTCGATCGGCTCGCCGCCTCGGGGCAGGTGTTCGCGCCGGCGCATCCCGGCTTCGAGGGCTCGCAGGGCCACGCCAGCATCGCCTCGGTCGACGACATCTCCTATCTCTATCTCGACCTGCTGGCGCAGCTCGGTGAGCCCGCGCTCGTGGTCGGCGCTTCGCTCGGCGGCTGGATCGCGCTGGAGATGGCGGTGAAATCGACGGCGCGCATCGCGGGCCTCGTCCTCATCGACTCCGTCGGCGTGCGGTTCGAGACGCGCGACGTGCCCGACTTCGCCGACATCTATGCGCTCTCGAGCGAGGAGATCGCCGCGCGCACCTTCCACGATCCGGCGCTGGCGCGCATCGACTATCCCAACACGCCGGCGGCGGAGCTCGAGATCATCGCCCGCAACCGCGAGGCGGAGGTGCGCTTCTGCTGGTCGCCCTACCTACACAGCCGGCGCCTTCGCACGCGGCTGCACCGTGTCGACGTTCCCACCCTGCTGATATGGGGCGAGGACGACCGGCTCGCCCCGCCCGACTATGGACGACGGCTGGCGCAGGCCCTGCCCCGCGCAACCTTCGAGACCATCGCGCACGCCGGCCATTTCCCCCAGATCGAGCGGCCGGATGCCGTCGCCGCGGCGGTCGGGCGGTTCGTCACCACGCTTGCGCCGCGCGCGGGCGCGCAAAAGGAGCTCGCACAGTGAGAGTCTTCCATTTCACCGAACAGCCCTATCCCGACGCCTGGACGCCCGAGCAGACCTCGTTGCGCGTCACGACGCCGAGCGCGTTGTGCGACCCGCACGTCGCCGCCGACCTCTTCGCGCGCTACCAGGACGAATGGATGCTGGCGGACGAGCTCGGCATCAACGTCATGGTCAACGAGCACCACAGCACGGCGACGTGCCTGTCGTCCTCGTGCATGATCACGCTCGCGATCCTGGCGCGCATCACCAAGCGCGCGCGGCTGCTGGCGCTGGGCGTGCCGCTCGCGAACCGGAACGATCCGCTGCGCGTGGCGGAAGAGCTCTCGATGATCGACGTGATCTCGCGCGGGCGCCTCGAAATGGGCTTCGTCAAGGGCGTGCCCTACGAGGTCTCGGTCGCCAACACGAGCCCGGTCGGAATGATGGACCGGCTGTGGGAGGCGCACGACTTCATCCTCAAGGCGATGACCGCCACGGACGGCCCGTTCTCGTGGGAGAGCGAGACCATCCGCTATCGCGCGGCCAACGTGTGGCCGCGCCCCTATCAGCAGCCGCATCCGCCGGTGTGGATCACCGGCTCGAGCGCGTCGAGCGCGCAGGCCACCGCCGAACGCGGGCACGTGCTCGCGACCTTCCTGAGCGGATTTGCCACCCGCAAGGTGTTCGACGTCTACCGCGAGACCTATCAGAAGACGTGGTCGCGCCCCGCCCCGCCCGACCGGCTCGCCTACATGGCGCTGTGCGCGGTCGCGCCCTCGCAGGAGGAGGCCATGCGCCGCGCCTACAAGGTCGCGGGCTATCTGCGCACGATCGGCTCCGTCGCCGAGCCGTTCCGCAATCCGCCGGGCTACATGTCGGTGGCCGACAACGCGCGCGCGCTGGCGAACTACGGCAAGCCGCGCCTGGGGCTCACGCTGGCCTCCGGCCGCACCGTCTATGCCGCGACCGCAACGTGCGAGGAGCTGATCGAGGCGGGCCTCCTGTTCGCCGGCACGCCGGACCAGGTGAAAAGCCAGATCGACAGGTTCACGCGCGCCATGGGCGGCATGGGCAACCTGCTGCTGATGTTCCAGGGCGGCGACCTCGACCATCGCGACACGGCGGACAGCATCACGATGTTCGGCCGCGAGGTGCTCCCGCAGCTCGGCGAGATGGCGGCGGCGGAGCCGGCGATCTAGGCAAGCTCGGCCTGTCCGCGGCCAGGCTCGCGGCCTCTGAGTCGCGCGCGAGTCAAGCCGCGCGGGCGCAATTATCGACTCGCCCGAATCGAAAACATCCGGTTTGTAAGGCCCTCGGAGAGGGCCATCATGCGGGCCGGCAAGACATCTGCCCACGCCACATCTGCCCACGCCACGTCCACCAGCGTTGCGCTTGGCGCCGTCGTCGCCAGCCTGTCGGGCGCGACCTGCGTGCTGGCCATGGCGTTGCTGCCGTTCGTCATGCGCTGAGGCGCGCGCGCGACGACGGCGCGCTCAGATCGACCGGCGTGCCCTTGGGAATGATCCCCGTCGGGTTCACGCGCTTGATCGAGTAGTAGTTCTGCACGTAGATGCGCGGCTTCACCGTCGCGGCGATGCCGGGCGTGGCGTAGAGGTCGCGCGCGTAGTCCCACAGGTTGGGGAAGTCCTGCAGGCGCTGCCGGTTGCATTTGAACAGCGAGAAATACGCCACGTCGAAGCGCATCAGCGTCGGAAACAGCCGCCAGTCGGCTTCCGTCTGCTGGTCGCCCACGAGGTAGCGCTGCCTGGCGAGGCGTGCCTCGAGCTTGTCGAGCGCGGCGAACAGCGAGTCGTAGGCCTCGTCGTAGGCATCCTGCGACTTGGCGAAGCCGCAGCGATAGACCCCGTTGTTGACGTTGGCGTAGACGAAATCGTTCATCGCATCGATCTCGGCGCGCAGGTGCGCCGGGTAGTAGTCCGTGTCGTTGGCGGCCATCCCCGCGAACTCACTGTTGAGCATGCGGATGATCTCGGACGACTCGTTGTTGACGATCGTGCGCCGTTCCTTGTCCCAGAGCACCGGGATCGTGACCATGCCGGTGTAGTGCGGATCGGCGGTGGTGTAGGCCTCGTGCAGGTAGTGGAACCCGTTGATCTCATCGAGCGTCGCCTCCGGCACCTCGGGCCGCAGCTCGAAAGTCCATCCGCTGTCGAACAGGTACGGCAGGCAGTAGGAAATGGTGATCGCGTGCTCCAGCCCCTTGAGCGCGCGGAAGATGATCGTGCGGTGCGCCCAGGGACAGTGGTAGCCGACATAGAGATGATAGCGCCCGGCGACGGCCGGGAAGCCGGACGAGCCGTCGAGGGTGACCCGGTTGCGGAAGGCACTGGGAATGCGGCGGAACGAACCATCGCCGCCGTATTCCGGCGGCGGTTCCTGCGTCCAGCGGCCATCGACAACCATTCCCATCCGATGATCCTTCCCTCGCGCCCTGCCCGCCGGGGCAGCGCATGCACCTCGCCCCATGCTGTAGTCGCGCGCGAGGGCGGCCGCAATCGCCCCGTGCGGAACGACCGCCCATCGGGCGGTTTCGAAATGCACGCCCAATCGGCTTGCGCACCAACGGCGCTCGGCGAATACTCTCCACCGCCACGAGCCATCACATCCCGCGCAGGAATAACGAGACCCATGAAGTTTCACCATCTTCATCTCAAAGCCCGCGACCCCGAACAGACCGCGGACTGGTATGGCCGCGCCTTCGGCTTCACGATCACCGAGAAGATCCGGCGGCCGGCCGGCGACCTGTTCATCGCGTGCAAGACGGCCGACGGCACGACGGTGGTCATCTCCGGCGAGAAGACCGGCGAGACGCTGGCGCCCGGCAGCGCCAGCACGCGCTTCGGCCTGGAGCATTTCGCCGTGGCGAGCGACGACTTCGACCGCGATCTCGCGCATCTCAAGTCGCTGGGCGCCGCCGTGCTCGACGCACCGGTCACGACGCCGACAGGCATCCGCTTCGCATTCGTCCAGGGGCCGGACGACGTGCGGATCGAGCTGATGTATTTCCCCAAGGCATGAGCGCGCGACAACGCCGGACCATGTTGGTCCGGCGTTTTGTCGAGTGACGGCCCCTCTCCGCTCTGTCAGCGCCAGTACGGAGCGCGCAGGTCGCGCTTGAGCACCTTGCCGACGCTCGAGCGCGGCAGCTCGCCCCGCAACTCCACGACGCCCAGCCGCTGCATCTTGCCGAGCCGCGCATTCGCCCAGTCGCGCAGCGCCTCGGCCTCGATCGACCGGCCGGGACGCAGGACGACCAGCCCGGCCGGCGTCTCTCCCCACGCCGCGCTGGGAATGCCGATCACCGCCGCCTCCGCCACGTCGGGATGGGCGGACAGCACGGCCTCCAGGTCCGAGGCGTAGATGTTGGACCCGCCGGAGATGATCACGTCCTTCTTGCGGTCGAGCACGATGAGGAATCCGTCCTCGTCGAAGCGCCCCACGTCGCCGCTGCGATGGAAGCGGTTTCCGTCGGCATCCTGCCAGCAGAATGCGTCCGTCATCTCCGGCTGGTTGTGGTAGCGCGTCATCATGAACGGGCTGCGCCCCACGATCTCCCCCGTCGCGCCGGCCGGCAGCTCGTTGCCGTCGTCGTCGATCAGGCGGATGTCGTGACCCGGCGACGGCCGGCCGACCGTGTGCCGCTTGTCGGGATGGGCGCCGACGTCGAGGATGCAGGTCGTGCCCCCCTCGGTCATGCCGAAGACGTCGATCATGCGCCCGGGCCAGCGCTCGACCAGCTCCTGCTTGAGGGCGGCGTCGAGCGGCGCGCCGGTCGATTGCTTGAGCTTGAACGCGGTCAGGTCGCGCGCATCGAAATCGGGCACCGCCAGGATGCGCCGGTACTGCACGGGCACCAGCATGGTGTGGGTCGCGCGCTCCTGCTCGGCGATCGCGAGGTAGCGGGACGCGTCGAACTTGCGCATCAGGATGACGCGGGCGCCATAGGCCAGCGCCGAGAACATCGGCAGCAGCGTGGTGTTGGAATAGAGCGGCGTCGCCAGCAGCATCACGCTGTCGCGGTCGAAGTTGAAGTTCGGCCGGGTGAACTGACGCATCCGCATGCCGTGGCTGTGCACGATGCCCTTGGGAACGCCCGTCGTTCCCGAGCTGTAGATGATGTTGAAATCATCCTCTTCGCCGACGGCGGGAGCGGCGAACGCCGGCGCCGCACCGCTGCCATCGGGCACCGCCGCGCCGTCCGTGAGATCATCGAGCGCGATCAGGGGCGCGGTGATGCCGTCCTGGACCGGCGCGATGATCTCACGCGCGTCCTCGGCCAGCAGGACGGCCTTCGGCGCGCAGTCATGGATCATCGCTTGCAGCGCACCGGCGGCGACGCTGGCGGGAAGCGGCACCATGCACGCGCCGGCGCGCAGTGCCCCCAGCAGGCCGATGACATGGCCCACCGACGGCAGGCCCAGCGTGGCGACGGTATCGCCCCGCCCAACCCCGAGCGCATTCAGCCGCGCCGCCACGCGGTCGCTGGCCAGCGCCAGCTCGCCCCAGGCCAGATCGTCGCCCTCGCAGGTGAGCGCGACGGCATCCGGCATCTCCCGCCCGTTCCGCGCGATGAGGTCCGGGAAAGACAGAAACGCCGCGTCCGCCACGGCTATTCTCCGTAGATCTGCAGGACGGTCTCGGCGACGACCGCGGGGCGCGCCTGCCCTTCCACTTCGATGGTGCAGTCGAACGTGATGCGGACGGCGCCTTCGACCGGCTCCGCCGCTTTGACCGCCTGATGCAGCCGCACGCGCGAGCCGACCGGCGTCGGGCCGGGAAACCTCACGCGATTGCAGCCGTAGTTCAGCCCACGCCCGCGCCGGCGGATGCGATAGACCGAGCGCTGCAGCAGCGGGATGAGCGACAGCGTCAGGAACCCGTGCGCAATGGTCTTGCCCTGCGGCATCTCACGCGCGGCGCGCGCGACGTCGACGTGAATCCAGTGATCGTCGCCGGTCAGCGCCGCGAAGGTGTCGATCATCTTCTGATCGATGCTCATCCACTCGCTGGCGCCCAGCGGCTTTCCCACATACTGCACAATGTCTTCAGGACGTTCGAGTTCGATCACCACATTGTCTCCGTCGGTTCGGCGGCGGCGCCTGCTCTGCTGCTGCCGGTGAAAGCCATAGGCCCGCCGCCGATGCCCGCGCCTGCAAGCGGCGCGCGCACCTACAGTCATTCTCCGGCGAACTTGTCCAGCCCTTTGCGGTGCAGCCATTTGGACAGCTCGTCCGCGACGGCTTCGTTGTTGAGATCGGCGAAAGCGATGTGCGAGTTTCCGCGCAGGCCCGCGTCGGGGAGCAGCAGCACCTCGCAATCCCCGCCGTGCCGGTTGACGATCTCGCAGAACGTGCGCGCCAGCTTGACCGAATTTGCCCAGATCGGGCGCGTGTCCGTGTAGTCCCCGAACACCATCTGGATCGGAAACTTCGTCAGCTTCATGAAATCGGCGAGCGGGACGGACACGGGGCCATATGGCGCCTTCGGCTGGGGCGCGGGCCCCTCGCCGTCCGGAAAAACGAAGCCGGGCGTTTCGTAGGCAACGATGCCCTTCATATTGCCGCTGTTCGCCCTGATCGCCGACAGCAGCGCGCGCCAGCCGCCCGCGGAATTCGTCACCGCGACGACGGGGCCAATCTTGTCGATGGCCTGGCCGCCGGCTTCCGCCTGCAGCAGGGCGTTCTCGAGCGTGTCGAACTCGTCGTAGCGGGCTCGCGTCGCCTGGTTCCAGGCTTCCCGGTCAGCAGTCGGGAATTGCAGGCCGGCATTCCACTTGGGATAGGTGACGCCGAAGCGCCAGGCGGCGAAATTGCGCTGATCGAAATACTGCGGAGTGTATGTGATCGGCTCGCAGCTCCAGTTCGCGCGGCCGACGCGCGGGCCATCCCACAGGTAGACCGGATAGCCGCGCCGCAGGAACATGCTCTTGTAGCCTTCGCCGCCGTCCCAGCGATTCTCCCACACCTTCGTGCTGGAGCTGTGCCACATGATCAGGCCGACGCTGCGCCGCTTCTGCGGGATGAAATATTCGACGTAGCCGTGGTCACACGAGAGCGTCTCGTCGGGGTTGCTGGGGTTGGCGATCACCTTTCCACCCACCTCGAACGCACCGGTCGAATCCAGGACGATCGGCGGCTTCGAGGGGTCGCGATCTCCTGCGGCGAAGGCCGAACTGCCCAGTCCGACGATCACCAGGGCCGCAACGACCGGCTGCAGCCGACGCCATCCCTTGGAACGCTTCCGACCGCCATTCATGACACGTCTCCTCCAGGATCATGTTGCTGTGTGCAATCGACCACGCACGCACGTGAACCAACGCGAACCAGTTCCTCTGACGCGCTGCAACGCGGCAGCCACGCGTACTCCCGATGTGACAGGTCAATCCTGCGAGTGGGCGAGCAGCATCATCGCCGCCGCGCTCGGCCGCCGATGCGCGCCTCGCATCCCTTTCAATGGCCTCGCGCGAATGCGCGAGGCTCCCGTTCGGACGATCACCGCCAGCGGACGTCCGGGCCGGCACGTTGGCGACAGGCCGGCGCTCTGCCGGACCGGACACCGTCCATCATGGCCACCCTCAATGCAGCGCGATGTTGGAGGCCTTGATCACCGGCCCCCATTTCTTGAGCTCGCTGGAGACATAGGCCTTGGCGTCCGCCGGAGTCCCGCCGGCGCTCTGCATCACGAATTTCGTCAGCGTCTGCTTGCCCGCGGGGCTTTGCAGCCAGGCGTTCACCGCCGCATTGACCTTGTTGACGATCTCGGCCGGCGTCTTGGCGGGGGTGAGGATCACGTACCAAGCGGTGGCCTCGAAGTCCTTGAAGCCGAGCTCCTGAACGGTTGGGGTGTTCGGAAGATCGGCTGTCACCCGCTGACTGCTGGTGACGGCGAGCGCGCGGATCTTGTTGTCCTTCACCAGCGGAATGTAGGTCGTGATGAAGTCCATCGCGATGTTCACCTGCCCGCCGAGCAGATCGGCGGTGAGCGGCGCCGTGCCGCGATAGGGCACGTTCGTCATCTTGATGTTGCTGTTGATCTGCACCAGCTCCGAGGTGATGTGGCCGAGCGTGCCATTGCCGGGATGGCCGACATTGAGCTTGCCCGGGTTCGCCTTTGCGTAGTCGACCATGCCCTTGAAGTCCTTGGCCGGCGCATCGTTGTTGGCGACGATGATCAGCGGCGACTTGGCGACGAGGACGATGGGGGTGAAATCCTTCTCGGGGTCGTAGCCGGCATTCGTGTACATCAGCTTGTTGATTGCCGCCGGCCCCGGCGTCGAGAACATCATGGTGTAGCCGTCGGGCTCGGCCTTGGCCGCCGCCACGCCGCCCAGGTTGCCGCCGGCGCCGGCACGGTTCTCGATCACGAACTGCTGGCCAAGCTTGGCCGAGAGCTCCCCCGCCACCACGCGCGCCAGCGTGTCCGCCGGACCGCCGGCCGGGAATGGCACGATCCAGGTGACGGGCCGCGTCGGCCAGGCCTGCGCGAACGCGGCGCCCGAGAGCGCCGTCAGGCCGGCGGCCAGCGCGAAAGTCACAACGCCTGTTCTGCGTAGACGCATGGACGTCCTCCCCGATGTGTTTCGGGGAGCATAGCCAGAATCAGACGGGGTGACGGGAGCCTTTGCGCATCATTTCGCGGTACGAAACGGGGGACGCGCGCCCCTCACGCTACGCAGCAGGCGCGCTCTGACGGCGGCCTGGGGCCGCGACGGAATTGATGTAGAAGTCGAGCATCGCAACGAGCGATGCCGGATCTCGTCGCAAGCGGCTGCGCAAGGCCGCGCCTTCCCAGCAATTCACCAACAGGTCCGCCATCTCCTGCACGTCGCACTCCGCGGGGACTTCGCCTTTCTGCCTCGCCTCGCTCAGGCAACTCGCCATCCGCTCGGCGATGGACGACAGGCACCAGTCGATCTTGCGCCGGAACACCTCGCTCACCCCGGACAATTCCTGCCCGAGCCCGCCCATCAGGCAGCCGAGATAGCCGTCCTGACGATACTTCTCCTGCGTCATTTCGAAGAAGCGGCGGATGCGCGCAAGCGGAGAGAGCGTCTCGTCGAGCAGGCACGCGTCGAGCCCGGCATGGACCTCGGTCATGTAGGCGTCGAGCACCTGGAGAGCGAAGTCCTCCTTGTCCTTGAAGTGATGATAGAAGGACCCCTTGGGCGTCGCGGTCGCGTCCAGCACCGCCTGGATCCCGAGACTGTTGTAGCCCTGCTCCAACAGCATGCGCAGGCCCGCGTCGATCAGGCGTTGCTTGGTTGAATGCATCAAATCGGCAGCCTCAGCCTTGCACGAACGCGTGCGCGCGACGCCCGGACTATATCGAGTCCGCGCGTCGCGAGCGAGCAGAACCCGGTTCGGTCAGGCGTAACCGTTCACCTTGTCGATCATGTGGTTGATCACGCGTGTATGTTCGTGCTGCGGACTGAACATCACGATCTCCGCGTCGGCGTCCACCTTCACGTTGTGCCCGGGCGGCCAGTAGAACAGGTCGTTCGCGGCAACGGTCTCCTTGTTTCCCGAGGAGTCCGTCGTGGTGATCTGTCCCCGCAGAACGAAGCCCCAATGCGGACACTGACAGGCGTTGCCGTGCAGCCCCTGGAAGAGCTGCGTCGTGTCGACGCCCGCAGCCAGGGTGAAGTACTCGCCGCTGATCTTTCCGTATCCCGTGATGTCTCCGAACTCGGTCCGCTGACGAATGACCGTACCGGGAAGCTCCAACTTCTTCTCAACCTCGTCCTTGGCGACACGCATGGCCGTTCCTCCATTGACCCGCTCGATAGACCGAATGGTCTAGACCAATCGGTCTAGGACGTCAAGGCGCGCCATGCGGCGGGCCGTATGGCCCGGACGGGCTGCAAGCCTCGGGGACAGACGCCGTCGGCGGCGATGGGAGATGGGGGCGTCGGCGTCGCGCTGCCTCCGGGCCTGCTGGCGCTGGCGGCCTTGCGCGAGGACCTGCTGATGCGGGCTGCGGCCCCGCGGTGAGGCAGGACGTTCGCCCGGATGGCCGCCGCGCCGCCTACGCCGATCCCACGAACTCAAAATCGCCCGGCTTCACCGCGCGCGTCCGCCAGAGATAGTCGGTCGAATAGCCCGGCCAGTTGGTGGTGACCTTGCCGTTCTCGTCCTTGGTGTAGGAGAAGCAGTCGGGCCGCGCCCACACCGTGGCGGCGAGCCGCTCCTGCAGCTCGGCGTTGAACGCGCGCTGCTGGTCGGCGCGCACGGTCATGAAGCGCGCGCGCTTGCGCCGGAGTGTCCGGATCGCGCTGACGATGTAGCGGGCCTGGCACTCCAGCATGAAGATGATGCTCGTCGTCGCGTTGGTGTTGGGGCCGTACATCATGAAGAAGTTCGGGAAGCCCGCGACCGTGATGCCGAGATAGGCCTCCGCCCCGTCGCGCCACGCCTGCTTGAGATCGAGGCCGGCGAGGCCCTTCACGCGCATCGGCGTCAGGTACGCCGTCGGCGTGAAGCCCGTGCCATAGATGATCGCATCGACCTTGCGCTCCACGCCATCGCTCACCACGCCGTCGGGCGTGATCTTCTCGATGGGCGAGACGATGACTTCGACATTGGGACGGGTGAGCGCCTCGTACCAGTGGTCGGAAATGAGCTGGCGCTTGCAGCCCATCGGATAGTTCGGCGTCAGCTTCTTGCGCAGCTCCGGGTCCTTGACCTTGCGCTCCAGCAGCGCGCGGAACGCCTCCTCGCCTTTCAGGCGCATCTCCGGATTGCGCCGGCGACGCAGCGTGATCCGCTCGAACATCAGATGCACTTTGAGCCGCGCCAGCCCACGCAGCCACTTGCGTTTGCCCAGCCACGCGTCCCATTCGCCCGCGCCCGGCATCATCGCCTTCGGCATCACGTGCTGCGGCGAGCGCTGATAGGAATAGAGCTTGGCGACGCGCGGCGCGATCTCGGGCAGGAACTGCACGGCGCTGGCGCCGCAGCCGATCACCGCCACAGTCTTGCCCTCGAGCGGGAACGCGTGGTTCCAGTTCGAGGAATGGAAGCTCACGCCCTTGAAGCTGTCGCGGCCGGGGATATTGGGAATGTTGGCGCGATTGAACAGGCCGACGGCCGAGACCAGGACCGGCGTCCTGTAGCGCTCGCCCGCGGCCGTGGTCAGCGTCCATAGCCCCGTCTTGTCGTCGAAGATCGCCTCCGCCACCTCGGTGTTGAAACGCACGTGCCGGCGAATGCCGTGGCGCGCGACGATCTCCTGCGCGTAGTCCCAGATCTCGGCTTGCGGCGCGAACGGGCGCGACCAGTCGCGGTTGCGATCGCTCGAGAACGAGTAGAAACGCGAGACGATGTCGCAGGCCGCGCCCGGATAGGTGTTGTCGCGCCACACGCCGCCGATGTCGTTTCCGCGCTCGAGCATGACGAAATCGGTGATGCTGTGCTTATGCAGTTCGATTGCGAGCGCGATCCCGCCAAAACCGCAGCCGATGATGATGAGCGGATGCGTTTCCTCGACGGCGACGGCCGGCTGCCGTTCGCGTACCAGCTGATCCATGTTCCTGCCCTTGCCGCTGCGCTTGTTATCCGGCCGCCGCGCCGGCCTGCTCCGAACCCCGTTCGGCCGCTTCCGCGCCGGCGGCGCGATCGTCACAGTTGTTACGAGGCTAATCGGCGGGCCGCGCCCATGTCAACGTGGCCGTCAACGTGCCGTCAGCGTGCGGACGCGCCCGGATGCGCCCCGCCGCTCACCCATGCACGCCGAACATCGTCCAGCGCGCGTCCTTGCCGATCGCGCCCAGCATCACGCGGCCGCATTCCTGGAAGATCTCGTCGGCCAGGAGGATGTGCTGCGTGCCGCCGTGCACGTCGCGATAGCAGCGCTGCAGCAGGCCGGGCCGCAGCGACACGCCGCGCGAGGCGATGTGGGCGAAGGTCGCGTTCTCCGAAATGACGTTATGAAGATGCTTCATCGCCATGCGGATGCAGGCGAGCTCCTGCACGCTCGCCTCGCGCCCGTTCGCGTAGGCCTCGTCGACCGCGCCCCAGGCATCATAGACGAAGGCGCGCGCCGCCCGGTACTTCGCCTCGGCATCCGCGAATTTCTGCTTGAACGCGGCGCTGTCGGTCATCTTGCCGAAGGCATCGACGCGGCCGTGCGACATCTTCGCCAGCTCGTCGAGCGTCCGCCGCCCGATGCCGAGCGCCCAGCTGGTGTGACCCCAGGTCGTGATGGTCACGAGGCCGGCCGAGTACTGGATGCCGCCGCGCTTGGGCGTATCGCCGTTGAACTTGTAGGTCATGTGCCGGGGAATGAAGATTTCCCCGCCGGTCAGCGTGTAGTCGTAGCTGCCCGTGCCGCGCAGGCCGAGGGTGTCCCAGTTGCCCTTGGGCGTGATCGTGTCGCGCGGGTGATGCATGAGGACGATGTCCGGCGCGCCGTCCTCGAGCATGCGCATCTTGTCGCCGTCCATGACGAAACAGCCGGAGTGGATCCATTCGGCATGGTGGATGCCGCTGCCGTAGCTCCAGTTGCCCTTGAACATGTAGCCGCCGTCGACCTCGCGCGCGAAGCCGCGCGGCACGCCGTTGCCGGCGGCGATGATGTCCGCGCCGTTGCCGAACACCGCCTGAGCGCCCTCCTGCGGCAGCATCGAGCCCATGGAGCCGCCCATCACGCATTCGACCATGAGGCACCAGCCGGTCGAGCCGTCGGCATGCGCGATCTTTTCGACGATGCGCATGGCGTCGGAATAGGGAAGCTGCGCGCCGCCGAGCTCCTTCGGCGTGAGCAAGCAGTTGAGGCCCGCGCTGCGGAATTCGGCGACGACCTTGTCGGTCATGTGGGTCAGGCGCTCAGCCTCGGCGGCCTCGGCCTCGACCAGCGGCGCCATCGCCTCCGCGGCGCGCATCAGTTGCGAATAGCCCGGCACGACCGCGGTGGTCCTGGCGCTGCTGGTCCGGCTCATTGTTTCCTCCCACACATGATTGTTTGCCCAATCATGCCCCGTCCGCGCCGGATGTGAAATGCGGACAATGGGCCCCTGCCCTCGACGAAACGCCGCATCGAGCCGGCATGGGCCGCGCGAGGCGGCGCCGCGCCACGATCAAAGGCAAAGCCGCGCGTGCGGCGCGGACGAAGGCCTTCGCGGCCGGACGTCTGAGATGACTCGCAAGCCGTTTCCTCTCGGCACGAGACAAGCCTGTCATCCCCGGTTTGCGCAAGATCGTATCACTTGATACAACATGGCGCAGGCTGGATACTTCCGGCACCGGGACAACACAATAACCCCGACATTCAGGAGGAAGATGTGCTCAGGTCGGCCGTCGGCGGCGCGCTTGCATTATTGACAGCCACTTTCGCAACGGCGCCGGCCGTTGCGCAGGACAAGTATCCATCGAAAGAATTACACTTCCTCTGCGCCTTTCCGCCGGGCAGCGGCGCGGACATCATGGTTCGTTTTTTTGCCGACAAGATCAGCAAGAAGACCGGCCACGTCGTCGTCGTGGAGAACAAGCCGGGCGGCGGCGGCGTGCTCTCGCTGACCGTCATCGCGCGCGCAGTCCCCGACGGTCACACGATCCTTGTCGGCGGCGGAACCGCAACCGCCATCAACGCCAATCTTCTCAAGGCGCCGCCGATCGACATCGCCAAGGACATCAGAGCCATTGCCACGCTCAACAAGCTCCCATTCGTTGTCGCGGTCGACGGCAAGTCGCCCATCAAATCGCTTGCCGAATTGACGGAAGTCCTGCGCAAGAAAGGCAACAAGGGCAGCTACGCGTTCGCGACGCCTTTCGCCAAAGCGATTGCGGAGTCCTACAAGACCGAAGCCGGCCTGCAGACCGTCGAAGTCGCGTACAAGAGCTCGGCCGATTCGCTCAACGATCTCGCCAGCGGCGCGGTCGATTTCGCCGTTTACGACCCGACGATGGCGCTCCCCCGGCACAAGGAAGGACGGATTCGCATTCTCGCGATCTCGTCCGGCGAACGTTTCCAGTCGACGGGAGACCTCCCGACGCTCAAGGAGCAGGGCATCAACATCGACATGATGGGATGGTGGGCGGTGATGGTGCCGGCGAAGACCCCGGACGCCATCGCGAAGACGATCAACCGCTGGTTCAACGATGCCCTGGCCGATCCCGACACCGCGGAATTCCTGATGCGCAGCGGCGCAGACGTATTTGCCATGTCGCCGGAAGAGACCCAGGCCTATTTTTTGCAAGACATCAAGGAATGGGCGCGACTGGTCGAGTTGGCGCGGATCGAGAAGCAGTAAGCGGCAAGCAGCGGCGGATCGTGCTGCCCCGGCGCGGCCATGTCGTCGCCGGGGCAACGTCGGCCGATCAACTCTTTCCGTCGCGGTACGGGTAGTCGCCCGACGCCGGACGCGGCGGAACTGCGAAATCGGGGATGGAGCGCTCGAAGCCGAAGGCAGTATCGACCTGCCGATCATAGAAGCTGTTGACGCGATGGTGGATGCGCCACCCCTCGCCGGTGCGGCGGTAGGAGACGTCATAGCACCCGATCGATTCGGTCTGCGTCGGCCGGCCGTGCTCGATCAACGAGCCACGGTAATGAACGAAGATGCGTGAGGTCGCCGCATCACCGTCGATCACGAAATGCGGCAGGTGCAGCATGTGCACGCAGCTCACGGGATTCGACTTGCAGTACCTGGCCAGATTTTCGCGTCCCTGAATGAAGACCGGCTCACCCATCCCGGCAAGCTTGCGGCGCGAGTAGACGCCGTCCTCGGTGAACAGGCCTGCCCATGCCTGCTCTTCACGGCGGTCGAAGAAGAAGGCATACGCGCCCTCCAGCCGCAGAAGCTCGAGCTGGTCTTCTACTCGTTTCAGCCGCAGCTCAAGGCTTGCCAGATCCGACATTGATTTCCTCACATTCGGTTATGCTTCGTCAGCGCCGGCGCACGCGCGGCGAAGCACGAGTTCACCGATCGAAGGTAATCGCTCCCCAGCCCATGCATGCAAGCACTCTCTGCGTCAGGCTCGCAACAGTCGGGGATGAGTGGATCTCTGAGGAGGGAATGCCCCCGGCAGCGAAGCCTCCGGTATGCCGGGACAG
Source organism: Xanthobacteraceae bacterium (assembly GCA_035556735.1). GTDB lineage: Bacteria > Pseudomonadota > Alphaproteobacteria > Rhizobiales > Xanthobacteraceae > CANJBX01. The sequence goes on along the minus strand of DATMFF010000006.1, from coordinate 865,291 downwards.
GAGTCTAAGTCTTTTTTGTTGCCCGACCGATGCTTGCTGGGTATCGATCCGCGCATGGAGCTGAGGCATCTTCGATACTTCGCCGCGCTCGCGCGGACGGAGCATTTCGGACGCGCCGCGCAGATGCTCGGCGTCGCCCAGCCCGCGCTCTCGCGACAGATCAAGCAGCTCGAGGACGAGATCGGCGCCGAGCTGGTCGAAAGGCTGCCGCGCGGCATCCGCCTGACCGCGGCGGGCAAGGCTTACGCCGCGGAGGCGGCCGCGATCCTCGCCCACGTCGGCGCAGCCAACAAGAAGGCGCGCGACTACGCGGCGGGCAAGGCCGGGAACATCTCGGTCGGCTTCAACGACGTGGCCTCATGGCACGACGACATCCCGCGCCGCATCAACGCATTCCGGCATGCGTTCCCGGCCGTGGCCATCGAGTTGCAGCCGCTCAGCTCCGTGCAGCAGATCCGCGCGCTGCACGAAGGCGCCCTCGACGCGGGCATCGTCTACGACGTGCATTGCTCGGCGGACGACGCGCGCGTGCTCGATGCCCGCACCATCAGCCTGAGCACGATCAGGCTCGCCGTCCCCACCGGCCATCGCCTCGCCAAGGCCGAGCGGATCGAGGTCGGCGACCTCAAGGACGAGCCGCTGGTGTGGCTGAGCCGCGACAACCTGCAGCGCTACAACAACAAGCTCCTGTCCGGCTGCATGCAGAGCGGCCTCTCCCCGCTCATCATCCAGGAGGTCTCCACGCTGTCCACCCAGCTCAGCCTGGTCTCGGCCGGAATGGGACTGGGCCTCGTCGGGTCGGAAGTGCAGGCGCGCATGCCGGGCAACCTCGCGCTGCGCGAGGTGCAGGGCTTGGATGTGTCCTTTCGCCTGATCCTGGCCTGGCGGCGCGACAACGACGCGCCTGCGCTCGGCAACTTCATCGCGCAGTTCGCGGAGTGAGCGGCTCCGACCGATAACGCGCGGGTATCGATCGCGCCCCCATAAAGAATTGGACGCTATCGGCCGCTTTGGCCCAGCTTCCGGCACATGGATCAGGAGGCGCCGATGATACGCGACGACGCAGGGCCTGCGCTGCTGGAAGGCGCGGAGCGCGCCGATATCGCTGGCGTGTCGATCGAGCTCATCCGCCAGGGACAAGGCCGCCCGCTGGTGTTCCTGCACGGCATGGATGGACTGGAGGGCTCGCTCGATCTCCTCCGCCGCCTGTCGCGGAACTTCGAGGTCGTCGCGCCGTCCCACCCCGGCTTCGGCGCGAGCGAGCTTCCCGCGAGCTTCGATACGGTCGACGACATCGCCTATCTCTATCTGGACCTGATCGAGACGCTCGATCTCGCGGATGCCATTGTCGTCGGCATGTCGTTCGGCGGATGGATCGCGGCCGAGATGCTGATCAAGAGCACGCGCGGCATCTCGCACGCCGTGCTCGGCGCGCCGCTCGGCCTGCGTGGCCCCGATCGCCGCCGCAACGACATCACGGACATCTTCATGATGCCGGCACCGGCCGCCGAGCGGCTGATGCAGGTCACGGAGCGTCCCGACGTCAACCTTGCGGCCATGGACACCAGCCGCCTGCGCCGCACGCTGCGCAACCGCGAAGCCGTCAGCCTGTTCGGCTGGTCGCCCTACCTCAACGATCCCAAGCTGCGGCAGCGACTGCACCGCATCGGCGTCCCGACCCTCGTGCTGTGGGGCGCCGACGACGCGCTGATCCCGCCGCGCTACGGCGAGAGCTATGCCAGCGCCCTTCCCGACGCGCGGCTGCACACGATCGACCGATGCGGCCACCGCATCCACGTGGATCAGCCTGAGCAGCTTGCCGAGCTGATCCTCCAGTTCGCGTCGACGGGACGCACCAGGGAGGCGAAGCATGCGCGTCTGGCAGTTTAGCGAGCAGCCCTACACGCCGGCCTGGACGCTGCCCGGCGCCATGGGCATCACGATCGCGCCGCGCCATTGCGACCCCGCACGCGCGGGCGCCCTGCTCAACCGCTATCTCGACGAGTACATGCTCGCGGACGAGGTCGGGCTGGAGATCATGGTCAACGAGCATCACGGCACGGCGTCGTGCATGTCGGCCTCCTGCATGACGACGCTCGCGATCCTGGCGCGGCAAACCCGCAAGGCGCGCCTGCTCGCGCTCGGCATTCCGCTCGCCAACCGAACCGATCCGCTTCGCGTCGCGGAGGAAATCGCCATGGTGGACGCGATCTCGGGCGGACGGCTGGAGGTCGGGCTCGTGAAGGGCGCCTCCTACGAGGTGTTCATGTCCAACAAGCACCCGACCCGCTTCATGGACCGCTTCTGGGAGGCGCACGATCTCATCGTCGAGGCGCTGAGCAACACCGGCGAGAACTTCTCGTGGGAAGGACAGTATTTCCACTATCGCAACGTGAGCGTATGGCCGCGCGCGATCCAGGCTCCGCATCCGCCGATCTGGATGACGGCGTCGGGCCCGGGCAGCGCGAAGCTCCACGCCCGATTTGGCTACAACTGCGCGACGTTCCTGTCGGGCGCGGTGGCGCGCTCCGTGTTCCAGGCCTATCGCGAGAGCTACGAGCAAACGCATGGCCGCCTGCCCGGCGAGGACAAGCTCGGCTATCTGGCCGTCGTCGCGGTGGCGGGCTCGCGCGAGGAGGCATTCCGGCGCGCCGCGACCATGAAGGGCTACTTCGACACGTCGATGCGCATCGATCCGCAGTTCCGCAGCCCGCCCGGATTCGTTCCGGTCGACGAGACCCTCAGGATGGTCAAGGCGGGAACCAATGCCGGGCCGCTGCAGATGCGCAATGGGCAGCCCCTGCCGCGCGACGCGAGCGTCGAGCAGTACATGGACGCCGGACTGATGTTCGTCGGCACGCCCGACGACGTGTTTGCGCAGCTGCGGCAGTTCTACGGCGAGGTCGGCGGCTTCGGCAACTTGCTGATGATGGGACAGGCGGGCACGCTCGACCACGCCGAGACCGTCGACAACCTCACCCTGTTCGCGCGCGAGGTGCTGCCGCGCCTGCGCGAGCTGTCTCTTGCGGACTGTGCCGGCGAGACGTCCGCCGGCGCGCGCGAGCGCATCGCGTAGGAGGCGCCGCGCGGCCAACGGCGATTACCGTCGCTGGCGCGCCAAATCGGCCCGCCGCGGGCCTCGTGTCGCATCCAGTAATGGGACGAGCGTGGCGGGCCCGCCCGCCCGCGGCTCCGCGAACGCCCGGCGCTTGTTGCCAGCAACATCCTATGACACCATCTCCATGGCGAAATCACCATTCGGAGACTCGATGCCGCGCCGGAAGCTCGCTTGGGAAACGCTGTCGGACGAGCAATTGCTCAAGCGCCGCCTCAGCAGTCTGAGGGTCAAGGTCGAAGGCACCTGGCTTGAGGACTGTCTCAACACTCTCCATGAGGAGCTCAAGGAGCGGGGCATCCGGCTGCGGCCACATGCGTGGATATCGAGCGAGTGGTTCAGTCCTGAAAACACGCCCGGTATCGCGATCCCGTTCTATCTGGCCCATCCACGCCTGATGAGGCTCGAGAAGAAAATGATGCTCGAGATCGAGGGGGGCACTTGGTCGGAGTGCATGGCCATTCTCCGGCACGAAGCCGGTCATGCCGTGCAGCACGCCTACCGACTGCACCGCCGCCGGCGCTGGCAGCAACTGTTCGGCCCGTCCTCGAAACGCTACCCCCGCTATTACCGGCCTAATCCAGCCAGCCGGCGCTACGTCCAGCACCTTCGGCGCTGGTATGCGCAGAGCCATCCGGACGAGGATTTCGCCGAGACCTTTGCGGTGTGGCTGCGGCCGCGTTCAAACTGGCGGACACGCTATGCCGGGTGGCCTGCGCTCAAGAAGCTCGAATACGTCGACGAGCTGATGGGCGAAATCGCCGGGAAGCGGCCCCTGATCACGTCCCGCGAACGCGTCGATCCGCTGCACGAGCTCAGCGAGACGCTGGGCAGCCACTATCAGAAAAAGCAGGCGTTCTATGCCTTCGAGCCCCCGAAGACCTACGACCGCGATCTCTATCGGCTGTTTTCTGCCGATCCAAGGCATCGACGGGCGCAACCGGCTTCAACCTTCGTCAGGCGCCACCGCGCCTATGTCAGAACGCTGGTTGCGCGATGGACCGGCGAAAACCAACTCACGCTCGATGCCGTGCTCGACGACATGATCACGCGCTGCCGCGTGCATAATCTGCGTGCCGTCGGTTCCGAGCGGAAGCTCCTGACAGATTTCACCGTCCTGCTGACCGCAAAGACCATGCACGCAATGTTCGGCCCGTCGTCGCGCCGCAAATGGATCGCGCTATGAAGCCGCTGCGCGTCCTGGTGCTCATGCATCCCGATGTCGTGCCGCCGGATTCGGCGCGCGGGTACAGCCCGCAGGAGATCAACGTCTGGAAAACGGAATATGACGTCGTGAGCACGCTACGCGCATCCGGGCATGAGGTTCACCCGATCGGCGTGCAGGACGAACTCAAGCCAGTGCGCGACGCGATTGAAGGGTTCAAGCCACACGTCGTTTTCAATCTGCTGGAGGAGTTTCACGGCGAAGTCATCTACGACCACAACGTCGCAAGCTACCTCGAACTGATGCAGGTCCCATACACCGGATGCAACCCGCGCGGCCTGATGCTGGCGCGCGGCAAGGACCTGTCGAAGACGCTGGTGCATCATCGCCGGATCGCGGTGCCGGCGTTCGCCGTGTTTCCGATGCGTCGAAAGGTCAAGCGGCCCAAGCGTCTCGAGCTTCCGCTGATCGTCAAGAGCCTGAGCGTTGACGCGTCCTTCGGCATCTCGCAAGCATCAGTCGTCGAAACGGACGAGAAGCTGGCCGAGCGCGTCACCTTCATCCACGAGAAGGTCGGCACGGCGGCGATCGCCGAGCAATACATCGAGGGGCGCGAGCTTTATGTCGGCGTGCTCGGCAACGATCGGCTGCGGGTGCTGCCGGTGTGGGAGCTCAAATTCGGCAAGATGGCCCAGAGCGCACGGCACATTGCGACAGAGAAGGTCAAACACGATACGAACTATCAGGAGCGCCTCGGGATCCTGGACGGGCCGGCCAAGGACCTTACGCCGGACATGCGCTCCCGTATCCAGCGGATTGCCAAGCGCGTCTACCGAACGCTGGAGCTCGATGGATATGCGCGCATCGACTTTCGCCTCTCCGCCGACGGCACTCCATACTTCATCGAAGCGAATCCTAATCCCGAAATCGCGAAGAGCCAGGAGTTCGCGACGGCAGCCCGGCATGACGGCCTCGCCTACCCGGATCTGCTGCATCGCATTCTAGCTCTCGGAATAAGCCGAGCAGCGGCGGGCAAGTAATACGCCAGCGAAACTGATAGCCGGACTCGCCGCCGAGTTGTTCGATGGACAACGACAGATTTCACGAGAGAATGAAGTGGGGTGGCTGGGGCGCCTGGATTCGAACCAGGGAATGGCGGAATCAAAATCCGCTGCCTTACCACTTGGCTACGCCCCAATGGGAAGCGCCGGACCATACCGGGAGGCGACATTCTGTCAACGGCGCGGCGGGCCTGCCCTGCCCGCCGTCCTGTGCTCGCTCAGGGCGTGGCCGACAGGACGGCGCTGGTATGCTCGACCTCCGGCGGGGCCGCGAAGCAGTGGCCGACGTGGCCGCGCCAGGCCGTGAAGTCCTCCGAGCCGCGGAAGTCGACCGTGTGGTTTTCCAAGGTCTCCCACTGAACCATCAGCCGGTAGCGCTGCGGCTTCTCGATCGAGCGCTGCAGCGTCAGTCCCTTGCACCCGCGCGCCCGCAGGAACAGCGGCGTCGCCTTGCGCACGCCCTCCTCGAACTCGGCTTCCATGCCGGGCTTGACGTCGATCTGCGCAATCTCGGTGACCATCGAGAACTCCTTGTGACCTCAGGCGGCCCCCGCCGCCGCCGGCGCTTGTAGCACAGACCCGCTCCGCTTTTCCCGTCCGACGGCAGCGGCTAGAGTGGCGCACGGAGACACCGAATGTATCGCGCGCCGGCCGCAACAATCGCGTTCACCCTCAGGCACGCCGCCGGTTTCGAGGAGGCCCGCGCCGAGGGCCTCTACGGCGACCTTGGCGACGACGACGTCCTCGCCATCCTGGAGGAGGCCGGCCGCTTCGCGGGCGACGTGATCGCCCCGCTCAACGCCATCGGCGACCGCCACGGCACCCCGTTCAAGGACGGCAAGGTCACCATGCCGCCGGGCTGGAAGGAGGCCTACACCGCCTGGGCTGCCGCCGGCTGGAACGGCCTCGCCGCGCCCAAGACGTTCGGCGGCCAGGGCCTGCCGCAGGCGCTCAACATGGCCTGCGTCGAGATGTGGAACTCGGCCTCGGCGGCCTTCGGCGTCGGCCCCATCCTCACCATGGCGGGCATCGACGCGCTCGCCGCGCACGGCTCCGACGACCTCAAGCGCGTCTATCTCGCCAAGCTCGTGTCCGGCGAGTGGATGGGCACCATGCAGCTCACCGAGCCGCAGGCGGGCTCGGACGTCGGCGCGCTGCGCACGCGCGCCGAGCGCGCGCCCGACGGCAGCTACCGCCTGTTCGGGCAGAAGATCTTCATCACCTACGGCGAGCACGAGCTCACCGACAACATCATCCACCTCGTGCTGGCGCGCCTGCCCGACGCCCCGCCCGGCACGCGCGGCATCTCGCTGTTCGTGGTGCCGAAGTTCCTGGTGAACGCCGACGGGAGCCTGGGCGCGCGCAACGACGTGCGCGTCCACTCCATCGAGCACAAGATGGGCATCCACGCCTCCCCCACCTGCACGATGATCTTCGGCGATGCGGGCGGCGCGGTCGCGTTCCTCGTCGGCGAGGAGAACCGCGGCATGTCGTACATGTTCACGATGATGAACCGCGCGCGCCTCGCCATCGGCGTGCAGGGCGTCGCCATCGCCGAGGCCGCGACGCAGCGCGCCGCCGCCTATGCGCGCGAGCGCAGGCAGGGGCGCGGCACCGGCATGGACGCGGCGCAATCCGTCCCGATCATCGATCACGTCGACGTCAAGCGCATGCTGATGACCCAGCGCGCGCTCACCAACGCGGCGCGCGCGATCTGCTACGCCACCGCCGTCGCGATCGACCGCAGCGAGCAGGCCGCCGATCCCGCCCTGCGCGCCGCCGCGCACGAGCGCGCCTCGCTGCTCACGCCCGTGGCCAAGGCGTTCTCCACGGATGTGGCGACCGAGGTCGCCTCGCTGGGCGTGCAGGTGCACGGCGGCATGGGCTTCATCGAGGAGACCGGCGCCGCCCAGCTCTACCGCGACGCGCGCATCACGCAGATCTACGAAGGCACCAACGGCATCCAGGCGATCGACCTCGTCGCGCGCAAGCTGCCCCTCTCGGGCGGCAAGGCCGTGCGCGCCTATATCGCCGAGTTGCGCGGCATCGTCGCCGAGGTGAACACCGCGAACGATCCCGCCTTCGGCGCGGCGGGCAAGCGGCTGGGCGAAGCGGTCGATCAGCTCGAGCGCGCGACCGAGTGGCTGCTGAACACGTTCGCGAGCGCGCCCGACACGGCGCTGGCAGGCGCGACGCCCTACCTGCGCATCTTCGGCGTCGCGGCCGGCGGCTGCCTGCTCGCCAAGGACGCGCTCGCGGCGCTGCGCGGCGACACGAACATAGCCCCCGCCCCGCTGGCGGCGGCGGCGCGGTTCTTCGCCGACCATGTCGCCACCTCCGCCCGCGGCCTCGCCGACACCGTCACCGAAGGCGCCGAGGCCATCGCGCCCGTGCCCACCGCACTGCTGGGATAAATGCGCATGAGCGAGCACGTGATCGTCACCGACGACGGCGGCATCCGGACGATCCGGTTGAACCGTCCGGAGAAGAAGAACGCCCTTACCCACGCGATGTATGCGCGCCTCACCGAGGCGCTCGCCGGCGCGGGCGGTGACGACGCCATCCGTTGCATCGTGATCGCCGGCACGCCGGGCGCGTTCACCGCGGGCAACGACCTGCAGGACTTCCTGGCGATCGCGACCTCGAAGGAAGGAATGCCCCGTCCCGTGGGCGACTTCCTTCCGGCGCTCGTCACCTGCCGGAAGCCGCTGGTCGCGGCGGTGTCCGGCATCGCCGTCGGCATCGGCACGACCATGCTGTTCCACTGCGATCATGTCGTCGCCTCGCGCGAGGCGCGCTTCGTCACGCCGTTCACCAGCCTCGGCCTCGTGCCGGAGGCGGCGTCCAGCCTGATCGCGCCGCGCATGATGGGGCACGCCCGCGCGTTCGCCCTGCTGGTGATGGGACGGCCGCTCGATGCGGCTCAGGCTAGGGACGCGGGGCTCGTCAATACGGTCGTTGCCCCGGAGGAGGTCGACGGCGAGGCGATGAAGGCGGCGCGCGAGATCGCCGCGCTGCCGCCGGGCGCGGTCGCGGCCTCGCGCCGCCTGCTGCGCGGCGCGCCCGACGAGCTGATGGCCCGCATCGACGAGGAGGCCGAGCTGTTCAAGGTGCGGCTCAAATCGCCCGAGGCGCGCGCTGCATTCGAGGCGTTCCTGAGCAAGGGGCGCTGAGGCCCATGTCGTTCAAGGGCAAGACGCTGTTCATCACGGGCGCCTCGCGCGGCATCGGCCTCGCCATCGCGCTGCGCGCCGCCCGCGACGGCGCCAACATCGCGATCGCCGCCAAGACCGACGCGCCGCATCCCAAGCTGCCCGGCACGATCCACACCGCCGCGCAGGAGATCGTCGCCGCCGGCGGCGCCGCCCTCCCCCTCGCCGTCGACATCCGCGACGAGGAGGCCGTGATCCGCGCGCTCGACGCCACCGCCACGCGGTTCGGCGGCATCGACATCGTCGTCAACAACGCCAGCGCGATCCAGCTCACCCCCGCGGCCGACACCGACATGCGCCGCTTCGACCTGATGCATCAGATCAACACGCGCGGCACGTTCATGGTGTCGAAGTACGCAGTCCCCTATCTGGAGAGCTCGTCCAACCCGCACATCCTGATGCTCTCGCCGCCGCTCGACATGCGCGAGAAGTGGTTCGCGCGCCACACGGCCTACTCGATCGCCAAGTTCGGCATGAGCATGGTCGTGCTCGGGCTCGCCGGCGAGCTGCGCCCGAAAGGCATCGCGGTCAACGCGCTGTGGCCGCGCACCACGATCGCGACCTCGGCAATCAAGAATCTGCTCGGCGGCGAGCGCATCATGCGCATGTCGCGCACGCCGGACATCCTCGCCGACGCGGCCTGGCGCATCTTCCAGAAGCCCGCCGCGGAGTTCTCCGGCCGCTTCCTCATCGACGACACGTTCCTCGCCGGCGAGGGTGTCACCGACTTCGACCAGTATCGTGTCGATCCGGCCCAGCCGCTGTCGCCGGACTTCTTCGTGCCCGACGACATGCCGCCGCCGCCCGGGGTCAGCCTCGCGGCGAAGAGCTAGGATTTCGAGTGCAATCCGGACCGCCCTGCCATATCTAACAGGAAAGCGGCCCCGGACCGGACATGACCACCCTGCTCATCACTCATCCTGCTTCGCTCGGCCATCTGACGCCCTCGGGCCACCCCGAGCGGCCCGACCGGCTGCGCGCCATCGACCGCGCGCTGGAGGACGAGCGGTTCCAGTCGCTGCTGAGGGTCGACGCGCCGGCGGCCGAGGTCGAGACCATCGCGCTCTGCCACCCGCGCGACTACGTCGAGGAGATCGCGGAAGCGACGCCGAGCGAGGGCCTGGTGCGGCTCGATGCCGACACCACCATGTCGCCGGGCAGCTACGAGGCCGCCATCCATGCGGTCGGCGCCGGCACGCTGGCGGTCGACGAGGTCGTCGCCGGCAAGGCCAGCAACGCCTTCTGTGCGATGCGTCCGCCCGGGCACCACGCCGAGACGGTGCGTCCGATGGGCTTCTGCCTGTTCAACAGCGCCGCCATTGCCGCGCGCTACGCCCAGCGCAAGCACGGGCTCGAGCGGGTCGCGATCGTGGACTTCGACGTGCACCACGGCAACGGCACGCAGGAGATCTTCTGGTCGGATGCGAGCGTGATGTACTGCTCCACCCACGAGATGCCGCTCTACCCCGGGACCGGCGCGAAGTCCGAGCGCGGCGCGCACAATAATATAGTCAATGCACCGCTGCGGGCCGGCGACGCCGGCGAGCAGTTCCGCGCGGCGTTCGAGAGCGCGGTCCTGCCGCGCCTGGCCGGATTTTCCCCCGATCTCATCGTGATTTCGGCCGGGTTCGACGCCCATATGCGCGACCCCCTCGCCAACCTCAACTTGGTCGAGGACGATTTTGCCTGGGCGACACGCAAGCTCATGGAGGTCGCCGACAGGACCGCCTCCGGCCGGGTCGTCTCGATGCTCGAAGGCGGTTATGATCTGCAGGGCCTCGCCCGCTCCGTGGGCGCCCACGTCATGGCGCTGATGCGCGGATGACGCGCTAAACTCCGTTTCCGATTCGACCGACAGGACAATCTCGTGGCCGAGACCTCCAACACCGACGTGATGCAGCTGCCGTTCGAGCGTGCGATCGAGGAACTGGAATCGATCGTGAAGCGGCTCGAGGAAGGCCGGGTTCCGCTCGAGGAGTCGGTGGCGATCTACGAGCGCGGCGAAGCCCTCAAGCGCCGGTGCGAGGAGCTGTTGCGGCAGGCGGAAGCCCGCGTCGAGAAGATCACGCTCGACGCCGGCGGCAAGCCGAAGGGCAGCGAGCCGCTCGACGTCGGAAAGTGACGCGCGCGACCACCGCCGCTCAGTAGATTCCCGGAATCACGCGCCGCGTGCGATCCGCATAGACGCGATACTCCTCGCCGAATGCGTCGAGCATCATGCGCTCCTCGTGCCCTACCCGGCCGAAGAACAGCGTCCCGAAGCCGACGATCCCGGCGAAGCCCGCGACCCAGTTGGGCAGCAGCAGGGCCTGAGCGATCGCCCACAGCCAGAATGCCGAATACATCGGGTGCCGCACATAACGATAGACGCCGTGCGTGATCAGCGCGTGGCGATCGCGCAGCGCCAGCGTCACCGACCATGAGCGCCCCAGATCGCGGTGCGTGCGATAGAACAGCGCGAGCGAGGCGGTGAACACCGCCGTGCCCAGCAACGTGAGCGCGGGCACCAGCGGATAACTTGCGAACTTCGGCTGGTCAGTGACGGCGTAGATCAGCGGCACGATGAACAGCCCGGTGAAGGAGATCGCGAGCAGCACCCGCTCGCGCGTGCGGGCGACGCGCCTTGCGATGGACGTGCGGCGCGCGCGCCGCTCATGCGGGAAACGGATGACGTACCAGGCGATGCAGCCCGCGAGCCAGATCAGCTTGGCGGCCATCACGGTCATGTTCGCGCCCGCCCCGGCGCGACGGCTTCGTGCGCCGGCCTCACGCGACAGGCGCCATCCTCGCCAAACGCATCGAGCGCGCCATTCGGAAGCTGGGACAGGTGCGCGAACGGCGCCGGGCCGCCGACCAGCATGAAATAGTCGTAGGCGGCGCGGCGCTCGTTGCCCATGACGAATTGATAGTGCAGGCGCATGTGCCGGAACTTGTAGCGGCGGTAGGTCTCGGGCGCCAGCATGGCCTTGAGGCCGACCAGCATGATGTGGGGCTTCTTTCCGGGCACGTTGTCGACGAACGGTTTGAGCGCGACCGGATCGAAGCGATAGAAGCTGATGGCATCGCGCCGGGCCTGATACTCCGTCCATGCGATCGACGGATGGGCGGCGACCTGCTGCAGGCTCGCGCGCAGTCGGGCGGCCGCCGGGTGCAGCGCAAGCTTGGGAATGGTGGCCCCGACGGTGAGCAGGCAGAGCGCGGGGCCGTGCGAGGCGAGATCGGGATCGCGCGAGAGCGCACGCGCGATCACCTCGACGGCGAGCGTCGCACCCAGACTGTGGCCGACGACGAGCAGCTCGTCGCAGTCGGCGCGCCGCGCACGCGCGACGAGCCGGTCGGCGAAACGATCGAGCCTCGCATCGAAATCGGGCCGGCGGCCGAGCATGTGGTCGCGTGCGAAGATCCAGTCGGCCAGCGCCTGCGCGACGCGCCATCGCCGCCCGGGCCATTGCATCAATCCGGCGAAGACAACGGCCGCGACGATCAGCGCCAAGACGATCGCCGCGCCCCCCGCCATGCCCGCGGCGCGCACCACCGCCCCTCCTGCCGCGAGGCCGACGAGCGCGAACAGCAGCACGTTGAGGAACGGCACAAGGAAGAACAGGCCGTAGCGCCATGTCGCCGCGAAATAGCGCGCGGCCGTCCCGCTGACGAGGAAGTCGATAAAGGCGACCACGCCTCCCCACAGCAGCGTGACCTGCGGGCGGGCGAGCTCGTTCTCGATCACATCGTGCCAGTCGAGCGGTTCGTAGGTTGTCCGGGTGCTCCAGTCTGGACCCTGCAAGTGCAGCCGCCAGCGCTCGCCCGCTTCCGTGTCGGCCGGCTCGACGTTGGACACGTCGGCGGCGATCGACCATGTCCCGGCGAATTTCGCGGCCTCGCGCCCGAACCGGCGATGCTGCGACGGCAGGTCGATCGGATCGAACCCCGCCAGAAAAAGCACGTGCCGCCGTTGGATCTGCACCAGCCCGCCACCGTTGTCCCGGACACCCGCCGCCGGGCCTCCGCCGAGGCGGCGCACTATATTGATTGCACCACCGGGCGCCACTGCGCAGGCGCGAATCGCCTGCGGCCAGGGTGCGGCGCTCGCCGGCGCGAGCCGGGGATTGGCAGGCGATGCCCGCCGCCGCAGCGAGGCTTCAGGGAGCCGCCAGACGCGCCCCGGCCCGCTTTTTGCCATTGAATTGCACCAACCGGCGGGTAAGGCTATGCACCCCTTGCGAAGCGCCCGCTCGCGAGACCCTTAAGAATTGGCCCCGCCAGGAAAAAAGATGTCCCGCCCCGCCACCCCGCTGCTCGATCAAGTCCGCACGCCGGACGACCTGCGCAAGCTCGACGCCAGCCAGCTCCCGCAATTGGCGGACGAGCTGCGCCAGGAGACGATCAGCGCCGTCGCCGTGACCGGTGGCCATCTCGGCGCGGGCCTCGGCGTCGTCGAGCTGACCGTGGCGTTGCACTATGTCTTCGACACGCCGGCCGACCGCGTGATCTGGGACGTCGGGCATCAGAGCTATCCGCACAAGATCCTGACCGGTCGCCGCGACCGCATCCGCACGCTCCGGCAGGGCGGCGGACTGTCGGGCTTCACCAAGCGCGCGGAGAGCGAGTACGACCCCTTCGGCGCAGCCCACGCCTCCACCTCGATCTCCGCCGGCCTCGGCATGGCCGTCGCGCGCGACCTCGCCGGCAAGAAGAACAACGTCGTCTGCGTGATCGGCGACGGCTCGATGTCGGCAGGCATGGCCTACGAGGCCATGAACAACGCCGGCGCGCGCGCCGAGCGGCTGATCGTCATCCTCAACGACAACGACATGTCGATCGCCCCGCCCGTGGGCGCGATGTCGTCTTATCTGGCGCGGCTGGTGTCCGGCCGTCCGTACCTCTCGCTGCGCGAGATCGGCAAGCAGCTCGCGAAACGCCTGCCGAAGTTCTTCTACGAGAAGGCCCAGCGCGTGGAAGAGTACGCGCGCGGATTCCTCGCGGGCGGAACGCTGTTCGAGGAGCTCGGGTTCTATTACGTCGGCCCGATCGACGGCCACAATCTCGATCACCTGCTGCCGGTGCTGCGCAACGTGCGCGATGCCGACCAGGGTCCGATCCTCGTGCACGTGGTGACGCAGAAGGGCAAGGGCTACGCCCCCGCCGAGACATCCGCGGACAAGTACCACGGCGTCGTCAAGTTCGACGTCGCTACCGGCGCGCAGGCCAAGTCACCCGCGCGCGCCCCCGCTTACACCAAGGTCTTCGCCGAGAGCCTGATCAAGGAAGCCGAGAAGGACCCGAAGATCGTTGCGGTCAACGCGGCCATGCCCTCGGGCACCGGGCTCGACCTGTTCGCCGCCAAGTTTCCCGATCGCTGCTTCGATGTCGGCATCGCCGAACAGCATGCGGTCACCTTCGCGGCCGGCCTCGCCACCGAAGGATTCAAGCCTTTCGCGGCGATCTATTCCACGTTCTTGCAGCGCGGCTACGACCAGGTCGTGCACGACGTCGCGATCCAGAAACTGCCCGTGCGCTTCGCGATCGATCGCGCGGGGCTGGTCGGCGCCGACGGCCCGACCCACGCAGGCTCGTTCGACGTGGCGTACCTGGGCTGCCTGCCCCACTTCGTGATCATGGCGGCCGCCGACGAGGCCGAGCTCGTCCACATGGTAGCGACGGCCGCAGCGATCGACGATTGCCCGTCCGCGGTGCGCTATCCACGCGGCGAAGGCCTCGGCGTGCCGATGCCGGCGGAAGGCCGCCCGCTCGAGATCGGCAAGGGCCGCGTCCTGCGCGAGGGGCACAAGGTCGCGCTGCTCTCGTTCGGCACGCGCCTGGGCGAATGCCTGAGCGCGGCGGACGAGCTCGCGGCGCACGGCCTCTCGGCCACCGTCGCGGACGCGCGCTTCGCCAAACCGCTCGACACCGACCTGGTGCTGCGGCTCGCGCGCGAGCACGAGGTGCTCATCACCATCGAGGAAGGCTCGATCGGCGGATTCGGCAGCTACGTGCTGCAGACGCTCGCCGACAACGGTGTTCTCGACCGCGGCCTCAAGGTCCGTGCCATGGTCCTGCCCGACGTATTCCTCGATCAGGATTCGCCGAACGCGATGTACGCCAAGGCCGGCCTCGACGCCAAGGGCATCGTCGCCAAGGTGTTCGAGGCGCTCGGCAAGGACGTCGCGCAGACCGTGAAGCTCGCATGACCCAGGGCCTGCCGCCGGCACTGGCCTTCCTCCTGTTTGCCGCCCTCTCGTTCCTCGCGCTGCGCTTCATCCTCGACAAGCTCGCGCGCATCAATCGCGCCGCCTGGGCAGGACCCGTGCTCGCCGTATTCGGCGCGCTGTCGGGCGCCTATTTCCATCGCATCGGACTGCATCAGTTCTTCGTCTGGCACCTGCTGCTGTTCACGCTCGTCATCTTCAGCTGGCACGCCAAGAGCCGGGTGGACGAGAAGAAGCTGCAGCGCATCGCCGGGCAGCCCGGCACCGAGGATGCCGCCGCGGACGAAACCAACCGCGACGTCGTGCAATCCTACGAGCTGACGCGGCGCCTGCTGAGCTTCGGCCTCGTGTCCTATCTCGCCGCCTTCGCAGCGGCCTATTACTACCTGTTCACCCGCCAGTAGAGGCCGGTGGCCGACATGCAGCGCCGGCGCGCCGATCTCCTGCTCGTGGAGCGCGGATTGTTCGAGAGCCGCGCCAAGGCACAGGCGGCCATCGCGGCCGGCCTCGTCACGGCCGACGACCGGCCCGTCACCAAAGCCTCGGCCGAAATTCCGGTCGACGCCAAGCTGAGCGCCGCGCCCGCGCACCCTTATGTGTCGCGCGGCGGCGTCAAGCTCGCGGCGGCGCTGGACCACGCCGCGATCGAGGTGACTGGACGCGTCTGTCTCGACGTCGGCGCCTCGACGGGCGGATTCACCGAGGTGCTTCTGTCGCGCGGCGCGCGCCTCGTCTATGCCGTCGATGTCGGGCGCGACCAGCTCCATCCGCGGCTCCGCGGGCGGCCCGACGTCATCTCGCTCGAAGGGACGGACGTTCGCGCGCTCGATCCTGCAGCCCTGCCCGAGCCACCCGATCTCGTGGTGATCGACGCCAGCTTCATCTCACTCAAGCTGGTGGTTCCCGCCGCGATGCGGCTCGCCGCGCCGCGCGCCGATCTCGTCGCGCTCGTCAAGCCGCAGTTCGAGCTCAAGCGCAGCGACCTCAAGAAGGGCATCGTTCGCGACGAGCGATTGCAGACGGCCGTGTGCGATGATATTGCGGCGTTCCTTGCCGCACAGGGGTGCGAGGTCGTCGCGATCCTCCCCTCGCCGATCGCCGGCGGTGACGGGAACCGTGAATTTTTCGTGATCGCGCGCCGTTAGCGTCGGATTCCGAAGCACGACACCGGAAGCCCGCTTCACCTGTCGACCTCGAACCTTATGTTGGCGGCATGACTTCGCCCGACGCACTGACATTGCCGTCTCCGCGGCTCCTGCGCCGCCTGCGCGCCGAGCTCGCCGCCACGGTCGAGCTCGCCGTTCCGATCGCGCTCACGCAGCTCGGGCAGGTCGCGATGATGACCACCGACCTCGCCCTCATCGGGCGGATTGGCGACCGCGCCGTGGCGGCCGCGGCCCTCGCACACACCGTGCTGTTCTCTGCCTTCATGCTCTGCCTCGGGCTGGCGTCGGCCGTGACCCCGCTGGCCTCGCAGGCCGTGGGCGCGCGCAACCCGCGCATCGTGCGACGCTCGGTCCGGGTCGGACTCTGGGGCGTGCTGCTGATGGGAGCACCGCTGACGCTGCTGCAACTGCACGGCGGCGCGCTGCTGGCGGCGCTCGGCCAGGAGCCGGAGGTTGCCGCGCTCGCCGACCGCTACCTCGACGGCCTCGCGTGGAGCCTCGTCCCGTCGTGCTGGTTCATCGCGCTGCGCAACTTCATGGGCGCGGTCGATCGCCCGCAACCCGCGCTCTGGATCACACTGATGGCGATCCCCGCGAACGCGTTGCTTGCCTATGCGCTCATCTTCGGCGCATTCGGTCTGCCGTCCCTCGACCTCTTTGGGGCGGGACTGGCGACGACGATCGTCAACCTCGGCATGTGCGCCGCGAGCCTTGCGATCTGCCACACGCGCCGGCCATTCCGGAAGTTCCACGTGCTCGGACGTCTCTGGCGGCCGGACTGGCAGCTGCTCGGCAAGCTGGCGGTGATCGGGCTGCCGATCTCGGGAACGTTCCTGCTCGAGTACAGCCTGTTCGCCGCGGCTGCCCTGCTCATGGGATGGATCGGAACCGCCGCTCTCGTCGGCCACCAGATCGCGCTGCAGGTCGCCGCGGTGGTGTTCATGGTGCCGCTGGGAATCGGCATGGCAGCGACCGTGCGCGTCGGCCATGCCGCCGGCCGGCGCGACCCGGCGGGCGCGCGGCGGGCCGGATTTCTCGCGATCGTGCTCGGCATCGTCTTCATGAGCGCGATGGCGCTGCTGGTCGCGACCTTTCGCGAGGTCATCCCGCTGCTGTTTCTGGGCGAAAGCGCCGACGCACATACGCGCGCGCTCACGCAGACGCTGTTGCTGCTCGGCGCGACATTCTTCATCGCGGACGGCGTGCAGACGATCGCGGCGGGCGCGTTGCGCGGGCTCAACGACACGCGCATCCCGTTGCTGCTCTCGGCGGGCAGCTTCTGGCTCGTCGGCTTCGTCACGTGCTACCTGCTCGGCTTCACGTTGCATCTCGGCGCGCCGGGTGTCTGGATCGGCCTGTCCATCGGCATCGCGGTCTATGCGGTGTTGCTGGTGTGGCGGTTTCATGCGCTGATGCGGCGCGGCTACCTGCCCGAAACCCCCGGCCCGCAGACATGACCGAGCGCCTGACGATCACTTGGCTGGGCCACCGCGGCGACGGAATCGCGGACGGGCCGGACGGGCCGATCTACGTGCCCTATGCGCTTCCCGGCGAAACGGTGGAGGTCGAGCCGTGGGCTGGGCACCCGGACCGGCGCCAGCTGCTGCGCGTGACCGAGCCGAGCTCGGAGCGGATCACGCCGATCTGCCCGCACTTTTCGGTCTGCGGCGGCTGCGCGCTGCAGCACTGGACCGGCGAACGCTATCGCCCGTGGAAGCGCGAACTCGTGGTGGCGGCGCTCGCGCAGGCCGGCCTCGACTGCGAGATCGGCGACCTCATCGACGCGCACGGCGCCGGGCGGCGCCGGGCGACCTTTCATGCGCGCCGGTCCGGCAAGGACACGCTGAGTGTCGGCTTTGCCGCCGCGCACGCCCACCACATCGTTCCAATCGACCGCTGTCCGATCCTCGCGCCAAGCCTCGCCGGCGCGTTGCCGGCCGCCTGGGGAATCGCCCAGGTGCTCGATCCGATGAAGAAGCCGCTCGACATCCAGGCCACCGCAACGGAAGGCGGGCTCGACGTCGACGTACGCGGCTCCGGTCCGCTTTCGGCACAAACGACCGCAAAGCTGGCGCAGCTCGCCGAGCAGCATGGCCTTGCGCGGCTCACCCGGCATGGCGAACTGGTGATCCGCCGCGCGCCGACGAGCATCACGATGGGCAGCGCGACGGTCGAGCTTCCGCCGGGCGCGTTCCTGCAGGCGACCGCCGAGGGCGAAGCCGTGCTGGCGCGCGAAGCGCTCGCCCATCTCGCCGGCGCCAAGAGCGTGATCGATCTGTTCTGCGGCGTCGGCCCATTCGCGCTGCGCATTGCGCAGTTCGCGCGCGTCGCAGCATTCGACAGCGACGAACCCGCCATCGCCGCGCTCACCAAGGCCGCGCCCGCGCGCGGCCTCAAGCCCATCACCGCCGCGCGGCGCGACCTCTTCCGCCGTCCGCTCGTTTCCCAGGAACTGCGCGCGGACGCCGTCCTGTTCGATCCGCCGCGCCAGGGCGCCGAGGCCCAGGCGCGGGAGATCGCCAGGAGCAAGGCGCCGCTGGTCGTGGCGGTGTCGTGCAATCCGGCGACGTTCGCACGCGATGCGAAGATCCTCGCCGAGGGGGGCTATCGCCTGACCGGCGTGACGCCGGTCGACCAGTTCCGCTACTCGTTTCACGTGGAGATCGTCGCCGTCTTCCGGCGCTGAACTCAGTTCGGGTCGCCGTTGCCCCAGCGCTGCTGCCACATGCGTTCTCCGATCAGGCACGAGATCCGCGGCTGCGCGGCCGAGACCGGGACAATCCGCGGCTTGGGCGTGACGGCCGCGACCTCGAGCACGAGCTTGGTGCGCGTCGCCTCGATGAACTTGTCGCGGCTGTTGATCGGGATCACGAACGAACCCGGGCCCCCGATCACGCAGTCCTCGTAGTAGAGGTCGAGATTCTCGATGTCCATCAACGAGGTGAGCGGCCGCTTCAGCGTGATCGGCAACCCGTTGATCGTGATGCCTTGTTCCAGCACCTGATCGCGCACGATGTTGACGGGAGCTCCCTGGTTGTTGGCGCCGTCCCCGGAGACATCGATGACCCGCCGCAGGCCACGGTGGCCAGAATCCTTGAGCAACGGCACGGCGAACTGAAGCGCGCCGGAAATCGAGGTGCGGTACGCGCGCCGGTAAGGCGCCGCCGCCATCTCGTCGACGAAGGCCTTCGCCGAAGCGCTCCCGTCGATCACCCGCCAAGGCACGATGACCCGCTGATCGGAGGCACCGGCCCATTCGAAATAGGTGAGCGCGATGCGCCCGTGCATTCCCTGGCGGATCGCATTGAGGAATTCGGGCGAGGTCAGTCCCTGCATATAGCCTTCGCGCTGCAGGACCAGTTCGTCGGGATCCATCGAATACGAGATGTCGACGGCGAGGACGAGCTCCACATCGACGCCGGTCTGCGCGGGCTTGTCCTGCGCCAGGCGGTTGAGCGGGGCCGGATGGCGCGGGCCGGCGCTCCAGGCGGCGGCGCCCATGGCAATGAGCACGCACGCGACGAGACCCGGGACTTGCCTGCGCATCCGACTCGCCTCCACGGCCACGATGGTGGCACGGCCTCGGGTTTTTGGGAAAAAGTGTTCCCGCACCTGCAATGCGCGGCGCGTCCGTCAGATCCGCAGGATCTCCTCGGGAGCGACGTAGCGCAGCTTGAGGGCGCCCGCGACCGCACGATGAGTGACGTGCCCGTCATGGACGTTGAGGCCATGGCGCAGGTGCGGGTCGTCGGCCATTGCGCGCCTCACCCCCTTGTCGGCCAGTGCGAGCACGAACGGCACGGTGACGTTGCTCAGTGCGAAGGTCGACGTGCGGGCGACGGCGCCCGGCATGTTGGTCACGCAATAATGGATCACGCCATCGACCACGAAGGTCGGACGCGAATGCGTCGTCGGACGCGACGTCTCGGCGCAGCCGCCCTGGTCGATGGAGATGTCGACGATGACCGAGCCGGCCTTCATCGCCTTCACGGTTTGGGCGGAAATCAGCTTGGGCGCCGCCGCTCCCGGCACCAGCACCGTGCCGACCACGAGATCGGCGCGCCGGCAGAACGCATCCACGACGTCGGGCGTCGAGAATACCGTGCGCACGCGATTGCCGAACTGCGCGGCCAGGCGGCGCAGCACCTCGGGATTGCGGTCGAGCACCGTCACGTCCGCGCCGAGCCCGCTGGCGATGAAGGCCGCGTTCGACCCGGCGACGCCGCCGCCCAGGATGACGACGGTTGCAGGCGACACCCCGGGCACGCCCGCGAGCAACACGCCACGCCCGCCGCTCGCCTTCTCGAGGTAGTGCGCCCCCACGTGCGGCGCCATGCGGCCGGCCACTTCCGACATGGGCGTGAGCAGCGGCAGCGTGCCGTGGGGACTGGTAACGGTCTCGTAGGCGACGGCCGTCACGCCGGATTGCAGCAGGTCCTCGGTCTGCTGCGGATCTGGCGCGAGATGAAGATAGGTGAACAGGATCTGCCCGCGCCGCAACAGCTTGCGCTCCTGCGGCAGCGGCTCCTTGACCTTCACGATGAGTTCCGCGCGCGCATAGACCTGCTCGGCCCCCGCCACGATCTCGGCGCCGGCCGCCGCGTAATCGGCGTCCGCGAGTCCCGCCCCGGCGCCCGCCGCGGTCTCGACGAGCACGCCGTGCCCGTTCGCGACGAGCTCGCGCACGGTCGCCGGCACCATGCCGACGCGATACTCGTTGTCCTTGATCTCCTTGGGGACGCCGACCAGCATGTTGCCATTTCCCGGTTGCGACGTTCCCTGCGCCGGCTGGATCAGGACTCCAGCGGCTCAACCCCCGTGATCTCGATCCCGAACCCGCTCAGTCCGACGTAACGATGGCGCGCCGTCGTCAGGAGGCGGATCGAGGAGATGCCGAGGTCCCGCAGGATCTGAGCACCCAGTCCGATTTCGCGCCATTGACGCGTGCGTGCGTCCTCGGAGGCGGTGTAGCCCTCGCGCGGCGGCGCACTCACCGGCACGCCGGCGGTACCGTCACGCAGGAAGATCACCACGCCGCGGCCGGCATGCTCGAAGCGCTGCAGCGCGGCCTGGATGGGGCGCTGCTTGCCGAACACGTCGTGGATCAGGTCTGCGCGATGCAGGCGCGTGAGCACGTCCTTGCCCTCGCCGATCTGACCGTAGACGCAGGCCAGGTGATAGACCGGGTCGAACGGCGTGACGTAGGCATAGCCGCGCAGCGTGCCGATCTCGGTGGCGACCGGAAACTCGCCCACCCGCTCGACGAGCTTGTCGCGCGCTTGCCGGTAGGCGATCAGATCCGCGATCGACACGAACTTGAGATTGTGACGCTCGGCGAAATTCAGCACGTCGCGCCCGCGCATCACGGTGCCGTCGTCGTTCATGAGTTCCGCCAGCACGCCGACCGACGGCAGACCGGCGAGCTTGCATAGGTCGATGCAGGCTTCCGTGTGCCCCGAGCGCATCAGCACCCCGCCTTCCTTGGCGATGAGCGGGAACACGTGACCGGGGCGCACGAAATCAACCGGTCCGGTGTTGCCGTTGGCGAGCGCGCGGACCGTGTTGGTGCGCTCTTCCGCCGAGATGCCGGTGGTCAGGCCGTGACGGAAGTCGACCGACACCGTGAAGGCCGTTCCGAGCGGAGCATCGTTGGCTGCCACCATGGGATCGAGCCGCAGCCGCCTCGCGTCATCGTGCGCGAGCGGAGCGCAGACGATGCCGGAGGTGTGGCGGATGATGAAAGCCATCTTCTCCGGAGTGCAGAGCGAAGCGGCGACGAACAGGTCGCCCTCGTTCTCGCGGTCGTCGTCATCCGAGACGACCACGATCTCGCCGCGCGCGAAGGCCTCGACCGCCGCCGCCACCTGGGCACTGACATCCCGCGCCAGAGCGCTCACCCCATCGTTCATTCTCATCCGACTTTCTTGTTCCGCCGCGCACGGCGATCTTGGCACGCTCTGTACGCGCCGCGGGGCCCCCAGCCAAGCGTCTAATGAGGTGGGCCTTTCGCGCCCAGCGCATGACTTCGAACATTATTCATATCATGTTGATTACACTAGATTATTCCAATAATCATTGAACATCCATGGAAACGCCAGACGCCATCGCCGCGCTGGCGGTGCTCGACAGGACAGCCGCCTCGATATCTACCGCCTGCTGACCCAGGCCGGCCCGGGCGGGCTTGCGGCCGGCGAGGTCGCCAGCCGGCTCGGACTCGCGCCGAACACGCTGTCTTTTCATCTCGAGCGGATGCGCAGCGCCGGCCTGATGAGGGCCAGCCGCACGGGACGCTCCGTCGTTTATTCAGCCCGCCTGGAGCAGATGAACACGCTGATCGCCTTCCTCACCGACACCTGCGGCAACGGCATCGGCTGCGCCCCGGCGGGCCCCCTGCCCGCGGGTCCATCCGCGCAAGCCCTGCCCTGAACAGCGCCAGTTGGTTGATCAGCCTTTCGGCGGCGTGAACGGCCACGGCATGCTCTCGCCCACCTGCCCACGGTGGCGCAGGAAATGGTCGGCGATCACACAGGCGACCATCGCCTCCCCCACCGGCACGGCACGGATGCCGACGCATGGATCGTGGCGCCCCTTGGTGGAGACCTCCGTTTCGCGTCCATAACGGTCGACGGTCTTGCGCGGCGTGAGGATCGAGGAGGTCGGCTTGACCGCAAAGCGCGCAACGACCGGCTGACCGGTCGAGAGGCCGCCGAGGATGCCTCCCGCATGGTTCGACAGGAAGCGCGGCTTGCCGTCGTTGCCCATGCGCATCTCGTCGGCGTTCTCCTCGCCCGACAGCTCCGCCGCGGCAAAGCCGGCCCCGATCTCCACGCCCTTGACCGCGTTGATGCTCATCAGCGCCGCGGCGAGATCCGCATCGAGCTTGCCATAGACCGGCGCACCGAGTCCGGCCGGAACGCCCTCGGCGACGATCTCGATCACCGCGCCGACGGAGGATCCGCGCTTGCGCACGCTGTCGAGATAATCCTCATAGAACTTCGCCTGCTGCGCGTCCGGGCAGAAGAACGGATTGTTGGCGACCTCGTCCCAGTCCCAGCGGGCGTGGTCGATCTTGTGCGGGCCCATCTGGATGAGCGCGCCGCGCACGCTCAGGCCCGGCACGATCCGCCGTGCCACCGCGCCGGCGGCGACGCGCGCCGCCGTCTCGCGCGCCGACGCGCGTCCGCCGCCGCGATAATCGTAGATGCCGTACTTGGCGTCGTAGGCATAGCCGGCATGGCCCGGACGATAGGTATCCTTGATCTGCGAATAATCCTTCGAACGCTGATCGACGTTGTCGATCACGAGCGCGATCGGCGTGCCGGTCGTGACCTCCTGCCCGCTCGCGTCGTCGACGAATGTTCCCGACAGGATTCGCACGGTGTCGGGCTCGCGCCGCTGGGTGGTGAAGCGCGACTGCCCCGGACGACGGCGGTCGAGATCGTGCTGGATGTCGGCGGCGGTCAGCGGAATGCGCGGAGGACATCCGTCGACGACGCAGCCGATCGCGACGCCATGGCTCTCGCCGAAGGTCGTGACGCGAAACAGGTGCCCGAACGTATTGTGCGACATGGCGCGTCGTAGCCCGCAGGCGGCGGAGGGTCAAATTCGCAGTGGCGACAGGGTTACATGTTCGGGCGCAGGCTGCGCCATGGCGGGCGCAGAGCATGGTCCAGGAGGCCCAAAACGGCTGCTCCCGGGACCTGGATGAACAAAAGTTAATTCCAATCTGAATGTCCGTTAAGTATCGGAAATATCAACGGTTTTTCTCATTTTCCGATTGCGTTCCGAAGCCCTATCGCGTACATGAAACACGTCGGCTCAATTCAACACCGATGCGCCGATCATCGGACCGCTGGAGGCACTCATGGCGAAGAAGTCGAAGAAGAAGGCCAAGAAGTCGTAATGACCTGCTGCACGTGAGTGCAGCAAGCGTCAGACGGCAGGCGCGGCTCAAGCAGCGCCCTTGTCCTGATGATACGAAAAGGGTCGACGCATTCGTCGGCCCTTTTTTCTTGCGTTTTTCTTGGCGTGGTTTCTCGGCGTGGTTTCTTGGCGCGACAGGCATCGCGCCGCGAAACCCGGCGGCCCCGTCAGTCGTCGTTGACGGTGATGTCGGGCGCGTCGGGGTGCTTCATGCCGACGATATGGTAGCCGGCATCCACGTGGTGGATCTCTCCGGTGACGCCGCGCGAGAGGTCGGACAGCAGGTACATCGCCGTGTCGCCGACCTCCTCCGCCGTGACGTTACGGCGGAGCGGCGAGTTGTACTCGTTCCACTTCAGGATATAGCGGAAATCGCCGATGCCCGAGGCGGCCAGCGTCTTGATCGGGCCGGCGGAGATGCCGTTGACGCGGATGTTCTTGGAGCCGAGATCGGCGGCGAGATAGCGCACGGAGGCTTCCAGTCCCGCCTTGGCGACGCCCATGACGTTATAGTGCGGCATCCACTTCTCCGCGCCGTAGTAGGTCAGCGTGAGCAGCGAGCCGCCGTTGGGCATCAGCTTCTCGGCGCGTTGCGCGATCGCGGTGAACGAGTAGCAACTGATGACCATGGTGCGCACGAAGTTGTCGTGGGTCGTGTCGACGTAGCGGCCGTCGAGCTCCGACTTGTCGGAGAACGCGATTGCATGCACCACGAAATCCAGCGCCCCCCAGGCGCCACGCACCGCATCGAATGCGGCATCGATGGTCGCGGGCTCGGACACGTCGCAATGGCCGACCACGAGACCGCCGACCTCCTGCGCCAGCGGCTCGACCCGCTTGCGGAGCGCATCACCCTGATACGTGAATGCGAGCTGCGCACCCTGCGCGTGCACGGACTTGGCAATTCCCCAGGCGATCGATCGGTTGTTGGCGAGCCCCATGATCAGTCCGCGCTTGCCGCTCATGAGACCTGACGCTGACGACATGATGCTCCAATGCCCCAGGAAATTGGACTGTGGCCCGCGCCGGGCGGGCAATTCCTAATGGCATAGGGGGGTAGGCCCTTCAAGCAGCCTGCCCACGGCAGGGCGCGGTTTTATGCGATGTTAACGCCGAACGCGTTCCGGGCCAGAAATCGGGCATTGCCGGAATAGTTTGCGGTTTCGAGGTGTTTTTCGCTCCAGATGCAGGACCGGCAGGCAGAGCGCCCGTGAGCGCATTCCGAGAGAGCATTCAGGCGGCGATCCCGGCGTTGCGGCGCTACGCGCGGGCGCTGACCCGCGACGCCGAGACCGCCGACGATCTCGTCCAGGACACGCTGGTAAGGGCCCTGCGCTCGGAGCATCTCTTTCACGGCGAGGAGACCCGCAGCTGGCTCTACACCATCCTCACCAACCTCAATCGCAACCGCCTGCGGGCGCTGGCGCGCCGCCCGGCGCATGCTCCGCTGGGCGACGGCGACGCCACGGACATGGCGGGCCCGGAAGCCGGCATGCGCGACATCGAGCGCGCGCTCGCCGCGCTGGTGCCGGAGCAGCGCGCGGCCCTGCTGCTCGTGGTCCTGGAAGGCCTCTCCTATCGCGAGGTGGCCGAGGTGCAGGGGGTGCCGATCGGAACCGTGATGTCGCGACTGGCGCGCGCCCGCGCGCAGATCAAAGCCTATCTCGACGGCGAGCGTGTCCCGCTGCGCCGCGTGAAATGACGAAGGTGTCCCATGATCGACCGCTCCGCAGCCGTCACCGAAGATGAACTCCACGCGTATGTGGACGGAGAATTGCCGGCAGACCGTATCGACGCCGTCGAGGCGTGGCTCGCGTCGCACCCCGAGGACATGGCGCGCGTCGCCGCCTGGCGTGCGCAGATCGACGCCATCCGCGCGCGCTACGGCGCGATCGACGAGCCCGCTCCCGCGCGCTTCGATCTCTCGCGGCTGACCGCGGCCGAACGTCCGTGGCGGCGCATCGCTGCGGCCGCCGCGGTGGTGGCGTTCGTGCTGGGAGGAACGCTCGGCTGGACGGCGCGCGATGCGTTCAGCAGCGCCCCGCAGGCGACGCCGGCGCCGCCCGGTTTCGAAGCATTCACCGCGGAAGCGCTCGAGGCGCACAATCTGTATGTCGTGGAGGTGCGCCACCCGGTGGAGGTGCCGGCGGCCGATGCCGATCACCTCGTCCAATGGCTTTCGAAGCGGCTGGGCTATCAGCTCAAGGCGCCCAACCTCGACAGCATCGGGCTCAAGCTCGTGGGCGGCCGCCTGCTGCCCGGACCGACGGGCGCGGCTGCGTTCCTGATGTACGAAAGCGCATCGGGCGAGCGCTATACGATCTACTGCGGGCGTTCCTCCGCGCCCGAGACGTCGCTCCGCTACAGCGAGCACAGACGGGCCACGGCCGTCTACTGGGCGGCGCAGGATGTCGCCTACGTCGTAAGCGGCAGCGGCGACCGCAAGCAGCTCGGCAAGGTCGCGACGGCCGCATATCGGCAGCTCGACGAGCAGACGCCGCAGTCCGGCGGCTGATCACGCGGCGCGCGAGCAGCGCTGCGCCGCGCCCGAAGCCGCGCAGCGTCAGCGCTCCTCGAAGTCCTTGCGGGGGTTGTAGGGCTTCTGCGTCTGCCAGGTTCGCATCAGATCTTCGAGCCCGGGGTCGCTGTGGTCGGGCAAAACGATGCGGATCGTGGCCAGCAGGTCGCCAGCCCCGCCCTTGCCCGGCATGCCCTTGCCCTTGAGGCGGAACACGCGGCCGCTCGACGTTCCGGGCGGGATCGCGAGTTGCACCGCGCCGTCGAGGGTCGGCACGCGCACGCGCGCGCCGAGCACGGCCTCATAGAGCGTGATCGGCAGCTCCAGCCGCAGGTTGTCGCCTTCGCGCTTGAACAGCGGATCAGCGGCGACGTGCACCGTGACGAGCGCGTCGCCGACGCCGCGCGGCCCGGCGAGCCCCTGCCCCTTCAGGCGCACCTGCTGCCCGTCGGCGATGCCGACCGGCAGCTTGACCTCGACTTCCTTGCCCGTGGGAAGCCGCACCCGCAGCTTGGCGCCGCGCGCGGCATCCGCCAGCGTCGCCGTCACCGACGTGGTGATGTCCTGACCGACCGGGGCAGGACCGGCCTCCTCGAATTCGAACTGCGGGCCTTGTCCGCCGCGACGGCCCCCGCTGAAGCCGCCGAACATATCCTTGAGAATATCCTCGAACGCGCCCGCCCCGCCCCCGCCACCCCGGCGTCCGCCGCCGCGGGTGGTCGTGCGCTGGAAGCCCTCCGGCCCCCAGGTGAAACTCTCGAACGCGCCCTCGCGCCCGCCAAATCCCCCGCCCGGATGCGCGCCGAATCCTTCGTAGCCCTGGAACTTGGGCTTGCCCTCGGCGTCGATCTCGCCGGCGTCATATTGCTTGCGCTTGGCCGCATCGCCCAGGATCTCGTAGGCGCTGTTGAGCTCGGCGAAGCGCTGGGCGAGCGTGGCATCATTCTTGTTGGTGTCGGGATGCAGCTTCTTGGCGAGCTTGCGGTACGCGCTCTTGATCGCGGCGGCATCCGCCGTCCGCGCCACACCCAGGACCTCATAAGGGTCACGCATCTGCAACCAGCTCCGCCTCGTCCTGTCCACGGCACGCCAGGACCCTCCCCGCGCGCCGTACCCGATCTTGTTTGCCGGCGAATCCCCCCGGCCGCCGCTGCAAATGTGGGGATACCGCCCGACGGCTGCAATCCATAGCACGCCGACAGCACTCAAAAACCCTGCAATATGGAAGGTTTAGGAACCTAGGCCCGCTTCCACGGCTTGAGGCTGCGGACCACCCAGCGGCCCTGGTGGATGCGGCAAGCCTCGCCCTGCAGCCAGCTTTCCTCCTCCGCGCGCACATAGCTCGCGAGGAAGTCGCGGCAGGTAAAGCCATCCTGTGTGTAGGCCGACGCGATCGGGGCGACCATTCCGCGCGCCCCCGTGGCGGGGTTCTGCCAGGGCGCGCTCTTGTCCTTGTCGCCTTTGGCGAGCAGCGCGGCCGCGGCCTGGCTGGCCACGATCAGATCGGCCTCTGCGAACCTGGCGTCGCCGATCGGCCGATCGGACGCCGGCAGGCTCACGTTAGTCACCTCCGCCGGCTCCTCCTCCTTACCGAACAGCGAGCCGAGCTGATAAGAGAAGCTGCAGCCGCCCGCGAGCGCGCCGGTCATGGCGAGAGCGAAGACGTGGGCCAGCGTGCGCCGCCATAGGCGCGCGCCCGACCATCCACTATATAGAACGCCACCGTAGCCTGGGACTGACGCCGACGCGGCCACCGAAAGATCCCCAATGTCCGACACCGCCTCGATTCAACACCCGACCTGGTTAACGGCTGGTGATTTCACGGAAAGCGCTGAACCATTTCGGCTTTTTGCCGAGTGGTTCGAGGACGCCGCGCGCAGCGAGACACACAACCCCAATGCCATGGCGCTGGCGACCACCGACCAGGACGGCTTTCCCAACGTGCGGATGGTGCTCCTCAAGGGCTTCGACGAGCATGGCTTCGTGTTCTACTCGAACAACGAGAGCCGGAAGGGCGCCGAGCTCGCCGCCAATGCCAAGGCGGCGCTGGCGTTCTATTGGAAATCGCTCGACCGCCAGGTCCGCGTTCGCGGCACAGTGACGCCGGTGTCCGAGGCGGAGGCGGATGCCTATTTCGCGACGCGCCCGCGCGCGGCGCAGATCGGCGCCTGGGCCAGCAAGCAATCCTCTCCGCTGGAGAGCCGCTTCGCCTTCGAGAAGGCGATCGCCCTGATGACCGCCAGATATCCGATCGGCGACGTGCCGCGCCCGCCCTATTGGGTCGGCTACCGGGTGAAGCCGCTGGCCATCGAGTTCTGGCACGAGCGGCCGTTCCGGCTGCACGAACGTATCCTCTTCTCGCGTGACGCGCCGGATGCGGGATGGACCAAGACCCGGCTTTACCCGTAAGAGCAACGATGCCCACCAGCGGTCAAAACCAGCCACGCCGCACGCTGCTGCTCACCGGCGCAAGCCGCGGCATCGGCCACGCCACCGTGAAGCGCTTTTCCGCCGCCGGATGGCGCGTGATCACCTGCTCGCGTCATCCCTTCCCTGAAAACTGTCCGTGGGAGATGGGACCGGAAGACCACATCCAGGTCGACCTCGCCGATCCCAAGGACACGCTGCGGGCGATCGCCGAGATCAAGACCCGGCTGGAGAACGGCGAGCTGCATGCCCTCGTCAACAACGCCGGCATCTCACCCAAGGCCGAGGGCGGCCAGCGGCTCACCGCCGTCGCGACCCCGCTCGAGGTCTGGCAGCAGGTCTTCCAGGTCAACTTCTTCGCACCGATCATGCTGGCGCGCGGGCTGATCGAGGAACTCAAGAAGGCGAAGGGCTCGGTGGTGAACGTCACCTCGATCGCCGGCTCGCGCGTGCATCCTTTCGCGGGCTCCGCCTACGGCACGTCCAAGGCCGCCCTCGCCTCGCTCACGCGTGAGATGGCGGCGGACTTCGGCCCGCTCGGCATCCGGGTGAACGCCATCGCACCGGGCGAGATCGACACGGCGATCCTCTCGCCGGGAACGGAAGAAATCGTCGCCAAGCAGATCCCTCTGCACCGTCTCGGCACGACCGACGAGGTGGCGAAGATCATCTACGTGCTGTGCACGGAGACCTCCTCCTATGTGCATGGCGCGGAGATCCACATCGACGGCGGCCAGCACATCTAGCGCTCGGCCAACCGCCAACTCGGGGGAACGCCATGATCCGGCCTTGGGTTTTCGAATTCTTCCCCGAGCTCAACGACCCGGCGAAGGATGCCGATCCGAAAGCCATCACCAACTACTTCAATGTCTATCTTGACCTGTGGGCGCGCGACGAAGCGCTTGGTTTCGAAGGCATCTTCTTCAGCGAGCACCACTTCGGCGGGGCCTATGGCGCTTCGCCCAACTTGTTGATCGCGGCGACGGCGGGCCGCACCCGCACGCTGCGCCTGGGCGTGATGGGCGTCGTCACGCCCTACTACCAGCCGTGGCGGATCGTCGAAGAGATCGGGATGCTTGACCACATGACGGGCGGGCGCCTCGAGATCGGCACCGCCGTGGGCATCCCGCATGAGCTTGCGCAGATCGGGATGAGCATGGAGGAGGCGCGCGAGCGCAACGACGAAGCCATCGCGATCCTCGATGCCGCGCTCGGCCAGGAGGTCGTCACCCACCGCGGCAAGCACTACCGTTTCGAAAACCTGCGGCCGATCCCGCGGCCCCTGCAGCGGCCGGCGCCGCCGAAGTGGACGACGGTGGTGAGCGACGATTCCGCACGCAAGGCGGCGCGCCGGCGCTCGAAGATCTGCACCGGGTTCAATCCGACCCCGCGCGTCAAGGCGATCTTCGATTGCTATCGCGACGAGGCCGACCGCGCCGGCATCAAGGTGAGCGCCGAGGACCTCGCACTCCGGCGCCGCGTCGTGGTCGCCGAAAGCGACAGCGAGGCGCAGGAGAAGTCACACGCCGTGGCCGAGCGCCTGCGCGCGATGCTCTCGAAGGACCCGCGCGCGAACCTCAAGCCCATCCCCGACGCTCCCAAGCAGACCGGGGGCTTTGCCGTCGCCGAGGACGAGTTCATCGCCGGAACGCCGGCGCGGGTTGCCGACCAGATCATCGATCAGTGCCGGGCGATCGGCGCGGCGCATTTCCTCGCCGTCCTGCACTGGAGTGCGCCGCCGCACGAGGTTGCCCAGGGCCACGAGCTGTTCGGGCGCGAGGTGATCCCGCTGCTGCGCAAGGCGCAGGTGTGAGCCTTGGGTGGCCTTCGCCCCCGCACGTCAGCGGCTTACAGCCATTTCTTCCACTTGAAGAACAGGTACGGCAGGATCGCCGCCACCAGCATCAAGACCAGTGTGAACGGATAGCCGTAGGTCCACTCGAGCTCGGGCATATGCCGGAAGTTCATGCCGTAGATCGACGCGATCAGCGTCGGCGGCATCAGCACCACGGCGACGACCGAGAATATCTTGATGATGTTGTTCTGCTGCAGATTGACGACGCCGACCATGGCGTCGAGCAGGAACTGGATCTTGTTGGACAGATAGGTCGCGTGATCGGACAGCGACTGCACGTCGCGCTGCATGCCTTTGAGGTGCGTGCGCTGTTCCTTCGCCAATTTGATGCTGTCCTCGGTCTCGCTCGCGAGAAACAACAGCAGCCGGCCGATCGAGACGAGGCTTTCGCGCACCTTGGACGTGAGGTCGCCCTTGCGCCCGATGCTGATGAAGGTCCGGTTGAAGTGCCGCGTCCGGGTGACCGTGCTGCGCAGGTCGAAGATGTCGCGGGAGACGTGGTCCACGTCGGCGCCGATGCGCTCGAGGATATCGGCGGCCCGGTCGATGACCGCATCGAGCAGGTCCATCATGACCGTCTCGCCGGTCGGGTTCGGCGGGCAGAGCCGGCAGAGCTTGTTGTTGACGATCGCGAACGGCCGCGGCTCGTCGTAGCGCACGGTGATCAGCTTGTGGCCCGACAAGATGAACGTGACGGCGGTGGTTTGCGGGCTGTCGGTGTCGGCCTGGCACATGAGGGTGGCCGTCATGTAGCGCACGCCGTTCTCGACGTAGAGGCGGCTGGTGACCTCGATCTCCTGCATTTCCTCGCGGGTCGGGATCGCAACGCCGGTC
The DNA here is from genome assembly GCA_035556735.1 of Xanthobacteraceae bacterium. Lineage (GTDB taxonomy): Bacteria > Pseudomonadota > Alphaproteobacteria > Rhizobiales > Xanthobacteraceae > CANJBX01. Next base: position 833,809 of record DATMFF010000006.1, on the reverse strand, counting down.
GCCTGCTCGACGAGCTTGTCCTCGACGAGGGTCGGATCGAGCAGATCGATCCAGACGGCCCCTTCCGGGAAACCCGCCTCAGCGGCGACCTGAATCCGCTCGAGCGATCCGCCGCGCGGAACGTAGACTGCCAGCATGGAGTGCCCCCACCCGCCCCCGAGTACGGCTTGCACTCCCTCTATCGGGCGCAATCGCGCGGCGCAATTTCAAATTGGCACGCTTGTCGAGCGGCGAACGCCTCCCCCCGGCGGCCAAGCCGCCGGATTGACGTTGCGACGGCCCTGAACGTGCGTCGTTAGCGCTGGGGCCTGCGTCGGCCGGTCGTCTCGTGAACCGCTCCCGGCGGTTGGTCATCGTCGTGACTGTAACGGCACGCAGCGGCGACCGCCGAAATGCCGATCGGGCTGTAGCGTCCGCGCAGATCCTCGCGCGGCGTCTGCTGGCGATCGGACTTGCCGTCTCGCTTGAGCAGATCGTGCAGGGTAGTCATCGTTCCTCCTTGGCCGCCTTATCCAAACGGCGGCACTCCCGACAGATAGCCACTGTCGACGGCCGAAATGGGCACCAAATCGCTCGTCTTGATGACGATTTGGTGCCTTGAGCGTGATGCTCCGACGTAAGAATTTGATCTGTCCGGTTAACAAAGCACTCAAGATTCGCCGGCCCGAACGCGCGCGGCTGATCGGGTATTGAGGTACGGAAGCTTCGCGCCAAAAGTGCGGCATTCCTGCAACAGGTTCGCGGCGTCTTCGCAGCGAAAGCTGGCAAATCCTGGCGTGGCGGGAGCGACTTCGATACGACTTCGAATGCAATGCGACTCGGGGGAGTTCTCTTCAGCGTCGGCCCATTGGGGCCACGCGGCGTGGCGCTGACCTGACGCGCAGTACCCTGGTGAGGCAAGAATGGCGGGCAAATCGTTTGCTTTCGTCCTGGTGGGTCTTCTGCTCGGTGGCTGCATGCAAGCCACGCTCGAGCCGGCGCCGGAGACGAACCTCAAGCCGCGCGACCGGCAATTGCTCGCCAACGCTCCTTACGAGAAGGCCACGATCCCCGAGCCCTACCGTCGGCACATCGTGAACTATCACCGTAAGGAAGCGCCCGGCACCATCGTGGTCGATTCCGACGCGCGTTTTCTCTACTACGTGCTGCCCAACAACAAGGCCATCCGCTACGGCGTGACCGTCGGCGACGAAGCGCTGGTGTGGTCCGGCGTCGCCAAGGTCGGCAATCTGCAGGAATGGCCGTCGTGGGTGCCGACGGCCGACATCAAGAAGCGTCTCGGCAACATCCCGAGCTACGTCAGCGGAGGCCCGCACAATCCGCTCGGGGCCCGGGCGATCTATCTCTACGAGGGCAACAAGGACACCCTGTTCCGCATCCACGGGACCAATCAGCCGGAATACATCGGGCAGGCGATCTCGTCGGGCTGCATCCGCATGACCAACGAGGACGTCATCGACCTCTACAACCGGGTCAAGATCGGCGCGCCCGTGGTGGTGATCGCGCCCGGCGAAGGGGATTCACCCAACAATCCGATCCTGGCGCTGCGCAACACGTCGGGGCAGAACTTCTAGTCGCCCGTCGCAGCGCGGATTTCAGCGGATTTCAAAAAAACGGCGCCGGTGGGCGCCGTTTTCATTTTGCGCCCCCCCCTGGCAGGCTCCCCGCCCGGCACGCGCGATGGCGCCGGAGCTAGATCTGCACCAGCTTGTCGCGCACCGCCCAGTCCAGGGTCCGGTCGAGGGCGCGGGCGAGCCGGTCGAACAGGTCGTCGATCTCGGCCGGCGTGATGATCAGCGGCGGGCAGAGCGAAATCGTATCCCCGGCGAGTGAGCGGACGATCAATCCTTCCGCCTCGGCCTCGCGCACGCAGCGCGCGGCGACGCCGAGCTTGGGATCGAAGGGGCGCTTCGTGCGCCGGTCCGCCACCAACTCGATCCCGCCGATCAGGCCGAGCCCCCGCGCCTCGCCCACAAGAGGATGGCCTGCGAGCCCACGCAGGCGAGACTGGAACGCGGGGGCCTTGGCGCTCACCTGGTCGACGATCCGGTCGCGCGCGTAGATCTCGAGCGCCTTGAGCGCGACCGCGGCGGAGACGGGATGCCCGGAATAGGTGAATCCGTGGCCAAAGGTGCCGATCTTGCGGCTCTCCGCGAGCAAGGCGTCGTACATGGCCGCCGGCACCATGACCGCGGCGATCGGTAGGTAGGCCGAGGACAGCGCCTTGGCGACGGAGATGGAATCCGGCGCAAAGCCGACGGCACTGCTGCCGAACATCGTGCCCAGCCGTCCGAAGCCGCAGATCACCTCATCGGCGATCATGAACACGTCGTGGCGGCGGCACACCTCCGCAACCTTCTCGAAATAGCCGGCGGGCGGCACGATCACGCCCCCTGCGCCCATCACCGGCTCGGCAATGAACGCTGCGACCGTGTCGGGGCCCTCCCGCAGGATCAGCTCATCGAGCTCGTGCGCGAGGCGCGCGGAGAATTCCTCCTCGCTCTCCCCGTCCCTGGCGAAGCGATAGTGATGTGGACAGGCGGCATGCAGAATGCCGGCGATCGGCAGGTCGAAGTCGGTCTGGTTGTTCGCCAGGCCGGTGAGCGAGGCGGAAGCGATCGTCACGCCATGATAGGCCTTCTGGCGGCTGATGATCTTCTTCTTGCGCGGCCGGCCGAGTGCATTGTTCATGTACCAGACCAGCTTGACTTGGCTGTCGTTGGCTTCCGAACCTGAGTTGCAGAAGAAGACCTTGGAGACCGGCACCGGCGCCAGCTCCTTGAGCCGCTCGGCAAGCTCGATGGCCGGATCGTGGCTGCGCCCGTTGAACAGATGAGCGAACGGCAGCCTGCGCATCTGCGCCGCCGCCGCCTCGACGAGTTCCTCGTTGCCGTAGCCGAGCGCGGTGCACCACAGCCCCGCCATGCCCTCGATGTAGGCCTTGCCCTCGACGTCATAGACGTACACCCCCTTGCCGCGCTCGATCACGAGCGGGCCCGACCGCCGGAACTGGTCGAGGTTGGTGTAGGGATGAACCAGCGTCTCGATGTCGCGAACGGCGAGATTGCTGAGCGGGCTCATGACGTTGTCCTTGGCCGCGAAGGCGATCGTTGAAGGTGAAAAGGGCACGCGGGACCGATAGTGCACAGCCGAGCGGCGCTCGCGCAACACGCTGCGCAGCCTATTCGCCGCCATCCGGCGCCTCCGCCGGGCGCGGGCGCGGCAGCGGAATCGTCACGTCGAGCACGTTCCATTGACACAGCCGGTAGCCGTTGCGGCGTTCGGCGAGATCCACGTGGACATGCTCTTCGTGGTAGCCGTCGGAGCCCGGCCCCAGGACCGTGGTGAAGCGCGCACAGGCCGTGCTGCGCATCGTCTCGCGGAAGGCACGGGTCACCTCGGGATCGGTCAGGCCCAGCCGTTGCCCGCCGGCGAGCAGAACCGCCTTGATGTCGATCGCATTGGCGCGGCCATGCTCGGAGGTCTTGGCGCCCGCGATGCGGTTGCGGCCGCGGCACTCGAACGAGTCGTAATTGTCGATGCCTGCGAGCTCTCCGCCGAGGCCGGCCGCCGCAGGCGCGACGTCCTCGCGCACCCAGGTGGCGAGCACCGTCGCCATCGTACAGCGCAGTGTGACCGGCGGCGTGACCGGGATACGGCGGCCGCCAACGTTGACCGCGCTCAGGCGCACGGCGTCGAGCGCGTCGCAGCCGTTGGACTGTGCGATCGGCGGCACCGGCTCGGCAACGGCGAGGTCCGCCGTCAGCGCCAGCAGGCAGGCGGACGGCGGTTGCGGCTCGGGCCCGACGCCCATGGACGGCACTCCGAGATTGGAGAAGCCATCGGGTACGGTCTGCATCTGGGGCGGGCGCGGCTGCGGCAGCGGCACGGACTGGGCGCCCTCCGCCGCCGGCAATGACGGCCCCGGGGCGATGGCCTGGGCCGCTGCGCCGTTCGCGCAGGCGAGGCAGAGAACGGTGACGAGGACAGCGCGCATCGAGGTCACCTGGTGCCGGTCCGGCGGGCTACGGAGCGACAATTCCCTGTGCCGCGGCAGGTTGCAGCGGCGACTTAATCCATTGCGTCAGACCACCTTGCCCGGATTGAGGATTCCGTTGGGATCGAGCGTGCGCTTGAGCGTGCGCATGAGATCGAGCGCCACGGGATCCTTCACCGCGGGCAGCAAGTCGCGCTTGATGACGCCGATCCCGTGCTCGGCCGAGATCGATCCGCCCAGCTTCTTCACCACCTCGTGGACGACGGCGTTGACCTCGTACCAGCGCGAGAGGAAGCCGTTCTTGTCGGCGCCGACCGGCTGGCTGATGTTGTAGTGGATGTTGCCGTCGCCCATGTGGCCGAACGGCACCGGGCGGATGCCGGGGATCAGGCGCTCGCACGCGGCGTCGGCTTCGTGCAGGAACTGCGGCACCTTGGCGACCGGCACCGAGACATCGTGCTTGATCGAGCCGCCCTCCGGCTTCTGCGCATCGGGCAGGAACTCACGGATACGCCAGAAGGCGCGGGCCTGTTCGAGACTGTCGGCGATCGTGGCGTCCTCGATGAGGCCCTGCTCCACGGCTTCGGCCAGAACCGACTCCATGACGGCGCGCAAGCCCTGTGCGTTCTGCGAGGACAACTGCAGGAGCACGTACCATGCGTGCCTGCCCTGCAGCGGATCGCGCATGGCGGTGCCATGCCTGATCGCCATGTCGATGCCGGCGCGCGCCATCAACTCGAAGCTGGTCGCGCCGCCGCCGGTGCGCGTCTGCACGAGGCTGAGCAGGTCAAGCGCCGCCTCCGGCGAGGGCAAGCCGATGAACGCGGTCTCGACCGCCCGCGGGCGCGGAAACAACTTGAGCACCGCACCGGTGATGATGCCGAGCGTGCCTTCGGCGCCAATGAAGAGATGGCGCAGGTCGTAGCCGGTGTTGTCCTTCTTGAGCTTGTTGAGCCCGTGCAGGATGCGGCCGTCGGCGAGCACGACCTCGAGCCCCAGCACGAGGTCGCGCGCCACGCCATACGCGAGCGCGCCGGTGCCGCCCGCGTTGGTCGAGAGATTGCCGCCGATGGTGCAGCTCCCCTCGGCGCCGAGGGACAGCGGAAACAGCCGGTCGGCCTCCGCCGCCGCGGCCTGCGCCTTGGCAAGGACGACGCCGGCATCGCAGGTCATGGTGTTGGAGGCCGGATCGATCTCGCGGATGCGGTCCATGCGCGCGAGCGAGAGCACCACCTCGCCATTGTGCGGCGTCTGTCCGCCGACGAGGCCGGTGTTGCCGCCCTGCGGCACGATCGCGGTGCGGGTCTCGTTCGCGAGCTTGAGGACGGCCGCGACCTCCTCGGCTGACCCCGGCCGCAACACCAACGGCGTGTAGCCGCGGTAGAGGCCGCGCTGCTCGGTGAGATACGGCTCCTGGGCGCTGGCATCCGTGATCGCGTTCCGCTCCCCGACGATCGCGACGAAGCGCGCGAGCAGATCCGGCGCCAGCGGCGGCCGCGGATTCTTCGGCACCGAGGGAATGGTCGAGACAACGGCTTGAGCGGTCATGGATCGATCCGAAACAGGGCGGCGCAACGCCCTTGTTTGAGTGCGGAAGAAGGGCCGGGTCAAGCCCGCCGCAACGAATCCGCGGCCCCGGGGCATAGCCTCAGCGTGGCGCCGCGGCGCGCGCCAGCCGGTCGTTGATGGCTTCGCCAAGTCCTTCATGCGGGATCGGCATCACCGCGATCACGGACACGTCCATATCCAACGCGCGCAGATGCGAGAAAAGATTGGCGGCGGCCTCGACGAGGTCTCCGCGCGCGGAGAGGTTGAGCGTGCGCACGGCCGCGGTGGTCGGCGGCACGGGTCCGAAGGCGAGCAGCGCCTCCTCCGGCCCGGCGCTGGTCGCATTGAGCCGCAGCCGCGCCTTCGGCGCGTAATGGGAGGCCAGCATGCCCGGCGCAAGCGGCCCCGCCTCGCCTTTCGGCGCCTCGGCAAGCGCGCGGCCGAGCACGCGTTCGATCTCCTTGCGCGGCACGCCGCCGGGGCGCAGCAAGGTCGGCGTCCCGCCACAGGCGACGATGGTGGATTCGAGGCCGACCACCGTCGGTCCGGCGTCGAGGATGAGGTCGACCTTGCCGGAGAGATCGTCGAGCACGTGCCGCGCGGTCGTGGGCGAGACGTGGCCGGAGCGGTTCGCCGACGGCGCGACGATCGGCTTTCTGAATGCGGCCAGCAGGTCGCGCGCGACGCGGTGGCTCGGCACACGCACGGCGATGGTGCCGAGCCCTGCCGTCGCCAATTCGCAGGCGGCGCAGTCCTCCGATTTCTGCAGCACCAGCGTCAGCGGCCCAGGCCAGAAGGCCTGCGCCAGCTTGTCCGCGTCGGGATCGAAGCGCGCAAGCCGGCCCGCGGCGGCGCGGTCAGGGACATGCACGATCAGCGGATTGAACGTCGGCCGGCCCTTGGCGGCGTAGAGGCGCGCAACCGCCTCGCCATTCCCGGCGTCGGCCCCGAGGCCGTAGACGGTCTCGGTCGGAAAGGCCACCAGCCCGCCACGCGCGAGGATTTGCGCCGCCTCGTGGACGGCACTCGGCTCGGCGGACGCCACGCGTGTGTTCATGTGCCTTCACGGATGCAGAGGCGGCGGATGACCGCCGCTTCGAAATCGCCCGCCGGCGCGGCATGACATCCGCCGGCAATCTGTGCCTCCCCAACGCGACGGTCGCGGACCCGGTTGCACCCGGCGGCCGGCGGCGCGGAGGGCCCGCTACGCCGGTATCGCCATGCGCGCGTTCTTGACCTCGTGCGCCTTGAGGCGCGGCAGCACGTCGCGTCCGAACCGCCGCACCTGCTCGAGGAACATCTCGTTCGGCATGGCGCCGAGGTTCAGGTTGAGCAGCACCGAATTCGCGCCCATGTGCTCGGCCTCGGCGATCAGGCGGTCGGCAACCTCCTTCGGATTACCCCAGATCAAATCGCCGCTCGCCACCCGCGTTTCCACGTCGGTCATGGTCGTGTTGCGGATCTTCTCGCGGTCCAGTTCGATGTCGGCGCGGTTCGCGGGCCGCACGTAGTCATAAGACGTCGACGCGACATAGCCCGCCGCTGGCCGCGCGCCCGGCTGCTGGCGGCTGCCATGATGCCAGAGCGTCTGGTTGAAGTAGAGATAATAGGGCGCATACTCCTTGAGCGCCTCCGCCTTGTCGCGCGCGACATAGGCATCGACGAAGAGCACGACGTGCTCGGGCGTGATGCGATGGCCATGACTGGCGAGACGCTCGCCGAAATAGCCGGTGATGTCCTCGACCACGCCCGGCTTGTTGTGCGGAATCACGGCGCGGAAATTGTGCCTGGCGGCGAACTCGATCGTCTCCTTGCTGCCGGTGAACGGCAGATAGATCGGCGGGTGCGGCTGCTGGTAGCAGCGCGGCCAGATCGAGATGTCCTTGAAGGTCCAGAACTTGCCCTCGTGGCTGAACACGTCCTTGGTCCAGGCCTTGAGGATGACCTCGATCGCCTCCTCGAAACGCGCGCGCGATTCCGACATCGGCGTCGCATAGACCTTGTACTCGCGCGGCACGCCGCGCGCGAAGCCGGACAGGATGCGCCCGCGCGACATGCAGTCCGCCATCGCCAGCTCCTCGGCGATGCGGAGCGGATTGTGAAGCGGCAGCAGGTTGCCGAGCAGGAGGAACTGCAGGTTCCTCGTGTGCTGGGCCCCGACCGCCGCCATCATGTTCGGCGAGTTCATCAGGCCATGCGGGGTCGTGTGGTGCTCGTTCAGGCCGACGCCGTCGAAGCCGAGCTGGTCGAGCTCTTTCCAGACGTCGAGATGTTCCTCGTAGGTGCGTGCGGCGATCTCGGCATCGAAATGATCCCCCGGCAGCGGGTAAGGCAGATTGCGGTCGGCCTTGTACTGATCGAAATGCGCGTCGTAAGCGAGAAGATCGAAGACGTAGACTTTCACTGCACAATGCCCCGAATGCAAAAAAACGCGCCTCATCGCGCGTTGCAAAGCATGTGCCAAGGCTGTCGCCGCATTGTCAACCATGCCGCCGGAAGCCCGCCTATGCGGCGTCCCACGCCGGCCCACCGGCGTGCGGGCGGACGGTGGACGGGCCACCGTCCGCGGGCCGGAGCGCCGCTATTCCCGATCGCGCAGAGAGTAGATGACGGCCACCGGGAAATCGGCCGCATAGCGGCGCGGCCGCTCCGCGAAGTCGTCCTCCTCGCCGCGCGCCGACGCATCCGGCTCCACCACCTTGCGGTAAAGATGCCAGGTGGCGTGGCCGAGCACGGGCAGCACGACGGTGAGCCCGAGGAACAGCGGCAGGGTTCCGACGAACAGGAGGGCTGCCACGATCAGTCCCCACAGCGCCATGGTCAGCGGGTTCGCCAGAACGGCGCGGACGGAGGTGAGCACGGCCGTGCCGATCCCGACGTCGCGATCGACCAGCATGGGGAAGGAAACGACGCTGATCGCGAGGACGACGATCGCGAACGCGAGGCCGGTGAGATTGCCGACGACGATCAGGTTCCAGCCCGCGGACGTGAACAGCACGTCATGGACGAAGGTGCCGATCGATGCGGGCGCGAGCACCCCGAAGTTGGCGACGTAGATCTCCTTGGCGACGGCGAGCCAGACGAGGAAGATCGCCAGCAGCACGAGACCGAGGCCCGCGATCGACCAGCGCGAGCGCAGGTGCGAGAGATAAAGGCGGCCGAACGACACCGGCAAGCCCGCCTCGCGCCGGCGGCTCATCTCGTAGAGGCCCACCGCCGCGAACGGCCCCGCCAGCGCGAAGCCCGCGGCGAGAGGATAAAGCAGCGGCAGGATGTTGAAGCCGAGCGTCGCGCTCGCGAGCACCACGCCGATGATCGGATAGATGACGCACAGGAACACGGCGTGGCTGGGCATCGCCGAAAAATCCTGCAGGCCCCTGGACAGCGCGTCCAGGAGATCCGGCGGGGAGATGCGGCGGATTGCGGGTTGAGCGCGGGTGCCAGCCGCGGCTTGAAGCGCTTGCGCGTGGGCCATGGTCGTCCCTCCGTGGGCTTGAGCTGCACGGCAAGGGATCGCCCGGCGCGCCCGCGCCGACCGTCATGCGTGCCGCGAGCTTCGTGGACTATATAAACCCTGAGGAGACAAACCCGCCCTTCACAATCTCGGGACGGCCGCGGAAGACGGCGGCAAAGGGCGGGAAAACTGGTCGGAGCGGCAGGATTTGAACCTGCGACCCCCTCGTCCCGAACGAGGTGCTCTACCAGGCTGAGCCACGCTCCGATGAAGGCCGGTCTTATAGCGGCGCAATTGCGGGGCCGCAAGCGCGGCGACCGGCCTCGGATTCCGGCATTCACGACGGTCTGGCGCAGGCCTGCCGAGCCGGCCTGAGCCCGCGGCACGACGCGCGAACCAAATTGCGCCACGTGCATTGCGTAGTGGTAATCCCCACTCCCCGCCATCCGGGCGACATCCGATGACCTTGACCGCTCCGGGCGTCAGGCCCACCCCTGCCCCGTCGGCGCCGCATGCTTGCATCGTATGCGGCAGCCCTGAGGAGCGCTTTGTCTATGCGCGCAACGGCTGCGACATCTTTCAGTGCGCCCGTTGCGGACTGGGACGCACGCAGCAGGCCGACTTCGACCCCGCGAGCTACTACACCGGCGACTATTTCTCGGGCGAGCACGCCGATGGTTACGCCGACTACCTCGGCGCCGAAACGGTCCTGCGCGCCGAGTTCGCGCGCACCGTCGCGTTCCTGCGGAGGTTCAAGCCGGGCGGACGGCTGCTCGAGCTCGGCTGCGCCTATGGCTTCTTCCTGCGCGAAGCAACGCCTTATTTCGACGTCATCGGAATCGAGCTTGCGGAGGAGGCGGCAACGTTCGCCCGCGCAAGCGGCCTCAACGTGCTCCCCGGGCTCGCCGACGAAGCCAATCTTCGCACCGTCGGCGCGGTCGACGCCGTTGTGCTGCTCGACGTGATCGAGCATCTGCCCGATCCGCACGCCACGCTCGCCGCGGCCGCGCGCCATCTCAACCCCGGCGGCGTCGTGATGGTCACCACCGGCGACTTCGGCTCGCTGGCGGCGCGCATCATGGGCGCGAACTGGCGGCTGATGACGCCGCCCCAGCACCTGTGGTTCTTCACCCGCGAAGCCATGGATGGCCTCGCGCAGTCGCTGGGCCTGACGCTCGAGCATCTCGACCATCCGTGGAAGACCGTGCCGGCATCCTTGATCGCATTCCAGCTCCGGCGCATGCTCGGGTTGCCGATGCGCAAGGCCGCCGCTGCCAGCTCCGTCGGCATCCCGGTCAACCTGTTCGACGCGATGCGCGTGATCCTGCGCAAACCCACATGAGCGAGGACCGCCTGACCCTGGCGCAGGTGGCGCTGCTCGTGGCCTACGCGGTCGGCATGGCGGGCGGACAGTTCCTGTTCAAGCTGGCCGCACTGCGTACGCCCGCCGGGCCATTGGCCGAACGGTTCGTGGCACTGCTTCAGGACGCGGTGTTTCTGGCGGCGCTCGCGCTTTACGCCATCCTTGCGATCCTGTGGGTCTGGATCCTGACGTTCACGCCGCTCTCGCGCGCCTATCCATTCGTGGCGATCGCCTTTGCGCTGACCCCCTTGTTGGGAGGCCTCGTGTTCGGCGAGCCACTCACGCTGCGGCTTTTTGTCGGGATCGGCGTGATTTTCGCCGGGCTCGTGATCGTCCTGAGCTGACTGCATGGAACGAACTCCGCCTCTACGCCGTTAGGGGCGAATGGGAGGAGACGGGTTCAGCCACATGGATCAGCCGGCGGCCGCCAGCATGGACAAAGACGCCGCGTGCGGCATATGGGTCGTCATCCCCGGATATAACGAAGGCCGCGTCATCGGACGCGTTGTTGCCGACGTGCGCCGCCAGGGCTACGCAGTGGCTGTCGTCGATGACGGTTCACGCGACGACACCTGTGCGAACGCGGCGGCGGCCGGCGCACGGGTGGTGCGCCATCCGATCAATCTGGGGCAAGGCGCGGCGCTGCAAACCGGGATCGACTACGCGCTCACGCAGGGCGCCGAGGTGATCGTCACGTTCGACGCCGATGGGCAGCATCGCGCCGGCGAGATCGCACGGCTGATCGAAAACCTGCGCCGCGCCCGCGCCGACTTCGCCCTCGGCAGCCGCTTCCGCGGGGCCGCCACGAACCTTCCACGGCTGCGGCGGCTCGTGCTCATGGCTGCAGTGGTGTTTACGCGCGTCACCTGCGGCATCCGGGTCACCGACACGCATAACGGTTTTCGCGCCATGACCCGCAACGGCGCCCGCTCGATCCGGCTACGGCAGAACCGCATGGCACACGCGTCCGAGATCCTCCAGCAGATCGCGGCCAGCGGCCTGCGCTATGTCGAGGTGCCGGTGACCGTCGACTATACGGCCTATTCGCTGCGCAAGGGGCAGCGCGTGGCCGACGCCATGACCATCCTCCTGGATCTGTTCACCCGGAAGCTCTACCGATGATCGCGAAGATCGGGCTGTCGCTGCTGCTGTGCGTGATCATGCTCTACGCGTGGCACGAGTATCGCCGCTTCGCAGCGGTGGCCTCGATGGCCGCGCTGGCGGCGGCGTTCGGATTGTACTTCGTTTGGTTCCCGGATCAGGCGACCCGCATGGCCACGCTCGTCGGCGTCGGCCGCGGCGTCGACCTCATCCTCTACATCTGGGTCTGCATCAGCCTCCTGGTGCTGGTGAACCTGCATTTGAAGCTGCGCGCCCAGAGCGAGCTCGTCACCGCACTGGCTCGCGCCATGGCGCTCGCGGAGGCGAAGGCGCAGGATCATGACGCCTCCCCACCGATAGCGCCAACGTAATTTGCGACGACGTGATCGGCGTCACGCCGCTGCAGCCGGCACCGATCGGCCGAGCCAGCGTCTGAGTTTCCGAGGCACCCCGGCCAGCACCCAAGCGGTGCCGATGGCAGACGGCCCGATCAGCGCGAGATTGTAGCGCGTGTAGTGGTTGGCGAGCGCCGCATGCAGCGCCAGCATCGTCAGCGCGGGCACCGCATAGAGCAGGAACACCATCTCCCCTCGCCTTGCCGCGCGCCAGAGCGCCAGCACGAAAGCAGGCGCGAGCAGCAGGGCTGCGATCCCTCCCGCCCACAGCCCGCACCAGCCCAGCGGAACGCTGCTCAGGACGTGCGCCGGCCAGCCGCTGCCCAGCTCGTGACGCAGGACCGTGCCGACAACGGCATCGAGCGAACCGTGCGCCTGCACGAGCGCGCCGCGCCGCGTGCGCCCCACCGTGAAGAAGCTGTCCGGCTCGTACCAGGTGAAGCGGTGCATGGCCTGTTTGCCAAAAATCCCATCGACGAGCGGCGGGCCGATCCCCGGCAGACAGTAGGGAAACGCAAGCACGAACTCGTGCGCCGTCATGTCGTTGAACGCCAGCCGCTCAATGATCGTCGCGGCGCCGTATTCCTCGGTCAGCCCAAACTTGTCGAGCACAGTGTAATTGCGCGCGACCCACGGCGCGACGACCAGCAGCGATCCGAAGGCAAAAGCGGCAACGCGCCGGCGCGCAAAGGCAAGCGACGGGCGCTTGCGCCAGGCCGCAATCAGGAACAGGAGCGCGCCCGCAGGGACAAGCACCTGAAACGATGGGCGATGCAGGATCAGCACCCCGAGCGCGAGCCCCGCGACCAGAGCATCGCGCGGCCGCTGGCTCCGCCAGGCCAGCACGCAGGCAAGGCTGAAAACGGCATACAGACCGAAGGTCACGCTCTCGGTCATGACGAACGAAAACAGCTCGGATTCGAAAACGAGGCCGAGGGCTGCGAGCGATCCGCCCGCCCAGAACACCCACTCCGACCGGAACATCAGTTCGCCCGTGCGGGCGATCGCCATGACCCCGAGGGCAAGGAAGACCGCATGGATCACCAGCATGGGCGTCGCATAGCGCTCGCACTGTCGGGTGCCGTCCTCCTTGCGCGCGTCGGCGTTCACCCAGCACTCGACAGCAGCCTTGAAGCGCGGGTCGACCTGCATCGCGGCCGCCACGATCGCGGGATAGACCGGGCCGAAGAACATCCCCGGCGGCGGCTCGGCCAGCGTGCTGTCGACATCATCGAAAAGGCCGTTGCTGAAGACGGCGTAGCGGTCGAGATCGTAGGCGATGCTGGTGTAGTGCGAGGCGTCAAAATCGAACAGCGTCTTCGGCATCCAGGCGAAGATCGCGACGGTCAGCGTGGCAAAGACCGCCAAGCCGAATGCGACGCGGGCAATGAGGGAACGCGCTGCGCGGCCCGTCGCAAAGGCCGTCCCGGCCCGATCGTCAACGTTGGGCATGTCGACCGATTCTGCGGCGTGTGTCCGGCGGTGCCGACATCTCCACTTCCCGCCATGTCGAAGCGCAAGTGCCCGCGCCAATTGAAGCGCATTTTACAAGTCGCCGGCCGTATTTTGGTTCACCGCTCGTCGGCGCTTTGCGTCGGCATGCTTCCAGGGCCGGCGCACGCAGACGCCGTTCGGCATTGCAACATGACGCGCTTGCTGACGGGCGGCGCTGTCAGGCCGCCTTGCCGGCGGCCGAACCCATGGCGATCAGCGCGATCCCTCCGAAGAGCAGATCGACCCCCACCAGCAGGCCCAAAGCCCAGGCCGCGGTGCCAGGCAGGCCCATGAGGATGAGGACCGCCAGGACCAGGGTCACGATGCCGCTCGCCAGCATGAAGATCCACCGTCCTTCCAGTTCGCCCCGGTGCGAGATCGCGAACATGATCGTCACGGCCCCCTCGGCCAGGAAAAACGCCACGAGCAGAAATGTCAGCGAGAGGGCGCCGGTCGCCGGCTGTGCGATCAGGAGAAGGCCGACCACGATGCCGAGCGCTGCCGAGAGGAGACTCCACCAGAAGCCGGGCGCCTGCCTGCTCCAGAAGCTGGTGACCAGCCCGACCACGCCGCCAATGAAGAACAGCCACCCGAACAGGATCGTGAGCGCGAAAGTCGCGATCACCGGAAGGGCGATGGCCAGCACACCCAGCACGATCAGAATGATGCCCTCGATGAGGAAGAGCTTCGACACCTTGCGCAACACAGGAGCAGGGCCGGACTCGGGCGGAGAATAGGATGAGCTCATGACGTGGCCTCCGGAATCGCGTCGTCGAGAACGCATCGCAAGCTTAGCACAAGCCCCGAGAGGAACTTGCCTGATCCTGCGCCTTCCCCACACATCGGCCGCGCCGCCACCACCGGCTCCGGCTCACGGCGCTCGTCGATGGCTGCCCGTCGCCGCATTTGACAGCACACTGATCAACAGTAGACTGTCGATCACGCCCACGATCCGGGGAAGCGTTCATGGATTTCGGCCTGCAGTTCTTTCCCGACATGGGACCGGACGACATGTCCGCCCAGGACTACTGGCGCGAGGCGCTGGCGCTGGTGGACCTCTGCGACGAACTCGGCTTCTCGCACGTGCGCACCGTGGAGCACTACTTCCGCCCCTACGGCGGTTATAGCCCCAACCCGCACCTGTTCCTCTCCGCCGCGGCAATGCGCACGCGCAGGGCGCGGCTCATCACCGGCGCGGTGCTGCCGGCGTTCAACCATCCGCTCAAGCTCGCCGGCGAGATCGGCCTGCTCGATGCAATCTCGTGCGGACGCCTGGAGGTCGGCTTCGCGCGTGCCTTCCTGCCGCACGAGTTCGCCCGCTTCGGGGTGCCGGTGAACGAGAGCCGCGCCCGTTTCGAGGAAGGCGTCGAGCAGGTCCGCCAGCTCCTCGAGCAGGAGGCCGTGAGCTGCGAGGGCCGCTTTCACAGCTTCAAGGACGTCACCTCCCTGCCCCGGCCGACCCAGAAACCCCGCCCGCCATTCTGGATCGCAGCGGTGGCGACCCCGGAAAGCTTCGCGCGCGCCGGCAGCGCCGGTCATGCCGTGATGGCGATCCCGGCCGTCGGGCACAAGACGCGGGAGCTGCTGCAGATCTACCGGGACGCCTGGACGGCGGCGGGGCATCCCGGCCGTGGCCGCGTCATGCTCGCCTTCCACATGTTCTGCGCCGAGACGGCGGACGCAGCCGCGCAGACGGCGCGCGCGCCGCTCAACCGCTATTTCAAGCAGTTCGTCGAGGCCGCCTCCGACTGGGTCAGCGGCACGCGCTCGGAGGACTATCCCAACTACGATCAGCTCATCGCCAATCTCGCCAAGGAAAACTTCGAGACGCAGGTCGCCAAGGGAGCGGCCTGGGTGGGCACACCGGACATGATCATCAAGCAGATCACCGACTATCACGCGGCGGTGGGCGGTTTCGAGATCGCTTCGCTGCAGGTGAACTTCGGCGGCATCAACACGGCCGCCGCCGAGAAGTCCATGCGGCTGTTCGCGACCGAGGTGATGCCCGCCGTGGCGCGGCTCTGATCCCGCTAGCCCACGACCTTGAGGGGAACGCGGCTCGCCTCGTTGTTGATATGCACGAGCTTGGCCAGCATGCGCAGGAACGCCGCGCGCTCCTGCGCCGTCAACGGCGCCAGGATGCGCTCCTGCGAGCGCTCGATCGCCTTGCGCGAGCGGGCGAGCAGGTCCCTGCCCGCGGCTGTGATGTGCAGGCGCTTGACCCGTTGGTCCTCGCTCGGGGTGACGCGGCGGATCAGTCCTTTCTTCTCGAGCCGCTGCAGCATGGACCCGATGGTCGAGCGGTCGATGGCGACGAGGTCCGCGAGACCGCGCTGGTCGATGCCGGGGTGGTCCTGGATCGCGATCAGCGAGGCGTATTGCGGCGGGGTGATCTTGAACTCGCGCAGTTCCTCGAAGAACAGCGCCACCGCGATCTGCTGTGAGCGGCGGATGAGGTGGCCCGGCGCGTCATAGACGTCCGTCAGGTGCATTGCGCCGCGCGAACCACGAGTCGACATGCGTTTCGCATATCATGACGATCGCCGTGCAGTCAGGGCTTTTTTGGTCAGAAGGTCGACTTCAGCTTGAGGTGATCGAGCCGGTCCATCGACAACACCTCCACCCGGCGCACCGCGTCGTCCTGCATCACGTCAAGCGGCACGACCACGCCGGCGCGGCCACGCGCCCAGATCTTGCGGTAAAGCTCCGGCAATGTCCTGATCCGCGCGCCGTCGACGCCGGCGATAATATCGCCGCGCTTGAGCCCGGCCTTGTCGGCCGGTCCGCCCGGCGTCACCCCACTGACCAGAATTCGGCCACTCACCTCCTCGCTGGTCATGCCCAGCCAGGGCCGCGGCGGCGTGGATGGGCGCCCGTTCGCCAACAGATCTGCCAGCACCGGCCGCAGCCGATCGATCGGCACAAACATGTTGCCGGGAGCGATTCCGTTTGGCTTGGCCGCATCGCGCACGGCAAGCGAGCCGACTCCGACGAGCTTGCCCTCGCGATTGATCAGCGCCGCGCCGCTCCAGTCCGGATGCGGCGGCGAGGTGAAGATCGCATCCTCGAGGAGATACTCCCAGCCGCCCGCATAGTCGCGGCGCGAGACGACGCGCACCGCGCCAAGCATGCCGCGTCCGCCGTGACTGGCGACCAGCGCCGGATCGTGTTCCTTGAGAGTGTCGGATTTGTCCATCGGCATCGGCCGCACGCGCAGCGGCTCGAGCGCGCGCAGCAGCCCAAACCCGGAATCGTGATCGTAGCCCACGACGATGGCCGGCACGGTACGCCCGCCGGATGTCGAGATTTCGGCGGCATGCGCCTCGACCATCAGGTGTCCGATGGTGAGCACCAGCCCATCTTCGTCGATGACGACGCCGCTGCCCTCGCGCTCGCGGCCGAGATTCTCGATCGTGCGGGCGTCGGGATTGATGTACGTCTTGACCCGCACGACCGCGGACAGGAGATCCTCGACGGAAGCCTTGTGTTGCGCCTGACCGCTGCCGCTCCTCGCCGCGACCGGAGACAGGGTCGCCACAAGCACGGCCGTCAGGATTGCCGTCGCCAAGACCGCGGCGAAACCGGCGGTGCGGGGATGACGCGCGACGAAACCCATGTCAGCGAACCCCATGTCAACGAAACCCATGTCAGCACTGACGCCAACACCGACGCCATTACCCCTGGCGCGGACTACGGCTCCATCCTACAACGCTGGACAGCGGGAAAGTCAG
Source organism: Xanthobacteraceae bacterium (assembly GCA_035556735.1). Taxonomy (GTDB): domain Bacteria; phylum Pseudomonadota; class Alphaproteobacteria; order Rhizobiales; family Xanthobacteraceae; genus CANJBX01. The sequence continues at coordinate 816,726 of DATMFF010000006.1, read as the reverse complement.
CGCCTTTGCAGGTCGTGACCTTCCGACCTATCTATCCCTCGTCCCTCGACGGAGCGCCGGGCCGGCCGGGACTGAACACCATCCGCCAGACACCATCAGCCAGACACCATCCGCCAGGACGCGCCATGGCCGACGACATCCCGTTCGACAAGACACTCGACCTTGCGCCCGGACAGCCGGAGGAGGTAGCGCCCGGGGTGCGGCGGATGCTTGCCAACAATCCGAGCCCTTTCACGTTCAAGGGCACGGTCAGCTACATCATCGGACGCGGCAAGGTGGCCATCATCGATCCAGGTCCCGACGATCCGCAGCACATCGCCGCCCTGCTCAATGCGGTGCGCGGCGAGACGGTCACTCACATCTTCGTGACGCATACCCACCGCGATCACTCGCCCGCCGTGACGGCCGTCAAAGCCGCCACCGGCGCGACCGTGCTCGCGGAAGGACCTCACCGTCCGGCGCGGCCGCTGCACATCGGCGAGGCGCAGCGGCTCGACGCCAGTGCCGACACCGAATTCATGCCGGACCGCCGCCTGGCCGATGGCGAGGTGGTGAGCGGCGACGGCTGGACCATCGAGGCCATCGCGACGCCCGGACATACCGCCAATCACATGGCGTTCGCGCTGCGCGGCACTGACGTCCTGTTCGCAGGCGATCACGTGATGGCCTGGGCGACTTCGATCGTGGCGCCGCCCGACGGCGCCATGAGCGACTACATGGCCTCGCTCGACAAGCTCGTGCACCGGCCCGAGCAGATCTACCTGCCGGGTCACGGCGGCGCGATCCGCGAAGCCGGAAAATTCGTCCAGCACTACATCCGCCACCGGCAGGGGCGCGAGGCCTCGATCCTGCACCGCCTCGCCAAGGGGGCGGCCGACGTTCCCTCGCTGGTGCGCGCGATCTACATCGGCCTCGATCCACGGCTCACCGGCGCGGCCGCGCTCTCGACGCTCGCACACCTCGAGGACCTCGTCGCACGCGGACGCGTGCTCACCGACGACACGCCCTCGATCAACGGCACCTATCGCCTGCCCGGCTGAGGCGTATTCGCAGGCTTGATCGTCTTCTTCATCGCGCGCTCCGTGCGCTCCGGCGATGTCGCCTCGTCGATGGCTTCAAGCAGGCTCGTCACCCGCGACGCATTGGTTCCGAAATCGTGCCAGCCGTAACGTGAAGCCGAACGGATATCGATGCGCGAGCCGCCGCCCGAGATGCGCACCCGGATCACGACGTCGTCGCGGAACCCCATGATCGGACTGAGCGCGATCGCCTCGATGCGTCCCTCGCGGCGGTTGGGCTGCGGGGCGCGCGCATCGACGATGCGCCACTTGCGCTTGGTGACGACTGCGAGCGCCGCGTCGTAGGCCTGTTGGGGCGTCGCATTCACCTCGAGCGGCTCCACGTCGGGATAGGCGATGCGCTGGAGCTGGTAGATGCTCAGGCCGCCGTAGGCGACCGGATTGGCCTCGCGGGTGCGCAGCCGCGCCACCGCCTCGAAGCGCGGCGGATCGTACGGATCGGTGGTGACGTCATGGATCTCCGGGAGCCGCAGGCCCTTGAGCCCGAGATAGGACGGATAGGCCAGCAGCAGCAGCCCAAGGACGAGCGCGAGCATGGCGTGCCCTGCCCCGCTGCGCCCGGTGACCCAGATCGAGGCGAGCGCGGCGAGCGCAAGCAGGATAGCCAGCAGGGCGAGCACCAGCGACGCGCCGAACGTCGCCAGCACGGGAAATATCTCGAACATGCCGGTGCGCTCGAACACGACCGCGAGCGCCGCCACCGGCAGCGCGAACACCGCCAGCCGGCGCGCCCACACCGCCAGCCGCGATCTCGGTTTTTCGGCAATCCGCCGTCTTGCCATGACTCGCCTATGGAGTTGCGCAAGACGGATAGAGCCTCCCGCGCGCAGCGGCAAGCACCCGCCCGCAGGGGAGGAAAATCAGGCTGCGGCAGAAGGTAATTCGTAATCCTTGAACCGTTCACGCAATACGGTCTTTTGTATCTTTCCGGTCGCGGTATGCGGAATCTCGTCGACCAGGACGACGTCGTCAGGCATCCACCAGGTCGCGATCTTGCCGAGCAAGAAGCCCAGCAACTCGTCGCGCGTGACCGTCTCGCCCCTCCTCGGAACGACGACGAGGAGCGGACGCTCAGCCCATTTCGGATGGCGCACGCCGATCACCGCCGCCTCGGCAACCTTCGGATGACCCACCGCGAGGTTCTCGATCTCGATCGACGAGATCCACTCCCCGCCCGACTTGATGACGTCCTTGGACCGGTCGGTGATGTTCATGTAGCCGAACTCGTCGATCGTCGCGACGTCGCCCGTATCGAAATAGCCTTCCTCGTCAAGGATCGGCGTGTCGTCCTTGAAGTAGGACTTCGTCACGGCCACCCCGCGCACCATCAGCCGGCCGAAGGTCCTCCCGTCCCACGGCAACGCCTCGCCGGCGTCGTTCACGATCTTCATCTCGACGCCGAACGGCGCGTGCCCCTGCTTCTGCTGCACGTCGAGCCGCGCCTCGCCTGTGCGGTCCGCGTACTCCGGCTTGAGCGTGCCGAGCGTGCCGAGCGGGCTCATTTCCGTCATGCCCCAGGCGTGACAGACCTCGACACCGTAGGTGTCCTGGAATGCCTGCACCATCGCGCGCGGACAGGCGGATCCGCCGATCACGACCTTGCGCAGATGCGGCAGCGCGAGCTTGTTGGCCTCGAGATGCTGCAGCAGCATCAGCCACACCGTCGGGACCGCAGCCGTGAGCGTGACCTTCTGGTCGGTCAGCATCTCGTAGACGGAGGCGCCATCGAGCTTGCTGCCCGGCATCACCAGGGCCGATCCCGTCATCGGCGCGGTCAGCGCAAGGCCCCAGCAGTTGGCGTGGAACATCGGCACCACCGGCATGACCACGTCGCGCGACGACGTGCCGATGGCGTCCGGTACGGCCGAGATCATCGAATGCAGCACGTTGGAGCGGTGCGAGTAGACGACCCCTTTGGGGTGGCCCGTGGTACCCGAGGTGTAGCACATGCCGGCCGCCGTGTTCTCGTCGAACGATCGCCATTCGAAATCACCGTCCACGCCGGCGATCCAGCTTTCGTAGGCGACCGCGTTCCTGAGCGACGTCGTGGGCATGTGCGCGTCGTCCGTCAGGATGATGTAGCGCTCGATCGTGGGCAGCTTGTCGGCAAGCTTCTCCAAAAGCGGCACGAAGGTGAGATCGGTCATCAGCACGCGATCCTCTGCGTGATTGACGATCCAGACGATCTGCTCGGGAAACAGCCGGGGATTGACCGTGTGATAGATCGCCCCGGCGCCCATGATGCCGTACCAGGCTTCGAGGTGCCGCCACGTGTTCCAGGCGAGCGTCGCCACGCGATCGCCGAGCCGCACGCCGTCGCGGTCGAGCGCTTGCGCGACATGCAGGGCCCGGCGGCGCACCGCAGCATAGTCGGTCGTATGGATGGGCCCTTCGACCGAGCGCGAGATCACCGGCCGTCGGGGATGGTCGATGGCGGCGTGGTCCAGGATCTTGTGGCACAGCAGCGGCCACTCCTGCATCAGTCCGTGCATGGCGTTCCCTCGATGGTTTTTCGTGGCGGCTTGTGCCGCGCATGCCGTCAGCGTAGCGCCCGGATGCCGCGCCGGGAAAGGCTCATGGCAACGCCGGCGGGCTATTCTCGTTGCGGCGGAACCGCGACAGCGCAAAGCGCGCAATGTCGCGCTGGGTTCCGCCGTCGATGAGAAGGTCGGCGACGATGTCGCCGACCACCGGCGCGAACTTGAACCCGTGTCCCGAGCAAGGTGAAGCGACGATCACCTGCGGCGCACCGGGCAGCCGGTCGATCACGAAATCGCCGTCCGGCGTCATGGTGTAGAGGCAGGTCGCGGCCACCCTGCGCGGGCCGTTTCCGCCAGGCAGATGCTCGGCGAGGAAGCCGCGGATCAGCGCCTCGTCGCGTGCGGAGACGCCGCGGTCCACGGTGTCGGGATCGACCGTCTCGTCGGCGTGGTGATGCTTGGCGACCTTGAGGCCGGTCGAGCCGTGGACGGGAAAGCCGTAGTGCACGCCATGGCGCGTCTGCGCCAGGAACACGGGGAACGCGTCCGGCGCGAACGCGGCCTCTTCCGCCGGTGCGAACCAGGCGACGGCCTGGCGCGTGACCCGCAGCGGCAGAGCGAAATCGGGCAGCAGCCGGCCGATCCAGGGACCGGCGGCGACGACGGCGGCGCCCGCCTCGATGATGCCCTCCGAGGTCGTGACCCGCACGCCGGCGCCGCGCGGCTCGACCGCGAGTACGCGCGTTTTTGACCGCACCTGCGCGCCTGCCGCCTGCGCCTGCGCGATCTGCGTGGCAACCGCCGGCTCGGCCAGCAGGAAGCCGCCGTCCGGCTGGAACACACCGATGACGTCCGGAGGGATCCGGAACGGCGGGAAGCGCCGCATCACCGAGGCGGCGTCCATGACCTCGTGCGGCAGCCCGTGCAGGCGCGAGGAAGCCAGCGTGCCGCGCATCAGCTCGCTCCCGGGCGCGCCGAACTCGAGAATGCCGGTCACGGTCAGCAGACGGCGCCCGGCGGCCGTTTCGAGCTCGCGCCAGGCGGAATAGGCCTCGCGCAGCAGCGGGACATAGGACGGATGCTCGAAGTAGCCCAGGCGGATGATGCGGGTCTCGCCATGGGAGGAGCCGCGGTCGTGCCCGGGAACGAACCGCTCGATGCCCAATACGCGCTGGCCGCGCCGGGCGAGACGATGCAATGCGGCGCTGCCGGTCGCCCCCAGCCCAACCACCACCACGTCGTAGTCAGCCATGCCGCACCTGCGCCGCCACCGGCCTTACCCTGCACCGCGTTGCTCCGGCCAGGCGGGTCGGACGTTGCGCCTCTTAGAACAGCGAGCCCTGCCCGCTGTCCACCTTGGCGCGGGCGCGCGCCGGACGTTGTGTCGGCGCCGCGTGGTCCGCTGCCTGATGGCGCTCCACAGGCGCCGCGTGCGTCACCGGCGCGAGAAGATCCGGCGAATCGTTGGCCGCCCGGTTCACGGCGGTCGAGACCTCGTAGGCGACCAGCAGGTCGTCGGGCGCCGGCACCAACAGGCGCGTTGCCGCCCGCGCATCGACGCCGGCGCAATCGAGCCAGTCCGCGAACGCCTCCGGCGGAAGGATGGCCGGCATGCGGGAATGGATATGACGCAGCGTGGCGTTGGCGTCGGTGGTGAGGATGGCCGCAGTCTCGACCTCCTCCCCGTTCGGACCGATCCAGGCTTCCCATACCCCGGCGAAGGCAACCGGCTTGCCGTCCTTCGGCAGCACCGCGAAGGGGCGCTTGCGGCTGCCGTCCGCCTGCCATTCGTAGAACCCGTCGGCCGGAAACAGGCAGCGGCGGCGCACCATCGCGTTGCGGAATGCCGGCTTCTCGGCAGCCGTGTCGCCGCGCGCGTTGAAGAGCAGGCTGAACTCGCGCGGGTCCCTGGCCCAGGCCGGCACGAAGCCCCAGCGTACGAGCGCAAACCGCCGTTCGCCCTCCCACATGCGCACGATCGGCACCGGCTGGGTCGGGGCCACGTTATAGCGCGGCGGAAAATTCGGCTGATCGAGGTAGCGAAACAGCGCCCGGAGAGCCTCCGGCGCGCTGGTGATCAGGTAACGTCCGCACATCTAGAGCTCCGCACGGCATTGACCGCATTCCGGACCGCGTGCGAAGCACGCCCACCGCAGGTAGTCACAGATCACGGGCGCGGCCAACCAGACAAGATGGCGAACCGATCCTACCCCGACCGGCCGTTTCTGGCCGTCAGCGCCGCCATCGTCCGCGACGGCCGCGTGCTCATCGTGAGACGCAACAATCGTCCCGCCCATGGGCTCTATACGCTGCCGGGCGGGGTCGTCGAGACCGGCGAGACGCTGCACGAGGCGGTGGTCCGCGAGGTCGCCGAGGAGACCGGGCTCACGATCGAGCCGGTGGCGCTCGCCGGCTACCGCGAGGCGATCTTCCGCGACCGGGAGGGGCGTGCCGAGCGCCATTTCGTGATCCTGGCCTTCGCCGCCCGTTGGATCGCGGGGGAGCCGCGGCTCAACGAGGAACTGCACGACGCCCAGTGGCTGCGGCCGGCGGACCTCACCGGGCTTGCCACCACCGAAGGCTTGGCGGAAATCGTAGCCGACGCCTTCGCGCGCCTTGCGCCGGGCAGATGACCTCAATCACGCCATACCTTGCGGCCAGATGTGGCCGGGCGCATACCTGACCACCGATGACGATCCGCCGCCTATTGCTCGCACTGCTGCTGCTGACCACGGCCGCCCTGCCCGTCCGGGCGCAGGGCGTGACGTCGGCGCTCGAGGACAGCCTCGCGCGCCTCTCGGAGATCCTCGGCGCGCTCCACTATCTGCGTGGCATCTGCCACGGCAGTGAAGGCAACCGCTGGCGCAGCGAGATGCAGGCTCTGGTCGACGCCGAAGGCGCGAGCCCCGACCGTAAGGCGCGCATGGTGGCGAGCTTCAACCGCGGCTACACGGGTTATCAGCAGACCTACCGGACCTGCACGCCTGCGGCCGAGATCGCCATCCGCCGCTATCTCGACGAAGGCGCCAAGCTCTCGCGCGAAGTCACCGCGCGCTACAGCAACTGAGCGCGGGCACGAGTCAAAACCCGCGCACCTGCGACGTTAACCTTTCCTAAAATTCCGACTGGGCCGCTCGTTCGAGCGTGATAGCTTGCGCCGCAACAAACAAGGCGCTGGGGCCGCGCCGCAACGGAATAACGAGTGCACATGGAAATGCGTTCGCTTCCCTCCCGCGAGCCGATGTCGGACCAAGACCAGAAGATGGTCGCGCTCGGCTACGTGCACGAGGCCTGGGCAGAGGCACTGCACGAGGGCATCGACGGGGACTGTATCGCGCAGGCCTGTCTCTTCTCCGCGCTGTCGGAACTCGTGGCCACCTATGGCGAAGAAGCCACCGCGCGATTCACCGACGGGCTCGCGGCCCGCATCCGCCAGGGCGAGTTCTCCCTTCCCCCGCAACGGCAATAGCACCCGCGCGTCCCGCGGCGGGCTCATGCGTGGCCTGAAGGCGGTCGCTCAAGCTCTTGGCAAAGCTTCCAGAAACTTCACGGCCTCGCCCTTTCCGGGCGTGACCAGCTCCGCCTCCCACATCACGCGGCGGCCCCGCACCACGGCGCCGACCGGCCAGCCGGTCACGGTCATCCCGTTGAACGGCGTCCAGCCGGCGCGCGAGGCGATCCAGTCGTCGGTGATGGTTGCGCGGCGCTTGAGATCCACGATGGTGAAGTCGGCATCGTAGCCGGCGGCGATGCGCCCCTTGCCGGCGATGCCGAACAGGCGCTGCGGGCCGGCGCTGGTGAGGTCCACGAAACGCGCCAGCGAGAGCCGCCCGGCGTTGACGTGGTCGAGCATGATCGGAACGAGGGTCTGCACGCCCGGCATGCCCGATGGCGTATTGGGATACCCCTTGTCCTTCTCCTCGCGCGTGTGCGGCGCATGGTCGGAGCCGATCACGTCGACGACGCCCTGCGCGAGGCCCTCCCACAGCGCGGCGCGATGGGCGGCGCCGCGCACCGGCGGGTTCTGCTGGGCGTAGGTGCCCAGCCGCTCGTAACACTCGGGTGCCTCCAGAGTGAGGTGCTGCGGTGTCACCTCCACCGAAGCGACGTCCTTGTAGTGCTGCAGGAAGGCCATCTCCTCCTTGCTGGTGACGTGCAGCACGTGCACCCGCTTGCCCGTCTCGCGCGCGAGCGCCGCAAGCCGCTTCGTGCATTCGAGCGCGACGATCTCGTCGCGCCAAACCGGATGGCTGCGCGGGTCGCCCGCCACCTGGTGCTCCTTGCGCTCGCGCAACCGGCCCTCGTCCTCCGAATGGAAGGACGCGCGTCGCCGGATGCGGCTGAGCACCGCGCGCACGCCCTCGTCGTCTTCCACCAGCAGCGAGCCGGTGGATGAGCCCATGAACACCTTCACCCCGGCGCAGCCCGGCAGCAGCTCGAGCTCCGCAAGGTCCTGCGTGTTCTCGCGTGTTGCCCCCATGAAGAAGGCGAAGTCGCAATGCATGCGATGATGGCCGCGCGCGACCTTGTCGGCGAGCGCCTCTGCGCTGGTGGTCAACGGGCTGGTGTTCGGCATCTCGAACACCGCCGTCACGCCGCCGAGAACGGCTGCGCGCGAGCCGGTTTCGAGGTCTTCCTTATGTTCGCCGCCCGGCTCGCGGAAATGCACCTGGCTGTCGATGACGCCCGGCAGCACGTGCAGGCCGGTGCAGTCGATCACTTCGCCGGCGGAGGCCCGCGCGAGGTTGCCGATAGCGGCGATGCGGCCGGCGGTCACGCCGATGTCACGAACGCCTTCCCCGTCATGATTGACGACGGTGCCGCCCTTTAGAATCAGGTCAAAACTCGCCATGGTCCGTCCAGCGCTGCGATCTTGTGACAAGCTTTAGAGAGCATTACGTTGCATCACAAGCCGTAGGTTCCATCATGAAAGCCGCGCTTCTCCCCGATCGTGGCGTCGTCAAGGTCGTGGGTGACGACGCCCGCCATTTCCTCAACGGGCTCCTGACCACGGATATGGGGACAGTGAGCCGCGAGCGCGCCCGTTTCGCGGCGCTGCTCACGCCCCAAGGCAAGATCGTGGTCGATTGCATCGTAACGGAGGTGCCGGCCGAGGACGGCGGCGGCTTCTTCCTCGACTGTCCACGCGCCCTGGCGGCAGCGTTCGTGACCAAGCTCAACTTCTACAAGCTGCGCGCCAAGGTCGTCGCCGAAGACCTGTCCGAGACGCTGGGCGTGCTGGCGGCCTGGGACGGCCAGGGCACGACCGGATATGGCCTCGTCTATGCCGATCCGCGGCTGCCCGAGCTTGGGCTGCGCGTGATGATCCCGCCGCACCATGCGGATGCTGCGGCCAAGGAGCTTGGGGCGGCGCTGGTCGATCCCGCCGACTACGAGGCGCACCGCATCGCGCTCGGCGTGCCGCGTGGCGGGCTCGACTTCGCCTATTGCGACGCCTTCCCGCACGAGGCTGCGATGGACCAGCTCGCCGGCGTCGATTTCGACAAGGGCTGTTACGTCGGCCAGGAAGTGGTCTCGCGCATGGAGCACCGCGGCACGGCGCGCACGCGGATCATGTCCGCGGCCTACGACGGCGCTGCGCCCGAAACCGGCGTGCCGGTGGTCGCGGGCGAGCGGCCGCTCGGCACGTTCGGATCGGCCGCGGCTGGACACGCGGTCACGCTCGTGCGACTCGACCGCGCCGGCGATGCGCTCGCGGCGGGCACGACGATCACCGCGGGCGGGGTGCCACTGCGGCTCGCCAAGCCCGCCTGGGCCAAATTCGAGTTCCCGCAGACTGCACGTTCGGGCGCCTGAAGCGGCTCCGCGGCCGCGCGTCGACCACTGGCCGCCGCGACGAGGCTGCGTCCCTGCGTTGACGGCCGCTTCGACCGAGTTCCTGCAGCAACACGCGAGCAATGGCCCGTGTTGAATCATCGATTCATCGCGCCGCTCCAGGCGGCTGTTCTGCCAAGACTTTTCGCGCGCAGCGCCACGCGCGGACACGAGGCTGCGGCGGTCGCGCATGAGCAAAATGCACAGCATCGCCGTGCGCGACCTGCTACAAGACGCGCGCAATGCCCCCCGCCCGCGCTCCTCTTTTCGAATATTTTTTGCTGCTGCTCCTCGCCACCGTGTGGGGCGCGTCCTACACCTTCATCAAGCTCGGGGTCGCTTCGATCCCGCCGGTCACGCTGATCGCCTCGCGCACCGTCATCGCCGGGGCGGTGCTCTTGGCCATCATGGCTGCCAAGGGCGTCGCCATGCCGCGCGATGGCCAGACATGGCGGCGCTTCCTCATCCAGGCGGCGATCAACAGCGCGATCCCGTTCACGCTGATCGCCTGGGCGGAAAAGACGGTCGATGCCAGCCTTGCCACCATCCTCAACTCGACGTCGCCGATCTTCACCTTTCTGCTCACGCTGACCATGACCCGGCACGAACCGGCGACGCTCGCGAAGCTGTTCGGCGTCGCCATGGGCCTTCTCGGCATCTGTCTCGTCATCGGCGTCGACGCGCTCGGCGGACTCGGCCACAACGTCGCGGCGCAGCTCGCGATCGTTTTCGCCACCATCTGCTATGCGGGAGCCGCCGTGTTCGGACGGCACTTCCGTGGGCTGCACCCACTGGTGCCGGCGGCGGGCTCGATGATCTGCGGCGCGGCGCTGCTCATCCCGTTCAGCCTGATCCTGGAGAAGCCGTGGACGCTGATGCCCTCGGCGAGTTCGATCGCCGCGCTGCTCGGGCTCGCGCTGATCTCGACCGCCTTCGCGTTCGTGCTCTACTTCCGCCTGATCCAGACGCTCGGCTCGATCGGCGTCACCGCACAGGCCTATCTGCGGGTCCCGATCGGCGTGCTGCTCGGCGTCGTCTTCCTCGGCGAGAGCCTTTCGGTGGCCGCGGCGATCGGGCTAGTCTGCATCGTGCTCGGCGTCGCCGCGATGGTGCGGCAGCCGAAGGCGACCGCGAAATCCTGAGCCCCCCATGACGACCGCCGACACCCTCAAGCGCTGCCCCTGGCCGAAGGACGACCCGCTCTACGTCGCCTATCACGACGAGGAATGGGGCGTGCCGGAGTTCGATGATCGCGCGCTCTATGAAAAGCTGATCCTCGACGGGTTCCAGGCCGGACTGTCGTGGATCACCATCCTGCGCAAGCGCGACAACTTCCGCCACGCCTTCGACGGCTTCGAGCCGGAGGTGATCGCGCGCTACAACACGCGCAAGGTCGAGTCGCTGATGAAGGACGCCGGCATCGTGCGCAACCGCGCCAAGATCGAGGGCGCGATCTCCTCCGCGCGCGGCTATCTCGACATCATGGAGAAGGGTCCCGGCTTCTCCAACCTGCTGTGGGATTTCGTCGACGGCCGCCCGAAGGTGAACAGGTTCCGCAGCATCTCGCAGGTGCCGGCGGAGACGCCAGTCTCACGCGCAATGTCGAAGGAGCTCGCCAACCGCGGCTTCAAGTTCGTCGGCCCGACGATCGTCTACGCCTTCATGCAGGCGGTCGGCATGGTCAACGACCATCTCGTGAGCTGCCATCGGCATGCCGAATGCACGGCGTTCAAGCCCCCGGCGTCGAAGAAACGGTGACCGCGTCACGCCGGCTTTCCAGGTTGCGATGAATGCCGGGTCGAGCCGGACATGACGCATCGGAAGCCGTCGATCCTCATCCACGTCAGGGCATGACGGACTTTGCGGGGTCTTGGTATTCACTGTGGACCGGCTTATGACCCGTGACCGATTTCACTGGAATTGAGCGCATCCGCATCATCGTGCCGAAAAAACCTGCCTCACCCGCCTCCCCGGCCCGCTCTCGCACCCGCACGCCACGCGCGTGGCAGCGCATGCTGTCGGGGCGGCGGCTCGACCTGCTCGACCCCTCGCCGCTCGACGTCGAGATCGAGGACATCGCGCACGGGCTCTCGCGCGTCGCGCGTTGGAACGGCCAGACCACGGGCCCGCACATCTTCTCGGTGGCGCAGCATACGCTGCTGGTGGAGGCGATCGCGCGGCGCGCCGTCGGTCATCTCGACCGCCGGCTCGCCCTCGCCATCCTGCTGCACGATGCGCCCGAATACGTGATCGGCGACATGATCACCCCGTTCAAGGCGGTGATCGGCGACGCCTACAAGGCGGTGGAGAAGCGCCTGCTCACCGCCATCCACCTGCGCTTCGGCCTGCCGGCGGAACTGCCCGCGGACGTGCGCCGCGTCATCAAGGCCGCCGATTCCGGCGCGGCCTTCCTGGAGGCGACCAAGCTCGCCGGCTTCAAGATCGAGGAGGCGCTGAGCTTCTTCGGCCCGCGGCCGGTGCTGCCCGCCGCGGCCGAACGCGATTACCTGACCCCCTGGTCGGCCAGCGTGGCCGAGCGGCGGTATCTCGACCATTTCCGCAAGTTGCTGGAGTCTTAACGGCGAACGGCGTGCCCCGCCGGGCTGTCGCGCTGACGCCACATATCGGCCTATAGTCCCGGTCCATGATTCACGTCTGCTCCCTCGCGCGCCTCAACGAAACCATCACGGCGACCGGCGCCCGCCACGTCATCACCCTCCTCGGCATGGAAGACCACGTGCCGCTGCCCTCGCAGATTGCGCGCGACGCGTACCTGCGCCTGCACATGCACGATATCATCGAGCCGCTGGACGGGCAGATCCATCCCGTCGAGGAGCACGTCGACCGGCTGATCTCGTTCGTGCGCCGCTGGCGGCGCGAGGCGCCGATGGTCATCCATTGCTACGCCGGCATCAGCCGATCCACCGCGGCGGCGTTCACCTCGGTCTGCGCGCTCAACCCGAACCGCAACGAGGCGGACATCGCGCGGGCGCTGCGGCGCGCCTCGCCGACGGCGCAGCCGAACGCGCGCATCGTGCGCATTGCCGACGAGATCCTCAAACGCAACGGCCGCATGGTCGAGGCGGTGGCGGGCATCGGACCTTGCGTGCCCGCCCTGCAGGCGGAACCGTTCCGGCTCGACCTCGAATGAACCGGGCGAGCCCGGCACGCACCGAGATCGAGATCGGCCTCACGGCCGCCATCGTCGCCGTCGAGGGCGACGAGCCGCAGATCCTGGTTGCGAGCGCGGGCGAGAACGAGCCGAGGGCCGGCCTGCCGTCCGGCCCCTTCGACCCGCTCGAGCACCACACCTTCGAGATCGGCCTGCGCGCCTGGGTGAAGGCGCAGACCGGATTATCGGTCGGATACGTCGAGCAGCTCTACACCTTCGGCGACCGCGGTCGCGCCACGACAATCGGCGACAAGGCCCCGCACGTGGTCTCGGTCGGTTATCTCGCGCTCACGCGCACGCCGGCGAATCCGTCCGCGCTGGTGGCCGCCGGCGCGGGGTTCGAGCCGTGGTACCGCTTCTTTCCGTGGGAGGACTGGCGCGGCGGACGCCCCGCCGTCCTCGACGCCGAGATCCTGCCGCTGCTCAACGACTGGGCCAAGCGCGGCGAGGACAAGCCCACAGCACGCGCGCTCGGACGCAAGGAGCGCATCCAGCTCTGCTTCGGCGGACGCTGGGACGAGGAGAAGGCGCTCGACCGCTACGAACTGCTCTACGAGGCCGGCCTCGTCGAGGAGGCGCTGCGCGACGGGCGCGAGGCGGCGCGCGCGCGCAAGACGCTGCCGGTGCTCGGCGAGAGCATGCGCTTCGACCACCGCCGCATCGTCGCCACCGCGATCGCGCGACTACGCGCCAAGCTCAAGTACCGGCCGGTGATCTTCGAGCTGATGGATGCGAAGTTCACGCTCACGGCGCTGCAGCGCACCGCGGAGGCGATCTCGGGACGCCACCTGCACAAGCAGAACTTCCGCCGCCTGGTGGAGACCGCGGCGCTGGTCGAGGCGACCGGCGAGACCTCGACCACGACCGGCGGCCGCCCCGCCGCGCTGTTTCGGTTCCGGCGCGAGGTGGTGCAGGAGCGTCCCTCTCCCGGCCTGCGGCTGGGCGCACGCTAGCGCCGGCGCGCACGGCAAAAGCTGCAGCAAGGCACCCGACCCGTAATCGTCCTGTGCCGGGCATCACATCCCCGGGCCGCCGATGCTGGTAGCATGCTCCCAAATTCGGGGAGCGATTCGTGGAAGCGCTGGGTATCCTGCTGGTGCCGCTGGTGCTGGCTTATTTCATCGCGCCGATCGCCGCCTTCTTCATGGCGCTCGGGAACCGCAAGCAGATCGCCGCGCTGACGACGCGACTGCGCGAGCTCGAGCGCGGAGCTGCGGCCGGCGCAGCCTCCCCGACGGCGGAGGCGCCGGAAGCCCCGCCGCAGGACGTCGAGGGCGCGCCATCGCTCTCACCGGCACCGGATGCGCATGCGGACGCCGCCGAACCGGCGCCGGAGGAACCTGCACCGGCGCAGCCCCAAGCTGCCGCGGACGGCAGCGCGGCCTCGTCCGCCGCCGCCGCGCGCACGGAGACGCTGGAGCAGAAGCTCGGCACGCGCTGGGTGGTGTGGGTCGGCGGCCTCGCGCTCGCCCTTGGCGGCGTGTTCCTCGTCAGTTACGCCATCGAGCAGGGCTTCGTCGGACCGGGCGTGCGCGTCACCCTCGCCGCGGTGCTGACGGCGGCGCTGATCGCGACCGGCGAATGGGCACGGCGCAACGAGCGCATCACAGGATTCGCCGGGGTGCCGAGTGCGCACGTGCCAAGCATCCTCACCGCCGCCGGCACCACCATCGCCTACGCGACGGTGTATGGCGCATTTGCGCTTTATGGGTTCATCGGCCCCGCCGTGGCCTTCGTGCTGCTCGGACTGGTGGCCGTCACCACGCTCGCGGCGGCGCTGCTGCACGGACCGGCGCTTGCGGCGCTCGGCCTCGTCGGCGCGGAGGTGGCTCCGCTCCTCGTCGCGACCGACGATCCCAACGCCTGGGCGCTCTATCTCTATCTCGCCGTCGTCACCGCCGCAGCCCTCGCGCTGGCGCGGGTGCGGTTGTGGCGCTGGCTCGCCAGCACCGCTGTGGTGGCCGGCGTGCTGTGGGCGCTTCCGGACATCGACAGGCTGGATGTGCTGGTGCCCCACGCGTTTCATATCGTTGTCGGCTTCGCGCTGGTGGCGGCGCTCGTCGTGCCGGACCTGCTGTTCGGCCCGCCAGCCGCGCGCGGCGCCGTCGATGCGCTGTCGTCGAAATCGCTTGCAGCCTATCTGCTGGTTGCCGCGCTGCTGGTCGTGGCGGTGCGCCACGACACGCTCGCGCTGATCGTGTTCGCCGCCCTCGTGGCGGCGACGGTCGCCATCGCCTGGCGGGCCGAAGCCGCGGCCGGCGCGGTGCCGCCGGCAGCCGTCCTCGCCGCGCTGGTGATGTTCGCCTTCGCAGCCGAACGCGAGCTTGCCCAACTGATCGCGCCGGGCGGTGCCAGCGCGGGACTTGGCCTGGAGCCAGCTGTCGCCGACGTGACGACGCATCTCGTCCTCGGCGCGGGTTTCATCGTGCTGTTCGGGGCCGCCGGCTTCCTCGCGCAGGGCCGCTCGATCCGCGCCGCCGCACCAATGTGCTTCGCCGCCGCCGGCGTCGTAGCCCCGCTCGCGATCCTTGCCGCGCTCTACTATCGCATCGCCGGGTTCGAGCGCTCGATCCCGTTCGCGGGGCTGGCGATCTTCATGGCCGCCGCCTTCGCGGTCGCGACCGACATGCTCAAGCGGCGCACGCCGCGCCCGGGCAGCGCAGCGGCGCAGGCGATCTACGCGACCGGCGCGGTCGCAGCGCTCGCGCTTGCCTTCACGCTGGCGCTGGATCGCGGCTGGCTCACGATCGCGCTCGCGCTGATGGTCCCGGGCGTCGCCTGGGTCGAGCGGCGGCGCCGCCTGCACGCGTTGCGCTGGCTCGCCGCTCTGCTCGTCGTGCTGGTCGTCGCGCGCATCGGCTGGGAGCCGCGCATCGTCGCCGGCGACGTCGGCACGACGCCGCTCTTCAACTGGATTCTCTACGGCTACGGCGTGCCCGCCCTCGCCTTCTGGGTCGCCGGCCGCTGGTTGCGCCGGCGCGCCGACGACGTGCCCACGCGGATGGTGGAATCGGCGGCGATCCTGTTCACGGTGCTGGTCGCGACCCTCGAGATCCGCCACTACGTGCACGGCGGCGACATCTATCACCCGGCGAGCGGGCTGATGGAGCTTGCGTTGCAGGTCTGCGCCGGGCTTGCGATCACGCTGGGGCTCGAGCATGTGCGCGCGCGTACCGACAGCATCGTGCACAATGTCGGCGCGCTCGTCGTCGGGGCGCTGACGTTTGCCGCCATCGTGTTCGGCCTGCTGCTGGCCGAGAACCCGCTGCTCACCGGCGCGCCGGTGGGACCGCCGCTCTTCAACCTGGTGCTGCTCGGCTACGGCATCCCGGCGGTGCTGGCGATCGCAATCGCGCTGCGCGCGCGCGGGACGCGGCCGATCCACTACCGGGTCGTCGCCGCCGTCACGGCAGTGGTGCTGTCGCTGACGTACCTCACCCTCGAGATCGCGCGGCTCTACCAGGGGCCGGTGCTGACCCAGGACGCGGTCAGCGACGCGCAGCTCTACACCTACTCCGCCGTATGGCTCGCCTACGGGGTGGTGCTGCTGCTCGTCGGCCTCCTCATCGACTCCAAGCCCGCCCGCATCGCCTCGGGCGCGGTGATCCTGCTGACGGTGCTCAAGGTGTTCTTCATCGACATGGCCGACCTCACCGGAGCGTGGCGCGCGCTCTCATTCATCGGGCTCGGGGTCGTGCTGATCGGGATCGGGTATCTCTATCAGCGCCTGCTGCTCGCGTCGCCGCCGGCGGCGCCCAATGAAGCAGCCGCCACGTGAGGTGCGCCCTGCGCGTTGCGCAAATGTGTCGGACATTTGCGCGGATATGACATAGCTTACCCGGATGTAACGCTGCGGCCGGACGGCCGACCTTGTCAAAGCCCGTCCTCCATGCGAGGGGGAACCATGAGCGCCGAGGTCTCGATCGGTGACGGCGCGCGGCTCACGCCGCACACCTTGCGCGCGGCCATCATCGGCGAGGTGCATGCCCGGCCGTTTACGTCGATCGAAACTCCGCGGCGGGTGCTGCATTTCGCTTTCGACACCGGCGGCGAGCGCGCGCAGGCTGACCGCACGGCGCTGGTGGACTTCCTCGTCGGGCGCGGGCTGACGCCGCCCAAGCCTGCGGACAAGCAGCATCGGGCCATGCTCGGCGGGACCGTGATGCGCTGGGAACAGCACTCCGAGTTCACGACCTACACGTTCGAAATGCCGTCCGAACCGGCGGGAGGCGTGCCGTTCCATCCCCCGGCGTCGGCGATCGCCGCGCCGATGAAGGCGCTGCCCCAACCCGGCCCCCTCCTCGTCGCGCTCGATCTCCATCTCATCGCCGATGACGGCCGGATTTCACTCGAGCGGCTGTTCGACCTCAACAGCATGGCCGTGGCCGAGAACTCCGACGGCAAGGCGATGTACGCCTGCGACTTCCACATGGACGCCGGCGGCTTCGTGCGCATCCTGGTGGTCGATCGCGGGCTCGGGGCGGAACGGGCGGGCGCGCTCGTCCAACGCCTGGTCGAACTCGAAACCTATCGCACGCTCGCGCTGCTGGGCTTGCCCGAAGCGCAGCGGCTCACGCCGTCGATCGGCCGGATCGAGCAGCGGCTCGCGGAGATCACCGAGCAGATGCAGCGCGCCGCCGAGCTCGTCGACAATCATCGCCTGCTCGAGGAGCTCGCCGCGCTCGCCGCCGAGCTCGAAGCCGGCGCCGCCGCCAGCCTGTTCCGCTTCGGCGCCAGCCGCGCCTATGACGAGATCGTGCACTTGCGCCTGCAGACGATCGGCGAGCGAAAGGTCGGCGGATATCCGACGTGGTCGTCGTTCCTCGCCCGGCGCATGGCGCCAGCCATGCGCACCTGCATCACCACCCAGGAGCGGCAGGAAAGCCTGTCGCGCAAGCTCTCACGCGCCGCCAACCTGTTGCGCACGCGTGTTGAAGTTGAGGTTCAGCAGCAGAACCGCGATCTGCTCAAATCCATGAACGAGCGCACGCGCCTGCAGTTGCGCCTGCAGGCGACCGTGGAGGGGCTCTCCGTCGCCGCGATCAGCTATTACGTCGTCGGCCTGTTCGGCTATCTGGTGAAAGGCACGCACGAGGCGGGCCTGCACACGATCGATCCCACCCTCGCCACCGCCTTGTTCGTTCCGATCGCGGTCCTGGCGATCGCGTGGGTGGTCAGACGCATCCGGCGCCGGCACATCGCCGGCGCGGAATGAAAAAGCGCGCGATCCGAAGACACGGATCACGCGCCGATCCGGTTTCGTCGTGTCAGTCGTTCTTGGAAGGCCGCAGCCGAAGCTCGGGCTCGCCGGCGTCCTTGCGCGCGCTCACGCTGCCTGTCTCCCCGACGTCGGCCGACTTGATCGGCGTCGAACGCGGCCGCACGGCGATCTTCGCGCGCAGATGCAGCGGCGTGAGCGAGGTCGGCCGCCGGTCGGAATACTCCGCGGTTTGCAGACGCGGTCCCCGACGCGTGAAGTCGCAATACGCGAAGCCCAAGCCCGAGATCGAACCGCGGAAACGGTTGGAATCGATCTTCTGCACGTTGAAGCACGGCGTGATCGGAACGCCGCGAACCGACGCGCAGATGGCTTCGGTGCTGACGCGGATCGTGTTCGGCGGAAGCGTGACCCAGCGCGAGGGCCCCTGCCCCTGCATGCGAATCGAGCCGACGACGGAGCCGTCGGCATGAATCCGCCCGGCACCAGTCGTGCCATCGAAGCAGGTGTAGGCGAACAGCTTGTCCGCCACGAACTGCTTGGCTTGTTCCGGTTTGAGTAATTCGCCAGCGTAGGCCGATCCAGCGATCGACATGCCGGCAAGTAGCGTCACCCCACGCAGCATCATACGCAACCCCATGCTTTACCGGACTTTAGGTGAACTTATTTATCGATCCCTTACCATACCGCCCCGCGACGGGATCATGCCCCAGGCGGGACCCGTCTCGCAACAACATGGTTAATCGACTTTCACCACGAGTCGCCCGCGCACGGCGCCCGCGAGGATGCGCGCGCCCGCGTCGAACACATCGCCAAGCGCGATTTCATCGGTGATTTCGGCAAGTTTGCTCCGGTCGAGATCGCTGGCCAGCCGGACCCAAGCTGCGCGTCGCAAAGGCTGTGGACACATCACGGAATCGATGCCGAGCAACGACACGCCGCGCAGGATGAAGGGTGCCACAGAGCCGGGTAGGTCCATACCTTGCGCGAGTCCGCATGCCGCGACGGCGCCGCCGTACTTCGTCATCGACAGCACGTTCGCGAGCGTGACCGATCCGACGCTATCGATGGCGCCGGCCCAGCGCTCCTTCGCGAGCGGACGTGGTGTCCCAGCGAGCTCAGCGCGATCGATAACCTCCGCGGCGCCGAGACGCTTGAGATAGTCGCTCTCGCCGACGCGTCCCGTCGACGCGATCACGCGATAGCCGAGCTTGGAGAGCACGGCGATGGCGACGGAGCCGACGCCGCCCGCCGCGCCGGTGACGAGGATCGGTCCCGCATCGGGCGTAAGGCCGTAGCGCTCGAGCGCGAGCACCGCGAGCATCGCCGTGTAGCCGGCGGTGCCGATCGCCATCGCGTCGCGCGCGCTCATGCCGGCCGGAAGCGGCACCAGCCAGTCGCCTTTGACGCGCGCCTTGGCCGCGTACATGCCGAGATGCGTCTCGCCGCAGCCCCAGCCGTTGAGCACGACGCGGTCGCCCGGCTTCCAGTCCGGATGCGAGGAGGTCTCCACCACGCCGGCACCGTCGATGCCGGCGATCATCGGAAAGCGACGCACGACCGGCGCCTTGCCGGTGACGGCGAGGCCGTCCTTGTAGTTCACGGTGGACCATTCGACGCGGAAGGTGACGTCGCCGTCCATCAGGTCGGCTTCATCGAATTGCGTGAGCGCCGCATGCTGCTGTCCGCTGTCGCTCTTCGTGATCACGATTGCCGGAAATGTCGCCACGCGATCGCCCCTTGTGTGTCGTCACTGGTTGATATTAGCAGCCGCCTCACCGCCACGTCTCGGGTGCGTGCCGCAGCCCGGCCAGCGCCTGCGCGCTCGACATCGCGCGCCGATAGCGCTTCACCTCGCGATGATTGGCGATCGCAGCCAGCGGATTGGCGGGAACAAGACCCGCGCGGCGCAGCGCGCCGAGATCGCGGAAAAAGGCCGGATAGTGATGGTCGCGCAGATGCCCGACGAGGATCTTGGTGGCGAGATACGAGCCGAGCTTGGCGAAGCGCGTGACATATTCGGGCCGCTGGCGTGCGAGCGCGATCAGGCCGGCCGCATTCCCGTTCCAGTCGGCGGACAGGCCTTCGTGCGACCAGAACTTCTCCCACAGCACGTCGGAGATCAGCCGCCCCGCGCCATGGCACGCGAGCCGGATCAGGAACTCGCGGTCTTCCGTGCGGCGCAGCGCTTCGCAGAAGCCCCCGGCCGCCAGCGCCGCCGCGCGGCGCACGGTGATGCTGGTCGACTCGACCGGGACGAGATCGCAGAGCAGCGCCCATTCAAAGGCTTCCGGTGCGAGCTTCACGTCGGGGATGAGCGCCTCGCGCGGCGTGTCGCGGTCCCACTTGCGCGCCGACGACAGCACGCAGACGACCGTCGGATCGGCGGCGAGCACCGCGAGCGGCGCGGAGAGCCGGCGCGGCAGATAGGCATCGTCGGAATCGAGGAAGGCGACGACCGGCGCGCGCGCCACGCGCAGGCCGAGGTTACGCGCCCCGCTCGGCCCCATGTTGGTCTCGGCCACATGGGTGACGATGCGCGGATCGTCGAGCGTGGCGAGATAGCGCGCGGTGTCGTCGCTCGAGGCATCGTCGACGACGATGAGCTCGAACGCCGCGCCCTCCTGCGCGAGCACGCTGGCGATGGCGCGCGGCAGCAGCGCACGCCGGTTATAGGTCGCAAGGACGACCGAGATGGCTGGATCCGTCACCACGCCGGACTGTTGCGCGGCGGAGCGGCGCAGATCAAGCGGGCTGTGGAGAGAGCCGCGCGACCGGCTTTTCCACGATCGGCAGGTTGATCAGCGCCGAGAGCACGCCGAGCACGATCGACAGCCACCACACGGCGTCGTAGGAGCCGGTACGCTCGAACAGCACCCCGCCGAGCCACACGCCGAGGAATCCGCCGACCTGGTGGCTGAAGAAGGCGAAGCCGAACAGCGTGGCCAGCCAGCGCGTCCCGAACATCAGCGCGACGAGGCCGGACGTCGGCGGCACGGTGGAGAGCCAGAGCAGACCGAGCACTGCGCCGAACACCAGCGTCGTGACCGGATTGGGTGGCAGCATGATGTAGACGAGGATCGCCACCGCGCGGCCGAAATAAATGAGCGAGAGCAGGTAGCGCTTGGGGATGAGCCCGCCGGCGAGCCAGCCCGCCATCACGGCGCCCACGATGTTGAAGAGGCCGATGGTGCCGAGCGTCCAGCCCCCGATCTCGGCAGGCAGGCCGCGATCGACGAGATAGGCCGGCAGGTGCACGCTGATAAAGAAGATCTGGAAGCCGCAGGTGAAGAAGCCGAGCACCAGCAGGATGTAGCTGCGATGGCCGAAGGCCTCCGCCAGCGCCTGCTTGACGGTCTGCTGCGGCACGCCGACGGCGCCCTGCCCGTCCGATTTCGGCGTCGCCAGTGCGATCGAGAACGGGATGATGAGCAGCACGATGGCGCCGAGGATCACCAGCGTCTGATGCCATCCGTAAGACCCGATCAGTGCCACCGCCAGCGGCGAGAACAGGAACTGGCCAAAGGAGCCGGCCGCCGTGCCCGCGCCGAACGCGAGGGAGCGCCATTGCGGCGGCATCAGCTTGCCGAAGGCGCCGAGCACCAGAGTGAACGATGCGGCGGCGAGACCGAAGCCGACGATGACGCCGGCGGTGACCTGCAGCGCGCCGGGCGTTGTCGAGTAGGCCATGGCGACAAGCCCGACCGCGTACAGCACAGCACCCATGCTGAGCACCAGCACCGCGCCGTAGCGGTCGGCGATGGCACCGGCAAAAGGCTGCGCCGCCCCCCACAGCAGCATCTGGATCGCAAGCGCGAGCGCGAAAACGTCGCGACCCCAGCCGTACTCCGTCGACATCGGCGTCAGAAAGAAGCCGAGTGCGGAGCGCGGACCGAAACTGAGCACGCCCACCATGCAGCCTGCGACCACGATGACAAGCGGCGTCTGCCACGCGAAGCGACGGACCTGCGCCGATGCGCTCATGACATCCTCCTGCTCAGGCGGCGCTGCCCGCGAGCCGCGCCACCGGCTTCTCGACGATGGGAAGATTGATGAGGGCGGAGAGCACGCCGAACAGCACGGACAGCCACCACACCGGATCGTAGGAGCCGGTGGTCGACACGACCCAGCCGCCGAGGAACACGCCAAGCGCGCCGCCGATCTGGTGGCTCACGAACGCCACGCCAGAGAGCATCGCGAGCCAGCGTGTACCGAACATGACGAGGACGAGACCGTTCGTTGGCGGCACGGTGGAGAGCCACAACAGGCCTGTGATGGCGCCGTAGACGAGCGCAGCGGCCGGCGACGGCGGCAGCATCACGAAGATCAGTACCGCCAGCGCGCGGCCAAAGTAGATGACGGAGAGGACGTAGCGCTTCGGCACGCGTCCGCTCAGCCAGCCCGCCGAAAGCGAGCCGACGATGTTGCACAGGCCGATCACCGCCATGGTCCACCCGCCGACGTAGGCGGGCAGGCCCTTGAGCAGCAGGTAGGACTGCAGGTGCGCGGTGACGAACGCGAGTTGGAAGCCGCAGGTGAAGAAGCCGAGCACCAGCAGCACGTAGCTGCGATGGCCAAAGGCCTCCGCCAGCGCCTGCTTGGCGGACTGCTGGTCGCCGACCGGGCCCGCCGCTGCCTTGTCGTCGGCGCGCGGCGTCGCCAGGGCGAGCGATAACGGCAGCACCAGCAACACGAGGCAACCGAAAGTGGTGAGCGCGCCCTGCCAGCCGACCTGGTCGATCAGAATGATCGCCATCGGCGAAAACAGGAACTGGCCGAACGACCCGGCGGCGGTTCCCGCCCCGAACGCGAGCATGCGCCACTCCGGCGGCACCAGCTTGCCGAGCGCGCCGATGACGAGATTGAACGAGGAACCGGCGAGCGCGAAGCCGATCAGCACGCCGGCCGACAGGTTCACCATCAGCGGCGTGGTCGAATGCGCGGTCAGGATGAGACCGGCGGCGTAAAGCAGGGCGCCGACGCTGAGCACGCGGGTCGCGCCGTACTTGTCGGCAAGGCCGCCGGCAATCGGCTGCGCGAGGCCCCAGAGCAGGTTCTGGATGGCGAGCGCGGTCGAGAAAATCCCGAGCGTCCACCCATTCGAGACGGACAACGGGGTCATGAACAGACCGAGCGCGGACCGGGGGCCGAACGCGAGCATGGCGACGCCGCAGCCGCAAAGGATGATGACTAGCGGCGTGCGCCAGCCAAGAGTCGAAGAGGAGGTCGGCTGCGAGACAGCGGTCATTTCGGCTCGTCCTGAAGTCTTCTTATGACGTGACGCAGCCGGACGCTGCGAGGGTGGATTGCGCTCTCCTAGCAGATTCCATATCATTACGAAAATGAAACATTCTGATCTTAGACATTCCGGTTCCGCATGAACATCGAAGACATCCGCGCTTTCGTCGCCGCCGTCGAGACCGGCTCGGTTGGCAAGGCCGCGCTGCGCCTGAACCTCACGCAGCCCGCGATCACGCGCCGCATCCAGCGCCTGGAGGAGGCGCTCGGCGTGGCCCTGCTCGACCGCGACTCCAAGCCCGCGCGTCCGACCCGTGCCGGCTCGGCCGCCTACCAGCGGTGCCTCGCCATCCTGCGCGCCACCGATGAGCTCGCGCGCGAGACCCAGACGACCTCGGCCGCCGGTCCGCTGCGTGTCGGGCTCTCGCCGGCGATCTCCGAGTCGGTCTTCGCCCCTGCGATCGGCGCCGTCCGCAAGGCCTTTCCGGACCTTGCACTACGCGTCACGGCGGAGCGCAGCGCGCTGCTGCATAAGCAGGTGAAGGACGGGCAGGTCGACGCCGCCGTGGTGGCAAACAAGCCCGGACGGGGGTTCGACGACCAGCGCGCAGTCCTGCTCGGGACCGAGCGCGTGCTCGTCGTCGCGGCGGGCAGCCTGCGCTTCAAGCCGCGGCTCAAGCTCGCCGACCTCGCCGACCAGCAATGGGTGATCAATCCGGACGGATGCGGCTTCCGCGTGCAGCTCGACCGCGCACT
Organism: Xanthobacteraceae bacterium; assembly: GCA_035556735.1. Taxonomy (GTDB): domain Bacteria; phylum Pseudomonadota; class Alphaproteobacteria; order Rhizobiales; family Xanthobacteraceae; genus CANJBX01. Next base: position 792,948 of record DATMFF010000006.1, on the reverse strand, counting down.
GGCAGCCAGCGGTGCGGTGCTCAGCGTGATTGCGGAGACATGGGGCACCTCGCTCCAGCTCGCGCTCATCGCACGCGGCATCGGGCTTGGCCTCGTTCCCGAACGGCTGCTGGCCGAATCGCCTCACCGCAACAAGGTGCAGGTGCTGACCGTTGACAATTTCGCGCCGGCCCTCGACGTCTGGCTGATCACCTCCGGACCACTCGGCGCACTGGACCCGCCGGTCGGGGTCATCTCCGACGTGGTGCGGGACGTGCTCTCCTCCTGCCCGGACGAGGCCAGGACCGCGCGCAGGGCGGCCCCGGCAAAATAGAGGGCTCCCCCGCTGGAATGAGAGCGGGGAAGATGCTATATACGATTTGCTCGAAGTGAGAATAACTCGAGCGGACAGCGGGCCGGCAAGTTCCGGCCATCGGACGACCGGCAGCCTTTGGCCGGTTATTCTTGTAACACAGATATGCTCATACAGAGCATAATGTGCCGGGAGGCGACCATGCCGATCATCGAGGCCTTCGGACCGACCCCTGAGCGCGCCGCGCAGCCGGCAGCGGCCGCCCACGCCACGCCCTCGCGCGCCGCGCGCAAGCACGGCGTGCTGCCGATGCCCTCGCTCGAGTGGAACGAGGAGGTCGCCCGCGAGACCGCGCATCTCTACGAGCGCGTCAAGCACGTGGTGCCTTCCGTCGAGTGGCCGTTCTTCGCCCCCTATGTGAGGGCGATCAACGATCTCAAGGCCAAGCGCGGCGCGGTAATCCTCGCGCACAACTACCAGACGCCGGAGATCTACAACTGCGTCGCCGACTTCGTCGGCGACAGCCTGCAGCTCGCGCGTGAGGCGGCAAAGACCAAGGCCAAGGTGATCGTCCAGTGCGGCGTGCACTTCATGGCCGAGACCGCCAAGGTGCTCAATCCGGACAAGGTCGTGCTCATCCCCGACAGCAAGGCGGGCTGCTCGCTCGCCTCCTCCATCACGGGCGCGGACGTGCGCCTGCTGCGCGAACGCTTCCCGGGCGTGCCGGTCGTCACCTACGTGAACACGACCGCCGAGGTGAAAGCCGAGACCGACATCTGCTGCACGTCCTCGAACGCCGTGCAGGTGGTCGAGAGCCTGGGCACGGACAAGGTGATCTTCCTGCCCGACGAATATCTCGCCAAGTATGTGGCGACGCAGACCAACGTGAAGATCATCGCCTGGAAGGGCCACTGCGAGGTGCACGAGCGCTTCACCGGCGACGAGCTGCGCAAGTACCGCGCCGAGGATCCGAGCGTGCAGATCATCGCGCACCCGGAGTGCCCACCCGACGTCATTGCGGAAGCGGACTTCACCGGCTCGACCGCACACATGATCGACTGGGTGCGCAACAAGCATCCGCGCAAGGTCGTGATGGTCACGGAATGCTCGATGGCCTCCAACGTGAAGGTCGAGCTGCCCGAGGTCGAGTTCGTGCAGCCGTGCAACCTGTGCCCGCACATGAAGCGCATCACGCTGCCGAAGATCCTCGACAGCCTTGTCCACATGCAGGAGGAGGTCACGGTCGATCCGCTGGTCGCCGACAAGGCGCGCCGCGCGGTCGAGCGCATGATCCATCTCAAGAGCTGAGCGCGGAAACCCGCACCCCCGCGTCCAGGAGGGGCACGTCCATGCAGCACGACACCATCATCATCGGCGGCGGCCTCGCCGGACTGTTCTGCGCCCTCAAGCTCGCTCCGCGCCCGGTGACGCTGGTGACGGCGGCGCCGCTCGGCACCGGCGCGTCCTCCGTGTGGGCGCAGGGCGGCATCGCCGCCGCAGTGGCCGAAGGCGATACGCCGGAAGCGCACGCGCGCGACACGATCGCCGCCGGCGCGGGCATCGTCGACGGCGCGCGCGCGCTCGCCATGGCGCGCGAGGCGCCGGAGCGCGTGCGCGACCTCCTCGCCTATGGCGTGCCTTTCGATCGCGACCTCGAAGGCCGTCTGCTGGTCTCGCGCGAGGCCGCGCACTCGACCCGCCGCATCGTGCGGGTGAAGGGCGACCAGGCCGGCCGGGCGATCATGGCGGCACTGGTCGCGACCGTCCAGGCGACGCCGTCGATCCGCGTGCTGAGCGGGCTCATCGCCGAGGACCTCATCGTCACCGATGGCCGGGTCAGCGGCGTGCGCGTGCGCACGCTCGCAACCCACGAAACCACCGCCCTCCCCGCGCGCTCGGTCGTGCTCGCGACCGGCGGCGTCGGCGCGCTCTATGCCGTCACCACCAATCCGCCGGAAGCGCGCGGCACGGGGCTCGCCATCGCAGCGCGCGCCGGCGCGACCGTTTCCGATACCGAATTCGTGCAGTTCCATCCGACCGCCATCGCGATCGGGCGCGATCCCGCCCCGCTCGCCACCGAGGCGCTGCGCGGCGACGGCGCGCTGCTGGTCAACAGCCGCGGCGAACGCTTCATGCAGCGCATCCATCCCGACGGCGAGCTGGCGCCGCGCGACGTGGTGGCGCGCGGCGTGTTCGCGGAGATCGCCGCCGGACGCGGCACCTTCCTCGATGCGCGCAAGGCGATCGGCGCGGCCTTCGCCGAACGCTTTCCGTCGGTGCATGCGACCTGCATGTCGGCGGGCATCGATCCTGCGCGCGCGCTCATCCCGGTCGCGCCGGCGGAGCACTACCACATGGGCGGCATCGCAGTTGACGAGCGCGGCCGCACGTCCCTGCCCGGCCTGTGGGCCGCCGGCGAGGTCGCCGCCACTGGCGTGCATGGGGCCAACCGCCTCGCCTCCAACTCACTGCTGGAAGCGGTGGTGTTCGGCGCGCGCGTCGCGCAGGACATCGCCGGCGTCGAGAGCGGTCCGGCGATTTCGCTTCCCGACGAGACGCCGCCGGCGCGTGCCGCCGCTTCGCTGAAGCTGGAACGCGACCTGCGCGCGCTGATGACGGCAGAGGTCGGCGTGCTGCGCACCGGACCGGGCCTCGCGCGTGCGCTCGCCACGATCGCGCGCATTGAGCGTGAGACGACGGCGCCGCCCGTGCGCAACATGGCCACGGCCGCACTGCTGATCGCCGCGGCCGCCTTTGCGCGCACCGAGAGCCGCGGCGCACATTCACGGCGTGATTATCCAACGCCCGATCCGGACCAGGCGCGACGCAGCATGCTGACGCTGAACGAAGCGCGTGCCATTGCGGAGCGCGCCGCGAGCGCGGCCGACGTACGCCAAGCGGTGGCGCCATGAGCAACCGTTTCGTCTGCCCGGGCGCCTTCATTTCGCCCCTCGCCTTCCAGGATGCGGTGAGGCGCGCGCTCGACGAGGATCTCGGGCGCGCCGGCGACGTGACCTCGACCGCGACGGTGCCCGAGAGCACGCGCGGCCGCGCCGTCGTCGTTGCGCGCCAGGGCGGCACCATCGCCGGCCTGCCGTTGGTCGAAGCCGCATTCCGCACGCTCGATCCCGCCATCGAGATCATCGGCAACGCTCGCGACGGCGACCAGGTGGAGGCCAAGACCGCGTTGATGATGGTGTCTGGCGACGCGCGCGCCATCCTCGGCGCCGAGCGGGTGGCACTCAACTTCATCGGCCACCTGTCAGGCGTCGCCACCGCCACCGCCGAGTTCGTGCGCCTCGTCTCGCACACCAAGGCGCGCATCTGCGAGACGCGCAAGACCACGCCCGGACTGCGCGCGCTGCAGAAATACGCCGTGCGCTGCGGCGGCGGCTTCAACCATCGCTTCGGCCTGGACGACGCGATCCTGATCAAGGACAACCACATCGCGGTGGCGGGCGGCGTGCGCGCCGTGCTGGAGCGCGCGCGCGCGAACGCGGGACACCTCGTGAAGATCGAGATCGAGGTCGACACGCTCGACCAGCTCCGGGAGGTGCTCAACGTCGGGCTGGCCGACGTGGCGCTGCTCGACAACATGGACCCGCCGACTATGCGCAAGGCCGTGGAAATGGCGGCGGGCCGGCTCGTGCTGGAAGCCTCCGGCGGCATCACCCACGCCACCGCGGCGGCAGTGGCCGAAAGCGGCGTCGACTACATCTCGTCCGGCGCGATCACCCATTCCGCGACCAATCTGGACGTCGGCCTCGACATCGAGATGTGAGGCAGCCGTCTCACGCGGCGCTAGATCTCGCCGCTTTGCGACTTGCCGGTGGCCGCCGCGCGCTGCTCGCCTTCGGCCTTCGCGCCCTCACCCCAGGACGGAGCGTCGGCGCCGTCGCCCCATCGGCGCGGCCGGTAGAACGTGTGCACACCCAGCCTGTGCAGCTTCATCATCTCGCGCACCCAGCGCGGACGCACCCAGTAGGCGTGGTAGTGCGTGGACTTGCCGACCTGCTTGAGCCACAGCTTGCCGTCGAGCGCATCGTGCGCGATCTTCTTGGCAAGCTCCCAGGCGTCCGGCTCAGTGACGCGCTCTGGAATGCCGTCGCAGGCGAAGGTGAATTGGCAGCCGAACCGGCGGTGCGCGTTCTGGTAGACGACGCCGCAGACCGTCGTGGGATAGTAGCCGGAGAAGATTCGGTTGAGCACCACCTGCGCGACGGCGATCTGGCCGCGCTCGGGCTCGCCGCGCGCTTCAAAATAGACGGCATCGGCAAGACATTTCTCCGCCTTGGCGCGCGCGCGGCCGAGAAGACCGAGCCGCTCCGCGGGGCTGCGCGGACGCTTGCCGGCACCGGTGACCTCGCCCTTGCTGGCGACGGTCTCGCCTGCGTGCACGGCATCGCCATGCGCAGCATGGACCGGGCGTTTGAGATCTGGATCGTTCGCATCGGGCGACTCCAGCACGATGGTGGTCCCGGGCGCCCACGGCGCGATGTGCTCGGCCGCTCCACCCAACGGAGCCGCGTTGAAATACAGGCGGTCTGCCGGCGCATCCGCGAATGCCGGCGTGCCCTCTTCCGTGTCATGCGGGGTCTGCAGTTCCCCAGCCTCGGCCGCGGGCACCTCATCGCCCGGTCCGGCTCCGGGCTTGCGCGGCTGCGCGAGGGGAATTTGCGGATGGAGCTCGAGCGAAAGCGAAATGTCGTAGCGCGGCGGCGGCTCGATCGCGCTGCCCTCGCCCGGCACGCGCTCGTCGCCATCGATCGAAGCCGGCTCGGGATGCACGGCCGAGGAGTCGGGTACCGAGGGCATCAACCGGTCACCTTTCCCGGCGCGGTTGACCGTCGGGTAGATGCGCTGCGGCTCCGTTTCGAAGGCGCCGAGATAACGATTGGCGCCGATCGAGCCGGTCGTCTCCGGACCGTCCGGATCGTAAGCCGCGAAGGTCACGAGCGGAATTTCGGGGATCGCACTGCCGACAGGGCGCGGCAACGAGAAGGTGGCGGCGTGGATCGTACCGAACGGCGACACGAGCCGCTGTCGCATGCTCTCTGAGACGAATGACTGGCGGGCAATCAGCGCGGCGAGGTCCTGCAGCCCGATGGGCGTCGGCATCAGAACCATCATTGCGATGGCCGCTCCGAAGCCAAGACACGCAAGCTTCGGCCTTGATCGCCGGACCCGCATCTGCCCTCACGCGCTACCGACTACTCAACCTGACAGGCACGATGGTCCGCAATCGTTAAAATTGCAGCGTTGCTGTTTGCCAACAGGAAACAGTTCTGCCCGATTAACGTTGACGCCGGGTTAACCGGCCGACGTCCAACGCAGGGCGAGAACGTGCGTGTCGAGGAAGTTGCCGGCGAGGAAAGCCGCGGCGCCGACGAGACAGCCGATCAGCAGAATGCGCTCGGGCAGGACGTCGGGCACGGGCCGGCGTAGCGCGACGCGCATGACGAGCAGCGCCGCCGCCACGGCAGCGAAGAACACAGCGAGCGGATGCGCGAGGAAGTCGTTTCCGAACGGACGGCGCTCGGCGAAAAGCCCGAAGGTCAGTCCGCCGAGCGCCATGAGCCCAAACCACCAGATCGCCGCGCGCCGCGAGCGCGCCGCGCCCGCCCGCGTAGCTACATCTTCACGCCCTTTTCGGCGAAGTATTTGATCGCGGCGGGATGCCATGGGATCGGCGAGTTGGCTTTGACCTGACTGTTGATGTCGATCTCGCTGGCCGCCTTGTGCACGGCGACGAGATCAGCCTTCTTTTCGAAGATCGTCTTGACGATATTGTACGCCATGTCGTCCGGCATCTTTGCACTGGTGACAAGAATGTTCCACACCACGCTGATCTTGTTATCCGCATCCTGGCCCGGATAGGTCTTGGCCGGAATGACGCCGCTGGCGTAAAGCGCCCCATACTTGGCGTTCATCTTGTCGACCACCTCGGAGTGGTCGATCATCTTGATTTTCACGCCCGGCGTCGCGCCGAGGTCGGTCACCGCCGCCGTGGGCAGGCCTCCGACCCAAAAGAACGCGTCGATCTTGCGGTCCTTGATGGCGTTCACCGACTCGGCAACGCCGAGACGCTCGCGCTTCATGTCCTTGTCGCGGTCGAGCCCAGCCGCCTCGATGACGCGGAACGCCATCACCTCCGTGGCGCTACCGGGGGATCCGGTGGACACACGCTTGCCCTTGAGATCGGACATCTTCGTGATGCCCGTCCCCTCGATGGTCACGACATGCATCCGGTTGGGATAGAGCACGAGCAACGTACGCACGTCGACCTTGTTGCCCTTGAACTTGTCGTCTCCCTTGAGCGCGTCGAGGGCGGCATCGGCCATCGAGAACCCAACCTCGCTCTGGCCCGACCCGATCAGCTTGAGATTGTCGACCGAACCGCCTGTGACCTCGGCCGTCGCCTGGATGCCAGGGATCGTCTTCGAAAGGACGTTGGCAAGCCCGCCGCCGAGCGGATAGTAGACGCCGCCTGTCCCGCCTGTGCCGATCGCAATCGTCTTCTGCTGCGCAATGGCGCCGCCTGCGACGAGCATTCCCGTCAGGACGAAAGCCACCCATCCAAATCTGCGACTGAACATCGCTTCCTCCGTTGTCAGACGTCCTGGCGTGCGATCAGCAAAAGTGGACACCGGTTTTGCGTCCGTTCGCATGCCGAACTATCGATCTGCGCACGATCTTGCGGCGAACCGGTCTCCACTTCGCCGGATCATGCGCTATTTCTTGGCCGGAGCGATCCGGCGCATGTGGTAGTATTGCTTGAGCAGCACCAGCGCGGCAATCGCCAATCCGATCGGCGCCGGGTGCGGCACGTCGTAGCCGCTGATCCTCTCCGCCAGCGGTTCGAGCAGGCTCGGGAACACCAGCAGCAGACCGGCGACCGCGAATAGCGCGCGCTCGACCGATGTGTTCTTGCGCAACGCCCAGTTCTGGGCAGCCGCCGCCAGCGCCGCGAGTCCGGCCGCGGTCTTGAGGGTGATCAGCACGATCGACATCACCGAGCCGTCCTTGGGCACATGCAGGAGCAGGCCGATGCCGATCGGATCCAGGATGAACACGAACGGGACGAGGAACGCCGGCAGCGTGTATTTCCAGGCCTGCAGCGTGGTCACGTAGGGGTCGCCTCCGGTGATCGCCGCAGCAGCAAAGGGCGACAGCGCCGTCGGCGGGGAAACCTCGGAGAGCACGGCGTAGTAGAAGATGAACATATGTGCGGCGAAGTCGGGCACGCCGAGCTTGGTGAGCGCGGGTGACGCGATCACCGCGCAGATGATGTAGGACGCGGTGACCGGAACGGCGAGCCCGACGATCCAGACGATCAGCGCGGTGTAGAGCGCGGTGAGCAGCAGGCTGCCGCCGGCATAATCGAGCACGATCGACGAGAACTTCAGCCCAAGCCCGGTGAGCGTCACCACGCCGACGATGATGCCGGCCGAGGCGCAGGTCGTGGCGGCGTTGAGCACGCCGATCGAGCCGTCGGACAGCGAGCGCACGAGCTTCTTGCCCGTGAGCGCCGTCTCCGGCCGCAGGAAGCTGAGAGCGAAGCACAATAGAATCGAATAGAACACCGCCAGCATCGGCGAGTAGCCGACGACCATAAACAGGATGACCGCAATCAACGATGTGAAGTGGAAGCCGTAGCGCTTCGTCATCTGCCACAGCGACATCGACTGGTCGTATGGCACGCGGCCGGCGCCGAAGCGCTGCGCGTCGAGTTCGACCATGAACAGCAGCGACAGGTAGTAGAGGCAGGTCGGAATCACCGCCATACGGATGACGTCGAGGTAGCTGATCTTGAGGAATTCGGCGATGAGGAACGCGGCCGCGCCGAGGACCGGCGGCGACAGGATCGCGCCCAGCCCGCCGGCCGCCAGCAGTCCGCCCGCGGCGTTCCTGTCGAAGCCCGAGCGCCGCATCATCGGCCAGGCGACGGCGCCGATCGTGACGGTGGTGGCGACGCCGGAGCCCGACGGCCCGCCGAGCAGGAACGAGGACAGCACGACGGTGCGCCCGGCGCTGTTGGCCTTGCCTCCCATCAGGGCCATGGAGAAGTCGATGAAGAACTTTCCCGCGCCCGAATGCTGCAGGAACGCCCCGTAGATCGTGAACATGATGATCAGCGAGGACGATACGTCCACTGCAACGCCGAAGATGCCCTCGAGCGTGATGAACAGGTGGCCGACCAGCCGGCTGAGATCGTAGCCGCGGTGCGTCCACGGCGGCGGCAGATGCGGCCCCAGCATCGCATAAGCGATGAAGGCCAGCGCCACGATCGGCATGATGAGCCCGGTGGCGCGTCGCGTCGCCTCCAGCAGCAGCACGATGAAAATCACGCCCAGCACCACGTCGAGCCGATCCGGCACGGTGGCGCGGTCGGTGAAGCTCTCACCGCCCCAGATCGCATAGCCGAGGATCGCGACGACTGCCGCTCCGGCGAGCACGTCGAACCAGCGGATGCGGTCCCGGAAACGCGCGCTGATCGGGAACACCAGGAAGCACAGCACCAGCACGAACGCGACATGGGCGTAGCGCAACGGCTGCGTCGGCACGATCGACCATGCGGCATAGAGGTGGAACAGCGTCATCGCCACCGCGATGGCGGTCACGGCATGGCCCGCCAGACCGGACAGGCGATTGGCGGCGCCCTCCTCCTTCTCGATGAACTCTTCGGCCTTGCGCAGCGCCTCGTCCGACACCGCGCCCTGCGACGTCAGCCGCGCATCGGGCAGCACACCCGCGGACGCAGCTTTGCTTTCCTCCGCCATCCGTTCCCCTTACCCGCCGTTTTTCCGGCTTATGGCGGAAGGCTAGCATGCTCCCGCGCGAGCGCAGAAGAGCCGGGGCGTCATACTTTTCGGGAAGCTGTCGTTCTTTTGGGGACGCTGTCTTTGGCCGCCGTGCGCGCGATCGCGCAGCGATGACGCGCCATCACGTGCGCGGCTGCACGCGGCGCATCGGCACCGGCGGCGGATTGCGCTCGGCGAACGTCGTCTGCTGGTGCCAGTAGGGATACGTGGGAACAACCGCGCTCGCCTCGTCGAGGCGCTCCATCTGGGCCGTGCTCAGCGCGAATTCGGCCGCCCCGAGGTTCTCGCGCAATTGCGCCTCGTTGCGTGCGCCGATGACGAGGCCCGCCACGCTCGGCCGCTGCAAGATCCAGCGCAGCGCCACCTGCGAGACGCTTCGGCCGGTTTCGCGAGCGACAGCCTCCAGCGTGTCGACGAGCGCGAAGAACTGCTCCTGCGGCAGACCGGGTCCGCCGAGCGTCTGCGCCGCGACGCGGCTGCCCGCGGGCGGGGGCCGGTCGCGTCCGACTTTCCCGGAGAGCAGCCCGCCCGAGAGCGGGCTCCATACGAGCGTGCCGACGTTCTGGTCGAGCGCGAGGGGCATCAATTCCCACTCGAACTCGCGCGCGAGAAGCGAATAGTAGACTTGGTGCGAGACGTAACGCGGCCAGCCGTGCCGGTCCGACAGCGCCAGCGCCTTCATCAGGTGCCAGCCGGAGTGGTTGGACGCTCCTGCGTGGCGGACCTTGCCGGCGCGCACCAGCGTGTCGATGGCGGCAAGCGTCTCCTCGAGCGGGATTTGCGCATCGAAGCTGTGCATGTGCCAGATATCGATCCAGTCGGTGCCGAGGCGGCGCAGACTCGCCTCGCAGGCAGCGATCAGATGCCGGCGCGAGCCCCCGATGTCATCGGGACCAGAGCCCGTGCGGAAGCTCGCCTTGGTCGCGATCAGAACCTTGTCGCGCCGCCCCGCCACGGCCTTGCCGAGGATTTCCTCGGAGAGCCCCGACGAATAGGAATCGGCCGTGTCGAACAGATTGACCCCGGCCTCGAGGGCGATATCCACAAGCCGCCTCGCTTCGGCGACATCGCTCGCACCCCACACCCGCAGGAACTCGCTGCCGCCGCCGAAGGTCGCGGTACCGAGGCAGAGCACCGGCACCTTGAACCCGGACTTGCCCAGCAGGCGATATTCCACGCACGCCTCCGTCGGCGTTACGCGGTGCTGGCGGCCTTCTTGCCGAGCGCCGCCTGCGCCGCGGCCAGGCGCGCGATCGGCACACGGAACGGCGAGCAGGACACGTAATCGAGCCCGGTCTCGTGGCAGAATGCGACCGAGGCGGGATCGCCGCCGTGCTCGCCGCAGATGCCGAGCTTGATGTTCCTGCGCGTCTTACGGCCGCGCTCGTTGGCGATACGGATCAATTCGCCGACGCCCTCCTGGTCGATCGACACGAACGGGTCGGTCGCCAGGATGCCCTTGGCGGTGTAAGCGCCGAGGAAGCTCGCGGCATCGTCGCGCGAGATGCCGAACGTGGTCTGGGTAAGATCGTTGGTGCCGTAGGAGAAGAACTCCGCGGTCTGCGCGATCTCGCCGGCCTTGAGCGCCGCACGCGGCAACTCGATCATGGTGCCGACCTGGTAGTCGACCTTGACGCCGGTTTCCTTCGCCACCGCCTCGGCCATGGCGTCGATGCGCGCCTTGACGAGATCGAGCTCGGCCTTGGTCGCGATCAACGGCACCATGACTTCGGGAACCACCGGCTTGCCGGTGCGCTTGCCGGCCTCGACCGCTGCCTCGAAGATGGCGCGCGCCTGCATTTCGGCGATCTCGGGATAGGCGATCGCGAGGCGGCAGCCGCGGAAGCCGAGCATCGGATTGAACTCGTGCAACTCGCGCGCGCGGTCCGCAAGCTTCTGCGGGTCGGCGCCCATCGCCTTCGCCACCTCCTCGATCTCCTCCTGGTGGTGCGGGAGGAATTCGTGCAGCGGCGGATCGAGCAGACGGATGGTGACCGGCAAGCCCTGCATCGTCTCGAAGATGCCGACGAAATCGGCGCGCTGCATCGGCAGCAGCTTGGCGAGCGCCGCGCGCCGGCTCTTCTCGTCATCCGAGAGGATCATCTCGCGCACCGCGCGGATGCGGTCGCCCTCGAAGAACATGTGCTCGGTGCGGCACAGCCCGATGCCCTCGGCGCCGAACTTCACCGCCACCCGCGCATCCGCGGGGGTGTCGGCGTTGGCGCGCACGCGCAGGCGGCGCACGCTGTCGGCCCAGCCCATCAGCGTCGCGAACTCGCCGGAGAGCTCCGGCTCGCGCATAGGCACCTTGCCGAGCAACACCTGCCCGGTGGAGCCGTCGATCGTGAGAATATCACCTGCCTTGCAGGTGATATTGCCGGTGGTGAGCGTGCCGGCGGCATAATCGACGCGGATCGTACCCGCCCCGGAGACGCAGGGCTTGCCCATGCCGCGCGCGACCACCGCCGCGTGCGAAGTCATGCCGCCCCGGGTGGTGAGGATGCCTTCGGCGGCGTGCATCCCGTGGATGTCCTCGGGCGAGGTCTCGACGCGCACGAGGATGACGCGGCGACCCTGCGCCTTGGCGGTTTCCGCCTCGTCGGAGGAGAACACGATCTCGCCCGACGCCGCGCCGGGCGACGCCGGCAGGCCGGTCGCAATGACCTTGCGCTCCGCCGATGCATCGATGGTCGGATGCAGCAGCTGATCGAGCGCGGCGGGGTCGACGCGGGTGACCGCCTCCTTGCGGGTGATCAGGCCCTCGTTGGCGAGTTCGACGGCGATGCGCAGCGCCGCACGCGCGGTGCGCTTGCCGCCGCGCGTCTGCAGCATCCAGAGCTTGCCCTGCTCGACCGTAAATTCGAGGTCCTGCATATCGCGGTAGTGGCGTTCGAGCAGCCCATAGATGCGGGTGAGCTCCTTGAAGGCAGCGGGCATCGCCACTTCCATCGAGGGCTTCTCGGACTGCGACTCCTTGCGCGCCGCCTCGGTAATCTCCTGCGGCGTGCGGATGCCGGCCACGACGTCCTCGCCCTGGGCATTGATGAGGAACTCGCCGTAGAGGCGCCGCTCGCCGGTGGAGGGATTGCGCGTGAAGGCGACGCCGGTGGCCGAGGTCTCGCCCATGTTGCCGAACACCATGGCCTGCACGTTGACCGCGGTACCCCAGCTTTCCGGAATGCTGTGCAGGCGGCGATAAGTGATCGCCCGCTGGTTCATCCACGAGCCGAACACGGCGCCGATCGCGCCCCAAAGCTGATCCTTGGGATCCTGCGGGAAGTCCTGGTCGAGTTCTTCCCTCACCTTGTCCTTGAAGCGTGCGACGATCGCGACCCAGTCGTCGGCGGTCATGTCGGTGTCGAGCACGTAGCCGTTGGATTCCTTGTGCTCATCCAGCAGTTCCTCGAAGTGGTGTGCATCGACGCCCAGCACCACGTCGGAATACATCGTAATGAAGCGGCGATAGGAGTCGTAGGCGAAGCGGCGATCGCCCGACCGCCGCGCCAGGGCCTCGACGGTCGTATCGTTGAGGCCGAGGTTGAGCACGGTGTCCATCATGCCCGGCATCGAGGCGCGCGCGCCCGAGCGCACCGAGACGAGCAGCGGATTGTCGGCGTCGCCGAAGGTCTTGCCAGTCAGACGGCCGACATAGGCGAGTGCGCTGTCAACCTGCGCCTTGAGTTCCTTGGGATAGGTGCGGCCGTTGGCGTAGAAATAGGTGCAGACCTCGGTTGTGATGGTGAAGCCGGGCGGCACCGGCAGCCCGAGATTGGCCATCTCGGCGAGGTTGGCCCCCTTGCCGCCGAGCAGATCGCGCATGCCGGCTTTGCCGTCCGCGCGACCATCACCAAACAGATAGACCCACTTGTTCGACCCGCCCGCTCGCGTCTTGGTTGCGGCGGCTTTGCCCGCGCGGGCGGCCTTCGCGGCCGGCGCCTTGGCCCTCGCGGGCCTGCCTGCCGAGCTTTTGGCGGCGGCCTTCACGGTCCGACTCGCGGCCCGGCGGCTCCTCGCCTGGGCCGACGCTTTGCCCGGACTGGATTTTGCTTTGCTGGAAAGGCGTTTGCGAGTGGTTTTGGCCATGGGACAACGGCTCGATGGGAGGTGTGCGGCGCACAAGACCACGGCGGACCAACCCGTTGCAAGCCCGCCGTTGGATTATGGTGCGAGAGGAAAGGCGCGACGATGGCGAAGCCGGCGGACGATGCCCGTGGCGGGCCGCCGCGCCGCAGAAAACGCGACGATCAGCGCAACAATCCACTGATGCCCACGATGATGAGATAGATCGCGACGATGTAGTTGAGCAGCCGCGGTACGAGCAGGATGAGGACGCCTGCGATCAAGGCAATGATCGGCTGGACCTGTGCGACGGTGATCATCATGAGCGCTCCATGGAGGTGGCGCCCGGTAACGGAATAGCGCGAGGTTGGTTCCAAACGCGCAGAGGCATGAGGGGCGCAACTCAGCCTTCGATCCTGGAAAAGTCGGCGACGGCGCGCGTCGCCGCGCGGATCTCGTTGAGCAGCTTGAGCCGGTTGGCGCGCAGCGCCCTGTCATCGACATTGACGGTGACCTTGTCGAAGAAGGCGTCGACGTGCGGCCGCAGCTTGGCCATCGCCCGCATCGCGGACTCGTAGTCCTCGCCGGCGACCGCCCTGCCGGCCTCCGCTTTGACCTCGGCCATGGCGCGCGCCAGCACCTTCTCCTCGGCAAGCTGATAAAGGGCTTCGTCCGGCGCGCCATCGTAGCTCGCGTTGTCCTTCTTTTCCTCGATGCGCAGGATGTTGGCCGCGCGCTTGAACCCAGCCAGAAGGTTGCGCCCATCGTCGGAGTCGAGGAACCTTCCGAGCGCCGCGACCCGCCGCACGACGAGGACGAGATCGTCCTGCCCCTCGAGCGAGAACACGGCGTCGACGAGGTCGTGCCGCGCCCCCTGCTCGCGCAATTGCACCTTGAGACGGTCGGCGAAGAAGGCGAGCAGTTCGACCGGCAGACGGTCGACGTTGATCAGCGCACTGTGCGTGCTCAGCAGACCATCGATGGCGCGGCGGAACGCGGCGACCAGCGGCAGGCGCAGGTTGTTGTCGAGCACGATGCGGATCACGCCGAGCGCGGCGCGCCGCAGCGCGTAGGGGTCCTTGCTTCCGGTCGGCTTCTCGTCGATCGACCAGAATCCCACGAGGATGTCGATCTTGTCGGCGAGCGCGACCGCGATCGACACCGGATCAGACGGCACCAGGTCGTCGGGCCCCTTCGGCTTGTAGTGATCCTCGCAGGCGTGGGCGACGGCCTCGTCCTCGCCCTGCGCCTGCGCATAGTAGCGGCCCATGAGACCCTGCAACTCGGGGAACTCGCCAACGACCTCAGTGAGCAAGTCGGCCTTGGCAAGGCGCGCGGCGCGCTTCGCCTTGCCGACGTCGGCGCCAACGAGCGGGGCCAGTTCGCCCGTGAGCTGCTCGATGCGCGCGATGCGCGCGGCCTGGGTGCCGAGCTTCTCGTGGAACACGATGTCCTTGAACTTATGCAGCCGGTCTTCGAGCCGCGTCTTCAGGTCGGTCTCGTAGAAGAACTTGGCGTCGGAGAGCCGTGCGCGGATCACGCGCTCGTTGCCCGCGACGATGGCGCGGCCGCCGTCCTTCGCCTCCATGTTGGAGACGAGCACGAACTTGTTGACCAGCCTCGCCGTCTGCGGATCGCGCAGCACGAAGCATTTCTGGTTGTTGCGGATCGTCGCCTGGATCACCTCGCCTGGAATCTGCAGGAACGTCTCGTCGAACGAGCCCACCAGCACCACGGGCCATTCAACGAGGCCGGCGGCCTCGGCCAGCAGGCCCTCGTCCTCGACGAGTTCGTAGCCCTGCGCAAAGGCGAGGTTCTTGGCGTCGGTGCGGATGATCTCGCGCCGCCGCTCGGCGTCGAGCACGACCTTGGCCTTCTCGAGCTTGGCCACGTAGTCGTCGAAATGGCGCACGCTGATCGGATCGGGCGCGAGGAAGCGGTGGCCATAGGTGACGAAACCGGACTCGATGCCGTCGACGGCGAAGTGCACCAACGTCGGCTCTTCCGTCTCCGGCCCGAAGGTCGCGACCATGGCATGCAGCGGCCGCACCCAACTCAGCGCGCCCGGACGCTCCGAGCGCTCACCCCAGCGCATCGACTTCGGCCACGGGAAGGTGCGCACGATCACCGGCAGCATGTCGGCGATCACGTCGATGGCGTCGCGGCCGGGCTTCTCGATCAGCGCGACGTAGAAGTCGCCCTTCTTGTCCTTCTCGACCCTTGCCTCGTCGACGGAGTTGAGGCCTGCGCTCTTGAGGAAACCGGCGATGGCGTTCTCCGGCGCACCGACGCGCGGGCCCTTCTTCTCTTCCTTGAGATCGGGCTGGCGCGCGGGGATGCCCTGCACGGTGAGAGCGAGCCGTCGGGGCGTCGCGAACGCGCGCGCTCCCTCATAGACGAGCCCGGCGTCGACCAGCCGATCGGTCACCATCTTCTTGAGGTCCTCCGCCGCACGCGCCTGCATGCGCGCGGGAATCTCCTCGGAAAACAGCTCGAACAGAAGATCAGGCATGAGCATTGCCAGGGGTGGTGCTCACCCCTGCCCTCCGGCCTGCGTCTTGAGCCAGGCCTCGCCGCAGGCCTTCGCGAGTTCGCGCACGCGCAGGATGTAGCTCTGGCGCTCGGTCACGGAGATGACGCCGCGCGCGTCGAGCAGATTGAACACATGGCTGGCCTTGATGCACTGGTCATAAGCCGGGAGCACCATGAGGTGGCGCGACTTCTCCTTGTCGGCCCAGCCGTCGGCGAGATACTTGCGGCACGCCTCCTCGGCCATGGAGAACTGCTTGAACAGCATCTCATAGTCGGAGTGCTCGAAGTTGTGCCGGGAATATTCCTGCTCGGCCTGCAGGAACACGTCGCCGTAGGTGACCTTGCGATTGTCCTCGCGGCCGTTGAAGTTGAGATTGTAGACGTTGTCGACGCCCTGCACGTACATCGCCAGCCGCTCGAGCCCGTACGTCAGTTCGCCCGCAACCGGCGCGCATTCGAAGCCGGCGACCTGCTGGAAATAGGTGAACTGCGACACCTCCATGCCATCGCACCAGCATTCCCAGCCCAGACCCCAGGCGCCAAGCGTCGGGCTCTCCCAGTCGTCCTCGACGAAGCGGATATCGTGGATCCCCGGATCGATGCCGATGGCATAGAGGGAGTTGAGATAGAGCTGCTGGATGTCGGGCGGCGACGGCTTCAGGATCACCTGGAATTGGTAGTAGTGCTGCAGCCGGTTGGGGTTCTCGCCATAACGCCCGTCCTTGGGGCGGCGGGAGGGCTGCACGTACGCGGCGTTCCATGGCCGGGGCCCAAGCGCACGCAGGGTCGTCGCCGGATGAAAGGTCCCCGCGCCGACTTCCATGTCGTAGGGCTGCAGGATCACACAGCCGTGGTCGGCCCAGAACCGTTGCAGCGCCAGAATCAAGCCCTGGAACGAGCGTTCGGGTCGCATGTAGGGCGGGAGTTCTGACATGCGGGGGTGTCTATCGGCGGGCCTTGCGAGGGTCAAGGATAACGGCCACCCTGCCGCGAATGCGGGCTTTCCGCTCGCTCAACAACTTTCGCCCAAACGGAGGACCCGGCGGCACCGCCGGCGAGCCGCGAGGGTCTCGGGAGGACGACCGTGCACGGAATGAAGGGTATCGGCCGCACCATGCTGTTGGCCGCGATGGGTTGTATCCTGCTCGCCGGCAGCCCGGCGCAGGCACAGAATTATCCGGCACGTCCGATCAAGATCGTGATCGCGTTCCCGGCCGGCGGGCCCACCGATTTCGTCGGCCGCCTTCTCGCGGAGAAATTCAAGGACGTGCTCGGCCAAAGCGTGCTGGTCGAGAACCGCGGCGGCGCGGCCGGAACTCTGGGCGCCGACTTCGTCGCGAAGTCGGAGCCGGATGGGTACACGCTGTTCCTCACCACGGTCGGCGCGGTCGCCATCACGCCGCATTTGCGGAGCGACATGCCCTACGACGCACTCAAGGACTTCGCACCGATCTCGCTGGTCGTGCGCAACACGACGGTCGTCGTCGTGCGCTCCCAAAGCCCCGTAAAATCGGCGAAGGAACTCGCGGCGCTCGCGAAGGAAAAGCCCAACACGATTCCTTTTGCCTCGACCGGCAGCGGAACCACGCCGCATCTTGCGCTCGAATTGTTCCAGTCGGCGGCCGGCGTGCAATTCCTTCACGTGCCATACCGCGGCGCCGCCCCTGCCCTTACCGACTTGCTCGGCGGACAGGTGCAGGCGGTGGCTCTCGACGTCCCGGTGATCCTCTCGCAGATCAAGTCCGGCAACCTGCGACCGCTTGGAGCGGCCTCTAACCAGCGCAATCCAATGCTGATGGATGTGCCCACGCTCGCCGAGCAGGGCTATCCGAACACGCAATCGGACAACTGGTACGCGCTGCTGGCGCCCGCCAAAACGCCGGCGCCGATCGTATCGAAACTCAGCCATGCCGTTGCGGAGGCGCTGCACGACCCGGAGGTCAAGCGCAAGCTGATGGAGTCCGGCGCGATTCCGGCGCCCAACTCACCGCAAGACATGGCGGCATTCCTCAAGGCCGAATACGAACGGTGGGGCCGGATCGTGCGCGAGAAAGGAATCAAGGGCTCCTGAGTGCAACGTGGTGAGTCGTTGCTTAACGCGCCGCCGCGCGCTTAACGCCTGACTCATTGTTAATCGCGATTCCGTCACCAGGACCGCTCGCATTTACGTCGAATTGTACCGACCTGCGCGACGTTCGGCCCCGCACCCCGGGGCGAGGTGCGGGAGAGCATGATGGCGACGTTTGCGATTTTGGGCGTGATTCTGGTGGGGCTGTTCGTTGCGCCGTTGTTCAGCCACGACCGGCCGGTCGCGCGCTACTGATGCAGCCTCCGCGTGATGCACGCGGAGGCCGAGCAGCAATTCAGTCCGGGCGGTAGATGCCCGTGCGTGGATCGCGCCGCAGCTTGGGCAGGGATTCGCGTACGGTCTTGTCGACGCGCACCGGTTCCTGCGGATGCAGCGTTGCGTTGACGCGCTCCCACTCCTTGGAAATGAGCCTTGTGAGTGCCGCGGCACCGAGAGCGCCCAGCGTCCAGGCCAGCACAGCGGGAAAGGGCATCACATCCTCCTTTGCGCGGGCGACGGTCAAAGTCCGAAGCGGGCCCAAAGCGCGCGCGCCTCGATCGCACTGACAACCTCATCGGCAACGCCGGACCGCATCCCCAGATCCGGATTGTCGGTCGCAGGGAACAGCCGCCCGAACAGACCGCGTGCGGTCGCCACGAGCGGCATCAGCACGTCCTCGCCATAGCGTTCGCGCAGGACCGAGCGGACCTCTCCCATTCGGTCGATGAGCCCATACCCGAGCGCCGTCGAGGCAACCCAATATTCGCCGGAAAACAGGGTTTTTTCCGGGCCGGTCAACCGACTTCCCCGACTGGCTTTCACCAAGTCGATGAAATTGCCGTGGATTTGCTGCTGGATCGCAAGCAAGCGGGCGACTTCCTCGGGCTTCTCCGGCTGGAACGGGTCGAGCATCACCTTGTGCTCGCCGGCGGTGTAGACGCGCCGCTGGATGCCCAGCTTCTTGATCGCCTCGTCGAAGCCGAACGACGCCCCGACCACCCCGATCGACCCCACGATCGACGACGGATCGCAGACGATCTCGTCGGCCGCGCAGGCGATCATGTACCCGCCGGAGGCGGCGACGTCCTCAACGAAGGCGATCACGGGCAGCTTCTTTTCGACGGCAAGCGAACGGATGCGGGCGTGGATCAGGTGCGATTGCGCGGCCGAGCCGCCAGGCGAATTGATCACCAGCGCGACCGCCTTGGCCCCGCGCATCTTGAACGCCTTGTCGAGCAGGTTCGCCGTGCCGGCGAGTGTGAGGCCCGGTCGCAGTGGAGTGGAGAAGCCGATCACACCGGAGAGACGAACGACAGGAACGACGGGAACGCCAACGCGCCAGCGTCGCGGCACGATCGGATTGAAAAGGGCGCCCAGGCCCGAAAAAACGTTCCGGATGCCGGTTGGGAACGGGGTTGTCATGGCGGGCTCACGAATACGCAGTAGGGCGGCAAGGCGTTCACGCTCAAGTTACGCTTTCTTTACCACAAGGTTGCTTGGTGTTCTGGAACACTTCTTGCGTGCGCATGTTGGGCGCATTGGCGTGCGGACGGGAACAGGTCGGTCATGGACTTCAAGCTGATTATCCTCACGGTACTGATCGGCGTAATCGCAGCATTTTCGCGAAGATCCGATCCCGCTGCCGAGCCAAATCGCAGCAAGGCTGGCGTACGATAACCGCGAGGCCAGCCATATTGGCCAAACCGCCGGCAGCGATGCCGCGGATTTGAGCGCGCTCAGCGCTCGAATGTCAGGATGGCCATACCGCGCAGCAGCCGGTCGGCAAACGGATCGGGGCGGCCGTTCGCGTCATTGAGCACGAGCCCCGGCCACAACGCGAGCGGGGCGCGGCTTCCCAGCACCGCCTGTACCAGCACGCGAATTGCCGGCGCGCCCGGCTTGGGATGGACCGGCAACACCTCGACACCTCCGAACCCGTGGGCCAGCGCCGCCAACACGTGCCCCAGCGCATCGGCCCGATAGATCAGGGTCATGACGCCGCCCGCGTGCAGCAGCCGTTGCCCCGCGCCGATCCAGGCAGCGAGCGATGCCTCCGACGCAAGATGCGCTGTGCGCCGCGCCGGATCAGGCGAGGCACTCGTGCGCCGCGCATCATGGAACGGAGGATTCATCAGCACGCGATCCGCACAACCCGGCATCAGCCCAGCGCCGGCAAAGCTGGCGGCTGGTCCGGCGACGTCGAGTGCGACCGCGGCAACCCGGTTCGCCAAGCCATTGCGTTCGATATTGTCGCGCGCCAGCGCCACCAGCCCCGCATCGAGGTCCACGAGCGTCACGCGGACGTCGGGGCTGCGGGCCGCCAGCGCCAAGCCGGCGGCGCCCACGCCCGCTCCCAGCTCGACGGCATGCTCGCCCGGCCGGGCCTGCGCCGCCGCCGCCAGCAGGATGGCATCGTGCCCGATGCGGTGGCCGCGGCGCGGCTGCAGCAACCTGAGGCGACCGCCGAGCACCGCGTCCTCGGTGATCTCGGTTCCTTCAGGTGACATCCGGACGCAGTTCATGGCCAAGGCCGGCCTGGCGCAGCAGATCCTGTGCGCGGACAAGATCGTTATCCGGCACCACCAGACGCCGTGGCAGAATCCCGAGCGATCCGTCGAGAACGCTCATGTTGTTGTCGAGCACCATGTGTTCGATGCCGGCGCCGTCGAGCAGCGCGCCCACGGCCGATACCAGCACCATGTCGTTGGTCCGCAGCAATTCGCGCACGTGGTCCCGCCTGTACGATCTGACGACGTCTCTGCGGCGCCCGGTCCGGCGCCGCAGGACAAGCGTCGGAGCCTCCGCAAGGGCAACGGTTCCGGCTTGGCTGCCACCATAGCGAATCTCCAGCCGTCCCGCACCCGCCGGGACGTCGCGGCATCCGCCCGCGGACGCGAAGGCACAGCGAGCCCAAGACTGGGCCCGCGTGGGAAATCGGGGCCCGCACCTTGCCCCGGCAGCGCAGCATTTCTATGCTTTACATTGTTCTCGAAGTGCACGGCCCGCCGGCTTTGGTTCGCGTCCGGCCGCTGCCTGTCCCTTGATCCGGAGAGCCGCGTTGGCCGTCGTCGTTCCGTTCGAATCCCCTGACCGCGCCTCGATCGAGCCGCTGTCGAAGCTGGTCGCCGCCGATATGGAGCGGGTCAACGCCACGATCCTGTCGCGCACCGGCTCGGACGTGGCGATGATCCCAGAGGTGGCCAACCACCTCATCAGCTCAGGCGGCAAGCGCCTTCGCCCAATGCTCACGGTGGCGATGGCCGAGCTCGCCGGCTATCGCAGCGACGGCCATCTCAAGCTGGCGGCCGCCGTCGAGTTCATGCATACGGCGACCCTGCTGCACGACGATGTCGTCGACGAAAGCGACATGCGGCGGGGCAAGCTCGCCGCCCGCATGGTGTGGGGCAACGAGGCGAGCGTGCTGGTGGGCGATTTCCTGCTGGGACAGGCCTTCAAGATGATGGTCGAGGTCGGGTCCCTGCGCGCACTGGAGATTCTTTCGTCTGCCGCCGCCGTCATCGCCGAGGGTGAGGTCATGCAGCTCTCGGTGGCCAAGAACACCGCCACCACCGAGGACGAATATCTCGCCGTGATTCGGGCCAAAACCGCCGAGCTCTTCGGCGCCGCCTGCGAAGTTGGGCCCGTCATCGGCAACCGTCCCAAGGCCGAGCAGACCGCCTGCCGCTCGTTCGGCATGAACCTGGGCGTGGCGTTCCAGCTTGTGGACGACGCGCTCGACTACGGCGGGACGGCGCAAAAGCTCGGCAAGAACGTCGGCGACGATTTCCGTGAGGGCAAGATCACGCTGCCTATGGTGCTGGCATTTCGGCGCGGCTCCGACAGCGAGCGCGATTTCTGGCGCCGCACGCTTGAGCGCAGCGAGGTGACGGACAGCGATCTTGAGCACGCAATCGGGCTGATGGCGAAGCATCGCGCTTTGGAGGACACGGTCTCGCGCGCACGTCACTATGGCGCGATCGCGAAGGATGCGCTGGCGCTGTTCCCGTCCTCGCCGATGAAGCAGGCGCTGGAGGAAGCCGTCGAGTTCTGCATCACGCGCACACATTGATGCGCCGGCGCACCGCCGCAGCGGGACGGCCGGCGCTCGGACCAGCTACTTAGCCAAGACTCGCGCCCAGCTCGGTCGTGCGCACCCACCAGGCCGGATGCAGGTCGGCGATCGCCCGCGCGGCGATCACCGATGCGCTGCGGGTCGCGAAGACGCCAAAGCAGGTCGAGCCAGAGCCCGACATGCGCGCCAGCACGCAGCCCGGCTGCTCGCGCAGGAGCATCAGCACGTCGTCGATGATCGGCGCGAGGCGGATGGCCGGCGCCTCGAGATCGTTGCCGTGCCCAGCCAGGAAAGCTGCGAAATCCTTGCGCGCGGCGGGGACGGGCGGAACATCGCCGTCCCCCGGCTCCGGCCGCGGCGGGGCGGCGAGCTCCGTGAACACGTCGCGCGTCGCAAGCGGCAGCGAGGGATGGACCAGCAGCGCGAACATGCGCGGGACGGCGACGGGCTCCGACAGGATGTCGCCCGTGCCGCGCATCCAGCGGGCGCGCGGATCGAGGCAAACCGGCACGTCGGCGCCGGTTTCGCGCGCCGCCTCGCGCACGCGCTCGTCGTCGAGCGTCAGGCCGTTTGCGCGCGCAAGCAGCCGCAACGCGGCCGCCGCGTCGGATGATCCCCCTCCCAGGCCGGCTCCAACCGGCAGGCGCTTGATCAGCACGAAGCGGCCAAGTCTGAGATCTTTGACGCGCAGATCGAGCGCGCGCGCGGCCCGCAACACGAGATTGTCTTCGAGCGCGCCCGCGTGCACGGCCATGGGCCCGCTGACACGCAGCTCGAGGGGCGCATCCACCCTCAGCTCGAGCCTGTCGGCGAGCGAGGCGAAGCACACGAGGCTCTCGAGATCGTGGTAGCCGTCGCCCCTGCGCCCGACAATGCGCAGGGTGAGATTGATCTTGGCGAAGGCCGATTCGATCAGCGCCGCCGCGGCCAGGGGCGTGACGGTCGTTCGCCGTGCGGCCATCGCTGGCTACCCGCCGTTGCCCTTCTTCGCGCTGGTGTCGGCACCTGCCGTCGGGGGCGGTGGCCCGTCGATGAGACCGAACTTGAGCTTGTCTTCGATCTTCCTGAGCTCTTCCGGTTCCGGCTTGAGGTCGCGCGCGTGTGACCACTGGAAGCGCGCCTCGAGTGTGCGCCCGACCTTCCAGTAGGCGTCGCCAAGATGGTCATTGATGGTCGGATCGGTTGGCTTGAGCTCGACCGCACGGTCGAGATGCTTGACCGCCTCGTCGTAGTTCCCAAGGCGAAAGTAAGCCCAGCCGAGCGAATCCACGATGTAGCCGTCGTCCGGACGCTGCTCGACGGCGCGCTTGATCATGCGCATGCCCTCGTCGAGATTCTTTCCCTGGTCGATCCACGAATAGCCGAGATAGTTCAGAACGTGCGGCTGGTCCGGGTAAAGCTCGAGTGCCTTCTTCAGATCGGCTTCGGCGTTCGCCCACTGCTTGGCCCGCTCCCAGCAGATGCCGCGGAAATAGAACAAGGTCCAGTGCTGGCGGCCGAGGTCGCCGAGCGTGGCGATCGCCTTGCCGTAGGCGTCAGCGCATTCCGCATACTGCTTGCGCTCGCGCAGGACGTTGCCGAGCGCGAGCATCGCGTCGCGGCTGTCGGGATGTGCGGCGATGATCCGCTGCAGCTGCTTCTTGGCCTCGTCGGTCCGGTCGAGGGCGTCGAGGTCAAGCGCCGCCTGGATGTCGGCGCTACGCTTAAGGGGCGATGACGCCGGAATGCGCTCATAGACGTTGAGCGCGAGCTGATGCTGCTTCATCGCCTCATAGAGATCGGCGAGCGACAGCAGGGCGAGATGATGCTGGGGATGCAGATAGAGCGCGAGCTGCAGGTACGCGAGCCCGCGGTTGGCAAGGCTCAGCTCCTCTTCTCTGCGCGCCAGAGCCGATCCGAGCCCGTACAGCGACTCGGCTGCGCCAACCTGCACGCTGTCGACCATCAACGGCAGCTTCTCGTTCCGCTTGATCGCCGCGATGGAGCCCACGATCAGCGGATGGTTGGGCAACGTCTTGTCGAAATCCTGGAAAACCTTGAGCGCTTCCTCGGTACGCCCATTGCGCGAGAGCCATCCGCCGTAAGCCTGCACCACGCGCAGCGCGCTCGGGTCGAGCTTGTAGGCCTGCTCGTAGCGTTTGCCGGCGTCCTTGCGATTGTTCGTGAGATCGAGGATCAGGCCCGCATGGAGATTTTTGAGGATTCCGTACCAATCCGGCCCGGCCAGCTTGTCGATCGTGGCGACGGCCGTTTTGGGCTCGCCCGCACCGGCCATGGCCCATCCGCTCAGCAACGTGGCCGTGAGATCGGTGATGGGGCCGCGAGCGGCCTGCGCGAGCTGCTGGCGGGCAGTGGAATAGTGCTTTTGCTTGATTGCACGCACGCCGAGCACCAGCCGTGCGTTGCGGTTGTTCTTGTCCACCGCCATCAAGCGGTCCGACAATCGGACGGCCTCGTCGATGTCGCCTTCGGCCAGCGCGGAGTGGAACGCCATCGCCAGCAGTTCCGGATTGCGCGGATCCGCCCGCAGCGCCGCACGGTAGAAAACCGAGGCGGCCGCAGCGTCACGCATCAGGTTTGCCTGGCGGCCGGCGAGGTAATTGCCCGCCGGAGACGTGCGTGCAAGCTCCTGCGGCGTCGGGACTTGCGCGGCAAGCGCAGACGGCAGGGCCAGCGCGAGCGCCAACCCAATCGCCGGCACCGACAGGACAGACAGCAGTCTATTCACAGCCTCGTGCTCCCAATCCGGCAGGGATGATGTCGCGGCACTGGTACCGCGTGACGCCTGGCCCGAACAATGAACTTTTTGCGTTGCACTCGCAAGAATGCCGCCGTTCCCGATTTCCAAGCCCGCGCAGTCCAACGGCCGCGGCTCGCAGCGTGAAGCTGACAAATGACAGGCCTCGCGATTCCTTCCCGCCAGACAGTGGCCGCATCGTGGCGGGACTCGCTGTTTTCGCCTACATCGTCGCGTAATTCGGTCCGCCGCCCCCCTCCGGTGGCACCCAGGTGATGTTGCAATTGGGGTCCTTGATATCGCAGGTCTTGCAGTGCACGCAGTTCTGCGCGTTGATCACGAACCGCGGCTGCCCGCCTTCTTCCACCCACTCGTAGACGCCGGCCGGACAATATCGCGTGGACGGGCCGGCATAGACATCGTGTTCGGACCGCTTCTGGAGGTCCAGATCCGCCACCTTGAGATGGACCGGCTGATCTTCCTCGTGGTTGGTGTTGGACAGAAAGACCGAGGACAGCCGGTCGAAGGTCAGCCTGCCGTCGGGCTTGGGATAGGAGATCGGGCGGCACCCGGCCGCCGGCGCGAGACACTGGCTGTCGGGCTTGCCGTGTCGCATGGTGCCAAACAGCGAGAAGCCGAACGTATTTGTCCACATGTCCAGCCCGCCCAAGGCGATGCCGGCGAGCGTTCCCATGCGTGACCACAACGGTTTGGCATTGCGCACCTTCCAGAGGTCGCGCCCGATCGGTGAGGCCCGCCAGGCCTGCTCGTAAGCCGCAAGCTCGTCGTTGGCGCGCCCGGCCGAGAGCGCGGCTCCGACCGCCTCCGCAGCCAGGATGCCCGAGATCATCGCGTTGTGGGTGCCTTTGATGCGCGGGACGTTGACGAAACCTGCCGCACAGCCCAAGAGCGCCCCGCCGGGGAACGTCAGCCGAGGCACTGATTGGTAGCCGCCTTCGGTGATCGCCCGCGCGCCATAAGCGATTCGCTTGCCGCCCGAAAACATCTCCCGCACAAGGGGATGAGTCTTGAAGCGCTGAAACTCCTCGAACGGAGACAGGTAGGGGTTCTGATAGTTCAGGTGAACGACGAAGCCGACCGACACCAAGTCGTCGCCGTAATGATAGAGGAACGAGCCGCCGCCTGTTCCGCTGTCGAGCGGCCAACCGAAGGTGTGCAGGATCAAGCCCTTGCGATGATTTTCTGGCGCGACTTGCCAGAGCTCCTTGAGGCCGAGGCCGAACTTCTGCGGCTCACTGCCGGCGTCGAGCGCAAAGCGCGCGATGAGCTGCTTGCTCAGGCTGCCGCGTGCCCCCTCTCCCAGAAGCGTATATTTGGCGCGCAGCTCCATGCCGCGGGTGAATGTCGATTTCGGCTCCCCGTCCCGGCCGACGCCCATGTCGCCCGTCGCGATCCCGGCAACGGCGCCGTCGGCGTCGTAGAGCAATTCCGCGGCCGCGAAGCCGGGATAGATCTCGACACCGAGCGCTTCCGCCTTGGCCGCCAGCCAGCGGCATACGCTGCCGAGCGAGACGATGTAGTTGCCGTGATTGCTCATCAGCGGCGGCATCAGCAGCCCGGGCAGCCGCAGCGCGCGGCTGCCGGTCAGCATGTAGAAGCGGTCGTCGGTGACCTGGGTCTTGACCGGCGTGTCTTCCTCGCGCCAGCCGGGCAACAGAAGGTCGAGGCCAGACGGATCGAGCACCGCTCCCGACAGGATATGCGCCCCCACCTCCGAGCCCTTCTCGACCACCACCACGGAGATGTCTGGCGCGACCTGCTTGAGGCGGATGGCGGCGGCAAGCCCGGCCGGCCCCGCGCCGACGATGACGACGTCGAATTCCATCGCTTCGCGGGCAGGCAGGTCGGACATGCGGCAGTCTCCGAAGGGAGCGGCGGGAATACCGCCAGAACGCGCCAAATCAGCGCGCTGGCCGCACGTTCTTTCACGTTCGTTCCATCGCGGCAATCACCGCGGAATTTCCTCCTGCGGGACCCGACCCCGCGCGAAAGCGATGGCTCCGGCGCCCGATCACACGGTATAGATGCGACATGCTCGATCGCAGGGTCGCTCAGGAGATTCTGGCTTTCTACCTCGACTCAGGCGTCGACTGCCTACTGAGCGAAGAACCGATCGACCGTTTCGCGGACACCCCGACGATCGCCCCCGAGCCTGCGCCTGCCCCTTCGCACGCACGCCCCCCGAGCGCGATCCGCGCATCCCTGCCGCCGCGGCAGGCACCGCCCGCCGCGCCGGCCGCACCTGCACCGTTCGCGCCCGACGTCGCGGTCATGGCGGCACGCGAGGCGGCGCGCAATGCTGCGACGCTGGATGAGCTGCGCGCCATCATGAGCGCGTTCGAAGGCTGCGCCCTGCGCAAGACCGCCAAGCAGCTGGTGTTTGCCGATGGCAATCCGCAAGCCCGGCTCATGCTGGTGGGCGAAGCTCCGGGCAGCGAGGAAGACCGCGCCGGCCTGCCGTTCGTCGGGCGCTCAGGCAAGCTGCTCGATCTGATGCTCGCCGCGATCGGGCTCGATCGCAACAGCGTCTACATCGCGAACATCATTCCGTGGCGGCCGCCCGGCAATCGCACGCCGACGCCGCAGGAAAGCCAGATCTGCCTGCCGTTCATCACGCGCCAGATCGAGCTCGTCGATCCCGACGTGCTGGTCTGTCTCGGAGGTCCCTCGTCACAAGCGCTGCTTGGCTTCTCCGACGGCATCCGCCGCACGCGCGGACGCTGGTTGAGCTACGCAACGGGCACCCGCGAGATCCGTGCGATGGCGACGTTCCACCCCGCCTATCTTCTGCGCTCGCCGCTCGAGAAGCGGTTGGCATGGCGCGACTTCCTCGCAGTCAAGCAGGCGCTCGTCCAGACAACGTGAGGCAGCGTTCGTCGTTGCGAGCGGCTCGCATCTCGTGCCGTGGATGCTGCAGCGCACCACGCACGCATGTGCGCTCTCTTAGACCTTAGTGCGGTGCGGGCGACCTCGTCAGCCGCGCGAGCGCTGTGGTAGCCTGCCCACCACCTCGAGCCACATGCGCCGTGGTGCTTGTGATCAAAAGAATACGATTTGGAGGAATGCCATGACCGCACGACGTCCCACGCTGGCGATCTCTGTGGGAGCCGCGCTCTCCGTGTTCGCCGTCCTGACGCTGCAGCCGGCCGACGCGCAGCAGCGCAAATCGATCCGCTGGACCACGTCGAGCGTGGACAGCTACGGCTACAAGGTCGCCGCTGCTATGGCCAAGGTTGCCGAACAGGCCTTGGGCGGCGAATACACCGTTACGGTCCATCCGTTCCCCTCCACCACGGGCGCCATGAAGTCGACGATGGATGGCGAAGGCGAGGTCGGCTACACCGCCGACGTCGGGATGACCCAGCTCTACGCCAGCGAAGGCGGCTTCAAATCGTACACGCCCGCCAAGGGCAAGCTGGTGCACACTTGGTACGCCTACCCGATGGAATCGATGATGGCGGCCCCCGCGAAGACCGCCGGCAACTTCAAGTGCTGGAAGGATTTCAGCGGCAAGCCGGTGTTCTTTACGCCCGCAGGCTTCATGAACTGGCTCAACTTCCAACGCATCTACAAGACGCTCGGCTACGACTTCAAGCACGTGCAGATCGACCCCAAAACGAACTCGGACGCACTGCAGGGCGGCACGATCGCAGGATCGGTCGCCTACACCACGGCCGGCCGCTCGCTGGCGCCGTACTGGAAGGAGACCGAGGTCCGCATGGACATCAAGGTCGTCAACCCTTGCCCGGATGAAGTGCAGAAACTGAAGGCGGCCGGGCTCTCAGTCGTCGAACTCGATCCGAAGGACTCGTTCAGCAAGGACGTCGGCCAGAGCAAGGTGATGGGCGTGCCGATCCTGTTCGGTTACAACGTGCGTGCCGACATGCCGGAGGACGTCGTCTACAAGCTCGTCAGCGCGTTCTACAAGAACCGCGACGACCTCGCGAAGACCGATGCCGGCTTCGTTCCCATGGCCAAGGACTTTGTCGGCATGCAAGTGGCGGGTATCAACGCCAACCCCGACATTCCCGTGCATCCGGGACTCGCCAAGTTCCTGAAGGAGCACAAGGCCTGGAACGACAAGTGGAAGGTCGCCGCCGGGAGCTAAACTGCATGGCGCGGGGGGCGAGGCCGTGCGACCGGTCTCGCCCTTGACCGGACTTTCCAGCGTGTGGCCGGCCACTCAAGTCGCCGTCCGCCCGATGCACGAGGCGCACCGTCGCGTTCGCCCATGCCGCACCAGACCGTCAACAGGCGGCAGCGATAACAATCACAACACTCGTCCAGGGGAAGGCGACGCGTCATGGTGATGGAGCACGCCAGGAAAATCCTGAATCTGACGAACCTGATCCTGGCTTTCGCCCTGGTGCAGCTCGTCTGGCTGCTTTGGTACTTCTACACGGGCTTCGGCGGTCCGCAGGAACTCGTGTCGCGCCTGCTCTCGGTCGCGCTCATCCTGCAGATCCTTTTCATGTATCGCGAGCGCTATCTCTACGCTTGGCTGCCGGCGCGCGTGAATGACCTCATCGTGGCCGCGTACATCGGCGTCTGCCTGCTCGCGTTCTATCATTTCTGGATGGAATTCGAGGAAATCGCGATCTACCGGCAAGGCTCCTACACCCGCATGGATTTCATCGTCGGCCTGCTGATGTTCCTGCTGGTGATGGAACTCTCGAGGCTCGCGCACCCATCGCTGTTCTGGATCAACCTCGTCCTCGTCTTCTATACGCTCTATGGCTATCTCAGCCCGATCGACTTCTTCTGGCATCCAGGCACGTCGTTCTATCGCGTCGTCACGTCGAGCACGGTGGAGCTGTCCACCGGCATCTACGGCATCTACGGCCAGCTCGCCCTCACCCTGATCGCCGCTTTTCTGTTGCTCGCAGCGGCTGCGCGCGGCTTCGGCGCGCAGAGCGCCATGATCAACGTCATGCGCCGGCTCGCCGGCCGCTCGCGCCAAATGGTTCCGCAGACGGCGGTGCTCGGCTCGCTCTCGGTCGGCACGATCTCAGGCAGCGGCTCGGCGAACGCGGTGGTGGTCGGCAGCATCACCATCCCCTTGATGAAGCGTTACGGCGTGCCGGGAACATTCGCTGCCGCGGTCGAGACCGCGGCGTCGATGGGCGGGCTGCTGATGCCGCCGATGATGGGCGTCGGCGCGTTCCTGATGTCGGAATTCATGGGCGTGCCCTACTGGGATGTCGTCGCTCGCGGCTTCGCGCTCGCGATCGTCTACTACCTGGCGCTCGCGCTCGCCGTCTATCTCCTGTGCGTGCGGCTGCTGCCGCGCGACACAGTCGCCGCGCCGCCGGTCGTGCGCTACGACCAGATCAAGACGGCGATATTCTTCATATCAGTCGCCTTCCTGATCATGCTGATGGGCTGGGTCGGCATCGGCGAGTTGCTGGCGGCACTCTATACGACAGCCTTCATGTTCGGCCTGCTGCTCCTCGCCTTCGCCTATTTCAAATATGTGCTCAAGGATTCGGAGGTTGTGAAGGAGTCCCTGTGGGACAACGTCGCGCTGAGCATCGAGAGCCACGCCGACATGACGTCCTATCTGACGCTGCTGCTGGCGACGCTCGGCATCATGATCGGCCTGTTTACGGTCACGGGCTTCATCAATCGCATGGGCGCCACCCTGCTCGACCTCGGCGCCTGGAACATCATGGCCATGATTGCCATGGCCTACGTTTTTGGCTGGCTTGTAGGCGCAGGGCTCCCGCCGACCGCGACCTACATCATCGGCGCGGTCATCATCGTCCAGCCGCTGGTCAAGCTTGGCGCAAACCCATGGGTCGCGCACTTCTTCGTATTCCTGATCTCGGTCTGGGGCGAGCTCTCGCCGCCGACCTCTCTGACAGCCGCGATTTCCGCACGCATCGCCGAGGCCTCCTTCATGCGCACCATGTGGGTGGCGCTGAAGATCTGCCTGCCGATCACGCTGATGACTTTCGCGATCTTCACGCGCACCGACATGGTCGTCACCACCGGATGGCTGCAGCTCCAGGATACGGCACTGGTGATGATTGGCGTCGCGGGCGTGACCATGGCCCTGTTTGCCCGCGTCGCGCGCAGCGGGCCGCTCGATGCAGGACTGCGTGTCCTGTTTGCGTTCGCATCAGGTGTCGTTCTGTTCCATCCGTCGGAAGGCTGGTCGATCGCAGCGGCAGCGATCGTGCTGCCGGCCAGCGTCGTGGGCATTTGGCGCCATCGCCAGATCGCTCCTCCCGAGGCGAAGGAGCCGGAAGCCGTCGAGGCGATTGACGCCGACGAGCCGACGCTGAAGGAGCTCCTGGCTGAAGGCACACGCGAAGTCGGGTAGCGCGGCATCTCCTTCTTCACTGCTGCGGCCGCACGATGCCCCAGCCAACGCGCAACAGCGGCGCGCGGCCCTGCACCGTGCGCTCGAATGTGCGTCGGACGTCAGGCACCAAACCAGGAAATCGTGCGCTGATATCCGGCGGCGGTGTGCCGGCGACGCCGGCGGCTGGCCAGACCACGACCGCGCCGCGGCTGGCGACATCCCGCTGCGTGATCCACGGGGAGCGTGACGGCGTGGCATCGAGGTACAGGCTGGCGCGCGGACGTGCGTAGAGAGCCACGAGCGCCGCGATGCGTTCCTCGCCCGCAACGATCTCGAGTGGCCGCCCGGTCCGGCGTGCAAAGTTGTCGGAGAAATAGCGCCCGACTTCCTTCCCGGGCAGCGTGACCTGGAAGTCCGTGCCCGTGATCCAGGGCGCGGTGAACAGGGCAACGACGGTCGCGATGGGCGGTGCGACCAGCAGCACTGCCCAGATCACGCCGAGCAGGCGCTGCCTGTGCAGGCTGACCATGTCGCCGGCAGCCACGACGACCGCGAGCCCGAACAGAACGACCAAGGGAGCGACGCCGCCGAACAATGAGCGCTCGCCGAAAATAGCGGCGATCACCGACGCGGCGAGAAGTGGCCCCGCCGCATGATAATACACGAACAGCTTCGCGAACGGATCGACGGGCGGGCGCAAAAAGACGGGGACGCGATTGAGCCGCTTCAGGCCCCATCCCGACGCCAACACAACCAGCAGCACGAAGCCGCCGTGCAGTGCCGCGACGTGCGCAACCACGCGCACGAAATCGAGCGGATCGGCGTCGGCGATCACGCCGCCGAGCATGTGTGAAAGCGTCGGCAACCCGATCTCGCCGGTCGCGTCGAGCCATATCAGCTGCGGGAAGACCAACATGACCACGATCACGCCGGCGATCCACGGCTCGATGGTGCCGAGCGCAGCACGGCCGCGTCGTGTGGCGACTGTGAACCCCACGAGCACGAGACAGAGGATCAGACCTGCGTAGCTCGTCATGAGCAACAGTCCGGTGTCGACAGCGAGCGCAAGCCAGTAGCGCCTTCGGCCCTCGCCCAGCGCGCGCCAGAAGTGCAGGATCATCAACGCCGTGAGCGCCATCGCGAGCACGGACGGTCCGAACTCCACGGTCGGCAGTCCGAACACGGCGACGCCCACCATGAGCATCACCGCGAGCGTTGCATGCATGTCGCCGACGATCGCGCGGCCCAGTGTGAACACGGCCCAATAGGTCACCACGACGCAGGCTTGTGACAGGAGATAGATCCCGGGCATGCCGGCGATATCGAACACGATCTCGGCGAGCCAGGACGCCAAGGGCGGTCCGAGAAATGATCCGACCTGGAACTCGTGTCCGACGGCGAGCAGGATCGGCAGATCACCCGGGGGCGCGGAATAGAACAGACTGGGGACGAGCCACCACAGCGCGGTCTGGGTGAGCGTCATCAGCCAGAACAGCATGCGCGGCTGGGAGCGCAACAACTCGAATATGATGGAGACTTGAAGCATGCAGGGCTGGCGCGCACCGGGCGGCGCGCCCGGCCGGCGCACCGATGGATTCGGGTTCCTGCACACTGGTATAGGAAGTTCAAATCCAAGACCATAAGCGCCCCGTCCCGGAAACGGGGCGGCACGCCGCAGTCCGACCGCAGCCCGGGTCCCGTGGAGCTTGGCCTAGAGGAGTTGGGCGTCGACTACTTCGGCCGGCCTGCCCGCCGCCGCCACGGGCGAGAACGAGCGCCGGTGATGCACGGTCGGCCCGAGCGCGGCCAGCGCACGCGCGTGCTCGGGAACGCTGTAGCCCTTATGGCGCTCGAAACCGTAGCCCGGATGGGCGATCCCGACCTTGGCCATCAGGCGATCGCGCACGACCTTGGCGATGATCGAGGCGGCGGCGATCGAGGCCACCAGCGAATCGCCCGAGATGACGGCTTGGCAGTCGCACCCGCAGTCGATGCGGTCGCGGCCGTCGACGAACACGAGCTGCGGCCGCAATGAGAGACCGCGGACGGCTTTTGAGAGTGTCCACAGCGAGGCGCGCAGGATGTTGTCGCGATCGATCCGGGCGGGAGAGCCGATGGCGACGGAGAACTCGGCGGTTGCGGTGATCTTCGCGAACAGCACCTCGCGCTCTTCCGC
This sequence comes from Xanthobacteraceae bacterium, assembly GCA_035556735.1. Taxonomy (GTDB): domain Bacteria; phylum Pseudomonadota; class Alphaproteobacteria; order Rhizobiales; family Xanthobacteraceae; genus CANJBX01. The sequence continues at coordinate 759,862 of DATMFF010000006.1, read as the reverse complement.
CGTCAGCTTCTTGGAATCGTTGAGCCCACGCGGGACCCGCTTCGGATCGAGTATGACGGCCGCGGCCACCACCGGTCCGGCCAGCGGCCCCCTGCCCGCCTCGTCGCAGCCGGCGACCGGCCAGATGCCGCGCTTCATGGCTGCGCGCTCGCGCCGGAACGTCGGGCGGACGTCCTCCAAGTCGATCGGCAGATGGGGCGCGCGTGCAGTCGGGGCCTTGCGACTCATGACGCGGATGTTGCGCACGCCGCCCGCGATGAGGCAACCGCGGCCGCCCACCCGCGTGGGCCCGTGTGGATTTCCGGGAAATCACGGAAGATTTTCCGACCGGCGCACTTTCCCCGCACGCAGATACCGGTGCGGGCGCTGACGCTACGGTGTCCCGAACAGGTCGAGCTGGGCTTCCTGCTGCTGCGCGCGCGGCGGCACGAATAGATCGGTCGAGAGCGCCGTCCTGCGCGCATTGAGACCGAGCCGCTCGCAGGCCTGCTCGAAGCGGCGGCCGACCATCCAGGCGTACGGACCGCCGCCCGTCATCCGCTTGCCCCACTCGGCATCGTAATCCTTGCCGCCACGGGTCTGGCGGATCAGCGACATGACGTGGCGATAGCGGTCCGGAAAATTCGCCATCAGCCATTCCTTGAAGAGGTCGCGCACCTCGAGCGGAAGGCGCAACAGCACGAAACCGGCGGACGTCACACCGGCAGCCTTGGCGGCGTCGAGGATGCGCTCGATCTCGCTGTCGTTGATGGCGGGAATCACCGGCGCGACCATCACAGCCGTGGGAACTCCCGCCGACGCCAGTTCGCGCAGGGCGTTGAGGCGTCGCTGCGGCGTGTTCGCGCGCGGCTCCATCACCCGCGCAAGCCCGGGGTCCAGGGTCGTGACCGAGAGCGCCACCTTCACCAGCTTGCGCTTGGCCATGCTGCGCAGGATGTCGAGGTCGCGCAGCACCAGCGCCGACTTGGTGACGATGCCCACAGGATGATTGGCGCGATCGAGCACCTGCAGGATGCGCCGCATGATCTCGTAGCGTTTCTCGATCGGCTGGTAGGGATCGGTATTGGTGCCGATGGCAATCGTGCGCGGGACGTACTTCGGGACCGACAGCTCGCGTTCCAGCAGCTCGGGCGCTTCCGGCTTCAGGAACAGCTTCGATTCGAAATCGAGACCGGGGGAGAGCCCGAGATAGGCGTGGGTCGGCCGCGCGAAACAATAGATGCAGCCATGCTCGCACCCGCGATACGGATTGATCGAGCGGTCGAAGGAGATGTCGGGCGAATCGTTGCGGGTGATGATCTTGCGGGTCGCATCGACCGTGACTTCGGTCTTGAACGGCGCCAATTCCTCGAGGTTCTGCCAGCCGTCGTCGAGAGCGATGCGCGCCTGCGGCTCGTATCGCCCTGACGCATTGGACTGTGCGCCGCGACCGCGCCGGCGATCGCTGCCGACGTGGGTGTCGACGGTCTGGCCCGGCGGGTGAAAGGCGGGATCCGGCGGGCGCCTTTGGGCGGATGAAGCACGCATGCAAATCATATAATCCAATTTACGGAACAAAACAAGAACGCGCGAACCGCCGCCCTGGTTCCCGGCCCTGACGCGCCTCGACAGACGCCCGGAACGGCCATAAGGGTCTGCTGCGGCGGGTTTCGGCTGGCCGGACAATTGGATACACGCCAACGACGGCGGAGAGTTTCTTGATCAGCGTCATCATCGGCACCAGCAACAGCGAGAACGTCCTCACCCCGACACTCGCCGCGCTGGTTCCCGGAGCCGCCACCGGGCGCGTGCGTGAAGTCATCATCGCCGACGCGGGCTCGAGCGACGCCACCGCCGAGGTCGCCGACATCGCAGGCTGCGAGTTCTTCAGCGAACCGGGACCGCTGGCGGTCCGGCTACGGTCGGCGGCCGCGCGCGCCCGCGCCCCATGGCTGATGTTCCTGCGCGCCGGCGTCGTGCTCGATCCGTCCTGGGTGGACGAGTCCGGGCGTTTCATGCAGCACGCCGAGCTGCAGGGCCTCACCCAGGCGCGCGCTGCGATGTTCCGGCGCGGACAGGAGTTCGACGGCTCCCGTCCGTTGCTGCGCGATGCGATGACCCTGCTCGGGCTGGCGCTCGGGCGTCCCAAGCCGGAGCAAGGCCTCCTGATCACCAAGCGCCTGTATGACCAGCTTGGCGGACACCGCCCTGGGGCCCGCGATCCGGAAGCCGATCTGCTCGCCAACCTCGGCCGCCGGCGCACTGTCGTGCTGCGCAGCGGAGCCACGCTGGCGCGGCATATCTAACTCAACACGTTGATCGGCAAACGGAACTGGCCCGAGCATCTTCGCAGCCAATTACTTGACATCGTCAAGTATTTAATTGACAACGGCACAGTTGGTGTTGCCTCAATTCGCGACAGGCGATCACGGCCATGACCCGGCACAGCAGCGAACAGAATGCGCGGATCGCCGCCTTGCGGCGCTTCAACCGCTTCTACACGCGGGAGATCGGGGTGCTGCGCAAAGGCTTCCTCGGCAGCAAGTACTCGCTCGCCGAAATGCGCGTGCTCTATGAGATCGCCCACCGCGAACGCCCCACGCCGAGCGAGGTCGCGCGCGCGCTCGATCTCGACGCAGGCTATTTGAGCCGGATCCTGAGCAAGTTCGAGACCTCCGGACTGATCGCGAAGACAGTGTCCGAACGCGACGCACGCCAGGTCCACCTGACGCTGACGGCGCGCGGGCGCAAAACCTTCGCTCCGCTCGAACAGCGGTCGAACGAAGAAGTCGGCGCGATGCTCGCGAAGCTGTCCGAAGCCGACCAGGCGCGCCTGATCGCGGCGACGCACACGATCGAGCACCTGCTTGGCCCTGCCCGCCCCGACAAGCCACCACCCTACGTGCTGCGGCCGCATCGTCCGGGCGATCTCGGCTGGATCGTGAGCCGGCACGGATCAGTTTATGCGGAGGAGTTCGGCTGGGACGCCTCGTGCGAGGCGCTCGCCGCCGAGATCGTCGCCGAGTTCCTCAAGACGTTCGATCCCAAGCGCGAGCAGTGCTGGATCGCGGACATCGACGGCGAGCCGGTCGGCTCGCTGCTGCTGGTCAGGCAGTCAGATGATGTCGCCAAGCTGCGGCTGCTGCTCGTCGAGCGCAAGGCACGCGGACTCGGTATCGGCGCCCGTCTCGTCGAGGAGGCCATCCGTTTCGCGCGGCTCGCCGGCTATCGCAAAGTCACACTGTGGACCCAGAGCATCCTCGGCCAGGCGCGCAACATCTACGCCAAGGCCGGCTTCAGGCTGGTGACCCAGGCGCCTCACCACAGCTTCGGCAGGGACCTCATCGGCGAGAACTGGGAGCTCGCGTTATGAGCATGGCCACACCGATCATCGCCCGCCCGACAATGCCCCCCCGCTCCGCGGTCGCCGCGCCGCGCGTCCCTGGCCTGAGCGCACCTGCAGCGATGCCGCACGCCGCGGTCTGGCCGCCGGAAGACCACGTCAGCCCGCACGCGCTCGAGGCCTACAAGGACGTGGCGCGCCGGTTGCGAACACAGGCGAAGGCGCGCGCAGCGCAAGCCATCCTGTCGACGATGGCCATCCTGACGCGCCGCGCTTCTGGATGACAGGCGAGTGGCGCGCCGACGCCACAGCGCACCGCCCGTCCGGCGCTATCGCCGGCCTTGCAGCTCGGTGATCAACGACTTCATCTCCTCGATCTCCTCGCGCTGCGACCGGATGATCTGGTCGGCAAGTTCCCGCACGCGCGGGTCGGAGATATGCGCGCGCTCGCTCGTCAGGATTGCGATGGAGTGATGAGGAATCATCGCCTTCATCCAGGCGAGGTCGTCGACGGTCTCCTGGCTGCGAACGAGATAGAGCGCCAGCACGAAGGCGACGGCGCTCGCTCCGAAGATGGCGACGTTGAGCGCCCGGTTGGCGTACATGCCGAGCATGAATGCCAGCATCACCACCGCCATGGTCGCGCCCATGATCACCGCCATATAAGCCCGAGTCTCGCTCCAGTAGATGTGGTCGACGCTGTAGACGTTCAGATACATCAGCAGGAACATGACGACTGTCGAGGTGACGATCATTGCGCCAAAGCGGACGTAGGACATCGCGGCTCATTCCACGCGTTGCGGTCCGACGACAATTGCCGGCGGCCAGCGAAGTTCCCTTCGATACCTTCCCGCGTGAATTGCCGCCGTAACCCGGCCCGGTATACTCGCTGGTCCAGCGGAGGCATGCGATGCCGGATATCGGCGAAGGCCTGATCGAGCGGCTGCCGAAGTGCGAGCTGCACATCCACATCGAAGGCAGCTTGGAGCCGGAACTGATGTTCGCGCTCGCAGCGCGCAACAACATCCGCCTGCCCTATGACTCGGTCGAGGCGCTGCGCAGCGCCTACCGGTTCACGCAGCTCCAGGATTTCCTGAACATCTACTACGAGGGTATGTCCGTGCTCGTCACCGAGCAGGACTTCTTCGATCTGGCCTGGGCCTACCTGGAGCGCGCGCGCGCCGACAACGTGCGTCACGTGGAGATGTTCTTCGACCCGCAGGGCCACACCAGCCGCGGCATCGCCTTCGAGACGGTCGTCAGTGGCCTGCATCGCGCCTGCCGGGCCGCGGAAGCGACGCATGGCATCAGCGCCAGCCTGATCATGTGCTTCCTGCGCCACCTTGACGAAGGCGACGCCGAGCGCACGCTCGACGCAGCGCTGCCGCACAAGGCCAAGATCATCGGCGTCGGCCTCGATTCCTCCGAGCGTGGCAATCCGCCCGGCAAATTCAAGAACGTCTTCCGCCGCGCGCGGGAGGCAGGCTTCCACCTGTTCGCCCACGCGGGCGAGGAAGGTCCACCTGATTATGTATGGGAAGCGCTCGACGTCCTCGGAGTCGAGCGCGTCGATCACGGCAACCGCTCGCTGGAGGACGAGGCCCTGGTCATGCGCCTGGCGCGCGATCGCGTGCCACTGACCCTCTGTCCGCTCTCGAATTTCAAGCTGCGCGTCGTGCCGGACCTCGCGCATCACCCTCTGCGACGAATGATGCAGCAGGACCTGCTGGTGACGCTCAACTCGGATGATCCGGCCTATTTCGGCGGTTACGTGAACGACAACTATCGTGCGTTGCAGCGCGCGATCGCGCTCACTCCGCAGGAGATCATCGCCGTCGCCCGCAACGGCTTCCGTGCCGCGATGATGCCGGAAGAGGTGCGTCGCGCCCAGCTCGAAGGCTTCGATGCGGTGGTGGCCGAGCTGGACATTTAGGACTTTCGCCGCGATGCGGCGGATGCACGCCCCCTCGCCGGCTTTCTCTTCGCCAACGCGTGCCGCCACGCCATCTCCAGCGCGTTGCGCAGCTCCGCGACGGACAGCTTCGCCAGAGTGACGGTCGTCCAGCCCTGCCGTCCCCATCCGTTCGGGATCGCCGCGAACGCGTCAGCGGCGACGAGGCACTTGAGCGCCTGCTCGTCCGGCGTGAACTTGAGATTGGCCGTCTTTGCGTCCGGTGCGAGCGTGGCATAGGTGCGCGCCACCTTGAACGCGGTGCGGTCGAAATGCGGCGCCGACGTTGTGCCCTCGAATGACAGCGCGATGCGGCGGAAATCGGCGGCGGTACTCATCTCATCACAAACCCCTTGAGCGGCGGCCGGCCGGGGACGCCTCTGCCGGACCATCGCAGAGTCAACTCTCTCTGCACCCTGGCGACAATTGCGAGCGCTGCGCCGCCCTGCAAGCTGCTTCAAAAAGAAACCGCCCCGCATTGGGACCGCAAGCGCCGTCAGTGCGGCGCACTTCTTGCCCATAATTTGTGATGATGCCGTCGGGTGTACTGGCGCGATGCGCCGGTCAAGCCAACGCGGACTTACACCGTCGCGCCTTGTGCCTTCGGGCGACGCAGATGCTCGTCGAGTCGCGGCATGATCTCGACGAAGTTGCACGGGCGATAACGGTAGTCGAGCTGATGCACGAGGATCTCGTCCCAGCCATCTTTGCAGGCGCCGGGCGAGCCGGGCAGGCAGAAGATGTAGGTCGCGCCAGCGACGCCCGCGGTGGCGCGCGTCTGGATCGCCGACGTTCCGATCTTGGCGTGGCTGACCATCAGGAACAGCGTCGCGAAACCATCCATGCGCTTCTCAAACAGCGGCTCGAGCGCCTCGGGCGTGACGTCGCGGCCGGTGAACCCGGTGCCGCCCGTGGTGATGATCACGTCGATCTTCGGATCGGCGATCCACGCCTTCACCTGCGTGCGGATATTCTCGACGTCGTCCGTCACGATCGCACGCGCGCCGACCACATGCCCCGCCTTCTCGATGCGCTCGACGAGCGTCGCGCCCGATTTGTCGTCGGCAAGCTCGCGCGTATCGGAGACCGTGAGCACGGCGATGGTGAGCGGGACGAACTGGCGCGAGGTGTCGATGCCGGCCATGTCAGAGCCTCGAAACGTTGAAGGTGTTGCAGGCGGAAAGCGTGCCCTGCTCGAAGCCGGTCATGAACCAGCGCTTGCGCTGTTCGGACGAGCCGTGGGTGAATGAATCGGGCACCACGCGCCCGCGCGTCTGCTGCTGCAGGCGGTCGTCGCCGATCGCGCTCGCCGTACGCAACGCCTGGTCGACGTCGCCTGGCTCGATGAACCTTTTGCGCTTGTTGGTGCGGTTGGCCCACAGGCCGCCGAGGCAGTCGGCCTGCAGCTCCACCCTCACCTGCATCTGGTTGGCCTCGGCGCGCGTTCGCGCCGCCTGCTGCGCCGCGTTGGCCTTGGGCAGGATGCCGAGCAGGTTCTGCACGTGATGCCCGACCTCGTGCGCGATGACATAGGCCTGCGCGAATTCGCACGCCTTCTCGCTCGTACAGGCGCGGAACTTCGTGCGCATGTCGCGGAAGAAGGACGTGTCGAGATAGATGCGGCTCTCGGGCGGGCAGTAAAACGGACCCATCGCCGACTGCGCGAATCCGCACGCCTGCGTCTGCGTCGCGCCGGAGAACACGCGCAGGCGCGGCTTGCGATAGGTGAGATTGTTTTGCGCGAACACCTCGCTCCAGGTGACCTCGGTTTCACCGAGCACGGCGGCGACGAAGTCCCCGGTGCTTCCCTCGGGCGGCGCGTTGCGCGACGTGCGCGGCATCGGCTGCTCGTAGCGCGGCTGATTGCCGCCGGAAAGAACGTCGGCGCCCTGGATCAGGAATGTCGGATCGATGCCGAGCGCCCAGCCGATCAGCGCGAGCACCACGATGGTGCCGATGCCGACCCCGCCGCCACCGACCGGAAAGCCGATGCCGCCACCCGAGCGGCCATAGCCGCCATCGTCGTATTCCACGTTCTCGCTGCGACGAAAGTCATCCCAGCGCATGAAGCTTCTCCTCGTCCGGCCGCGGAAAGACGCCGGTCAATGCGGCACGCTCAAATATAGTTGCTAGGCAAAAATTGCCCAGCGGCCGCAACCACGGCGATAACCCGTTTTTTACTTTGAAGGGGCAATACTCGCGCCTGTCGGTTGTAGGTCCCGCGTCGCCGACCGCATCGCCTGAGTCAGAGTCCTGAATCATGGTAGTGTTGCGTAGCGGGGCGCCTCGCAGGGCGCCCCGCCTTGTATCCGAGTCCCCTGACGACACCAGCCGTATCGTCGTGGGAGATTGCGTCGCCGAAATGGCAAAGCTGCCACCGGCGTCCGTCGATCTGGTCTTTGCCGACCCCCCCTACAATCTGCAACTGCAGGGCGACCTCAAGCGTCCGGACGATTCACGCGTCGACGCCGTCGACGACGACTGGGACAAGTTCGCGAGTTTCGAGGCCTACGACAGTTTCACCCGCGCCTGGCTCACAGCCTGCCGCCGCATCATGAAGCCGAACGCCACGCTCTGGGTGATCGGCTCGTATCACAACATCTTCCGCGTCGGCACCGTGTTGCAGGATCTCGGCTTCTGGGTCCTCAACGACGTGATCTGGCGCAAGACCAACCCGATGCCGAATTTCCGCGGCCGGCGCTTCACCAACGCGCACGAGACCCTGATCTGGGCCGCGCGCGAGGCCGGCGGCAAGGGCTACACCTTCAATTACGAAGCGCTCAAGGCCGGAAACGAAGACATCCAGATGCGCTCCGATTGGACGCTGCCGCTGTGCACGGGCGAGGAACGGCTGAAGGCCCGCGACGGCAAGAAACTGCATCCGACACAGAAGCCGGAAGCGCTGCTGGCGCGGGTGATCCTGTCGTCCTCGCGGCCCGGCGATGTCGTGCTCGACCCGTTCTGCGGCAGCGGCACGACCGGCGCCGTGGCCAGACGCCTGGGCCGCAGCTTCCTCGGCTTCGAGCGCGAGCGTGACTACGCCGACGCAGCGCGGGCGCGCATTGCCGCGGTCAAACCGCTGCCGGAGGAGTCGCTCAAGCCGTTCATGACCGCGCGCGAAGCGCCGCGCGTGGCGTTCTCGGCCCTCGTCGAGCGCGGCATGATCACGCCGGGCGCGATCCTCACCGATCACAAACGCCGCGTGAAAGCATTGGTGCGCGCCGACGGGGCGATCTCGCTCACCGGCCGCCCGGGCAATCCGGTCGGATCGATCCACCGCATGGGCGCGGTGGCGCAAGGCCTCGACGCCTGCAACGGCTGGACGTTCTGGCACGTCGAGACGGAGAAGGGCCTGACGCCGATCGACGCTTTCCGCGCGCAGGTGCGCGCGGAAATGGCCGACTAGTTGAGCTATCCGACGCTCGCTTTGCGGTAGCGCACCGGAGCGTTGATCGCGTCGCGCGGAGCGCGTCCGGCCAGCACGTCCGCGATATTCTCGGCCGCGCGCAGTTCGATCGCCTCGCGCACGCGGACGACCGCGGATCCAAGGTGCGGCGTGAACAGCGTGCGCGGATGGGCCAGCAGACGCGGATCAATGCCGGTACCGGCATCATGAAGCGCCCAGTCCTCGAACTCGAACACGTCGGCGGCATAGCCGCCCAGCACGCCGGTCTCCAGCGCAAGCAGCACGGCCTGCTCGTCCACGACGGAGCCGCGCCCGACGTTCACCAGCAACGCGCCCGGCTTGAGGCGGGAGAGCGCGGCGGGGCCGATCAAATGCCGCGTCCGGCCTGTCAGCGGCGCCGCGACGATGACGTAATCGCTGGCGGCAAGCGCCGAATCGATGTCCGCGCGCGTCACATCGGGTGGCATGCTGCCGGCCGGATCGACCCCGAGCAATCGGCATCCAAAACCCGCGAGGCGGGCAGCGACGGCGCGCCCGACGTTGCCCAGGCCGACGATGGTCACCGTCGACCCGTCCAGCCCCGTGCCGTAGAGCACCGGCCGCCAGCCCGCAAACGCACCGCCGCGGACCACAGCATCGCCATGGCGCACGTTGCGCGCCAAGCCGATGGCGAGACCGACCGCCAGCTCCGCCGTCGGCTCGGTGAGCAGGTCGGGAACAATGGAAACCCAGACCCCCGCGGCCGTACAGGCCTCCACGTCGAAATTGTCGAAGCCCTTGAGCGCGCAGGCGACGATCTTGAGCCTGGGACACGCCCTGACGAATGGCGCGTCGAGACGGTCGGTCATGAAGGCAAGCATGGCGTCGGCTTGCGACGCCCGCCGAATGATCTCCGCCTGCGGCCACGGCTCGGTGTGCGGATTGACGTCGACCTCGCCGATCTGCGCAAGACGGCCGAGCGTCGCCTCGTGCACCCTGTTGGTGACGAGGATGTGCGGGCGGCGCGCGGTCATTTCAGCAGCCGCCGCAGCCTGGCGCCGAGCGCGTCCACCACGATCACGCACAGCAGGATGGTGATGAGGATCGCCGAGACCTGATCGTACTTGATGATGCGCAAGGCTGCGATCAATTCGAAGCCGATGCCGCCGGCGCCGACGATGCCGAGCACGGTCGAGGCGCGGAAATGATACTCCCAGCGATAGATCGTGATGTCGGCGAGCTGCGGCAGGACCTGCGGCAGCACCGCGTGCGAGATCACCTGCAGCCGGCTGGCGCCAGCCGCGCGCGCGGCTTCGAGCGGCTTGGGATCGACGTGCTCGATCGCCTCGGCGTAGAACTTGGCGACCATCCCGACCGAGTGCAGCGCGAGCGCAAGCACTCCGGGCAACGCCCCGAAGCCCACGGCGGCCACGAAGATGATGCCCATGATCAGTTCGGGAACCGAGCGCAAGGCGCTCAGGACGACACGGCAGCTCTGATAGACAGCGGCGCTGGGCGACGTGTTGGGCGCGGCAAGCAGCGCCAGCGGCAGCGAGAGCACGACGGCGAGCGCCGTGCCGGCGATCGACATCGCCAGCGTGTCGGCGAGCGGCCTCATCCAGCTCTGCCAGCGCGAGAAGTCCGGCGGGACCATCTCGGAGAACAACTGACCGAGCGCGGGAAGCCCCTCGATCAGCCGCTGCGCATCGAAGAAGCCGGTGATCCAGAGCGAGGCGAGACACACCGCGGCCAGGACGCCGACGAGGCCGGCGCGCCGCAAGGCGGCACGCCGTTGCTCGGCGAGGATCGCGAGATGTCCGGCAGCGCCGTCAACAGCGAGCGCCATCAGCTCATCTTCGCAAGATCAAGCTGCAGGATCTTGGCGGCCTCACGCAGTACGTCGTAGGCCTTGTCGTTGGTGGGGGCAAAGCCCTGCACGCGGAACGACTTGAGCACCACCGGATCCTTGATCTCGAGGAAAGCGCTGCGGATCTTGTCCTTCAGCGGTTCCGCCAGCTTGCCCTGCATCACGATCGGATAGTTCGGGATCGGATCCGTGACGGCCAGGACCTTGATCTTCGTGGGATCGATCGTCTTGCGGGCAACGAGCGACTCGTAGATCGCCTTCGACAGCGCGCCGGCCGGCACCTGCCCGTTCTCCACGGCACGGGCGACGGCATCATGCGTGCCGAGATGGACGGGCTTGTAGTCTTTCGCGCCGTCGAGCCCGTTCTTGAGCAGGTGCGCGCGCGGGATGAGATGGCTCGAGGTCGAGGCCTGGTCACCGTAGCCGAACGGCTGCCCCTTGATGTCGGCCAGGGTCGAGACCGGGCCGCCCGCATGCGCGATGATGACCGAGTTGTAGAACGGCGCGCCCTTCTCCACACCGACCGCGAAAGGCTCGATCTCCGGCGCCTTCGACTTGGCCAGCACGTAGGAGAACGGGCCGAAGTAGGCGACCTCGATGCGGCCGAAACGCATGGCTTCGATCATCGAGGAATAGTCCGTCGTGACGACGATCTCGATGTCCTTGCCGAGCCTCTTTTCCAGATAGGCCTTGAGCGGCTGCGCGTTCTGGATGAGCGTCGAGGCATTCTCGTCCGGCAGCAGCGCCACGCGCAGCTTTGACGGATTGCTCTGGGCGAAGGCCGTGAGCGGAAGCAGCGCGAGGGCGGAGGCGGCAAGGAGAGCGCGGCGATCGATCATGCGTAGGTTCCTGTCTTGAGAGAGCCGAGGGCGTCCTCGGCGGGACGTTGCGTTGAAAGGAAGGTCGCTCCGTAGATGAGCTCGATGTCGGCCTTTCCCAGTTTCGATGGAGCGCCGTCGAAGACGACTCGGCCCTGCGCCAGCGCGACGATGCGGTCGGCGTAGCGCTTGGCGAAATCGAGCTGATGCAGGCTCACGACTGCGCTGATCCCGTCCGCCTTGCAGATGCCGTGCAGCAGGGCGAGCACGCGGTCCGCGGTGGCCGGGTCGAGGCTGGCGACCGGCTCGTCGGCAAGAATGAACGTCGGTTCCTGCACGAGGGCGCGCGCGATGCCGACACGCTGCTGCTGGCCGCCGGACAGCTGGTCGGCGCGGCGGAGCGCATAATCCAGCAGACCGACGCGCTCGAGCGCCTGCAGCGCGAGCATCTTGTCGCGTGGCGGCACCGGCAGGAGGGTTCGCAGGCTGGAGTGGTTGCCCAGGCGCCCCGTCAACACGTTCGCTAGCACGCTGCTGCGCCCGATGAGCTGGTGCTGCTGGAACACCATGCCGGTGCGGCGGCGATGCGCCCTGACGACGGCCGACGAGCGCAGCTCCCCAAGGCCGTCCACGATGACGCGGCCCGCGGTCGGATGCACCAGATCGTTGAGCGTGCGCAGCAGCGTCGACTTGCCGGCGCCTGACGGGCCGAGCAGCACGACGAAATCACCGGCGGAGAACGACAGGCTGGTGGGAGCCAAGGCGCGCGTGCCGTTGTCGTAGACCACCTCGACGTTTTCTGTGCGGATCATTGCTGGCTCCGAGCGAGGTCGAGCCAGCCCTCACATCCTTTTGTGACGCTTGGGCTACGGAGCCATGACGAGTGCATGACATCCACAAGCGACAATCCACAGAATGATGTTTCGCGCTCCGAAATTTGGGCCGGCCCGTCTTTGGTCAAAGCGGCCAAAACGCTAGTGTTCGCCGCGCCTTCCGCCCGGATGGCGCGGGCGCAGGGAGGGCGCAAGATCATGACGACGAAGGTTGCAGCAGCCTGCCGGAACGCGCTCGCCGTGGCGGCCGTGCTGACGTTCTCGAGCGGCGCCCTCGCGCAGTATCCCGAACGCCCGATCCGTGTGGTGACGCCGTTTCCGGCGGGCGGCGCGGTCGACATCGTCACGCGGCTGGTGACCGAGAAGATGGCTTCGGAGCTTGGGCGGGCCTTCGTCATCGAGGCGAAGCCCGGCGGCGGCGGCATCATCGCCACCGATGCGGTCGCTCACTCCGATCCGGACGGCTACACCCTGCTGATCACCACGCCGAACCACACGATCAACGCCGCCCTGCACGCGAAGCTGCCCTACGACACCCAGAAGGACCTCGTGCCGATCTCGATCGTCGCCGAGGTGCCGGAGGTCCTGGTGAGCCACCCGGATGTCCCATACAAGGATTTCCGCGGCTTCGTGGAGTACGCGAGGAAGAATCCGGGCAAGCTGAACTACTCGTCGGCCGGCATCGGCACGCTCCCGCATATCACCATGGAGGTGATGCTCAAGCGGCTCGACGCCAAGGTGACGCACGTCCCCTACCGCGGCGCCGCGCCGGCCATGACCGACCTGCTCGCCGGCGTCGTGCAGCTCAAGCTCGACACATACGCGACCTCGGCCCAGCACGTCGCCGCCGGCAAGCTGCGCGCGCTTGCTTATGGCGCGCGCGCCCGCTCCCCGCTGATGCCGGACGTCCCGACGGTCGCCGAGATGGGCGTGCCCGGTTACGAAGGCATCCTGTGGATCGGCCTGATGGCGCCGGCCAAGACCCCGCAGGCGGTGATCGACAAGCTCAAGGCCGCCGCGGCCAAGGCCGTGCGTGCGCCGGAGTTGATCGAACGGTTCAAGCGCGATGGGGTCGATCCCGTCGGCGGCACGCCCGAGGACTTCCGGGCGCAGATCGCGCGCGAGATCCCACAATGGCGCGAGGTCATCGTCTCCGCCAACATCAAGCCCTAAAGGACACATGCGAGAGCTCGCGAATCCGCCTGATCCGAATCCGAAGACACCGAAGCTTGCACTGCCTGCGGGCGCCTGCGACTGCCACGTCCATCTGTTCGGGCCGGCATCGAAGTTTCCGTTCGATCCGGACAGCCGCTACGAGTCGCGAGACCAACTGCCGGAGACCAACATCGCCTTGCAGGAAAGGGTCGGGCTTGCGCGCGCGGTGGTGGTGAGCGGCGGCGCCTACGGGCGCAACTATGCTGTCCTCGCCGATGCACTGGCGCGGTTCCCGCACCGTTTCCGCGGCGTGGCGCTCATGCCGGACGAGGCGACGCATGCCGAGTTCGAGCACCTGACCAAACTCGGCGTGCGCGGACTGCGCTTCATCAGCGCCGCGCGCGGCATGAAGCTGCCGACGATCAACGATGGGGTAGCGGCGCGCGCCCACGTGCACGGCTGGCACGTGCAGTTCTACCCGTTCGGAACCGATATCATCGATTACGCCGACCGCCTGCTCGCGCTGCCGAACACGATCGTGCTCGACCATTTCGCCAGCATCCCCGCCGCAGGGGGCGTCGATCAGCCGGCAGTGAAGACCGTGCTGCGCATGCTCGACAGCGGCAAGGTGTGGCTCAAGCTGTCCGGCCCGATGCGCTGCACGCGCGGCGAATACCCTTACGCCGAGGTGACGCCGCTGGCGCGCGCGCTGGTCGCACACGCGCCCGAGCGGCTCGTGTGGGGCAGCGACTGGCCGCACGTCAACATGAACGACCGCCAGATGCCGAACGACGGCGATCTCGTCGATCTGATCGCGGAGTGGATCCCCGACGGGGCGACGCGCAGGCGCATCCTCGTGGACAACGCCTGCACGCTTTACGGATTTCCGCCGCCTTGACCATAGGCACGCTAGACAATGGTCGGATCAGATTGAATTGCGATCATGGTCCAGGTTTTTGTTTAAGGCATGATCTTTCCGAAAACCGGTTACCACTTTTCGGGATCATGCTCTATCGCGCCGCCACCACCATGATCTCGACCTTGTGCGCGGGCGTGGCGAGCTTCGCCTCGACCGTTGCGCGCGCCGGCGTGTGACCCTGCGGCACCCAGGCGTCCCACACCGCATTCATCTCGGCGAAGGTGCCGATGTCGGCGAGCCAGATGTTGGCGCTGAGGATCTTGGTCTTGTTGCTGCCGACCTGCGCCAGATACCCGTCGATGGTGGCAAGGATCTCCTTGGTCTGTTCGGGCACGCTCTTGCCCGCGTTCTCGCGCGCGACGACGCCCGCGAGATAGACCGTGTCGCCATGGGTGACGATCTGGCTCATGCGCGGGCCGGTTTCCTTGCGTTCGATCTGCATCAGTTTCTCCTGGTTGAAGATGGTTTCGGCCCTTCCGGCTCCAGGCCGGCATGCACGAGCACCTTGCGCATCACGTTCGGGAACGCCTCGGCGCCCGCTTCGCTCAACGGCACGAAGCGCATGCCGGCGGGCGCGCGCGTGTGCGCGGGCACGTTACCGGTGAACACCACAAGCTCGAGCGGGAAATGCGTGAAAACATGCGTGACCACGCCGGGCATGCGCCGCCATTGCGTCTTCAGCGGCGCCTCGCCATGCGCGCTGTCCGCATCGAAGCCGCGCTCCCACGGCGTGGTCGGAACCTCGGTCATGCCGCCGAGCAGGCCCTTGTCGGCCCGCGTGCGCACCAGCAGAGCATCGTCCTCGCGCAGGACGACGAAGGCGGCTCCGCGGCGCAGGTCGCCCTTCGCCTTGGGCGCCTTGCGCGGGAACGCCTCGGCGTCGCCGCGGGCGCGGGCGGCGCAGACATCGTTCCAGGGACATAACGCGCAGGCCGGCGTCTTTGGCGTGCAGATCGTCGCCCCGAGATCCATCAGCGCCTGGGCGAAGTCGCCAGCCCGTCGCGCCGGCGCGAGCCCTGCGGCCAACGCGCGGATTTCCGGCTTGGCCGCAGGCAGTTCCTTATCCACGGCGAACAGACGCGTGAGCACGCGCTCGATGTTGCCGTCGACCGGACACGTCGGCTGGTCGAAGGCGATCGCCGCAACGGCCGCAGCGGTGTAGGGCCCGACGCCCGGCAATGCCGCCAGCTCCGCTTCGGTCTCCGGGAAGCGGCCCGCATGCTCGTGCGCCACCGCCTTGGCGCAGGCATGCAAATGGCGGGCGCGCGCGTAGTAGCCGAGCCCCGCCCAGAGCCGCAGCACCTCGTCGCGGTCGGCCTGCGCCAGCGCCTCGACCGACGGAAATCGAGCCAGGAACGTCGCATAATAGGGCGCGACCGCCTTCACGGTGGTCTGCTGCAGCATGATCTCCGACAACCAAACCCGATAGGGATCGGGCCGCTCGCCGGGCTCGGCGCGCCACGGCAACCGGCGGCGATGGCGGTCGTACCAGGCGAGCAGCACCGCCACGTCCGGCGCGGCCCCGGCGGCGCGGGCGTGCTTTCGCGGCATGGTCTTCGCTGCTACGCTCATGGTCCTCCTGTGGCAGAGCGGGCCCCGATGAACAAGAGCACGAAATCCTTCGCGCGGCCCTTGCGCACGCTCGTCGGCAAAGCGCTCGACGACGCCTTCAAGCGGCAAGGCTTCGCCTCGCGTGAGATCGTCACACGCTGGCCGCAGATCGTGGGGCGCGAGATCGCGGCCAACGCCCAGCCCATGCGCATGCAATGGCCGCGTGGCGCGCAGGGCGAGGAAAGTGCGCCTGCCACCCTGGTCCTGCGCGTGGAAGGGCCGGCCGCCATCGAAGTGCAACATCAGAGCGGGCTGATCGTGGAGCGCGTCAACCGCTTCTTCGGCTGGCAGGCGGTCGACCGGATCGCACTGCGGCAGGCGCCGCTGCGGCGGGAACCGCCCCGCCCGGCCCGCGTGCCGCCCGATCCGGAGGTCGCCCGGCGCATCGCGGACCGGCTCCCGATCGCCGACGACCCGCTGCGCAACGCGCTCGGCCGTCTCGGCGCGGCGGTCAAACGAAAGTGACCCCGCGCCGCCCGCCGCGCGTGCCCGCACCATTGCCACATTCGGCTTGCCAAGCTACCGACGCGGCAATACCTGCTGTTCCAGGCGTAACCAGCCTTTCCATGAGGTGTTCTGTGCTCACCCGTCGCGATTTCGTCACCGGCGTCTCGGTCGCCGCCCTGTGCGCAGCCCTCGGGGCGCCTGCGACCTCCTGGGCACAGGCGATGGTGCCGCTGGCGGACCTCGCCGAGCCGAGCCCGCTCGGCGACATGACCTTGGGCCAGGAAGGCGCGCCGGTGACCATCATCGAGTACGCCTCGATGACCTGCCCGCATTGCGCGCATTTCGCGGTCAACACGTTCCCCAAGCTGAAAGAGCAATATATCGACACCGGGAAGGTGCGGTTCATCTTCCGCGAGTTCCCGCTGGACCCGCTGGCGGCTGGAGCCTCGATGCTGGTCCGTTGCGCGGAGAAGGATAAGGCGTTCTCCGTCCTCGATCTTTTCTTCCACACCCAATCGCAATGGGCGGTCCAGAACCCGATCGAGCCTCTGTTCAACGTGGCCAAGCAGGCCGGCTACAGCCGTGAGACGTTCAACGCCTGCCTCGACACGCGCACCAACGAAAACAGCCGGAAAATACTCGAAGGTATCGAATCAACGCGCAATCGCGCCGCCGACAAGCTCAAAGTTACCTCCACGCCGACCTTTTTCATCAACGGCAAGCGGGTGACCGGCGCGCTGTCGTTCGAGGAGATGGAAAAAGAGATCACCCCCTATCTGAAAGCGTGATAAGGGTTTTTCGGCCTTGGCATGGCGCGCGCGCAAGCGCCCGCCCGCTCCCCCACAGGAAACCGGCGCCCGGCTGTTGCCCAGACTGCTGCGACGATTCATTGTCCGGCCACCTCCGCGCCTGAATCGCATGGCGGGAGAGGGGCTTGGGCGGGCCGACGCTGTGGCGCCCCGCGCTTTGGTTGCTTTGAAGGCAGAACGCATGACTAAGGAAAGCGGCAGGACATGAAGCTGACGCGACTGCGCCTCCTAGGCTTCAAGTCCTTCGTCGAACCTACTGATTTTCTGATCGAGCCCGGCCTGACCGGCGTGGTCGGCCCCAACGGCTGCGGCAAGTCCAACCTGGTCGAGGCCCTGCGCTGGGTCATGGGCGAGACCTCGCACAAGTCCATGCGCGCCGCCGACATGGAAGACGTCATTTTCGCGGGCAACAACGGCCGTCCGCCCCGCAACTCGGCGGAAGTCGGGATCCAGATCGACAACTCCGACCGCACGGCGCCCGCGCAGTTCAACGGCGACGCGGTGCTCGACGTCACGCGCCGCATCGAGCGCGACCACGGCTCCGCGTACCGCATCAACGGCCGCGACGTGCGCGCCCGCGACGTGCAGATCCTGTTCGCCGACGCCTCCACCGGCGCGCGCTCTCCCGCCCTCGTGCACCAGGGCCGCATCGGCGAGATCATCCAGGCCAAGCCCGAGCAGCGCCGCCGCGTCCTGGAAGAGGCCGCCGGCATTTCGGGCCTGCATGCCCGGCGCCACGAGGCGGAACTGCGCCTGCGCGCGGCCGAACAGAATCTCACGCGGCTCGAGGACGTCATCGGGCAGCTCTCCAGCCAGATCGACGCGCTCAAGCGGCAGGCCCGCCAGGCCGTGCGCTATCGCGTGGTGGCGCAGCAGGTGCGCAAGGCGGAAGCCACCCTATTCCACCTGCGTTTCGTCAACGCCAATACGGAGGTCGCCGAGTCCGAGCAGGCCCGCGACGTGGCGGTCCGGCTGGTCGCCGAGCGGACGGGCGCCCAGGCGGAAGCCTCGACCCTGCAGGCCAATGCGGCGGCCGCCCTGCCCGCGCTGCGCGACGCCGAGGCTAAGGCAGGCGCCGCCCTGCACCGGCTCGTCGTTGCACGGGAGACGCTCGATCGCGAGGAGCAGCGCGCCACCGAACGCATGGCCGAGCTCGACCGCCGACTGGTCCAGCTCGCCAACGACATCGAGCGCGAGAAGCGCCAGGCCGCCGATGCCGAAAGCGCCCTCGCCCGTCTCGTTGCCGAGCAGACCGCGCTGGAGACGCAGGCCTCCGACAGCGCCCAGCGGCGCAATGCCGTGCAGGAACGGGCCGCCGCCGCCGACGCGGCGCTGGCCGACACCGAGAAGACATTCGCCGAGCTCACCGCCGCGCTGGCCGACCTTACGGCACGCCGAAACCAGCTCGAGCAGGCCGCGCGCGAGCACGGGGAACGCCGCACCCGCCTGGAGCGGGAGCTCAATTCGGTCGAAAGCGATCTCGTCGAGCTCGCCAACAGCACCGCCCACACCGCCGATCTCGAGGCGGCCGCCGTGGCCGTGCAGACCGCGCAAGAGGCCGTCGCTGCGGCCGAGGCGACCATGCTGCGCGCGGAGGCGGCCCATTCGGGCGCGCGTCAGGCGCTCGATGTCGCACGCCAGCCCCTCGCCGAAGCCGAGCGGCGCGCGCATCGCCTGGAGACCGAGGCCAAGACCCTCGCCAAGGTCCTGCACGTCGAGACCAAGAACCTGTGGCCGCCGGTGCTCGAACTCATCACGGTCGACAAGGGTTTCGAGACTGCCCTGGGCGCTGCGCTGGGTGACGATCTCGATGCCCCGATCGATGCCAAGGCCCCGATCCATTGGGCGGGTGCTGCGGGTGAGCATGACGCGCCTCTGCCCGACGGGACCGAGCCGCTGGCGACGCATGTGAAGGCTCCCGCCGAGCTGGCGCGCCGCCTGGCGCAGATCGGCCTCGTGTCGCGCGCGGACGGCCCGCGGCTCGCCAAGCTGCTCAGACCCGGCCAGCGTCTGGTCTCGGCAGAAGGCGACCTGTGGCGATGGGACGGCTTCGAGGTCGCCGCCAATGCGCCCACGGCCGCCGCCCGCCGGCTCGCCGGCCGCAACCGGCTGGCCGAAATCGAAGCGGAACTGCAGACCGCGCGCGCGGACCTCGAGACCCGCCGCGCCGCCGTTGCAGCGGCGGAGGCGGAGATCGCCGCCGCCGCACAGGCGGAATCGCAGGCGCGCGAGCAGCGGCGCGAGGCCCAGCGCAGCGCCGACGCGGCGCGCGAGCGGCACGCGGGCGTGGAGCGCGAGATCAACCGCGTGACGGCGCGCAGTTCGGCCCTGGCGGAAGCCAAGGCGCGGCTGACCGCGAGCCTCACCGAGGCTGAAGCCGCCCGCCACGACACCGATGCCGCCATCGCCGCCCTGCCCCCGACCGCCACGCTCGAAGGCCAGCTCGCGGAGATCCGCGGCAAGCTCGGCGAGCAGCGATCGCAGGTTGCCGAGGTCAGCGCCGAAGCGCAGGCGCTCGCCCGCGAGACGGAGCTGGCCGAGCGCAGGCTGTCCGAGCTCAAGACCGACATCGCCGCCTGGACGGAGCGGCGCGGCAGCGCCAGCGAGCACATCGCCACGCTCGACGCGCGCACGGAAGAGACCAAGGCCGAGCGCAGGGAGCTCGACGACGCGCCGCGCATCTTCGCCGAGAAGCGCGCGGCCCTGATCGGCGAGATCGATCAGGCCGAGGCCGCGCGCCGGGCTGCCGCCGACGAGCTTGCGGTGGGCGAGAAGGCGCTGGCCGAAGCCGACCGCGCCGCGCGGGCGGCGCTCGAAGCCATGTCGGCCGCGCGCGAGGACCTGGCGCGCGCCGAGGAGCGCCAGCAGGCGGCGCAGCGCCGCCTGGGTGAGATCGAGCACGAGATCCGCGAGATGCTCGAGGTCGAGCCCCAGGCGGTGGCGGAGCTCGCCGGCATCGAGCCCGGCGCGACCCTCGCGAACGTGTCGGAGGTCGAAGCCGAACTCGAAAAACTGCGCCGCGAGCGCGAACGGCTCGGCGCCGTGAACCTGCGTGCCGAGGAAGAGCTCCGCGAGGTCGAGGAGCAGCATGGCAAGCTCACTGCCGAGCGCGACGACCTGATCGAGGCGATCAAGCGCCTGCGGCAAGGCATCCAGAGCCTCAACCGCGAGGCGCGCGAGCGTCTGCTGGCTTCGTTCGAGGTGGTCAACAACCACTTCAAACGGCTGTTCACCGAGCTGTTCGGCGGCGGCACCGCCGAGCTCCAGCTCATCGAACACGAGGACCCGCTGGAGGCGGGCCTGGACATTCTGGCGCGGCCACCGGGCAAGAAGCCGGCGACGCTGTCGCTGCTCTCGGGCGGCGAGCAGGCGCTGACCGCGCTGGCGCTGATTTTCGCTGTGTTCCTCACCAATCCGGCGCCGATCTGCGTGCTCGACGAGGTGGACGCGCCGCTGGACGATCACAACGTCGATCGTTTCTGCGACTTGCTCGACGAGATGACCCGCTCGACCGATACGCGCTTCGTCATCATCACGCATAACCCGATCACCATGGCGCGCATGAACCGGCTGTTCGGCGTCACCATGGCCGAGCGCGGCGTGTCCCAGCTTGTTTCGGTCGACCTTGAAGGCGCCGTGAAGATCCGGGAAGCGGTTTAGCGTGTCCGCGCATGTCCTTGCCGGATATCTCCATCCGGTTCGGGCCGCGCGCTAGCGTCCCCCGCTTCGGCGCGCGCCTTCAAGGCCGCGTTCATGGCGTGAAATCCGGACTCGGTTGCGGAAAGCATGCCGCGCGCCAAGCCTACCAAGAGGCCGGAAAACCGCTCCTCGTGCGTGAACCGGACCCGGCCCTCGTCAAGCGGCTCGATCAGGAAGCAGTGCTCGCCGTCGAGAAGGCCCGGCAAGACGAGCCGACCCAGCCAACGAAGCTCACGCCCCGGACGGACCACGAGAACAGTCGGCTTAAAAACCATTCCGCGCTTGCCCGGCGGGGTGATGCGAACGGAAAGTCGGGAACCGGGTCTCAGAGTTCCTGCGATCGACCGGATAAACGGATTCCAATCCCGCATCCCGGCAAAGTCCGTCAGCAGCGACCACACCCGCTCTGCGGAAGCGTTGATCTCGATCCCGGTTGTTATGCGATACTCGGCCATCCGCCGCTGACCTCCGGGTCAAACCTGACATGCCTTCGACAGCCGGCCGGTGCGTCGGACCGGGAAGGCGCCGGGCCGAGTGTGACGGACGTCACCCTACCGGTCGACCGGTTTAGGCAATACCTTAGCCGGGCAATTTCGCCGAACCGCTTCGAGGAGCACTCATATGTCCACCATGACGTGGATCATCCTGGGCGTGATCGCATTGGCCGTGATCTGGGCGATCATGGCCTACAACAGCCTGGTCGCCATGGCCCAGCGCGTGAACCAGGCCTTCGCCGACGTGGATGTCCAGCTTCGGCAGCGGCATGACCTCATCCCGAACCTCGTCGAGACGGTGAAAGGCTATGCCACCCACGAGCGCACCACCCTCGACGCCGTGGTGAAGGCGCGCAATGCAGCCATCGCGGCCCCGACCCCCGACGCCAAGGTCGCCGCCGAGAACCAACTCACCGGCGCGCTGCGCCAACTGTTCGCGCTGTCCGAGGCCTACCCGGATCTCAAGGCCAACCAGAATTTCCAGCAGTTGCAGAACGAACTGAGCGACATCGAGAACAAGCTGGCCGCCGCCCGACGCTTCTTCAACAACGCGGTGAGCGAATACAACGCCGGCATCCAGCAGTTCCCGGCTGCCCTGTTCGCAGGGACGTTCGGATTTCGCGAGCGGCAGTTCTTCGACCTCGGCGAGGAACGCCAGGCGCTCGATCGTCCGCCCCAGGTCAAATTCTAGCGGCCGACCGGCCGTGCGCCGCACCGGCGCGAATGCAGGCCGAAGCCCATGGCTGCCTACGGTCTTTACACGCACATCCAGTCGAACAGGCGGCGCTCGGTCCTCCTGATCATCGGCCTGTTCTTTCTGGTCTACGTGCTGACCTACGCCGGCGCACTGGTCGCCGAAGCCATGAGCGTCCCGGACGCGCCGGTCGATTGGTACGTGGTCCAGGCCTGGCGGGACCTGCTGCCCGCCATCCCGGTCGTCACCGTGCTCACGGCGGTCTGGATCGGCATCGGCTATTTCTTCCACCAGACCATGATCGATGCCCTCACCGGCGGCACGCTGGTGACCCGGGCCGAGCAGCCGCGTCTCTATAATCTTCTCGAGAATCTCTGCATCTCGCGCGGCATCCCAATGCCCAAGCTCAAGGTCATGCAGAGCGAGGCCTTGAATGCCTTCGCCACCGGCCTCAACGAGAAGCAGTATGCGATCACGGTGACGTGGGGCCTTCTGGCCCGGCTCGACGATCCCGAGGTCGAGGCCGTGCTCGCGCACGAACTCACCCACATCCGCAACGGCGACGTGCGCATGCTGGTCATCGCCGTCATCATCGCAGGGGTGATCTCGTTCTTCGGGGAACTGGTGTTCCGCCTGGCGTTCAATACGCGCTGGCGTTTCGGCTCGGGCCGGTCGGGCAGCGATCGCAAGGGCGGCGGGGCCGGCGGGGCCCTGCTCATCGCGCTGGTGCTGGTCGCCGTGGCCTGGGCTCTCTCGATCGTCATCCGCTTCGCGCTCTCGCGCTCTCGCGAATTCCTCGCGGACGCCGGCTCGGTCGAACTCACCAAGAACCCCGACGCCATGATCACGGCCCTGCGCAAGATCGAAGGGCGCGGCGAGCTCCCGGGTGCGACTTCGGCGGTCATGGAGATGTGCGTCGACAATCCGCGCAACGAATTCGCGGACCTGTTTGCGACGCACCCTTCGATCGACGCGCGGGTCGAGGCGCTGGTCAAGTTCGCGGGCGGCCGCGATCCGGGGCCGCGCGCGCTGCCGACGGCCGATGCCGCCGTGAACAGCGAAGCTGCGGTGGCTGACCAAGAGGGCGCCGGCACTCAGTCCGGCAACCAGCCGGGATCACAGGAGAATCCCGGTCCCTGGTCGCAAGCAGGCGGCGCGGACCGCCCCTGGCGGGGCCCTTGGGATTTGCTGCGCCGCCGCTGAGTACCGTAAATGCTGTGCGTATCGTTTCGGTTGTAGTTGTTTTCGTTCGCGTGCTTGACGACGATAGCGTTTGGCCGAGTCATCGGATGGCGCTTGCGGGTGTCTCAATCATAGACTTGCGAGGCTCCCGTTTGATTCGGGTGTTCGTCGAAGGCGTGCGCCAGCGGGTGATGCAAACGCCTGCGGCTTGTGAAGTCGGACCAGTTGGGTGGGGTGACATGGCCAAGCCAGCAGTAATCATAGTAGGCGCCGACAAGGGCGGCGTCGGAAAAACAACCGTCGCACGCACCTTGCTCGACTATTTCTCGGCGCGGCGCGTGCCCGTTCGAGCCTTCGACACGGAGTGCCCGCGCGGCACGCTCAAGCGGTTTCATGGCGACGCCACGACGGTCGTGGACCTGAGCCAGGTGCCGGACCAGATGAAGATCTTCGACACGCTGAGCGAATCCCAGCTCACCGTGATCGACGTGCGTGCCGGCCTGTTGTCCCCGACCCTGCGCTCGTTGCGCGACATCGGGTTCATCGAAGCCGCGCGCAAGAACCAGGTCACGCTGGCCGTATTCCATATCCTCGGCCCCACGATCGCCTCGCTGGAGGAGATCGCCGAGACCTCGGCTTTCCTGACGGACGCCAAGTACTTCCTGGTCAAGAACTTCATCAACAACACGCACTTCTTCGAGTGGGACCAGACGACCTACGACGCCTACTTCCGCAAGGTCCGCAACGGCGTCGACATCACGATCCCGAAGTTGAACGAAATGGCATCCGAGCAGGTCGAGCTCGCTTCCGTGCCGTTCGTCTCGTTCATCGCCAACAAGGGCCCGAACGGCGAGTCGGCGGCGTATTCGTTCGTCTTGCGCGGCTATGTCCGGCATTGGCTGGGCAACGTCTGGGGCGAATACGACCGCATCAAGCTCGGCGATATCCTGGGCGAGCAGCCGGAGGCCAAAGCGGCATTCGGCTAAGCTGAACGCTGCCTGCGGCTCGATGATCCGCGAACGGCGGAAGGGTGCCGCGACATGGCCGGTCCGGCGCATGTTTTCATCGTCTGTTCGCCACGCGCACGTGTGGGCAAGACCCTGGTTGCCCGGCTGATCTGCGAATTCTACCGGGCCAGCGGGCGGCCGGTTGAGGCCTTCGACCTCGAGCCGTTCGAGGCGGGGCTGTCTGAGTTCCTGCCCCGTCTGGCGACGCGTGTTTCGCTGGCCAACACGCGCGGTGAGATGGCGCTCTTCGATCGCCTGGTGGCGGACGACGAGGCCGGCAAGGTCGTCGATCTCGGCCATCTGGCCCTGGAAAAATTCTTCAGCGTGGCCGCCGACATCGATCTCGCCACGGAAACGCGGCGGCGTGGAATCTCCACGCTGGTCATGTACATCGCCGACCAGACCACCACGACGCTCAACACCTACCGCATCCTGCGCGAGAGATTCCCTGCGCTCGTGTTCGTGCCGGTTTACAATGACGCGTTCGCCCGTGGCCCGGAGCTCCGACGGCTGTTTCCGGCGCCGGCCGGGGGCTTCGTCCCCCTCGTCGTTCCGCAATTGTCCACCGCGCTGCGAGGCGTGATCGACCGCCGGCCGTTCTCATTCGAGAGCGCGCGCCGCAAGCCGCCACCGCAACTCACGCCGCCCCTGCGCGAGGAACTGGACGCGTTCGTCAAACGAATGTTCCGCGAGCTGCGCGAAGTCGAGCTCGCGCTGCTGATGGACAGGCTCAAGACCAGCCTTGCCGAGGGGGCGGGACACCCCGACTAGGAACGCGTGCCGGCCAGCTCGAGATGCACGAAATTCGGCGCCACCCGCCGATCAGGCCGGGACCCGCTCGCCGCTGGCCCGGGCCCGGGAGGCTAGTGCCCTTCGAACGAAATGAGCGTGCGCACCGGCACGCCGAGCTTGCGGATCTTGTCGGCACCGCCGAGCTCGGGAAGATCGATGATGAAGCAGGCGGCCAGCACCTCGGCTCCCATCTGGCGCAGCAGCTTCACGGCACCCTCGGCTGTGCCCCCGGTGGCGATCAGGTCGTCGACCAGGATCACCCGCTCGCCCTTGCCCACCGCATCCTCGTGGATCTCCATTTCGTCGAGGCCGTATTCGAGCGAATAGGCGATGCGCACGGTCGTGTGCGGCAGCTTGCCCTTCTTGCGGATCGGCACGAAACCGGCGGAGACCTGGTGCGCGACCGCACCGCCCAGGATGAACCCGCGCGCCTCGATGCCGGCGACCTTGTCGATCTTGGAGCCGGCCCACGGCTGCACCAGTTCGTCCACCGCACGGCGGAAGGCGCGCGCGTTGCCGAGCAGCGTCGTGATGTCCCGGAACATGATTCCCGGCTTGGGATAGTCCGGAATGGTCCGGATCGCGGACTTGAGGTCGTTTTCGAGCGCGGCAGTGATCATCGTACCCTCGGAACACGTGCGCAGGCCGCACGCCAGATGCGCCTGCTACCAATAGCTCTTCATCAGCTCCTTCACCCACTCCGGCTCGCGCACCGGTGTGCGCGGCGCAAACCCGGAGATGTAGGGCTTGATGTCGAGCACCGGCGTGCCGTCGATAGCATCGAGGCCGCGCACCCGCAACGTCGTGCCCGACACGCCCAGGAGCTCGACCGTGGTGATCCCGATCCGGTTCGGCCGCATGCGAGCGGGCTGGGCGAAGATCCCGACCAGCGGCCAATCGCTGCGCTCGCGCGGATGGCGCGCGCCGGTCACGATCCTGTCCTCGGGCACGCGATGCATGAGGAAGACGATATTGAGATGGCTGTAGTCCTCGATGCCGCGCAGCGAGCCCGGGGTGAAGCGCCCTTCCAGCTCGATCGACGCCTCGACGGTTCCCCAGTGATCATCGGATGCCTCGGTCCGTCCGCCGAGGACAACACCGATCGGCTGCATCATTGCGATCATTGACCCAGCACCCTCCCCGCGACGGCATCGAGCTTTTCAAGCAGCTCGGGGTCGCGCGCCTCGGGCGCGGTGATGATCGCGGTGTCGAGCGCGCGGTCGGAGCCGATCGGACACGGCTCGTGCTCGCGCGGGAAGTCGCGCGCAAGCCGCGCCACCAGGCGCTTGGCCTTGTCGGCATTGGCGGTGAGCACCTTGATGATGTCCTGCACGGTGACGGCGTCGTGATCCGGATGCCAGCAGTCGAAGTCCGTCACCATGGCGACGGTCGCGTAGCAGATCTCGGCCTCGCGCGCGAGCTTGGCCTCGGGCATGTTGGTCATCCCGATCACCGAATAGCCCAGCCCCTTGTAGGTGAGGCTCTCCGCCAGCGTGGAGAACTGCGGCCCTTCCATGCACACGTATGTGCCCCCGCGCACGACGGCGATGCCTTCCGCCTCGGCGGCGGCGGCGAGATGAATGCGCAGGCGCGGCGACACCGGGTGCGCCATCGAGACATGAGCGACGCAGCCCTTGCCGAAGAACGAGCTCTCGCGCTTGTGAGTACGGTCGACGAACTGGTCGATCAGCACGAACGTGCCGGGCGGAAGCTCCTCCTTGAACGATCCGCAAGCCGACAGCGAGATCAGATCGGTCACTCCCGCGCGCTTGAGCACGTCGATGTTGGCGCGATAGTTGATGTCGGAGGGCGACAGGCGGTGGCCCTTGTCGTGCCGCGGCAGGAACACGACGGGCAGGCCCGCCATCTCCCCGATGCGCAGCGCGGCGGACGGCACGCCCCACGGCGAGGTGATGTGCTCCTCGCGCACGTTTTCGAGGCCCGGCAGATCGTAGATCCCGGATCCCCCGATGATGCCGAGCACCGCTTTGGCCATGATCTTCCCTCCTGTCCGGCACAGCACGGCGCCAGCTCCAAAACGAAGGGCCCCGAACGGGGCCCGACGTCAAGGCGATACTGGCCGCGTCACATCGACGTGGCGCGCGGGTCCTGGCCATGCGCCAGCTCGCGCGGCTTTTCGATCTGGTGCCAGACTTTCTTCTTGGTGAAGTAGAGCAGCCCCGAGAGCACGATCAGGAAGATCAGCACCTGGAAGCCGATCCGCTTGCGCGCTTCGAGGTGCGGCTCGGCGGCCCACATCAGGAATGCGGCGACGTCCTTGGCGTACTGCTCGACCGTCGTCGGCGAGCCGTCGGTGTACTCGACCTGGCCGTTCGACAGCGGGGCCGGCATGCCGATGGCGTGGCCCGGGAAGTACTCGTTGTAGAAGGTGGACGGCGACGGCAACTTGAAGCCCGCGGGCGGGTCCGAGTAGCCGGTCAGGACGGCGACGATATAGTCGGGGCCCGCTTCCTGATACTGCGTGATGATGTCGAACAGGAACAGCGGGAAGCCACGCTCGTAGCCGCGCGCTTTGGCGATCACCGAGAGGTCGGGCGGATAGGCGCCGCCGTTGGCCGCACGGGCGGCCTGCTCGTTCGGGAACCGCGGCGGGAAGCGGTCGGCGGGACGAGCCGCGCGCTCACCGACCTCGCCGGACTCGTTGGGCGCATCCGGGACCTTGTACTCGGCTGCGATCGCGTCGACCTGCGCGGGCGTGAACCCCGGACCGCCCGCCTCGCTCAGATTGCGGAACGAGAGGTAGGTCAAGCTGTGACAGTTCTGGCAGACCTCGCGATAGACCTTGAAGCCGCGCTGGAGCTGCCCGCGATCGAAGGTGCCGAACGGCCCGGCGAACGACCACTTCTGCGCCGGCGGCTTGGGCGTCTCGGCGGCTTGGGCCGATGGCGCGCCGCCGAACAGTGCGGCGGTCCCAACCGCCACGGCAACAAGGGCGGCAACAACGCCCTTCTTCTTGAGCACCGCCTCGGAGATCGAATTCGGCAGCGGCTTCGGCGTCTCAAGACGGCCGAGCAGCGGCAGGACGATCAGGAAGTGGATGAAGTACCAGGCCGTGAGGATGCGCGAGGCGATCACATAACCGCCCTCCGCCGGCTTGGAGCCAAGCCAGCCGAGCAGGATGCAGGTCGCCACGAAAATCCAGAAGAACTGCCGGAACAGGGGACGATACGTCGCCGACTTCACCTTCGAGCTGTCGAGCCAGGGCAGGAACGCCAGGATCAGGATCGAGCCGAACAGCGCGACGACGCCCGCCAGCTTGTTCGGGATCGAGCGCAGGATCGCGTAGAACGGCAGGTAGTACCATTCGGGCACGATGTGGGCCGGCGTCACGCCGGGGTTGGCCGGGATGTAGTTGTCCGGGTGGCCGAGGTAGTTCGGGATGTAGAACACGAACCAGGCGAAGACCACGCAGAACGCCGCCATGAAGAACAGGTCCTTCACCGTGGCGTAGGGCGTGAACGGCACCGTGTCCTTGGCCGTCTTCGGCTCGACACCGGCCGGATTGTTCTGGCCGACGACGTGCAGCGCCCAGATGTGCAACACCACGACGCCGGCGATGACGAACGGCAGCAGGTAGTGCAGCGAGAAGAAGCGCTGTAGCGTCGGATTTCCGACCGAATAGCCGCCCCACAGCCAGGTGACGATCGGCTCGCCGACGATCGGGATCGCCGAGAACAGGTTGGTGATGACGGTGGCGGCCCAGAAGCTCATCTGGCCCCAAGGCAGCACGTAGCCCATGAACCCGGTCGCCATCATCAGCAGATAGATGATGACGCCGAGGATCCACAGGATCTCGCGCGGCTCCTTGTAGGAGCCGTAGTACATGCCGCGGAACATATGGATGTAGACGGCGAGGAAGAACATCGAGGCGCCGTTGGCGTGCACATAGCGCAGCAGCCAACCGTAGTTGACGTCGCGCATGAGGTTCTCGACCGAGATGAAGGCGAGATCGACGTTCGGCGTGTAGTGCATCACGAGCACGATGCCGGTGATGATCTGCACGCCCAGCATGAAGCTGAGGATGCCGCCGAACGTCCACCAGTAATTCAGGTTGCGCGGCGTCGGGTAGGACACCGCGGCCGAGTACAGCAGCCCGACCACCGGCAGCCGCGCTTCGAACCAGCGCAGGACGGGATTCTGCGGCGCATAGGCCGGTGCCTCGTAGGGCGCTCCGTCGTCGGATTTCAGGTTGTACGGCCAAGCACGGAGGCCGTGCGCGTTGTGGGGCGTATGTCCGCTCATGTCTTGATCCTGAAATTCCGATCGCGGGATCAGCCGATCCTGATCTTGCTGTCCGACACAAACTCGTAGGGCGGGATGGCCAGGTTCAGCGGCGCGGGACCGCTGCGGATACGACCCGAGGTGTCGTACTGCGAACCGTGGCACGGGCAGAAGAACCCGTCATAGTCGCCCTGATGGGCGATCGGGATGCAGCCCAGATGCGTGCAGATGCCGATCACGACCAGCCATTGATCGTGGCCCTGCTTGACGCGGGCCTGGTCTGTCTGCGGGTCGGGAAGCGTCGCGACATTCACCGAACGCGCCTCCTCGATCTCCTTCTGGGTGCGGTGCGAGATGTAGATCGGCTTGCCGCGCCAGAACACCTTGATAGCCTGGCCGTCCGCGATCGGCGAGAGGTCCACTTCGATCGGCGCACCGGCGGCGACCGTGGACGCATCCGGGTTCATCTGGGCGACCAGCGGGACGAGGGCTGCCACTCCGCCCAGCGCGGCAACCGTTCCGGTCGCAATATAGAGAAAATCGCGGCGTGTCGGCTCGGCCGAGGACATCGTCGTCACAAGTCAGGCCCTTTCTCGTTCCACAGTTCTGACGATCCGCCCGCGACGCTGCGAAGGCTCGAGCCTGCGGCGCGGACCGCGGATACGTCGGACTGATACGAGACGCACCCGGGGCGGGCAAACCGGCCGCGACCCGCCCGGGGGAAGGCGGTTTAGCGGCGCGATCTAGAGGGGTTCTATTGGCACCCTTGCCGAGCTAGCGCAAGCCCGCTAACGCACGGCATCCCGGGCATTCGGCCTGGCATCTGGAAACCCCCGCCTACCGCTGATTTTTTCCACGCCGGTACGCGGCGGGTGGTCAGGATCGGACGCATGCGCATCGCGTTGTACGAGCCGGATATCCCGCAAAACACCGGGACGATTCTGCGCCTGTGCGCCTGCTTCGGGGTCGAAGCCCATCTGGTCGGCCCCGCCGGTTTTCCATCGAGCGATCGCGCGTTCCGGCGGGCCGGAATGGACTATCTCGACCAGGTTGCGATCGTGCGGCACGTCTCCTGGACGGCCTTCGACACGTGGCGTCGGGACGCAGGGGCCCGCGTCATTCTGTTCTCCACCAGGGGCCAGACGAGCTATCTCCACCACGCCTACGAAGCCGGCGACATCCTGCTGTTCGGGCGCGAATCCGGCGGCGTGCCCGATGAGATCCATTCCGCCGCGGACGCCCGCCTCGTGATACCCATGCGTCCGGGCCTGCGGTCCATCAACATCGCCATGACCTGCGCCCTCGCCCTGGGTGAGGCATTGCGGCAAACGGGCGGCTTTCCCTCGCGCCAGCTCGGAGAGATCACATGAGTTCTCCCCTCCCCGATCCCGCCACGCTCGATGCGCGCAAGACGCGGGCGCGCGCCTGGTTCGAGCGACTGCGCGACGACATCTGCGCAGCGTTCGAGCGGATCGAGGACGACGCGCCGGCGGAGCTCTACACCGGCGCAGCCGGCCGCTTCGTGCGCACGCCCTGGGCCCGCACCGACCACACCGGCGCCGCGGGCGGAGGCGGCGTGATGTCGCTGATGAAGGGACGCGTGTTCGAGAAGGTCGGCGTCCACGTCTCCACCGTGCATGGCGAGTTCGCGCCCGAATTCCGCAAGGAGATCCCGGGCGCAGACGCCAATCCGGCGTTCTGGGCGTCGGGCATCTCGCTGATCGCTCATATGACCAACCCGCACGTGCCGGCCGTGCACATGAACACGCGCTTCGTCGTGACCAGCAAGGCCTGGTTCGGCGGCGGCGCGGACCTGACGCCGGTTCTCGCCGCACGCCGGACCCAGGACGACCCCGACACGACCGCCTTTCATGGCGCGATGCGGGCGGCCTGCGACGCCCACCCAGCGGTCGCTCCCTACGAGAAGTTCAAGGCATGGTGCGACGAGTACTTCTATCTCAAGCACCGCCAAGAGATGCGCGGCATCGGCGGGATCTTCTACGACTGGCTGGACAGCGGCGACTTCGATGCGGATTTCGCGTTCACCCAGGACGTCGGGCACGCCTTCCTGCGCATCTATCCCGAGTTGGTGCGGCGCAACTTCGCGACGCCCTGGAGCGAAGCCGAACGCGAGGAGCAGCTCGTGCGCCGCGGGCGCTACGTGGAGTTCAACCTGCTCTACGACCGCGGGACCGTGTTCGGCCTGCGGACCGGAGGCAACGTCGACTCGATCCTGTCGTCGCTGCCGCCCGTGGTGAAATGGCCCTAGTTCAGCGCAGCGCACCTCCGATCATCAGGACGCCCCCGAACAGCACGACTGCGTCGAGCACCGCCGTATGCAGGTGCAGCGGCAACAGCGCAACGATCCGCTTGGCGAGGAAAGCCCCGGGAAACGCTACGATCCCGATCAACAGCGCCACCGCGATCACCTTTGCGGTGACGATGCCGGCAACACCGAACACCGCGAGCTTGACGAGGCCGATCGCAACCGAGATCACCGCGTCGGTGGCGACGACCGCCGCGCCTTCGAGGCCCGCCGCCATCAACAACGAGAGCAGGATGATGCCCGCCCCCGTCGTTCCGCCGACGATGCCGCCCCAACCGAACGCGCCAGCCGACAGGCCGAGCTCGCCGCAGCGATAGCCGCGAACGTGCAGGAAACGCCGCAGCGGCACGCTGAGCACCATCATCGTGCCAATCACGACGAGCGCACCTTTGCTGGTGAGCAGCGAATAGCCGTAAGCGCCCAAGATGCAGGTCGGCGTCGCCGCGGCGAACACGATGAGGACGCGGCGCCAATCGATTGCGCGGAAGAACGCCATCGCCCGGCTCGTATTGGTGAACAGCGAGGCGAGCGCGATGATCGGCACCACCGGCTCGGGCCCGACGATCGGCACCAGCACGAGCGGCATGAGCGCGCCCGTGCCGTAGCCCGCGACCCCGCCGATCACCGATGCGCCGATCGCCGCGGCGGCAATCGCCGCGAGCTCGATCAAAGTGATGTCCGGAAACAAGACCACGTGCTCACCCGACAAGGCAGGCGGGCGAGTCTACATTATTTCGCAAGCGCGCCGGCTAGCGTGATGCGGGCGTCAGGTCGGCGGGTGAGATCAGCACGGAAAAGCGCTCGCACCAGATGATCACGCTCGAATAGTTCGCAAGGTCCACTCCGGCGGGAATGGCGTAGCGCTGGCTGCCCTTGAACGCGCGCAGACCGCCGAGATCGACATACATGACGCCGTCGAGATCGGAGGACGCGCGGATTCCCGCCTTGGGAACGAGATAGACGTGATAGGCCGGCCCCGGCCCCACCTCGAAATCGCTGTCCAGATAGACCACGCGCGCGTAGACGCTCACGCGGCCCTTGCCCCAGTGAATGGGGTCGGACGGGTTGGCATGGATGAACGTGCCGCGGGCAATGAGCGACGTGCGCTCGTTGTCCCCGAGCTGCTCAGCCGCGACCGGCGGTGGGAAGACGAAGGGGAACAGGAAAAAGCCGAGCGCGACGCCGAATCCGGTCCCGAGCACGGCACCGAACAGGAAGATCGCAATCGCCCGCCAGAAGCTGCGCATGAGCCCCCCTCCTCATCACCTGCGCGCCGCCTGACGACGGCGCCGTTCGCCCTCGTCCGCGGTCGCATCGTCGCCTCACCATTCACGCCCACGTGCGCACGTCAGTCAGGCTGCGCGATTGCTTTGGTTAACGGATCGTAAATCGTGCCAGCCTCGCGCAAAAGATTTTGGAGTGGACGCGGATTCGCCGGGCGATTCATTTTATCCACAGGCGATTCGTCGCTCCGATTCGCCCGAGTGCTGTTGCGTTGGGGGGCGTTCCAGCATCCATCGGGAGACGGACATGAACCGCATCACTCGTGCGCTCATTACGGCCGCCGCGTGCTTCTTCGCGCAGCAAGCATCCGCAGCCGACCTTCCGGCCGGCCCGCCGCTGCTCCGCGCACCGTCGGCGGTCGTTGCCGCGAACTGGCAGGGCTTCTACGTCGGCGGCCACGCCGCCTATGCGTGGGCCGACGGCAGCTATTCCGTCAACGACGCGAGCAGCAGCCGCTTCGATATCGACACCGACGGGTTCGTGGGCGGCGGTCAGGCCGGCGTACAGGCGCAATGGGGCCATTGGGTCGCCGGCGTCGAGGGCACCTACTCCTGGGCCGACCTCACGCAGAGCCGCACCACGACGCTGATCGCCACCCGCACGTCGAACTTCGACCTGCGTTACATCGGGACGATCACCGGCAAACTCGGCTGGGCCGCGGACCGCTGGCTGATCTACGGCAAGGGCGGCGTCGCCTACGGTCGCGTGCACACCCTCAACGAGAACACCACCGCTGCGTTGTCCTACGAGGGGCGAAACTGGGAGACCGGCTACACGCTCGGCATCGGCCTCGAATATATGGTGCTGCCGAACTGGAGCCTGGGCCTCGAGTTCGACTACTACTCGTTCACGTTCAACCGCACGCTCGTGACGAGCGCGGGCGGCAACGCGGCGATCAGCGACAGCAACGCCGATCTGTACGCCATCATGCTGCGCGCGAACTACCTGTTCAACCGATATTGGTAAGCGCGCAGCTCATCCTGCCCGGACGGACGCGGCAGCCTCGTCGGCTATGCCGTCGAGCGCCGCCTTGTCGGCGGGGAAATCTCTCGCGATCCAGTTGCTCTCGGCCGCTCCCAGCGCGCGGCCGAGCAGCGGGCCGCGCGCAACGCCGCGGCGGATGAGATCGGCCGCCCGCAGCGGGAACGCTGGAGGCGTCCAGCGCTGCGGCAATGTCGCCAAGCGCAGCCACGCCGGATCAGCCGCGCCGGCATCGGCGCGCGCCCACGCGATCAGTACGCGGTCGACGAAACGCTCCACGCCCAGACGATAAAGAAGAGCGCGTGCCGCCGTATCGCCGGCCGCCGGATCGATCCGCCACCAGCCATCGGCAATCGAATGGATGCGCGCGTGCTCCGCGTTGGAGAGGCGCAGGCGCTGGCACAGGCGATCGGCGTCCTCCGTGACGCAGGCGCCAAGCGCTCCCAGCCTGCGCACCGGATCGGGCGCAACGCCGGCCGCGGCTTCGACCTTCGCCGTCATCTCGAAATGCGCGAGGGTGGGCACGCCGCCCAGCACCGCCACCAGGAACCCGGCTTCCGACATGCTCGCGAGCGTCGGGGTCGCATGCGGCGCCTGCAACAGCTTCATCAGCTCCATGCGCACGCGCTCGCGCGCGAGCGTGGCAAGCCCCGCGCGCGCCTCGATCGCCGCATGCAGGCCAACGGCATCGGGATGACCCGTGCCGTAGAAAGCATGGAAGCGGAAGAAGCGCAGGATGCGCAGATAGTCCTCGGTGATGCGCTGGGCCGCGTCGCCGATGAAACGCACGCGGCGCGCCGCGATGTCGGCGAGCCCGTCGACGTAATCGAACACGCGGCCGTCGCGCGTGACCGACAGCGCATTGATGGTGAAGTCGCGCCGTTCCGCGTCGCGGCGCCAGTCACGCCCGAACGCCACCTTGGCGCGGCGCCCATAGGTTTCCACGTCCTCGCGCAGTGTCGTGACCTCAAAGGGCGTCCCGTGCACGATGACCGTGACGGTGCCGTGATCGATGCCGGTCGGAACGACCCGGAAGCCGGCTGCGGCGCAACGCCGCGTCACCTCTTCAGGCACCGCCGTCGTCGCAATGTCGACCTCGGCAATCGGCAAGCCCATCAGGGCGTTGCGCACGGCCCCGCCGACGACGCGCGCCTCCTCGCCGTCGCTGTCGAGCACGGCGAGCAGACGCCCGAGCGACCCGTGCGTAAGCCCGAGTACGGCCGTGCGCGGGTCCTGCGTCACTTCGTCGTCCCCGGCACCAGGCGGCCATCCTCGATATGCGCCGGAACGTAGGTCGATCCGGGCGGAGCACCGGAGAATTGCGCGATCAGAAGAAAGCTGACGATCACCAACACGAGCGATGCGATCGTCAGCCAGGACAAGACCCGCACGGTCCACGAGGTGCGATCGAACACGTCGGCGCGCGTCGCCCAGAGATAAAGCGCGTAGAGCACGAACGGCAGCGCGAACAGCGCGATCTCGGTGAAGACGGGGCGGATCATCCGTACATCCGTTCATAGAGGTTGCGCAGGATACCTGCGGTGATGCCCCAGATGTAACGGTCCTGGAACGGCATGGCGTAATAATGCCGGGTGACGCCGCGGTTCTCGCGGCTGTGCCGCTGATGATTGCCGGGACTCATCAGGAAATCGAGCGGCACCTCAAATGCATCGGCCACCTCGGCGTGGTTGAGCGTGAGCGCGTAGCCCGGCGCGACACGAGCCACTGCAGGCAAGATGCGAAAGCCCGAGAACGTCAGATAGAGATCGAGATAGCCGATCGGATCGATGGCGCTCGAGGGCAGCCCGATCTCCTCTTGCGCCTCGCGCATCGCCGCGGCGAGCGGGCTCTCATCGTGCGGATCGATCTTGCCGCCGGGGAATGCGATCTGCCCTGCGTGATTGGCGAGGCCGGACGTGCGCTGGGTCAGCAGCACCGTCGGGTCGGGCCGGTCGACGATGCCGACCAGCACGGCCGCGGGACGCGACGCGACCACGCCTGCGCGCTCCCACATCAACGGATCGAGGTCGAGGTCGCCGCGAACGGCTTCGGCGGAAGGGTCGGTCAGCGCCGCCGGCACGTCCAGCGTCAGCCGCTGCCGCGCGCGGGCGAAGAAGTCATCCGCGCATGCGGTGGCGTCCGGCGTGGAAAGATGGCTTGAGGTCATGCGCTGAGACCATCGAGCTCGGAAGCCGGCGCCATGGCGAAGAACTCGCCTTGCGAGCACACCCCGAACCAGCGGCCGCGACCGGTCTCGCGTTCCTCGCCGAGCTCGACCAGTGCATAGTACACCGGCCGCGTCGCCAACGCCCACAGATCGGCGCGGACGTGCAGATAGGGTTTGAGGCCGCCGCCCGGCTGCGGCGCGAAGCGCAGCGGGTGATCGCGGCCGCACAGAACTTCTTCATCCATGTTGGTCCGGAACCGCAGCGTTCTTCCTGCTCCGCTCCCTTCGGTCTGAAGGTCCACCGCCAGGAACGGGGCGTCGTCCACCTGGATGCCGCACTTTTCCACGGGCGTCACCAGATAATACCGCTCGCCCTCCCGCTTGAGCACGGACGCAAACAGCCGCACCAGGGCGGGCCGCGCGATCGGCGTGTCCTGATAATACCAAGTGCCGTCGGCTGCGACCCGCATGTCGATCTCGCCGCAATACGGCGGATTCCACAAATGCACGGGCGGCAGGGTTTTGCCCGCTCCCTGGAGCGTCTGGGTGATCGCATCCAGGCGATGATCCCGCCCTTGCTTCGCCATGGTTATCGCCACCTTTGCAGCCTCCCCGCGCGGCTCGCGGGAACGTGATTCGCCCATCTCGAATTGCGATGGCGTGAAAGGAGCGTAGGGGCGCAAAACGGTCGTCCGAATTGCGTCCGATTGCCCGCTAAGCGCCTGTGTTGCCGCACGATATGCCGGCGAAGCCGAAAATCCGCTCCGTCGGGCTTGCGCTAGCGTAGACTTGGAGCGGGCAGAAGGACCAGCCATAGATTCGGCGCGGACCTTGCATTGATAGTGCCATAGCGGGGCGCCACATACCGCGACAGCGACAAAGGAGTTGGCATGGCCGCGAGCGGAGAAGGCATCGAAAAGATCGAGGACATGATCGTCCGGGCGGCCGAGACGACCGCCACTCACGTTCAGGCCGCCAAGACCGCCATTGGCTCCGTCATCTTCGGTCAGGACCGCGTGGTGGAGCAGGCGCTGATCACTGTGCTCTCCGGGGGCCATGCGCTGCTGGTCGGTGTTCCTGGCCTCGCCAAGACGAAGCTGGTCGAGAGCATGGGCACGGTGCTTGGGCTCGACGCGCGGCGCGTGCAGTTCACTCCCGACCTGATGCCATCGGACATCCTCGGCACCGAAGTGCTTGAGGAGAGCGCGGGCGGCCGGCGCGGCTTCCGCTTCATCTCGGGACCGATCTTCGCGCAACTGCTCATGGCCGACGAAATCAACCGCGCCAGTCCGCGCACGCAATCGGCGCTGTTGCAGGCGATGCAGGAACAGCACGTGACCGTCGCGGGGACGCGATACGATCTTCCCCGTCCATTCCATGTGCTGGCGACGCAGAACCCGCTCGAGCAGGAAGGCACCTATCCCCTGCCCGAGGCGCAACTCGATCGCTTCCTGATGGAGATCGACGTCGACTATCCGGACAAGGACGCCGAGCGGCGCATTCTGTTCGACACCACCGGCGCCGAAGAAACCAAGGCCAAGGCGGCCATGACGGCGGACGACCTGATGGCGGCGCAGCGCTTGGTCCGCCGCCTGCCGGTGGGTGAATCCGTCATCGAGGCGATCCTGGCGCTGGTGCGCGCGGCGCGGCCGGGTCCGGAGTCCGGCAGCTTGGGCAAGCTGATCGCGTGGGGCCCGAGCCCGCGCGCCAGCCAGGCGCTCATGCTCGCCGTGCGCGCGCGCGCTCTGCTCGAAGGCCGCTACGCTCCATCCGTCGACGACGTGGTGGCGCTCGCTGAACCGGTTCTGAAGCACCGCATGGCCCTCACCTTCGCCGCGCGCGCCGAAGGCGAGACGATCCCGGCCGTGATCGGCCGGCTGAAGGCACGAATCGGCTGACGAAAATGGCAGGCCCCGCCCTTCGACCCGATGCCGCCGCCGTCCCGCGGGCGATGGGCGAAGGCCGTTCGCTGGCGGCCGCCATGCCGCGGCTGATCCTGGAGTCGCGGCGCGTTGCCGCCACCATCATCCATGGGCTGCATGGCCGACGGCGCGCCGGATCAGGCGAGAACTTCTGGCAATACCGGCGTTTCGTGTCGGGCGAAGCCGCCTCTCGCGTCGACTGGCGACGCTCCGCGCGCGACGATCATCTCTACGTGCGCGAGCAGGAATGGGAAGCGGCGCACACGGTCTGGATCTGGCCGGACCGCTCGGCGTCGATGTCGTTCGCTTCGCAGATGTCAGCCGACACCAAGCTCGATCGTGCGCTCATCATCGGCCTGGCGCTGGCCGAGATCCTCGTCGAAGGCGGCGAGCGCGTGGGCATCCCCGGGCTGATGCGTCCGACCGCCAGCCGCAATGTCGTCGAGAAGATCGCCCAGGCGATCGTGCACGACCCGACCGACCGCACCAGCCTGCCGCCGAACTTCGCGCCCGCACCGCTCGCCGAGATCGTGGTCCTGTCCGACTTCTGGAGTCCGATCACGGCGGTGCAGCAGACGATTGCGCAACTGTCGGCCGGTGGGGCGCATGGCCACGTTGTGCAGATCGTCGACCCGGCGGAAGAGACGTTTCCCTACGCCGGGCGTGTCGAGTTCGTCGAGCCGGAAGGCGCCGGCACGATCACCGCCGGACGCGCCGAGACGTGGCGCAGCGATTACCAGGCCCGCATCGCGACACATCGCGCCCAGATCCGCGCCGAAACCGACCGGCTCGGCTGGAGCTTCATCATCCATCGTACGGACCGCCCGGCGAGCGAACTGCTGTTCCAGCTGCATGGCCAGCTCGGCGCGACCCGCGATGGGCCTGGCGCAGCGATCCGGAGCCCGCAGGCCAAGCCGGAGCAGCACGCATGATGGGCCTGCCGCTCGCATTCGCTCAACCGTTGGTGCTGCTCGGCCTGATCGCCTTGCCGGTGTTGTGGTGGCTGCTGCGCCTGGTGCCGCCGCGCCCTCGCCGCATCGAATTCCCCCCGACACGACTGCTGTTCGACATCGCGCCGCGGGAAGAGACGCCGGCGCGCACGCCGTGGTGGCTCACCCTGCTGCGTCTCGCCCTGGCAGCGTTGCTGATCATCGCGGCTGCCGGCCCGATGTGGAATCCGCCGCTCGCAGCCTCAAAGGGCAGCGCGCCACTCGCCATCCTGATCGACGACGGCTGGTCGGCCGCCGCGACCTGGGACGCGCGCATGCAGACGCTCGACGACATCGTCGCACGCGCCGAAAGCGACGGACGCGGCGTCGCCCTTGTTCCGCTGTCGGAGACGACGCGTGACGCCTCGTTCGAGACACCCGGCGCGGCGCGCATCCGCATCCAGCAACTTGCGCCGAAGCCGCACACGCTCGTGCGGGCTGATGCGCTGCCGATGATCCGCAAGCTGCTCGCCGCCTCGCCCGCCGCCGAGATGGTCTGGCTGTCCGATGGTGTCGATCTCGGGCGCACCGACGAGTTCGTCACCGCGCTTGCAGCCGCGACGCAGGGCCGCCCTGCGACGGTGATCTCCGGCGGCGTCGCTCCGGCGCGTGCACTCACAGCAGCCGACAACGCGGCGGGTGGATTGTCCGTCAAGGTGCTGCGGCCTACCCCGGCTGGCGAGGACGCCGGCACGATCCGCGCGATCGACCTCAAGGGGCTGCCGCTCGGCGACGCGCCTTTCGTGTTTTCCGGCGGACAGACGGAGACCGACGCGCAGTTCGACCTCCCCGTGGAGATCCGCAACGACATCGCCCGCCTCGAGATCGTCTCCGAGCGCTCGGCCGGCGCGGTGCAACTCCTCGACAAGCGCTGGCGCCGCCGCACCGTCGGCGTGATGAGCGGCTCGACCGCCGACACCGCGCAGCCGCTGCTGGCCTCCAACTTCTACCTGTCGCGCGCGCTGACCCCGTTTGCGGATGTGCGTATGGCAGAGCGCGGCTCGCCGGCGGAAGCGGTCACCCGTTTCATCGAGCAGCAGGTGCCGATGATGATCCTCGCCGACGTGGGCAACGTCGCCGGGGACGCGCGCGACAAGCTGGAGCGCTGGGTCGAAGCCGGCGGTGTGCTGGTGCGTTTCGCCGGCCCGCGCCTTGCGGCGGGCGACGACACACTGGTTCCGGTGCGTCTGCGCCGCGGGGGACGCATCCTGGGCGGCAGCCTGAGTTGGGACCAGCCGCAACAGCTCGCCTCGTTCTCGCGCGAGGGCCCGTTCGCGGGCATGACCGTGCCCGGGGACGTCACGGTCACGCGGCAGGTGCTGGCGGAGCCGGAGGCGGGCCTCGCCGAACGGACCTGGGCGGCGCTTGGCGACGGCACGCCGCTCGTGACCGCCTCGCGCCGCGGCAAGGGCCTGGTCGTGCTGTTCCACGTCACCGCCGACACGCGCTGGTCGAATCTGCCGCTGTCGGGAACGTTCGTCGACATGCTCAAGCGGATCGTCGCGCTTGCGGGTTCGGTCACGGCTGAATCCGCCACGCAGCCGCAGCAGCAGGCCGCGCGCGAGGTCGTGCCACCGAGCCGCCTGCTCAATGGCTTCGGCGCGTTCGGACCGCCGTCGGCCAACGCGCGGCCTGTGCCGGTGAATTATTCCGGACGTGCGACGGCGGACAATCCGCCCGGCTTCTACGGACCGCCTGAGGGCCTGCTCGCGGTGAATACAATCGCAGCCGGCGATCGCTTGAAGCCGATCGACTTCGCGCCGCTCAATGCCTCGATCGAGCCCTATCGCATCGGCGAGCCGACTGATCTGCGCGGCCCGCTGTTCCTGGCTGCCTTCACACTGCTGCTGCTCGACGCGCTGGTGGTCTTCTGGATGGCCGGTGGCCTCGCACGACTGCTGCCGCGCCGCGCCTCCACGGCCGCCCTCGTGCTCGCCGTTGTCGGCGCGGGCCTGGCCCTCGGCATCGGCGGCGCCCACGCCCAGAGCGATGGCGGTCGCGTTCCACAAAGCGAGCAGGCGCGCAACGAGTTCGCCGAGAAGGCCACCGTCGAGACACACCTTGCCTATGTGATCACCGGCGACCCGGAGGTGGACGCCGTCAGCAAGGCCGGCCTCGAAGGCCTGACGCTGTTCCTCGCCCAACGCACCGCGCTCGAGCCGGGCGAGCCGATAGGTCTCGACATCGCGCGCGACGAGCTTGCGTTCTTTCCGATGATCTACTGGCCGGTGGCGCCCAACGCACAAAAGCCCTCGCCCGAGGCCCTGGCGCGCATCGACGCCTACATGAAGCAGGGCGGCACCGTCTTGTTCGACACGCGCGACGCGGTCATAGCGCCGCCCGGGCCGGGTGGCGAGACGCGCAGCCCGGGCATGGTCGCGCTGCGCACCATCCTCTCCTCGCTCGACATTCCCGAGCTCGAGCCGATCCCGCGCGACCACGTGCTGACCAAAACGTTCTATCTGCTGCGCGACTTCCCCGGCCGCTTCAACAGCGGCCAGCTCTGGGTCGAGGCGATGCCCGCCGAGAATCCGGACCAGGACGACAGCAAGCGCCCAGCGCGCGGCGGCGACGGCGTCTCCTCCATCATCATCACCTCGAACGATCTCGCCGGGGCCTGGGCGCAGCGCCCGGATGGACAGCCGATGCTGCCGCTGTCGCCGGGCGAGCCACGCCAGCGCGAGTTCGCATTCCGCGCCGGCGTGAACATCGTGATGTACACGCTGACCGGCAACTACAAGGCGGACCAGGTGCACATCCCGGCCCTGCTCGAGCGGCTCGGCCAATAGGAGCGCCAGGTGGGTTACGGAATTTCCTTCGCTCCCCTCGTTCCCACATATGTTCTGTGGGCTGGCTTCACGGCGGTCGCGATCATCGCGGGACTGCTGCTGCTCAGCCGCAGCCGGGGTGCAGCCATCCGCATCGTCGCAATGGTGCTGGTGGCGCTCGCACTGGCCAACCCATCGTTCACACGCGAGGACCGCGAGCCGCTCACGTCCGTCGCCGTTGTCGTGGTGGACAAGAGCCCGAGCCAGAATTTCGGCGAGCGGGCGGCGCAGACCGAAGCGGCGCGCAAGGCGCTCACCGATCGGCTCTCGCGCATTGCCGGACTTGAAGTGCGCACCGTCGAGGCCGGGCAGGCGGACGGCGAAACCGACGGCACGCGGCTGTTCTCGGCGATGAGCTCCGCACTTGCGGACGTTCCGCCCGAACGCATCGCCGGCGCGATTTTCCTGACGGACGGGCGCGTGCACGACGTTCCACCCGACGCCAACGCGCTCGGCTTCTCGGCGCCGGTGCATGCGCTGATCACCGGGCAGCCCAACGAGCGCGACCGCCGCGTGGTGCTGGTGGCGGCCCCGCGCTTCGGCATCGTCGGACAATCGCAGACGATCACGTTCAAGGTCGAGGACTCGGGCGCTCCCGCCGGGCCCGCGCAGATCACCATCCGACGCGACGGCGAGACCATCGATGAGCGGCCGGTACGTTCGGGC
This sequence comes from Xanthobacteraceae bacterium, assembly GCA_035556735.1. Classification (GTDB taxonomy): domain Bacteria; phylum Pseudomonadota; class Alphaproteobacteria; order Rhizobiales; family Xanthobacteraceae; genus CANJBX01. The sequence goes on along the minus strand of DATMFF010000006.1, from coordinate 717,472 downwards.
GACCAAGTCCGTGTGCAGGTGCCGATCCCCCATGCCGGGCCCAACATCGTGGAGATCGAGACCTCGCCGATCGAAGGCGAACTCACGCCTGTGAACAACCGCGCGGTTGTCTCGATCGACGGAGTACGCGACAAGCTGCGCGTCCTGCTGGTGTCGGGCGAGCCGCATGCCGGCGAGCGCACCTGGCGCAACCTGCTCAAGTCCGACGCCAACGTCGACCTCGTGCACTTCACGATCCTGCGCCCGCCGGAGAAGCAGGACGGCACGCCGATCAACGAGTTGTCGCTGATCGCGTTTCCGACGCGCGAGCTGTTCCAGCAGAAGATCAACGAGTTCCAGCTCATCATCTTCGACCGCTACGCGCGGCAGGGCGTGCTGCCGATCATCTACTTCGACAATATCGCACGCTACGTGCGCGACGGCGGCGCCGTGCTGATCGCGGCCGGCCCCGACTACGCCTCCCCCACCAGCATCTGGCGCACACCCCTCGACAGCGTGCTGCCGGCCGAGCCGAGCGGCCGCATGACGGAGACGCCGTTCGTGCCGCGCCTCACCGAGCTCGGGCGACGCCATCCGGTGACGCGCGGCCTCGATCGCGGCGAGGACCCGCCGTACTGGAGCCATTGGTTCCGCCTCGTCGACACCCGCGCCGTGAGCGGCACGGCGGTGATGAGCGGGCCCGACAACAAGCCGCTGATGGTGCTGGCGCGCGAAGGCGAAGGCCGCATCGCGCTGCTGCTCTCGGACCACATCTGGCTGTGGGCCCGGGGATACGAGAAGGGCGGGCCGCACCTCGACCTGCTGCGGCGGCTCTCGCACTGGCTGATGAAACAGCCCGACCTCGAGGAGGAGGCGCTGCGGCTGATGGTCAACGGCCGGCAGATGACCGTCCAGCGCCAGACCATGGAGGACAGCGTCGGCGAAGTGACGCTCACCTCGCCGAGCGGCGCGACGCAGAGCGTGACGCTCGATCGCGCCGAGGACGGCGTGTGGCGCAAGACGGTCAATGCCGACGAGCTCGGCCTGTGGCGTGCGACCGACGGCAAGCTCACGGCCCTGGTCAACGTCGGTCCCGCCAATCCGCGCGAGTTCTCGGAAGTCACGTCCACCACCGAAGCGATGGCGCCGATCGCCAACGCGACGGGCGGCGACGCCCGCCGCCTTGCCAACGGCTCGGGCATGACGCTGCCGCGCGTGCTGGCGGTGCGCTCGAGCGACACGTTCAAGGGCGACGACTGGATCGGCCTCAAGATGCGCGACGCCAGCGTGGTGCGCGGCATCGGCGTGCTGCCGGTGTTCGCCGGACTGCTCGGGCTGCTCCTGCTGATCGGCGCCCTCGCCGCCACGTGGGCGCGCGAAGGACGCTAGTCCCGCGCCTTGAAGCCGAAGATCCGCGCCGGATTGTCCCAAAGGAGGCGCTTGCGCTCGGTCGCGTCCGGCACCCAGCGGGCGAGCAAGGCGAGCTGCGGCCCATAGTCGACGCGCGTGCGCGCACGCAGAAACGGCCAGTCCGAACCCCACACGCAACGCGCGATGGTGAAGCTCTCGAGCAGTTCGGCCACGTAGGGGTTGAGATCGGCATAGGGCGCGACCTGCCGCGACGAGCGGAACGCCGCCGACAGCTTGACCGCCGCGCCCTCGCGCCCAAGTTCCAGCAACGCCTGGAAGCCCGGTTGGCGCACGCCCTCCTCCAGGTGCGGACGGCCAAAATGGTCAATCACCACCGGCAGGCGCGCCGCGCGCAGCACCGGCAGCGCCGGCACCAGCGTGTCGCCCTCATAGTGAACCTGCACCAGCCAGCCGACGTCGCGCGCGATGGCGAGCGCACGCTCCCCCGCCGCACCGTAGAGCGAGGGGCTCTTCTCGAAGTTCAGGTTGAAGCGGATGCCGACGACGCCGCCGTCGACCAGATCCCGCACGTCCTTGTCCGTCGCGTCCGGCCACAGCAACGAGATTCCCTTGAAACGCCCGCCGCCTTCCGCGATCGCCGCAAGCATGCAGCGGTTGTCGCTGCCGTAGCCGCCGAGCGGATTGACCAGCAAGGCATGCGTCATTCCGTGCGCGTCGAGCACGGCCGCATAATCGGCGGCGGTGCCGTGCTCGTTGGGCAGGATGTCGAAGCCGCGGCTGTCCTGAAACGGAAAGCGCGACAGATCGAAGACATGGGCGTGGCAATCAACGGCTGGCATGGCACTCTGGTCTCTCATGCTTCGCGAGGCGGTCGCCATATTCGCGCGCAGGCGTTTCGCCTGGCGAAAACGCGGTGATCTCGGATGGAAAATCGAATACAGCCCCTTAGCAATAAACGCCGTCGCCTGTTCCGACGATGGCCCTGCCCCGGAGACACTGCACGATGACCGGCCCGGCGCCCGACGCGCCCCTCGTCGATACCCACGCGCACATCTGGCGACTGGACATGCCGCGCACGGGTACGGCCTGGCATCACCCGCCGAGCGACGCGCTGGCGGAGGACTATATCGCAACCCTCGACGCAGCAGGCGTGCATTTTGGTGTGATCGCCGCCGCGAGCCTCTTCGGCGACTACAATGACTACATCGTCGACGCGCTGCGTCGCCATAAGCGGCTGCGCGCCACGGCGATCGTCGAGCCGGAGATCAGCGCCCTCTCCCTGCGCCAGCTGAGCAGTGAAGGGATCGTTGGCATCCGTTTCCAATTCAGGAACGTCGCCTCGCCGCCCGACCTGCGCTCGTTCGCCTACCGCCGGCTGCTGCGGCGCGTGGCCGATCTGGGATGGCACGTGCACCTGCACGACGAGGGCAAGCGGTTGCCCGATTATATCGATGCAATCCTGTCCGCGGGGCCGCGGCTCGTGATCGATCACTTCGGCCGCCCCGATCCGCAGGGGGGCGCCGCCTCCGATGGCTTCAAAGCGGTGCTGCGCGCAATCGAGGGCGGCCGCACCTGGGTGAAGCTCTCGGCCGCATTCCGGCTCACCCCGCCGGTCGGCGCGAAAGAGGTTGCCGACGTGTTGCTGCGCCATGCAGGTCCGGAGCGGCTGATGTGGGGCAGCGACTGGCCATTCGCCGCCTTCGAAGAGCGCGTGACCTATCAAAACGTGCTCGACGATTTCCGCGGCTACGTGCCCGACCCGAACGTCCGCCGCGCGATGGATCGCACCGCGCTCGCATTCTATTTCTCGTGAAGGCGCACCTCGCGCCATGAAGGAACCCGCCGTGGACACGATCGAACGCCTGCAAATCCTACGCGAGATAGAGGACCTGCTCATAGACTACTGGTGGGACGTCGACACCAACTGGGGAAAGACGGCGCACGAGTTCTACACCGAGAACGGCCGCTTCAGCACCTCCATCAAGACGCGCGTCGGCCGTGCGGCCATCAAGGAGTTCTACGCCTCGCGCGAAGGGCGCGGCGAGCGCGTGGCGCGCCACGTCGCCACCAACCACCGCATCACCATTCATGACCGCAACCGCGCGTCGGCGGTGTGGATACTCAGCCTGTTCGCGGCGGACGGCGCGCCCGTGCTGCCTTCCAAGCCGGCGATCATGATTGCCGACGTGCACGACGAGATCGTGCGCGAAGCCGATGGGCGCTGGCGCTATGCCTCACGGACCATCGAGGCGCAGTTCCGCGATTACGACACGCCGACCACGGGCTAGCCGAATGAGCAAGACCACATACGGGCGGACCGCTGATGTTCGTTGATCCGCGCACGGCCAAGGACCTCAATCGCGCGATCTTCAACGCGATCGTGTCTCCGCGCCCGATCGGCTGGATCAGCAGCCAGAGCGAGCAGGGACACGTCAACCTCGCTCCGTTCTCGCACTTCAACATCGTCTCGACAGCGCCGGCCGTGCTGATCTTTTCCTGCAACACGCCCGGAGATCGCGCGGAGAAGGACACGCTGGCCAACGTGCGCGCGACCGGCGAGTTCGTATTCAACCTTGCGACCTATGACCTGCGCGAGGCCATGAACAAAACGTCGACCCCCGCCGCCTTCGAGATCGACGAATTCGAACTTGCAGGTCTTGCCAAGGCGCCGAGCGTCAACGTGAAGCCGCCGCGCGTCGCGGCCTCGCCCGCCAATCTCGAATGCCGCGTGCTGCGCATCGTGACGATCGAGCCCGAATTGCCCGGCGACACGCCAAGCAACGTGGTGTTCGGCCGCGTCATCGGCCTGCATATCCGCGACGAATTCCTGACGGCCAACGGCCGTTTCGACACCATCAAGGCGCAGCCGCTCACGCGCCTCGGCGGCGTCCAGTACGCGGCACCCGGCCCTGTCTTCGAAATGCCGGCGCCATTCCGGCGCGTCGGCGAGGCGAAATAGCAAACTCGATCAGCGAGGAGTGTCATGCCCAATCCGACCATGGACGCCATCCGCGAGCCCGACATCGTGATGCTGCCGGCCGGCGCCGAGCGCCGGAGCGTGCGCGGGCAGAACTTCACCATCGACTGGATCGAGGCCTCCCCGCTGGCTCCGCTGGAGATCGCCAGCGACGAAGAGACCATGTTGATCCTGTTCGACACGAGCGCGCAGGTCATCGGCGACGGGCAGACCGTCACGGTCCCGCGCCGCGGCCTCGCCGTGCTGCCGCCGGGCGTGCATGCCGCGCGGCTTGAGGGCTCCGGGCGCGCCTGCGTGCTGTCGACGAGCCGGCGTAGCGGCCCCGCCCCTGCGATCAACGCGGCATCCTACGCTCTCGCCAACCCGCGCGTCGCCCCCGTCGGTCCCGCCTGGAAGCGCACCGGCGATCCGCGCAAGCTGCAGGTGTTCGACATCGACAAGGTCAAGGCGCCGCCCGACAACCCGCGTCTCAAGATGTTCCAGAGTGCGACCATGAGCATCAACTGGGTCGACTATCAGGGTCCGAGGGACCGCACCGCGCTCAGCCCGCACTCGCACGCCAACTTCGAGCAGGCTTCACTGGCGGTCGCGGGCGAATTCGTCCACCACCTGCGCGTGAACTGGGGCAGAAACGCCGAGGAATGGCGCGACGATCAGCACGTGCAGGTCGGCTCCCCCTCGGTGCTGGTCATTCCGCCCGAGGTGATCCACACGACCGAAGGCGTCGGACCGGGGCACCACCTGCTGATCGACGTATTCGCCCCTGTGCGCCGCGATTTCGTCGCGAAAGGCTGGGTCGCCAACGCGTCGGAGTACCTGGACCCCTCGAAGGGACAATAGTCCGCACATCTGGACTTGATCTCGCCAAACCGAACTGGAGTGCGCTAAATTGGCCCGGCTTGGGGTACGTCACGTGGGATCGTTTCCGCCCGTCAATTCCGTCGTCCGAGCGGTCGAGCTGCTGCAGGCGCTCAACCGGCGTCCCATTTCGTCCATCGACGATCTGTTCGTTCAGACGGGAATCCCCAAACCTTCGATCGTCCGTCTGCTGCAGACCTTCGAGATGCAGGGGCTCGTGCGGCATGCGCCGCAACACGGCGCCTATTACCTGACCTCCGAAGTCCGTACGCTGTCCGCCGGTTACCACAGCGAGCCGCGTCTCGTCGAAGCGTCGGCCACCCTGCTCGACGAGCTGACGCGGCGGATCAAGTGGCCATTGGCGATCGCCGTGCCGGATTCCGATGCGATGATCGTGCGCTACAGCACGATCCCCCTCTCGCCGCTATCGCTGCTGCATTCCAGCGTCGGCATGCGATTGAGCATGATCAGCCGTGCGCTCGGCCGCGCTTACCTTGCGTTCTGCGACGCCGACGAGCAGGAGGCGCTGATCACGCTGCTGCGCAAGTCGAGCAACCCGGAGGACGCCCTGGCGCGCGACACCGCCGGCTTGCGCAAGCTGCTGAACGAGGTCCGCGCACGCGGGCTGGCGACCCGCGATCCACGCGTGCGGGCCGTCTCGAACACGCTGGCGATTCCCGTGTACGAGGGATCGCGCGTGGTCGCCTCGGTCGGCCTGACGTTCTTCGCCTCGGCCATGACGCCGGACGAGGCGATCAAGCGCTACCGCGGTGAGATGCAGCGACTGTCGGCCGCCATCGAAAAACGGATCGAGGAACTCGGCGCGTCGCTTCGCGAACGCGACCCGTCGCCGGCGGCGCCACGCCTGGCGAAATCTGGCTGAACCGCACCCAGCCTCGCGATTTCATTCTGCGAAACACGTGACGAATCCGGTTGCCCGCGCGGGCCGGGCGGTCTGTCATCCGTTATCAACGCGCTCGTCCCGAGCGCTCATTGGCCAGCAGCATGGCTTCCGCCCCAGACAGGACTTTTCGCGACCGGTTGCGCGCGCGCGAGCCGCTGCTCGGAACGTTCATCAAGACGCCCTCCCCGCACGCGGTCGAGATCGTCGGCGATGTCGGCCTCGACTTCGTCGTCATCGACCAGGAGCATGGCCCGTTCGATCGCGGCAGTGTCGATCTTCTGCTGCTCGCGGCGCGCGCCAGCGGCATCGCCGGCCTCGTGCGCGTCGGGAGCGCGGAGCACATCCTGCCCGCTCTCGACGGCGGCGCCGCGGGCGTCGTGGTCCCGCACGTCTCCACGGTCGAGCGCGCGCGTGGCCTCGCCGCCGCCTGTCGCTATCGCGATGGGACCCGCGGCTATTCAGGCGCCACCCGCGCCGGCCGCTATGGCGGGCTCTCGCGGTGGGACCATGTCGAACAATCCGACGCTGGGGTCGCGGTGATCGCGCAGATCGAGGATCCGCAGGCACTCGCCTGCATCGACGATATCGCCGCAGTGGACGGGATCGACGCACTGTTCATCGGCCGCGGTGACCTCACCGTTGCTCTTGGCCTCTCGTCGTCGGAGGGGCCGGAGATGGTGGGGATCGTGGCCTCGATCGCCGCGGCCGGCCAATCAGCCGGCAAGGCGATCTGCGGCTACGCGGCTGGCCGGGCCGAGGCGGAGTTCCTGGCCCAGCACGGCGCCACCGCCTTCGTCGTCTCGTCGGATCAGGGATTCGTCCGACGCGAAGCCCAACGCACGCTCAAGGATTTTCGGACCCTGAACGGTTCGTGGAGCCGGCCGCACGCGGGATAGCGCCTGTTTCAGCCTGCGAAATCTTCGCAAAAGCCACTGCGGCCGGTCATCGGAACGGTTAGCTTCCGCCGCATCGCGCTCGTCGACCATTGCCTGACCACATAACGCAGCGAGCGCTGCAACAACGCCGGGAGGAAACATGTTCCGCCGTCCGCTTAAGGTCGCCCTGATCAGCGCCCTGTTGGCCTGCGCATTTGCCTCGCCCGGAATGACGCAGGCGTGGCCCTCGCGCACCGTCTCGATCCTTGTCCCCTTCCCCGCCGGCGGTAGCACCGACATCGTGGCGCGGTTCATGGCCGAGCGTATGCGCGCCCTCTACAACGGCGCCTCCTTCGTGGTGGAGAACAAGCCCGGCGCCACCGGCAACGTTGCGGCTGCGGCTGTCGCGAAGGCTGCTCCGGACGGCCACACGCTGCTGTTCTCGACCTCGGGACCCGTCGCCACCAACGTCCTCATCTTCAAGAACCCGCCGATCGATCCGCTCAAGGATCTGACGCCGATCGCACTGGTGGCGGAAGTTCCGTTGATCATCGTCGTCAACGCCAAGCTGCCGATCAAGAACATCAGCGAGCTGCTCGCCTACGACAAGGCCAACCCCGGCAAGCTCAACTTCGGCAACGCCGGCACCGGCGGCATGGGCCACATGGCGAGCGAGCTCTTCGCACGAACGACCGGGCGCAAGTTCGTGTCGGTTCCCTATCAAGGCTCTGCGCCGGTCACGCGCGACCTCGTTGCGGGCATGGTCGACGTCGCCTTCGATCTCGCACCGACATACCTGCCGCACATCCGCAGCGGCGCATTGCGTGCGCTCGCGGTGACCACCACCAAACGGCTTCCCGACTTGCCGGATGTTCCCACCGTGGCGGAACAGGGCTTCCCCGACTACGAGGCATCTTCGTTCGTCGCTCTGCTCGGTCCGCCGAACCTGCCGCCCGATGTCGTGACCAAGCTCAATGCGGCGGTGAACGATTGGCTGCAGACGAAAGAAGCCAAAACCGCCCTCGCGAACCAGACTCTGTTCCCCCTTGGCGGCACTCCCGACATGCTGCGCGCGCGCATCCAGAAGGAGATCGACAAGTGGCGGCCGGTGGTGACGGCGGCGGGAATTTCCCTCGGCCAATGATCGGCGCAACCTCGCGCGCCGCAGCGCGCGAGGTTACGGCTGCGACGCCGACACCGAGGTGCGCCGCAGCAGCGCATCGCGCGCAAACAATTCGGCGATCCAATCCACGAACACCCTGAGCTTGTTGCTCAGGTGCCGATTGGGCGGATAGACCACGTACACCGGAACGGGCTCTGTGCCCCAGCCGACGAGCACCGGCCGCAGCGCGCCGGCGTCGAGGTGCTGCTGCGCCATGAAGATCGGAGCCTGGACCACTCCGAGGCCGTTGAGCGCGGCCGCCAGATAGGCATTCCCGTCGTTGAGCGCGACGATGTAGCGGCCAAGGATCTCATGCTCCTCGCCGTTGGCGGCGAAGGTCAGCGGCATGGTGCGGCCGGATTCCGTGCTGAAATAGCTGACGACGTGATGCTCGCCGATTTCAAGGTCCGTCGGGTGACGGGGTTCGCCATAGCGCTGCAGATAGCTCGGGGCCGCGCAGGTGATGAAATGCAGGTCTCCGATGCGGCGGGCGATCAGTGACTGATCGGCAAGGTCACCCGCGCGGATCACGCAATCGACATTCTCGCCGATGAGATCGACCCGCCGGTCGGTGACACCAAGATCGATCTGGATCTCGGGATAGCGCGCGTGGAAATCGGCAAGCGCGGGGATGATGACGAGCAGCGCGAGCGCTGCGCTCACATCGATGCGCAAGCGTCCACGCGGGCTCGACTGCGACACCTGGATGCTGCCGTTGAGTTCCTCGAGATCCGCCAGCAGACGCACCACTCGCTCGTAATAGGCGGCGCCATCGGTCGTGACCGTCACCCGGCGGGTCGTGCGGTTGAGCAGTTTCGTTCGAAGATGCGCCTCCAGCGTCTGGATCAGCTTTGTGACCGTCGGCCGCGGCAGGTCCAGCGACGCCGCGGCGCGCGCGAAATTGCCGGCCTCGATGACGCGCGCGAACGCTCGCATTGCAGCAAGCTGGTCGTAGCGCGGTGTGGCGATTTGGTCACGCTTGCCCAATTTTTAGGCCCATTGTTCACCACCGGAAACAGTGATGCCACGTAATCGCTCTTTGTTGGATCGCTAGAGCCCCTACCTGCACCGCACTGCACAATTGTGTGGAGCGCGGGCATGCGCCGCAAGACTGAACAACTCCGGGCGGGTCAGGCAGAGGCGGTCGCCTGCGCCAAGGACGTCGTTCGCCTTGGAGCGACGTCCCTGCCCGTGTGCATCTATGGCTCCCCCGCCGAGGCCGAGCGGCCGGTGGTGGTGCATCTCCACGCAGGCGCATTCGTCGGCGGGTCGCTTGAGTCCGGCCGCGCCGTCTCCGCGTTGCTTGCGGAGGCCGGGGCGATCGTTGTCTCCGCGGACTACCCGCTCGCGCCCCGGCATCCGTTTCCGCAGGCGGTCGAATTGCTGCATCGGTTCATCACCCTGATGCACGCAGGCCACACCCCGTGGGCGCAACGCCGATCGCGGATTTTTGTCGCCGGCGAGGAAGCAGGCGGCAACCTCGCGGCCGGCCTCGCCTTGCTGACGCGCGACCGGCACGCACCTGCGCTCGCCGGACAGATCCTCCTGTCGCCGATGCTCGACCCGCGCCTCGCGACCTGCTCGCTGCGCGCCGCGGACGCCGGACCGGTCGGATGCTGCCGCTGGGCGGACGGCTGGCGCGATTATCTCGGTTCGCCAGCGGCCGCAGCGCACCCTTATGCGGCGCCCCTCGGGTCATCGCGCCTCGCGGGCGTGGCGCCGGCGCTGGTGGTGACGGCGCAGGACGATCCGCTGCGCGACGAGGCGCTGAGCTACGCACGCCGCCTGCGCGAATCGGGTGTCGCCGTGGAAACCCACGTCCTATCCGCGCCGACGGGCTGGCCTTGCGCGCTCACGCGCACGAGCAGCAACGAGAGCTGGAGCGCAAACCTGCGCGACCGTTTCAGCACTTTCTTCGCCAACACGCCGGACCCGCTGCTGCGCAGCCCGGCTCTTCATCTCAGCAGCATCTGAACATTCGGGGGAATGCAAGTGCTAGAACGATTTTCGAGACGCCGCATCTGGCTTATCGCACTCGCGCTCGGCGCCATGGCCGCCGGGACATCGCTGTTGCTCGCCGTCCGCAACGGAGACGCGACGACGTCCGGCCAGGCCGAGCAGGCGCCCGCCGCGACGCCGGTGTCGGCCGCGACCGTGGAGCAGCACGAGGTCGCGCTGTGGGATGAATTCTCGGGACGGCTCGAGGCCGTCGAGCGCGTCGAGGTGCGTTCGCGTGTTGCCGGCGCAATCCAGTCCGTGCATTTCCGCGAGGGCGCGCTGGTCAAGCAGGGGGATTTGCTCATCACCATCGACCCGGCCCCCTACGCGGCCGAGGTGGAACGCGCGCAGGCCCAGGTGGTCGCGGCAGAAGCCCGCGTGTCGCTCACCAAGAACGACGCCGACCGCGGCCAGCAGCTCGCGGAAACCCGGGCGATCTCCCAGCGCGACCTCGACCAGCGCGTCAATGCCCGCCGCGAAGCGGAGGCCAATCTGCAGGCGGCCCGCGCCGCGTTGGAATCGGCGCGCCTGAACCTCGACTACACCCAGGTCCGCGCGCCCGTCTCCGGCCGCGTCGGCAAGCTGGAGATCACCGTGGGCAATCTCGTCGCCGCCGGCCCCGGCGCGCCGGTGCTCACCACGCTCGTCTCGATCGATCCCATCTATGCGAGCTTCAACGCGGAGGAGCAGGTCGTCGCGCGCGCGCTCAAGAACGTCGGTCGTGACATCGAGCGCATCCCAGTGCGCATGACCACCCTCACAACGAACGGCGACCCGATCCTCGGCCGTCTGCAGCTCGTCGACAACCAGGTCGACGCGCGCAGCGGCACCGTGCGCGTGCGGGCTGTGTTCGCCAATCCCCACGGCGACCTGCTTCCCGGCCAGTTCGCGCGGCTGAGCATGGGCCAGGGCAAGAGCAAACCGGCTCTGCTGGTGAGCGAGCGCGCGATCGGCACCGACCAGAACAAGAAGTTCGTGATGGTGGTCGGCTCCGACGACAGGGCGGAATACCGCGAGGTGACGCTCGGGCCGGAGGTGGACGGACTGCGCGTGGTGGCTTCCGGATTGAGTGCCGGGGAGCGCATCGTGGTCAACGGCCTGCAGCGGGTCCGTCCGGGTGCGCTTCTCGCGGCGCAGCTTGTCGAAATGGACGGCAGGACTGCCGCGGGGCCGAAGTCGACCAGCGACGTCGTGCAGCGCTGAACGCACCTCGCCAATCGGGGGACATCATGAACCTCTCCAAATTCTTCATCGATCGCCCGATCTTTGCGGGCGTGCTGTCCGTGCTGATCTTCGTGTCGGGCCTGCTCGCGCTGCGGGTCATGCCGATCTCCGAGTATCCCGACGTTGTCCCCCCCTCCGTCGTCGTCTCCGCGCAATACCCCGGCGCCAACCCCAAGGTCATCGCGGAGACGGTGGCGACGCCGCTCGAGGAGGCGATCAACGGCGTCGAGAACATGCTGTACATGAGCAGCCAGGCCACCACCGATGGCCTGATGACGCTTACGGTCACATTCAAGCTCGGAACGGATCCGGACAAGGCCCAGCAACTGGTGCAGAACCGCGTCTCGCAGGCGGAGCCGCGCCTGCCCGAAGAGGTGCGGCGCCTGGGGATCACGACCGTGAAGAGCTCGCCCGATCTGACGATGGTCGTGCATCTCGTCTCGCCCAACGACCGCTACGACACGACCTATTTGCGCAACTACGCCGTATTGCATGTGAAGGACCGGCTCGCACGCATCGAGGGCGTCGGCCAGGTCAGGCTGTTCGGTGCGGGCGACTACGCCATGCGCATTTGGATCGATCCGCAGAAGGCCGCCGAGCGCGGGCTGTCGGCGAGCGACATCGTCCGCGAGATCCGCGCCCAGAACGTGCAGGCGGCGGCCGGCGTCATCGGCGCCTCGCCCAACGTGCCCGGCCTCGACCTGCAGGTGTCGGTCAATGCCAAGGGCCGCCTGCAGGACGAGGAGGAGTTCGCCGATATCGTGGTGAAGACCGGCGACAACGGCGAGATCACGCGCCTGCGCGACGTGGCGCGCATCGAGCTCGGCGCGTCGGATTACGCACTGCGCGCGCTGCTCGACAACAAGTCCGCCGTCGCGGTACCGATCTTCCAGGCCCCCGGCTCGAACGCGCTCGCCATCTCCGACAACGTGCGCGCGACCATGGCCGAGATCAAGAAGCACATGCCGGACGGGGTCGACTACCAGATCGTCTATGACCCCACCCAGTTCGTGCGCGCCTCGATCGAGGCGGTCGTGCACACGCTCCTGGAAGCGGTCGCGCTGGTGGTGCTGGTGGTGATCCTGTTCCTGCAGACCTGGCGGGCCTCGATCATCCCGCTTCTGGCGGTTCCCGTATCGATCATCGGCACGTTCACGGTGATGTATCTTTTCGGATTCTCCATCAATGCGCTCAGCCTGTTCGGGCTCGTGCTGGCGATCGGCATCGTCGTGGACGACGCCATTGTCGTCGTCGAGAACGTCGAGCGGAACATCGAGTACGGGCTATCGCCACGCGAGGCGACCTACCGTGCCATGCGCGAGGTGTCCGGACCGATCATCGCCATCGCTCTGGTGCTCACGGCCGTGTTCGTGCCGCTCGCCTTCATCAGCGGCTTGACCGGACAATTCTACAAGCAGTTCGCGCTCACGATCGCGATCTCGACGATCATCTCGGCGATCAACTCGCTCACGCTGTCGCCCGCCCTCACCGCGCTCCTGTTGCGCGGGCACGGCATGCCGAAAGACAAGCTCACCCTGCTGATGGACAGGCTGCTCGGCTGGTTCTTCACCCGCTTCAACCGCGTGTTCAAGACCAGCTCCGACGCCTATAGCGGCGGCGTCAAGCGCATCGTCTCACGCAAGGCCGCCGTCATGGGTGTGTACCTCGTGCTGGTGGGCCTCACCGCCGGACTGTTCCATGCCGTGCCAAGCGGCTTCGTGCCGGGTCAGGACAAACAATATCTCGTCGGCTTCGCGCAGCTTCCCGACGGCGCCACGCTCGACCGCACCGAGGAGGTCATTCGCCGCATGAGCGAGATCGCGCTCAAGCAACCGGGCGTCGACGCCGCCATTGCCTTCCCGGGTCTCTCGATCAACGGGTTCACCAACAGCTCGAACGCCGGGATCGTGTTCGCGCGCCTCACCCCGTTCGAGGAGCGCAAGAGCGCCGACCTCAGCGGTCCCGCCATCGCGATGCAGCTCAACGCCAAGTACGCCGCGATCGAAGACGCGATGATCGCCATGTTCCCGCCCCCGCCGGTGCAGGGCATCGGCACGATCGGCGGGTTCAAGCTGCAGATCGAGGACCGTGCCGGCCTCGGCTACGAGGCGCTGGCGGATGCGACCAAGGCATTCATGGCGAAAGCGGCCCAGGCCAAGGAAGTGGCCGGCCTGTTTTCGGGTTACCAGATCAACGTGCCACAGCTCTTCGCGGACATCGACCGCACCAAGGCGCGCCAACTCGGCGTGCCGCTGACCGACATCTTCGACACGCTTCAGATCTACCTCGGGTCGCTCTACGTCAACGACTTCAACAAGTTCGGCCGCACCTACAGCGTGCGGGTGCAGGCGGACGCGCCGTTCCGCGCGCATGCGGACGACATCGGAAACCTGAAGGTGCGTTCGACGAGCGGAGAAATGGTGCCGCTCTCCGCGCTGCTGAGGGTGACGCCGTCGGCCGGGCCCGAGCGCGCGATGCGCTACAACGGCTTCCTCACCGCCGACGTGAACGGCGGAGCCGCGCCCGGCTATTCGTCCGGCCAGGCGCAGGCGGCGATCGCGCGCATCGCGGCCGAGACACTGCCGCAGGGCTTCGATTTCGAATGGACCGACCTGACCTATCAGGAGATCCTTGCCGGCAACTCCGCGATCTGGGTGTTCCCACTGGCGATCCTGCTGGTGTTCCTGGTGCTGGCGGCGCTCTATGAGAGCCTGACGCTGCCGCTCTCGATCATCATGATCGTGCCGATGGGTCTGCTGGCGGCGATGTCGGGCGTGTGGCTGACGCACGGCGACAACAACGTCTTCACGCAGATCGGCCTGATCGTCCTGGTCGGATTGTCGGCGAAGAACTCGATCCTGATCGTGGAATTCGCGCGTGAGCTGGAGTTCGCCGGCCGCTCGCCGTGGCAGGCGGCGGTCGAAGCGAGTCGCTTGCGTCTGCGGCCGATCCTGATGACGTCGATGGCCTTCGTCATGGGCGTGGTGCCGCTCGCCTTCGCCACCGGCGCAGGCGCCGAGATGCGGCGCGCCATGGGGATTGCGGTGTTCTCCGGGATGATCGGGGTGACCGCGTTCGGGCTGTTCTTCACGCCGGTGTTCTACGTGCTGCTGCGGCGCATGACCGGCAACCGGCCGCTCAAGCAGCACGGCGAGACGCATGGCGATCGGTTCGCCGATCCGGCGCCATTCACGCCGAGTCCGGCCCGCGAGTTGCAGGACGCGTAGGAATCCGGATTGCGCGACGGCGGGTTTGAGGTCACGCGTCCCAGTCGGGACGCATCGGCCCGGCGACGTTTTCGAACGCGCCCTCGGTGAGTTCGCAGATGAGCAGGCGTCTCGGGTCGACCGGCCCAGGGAACTTGATGCGGCCCTTGGGAGCGCGCTTGAAGCCGACGCGGGCATAATAAGGCTCATCGCCCACGAGCACGACAAGGCGATGGCCCTTTGCCTTGGCCTCCGTCAATGCACGTTCCAGCAGCCGCACGCCGATGCCGCGGTCGCGGAACGGCGGCTCCACCGTGAGCGGGCCGAGCAGCAAGGCCTTGGCGTCTCCGATCCGGACCGGCGACAGCCGCACCGACCCTACCAAAAGTGTGCCGATGCGCGCCGTGAAGGACAGCGCCGGGTTGTGGGGCGCGCCCTCCCGCAGACGGTATGCGGTCTTGGCATAGCGTCCGGGGCCGAACGTACGCTCGTGCAGCCGCTCGATCGCCAGCGCATCGTCGGCGGTCTCGGGGAGGATCGTCAGGGAAAGGTCGCTCATGGTGCGGTGACCGCTTAACATCCGGGCGGGGCCGGGTCTACCGGGCTGGCGCCCTGCGCCACATCTCCTGGTTCCGTCTTGAGCAAGCAGGGAGCCGCCAATGGGCCATTTCCTCGACGGAGTCTGGCACGACGACGCCGCGCGCACCGATTCCGGAGGAGCCTTCCAGCGCCCGACCACCACGTTCCGCAACCATGTCACGGCGGATGGGAGTCCGGGGACGACCGGGGACGGCGGCTTTCGCGCCGAAGCCGGCCGCTATCACCTCTATGTCTCGCGTGCCTGCCCGTGGGCTCATCGCACCCTGATCTTCCGCAAGCTCAAACGGCTCGAAGACGTTATCTCTGTTTCCGTCGTCTCTCCCGATCTCGGCAAGGAAGGCTGGACCTTCGACCGCGGCAGCGGATCGACGGGCGACCCTGTGAACGGCGCCGCCAAGCTCGCGGACATCTACCTGATGGCGGAGCCGCGCTATTCCGGCCGCGTGACGGTACCGGTGCTTTGGGACAAGCAGCGCCGCACCATCGTGAGCAACGAGTCGGCGGAGATCATCCGCATGCTCAACTCGGCCTTCGACGCGTTCACCAGCGACCGCGCCGACTACTATCCCCCGGCGCTGCGCGACGAGATCGGCCGCATCAACGAGCGGGTCTATGCGACGGTCAACAACGGCGTCTATCGCTGCGGCTTTGCGACGACACAGCAGGCCTACGACGATGCGTTCACCGCACTCTTCGCGACGCTCGATGAGCTGGAGAGGCGGCTCGAACGGCAGCGGTATCTTGCCGGCAGCACGCTGACCGAGGCGGACTGGCGCCTGTTCACCACCCTGGTGCGCTTCGACGCGGTCTATTACGTGCACTTCAAGTGTAACAAGCGGCGTATCGTCGACTATCCCAACCTCTCGAACTACCTGCGCGCCCTCTATCAGATCCCGGGCGTCGCCGAGACGGTGTCGATCCCCGAGATCAAGCGGCACTATTATCGCAGCCACCGGCAGATCAACCCGAGCGGCATCATCCCGCTCGGGCCCGATCTCGATTTCAACGCACCGCACGACCGCGGCCGCTTCGGCTGACATCCGCGTGCGAACGCGACTACCACAGGCGCGACAGCGGCGCGCCGTGCAGCACCTCGGCGATGCGCGCGCGGGTGCTCTTGGTCGTGCCCTCGGGCAAAGCATCAACGGCAAAGAAGCCGTGCGCCACGATTTCGTAATTGGGCCGTGGTGGCGCCGGCTGATGGAACGAACGCACCACGAACAGCGCGACGTGATCGCGGTCGGACACGCGCGGGTAAAAGTAGAGCGCGTGGAACTGCGGCCCATCGACGAGCTCGATATTGCCCTCCTCCTTGAGCTCGCGCGCCAGCGCGTCGTGGATCGTCTCTCCCGGCTCGACCCCGCCCCCCGGCAGGTGCCAGCCCTCCACATAGCTGTGGCGGATGAGGAAGACGCGGCCCTGTCCGTCGACGACCAGGGCCCGCACGCCGAGCGTCATGCCGCGCGAAAACCGCCAATACAGATGAAAGGCGCGACGCAGCAGCGGCTCCATGGCCCGCCGGAGGGTGGAAATTGGCACTGAAGCCTCTTTAGAATTCTTCCAAACAAGTTATGGTGGCCACTTGGGGGCCGACACGGAACTGATCTTTACCCATGCGACGTTTTTCCGATCTTACCGAACAACAGATCCTGGCGCTCGCCATCTCCAACGAGGAAGAGGACAGCCGCATCTACTACGGATTCGCAGAAGGGCTGCGGCAGCAGTTCCCGGCGTCCGCCAAGGTGTTCGAGGAGATGGCGGCAGAGGAAAGCCGCCATCGCTCGATGCTGTTCGACCTCTACCGCCAGAAGTTCGGCGAGTACCTGCCGCTGATCCGGCGCCAGGACGTCAAGGGCTTCATCCAGCACAAGCCGCTCTGGCTGATGCATCCGCTCAACCTCGACGAGGTGCGCAAGTACGCGGCCGAGATGGAATACGAGGCCGAACGCTTCTACCGCAAGGCCGCCGAGACCACGCGCGATGCTTCGATCCGCGAACTGCTGGTGCAACTCGCCGAAATCGAGAGCGACCATGAAAGCCTGGCGGAACGCCTGGGCAAGACCATCCTGACGCCCGACAAGCGCGCCGCCGAGGACGAAACCGCGCGCCGCATGTTCGTGCTGCAATACGTGCAGCCCGGCCTCGCCGGTTTGATGGACGGCTCCGTCTCCACCCTCGCGCCGCTGTTTGCGGCGGCCTTCGCCACCCACAACACCTGGGAGACGTTCCTCGTCGGCATGGCCGCATCCGTCGGCGCCGGCATTTCCATGGGATTTGCGGAAGCTCTCTCCGACGACGGCTCGCTCACTGGGCGCGGCACCCCCTGGCTGCGCGGGACGGTGTGCGGGGTGATGACCACGCTCGGCGGGATCGGCCACACCTTGCCCTATCTCATTCCCAATTTCATGATCGCGACCCTCGTGGCGATCACGGTCGTGATTGTCGAGCTCGCGGTGATCTCCTACATCCGCTTCCGCTACATGGACACGCCGTTCCTGCAGGCGGCGTTTCAGGTCATCGTCGGTGGCGTGCTGGTGTTCCTCGCCGGGATCTTGATCGGAAATTCGTGAGCCCGCGGGCGATTGCGCCCGCGCGCCGGTTGGACCACAGTGCCCTCATGTTCGTCCTCGCCCATATTTCCGATCCGCACCTGCCACCCCTTCCCGCTCCGCGCTGCTCAGAGCTCCGCACCAAGCGGCTCGGCGGCTTTATCAATTGGCAGCGCAAGCGCCGCGACATCCATGTGCTCGACACGCTCGAACGCCTGGTCGCGCACGTGCGCGAGCAGAATCCGGATCACATCGCCGTCACCGGCGATCTCATCAACCTCGCCCTGCCGGAAGAATTTCCCGCGGGACACACATGGTTGAAAAACCTGGGCAGCGCGCGTGACGTGACCTTCGTGGCAGGCAACCACGACGCCTATGTGCGGCGGATGGAGGGCGAGCCGGCGCGGCACTGGGGCGAGTACATGACCGGCGACGACCAGCAGGACGTCGCCTTCCCATTCGTGCGGCGGCGCGGCCCCGTGGCCATTATCGGTCTGTCGACGGCCGTGGCCGCGCCCTGGTTCCGTGCGACCGGGCGGCTCGGCAAGGAGCAGATCGAAGGTCTGCGCGAGACGCTGACGCGGCTGGGCGCCGAGGGCGCATTCCGCATCATCGCCATTCATCATCCGCCGGAGAGCGAGCCGCGCCGCCAGTCGGAACGCCTGCTCGATGGCGGGCCGTTGCTCGCCGCAATCGCGCACGCGGGCGCGGAGCTGCTGATCCACGGACACGAGCACATCCATTCCGTGTCTTGGTTCGACGCGGGCGGGCGGCGCGTCCCCGCGGTCGGGGTGCCGTCGGCGTCGGCGACGGCCGGCGGTCACTGGCAAGCCGCGGGCTACAATCTCTATCGGATCGAAGGCGCTCCGGGCGCGTGGGACTGCGAAATGATCTCGCGCCAGCTCGGCGCCGACGGAAGCTGGACCGACCTCGGCCGCCGCAGGCTCGCCCGCCGTGGCCGGGCACCCGCAGCGCTATAGGCCGCCCGAGACGATCCACGCGGCGGCGAACACGCCGACGACCCCCACCGCCACGCCAAGCAGGAACAGCAAGACGGCGCGCCACGCACGCCGTCGTGCCGGGCGCTCGCGCGGTGCCACCGGGTCGGCGGCAAGCGCACGCTCGCGTTCGACCATGCGGCGGGCGATGTAGCGCGTGATTTCACGCGCCATGTCGGCGGGGGACGGCGTCTCGGCGATCACGCGCGGACCGTTTCGGGTGTCCTGGATGAAGCGATAAACGCGCCGCTCCCGGTCCATGACCACGTGGGCGACCATGTCGATCCACAACCGCGGCCGCTCGCCCCGGGAAATGCCGCGATCGAAACAATCCACCGACGGCGGAATGTCGGCGAACACCGGATCGAGCGCCTCGTTGAGGATCTCCAGGCGGGCGATCTCCGCGTCTTTCAAATCGATCACGACCCCTGCCCGCTCGGCCGTCTCGAGCCGCGCATCGCGCACCGCATCCCGCAAGCGCAGCAACGGCGCCTTGGGCATCTCCGAGCTTGGCTTCTCCATCGACGCGTCCCCCGTGCCGCAAAAATCGCCCGGGACGCCTCTGTCGGCAACCCGGACCCATGCAAGATGGTCAGCCGCCCGCCGCCGGCACAACCCCATAACGCGCGGCCCAGGCGAGCCCGTCCTCCGTGCGGCTACGCGGCTTGTACTCGGCGGCGACCCAACCCTGGTAACCGAGGCGATCGACCGCATCGAGCACGGCCTGATAGTTGATCTCCCCCTCGTCCGGTTCGGCCCGCGACGGCACCGCCGCGATCTGCACGTGAGCGATCCAGGGCAGATGCTGCTGGAACCGCCGGATCAGGTCACCCCCCGCGATCTGCGCATGATAAAAGTCGAACTGCAGCTTCACATTGGGATGGCCGACGGCATCGATGATCGCGGCGGCCTGCTCCGGACGGGTCAGGAAATAATCCGGCCGGTCGCGCGGGTTGATCGGCTCGATCAGCAGCGTGACGTTCCTCGGCGCGGCGAGCGCGGCGGCACGCGCCAGGTTGGCCACAAACGTCTTCTCCGCCGCCGGCCGCTGCTCGGGCGGCACGAGGCCCGCCATGCAGTGGATGGCGCTGGCCCCGATTGCGCTGGCGTAATCAAGCGCCTGGCTGAACTGGGCAGCGAACTCGGCTTCGCGTCCGGGCACCGCCGCCAAGCCGGACTCGCCCGGCCTCCCCAAGGCAGTGTTGAGCCCGAGCATCGTGAGGCCGTGCCGCTCGATTTCCTCGCGCACAGCCGCAGCCGGCTCGGTGTAGGGAAACTGAAGCTCGACGGCCTTGAACCCGGCCGCCGCCGCGGCGCCGAAGCGCTGCAGCAAGGGGCGGTCGGCGAACAGCAATCCGAGATTTGCGGCGAGCCGGGGCATGACCGTTCCCTTCTACATGTCCCGGGGCGGCTTTGCAGCGCCTCCCGCCGGTGCTCTGAAAACACATCCTCACGGTGGGGCGGCTGCCCACCTAGAAACCCACAAAATACATGGGAGATATTTGGATTGACTGGAGGCAGGCTGGTTGCTTTCATGCCGCCTGCCGGCCGCACAAGAAAGCCCTGGGATGGGCCGCGGTCGCCGCAGGAAACGCCGATCCACCAAACTGCCGACAGCACATGAACGCGCAACAGCTTCTGCAGGAAATCGCTGAATACTGCCGCCGCACCGGGCTCGCCGAATCCACCTTCGGCAGACGCGCCGTGAACGATGGCAAGCTGGCCAATCGCTTGCGCAACGGAGGGCGCATCACCACCGAAACCCTTGACCGTATTCGCGCCTTTATGGACGCTGATCGCTCCCCTCCCGCTGCGGCGGCTGCCGCCGTGATTGCACCCCGCGAAGAGTTCATTCCAATGCCGGCCAAGACAAACATCCCGGCCGTCGCCGCGACCGGCGACGAGCCCGATCCGCAACGCAACTTCCGTTTCTTCGACAACCGTCAGAAGTATCTCCTGTTCGTCAACACCTGCAGCGAAAAGCTGGTGGTCGCGAACCGCGTCTCGCAGGAGCTTCCGAACATCCATCCGCGCCCGCCCGCGCTGCGTCTGTTCGACGCCGGCGTCGGCGACGGCAGCGTTCTCTCGCGCGTGATGCGCGCCATGCACGATCGCTACCCGACGACGCCGTTCTATGTGGTCGGCAAGGAGATCAGCCTCGAAGACGTCCGCCTGACGATGCAGAAGCTCGCGGATCGCTTCTATGAGCACCCCGCGACGGTGGTGGTCCTCACCAACCTCAATTATTCCGACGCGCCCTGGCTCGCGGTCAAATCCATGAGCGCCGCCTCGAGCATGATCTGGCACGAACTGCGGCTGCAGGGGAACAACGCGTACCGCTTCGACCAGCAGATTGCGGAGCTGGAGCCGTTCCTCGCCGACGCGTGGAAGGCCGGCGTGAGCCCGAAGACCGGCAATCCGATGTACGAGCGGCCGGTGGTGCTCGTGATCTATCGCGAGGACCACAAGTTCCTGCTCGAGCCGATGCTGCCGCGTCCGGGCGGCACCATGGCCGGCTACGACCTCGTCATCGCCTCGCAGCCCTATCGTGCGCGCGCCTCGCTCGACTTCAAGGTCAAGCGCGTGATCGCGCCGCTGGCGCGGGCGCTCGGCCCCGGCGGGCGGCTCATCGCCATCCAGTCGCACGGCAACGATCCGGGTCACGAGATCGTTCAGAAGGTGTGGCCCGGCGACAATCCCTTCCTGCACGACCGGCACCAGATCCTGAAGGCCGTGAAGCAGGAGCTGGGACCGACGGGCCGCGAACTCAACTTTAACGTGTACGCGGACAACCGCTCGTTGTTCCGCTACGACATGCACACGCTTCCGTCCGAGGTCGAAGGTTCGATCGGGACCTCGACCGCTTTCGCGGCCTGGAATGCGGCGGTGTACGTCTCACAAGTGGAGGACGAGCGGCTGGCCGAGGCCGTCAATACTGGACGGTACCTTGATGCCACTCGCGAGGTCCTGCGCAAGCACGGTGGCCTCTGGTTTTGGGACGAGTCCTACGTTATCTCGCGTCGCCGGGACTAACCAAACCAAAGAGATCCAATGTCACCTCCAGAAGCCGCTGCCGACACCTCCCCGCGAGGCGCCGATCCCATCGCGCGCATCGCGGCCTTCGCCCAGACTGCGTCTTTCGAAACGACCCGCCTCAGCGCCGAGGACATCGAGCAGGTCAAGCGCGCCGCGCCCAAGGGCAGCACGATCTACGTCGCCGCCATCCCTTCGCGCCCTCTCGCCGAACAGGTCGAGACCGCCAGGAACCTGCGCGAGGCGGGCTTTGAGCCGGTGCCTCACCTGGCGGCGCGCAATTTCGAATCCGTCGAGGCGATGGAAGGGCAGCTCCGCCAGCTCGTCGAGCAGGCGGGCACCCGCCGGGTGCTGGTGATTGCCGGCGACCGCCCCGATGCAGCCGGGCCGTTCAAGGATTCTCTGTCGATCATCGAGACCGGCGCCCTGCAGCGGCACGGCATCGTCGAGGTCGGCATCTCGGGTCACCCCGACGGCCACCCGCGCGTCTCTGACGCTGTGCTCGAACAGGCGATGTCGGACAAGATCGCCGCCGCCGACCGTGCCGGCCTCAATGTCCGCATCGTGACGCAGTTCACGATGTCGACGCAGCCGATCGTCGACTTCGTCACGCGCGTGCGCGCGCGCGGCATCAAGAACCACATCAGCATCGGGCTTGCCGGCCCAACCAGCATGACGACGCTGCTGCGTTTCGCCAAGCTGTGCGGCGTGAAGGCCTCGACGCAGGGCCTTGCCCGCAACATCGGCCTCGTCAAGAACCTGATCGGCGCAAGCACGGCCGACCCGATCGTGCGCGCCCTCGCCGACATGAAGGATCAGCTCGGCGACGTCAGTCCGCACTTCTTCTCGTTCGGCGGGCTGCCGGCAACGACGCGCTGGGTGAACGCCGCCGCCACCGGCCGCATCACGCTGACGAGCGAAGGTTTCGAGGTCGCGAAATAACGCGCCTCATACCGGCTTCCCGAAATGCGAAAGCCCCGGAGCGATCCGGGGCTTTCGTTTTGTCGTAGGGAACCTTGCGGCAACCGTCAGGCCTCTTCGCGCCAGATGCCCAGCGCTTCCTGCATCGGCCGATCGGAGATCGAGAACAGCACGGCCTCCTTGTCGGCGACGTGGCTGTAGCGCACCCACGGCGGCGCCACGAACACGTCGTTGCGGCTCCACTCGAGGGTCTCGTCGCCGATCTTGGTGCGGCCGCTGCCCTCGACGCAGACGAAGATCGTCCCGTCGGTCGAGCGGTAGGGCTCGCCCTTGAAACCCGCCGGCAGCAGCGCGAGATGCGCGCCCATGGTCGGCAGCGCCCAGCTCCCATTGATCGGATTGACGTAGCGCACGCGCGCGCCATGGCGCTTGTCGATGTCGCCGGACTTCTTGAGCCGGTCGAGGATCGGCCGGGTGCGGGCGTAGGTGTAGTTGATCACCGGGCTGCGCTTGAGCGTGACCGGGGCGCCGTCCGGCAGCACGCCGGAACCGTATCGCTCCAGCGAATCGCCCTCGCCGCGCGAGGTGTTCTGCATCGCGTCGTCGAAGTGCTGCGAGAACGACGTCTCGAAATGATTGACCGTCGGCATGTCCAGCACGTCCAGCCACAGCATCGGCTTGCCCGACGGGTTGCCGTGATCGTGCGGCGCCCAGTTGGGCGTGAGGATGAAGTCGCCCGGCGACATGTTGGCCTTCTCGCCTTCCACGGCGGTGTAGGCGCCCTCACCGTCGAGCACGAAGCGGATCGCGGACGCCACGTGGCGGTGGGCCGGCGCGATCTCGCCCGGCAGGATCATCTGGATGCCGGCGAACAGCGAGTTGGTGATGCGTGTCTGGCCGTGCAGCGCCGGATTCTCCAGCACCAGCACGCGGCGCTCGGCCTCCTCGGCGGTAATCACGTCGCCGGCCTCGGCCATCAGCTTCTGCACGTCGGTGAATTTCCAGATCGCCGGCTTGCAGCGGCTGCGCGGCTCCGGGGTCACGACGTTCTTGAGCACCTCCCAGAGAGGCGCCATGTCGTACTTCGAAATTTTGTCGTAGTAGGCTTCCCGCACCGCCTTCAGGTTGTGCTTGGCATCGTTTGCGGCTTGCGTTGCGGCGACCGCCATGGCGTCCTCCATCGAAATCTGCGTAACGACCTGTTGTTTCCAATATAAGCCAAGTCGGGACGGCTCGATACTGCCCGCCCATGCGCCGCGGGCATTGTTGCTTCCACCCCCGGGCGGCGGGCCGACGCCCGGCGGAGGGCGCCCACTGCCGTCAGCTCTTGCCGCTGACCTTGCGGATGAACTTCTCGAAGCCCGCCAGCTGCTGGCGGATGAAATCGACGGTCGGCTGATCCTTGAGCTCGAGCTTGTCGTCGAACTTGGTCTGGGCGCTGCCGACGAAAATCTCGGGGCGCGTGAATACGAGGGCGTCCAGGAACACCATGACTTGCCGCCACTGGTACTGCACGCGCGAGCCGCCCAGCGGCCCGCCGGTGGCCGACTGGATGGCGACCGGCTTTTCCTTGAACGGCTGGTTCTCGGTGCGGGACACCCAGTCGATCGCGTTCTTCAAGCCGCCCGGGAGGCCGTAGTTGTATTCCGGCGAGACGATGATGACTCCGTCCGCGGCGCGGATGGCGCCTGCCAGCGCCTGCACGGGCGCCGGAAAGCCAGAAGACCGCTCGTCGTCGGCGTTGTAGATCGGAATCTCGCTCCATGGCGGCGCTTGCGTGATCTTCATGTCGGAGGGAGCGAGCTTCGGCAGCGCCCGCGCCAATGCATGATTGAACGACCCGCGACGCAGGGACCCGTGAATGGTGATCACGTTCAAAGTCTGAGCCATGGCACCTCTCGACATGAAAACGGACACCCGCGCAACCCGCACGGGTGTCCGTCACATAAGCGCGAATGCCGCCGGTTCAACCGCGGCTATTTCTCGTCGGCGATAGGGTTGCGCAGGATGCCGACGCCCTGGATCTCGACTTCGCAAACGTCGCCGTTGCGCATCCAGACCGGATTGGGCTTGCGCGCATGGCCGACGCCCGATGGCGTTCCGGTGTAGATGATGTCGCCGGGCTCCAGTGTCATGCCCTGGGTGATGTAGACGAGCATCTCCTTCACCGGGAACATCATGTTGTCGGTGTTGTCCGACTGCATGACGGTCCCGTTGAGGCGCGTCTCGATCTTGAGCCCCCTGGCTGCATCCGGCAGCTCGTCGGCCGTCACCATCCACGGCCCGAAGCCGCCGGTGGCGTCGAAGTTCTTGCCCATGTCCCATTGCGTCGTCTTGCGTTGGAACTCGCGGATCGAGCCTTCGTTCCCGACCGAATAGCCGGCGACGCACGAGGTCGCATTGTCCATGGTCAGGTGCTTGGCGCGCTTGCCGACGACGAGGATCAACTCGGCTTCATAGTCGAGTGTCTCCGTCACCTTCGGGCGAATGATGGGGCTTTCATGCGCGACGAGCGAGGAGTTGCAGCGCATGAAGATCGTGGGGAACTTCGGGATGTTGTCGCGGTTCGGTCCTTCCTTGACGTGCTCGAGGTAATTGAGCCCGAGGCACACGACCTTGCCGGGAGTGCGCACCGGCAGCGCATATTTCAGCCCCTTGAGCGGCAGGCGCGCGGACGCCGGCGCCCGCTTGGCGAGATCCGCCAGCGGCTTGAGATCGCCGCCGTTCTGGGCGAGCACCTCGCGCAGGTCACCCGACAGCTTGCTGTCGACGGCCTGCAGATCGATCACCTGGTCGCCCTCGACGACGCCGAGATGTGCACCACCGTTCAAGTCAAACGCGACGATTTTCATGGGCGTTTCCGGTCCTCTGTTTGGAAGCGTGGCAGTGCCTGGACGCACCGCGGAAGGCTTGAAACTTGCCGCGCCGTGTTACCCGATTTCGGCTCCCGGTGCTATGCCGCCAGCGCCGTCGCGCAATTCCGGTCATGCACCCAAAGCGCGCGCCGCAAGCTCAACCCTGCCCCACGTGGATGTCGGCTGGCGGCTCGCCGCGCTGGTGCCGCGCCCACATGGCCTCATAGGCATCTTCGATATTCCTCGCGAAGCGGGCGGTATCGAACAGCGGCAGGCCCGCACGCCCGCGCGTCAGCCGGGACTTGTAGTGGTCCAGCGCGGCGGGATCACGCGCGAGCGTCACCGCCGCGGCCTCGTAGCCCTCGGCCGTCTCGCAGACCAGTTCCGGAAGGCCCGCCGCGTGCAACAGGCTGCCCGCCCCTCGCCCGCCGAAGGTCCTGCCCGCCCACGTCAGCACCGGCAGCCCGGCCCACAACGCATCGACCGCCGTGGAGATCGCGTTGTAGGGCAGCACGTCCAAAAAGACGTCCGCGAGCCTGTAGCGCGCGAGGTAATCGTGCGACACCGACACGCGCGGCATCACCACCAGCCGCTCGCCCGCGACGCCGCGGGCCTGTGCCTCGCGCCGCAGGTTGTCGTCGGATTGGCTGCTGCCGCCCGCGAGCCACAGCACACTGCCCTCGACCGCGCGCAGGACACGCATCCAGATATCGAACATCTGCGGCGTGATCTTGTGCCGGCTGTGGAACGCGCAGAACACGGTTCCGTCCGCCGGCAGGCCCATCTCGCCGCGGCTCGGCGGCTGGTCGGAGATCGCGCGCGTCGCGTCGGCGGCGATGAACGGCTCGGGCAGATAGGCGACCCGCTCGGGATAGTGCATGCGCACGTCCTGCGGCAACGAGAACCGGTCGGCGATGACGTAATCGACCAGCTCGTCGCCCATCGTTCCGAGATAGCCGAGATAGCTCACCTGCACCGGCGCCGGCCGCAGCGCGAGGATGCCGGGGCGGCAGTTCTCCGTGAACCCGGTGAGGTCGACGAGGATGTCGATCTCCATCTCCCGGATACGATCCGCAATCTGCCGGTCGCTCAGCTCGCGCACGTCGATGAACGTCTCGAAGGCGCGGGTGAGTCGTGCACGCATCTCGCTGCGGTCGTCGGCGCCGAAGGAGAACGCGACCGTCTCGAACCTGGAGCGATCGTGGCGCTCGAACAATTCGGCCATCAGGATCGCGACCGGGTGGACGCGCAGATCCGTCGACAGATAGCCCAGCCGGATCCTGTCATGCGTGCGCGGCGGGAAAACCGCCCGCTTTGTGCGTACCGGGCACACATCGTCGAGCCAGACATTCGCCGCGAGCAACTGATCCGACGCGGCGTCGACGCAGGCGACCGCCTCGAACGGCAGGATCACCTTGCGGCCGGCGCGCAATCCCTCCCCGATCCGGCGCTGCAGCTCGTCGTGCTCGCGCCAGTCGGAGCAGTGCAGCCGCGCATAGAGCAGGTTCCCGAGCGCGTAGGGCTGGCCGGGATCGAGCGCGACCACGCGCTCGAAGTCGGCTGCGGCCTGTTCGTAGCGCTTGGCGGTCAGTGCCGCGGAGGCGCGGTTCGCCAACGCGTCCAGCGCATCCGGATCGGCCGCGACGGCCGCATTGAAGCTGGCCAGCGCATCGTCAGCGCGCCCGAGCGCCAGCAGCGCGTTGCCGCGGTTGTTCAGGATGCCCGCGGATCGCGGGTCGAGGCGCAGCGCCCTATCGAAACAGGCGAGCGCCTCGCTGGCCCGACGCAGCCTCAACAACGCGAATCCCATGTTGTTGAGCGCGCCGGCGAACTTCGGATCGGCCTCGACCGCGGCCGCAAAAGCTGCGACCGCCTCCTCGTGCCGGCCAAGTCCCGCCAGGGCATTGCCCCTCCCGTCGAGCGCGCCGGCGACCGCCGGCTCGATCGCCAGCAGCGCATCGAAGCTCGCCAGCGCCTCGGAACAGCGGCCGGCCTTGAGCAGCACGAGCCCGCGGTTGTACAGCGCCGTGGTGAACCGCGGCTCGATCGCGAGCGCCCTGTCGTAGCCGGCAAGCGCCTCCTCGACCCGGCCGAGCGCCCCCAGCGCATTGGCGCGGTCCACATGTCCCTGCAGGAACATGGGATCGTCCGCCAGCATCGCATCGAAGGCGGTGACGGCTTCCTGCAGCCGTCCAAGCTGGACCAGCGCGATCGCGCGGTTGTAGCGCGCCGTAGCGAACTTCGGGTCGAGCGCCAGCGCCCGATCGTAGTTCGCAAGCGCCTCATCGAAACGCCCGAGCGCGACGAGCGCGATGGCGCGGCTGTTGAGCGCGTTGGGATAGTCCGGCTTGAGCGCGAGCGCCTGGTCGTAGCTGGCGACGGCCTCGTCGAAACGTCCCAGCTCGCGCAGCACGTTGCCGCGGTTGGCGTGCGCGTCCGCCGCATTCGGATTGACCCGCACCGCCTGGCGCAGGAGCACCTCGGCATCCTTGTGGTGTCCGCGGCGGGCTTCGATCAGCCCCATCAGGTGCAAGGCGTCGAACTGCTGGGGCTGCTTGCGCAGCACGGCCTTGAGAGTGCGCCGCGCACCCGCGAGATCCCCACGTTGATAGAGCGCTGCCGCCTCGTTGAAGAGATCTCCGAGCGTTGGCGCGGCGTTCCGCGCAAGGTCGAGGGGCAGTCGGGCCATGCGGCTGTTCCGGGACATGATCGACGTCCGGCAGCGCCGCCGGCGTGGGCGCGACTATAGGGGCCGCCACGGTGCGGGCAAGACAGCGGCAAGTTGCCGCCAGCGGGCGTCATCTGCCTCCGCCCGATGCCGCCGATGGTGCGGGCTCCAGCTTGCGAAGCAGACCGCAACGCGAGAACCCGGCGGTTTCGCCGCCGGGTTCCGTTCGTGCAGCCTGAGCGATGGCCGGATCAGATCGCCACGCGATCGTCGCCCGGCAGTTGCATGAGCATGACCATCTTCGAAAAGCCGCTTTTGCCGTTCGCGTGGTCGGGGCGCTGCTACTTCTTCTGTTCGTCGGGCTTCTTCATGCCCGGTGCGGAAGGCCCTGCGCCCGTCGTCGTTTTGGCGCCCATGGCCGCGCCCGACGAGGAGCCGGAGCCGGTCACGGCGCGGCTCTGGGCGTCACCCGGTTGCGGCGTCGAGGTGCCTGCCTCCGTCCCCGAGGGCACCGGCTGTTTGTCGAGTTGCCTGGGTTTCTGCTGAAGGTCGCTTTGCGCCATGGCCAACCCGGCCGACAGCAAAAGTCCGGCCGCCGCTAAAGAGAGTGCTTTCATCTGGGATGTCTCCGCGTTCGCCCACCGTCGCGGATAAAACCACCGGATGCGGAAAATCGTTCCCGCGCGCAAACGGCGCGGCGATGCGGCGCACCCGCGACTTGCCGAGGGATCAGCCGCGTTTCGCACCCGCGAGAAGCCGCTCGGCCTCCTCGCGATCGGTCATCCGATTGATGTTGATGTAGAGGCCGTTGAAGTCGAACGCCTGCAGCGGCCGCCCGCAACGCATCAGATGACGCAGTGCTTCGGTGATCTCGCGCTCGCCCTTGACGGTGTTGATCGGCGACGACGCAAACAGCGCGATAGCGTCCCGCGTGAGCGCGTAAACGCCGATGCCGCACAGCAGGCCGTGCGGGTCGGCCGGCTTCTCGACGAGCTCGGCCACTGCGCCGTCCTCGAACGCGACGCCGAAGTTTTCGCGGATGGTCGCAAGCGGCGCATCGCGCCAGATGCACACGGCCGATTGACCGGGCGGCGGCTCCGACAGGTCGCCCTGCAGGATGATGTCGCCCAGGAAGACGAGCGCGTCCGCGACGAGATGAGGCTCGGCTAGCCGGATGGCGTTGGCGACGCCGTCCGGAGCCGCCTGCTCGACGATGACCGCTCGCGATCCGAGCGCAGCGCGCACCATCGCCGGCGTCGCTTCGTCGCCCTGGGCAACGATCACGATGGGCCCCGGCCCCGCCGCGTGCAGCGGCGCGAACTGACGAATCAGGCGGCGCGCGATGGGCTCGCCGGCAATCTCCGTGAGAGACTTCGGCATGCCGCCGCCCTGCGCCCCGCGCAGGCGCGTGCCGCGGCCTCCACAGACAAACACGATCTGCCGGGCACCCTGCGCCACGAAACCATCTCCTGTCGCGCCCGCTTATTCCACCGGCCCGCGCCCCAGGTCCAGGGCATTGCGGGGCTCGCAAAAAGCAAATCCCCCGGCGTTGCCGCCGGGGGACTGCAACCTAGCTGACCTTGATCAGACGATCAGGGCAGAACGGTCTTCTGGACGCGCAGGATGCCGAGGAAACGATCCTGGTCATCGAGGGCGTAGATGCCCGCCGGACGTGCGCCGCTCGCCGCCAGAGTGATCGAGCCGCTGTGCGCCGTATCGAGATGGTACCAAATCAGGTCCAGACCGATCTCGAGGGTCGGGTGCGGGTTCCAGGCGGTACGGGTGCTGACCGAGGTCTGCGAGAAGCTCGGGTCGCAGGTCGAGCCAGCCGTCAGAACGCCCGGAAGCTGGTTCACCGAGTTGGCCGCGGTGCCGCAGATCATCGAAGCGGCGGTCGCGGAGTAGTTGGTCTCCTGGTAGCCACCAACCACCGAGGTCCTCCACTGGGCGTTCCAGTAGTGCTGGTACGCTGCCTGGATGACCCACGACTCGGTCTTCTCGACGCCCGAGCCGGTCACGTACACGCCGTCCACGGCATAGCCGAGGCCGATCGTGTTGCCGCTGCCGTACGGAGCGTTGATCGGCGTCGACGTGCAGTAGGCGGCTGCGCCATCGCAGTACGACGACGAGATCTCGAACGTGTTCCGCGGCTGGAACAGGTTCGTCAGGCGGAGACCGCCCTGGATCGCCCAACCCCATTCGTCACCCGGGTGGCCGTTGCTGGTCACCGGAGCGGCGATCGGAGCGCCAGCACCACCGTAGTAGGTGCCGGACAGGTTGTGCGCGGCAGCCGACAACTGCGCCGAGCCCCAGGCCTGGTCGACGCGGATGTTACCCGCGAAGTCAGGCGTCCAAGCAGCTTCGGACGAGTTGGTGATGCCCGGGGCCAGCGTGAAGCCGCCCGCGATGCTGGCGTTCAGAGTACGGCCCGTGCGGCCCGGACCCGTGCCGTCTTCGGCGTCGACCGAAATCGACCAGCCGTTGCCGAGCTGCCAGGTGTAGGCGACGAGGTCAGTACCGTTGACGCCCGTGCTCGCGCCCCAGATCGACGGCGCATAGCCGTAGTCAGCGCCGTTGAAGAAGTCGAAGTACGACACGGCGTGACCGACGGTGAAGCCGGCGAACTGGATGAACGCGCGCAGGATGCCCGCAACACCGGTCGACGCGGCATCACCCGTGCTCTGCTGGGCGATGATCGCGGCGTAAGCGCGGAGCACACCGTAGTCGGTCTGCGTGCGCCAGTCGGTGGTCAGGTTGATACGTGCACGGTAGGTGTAGAAGTTCGTGTCCGTGCGGGTGAAGCGCGAGTTCGCGGTCGACAGGTAGTAGCCCGGAGGCGCCATCACGCCGCCAGCACCGTAGCCGTGGTCCGAACGCAGATACATGCCGATCTTGAGGCAGGTATCGGTGCCCGGAACGTAGAAGAACCCTGCGCCGTACAGGCTACAAACCTTCACGTACTCGACCGGTTTGGCCTTGACGGGAAGGTCGGCTGCCTGCGCGCTCGACACCGCAGCCATACCCGCTGCGCTGGCGAGGAGAAGGCCTTTGATCGCTCTCATTCCAGTCCTCCAGTGTTAAAGTCTCGGGAGGAGTTAGCCCTTCAGATGCAGGTGCACCTTCCGGCCCCCCAGTTTCCCGGCGGCATTGCCCGTCCCGTTGTGGCAATGGTCCGCCCGGCCGCGACAGCCGATTCCCTCTTCGTCGCTGGCAAAACTTACCTCGACCGATTCTGAGAAGAAATGATTGCGGCGGCAAAACGCCTGGAATTTCGGCAGACGTTGCAAAAATGACACGCGATTGCCCCGGTCTGGAAAGGTTCCGTTAGGAAAGCAAAAAATCCCCGTCAGACCAAATGGATAGCGACAGCGCAGTGACCTGCCTTCGCATGCTTTTGCAGGCCCCGATTCCGACCGCTCCTGTGGACAGCAGTTCGCTCCCTGGCGAGGTGTGTGGAATTGGCAACATGACGAACGACGGTCGCCGCGGGCACGGACGGCTCAACGCGCGAAGCCCGCGCTTCGCCAGACGGCGTCACCCGTGGGATCCGCCAGCGCGGCGATCAGGTCGGCCCCGGTCGCGGCATTGCTACTCTGCGCGCACACCGCCGCGCAGTAGCCCGTCTCCCTGCCGTAGGGCGCCGGCAGCGGCCCCGCGATGGTGACGCCGGCGATCGGCAGCATCTCGCTGACGAAGGTCATGCCCACCTCCGCTTCGCCGCGCGCGACGCGTTCAGCAACCTCGCCGCCGCCGCCACGGCAGCGCACCAGCCTGGGCTCGATTGCTTCGGCAATATCCATGCGCGCGAAAAGCTGCGGCAGATAGCGCGCGGCCGTGCCGCCGATGGCGGGATCGGACAGCGCGATCTTGTCGGCCGCGAGCAGCACCGCCTTGAAAGCGTCCGGCGTCGAGATGTCCGGAACGTGCGCGCCGGCGCGCACCGCAAGACCGATCGGCGTACTGCCGAGTTCGCGCACGCTGTCCGGCGCGAACAGTCCGCTTTGTGCGACACTCGCCATCACCGCGCGCGAAAGGATGACGACGTCGGCGCGCTCGCCGGCGGCGAGCCTGCTTTCCAGCGTGCCGACCGGCGCGAAGTCGAACGTGACCGCGCACCCATGCGCACGTGAGAACTGCGCCGCGAGCGTGCTCACCGCGGCCTTCACCGCCCGCGCACTCATGACCTTGAGGTCTGCCGCCATGCCTGCCCTGCCCTTGCGCAACATCCCGCCCGTCGGGCTACACTCGCACGCATTCCAGCAAAAGGACCATCGATGCTCTCCGACGCAGACCGAAAAAAGGCCGCGCAACTGTTGCTGGCCGCCGAACGCGAACGCAAGCCGATGGTGCAGCTGTCGAAGACGTGGCCGGACATCACCTTCGAGGATGCCTATGCGATCCAGGGCCTCGTGCAGAACCAGAAGATCGCCGAAGGCCGCAAGCTGATCGGGCACAAGGTCGGCCTCACCTCGAAGGCGATGCAACGCTCATCGGAGATCGACGAGCCCGACTACGGACATCTGCTCGACGACATGATGATCGCCGACGGCGCCAAGGTGCCGCACGCGAACTACTGCGCGCCGCGGGTGGAGGTCGAGCTCGCCTTCATCCTCGGCAAGCCGCTCAAAGGCCCGGGCATCGGCCTCACCGACGTGCTGCGCGCGACCGAGTACGTCGTGCCCTCGCTCGAGATCGTGGATGCGCGCGTGCAGAACCCGCGCAAGATCTTCGACACGATCTCGGACAACGGCGCAGCCGCCGGCATCGTCGTCGGCGGACGTCCGATCCGTCCGATGGACATCGACCTGCGTTGGGTCGGCGGCATCATGTACGTCAACGGCGAGATCGAGGAGACGGGCCTTGCGGCCGGCGTGCTCGGCCATCCGGCCATGGGCGTCGCCTGGCTCGCCAACAAGCTCGGCCAGCACGGCGTCACGCTCGAGGCGGGCCATCTGGTGCTGTCGGGCTCGTTCACGCGCGTCGTCTGGGCCAAGAAGGGCGACACGCTGCACGGCGACTTCGGGCCGCTCGGCGGCGTCGCCATCCAGTTCGTCTGAAGCCGATATCTGGTCGACAACAAAATCCGGGGGAGCGGAACGCAAGTCCATGGACATCACGCGCAACGTCTTCAAGCAAGCGGTCAAAGAACGGCGGCTGCAGATCGGCATCTGGAGCAGCCTGTGCAGCAACATCGGCGCCGAGGTCATCTCGGACTCCGGCTTCGACTGGATCCTGCTCGACACCGAGCACTCGCCCAACGAGCTTCCCGGTCTCGTCACGCAATTGCAGGCGTCCGGACGCGGGACCGCGACGCCGGTCGTGCGCGCGGCCTGGAACGACATGGTGCTGATCAAGCGCATCCTCGACATCGGCGCGCAGTCGATCCTCATCCCCTACGTGCAGACGCCGGACGAGGCGAAACGCGCGGTCACATCCGTGCGCTATCCCCCGCGCGGCATGCGCGGCGTCGCCGGCGCCTCGCGCGCCAGCCGCTACGGACGCGTCAACGACTATCTCAGGAAGGCGGACGACGAGATCTGCCTGCTGGTGCAGGTCGAGACCAAATCGGCGCTCGACCAGATCGAGGCGATCGCGAGCGTCGAGGGCGTCGACGGCGTGTTCATCGGCCCCGCCGATCTGTCGGCCTCGCTCGGCCACCTCGGGAACCCGCAGCATCCGGAGGCGCAGGCCGCCATCCAGGACGCGGCGCGTCGCCTCGCCAAGGTGGGCAAGGCCGCCGGCATCCTCACGGGGGTCGAAGCGGAGGCGCGGCGCTACATCGAGTGGGGCTACAATTTCGTGGCGGTGGGCACGGACACGGTGCTGCTCGCCCGCGCCGCCGACGCGCTGGCCAAGTCGTTCAAGGCGAAGTAGCAAACCATCGACAACCGATCCGCGGCGTGCCGGCAGGCGCGCCGCGTCATAGCATTTCACGAGGAGACGACACATGGCGGCGCAGGGGTTCGAGTATCGGTATCGCAGCCCGCGGAGCAAACCCGAGGAGCGCGGCGGCAAGCCGCCAGCCTACAGCCGCACGGTCGAGAACGAGCACGCGATGATCATCGAGCGCGACGTCGTCGTCACCATGCGCGACGGCACGAAGCTCTATGCCGACGTGTTCCGCCCGGCGGATGAGCGGCCGGTGCCGCCGATCATCGCCTGGACCCCCTACGGCAAGCACGTGCCGTTCGACCCCAAGCGCTTCCTCAATGCCGGCGTGAAGGACGGCGATACCTCGAAGTACACCGCGTTCGAGGCGCCCGACCCGACGTTCTGGATCCCGCACGGCTATGCAGTCGTGGTGATCGACGTGCGCGGCACCTGGTACTCGGAAGGCACGGCGCATTACCTCGCTCCCGAGGAGGCGCAGGACTTCTACGATGCCGTCGAATGGGCAGGCACCCAACCGTGGAGCAACGGCAAGGTGGGCCTCTCGGGCGTGTCCTACCTCGCGCAACTGCAGTGGCGGGTGGCGGAGCTCAATCCGCCGCACCTCGCGGCCATCAATCCGTGGGAAGGCTGGACCGACAGCTATCGCGAGGTCGCGACCCATGGCGGCATCCCCGACACGCATTTCTGGCCCTCGCTGTGGAACCGCTGGGGCGCCGGTACCGGCACGATCGAGGACCTCGAGGCCGAGACCAAGGAGCATCCGCTGTTCGACGACTTCTGGCGTTCCAAGGCCGTCGACTTCTCGAAGATCAAGGTGCCGGCCTTCGTGGTCGCGAGTTGGACCGACCAGGGCCTGCACACCCGCGGCACGTTCGAAGGCTTCAAGCACATTGCCTCGCCGCAGAAATGGCTGCTGGCGCACGGCCAGAAGAAGTGGGCGCACTATTACGTGCCGGAGAACATGCGCCGTCTGCACGCCTTCTTCGACCACTTCCTCAAGGGCCTCGACAACGAGGTGAAGGACTGGCCGAAGGTCATGGTGGAGGTGCGCGAGCGCAACGGCGTCGGCACCTTCCGCGTGGAGAACGAGTGGCCGCTCGCGCGCACCCAGTACACGAAGCTCTTCCTCAATGCCGCCAGAGGCTCGCTGGAGGCGGCGCCCGTGCGCGAGGCGGCGTCCGCGTCCTACGACTCGGTCGTGGCAGACCTCGCGCCCGCCGACCGCGCGACGTTCGACATCACCTTCGACAAGGACACCGAGCTCACCGGCTACATGAAGCTGCGCGTGTTCATGTCGTGCGAGGCCAGCGACGACATGGATGTGTTCGTCGGCCTGCACAAGCTCGACAAGGACGGCAAGCTCGTCCCCTTCGCCTACTACGCCCAGTTCGACGACGGTCCGGTCGCGCTCGGCTGGCTGCGCGCGTCGCACCGCGAGCTCGATCCGGGCAAGTCGACCGAGTGGCAGCCGGTGCACCCGCACACGCGCGAGCAGAAGATCAAGCCGGGCGAGATCGTCCCGCTCGATATCGAGATCTGGCCGTCGGGTACGCGCTTTGCCGCCGGCGAGACGCTGCGCCTGATCGTGCAGGGCGACGACCTCAACCGCTATCCGGTCGACGTCGCGCCGGTCTACTTCCGCCACAAGGGCTCGAGCGTGAACAAGGGCCGGCACGTCATCCATGCCGGCGGCAGTTACGAATCCTACCTGCTGGTGCCGGTCATTCCGCCGAAGTGACGCGGCGCGGGGCGGCCGTCGCGGACATGAAACGACTCAGCTCGCAATCAATAGATCGAGTGGAACTCTCAGCGCATGCGATACTCCCCGCAGACGCAATGCCGTTCCGCGCCGCCGCCCTGTTTCGATATCGGACAAATAGCCCTGGGTTAGCCCGCTTTCCAGCGCGAGTTGTTGTTGCGTCAATCTGCGCCACTCGCGAAAAACCCGAACGGGATTCTCACCAGCGGCAAGGCGGTCAGCGACTTCCATCGGAATCAAATCTTCCTTCGCGACGTTGCGCTTGGCGCGCGCGACCAGTCGCGCGGTGCCAGCATCCTCGTCAGCTTCCGCAGCCTTGGCCACGAGCGCTTCGAACTCCTCGCGCGGAAGGATGGCGACCTCGCCTTGCGGCGTCTTCTGAAAACGAACGTTCACAGAATCCTCTCAGTCGTACACTTCGCGGCGATGACCGACCGCGACGATGACGATCGCTCCGCGTTCTTCATAAAAGATCACGCGCCAATCGCCTACGCGCAGGCGGCTCCCCGCCCTCCCCTTCAGCCGCTTTACGTCGCCTCGACCATCTTCGGCAAACGCCTTGAGCCGCTGATCGATCCTTGCACGCACATCGGCCGAAAGCTTCAGCCATTGCCGGAGAGCAGCGGGAGCAAATACGATCGGCCTCACGACGTAAATATCGCATATCGCGATATTTACGTCAAGCAGAAATCGCGCTCTGCGACATCGTCACGCCTCCGGGAGATAGCGCGAGATCACCGTCTCCTTGGCAGTGATGAACTCGAGCAGCGCCGGCTTGCCCTTCTTGGTCTCCGCGATGCCGCGCTTGATCGCCGGAATGATGTCCTTCGGCTCGGTCACGCGCTCGCCGTATCCCCCGAAGGCCCGCGCCATGGCGGCGTAGTCGCCGGAGATGTCGGTCGAGCCGTACTTCTTCTGCGAGATCGGCATGATCGGAATCTCGATCGCCATGGAGAAGTTGTTGAGCAGGATGGACAGGATCGGGATGCGCTCGCGCACCGCCGTCTCGAAGTCCATGCCGGTGAAGCCGATCGCCGCGTCGCCCCAGACGTTGATGCAGAGCTTGTCGGGACAGGCGAGCTTGGCGCCCATGGCGAGGCCGAGGCCGTAGCCGAGCTGGGTGGTCTTGCCCCAGCCGATGTAGGTGAGCGGCTCGGTGCACGACCAGAACGGCGAGAGCTGGTCGCGCGGCGAACCGGCGTCATGGGTGATGATCGTGTTGGCGACGTCGACCGTGTTGTACAGGTCCCAGATCACGCGATAGGGGGACAGCGGCGCCTCATTGAGCGTGAGCTTGGGCATCCATTCGGCCATCCATCCCTTGCGCATGTCGGCGATGTCCTTCGCCGTCGCCTTGCTGTCGCGCTTGCCCTTGATGTGGCTCTTGAGCTCCTCGATCAGCATGTCGAGCGTGAGCGCGGCGTCGCCGATCAGGCCGATGTCGGCGGCGATGTCCTTGTTGAGGTGTGCCTCGTCGAGCGTCGCGTGGATCATCGTCTTGCCCTTGGGCATGGGCACGCCGAAGGACGTCTCCGTGAAGCTGCAGCCGATGCCGAAGATGACGTCGGAATGGTCGAGGAAATAGCGCACCGGCCTGGGCACCGCGACGCCGCCCGAGCCGAGCGAGAGCGGATGGGTCTCGGGGAACGCACTCTTGCCCTCGAGGCTCGTGACCACCGGCGCGCCGAGCACCTCGGCGAGCTGGCGCAGCTGCGGCCACGCCCGCGCCCAGTGCACCCCCTGCCCGGCGTAGATCACCGGCCGCTTGGCCTTGGCCAGCGTCTTGGCGGCGTCGCGCACCTGGTCCGGATCAGGGGCGATGCGCGTCTGCACCACGGGCTTGTAGTTGAGCGGCTCGGGAACCTCGGCGTTCCACAAGTCGCCGGGCACTTCCACGATCGCCGGCCCGCCGCGACCGTTGCGCAGGCGCGAGAAGGCCCGCCGCATGACGTTCGGCACTTCCTCAGGGCTCGTGATCGACTCGGCCGACTTGGCGATGCCGCGCATGTCGCGCGCCGCGTAATAGTTGGCGCCGACCTGCGAGATGCGGCGCGGATAGCCTCCCGGCACCACCAGGATCGGGATCGATTCCGAGAAGGCCTGCGCGATGCCGCCGTAGGCATTCTCGGTGCCGGGACCGTGCTGCATGCAGAACGCGCCCAGCTTCTTGCCCGTGGTCAGGCGCGAGATCGCGTCCGCCATGTGCAGGCCGATGCGCTCCTGGCGCACGATGATGGGACGGATGTCGATCGCCGCCGCGTGCTCGATCAGGTGGTTCACCGGATAGGCGCACAGCGTATCAATGCCTTCGCGCTTCATGATCTCGGCGATCGCCGCACCAACTTTCATGAAAAACTCCCGTTCCTCTGTACAACTTGGCGGGCTCGCCGCCCGCCGTTCCCATGACGACGCCGCAGAGCCGTGTGTTCCCGATCAGCGCCGCCAAAGCAAGCCGGCAGCGCCGCAGTCATGGCGGCAATGCAGTCAGGTGGCCGGCCCGCGCTCCATCGAATAAGGCTGCCAGCGCTTCAACGACGACTGCTCGAGCACCGACGGATTGACCGCCGCGCGCGGCCAGTAGCCGCGCAGCACGAGCGCGATCTCCTGCCCGACCCGGCGCTTGCGCGCGGGATCGAAGCGCGCGGACGCGGACGCGACATGCGCGGTGAGGATCACGTTGTCCATCTTGAGCAGCGGATTGTCGGGGCTCGGCGGCTCGACCTCCAGCACGTCGAGACCGGCGCCCGCGATCCAGCCCTCCCGCAGCGCCTTGATCAGCGCAGCCTCGTCGACCGTCGGCCCGCGCCCGGTGTTGATGAACATCGCGTTGGGCTTCATCATGCGGAAGTGCTTCTCGGTGAGCATCTTGCGCGCCGACTCGGTATCGGGCGCATGCATGGACACATAGTCCGAATTGCGCAGCACCTCCTCCAGCGTCGCCGGCTCGACGCCGTACGGGCTCATCACCAGCTCTTCGATGAAGGGATCGTAGGCCAGCATGCGCAAGCCGAACGCCTTGGCCCGCATCGCCACCGCGCGTGCGACATGGCCGAACGCGATGAAGCCGAGGGTCTGCCCCATCAGGCGGGGCTGGTTGAGCGCGGGCCGGCCCTCGCGCCAACGCCCGTCGCGGACCATGCGGTCCTGGACGATCAGGCGTCGCCACGACGACAGCAGCAGCATCATCGTGTGGTCGGCGACTTCCTCGATGAACGTGTCGGGCACGTTGGTGACCGGGATGCCGCGCGCGGTCGCCGCGTCGACGTCGACGTAATCCGAGCCGACGGTGCCGAGCGCAATGATCTTGCAGCGCTCGAGCCCGTCGATCATGCGCTTGGTGAACTTCATGCCCTTGGCGTAGAGCGCGTCGCAATCGTGCGCCGCCGCAATGAAGGCATTCTCGGAGGAGGCGTCGATTTCGATGATGTCCGCGTCGAGCGGCGTCAGCGCCTCGTTCTCGATGTCATAGCCTGTCCCGCCGACGGCGAAACTCGTCCCCTTGGGCGTCACGACCTTGAACTTTGGCACAGCCCCTCCGCACGTCCCGCATGTGCCTGAGGTCCGTCCGGGCGCACCACCGCGGCGTTCGTCCCAGGCGGGCGCATAAGACCGCAGGCATGGGGGTTCTGCAAGCTTAGCCGGCGCAGAGCCGCTGGCCGGACGAGAATGGCTGCGCCGTCAGTAATACGCCAGCACTTCGATGCCGGCCCCGCCGTCGTGGGCGGCGATGGGCCTGCCTTCCGCAAGGTCGATCTGGGTGAGCAGCCCACTGTCGTGGCTGGACACGAGCGCAGTCCTTCCATCGGGAGCGAAGGCGATGCCCTGCGGCCCTTTGGCGACCGGCACCACACGCTGCCGGCGCAGGTCCGAGGCCTCGATCACCCAGGCGAGCCCGCCGGCATAGGCGGTTGCGACCAGCCAGCGGCCGTCGGGCGAGAACATCAGCTTCGCGAGCCGCGAGCGCTTGGCGTTGGAGAGCGCATTCTGGGCAAGCGGAACGCGGTCGATTTCGCGATCGGTGGCCACGTCGATCACATGCAGGTCGTTGCGATCGTTGTCGATCACGATCAGGCGGTCGCCGGCCGCCGTCGGCATGAGCCCTTCCCCGCCGCTGCCGTTGCCGCGCACGACCCCCTCTGCGCACAGCGGCACGCTCGCCACGAAACTGCGCCGCGCCAGGTCGAAGGCGGTGAGGTCGCCCTCCTTGCTCGACACATAGGCCTTTGATTCATCGGGCGTGAGGGCGAGCAGATGCGGCCCCGTCGCCGGACAATCATAGACGGCCTCGATCGCCCGCCGCGCGGGATCGACCAGCAACAGCTTGTTGGGGATGTCGCAGACCACCCAGAGCTTGCCGTCCCGGCTCGCCACCACGCCGTGCGGGGCCACGAACTCGCCGAGCGCGATCACGTCCGCCAGGGCGCGGCGCTCCAGGTCGATCACCAGGATCTTGTTGTTCGGGCGCTTGTTGGCCCCGTAAATCCCGTCGCCGTAGAGCGGCACGAACGCACACCGATGGTCGTGGGAGATCGCGAGTTCGTGCGCGCACGGCTCGGGCGCGTCGAAGGCGCCGATCTCGCACAGCGTCTGGGGGTCGTAGAACCGGATCTTGTTGCCGACCTTGTCGACCGCGATCAGCCCGCGGGAGCCAGTCACGTTGCTTCCGGCATAGGACATGCCCGTGCTCCGGCGAACTGGCTGTCGTAGAGAAAGGCGGACGGAAGAATGGTAGCGGGGGAGGGATTTGAACCCCCGACCCCAGGATTATGATTCCCGTGCTCTAACCAACTGAGCTACCCCGCCACTGCTCTTCCGGCGGACGCCCCGGATATAGGGACCCCCGCGAAAGGGTGTCAAGCGAACGCCACGCCCTGCCCGCTCCCGCCTGCGCCCGCGAGACACGGCGACGCCCTTGGATCGATATGTTAACGTTCAAGAGCTTGCGCGAGGGGAGCTTGGCCAAAAATGGCCGTCGCTTTTGGGCAGCGCAGCAGCGTAGAGCATGTCGCCGGGCGATCCGCGCCCATCCGGGTGCCTGCGCGAAACGGGGGGTGATCCATGCGACGAGGCTCGTCGACAATGCTTGCGGCGGCCGTGGCGGCCGCGCTCGTCGGCGGCTGCGCCGGCGCGAACGCCCAAGGCTTCGAGCGGCCTCCGAGCTTTGACCCCGCGCGCATCGCGGGCATCAAGGCGACGGGTGCAAACTATACGATCACCAAGCCTGTCACGAGCGACGGCTTCATGCGTGTCTACGCCGTGAAGAGCCCATACGGGGACTTCACCGTCATCGGCGACGCGCTCATGCGCACGCGCATCGTCGAGTTGGCCGCGCTGGCCGAGCTCGAACGGGTGAGCAACTCGGAATCCTTCAACAAGGCGCTGGTCGAGGCCGGCCTGTCCCCGATCAAGTTCGCCGGGCAACTGGTGACCAATCCCGGCGGCACCATCAGCAATACGCTCTCGGGTGTCGGCTCGCTGTTCGGGCAGTTTGGGTCCGGGATGAACAACCTGGGCAAGACCCA
The DNA here is from genome assembly GCA_035556735.1 of Xanthobacteraceae bacterium. Classification (GTDB taxonomy): domain Bacteria; phylum Pseudomonadota; class Alphaproteobacteria; order Rhizobiales; family Xanthobacteraceae; genus CANJBX01. The sequence continues at coordinate 676,121 of DATMFF010000006.1, read as the reverse complement.
GGACGACACCATGCAGAGCCTGCTGGGCGTCACCAAGAAGCGGCGTGAGCTCGCGACCCAGCTCGGTGTCGATCCCTACACGGACTTCGAGCCGCTGGCGGCCAAGATGACGCAGCTCTCCCAGGCGGCGGCGACGGGCGGTCTCGTGGTGTCAGGCGCGCTGATGGCGATTCCCGGCGTCGGCGGCCTCATCGTCTCGAACGTCGCCACGTCGGCGAAGATCTCCTCGGCGGCGCGCGACTTGAGCGCGGCCCAGCTCATGGATCTCAACCGCCGCAAGCTGGGCGAGATGGGGGTCGACAACGCCACGGCGGAAACGTTGCTGTTGAACCGCAGCTTCACACCGCTCGACGTCACCGTGATCGTCGCCTCGCTCGAAGGCATGGCGGCGGTGCAGAACCGCTCGGCCTTCGTCGCGCGCGCGGCCTCGGTCCACCGTCACGATGCGGCCTATTTCATGCGGCGGCATGCGGAACTGCTCGCGGAGTACTATGCCAGGACCGGCTCGCTTGCGAGCTTCGTGTCGTTCGGCGGGTATCCCTTCAACGTCACCCGCAGCGGCGGCGTGATCGGGATCCTCCCGCTCGACGCGCTGTCCTGGACGGAGAATACGGCGCACTCCATGCGCGACATCGTCAACCAAAGCCGCAGCGCGGGATTTGGCAAGGCGGAGATGCACATCACCGGCCAATCGACCGCGCTTGCCAAGAAGAAGCTCAAGGAACTGGGCTGGACGGTGGCCGACAACTTCAAGCCCTAGCCGGGAGGCTGGGCCAGGGCTTTGCAACGAGGGTGGCGCACCTGTCCAACGATGGTGCGCGAACGGGCTCTGGATTGTCCGTCAGGCGGCGCGGCTCGCCGCGCCCGCCTTGGCGAGCCTGATCAGCGAAAAGTGTCCGAGCGGCGGCATTGGGCGGCGTTCGATCAGGCGCACGCCCTGCGACCGGCGCAGCCATGCCGCGATGCGCTCCCAGGGAAACTCGGGCCGCCAGCCGAGGCGCCGCGCCAGCGGCGCAAAGGCTCTCTCGAAGAGTTGGCGCGGACCTCTCTCCGCGCCGATATGGTTGACCAGGATGATCTCTCCGCCCGGTTTGGTCACCCGCACGAACTCATCCAGCGTCGCGTCCGGGTTGGGCACCGCCGTGATGACAAACTGCGCGACGACCACGTCGAACGCATCGGCCGGAAAGCCAAGTCGTTCGGCATCCATCACGGCGAGCCCCTCGACCTGGGTGAGGTTCGCCTCGCTCACCCGTTGCTGCGCCCTGCGCAGCATCGGCTCGGAGATGTCGACGCCGATCACGCGACTGGTGCGCGAGAAATCGAGCAGCGAGATTCCGGTGCCGATGCCGACGTCGAGGATGAGGCCGCCGATGCGCTCGGCGGCCTCGATCGAGGCCTTGCGACCCGGATCGAACACGGCTCCGAAGACGAGGTCATAGATGGGAGCCCAGCGCGCATAGGCCTTGTTCAGCGTCGTCTGATCGAGCGTGTCCCGATCGGTCTTGGGAGGGCCCATCGGTCGTCGCCTCAGCCGCGCGCCGCAGCCGGCTCCAGGGTGCGACCGATATCCGTCTGCGCGGAAGCGCTGACGATGAACCCGCCCCCGAGCACGCGTGCCTGGCCGGCCGCGGCGTCATAGAAGGCGCAGGCTTGCCCCGGCGCCACCCCATCCTCGCCGTCGACGAGTTCGACTTCGTAATCGCCGCCGACGCGCTCGAGCCACGCCCGCTGCGGCGGACGGGTGGAGCGAACCTTGACGAACACCTCGCGGCGCCCGCCGGCCAGTGCGCGCTCCACCGAACCGTCACCGATCCAGTTCACGTCGCGCAGCCGCATCCGCGTGGTGCGCAGCGCGGCGCGCGGTCCGACGATCACACGGCGCCGTGCAGCGTCGAGCCGCACGACATACAGCGGCTCGCTGGCGGGGATGCCGAGGCCACGCCGCTGGCCGACCGTGAAATGAATGATGCCCGGGTGCTTGCCGAGCACGCGCCCTGCGATGTCGACGATCTCGCCCGGCTCCGCTGCGCCCGGCAGCAGGCGTTCGATCATGTCGGTATAGCGTCCGGTGGGAACGAAGCAGATATCCTGGCTGTCGTGCTTGTCGGCCACCGACAGGCCGAAGCGCCGGGCCAGTTCGCGCGTTTCCGCCTTCGTCATATCTCCGAGCGGAAAGCGCAGCATGTCGAGCTGCTCGCGCGTGGTCGCGAACAGGAAATAGCTCTGGTCGCGGTCTTCGTCGCGCGCGCGGTAGAGGGCGCGTCCGCCCTCCGGCAGCAGGCGCGAGGAGACGTAGTGACCCGTCGCGAGAACCTGAGCGCCGAGCTCGCGCGCGGTGTCGAGCAGATCGTGGAACTTGATCTCGCGGTTGCACTCGACACAAGGCACCGGAGTCTCCCCCGCAAGATAGCTCTCCGCGAAGCGGTCGATGACCGCCTCCTTGAACCGGCTCTCATAGTCGAGCACGTAGTGAGGAATGCCGATGCGCTCCGCCACCATGCGCGCATCGTGGATGTCATGCCCAGCGCAGCAGGCGCCCTTGCGGTGGGTCGCGGCGGCATTGTCGTAGAGCTGCAACGTGACGCCGACGACGTCATAGCCCTCGGACTTCAGCAATGCGGCCGTCACGGAGGAATCGACGCCGCCGGACATGGCGACGACGACTCGCGTCTTCTCGGGTGGCCCTGCGATATCGAGGCTGTTGAGCATGCCACTTACTATATGGGGCCACTGCAGTGGCGCAACGGCGGCAGCGTGGAATAGCTCCAGGCCCGGCAATTGTTGCCGGGACCGCGCATCCTGTGCCGGGCGGGCGGGCGTGGCAGCAGCCGGCGAGGACAGTATAACATCCTGAATAAGCTCAACTTTCCAAACGCGATACCGTGGCCTGCGACTTGCTAGTGCAGGGCCAGCAGTACCTGTCTCGTCTGGAGGTTCCGTGCCCACTGTCGCGCTTCCCGTCACCGCCGGCACACCGCGCGCCGCCGCCGTGCGCTCGGACTATCGGCTTGAGCATGCCCCCGCGCCGTTCGCCGCCCTGCTCGATACCGGCTCCGGTCCGCAGATCACGCAAAAGCCGCCCGCACGCAACGACCGCGCGCAGCGGCCGGAGACGCCCGCGCGCACGGATGGAGGCGACTCCCCCTCGCCGCCCCCGGCTGCCGCGAGCGATGCGCCGACCACTCCTTCCAAAACGCAGGCCGATAACCAGCCGCCGGCAAAGGACACGCAACAGGTGAGCGACGCGCCCGCCGACCTCGGTGTCGTCACACCCGATGTCGCCGCCGATGACGCCAAGGACGACGCCACGACCGACGCGGATGCGACCGACCTTCCGCCGGTGCCGGAGATCGCCGCCACGGCTACGCCCACTGATCCGGCCGCGCCGCCGGCGACCCCGCCTTCGCCGGCGCCTGCTGCCCCCGCCCCTGCCGCCGTCGTGGTGCCGGTGCAGCCTGGCGCTCCGGGAATCGTCGTGGCCGCTGCGGCGTCCGAAGGAGCCGACGCCGCTGTCGAGCCTGTCGATGCCGACGCCGTTGGGCCCGTCGAAGCGAAGACCGAGATCAAGGCCGACACCAAAACCGAGACCAAGGCCGAGGCCGCCAGCACCGATCCCGACGCGCAGCCTGCCACCGCGACCAAGCACGAGCCGCGCAAGCCGGGAGACGATCCCGCAACGTCCGTGAAGGCGGATGCGCCCGCGGCCCCTGAAACGAAGGAAGCCGCCAGCACCGACAAGGCTCAGGCGGGGGACACCGAGAAAGAGCCCGCGCAGACGGCACATGCGACCGACGGTGAAAAGCACGCCGCCGGCGTGAAGGCGGCCGAGCACACCAACGCGCCCGCTGAGAAGCAGACGTCAGAAAAAAAGCCGGCGGCCACCGCCAGCACGATAGCCCCGCACACCGAGACGCCCGCTCCGCATCATGCCGCCGCGGCCGCGCAGGCCCAGGGCTCCGTTCCGCCCGCGGCCGGCACCACGTTCCACACCGCCACTCCCGCCGCGGCGACCACGCCTGCCGCAGCGCCCGCCGTCGTGGCGGTCCCCGTCAGCGGCCTCGCGGTCGAGATCGTGTCGCAGGCCAAGGAAGGAAAAAGCCGATTCGAGATCCGGCTCGATCCGCCGGAGCTCGGCCGCATCGATGTCCGGCTCGACGTGGACGGCCAGGGCAACGTCACCTCGCGGCTGCTGGTGGAGCGGCAGGATACGCTCGACCTGCTGCGCCGCGAGTCGTCGGCGCTCGAACGCGCTCTTCAAGATGCCGGCCTCAAAACCGGGAATGACGGCCTGCAGTTCTCGCTGCGCGACCAGGGCAATGGGAACATGCAGCAGGAGAGCGGCAACGGCCGCGCGACCCGTGTCGTCGTGCCGACCGAGACGGGGGGCGTTGCCGATCCATCGGTCTACCGGCTGCCGCGTCTCGGCGGCCTCGATATCCGCGTGTAGGAGCGCACCATGGCCACCACCGGCTCAGTCAACAGCGGCTTCACGACCAACGTCGTGGCGCAGCAGAATGCGGTCAAGTCGACGGTCACCGACAAGGACACGCTGGCCAACAACTTCACCCAGTTCCTGCAGCTGCTCACGACGCAACTCCAGCACCAGAATCCGCTCGATCCGCTCGACACCAACCAGTTCACGCAACAGCTCGTGCAGTTCGCCCAGGTTGAACAGCAGCTCAAATCGAACGATCAGCTCGGAACGCTGATCTCGCTGCAGCAGACCGCGCAGCAGTCGCAGGCGCTCGGATTCGTCGGCAACTCGGTCACGGTCGACGGCACGACGACCGACCTGAAAAGCGGCAGCAACGCCGTGTGGAGCTTCAACATGACGAAGCCCGCCACCGCGACGTTCACGGTGAGCAATGCAACCGGGCAGACGGTCTATACCGGCACCTACACCGTGCAGGCGGGACAGCAGCAGTTCGTCTGGGACGGGCGCGGCAACAACGGCAACCAATGGCCGGAGGGCACCTACAAGCTGTCGGTCGTCGCCAAGGATGCCAACAACGAGACGGTCGCGGTACCGACCGAAGTCGAGGGCGTCGTGGACTGGGTGGACCTGACCCAGAACCCGCCGGTTCTGTCGGTATCGGGGCAGGAGTTCACGCTCGACAAGATCAAGCGGGTGACACGCTCGGGCGCCAGCACCAGCAGCAGCACCTAACTACTTGCGGTGAATTGGGCCTATCTCGCCCAATTCAAGTCCACCTCATACGATCAGCTTAGGTAAATTTTAAGTCGCGACGGCTAGATTACGCCTGCTTTCAGATAGTGCAGTGCGTGAGTATAGCTATGACAGACCCCCACCGCCCGAGGGTAAAGTACGTCATCGGGCCAGATGGCAGTCCCCTGACCATCGCCGATCTTCCGGCGCCGGGAACGAAGCGTTGGGTGATCCGGCGCAAGGCCGAAGTGGTTGCGGCGGTCCGCGGCGGTTTGCTGTCGCTGGAGGAAGCCTGCAGCCGCTACACGCTGACTGTCGAAGAATTCCTGGCCTGGCAGTATTCCATCGACCGCCACGGCCTGGCGGGGCTTCGCACGACGCGCATTCAGCAGTATCGCCAGTAGCGGCCCCAATCACGCCACGGATTTCGAACGCCGGCTCACGAGCCGGCGTTCGCATGTCCGGGGCCGCCCGGCCCCGAGCCGGCGGACGGCCGCTTCTTTGCCGCACGGGCTCCCCAGGCCTTAACCGGCGTTAACCAAATGGAAACCATGCACCCGGCAAAACTTGCCGGGTCGGGCCCACGCGCCCGGTCGGATTCGGGGCTAGGTCCGTTGCAGGGTCTCATTCAATTCGTCAGAACGCTGGGCGCCGCCCGGCTTGCCGCGATGGGCGCGGTCACGATCGCCCTGATCGGCTTTTTCGCTTTCATCATCCTGCGCGTCACGGCCGTGCCGATGACGACCCTGTTCACCGACCTCTCGCTCGAGGACTCCAGCGCCATCATCAAGGACCTGGAGCGGCAGGCGATCCCCTACGAGGTCAGGAACGACGGCGCGATCATCCTGGTGCCGCAGGACAAGGTGATGCGGTTGCGCATGAAGCTGGCCGAAGGCGGCCTCCCCAAGGGGGGCGGCGTCGGCTACGAGATCTTCGACAAGTCCGACACGCTCGGCACCACCAGCTTCGTCCAGAACATCAACCACCTGCGGGCGCTCGAGGGCGAGCTGTCGCGCACCATCCGGGCCATCGACCGCGTCCAGGCGGCCCGGGTGCATCTGGTGATCCCGGAGCGTCCGCTGTTCGCCCGCGACAAGGCCGAGCCCTCGGCCTCAATCGTCCTCAAGGTGCGCGGCGCGCTGGAGATGCAGCAGGTGCGTGCCATCCGGCACCTCGTCGCCACCGCGGTCAACGGCCTCAAGCCGCACCGCGTCTCGATCGTCGATGAGACGGGGCGGCTGCTGGCGGACGGCACGGCCAACGACAACGACGGGCTGGGCACCGGCGTGTCCGCCGACGAACGCCAGATCGCGCTCGAGCGCCGCCTGCGCGACCAGATCGAATCAATCGTCACGTCGGTGGTCGGGGCCGGCCGCGCCCGGGTCAACGTGTCGGCCTCGTTCGACTTCAACCGCATCACCCAGACCTCGGACCGGTTCGACCCCGACGGGCGCGTCCTGCGCTCCAGCCAGACGCGCGAGGAATCCTCCGGCACGGCCGAGAACCAGGGTCAGGTCACGGTGGGCAACGAACTGCCGGGCGCCAACCAGCAGAACCAGCAGGCGACGCGCGAGCAGAGCAAGAAGTCGGAAGAAATCGCCAACTACGAGATCTCGCGCACCACCAAGACCGAGGTGATCGAAGGCGGACGTGTCCACCGCCTGGCCGTTGCAGTGCTCGTCGACGGCATCTACGCGAAGAACGACAAGGGCGAGCTCGTCTATCAGGATCGACCGAAGGAAGAGCTCGATCGCATTGCAACCCTCGTGCGGTCTGCCGTCGGCCTGGACACGAAGCGCGGCGACCAGCTCGAAGTGGTCAACTTGCGGTTTGCGGAAACGCCGGTTGTTCCGCTCAACGAGCCGACCGGCATGTTCTCGTTCCTGCAGTTCACCAAGGACGACGTGATGCGCGGCGTCGAGCTCCTGGTGATGGCCATTCTCGGCATCGTCGTCGTGCTGCTGGTGGTGCGCCCCCTCGTGCGCCGCATCATCACGCCCGAGGGCGCCGTCCAAGCAACCGCCGCCGCGCAGGATTCCGGCGCCGTCGCTCAGATCGCATCCGGTGACGCGTCGGCCCTGGCGTCCCCCTTGGATACGGCGTTGCCGGTGATCGGCAATCAGACCGTCAAGATGATCGACATCGCCCAGGTCAAAGGCCAGGTGCACGCCCAGTCGGTGCAGAAGGTGGGTGAGCTGGCCGACGCCAATCCCAACGAGACCGTCTCGATTATCCGCCAATGGATGAGCGATGCAGCCTGACGAAACCGAATTGGAGGAAGCTCCTCTTCCGGCCAGCCTCGAGAGCACGGTGGCGATGCTCGCCAGCCGGGTGCCCGGGCATGCCGGACGCACCCAGCAGCTCACAGGCGTGCAGCGCGCGGCCGTGCTGATGCTTGCGCTGGGCGAGGAATACGGCGGCAAGATCTGGGGCCTGCTCGACGACGACGAGTTGCGCATTCTCACCCAGACCATGTCGACGCTGGGCACCGTGGAAGCGGCCGCGGTCGAAGACCTGCTGCTGGAGTTCGTGTCGTTGCTGTCTGCGTCCGGCGCCCTGATGGGCAACTATGACGCGACCGAGCGGCTGCTGCAGAAGTATCTGCCGCCGGAGCGCGTGTCCTCGGTGATGGAAGAGGTGCGCGGACCGGCCGGCCGCAACGTGTGGGAGAAGCTCTCGAACGTTCCGGAGGAAGTGTTCGCGAACTATCTCAAGAACGAATATCCCCAGACCATCGCTGTGGTGCTCGCCAAGCTCAAGCCCGAGCAGGCCGCGAAGATCCTCACCATCCTGCCCGAGCAGCTCGGTCTCGACGTGATCAACCGGATGCTCAAGATGGAGGCGATCCAGAAGAACGTCATCGAGCATCTCGAATCGACGCTGCGCAAGGAATTCATGTCGAGCCTGTCGCGCACCCGGCGACGCGATGCGCACGAGCTGATGGCGGACATCTTCAACAGCTTCGATCGCCAGACCGAAAGCCGCTTCATGTCGGCGCTCGAGATGATCAGCGCGGACAGCGCCGACCGCATCAAGAACCTGATGTTCACCTTCGACGATCTCGCGAAGCTCGACAGCGCTTCGGCGCAGACGCTGATGCGGTCGATCGACAAGGACAAGCTCGCGGTCGCCCTCAAGGGCGCCTCGGAGCAGGTGCGGGAATTCTTCCTCAAGAACATGTCCTCCCGCGCCGCCAAGATGCTCACCGACGACATGGATGCGCTGGGGCCGGTGCGCCTGCGCGACGTCGACGAATCGCAGTCGGCGCTCGTGAACATGGCCAAGGATCTCGCCGCCAAGGGCGAGATCACGATCAGCAAGGGCACCGGCGAAGAGGAGCTCGTGTACTGATGCGCCCGCTTCACGCCCATTTGCGACGTTCGATGCCGGAGTCCGGCCGTTGACCGCGCGCAGCAAATTCATGTTCGACGCCGACTTCGGGGCGAGCGCGCCGCCGCCCAAGGTCGATCTCGCCAGGCATCAGGCCGAGATCGCGGAAGCGGAGGCGCGCGGCTATCGCAACGGCGTCAACGCGGCGGAAGCCCAGGCGCGCACAGAGGCGGAGCGCCGCACCGCCGCGGCGCTCGAAGGCATCGGCGGTGCGGTCGAACGTTTCGTGGCGAACCTGTCGGCCATCGAACGAAAGCTCGAGATCGAGGCGGTGGAGGTCGCGGAGGCCGTGGCCAAGAAGCTGGCGCGTGAGCTTGTCGCCCGCGAGCCTCTGGCTGAAATCGCCGCCCTCGCCACGACGTGCCTGTCGGAGCTGCGCAGCGCGCCGCACATCGCCGTGCGCGTGCACGAGAGCCTGCACGCGCAGGTGCAGGCGCAGCTCTCCGAGATCGCGGCCATGCGCGGCTTTGAGGGGCGCCTCGTCGTCCTGGGGGAAAGCGACATCGCTCCGGGCGACTGCCGGCTGGAATGGGCGGATGGCGGCGTCGTCCGCGACCGCGCCAAGAGCGAGGCGCTGATCGACGAAGCCGTCGCGCGCTACGTGGCGGCGCGCGCGCCACACGGCGGAAATTTGGGAGATAGCTGACATGTCGAACGACGACGGAAAAATCCCGCTCCCCGATCTGGAAGCCAACGTTGCGAGCGAGGTCGTCCCGATCGCGCCGAAGGACGATCCTCCGGTGGCGCGGACCGCCGAGGACCTGGAGGCGGTTTTCGACGTGCCGGTGCAGGTCTCGGCCATTCTTGGCCGCGCGCAGATGGATGTCGGCGGGCTGCTTTCGCTCGCACCCGGGGCGGTCATCGAACTCGACCGCAAGGTCGGCGAAGCCATCGACATCTATGTCAACAATCGCCTGGTCGCCCGCGGCGAGGTCGTGCTCGTGGACGACAAGCTCGGCGTGACCATGACCGAAATCATCAAGGCCGACCGCACGTAAGGCCGGCGCGAAGCACCTCTAGGCAAGGACGACACCGATGCGGCTTCTGATCGTAGGAACCCTCAAGGGCCAGCTCACCACGGCCACCAAGATCGCCATGGACAAGGGCGCATCGGTGACGCACGCCGAGAGCAGCAGCCAGGCGATTGCCGTCCTGCGCGGCGGCAAAGGCGCCGACCTGCTGATGGTCGATGTCGCCGTCGATATCCGCGATCTGGTGATCCGGCTCGAAGCCGAGCACATCCACGTCCCGATCGTCGCATGCGGCACCACCAACGATGCACGCGCCGCGGTCGCCGCCATCCATGCCGGCGCCAAGGAATACATCCCCCTGCCGCCGGATCCGGAAATGATCGCCGCGGTCCTGGCGGCAGTCGCCGACGACACGCGCGAGCTCATCTACCGCGACGAGGCGATGGCCAACGTCGTGAAGTTGGCGCAGCAGATCGCGCCTTCCGAAGCGTCGGTGCTGATCACCGGCGAATCGGGCACCGGCAAAGAGGTGCTGGCCCGCTACGTACACGCCCGCTCCAACCGTGCGCGCGGCCAGTTCATCTCGGTCAACTGCGCGGCGATCCCGGAGGCGCTGCTGGAGTCCGAGCTGTTCGGCCACGAAAAGGGGTCGTTCACCGGCGCGGTGGCAAGGCGCATCGGCAAATTCGAAGAAGCGTCGGGCGGCACGCTGCTACTCGACGAGATTTCGGAAATGGACGTTCGCCTGCAGGCCAAGCTGCTGCGCGCCATCCAGGAGCGGGTCATCGATCGGGTCGGCGGGGGCAAGCCGGTGCCGGTCGACATTCGCATCATCGCGACGTCGAACCGCGATCTGGGCGAGGCGGTCCGCACCGGCACGTTCCGGGAAGACCTGCTGTTCCGCCTCAACGTCGTGAACCTGAAGATCCCGCCGCTGCGCGATCGCCCCGGGGACATCCTCGAGCTCGCCCAGCATTTCGCCAAGATCTACGCGCTCGCCAACGGCGTGCCGCTGCGGCCACTGTCGTCAGAGGCCAAGCGTCAACTTTCGATCAGCCGGTGGCCCGGCAACGTGCGCGAGCTCGAGAACACCATGCACAGGGCCGTGCTGCTGGCGTCCGGCGACGAGATCGGACCCGAGGCGATCCTGGCGCCGGACGGCACCCGCATCGATCCCTCGAAACCGGCCGCCGTCGCCCACGCCACCCTGGCCGCAGAAGCGGTGACACGAGCCCTGGTCGGCCGCACGGTCGCGGACGTCGAACGCGACCTCATCCTCGAGACCCTCAAGCACTGCCTCGGCAACCGCACCCACACCGCCAATATTCTCGGAATCTCGATCCGGACGTTGCGAAACAAGCTTAATGAATATGCCAACGACGGCGTGCCGGTTCCGCCGCCCCCGAATGGCGGCGGCGAGTTGCGCGGCGCGGCCTGACGCAGGCAACCGTTCCGCCAAACGCCGCCACGGCAGCACATCGGTTTCGCCTCGGAGGCAATCGGGGGAAAAATCATCGCCGGCGCGCCGGGATGCGCGGCGGCGAGCTATCGATCGAGGTCAAACCGGGGCGACGACGCGAGTAGATTTTTCTAAGTTCGCGCCGCGCATCAGAAGCTCTTTGTTTCGCCGGTCGCGACATTTGGAATTCAACGGCGAGCCCGTTCGCACCATATTCTGCGAATGACGCAGCCTTCGAATTCCAAGGGCGGCATCGCCGTCGACCGCCTGAGCTTTGCGCACGGCAGCACTGCCGTGCTCGATGAGGTCAGCTTTTCGATCGTGCCGGGCGAACACGTCGCCGTGCTCGGACGCTCGGGGGCTGGCAAGTCGACGCTGCTGAATTTGCTGGCCGGCATTCACAAGCCAACGCGCGGCCGGATCCTCGTTGATGGCGGCCCGGTCGGCGCCTCAAGCCGGCCCGTGCTGATGTTCCAGCGCCCGGCGCTGCTGCCGTGGCTGACGGCGCATCAGAACATCCTCCTGCCCATGCGCTTCTCGGGATTGCTGCGCAAGGACAAGGCCGCCGCGATCGCCAAGGCCGACGCATTGCTCGAGCAGATCGGGCTGAGCGAGCGCGCACACGCGCTCCCGGTCGGGCTCTCGGGTGGTCAACAGCAGCGCGTCGCGCTCGCGCGCGCCTTGGCGAGCGATCCGGCAGTCCTCCTGCTCGACGAACCCTTCTCCGCGCTGGATATGGAGACCCGGTCTGCATTGCGCCGCGACATTCGCACTCTGGCGCAGCGCAACGGCATCACCCTCATCACCGTCACCCACGACCTGGCCGATGCCGCGGCCATGGCCGACCGCGTGCTTCTGCTCGACGGTCGCCCCTCACGGATCGAAGACGATTTCGAACTCGGCGCCGAGCCCGAGCGACGACTGCGCATGCGGCTGTCGCACTTGCGGCAGGCGGCCTGATCTCCAGCAGGATTCAATCATGACCCGATTTTCCCTCTCCGCTCATGTTGGCTGCGCGTGCTGCGATGCACCGTCTGCTTCCGGCATCACGCGCCGCGAATCGCTCGACTATCTCGCACGCGGCGGGCTCGCCGCGCTGATGGCATCCGCTCCATTCAAGGCCGCCCGCGCGCAGCCCGACGACGTCGTGAGGATCGGCTATCTGCCGATCACCGACGCCACGGCGCTGCTCGTGGCTCATGCCAACGGCTACTTCGAGGACGCCGGGCTGAAGGTCGAAGCGCCGACCCTGATCCGCAGCTGGTCCGCGCTGGCGGAAGGGTTCGCGGCCGGGAAATTCAACCTCGTGCATCTGCTCAAGCCGATGCCGGTGTGGATGCGTTACAACAACAAGTTCCCCGTGAAGATCCTGGCCTGGGGCCACACCAACGGCTCGGGTCTCGTGGTGGGCGGCGACACCGGGATCAGGGGATTCTCGGACCTCGGCGGCAAGCGCATTGCCGTGCCGTTCTGGTACTCGATGCACAACATCGTGCTTCAGTACGCGCTGCGGCAATCGGGCGTCGTGCCCGTGATCAAGTCCGGCAACGCGCAGCTCGCCGCGAATGAATGCGCCCTGCAGATCCTGGCGCCGCCCGAAATGCCGACCGCCTTGGCGGCCAAGAAGATCGACGGCTACATCGTCGCCGAACCGTTCAACGCGCTCGGCGAGCTGCGCGCCGGCGCGCGTATGCTGCGCTTCACCGGCGACATCTGGAAGAACCATCCCTGCTGTGTCATCTGCACACAGGAGAGCAACACGAAGGACCGCCCCGAGTGGACCCAGAAGGTCGTCGATGCGGTCGTGCGCGGGCACATTTTCGCCTCGCAGAATAAAGAGGCAGTGGCCAAGCTGCTGTCGCGCGACGGCAAGGGTTATCTGCCGACGCCCGGCCCGGCCGTCGTCAAGGCGATGACCGATTACGGCCCGCATTATGAGCAGAGCGGCGCCATCCATCACCGCGCCTGGCACACGGGCCGCATCGATTTCCAGCCGTGGCCTTATCCGTCAGCAACCAAGCTGATCGTCGAGGCCATGAACAAGACCGTCGTGGAAGGCGACACGACCTTCCTCAAGGGGCTCGATCCGGCCTTCGTCGCAGACGACCTTGTCGATTACCGCTTCGTCAAGTCGGCGCTCGAACGCTTCCCGGACTGGAAGAACGATCCGAGCGTGGACAAGGCCAGCCCCTACGACCGCACGGAACTCCTGGAGCTCTGATGGCCCTCGCCTACGACACCGAGCCCGCTGCGAGCACCGACCGGCCTTCATTGTCGTCGGTCGCGAGTATGCTCGTGCCCTGGCTCGCGCCGATCGCCGGGCTTGCGATCGTCGTGGCGCTCTGGTGGATCGCCGGGCTTGCAATCGAGGCCAACCCGCGCCTGTCGGCTTTCCAGGGCTTCACCGTCGAACAGACGCTTCCCTCGCTGGTCGATCTGCTGGCGTCCGGCGCGGCGTGGCAGGCAACCGTTCCCAGCCTGGTGCGCATCGGCGAGGGACTGTTCTGGGCCTTTGTGATCGGCACGCCGGTCGGCCTCGCCATCGGCAGCTTCCGCCTGCTCGAAAGCATGCTGCAGCTTCCATTCCAGGTCCTGCGCATGGTCAGCCCCCTCGCCTGGATGCCGATCGCAGTCCTGGTATTCGCCACATGGGACGGCGCGATCGTGTTTCTCATCACGGCTGCCGCGATCTGGCCGATCGTCTTCTCGACCGCCGCAGGCGTCAAACGCATCGATCCGGTCTGGCTGGCCATGGCCGACAATCTCGGCGGCAGCCGCGTCGCCGTGATGCGGACGGTCGTGCTCCCGGCGGTCGAGCGCGACATCCTGAGCGGGCTTCGCCTCGCGCTCGGCGTCGCATGGATCGTGCTCGTTCCGGCCGAATATCTCGGCGTCACCAGCGGCCTCGGTTACGCGATCAACGATGCGCGCGACACGCTGTCCTACGATCGTCTGGCGGCGCTCGTCCTGCTCATCGGCTTCATCGGCTTCGTGCTCGACTCGGTGATCGCGGTCGCGATCCGGCGGGCCCACTGGGTTCCAACAGCCTAAAAGAAACGGAGATCATCATGACTGCATCGCTCAAGACTGTCGTCGCCTCCTTCGAGCCGATCGACAAGGACGGCCTCAAGGCGCTCGCCGAGAAGGGCAAGGCCGACCCCTCCGCCGTGCGCACGGTCCGCTGCAAGACCGTGGCCGAGGGCAGGCGTTTCCGCCACCTCAACTACATCCGCAACCTGCCGGCCCACATCGTCGACGAGCCTCCCGCGCTGCTCGGCGACGACACTGCGCCCAATCCCACCGAGGCGCTGCTGGCGGCGCTCGGGAGCTGCGTCGCCGTCGGCATTCAGGCCAACGCGGTCGCCCGCGGCTGGAAGGTCCGAGCCATCGAGATCGAGCTGGAAGGCGACATCAACATCACGTCGGTCTGGGGTACCGGTGACCTGTCGCCCAAGCCGCTCGGACTGACCGCCGTGCGCATGAAGGCGCGCGTCGAGGCCGATGGCGCAACCCAGGCCGAGCTGGACGACCTCGTCGCCCATGCGGCCAAATGGTCGCCCGTTCTCAACACCGTGCAGAACCCCGTGCCGGTGACGGTCGAGCGGATCTGACATGCACGCGTTGAGTTCTGCCGCCGCCGCAGCGCGGACGCTGTCTGTCGAGTCGGTGGTCGCCTCGAGCCTGCGTCCGCTGGTGCGGCGCATCGACGAGGAAGGCTTCTACCCGGCCGAGACCATGCGCCTGCTCGGGGACGCCGCCGCCTTCCGTCACCACGTCGACGGCGACCCGGCGCAGGGGCTGCCGGCGGCGATCTCGGCGATGGCGGAGGTTGGGGCCACCTGCATCTCGACGGCATTCTGCGTCTGGTGCCAGGACGCGCTGGCCTGGTACCTCGCGAACTCGGACAATCCGGCCCCGCGCGAGCGCTATCTCGCGGGCGTCGCCTCGGGCCGGCAGCTCGGCGGCACCGGCCTGTCCAACCCGATGAAGGCCTTGTCCGGCATCGAGCCGGTGGCGCTGCAAGGCGTACGCGTCGATGGCGGCTATCGCGTCAGCGGCCGGCTGCCGTTCGTCTCGAACATCGAGGCTGGGCATCTGTTCGCGGGCATCTTCCGCGTCGAAGGAAGCGAAGACCGGCTCGTGATGGCTGTTTTCCGCGCCGGCGAAAATAATGTCGCGCTTGCGCAGAACGCGCACTTCATCGCGCTCGAGGGCAGCGCGACCTATTCGGTGCTGATCCGGGACGCCTTCGTGGCAGATGCCGACGTGCTCAGCGAGGATGCCAGGACGTTCGTCCAGCGCATCCGCAAAGGATTCGTGCTGCTGCAGGCCGGCTTCGGATTGGGCGCGGCGCGCGGCGCGGCGCGCGCGATGCGGGCGGACTCGACCGGTCGCCGGCTGGGCGCGCACCTGCCGCTCGGGCCCGATGAGATCGATGAGCGCTCCGACGCGCTCACGCCACAGATCGAAGCGCTCTGCCGCGCTCCGCAGGAGACCGACCGCGCCCAGTTCCTTGAGGTGCTACGCCTTCGCCTGGCGGTGTCGTGGCTCGCGCTCGAGGCTGCACAGGCGGCGATGCTGCAGTTCGGCGCACGCGGTTATCTCGTCGGCGCCGAGCCGGCCCGCCGCCTGCGCGAGGCGCAGTTCGTCGCGCTGGTGACGCCGTCCGTGAAGCACATCCTCGCAGAGCTCGCCAAGGAATGAAAAAGGGCCGGCTGACCGGCCCTCTTCGAATCGCGTGACGCCACTGCCGGCGTCAGCTCAGCCTTAGAACAGCGCGCTCACGCCCATGGCGCGGATCACCGTCATGCCTTCCTGCTTCTGCTGATCATCCAGGCTGGCGATCAACGGCTGCGCGGCGACTGCGACCTGGCGGGCCGCGACGGCGTCAAGCACATAGGCGCGCACCCGCGCCTTCACGCGCTGGAAGAGACCCCCTTCTCCCGTCTGCGCGCGCTGGCCCGAGCGGCGCAGCACGCTCTCGAGCGAGCGCCAGTGGACCTCCTGCGCCGGAGACAGCCTCAGCGCACTCTTGAGTCGGGCGATGTTGGCGTCCGTCACCACGACTTCCTGCGCGGCCGCTTGCTTGACACCGATGCCGTCATGGCGAATGGACAGGGAACCGAGAGTCACAAGCGCAACCGCGCCGACGAACGCCGCCTTCCACATCAACAAGTCTCCTGTTGTTGTCTTCGTCGCTCGCACGGGCAATAGCTGAATGAGCCTGACAGCCTCAAGCAAACATCCCGCTGCGACGGCGGGATTTGGCGGTTAACCTTGCTACGCGTGCGAACCCCGTGCGTGACAAGCCCGAACAATCGGGCCATTTCGGGGCGCATTTTGTGAAAAGGCCCGACACGCGCCGCACGCTGTACCAGGGTACGACACATGTCACGTTGCGGGACTGGGCCACGGCGAAGCGCACCATTCCGATGCGGTTTCGGCCGCGCCCGCACAAGACAAATGGGCCGCGCCCAGGCGCGGCCCATCGCGCGATTCGCGAAACCGGCCGGTCAACCGACGTCGGTCGAATGGATGCGCGGCTCGCCCACCACCAACATTTCGGCTTTGCCGCGCTGACGCCGCGCCACGAGCTTGTTGAGCGCGCCCAGATAGGCCTTCGCCGATGCGACCAGGGTGTCCGGATCGGCCCCGCGGGCCGTGACCGAGCGCCCCGCCTCGGCGAGCCGCACGGACACCTCGGCCTGCGCATCGGTCCCCTCGGTGACGGCGTGTACCTGGTAGAGCTCGAGCACCGCATCGTGCGGGATCAGCGCCTTGATGCAATTGAACACCGCATCCACCGGCCCGTTGCCGTCGCACTCCTCGATCATGATGCGGCCATCGATATCGAGCTTCATGGTGGCGCGCTGCGGTCCTCGCGTCCCGGCGATCACCGACAATGAGACCAGCTTCACGCGATCCTGCGCATGAGCGATCTCTTCGTCGACCAGTGCCTCGATGTCCTCGTCATAGACGTGCTTCTTGCGGTCGGCGAGCGCCTTGAACCGCACGAAGGCGTCCTCCAGCTGATTGCCGGAGAGCTGATAGCCCAATTCCTCCAGCTTGTGCTGAAAGGCATGACGCCCGGAGTGCTTGCCCATGACCAGCGACGTCTGCTTCACGCCGACATCATCGGGACGCATGATCTCGTAGGTCTGGGTGTGCTTGAGCATGCCGTCCTGGTGGATGCCGCTCTCGTGCGCGAAGGCGTTCCGCCCGACGATCGCCTTGTTGAACTGAACCGGGAACGACGTTGCCGCCGAAACGAGCTTTGACGCGCGCATCAACATGGTGGAGTCGATCTCGGTCCGGAACGGCAGCACGTCGTTGCGCACGCGCATCGCCATCACGACCTCCTCGAGCGCCGCATTGCCGGCGCGCTCGCCGATGCCGTTGATCGTGCACTCGATCTGGCGCGCCCCCGCGCGCACGCCGGCCAGCGAGTTGGCGACCGCCATCCCGAGGTCGTCGTGGCAGTGCACCGAGAAGCGCGCCTGATCGGAATTCGGCACGCGCTCGCGCAGCATCTTGATGAGCGCGAAGTACTCGTCCGGAACGGTGTAGCCGACCGTATCCGGAATGTTGATGGTGGTGGCCCCGGCCTTGATCGCGGCCTCCACGCAGCGGCACAAGAAATCGTGCTCGGTGCGGGTGCCGTCCTCCGCCGACCATTCCACGTCGTCGGTATGGCTGCGGGCGCGGGTCACCTGCGCGACCACCATCTCGAAGACCTCATGCGGCTCCTTCTGGAGCTTCCACTTCATGTGCACGGGCGAGGTCGAGATGAACGTGTGGATGCGCTTGCGGTCGGCGGGCTTGATCGCCTCGGCGCAGCGGTCGATGTCCTTGAACGCGGCGCGGGCGAGCCCGCAGACCACCGCGTTCCTGGTGCGCTTGGCGATCTCGTGCACGGCGGCGAAGTCGCCTTCCGAGGCGATCGGGAAGCCGGCTTCGATGATGTCCACGCCCATGGTGTCGAGCAGCTCGGCCACCTCGAGCTTCTCGTCGTGGGTCATGGTCGCGCCGGGGCACTGCTCGCCGTCGCGCAACGTGGTATCGAAGATGACGACGCGGTCCTTATCGGACGAAGCTGTCGTGGTCATGAACTGGTCCTTCTCGAGACGAATGCGCCGCTTCGGCGCTGCCAATATCTCTGGAGCATGATCTTGACGAAAAACGACGATCGCTTGCCAGGGTCATGCTCCGGGGGTTGATCCGCGAGGTCCCCTGAGTGCCCAGGCGCAAACGCCCAGCCGGCCCTCAGGGGCGGGTAAGGAGCAGCAGACCACCAAGAATGAGGGCAGCAGCGGGCCGCGCCATGGCGGCGCCCCGACCGATCGCACTGAAATTGCGGCGATTCGACATTGCTGCTCTCGTCACCAGGGTCGCGGACGGCGGTAAATGCCGCGTTAACCCATGGAACCTGGGACCTTGTACCGGAAAGCAAGGCGTTCCGGCAAGGGGGCGGATCACGTCTTCCTCATGGCGCGGGCCAGCGGTGCGCCATAAGCTCGCCCGGTCGCATCACATGGGCGATCCAACGCCCGTTCCCAGGGAGGCTTCGATGATCGTCGAATACGTGCTGTTCAAGACGCCGCCCGGCCTCACGCGCGAGCAGGTGCTGGAGGGCGCACGACACACGATTCCCCGCTGGCGGGCCAACCGGGAGCTGATCCGCAAGCACTACATCGAGAGCGAGGACGGCTACGGCGGCGCGTTCTACATCTGGCCGTCGAAAGAAGCGGCCCAGCGCGGCCACGACGCCGAATGGCGTGCGGGCGTGGAGAAACGCACCGGTGCGCCGCCGACGATCCGCTACTTCGACCTGCTGATGATCCTCGACAACGAGACCGGCACGGTGACGGAGTTCGAGCCCAACACCGGCGCACAAGCGGCCGAGTAACTTTAGGACCTCTTGCGCGTTCGCGCGCGCGTCGGCTGCTCGTCGAGCAGCGCCTGCCGGACGCGGTCGAGCTCCGGCGTGTCCGCCATATGCGGGAACGCGAGATCGAGATTTTCGAGCGCGTCGACCATGGCCGCCGCCACCACCAGGCGCGCGAACCATTTGTCATCGGCCGGAACGACGAACCAGGGCGCCTCCTCGATCGAGGTCTCGCGGATCATCTCCTCGTAGGCGTCCATGTAGTCGTCCCAGCGCTTGCGCTCCTCGACATCCCCCATCGAGAACTTCCAGCGTTTCGCCGGTTCGTCGAGGCGATCGAGGAAGCGCCGGCGCTGCTCCTCCTTGGAAATGCGCAGATGGAACTTGAGGATCTTCGTGCCGTTGCGCACGAGGTGCCGCTCGAACTCGCGGATGCTCTTGAACCGGTCCTGCCAGACGTCTTTGCCGTTCAGTTTCTTCGGCAGCTTCTGCCGCTCGAGCAGGTCCGGGTGAACGCGCACCACCAGCACCTCCTCATAGTAGGACCGGTTGAAGATGCCGATGCGCCCACGTTCGGGCAGACGCATCGCCGAGCGCCACAGGAAGTCGTGATCGAGCTCCTGCGCACTCGGCGCCTTGAACGAATGGACCTCGCAGCCCTGCGGATTGACGCCCGACATCACGTGCTTGATCACGCCGTCCTTGCCGGCCGTGTCCATGGCCTGGAAGAGCGCGAGCACCGACCAGCGATCGTGCGCATAGAGCAGCTCCTGGCGTTCGGAGAGCCGTTTGATGCCGGCGGCGAGCAGCAGCTTGGCTTCGTCCTTGCCGAAATCGAGTCCGCAGCAGTCTTTCGGATCGACGTCGGCGAGCCGGAACTTCTTGGGATTGTCGACGCGAAAACGCTTGATGATCTTGGCGAGCTTCATGGCGCGGAGCTTAGCATGGTTTGTCCGCGGATGAGGGCCTGCGGGCGTACCGGAATGACACAGATCATCCCCGCCATTGGCGGCGCAGGAAGGCGGTCACGAATGGCGGCATGTTCGGATCAAGGTCGCTCGGACCGGCGACGATGCGGATGTCGGCGAGTTCGGGCTTGGCCTCACGCGCAAGGTGCCGGATCGCCTGTTGCCGCAGTTGGGTCGCGGGCGCGGGCGCCTGCAGCGTCTTGATCAGCGCGAGCCGCGGCCCGGCAAGCACCGCCGTCCACCCCGGCTCGGGCACGAAATCCCCGGCGGTGAGGCCCGTTTCCTCGGCAACCTCGCGCAGCACGCTGCCCGCCAGATCGACGCTTGCTCCCACGATGTCGTCGGGATCGGGCGTGCCCGCCGGAAAATAGATGCGGCCGGCATTGGCCGTATGCGCGGCCATCTCGCCGAGAAGATATGCGCCCTCCGCACTCCGGATCGCACCCATGGCGAAGCAGTTGAACGCGCCGGCCTCCGGAAAGCCCCAGTCGCGCCAGGCCAGGAAGCTCGCGAAATCTGTCTCGAAGAACGACCCGGAGAGCTGCGCGCCTTCGAGCGCGAAATTGCGCAGCAGCAGCACGCGCCCGTTCCAAAGATCGGGGGTGCGCACGCGGCGCGCCGAGAAATGCGCCTCGACATCGCGCGCCCGCTCCTGCGCGAACGGCCAGTTCCACGGCGCGAATGCGAACTGCGCCGCGTCGAGCGCAACGATGCGATGCTCGGCCATGCCGCTATGCGCAGGTCCGCCGTCAAAAAGTCAAGGCAGTCCGGTGATGCCTGCCAGGCCAGGCTGCGCGGCGCGCGCTCTCTCGACCGCACCTTGCTCGCGCAGGATCAGCGCGACAGCCACCGCGAATGCGCCGCCGTAACCCAGCGGCGCAAGACCCATGTGCATGTTGTGCAGGACCCACACCGTCCCCGGCATCACCCACGCGGCGCCGAGCGCCGCCAGGTACGGCCCCGGCAGTGATGGACGCGCCAGCACGACCCACAGGATCGCGGCCGTGATCGCCGTCATGTCGTAGTTGAAGACGTAGGGCGAGGCCAGCAGCGTGCCCGACGTCAGCAACAATGCACGCAGTCCGACATCCGTCGTCTTGCGGAACACGACGGCTGACGTCGCGATCACGCCAAGTGACACCACGCCCTGCACCATCTGCGCCAGTTCCGGTGATTGTCCGAAGGCCCGCACCGAGGCAAATACCGACGTCATCATGTAGGAGTGGAAGCCTTTGAACTCGGCGAGCACCCGGTACTGATACGCGGACGTCTCGGTCAGCCACAGGATCCACGGCTCGCTTCCGTAGACCACCAATGAGGCCCCCACCAGAAGCGCGGCAGTCGCGCAGGCAGCCGCGATCGTCCGCCAAGCCATCGCAACCACCAGCATCGGCGCGATGAGAACGCCAAGGTGCGGCTTGATGGTGAGCAGGCCGAGCAGCACGCCGGCATGCCATGGCCTGCGATCCAGCAAGGCGACCGCCGAAAGGAACAGCGCTGCCGTGTAGAACCCGTTCTGGCCGCCCAAGGTGTTTGCCAGCGCCGCCGGCGAGAGCAGCAGGAACACGACCGCGATCCGCCGCTGCTCGGGCGCGACTTGCGGAAGGACCGCGGCGAGGTAAAGCGCCAGTCCCAGCAGCGTCCAGACGATCAGGCTGGGAAAGTACGGCAGCATGCTGAACGGAACGGCGGCCAGCAGCACGTGGAGCGGGTAGCCCCAGTTGTGGAAGAAGGTGTGATGGCCGACGAGGTCCGCCTGCGCCCAGCGATAGCCTTGCAGGTCGAACAGCATGAGCACGCCATGCCGGTCGACGACCTGCGGCGCGCTCCAGACGTTGAAAAAGTCGCGGCCCAGATAGTAGCCGACGACATCGAGTCCTCCGCCGGCAGGCCAGTAGAGCGACCACACGATCGGCGCGAGCGCGCCGATTCCGATGCCTGTCCAGAGGCTGAGGTTGAAAAGGAGCCTGGGCACGCGGGCGGTCCGATTGAGCCCGCAACGCTAGCCGCGCAGGGTTAAGGAAGACCTCAACCGGCGGTGGGGGCGACGCATGTCCGTTCGGTCGGCCTGACCCGGCCGAACGGAGAGCGCAAGGTCGTCGCGTATGCGTCCGCTACTTCGCAGCCGCTCCGGTCGGGGCCTTGCCGACGAAGCGATTGGTGTAGGTCGTCGAGAGGTCGATGTTGGCTTTCGCAATCTCCGGCACGGACTGGCTGAACACCGCCAGCACCGCTTGAGCGCCCTTCGGGTCCATCTTGCCGGTGGTCGAGTACATCGGCAGCGTGTTCTTGAGCGCGGCGAGATAGAGCGCCTTGTCCGGACCGACGATATCCTGCGGCATCCTGGCCATGATCTCCTCCGGCGTGTGGGAATGGATCCAGCCGAGCGTTGCCACCATGGCACTGGCGAGCGCCTGCGCGGCGGCCTCGTTCTTCGTGATCCAGTCCGCGCGCGTGTAGAGCGCGCCGCCCGGATACTCCCCTCCGAATACGTCGAGCGTGTCCTTCTGCGTGCGCGTGTCGCTGAGGATCTTGAGGTCCTTGAACTTGCCCTGCAGCAGCGTGATCGCCGGGTCGAGCATGATCGCGGCGTCGACCTTGCCCTGCTCCATGGCGGCGACGGCGGTCGAGTCGAGGCCGACACCGATCACGCCGACCGACGACGGATCGACGCCCGCCTTGCGCAGGATGTAGTTGAGGAAGAAGTGCGTGGAGGAGCCCGGCGCGCTGACACCGACATTCTTGCCGGCGAGGTCCTTAACCGAGGTGATGCCGCCCTTGGGAGCGACGACGAGGGCAAAGCCGGGAAAACGGTCGTAGACGACGATCGATTGCATCGCCTGGTTCTTGGCGGCGAGATTGACGCAATGGTCGAAATAGCCCGAGACCACGTCGGCGCTGCCCCCGAGCACCGCCGTCAGCGCCTGCGAGCCGCCCTTGAAGTTGATCATCTCGACCGTGACGCCGGCCTTGTCGAACTCGCCAAGCTGCTGGGCCAGCACGGTCGGCAGGTAGCACAGGCACCCCGCGCCACCGATGGCGATGGAGACCTTGGGCTTGCTCTGGGCCGTCGCCACACCAGTCGCGAGCACCAGCGCAAGCCCGGCGACGGCGAGGCGGCCAAACAATCGATACATGCTTTCCTCCCTTGCTTGTCCGCAGGATAGGGCCGCAATCATTCCGCGCAATGCCTTCAAGCGAAGTTGAGCGCCCGCGGATCAGGCTCGCGCCTCGCCGGCGACCGGGCGCCAGACCAGCAGACGCCGCTCGACCAGCGTCACGAGACCGTCGATCACGACCACGAAGCCCGCGAGAACGAACATCCCGGCGAACACGCCAGCCACGTCGAACACGCCCTCCGCCTGCTGAATGAGGTAGCCCAGCCCGCGCGCAGACCCGAGATATTCACCGACGACGGCCCCGACCACGGCGAAGCCGACCGAGGTGTGCAGCGACGAGAACACCCACGAGAGGGCCGAAGGCCAGTACACGTGGCGCATGAGCTGGCGCTCGTTCATGCCGAGCATGCGCGCATTGGCGAGCACGGTCGGGCTCACCTCCTTGATGCCCTGATAGACGTTGAAGAACACGACGAAGAACACCAGCGTGAAGCCCAGCGCCACTTTCGACCAGATTCCGAGCCCGAGCCAGAGCGCGAAGATCGGCGCCAGCACCACGCGCGGCAGCGCGTTCATCATCTTCACGTACGGGTCGAAGACGTCCGCGATCAGCGGCTTGCGCGCAAACCAGAAGCCGACCAGCCCGCCCGCTACCGAGCCGATGACGAAGGCGAGCATGGATTCCACCAGCGTCACCCAGAGGTGAATCCACACGCTGCCGGTGGAGAACCACCGATAGATGCGGGCGGCGACGTCCAGCGGCGTCGAGAAGAAGAACGGCGGCAGCAGCGGCTTGCCGCCGACCGGAACGGTGGTGAGCACGTGCCACAGCGCGATCGCGATGACGGCAACCAGCACCTGCAGGGCCATGAGCGTCAAGCGCGGCACCGGTCATCCTCCCGTCTGCGCGTAGCTCTTCATGACCTCGCTCCGCAGCACATGCCAGATCTCGCGATGCAGATCATGGAACCCCTTCTCCAGCTTGATCTCGGCGATGTCGCGCGGTCGCGCCAGCACGACTTCCCACTGGCCGATGATGCGCGCGGCGGGCCCGGCCGACATGATCACCACGCGATCGGAGAGCGCGATCGCCTCCTCGAGATCGTGGGTCACGAACAGGACCGCCTTGCGGTCGGCGCTCCACAGGTCGAGCAGCAGGTTGCCCATGATCTGCCGTGTCTGCGCATCGAGCGGCCCGAACGGTTCGTCCATGAGCAGGATCTTGGGATCGCGGATGAGCACCTGCGCGAGGCCGACCCGCTTGCGCTGGCCACCCGAGAGCATGTGCGGATAACGCCCGGCGAAGCCGGCGAGGCCGACCTTCTCGAGGAGTTCCTGTGCGCGGCCCCGCGCCTGCGCCTTGTCGACGCCGACGAGGTCGAGCCCGATGGCGACATTCTCGATGGCGGTCTTCCAGGGAAACAGCGCATCGGACTGGAAGAGATAACCAGCCTGACGATTGAGCGTTTCGAGCGGGCGGCCGAACACCGTGACGCGACCCGCCACCGGCGCGACCAGCCCGGCGGCCACGTTGAGCAGCGTCGATTTTCCGCAGCCCGTGGGTCCGACGATGGCGACAAACTCGCCGGGCGCCACGGCGAGCGAGGCCCGCTCTACCGCCGTGTAGACGCCGTGCGCCACCGGGAAGGCGATGGTGACGGCGGCGAGATCGACCGCACGATCCACGGCACGCTCCGTCTCCGCTCCTCCCATGCCCATTCCGCGACCTTCTCGCCCCGAATGTACTCAAGCTAGCGGGTCGCACGAGCCATGCAAGCTCTTGGTCGATTGAAGCGCGCGTGTTAGTGCCAAGCATGACTGCCGCGGCCATTGCCTTCGAAGCCGTCAGCAAGCGTTACGGCACGCAGTCGGTGCTCGACGACATCTCGTTCAGCATCGGCCGCGGTGAGTTCGTCGCCATTGTCGGCCCCTCGGGATCCGGCAAGACCACGCTGCTGCGGCTGGTCAATCGGCTGTCGGAGGCGACGGACGGCGTGGTCCGCATCGGCGGCGAGGATATCCTGAGCCTCGATCCGATCGCGCTGCGCCGGCGCACCGGCTACGTGTTCCAGGGGATCGGCCTCTTTCCCCATCTCACGGTCGCCGAGAACATCGCCATCACCCCGCGGCTGCTGGGCTGGGAGCCCGGTCGCCGCAAGGCGCGCGCGGACGAGTTGCTCGCGCTCATGCGGCTCGACACGGATTACGCCACGCGCTTTCCACACGAGCTCTCCGGCGGGGAGCGCCAGCGCGTCGGCATCGCGCGTGCCCTGGCGGCCGGACCGGATATCGTCCTGATGGACGAACCGTTCTCGGCGCTCGATGCATTGACCCGCGAGGCGTTGGGGGATGACTACCGCCGCCTGCATGCGGCGCTCGACCTGACCAGCGTGATGATCACGCACGACATGCTGGAGGCGCTGCTGCTCGCGGACCGCATCATCGTGGTGCGCGAGGGACGGATCATCGCGGATGGACGCCCCCCTGACCTGATGCGGCGCGACGACGATCCGTTTCTGCGCGAGCTGCTGGACACCCCGCGCCGCCACGCGGAGAGGCTTGGAGCCTTCATCGCGGGGCCGCCGCCATGATCGACGCGCGCATCGCCGACGCGCTGGCGCGCCTGCCGGACTATCTCGGCAGCCACGTCCGGGTCAGCGTCATCGCGCTGGTGCTCGGCATCGCCGTGAGCATTCCGCTCGCCTTTGCCTGCGTGCGGCGCCCCACCTTGCGCGCGACCGCGCTGACGATCACCAGCATCATCCAGACGATTCCCGGTCTCGCGTTGCTGGCGCTGTTCTATCCGCTGCTGCTCGTCGCCGCCGACCTGTCCGAGCGCGCGTTCGGATACGGCTTTTCGGCCCTCGGGCTCCTCCCCTCCGTGCTCGCTCTGGCGCTCTACAGCATGCTGCCGGTGCTGCGGAACACCGTCACGGGGCTGATGGGCATCGACCCCGCCATCCGCGAGGCGGCTCTCGGCGTCGGCATGACGCGGCGGCAGTCCCTCGTCATGGTCGAGTGGCCGCTGGCCTTGCCCGTGATCATGGCAGGGATCCGCACTGCGGCCGTATGGGTGATCGGTACGGCAACGCTCGCCACTCCGATCGGGCAGACCAGCCTCGGCAACTACATCTTCACCGGACTGCAGACGCAGAACTGGGTTTTCGTACTCGTGGGCTGCGCCGCCGCGGCCGCCCTCGCCTTGGCGGTCGACCAACTGCTCGCGCAGATCGAAGTCGGCGTCGCCCGGCGCAAGCGCGGCCGGGTGAGCGCAGGCGTGCTCGGCATGCTGGCGATCGCGGTGTCGGCTTTCGTGCCCGGCTTCACGCGCGCGGGGCCGGCCTACGTGATCGGCGCAAAGCCGTTCGCCGAGCAATACATCCTTGCAGCGTTGCTCGAGCAACGTCTGGCCGCCAGCGGTCTGTCGGCGACACGTCGCGATGGCCTGGGCTCGGCCGTTATTTTCGAAGCGCTCGCGGCCGGCGACATCGACGTCTATGTCGACTACACCGGCACGCTGTGGACGAACCAGATGGGGCGCAGCGAGGTCGCGCCGCGCAAGCGTGTGCTCGCCGAGGTCGGGCAATGGCTCGAAGCGGAGCATGGCATCAAGTTGGTGGGCGGGCTCGGGTTTGAGAACGCCTACGCCCTCGCGATGAACCGAGCGCAAGCGGAGGCGCTCGGCGTGCGCACGCTGTCGGCGCTGGCTCCCCTGACCCCGCAGCTCACGATCGCCGGAGACTATGAATTCTTTGGCCGGCCGGAATGGCAGGCGTTGCGCGAGACCTATGGCTTCTCCTTCCGCGATCGACGCCAGATGCAGTCGGAATTCATGTATCCGGCCATCGCCGCCGGCGAGGTCGACGTCATTTCGGCCTACACCAGCGACGGCCGCATCGCGGAATTCGACCTGCGCGTGCTCACCGACGACAAGGAAGCCATTCCGCCCTACGACGCGGTGCTGCTGGTGTCGCCCAAGCGCGCGAATGATCAGGCGCTGCTCGCCGCGCTCCGGCCGCTCGTCAATGCGATTCCCATCGGGATCATGCGTGACGCCAATCTCCGGGCACAAACGGAATCGCCCGCGGCAATCGCGCGCTGGCTGTGGGAGACCGTCCGCAAACGAGGCCCGGGCACGGCACCCGTCACAGGCCCTTGATCAGTCCCGCATCCATCAGCATGCGGTTGAACCGTCGTGCCTCCGCGCCGCCCCCACAGGCGTAGAAGATGCCCTTGCATCGTTCGAAGATTTTCTTCTGCTCGGCGAAGCTGGGGTCGAGGGCGAGCCCGGCGAGTTCCTGGACGACGAGCGGCAGGTATGGCGCATCGAGCGTCTCGAGCGCGCTCGACGTCTTGACCGGGCGGAAGTTGATCGCGTCGATGCTGTAGTAGGTGGTGAAATAGCGTCTGTCGAAAGTCGCCATGCGCTGCGCGACCTCGTCGTCGCTGATCCCCGGCTCGAGCAGGTAGGCGGTCAGTTCCGGCTGATGATCGCCGTAGCGCACGATCAGGAACGAGTCGGTTGGAAAGTCACGCTTGAGACGGGCGACAAACTCGCGATAGTCGCGAAAGCTGGCGCTCTGACGGCGCAGATATTCGTCGACCTTGGGCGGGTTGCCGAGGTCGTGCCACTGCGGCGTCAGTTCGGGTCGCCAGCGGTCGGTCCACGGGAAGTGATTGGCCGCAAGATAGACGAACAGGAACAGCGGACCATCGCGGCCCTGCCGCGTCAGGATGTCGAGCGCGGTGCCGTAGTAGAAGCGGTCGGGCTGGATCCCGCGCGCGCCCATCGCCCGGGAATCCAGGAAGTGCTCGATGCCGGTTGACTTGTGGAAGCCTCGCGCACTCATGAACGCACCGAGCGAGGGATACAGCGAATAGGTGCGATAGCC
The DNA here is from genome assembly GCA_035556735.1 of Xanthobacteraceae bacterium. Classification (GTDB taxonomy): domain Bacteria; phylum Pseudomonadota; class Alphaproteobacteria; order Rhizobiales; family Xanthobacteraceae; genus CANJBX01. Next base: position 648,267 of record DATMFF010000006.1, on the reverse strand, counting down.
GCAACGCGCGAGCGAGTGCGGCAGCCCGCGCTTGACGTGTCCCGCTGCGACGCGCGGCAGGAAGTAGGAGAAGCGGCCAAAGGAGCGCGACGACAGGCCGGCGAGCACATTGTATTCCGCGAACCAGCTCGAGCCGCCGTTGCTCTCGACCAGGAAACGCCGCTCTTTCCCGTCGAAGGAACGAAAGTGCGGGCCATAGTCCTTCGGCACCTTCACGCCGGGAACCGCACGGATGTCGAAGCTCGACTCGTCGTGCACCAGCACGATGTGCGGGCGGCGCCCGGCCGTCTGGCAAGCCACGCCCGATTCCGGCGCCAGCCGGCCGCTCGCGACGGAATCTGCCTCGAACAGGCCGTTGCGCATCAGTTCGGAGACGGCCTCGACGCCCGAGCGGGCGAACTTCGAGACGTGGCTGCCGGGCAGGAACACCTGCCAGGTGTCGAGCGGCACGAGGGCTCCGAGACCGACCAGGCCCGACAGGCAGGCTGCCGCGCCCCCGCCGGCGGCGAAGCGTCCGACCCGCAGCGCGTCGCTGCGCCAGATCCAATAGCCCACCGGCAGCGCGAGCAGCGTGCAAGCCGCCAGAATGGTCCCGAGATTGGGAAAGATGGTGAGCAGAAAGGCGATCGTATCGGTATCGACGATCAGCACGTCGACGAAGTTCACGGTCGTCCAGATGATATCGTGCTTGAGGCGCGACAGCAGGATAAGCGCGGCCACCATGGCCAATGACAGGGCGCCGGAGATCAGCGGACGGCGCAGCAGCACGAGCCAGACGAAGTTCAGCGCCCCCCAGGTCAAGAGGAAGGCGAGCTTGGCGACCGGTTCCTCCTCCGAGACCAGCATGACCGCGAGTGCCGCCACGTGAATCGCGGCGAACAGTCCGGTGCGGGCGTCGAGGGAAACGGCGAATGTGCTCGCGCCCGGCACGCGGCGAGGAACGCGGCGAGGAACGCGAAGAAACTCCAGGAACGACATCGGGACGGGCGCGGGCTCCACGCCTGCCTGCAACCCCCAGGCGCAGCAGCGGCGCGAGCGACTGTCATCTTCCTGTAATCGAATTGTGCCTGCAAGAGGGCGTCGCCGCGTGCCGCGATTTGTCGCGTGCGCCGCGCGTCAACCTTAACCGCCGTTCAGCCGCCTGGCCCGGCATCCTCCCTTCCCCGACGGCGGGCCAAGCGCGCCGCCGGCCGAAGGACCATCGGCCATGGAAAAAGGGCCCGCACCGGGGCGGGCCCTTTCACGCATTCGACTGACTGATGCCGAGATCAGTTCCGGTCCTTGTCGACCAGGGCGCGTTCCTTGATCCACGGCATCATGGCGCGCAACTTCTCGCCCACCTGCTCGATCGGGTGCTCGGCGCATTTGGCGCGCATGGCCTTGAACGAGGTCTGATTGACGCGGTTCTCGAGCATCCAGTCGCGGGTGAAGCGGCCGCCCTGGATGTCGGCCAGCACCTTCTTCATCTCGGCCTTGGTCAGCGGCGTGACCACGCGCGGACCCGACACGTACTCGCCGTACTCGGCGGTGTTCGAGACCGAGTAGTTCATGTTGGCGATGCCGCCTTCGTAAATCAGGTCCACGATCAGCTTCACTTCGTGGACGCACTCGAAGTAGGCCATCTCGGGTGCGTAGCCGGCTTCGACCAGCGTCTCGAAACCTGCCTTCATCAGTTCGACAAGACCGCCGCAGAGCACGGTCTGCTCACCGAACAGGTCGGTTTCGCATTCTTCCTTGAACGTCGTCTCGATGATGCCGGCCCGCCCGCCGCCGATGGCGGAGGCATAGGACAGCGCGAGGTCGTGCGCGTTGCCCGAGGCGTCGCGGTGCACCGCGACAAGGCACGGCACGCCGGCGCCGCGCTGATACTCGGAGCGGACGGTGTGGCCCGGCCCCTTCGGCGCGATCATCATCACGTCGAGGTCCGGGCGCGGCTCGATCAGGTTGAAATGCACGTTGAGGCCGTGCGCGAACATCAGGGCCGCGCCCTGCTTCATGTTGGCGTGCAGGTGCTCGCGGTAAATGTCGCCCTGGAGTTCGTCGGGCGTGAGCATCATCATCACGTCCGCCCATTTGGCGGCTTCCGCGACTTCCATGACCTTGAGCTTCTCGGCCTCGGCCTTCTTGACGCCCTGCGAACCCTTGCGCAGCGCGACCACGACGTCCTTCACCCCTGAATCGCGCATGTTGAGCGCATGGGCATGGCCCTGGCTGCCATAGCCGATGACGGCGACTTTCTTGCCCTTGATCAGGTTCAGATCGGCGTCGCGATCGTAGTAAACACGCATGGTTCTAACCCCTACTCGGCCGCTTCGCCGGCCCGTGAATGATGGTGGTGCTTCTAGCGCCTGATCAGCCCCAGTGGAAGCCATTTGGCCGCCGCCAGGCCGTCAGGCGATGCATGGCCGCGCGGGCGGCGGAAACGCCGGGACGAGGCTCACATCCCGTCCGGGCCGCGCGAAATCGCGACGACCCCCGTCCGCGACACCTCGACCAGGCCGAGCGGCACCATCAGGTTGATGAACTGCTCGATCTTGTCGGTCGCGCCGGTGATCTCGAACACGAAGCTCTCCATCGACGCGTCGATCACGCGGGCGCGGAAGGCATCGGCAAGGCGCAAGGCCTCGACGCGGTTGTCCCCCGTCCCGCGAACTTTGACCATGGCGAGTTCACGCTCGATCGGGCGCCCGGCCAGGGTCATGTCGATCACGCGATGAATGGGGACGAGGCGCTCGAGCTGGTTCTTGATCTGCTCGATCACCATCGGCGTGCCACGCGTGACGATGGTGATGCGCGAGAGGTGCCGCTGGTGCTCGGTCTCCGACACCGTCAGCGAGTCGATATTGTAGCCACGGCCGGAGAACAGGCCGATGACGCGCGCGAGCACGCCGGGCTCGTTGTCGACGAGCACGCACAGGGTATGCGCTTCGGAACGCTGAGCGGCGGGCGCCATGGGATAATGGCTGGTGGTGGTGTTCATGATCTTGCTCGAATGGAACGTCGATTAGCGGTGGAGTAAGTCCCCGGCGGCCGCGACGAGCGGCAGCAGTCCCGCAGTCGTGGACGCGGCGGCCTGCAGCATCAGACCATCACCTTGCCTTCTTCGGTGATCGCATCCTCGATGCTCTCGGCGGCGTCGCCCAGGATCATCTCGTTGTGGGCGCGGCCTGACGGGATCATCGGGAAGCAGTTCTCGGCCTGATCGACGACGCAGTCGAAGATCACCGGCTTGGGCGTCTCGATCATCTCCATGATCGCGCGATCGAGGTCGGCCGGGTCCGAGCAGCGGATGCCGTGTGCGTGATAGGCCTCGGCCATCTTCACGAAATCCGGCAGCGCCTCGCTGTAGCTCTCGGAATAGCGGCCGCCGTGCAGCAGCTCCTGCCACTGCCGGACCATGCCCATGTACTGATTGTTGAGGATGAAGATCTTGATCGGCAGCCGGTACTGAACAGCCGTCGTCATCTCCTGCAGCGTCATCAGCACCGAGGCTTCGCCGGCGATGTCGATGACGAGTGACTTCGGATGCGCCAGCTGCACGCCGACGGCGGCGGGCACGCCGTAGCCCATGGTGCCGAGACCGCCCGAGGTCATCCAGCGGTGCGGCTCCTGGAAATGATAGAACTGCGCCGCCCACATCTGATGCTGGCCGACCTCGGTGGTGATGTAGGTGTCGCGGTCCTTGGTCAGCTCGTAGAGCCGCTGGATCGCGTATTGCGGCTTGATGACGTCGCTCGAGTTTCGGTAGGCGAGCGACTTGCGGCCGCGCCACTTCTCGATCTGCGACCACCACGGTCCGGTCGCCGGCTTGGCCGAGCCGCCCGCGCGCCACATCGCCAGCATGTCCTCGAGCACGTGCGCGCAATCGCCGACGATGCCGAGGTCGACCTTGACGTTCTTGTTGATCGAGGACGGGTCGATGTCGATGTGGATCTTGCGCGAGCCCGGCGAAAAGGCATCGAGCCGGCCCGTGATGCGGTCGTCGAAGCGCGCGCCGATGCAGATCATCAGGTCGCAGTCGTGCATCGCCCAGTTCGCCTCGTAGGTGCCGTGCATGCCGAGCATGCCGAGCCACTGCGGGTCTGCGGCCGGGAAGGCGCCGAGGCCGAGCAGCGTCGAGGTGATCGGGAAACCCGTGAGCTTGACGAGCTCGCGCAGCAGCTTGCTCGCCTTCGGACCGGAATTGATGATGCCGCCACCGGTGTAGAACACCGGGCGCTTGGCGGTGCGCATCATCTCCACTGCGGCCTTGATCTTGTCCTGGTCGCCCTTGAGACGAGGCTTGTAGCCCTTGTGCGGGAATTCGTTGGGCTTGAAGTAGCTGCCCTTGGCGAACTGGATGTCCTTCGGGATGTCGACGACAACCGGACCCGGCCGGCCGCTGCCGGCCACGTAGAATGCCTCGTGCAGCACGCGCGGCAGCTCGGCGACGTCCTTGACGAGGTAGTTGTGCTTCGTGCACGGGCGGGTGATGCCGACCGTGTCGCACTCTTGGAAGGCGTCGTTGCCGATGAGATGGGTGGGCACCTGACCGGTGATGCAGACGATCGGGATCGAATCCATCAGCGCGTCGGCAAGCCCGGTCACCGCGTTGGTCGCGCCGGGGCCCGACGTCACCACCAGGCAGCCGACCTTCCCGGTGGAACGCGCATAGCCCTCGGCCGCGTGCGCGGCACCCTGCTCGTGGCGGACGAGCACGTGCCGGACCTTGTCCTGATGAAACAAGGCGTCGTAGATCGGCAGGACCGCGCCGCCGGGATAGCCGAAAATGTGCTCCACGCCCTGATCGGCCAGGGCCTGGATCACCATTTCCGCTCCGGTCATTTCAGTCGTCATCGTCAGCTCCGTCGTTGGCCCAGTGTAGAATCAAAAAGGGGCCGAATGGGCCCCTTTGGCGCATCGCCGCGATCGCAGGCAGTCATCTGCCGGCGGCGACGCGCCTCCCTACGACTACGAGCCGTTTCGAGTGAGTGTGAGCAAGAAAATTGCGCACCACAAGTCTCCAGGGTCCGAAAGTTGCGGGAACCTACCGAGCCTATTGCACTGCGTCAAGAGGAAAAGAGATCACTCTGCCGTGTCGGCCGGCCCCGCGGGTGATCACGAGGTCTTCAGCGGGCGGGACGTGCCCGCCCGTAATGACCTGCCCTATGGTGTCGAATAGGAGGTGCGGCCTCTCCGGCCGCGGGTGGATCGAGGACGACATGCCATTTCTGCGCGAACGCTCAGGCGCCTGGAGCGCGGAGAAGATCATCGCATTCGTCGGGGTCTGCCTGCCGGCGGCGTGGATTTTCCATCGCTACTGGATCGAGGACCTCGGGCCCCGCCCGCTCACCGAGGTGATCCATTTCACCGGCGACTGGGTCGTGCGCCTGCTCTGGATCACGCTCGCGGTGACGCCGGCGGCACGCCTGTTCAAGGCGCCCAAGCTGCTGCTTGCACGCCGCACCCTCGGCGTCGCAACCGCCGTCTACGCGATATTCCACATCACGCTCTATGTCGCCGACCAGAAATTCAACCTCGCGACCGTCGTGAGCGAGATCGCGCTGCGCTTCTATCTCACCATCGGTTTCGTCGCGCTCGCCGCGCTCGTGGCGTTGATGGTCACGTCGACCGACGCGATGATCCGCCGTCTCGCACGGAACTGGACGCGACTGCACCTGCTCGCCTATCCGGTGGCCGTCCTCGCCGCCATCCATTTCCTGCTGCAGTCCAAGAACGACGTCTGGCAGCCGATCCTCATGGTCGGTTTTCTGGCCTGGCTGTTCGGCTATCGCATCATGCAGCGCTTCACGCGCGAGGTGCCCTACCGGCGCCTGACCGCTCTTGCGCTCGCATCGGGCGTGCTCACCATGCTGATCGAGATCGCCTGGTATCGCCTGCGCTCGAACGTGCCGGTCGAGCGCATCCTGCAGGCCAATTTCGATTTCAGCTACACCATCCAGCCCGCGTGGTGGGTGCTGGCGGGGACGCTCGCCATCCCCCTCGCCGTCTGGCTATGGCGGCTGCGGCCTCAACGGCCCGCGGCGCGCAGGACGTCCTCGAGCGCGGTGTCGGGCGCCACGCGCGTCCAGTCCGCGAGCTGATGGCGGAACCAGGTGAACTGCCGCTTGGCGTAGTGGCGCGTGTCGCGCTTGCCCTGCGCGGCCGCCTCCTCGAGCGTCATCTCGCCGCGCAGATGGCGGATCAGCCACGGCACCCCGTGCGCCTTCATCGCCGGCAGCAGCTGATCGAGATTGCGCGCAGCCAGAGCGCGCACCTCATCGAGCGCGCCGGCGACCAGCATCGCGTCGAATCGGGCATCGATGCGCGCCAGCAATTGCTCACGCGGCGCGTCCAGAAACACGCGCACCGCTTGCTCAGACGCCACCAAGGCAGGCGCATTCTCCTTGTTCCAGTCGTCGAGCGAGCGGCCGGTGGCCTCCATGACTTCGAGGCCCCGCGCGATCCGCGTGCGATCCCCCGGCTTGATGCGCGCGGCGACACCGGGATCGCGACGCGCCAGTTCCGCGTGCATGGCGGCGGGTCCGTCCGTAAGGATGCGCGCCCGGATCCGCTCGCGCAGGTCTGATGGGATCGGCGGGATGCGTGACAGGCCTTGGGTGAGCGCCTTGAAGTAGAGGCCCGTGCCGCCGACGAAGATCGGGACGTGACCCGCCGCGACGACCTCCGGAAGGGTCGCCGATACATCCAGCAGGAAGCGCGCCACCGAGTAGTTCTCGGCGGCATCCACGTGCCCGTAAAGCCGATGCGGTACCTCCCGCTCCTCCGCCTCGCTGGGCCGGGCCGTGATGATGCGCAGATCGCGATAGACCTGCATGGAATCGGTATTGATGACGGCCCCGCCGAGGCGGCGCGCCAGCTCCATGGCCAGCGCGGACTTGCCGCTGGCGGTGGGTCCTGCGATAAGCACCGCCTTCATCCGATCCGGCGCCATCACCGCATGACCTTCGTCGCAACGCTCATCGCTTCCTCGTCGTTCGAGCTCGACGACGGCACCTTGCTGCGTGCCCGCCGCCTGCTGCCAGATCCCGGCGCCCCGCGCTGGCTGACGCCCGGCAGCGCGGCCGACATTCCGTTTAATGCAGACCCTGCAAACGACAACCGGATTCTGAGCGACGAGCTGCGGGCCGCGCTGGCGCCCGCCCCTGTCGACGTGGTGGTGCAGCGCTCGGACGGCCGCCGCAAGCGGCTGTTTCTGGCCGACATGGATTCCACCATGATCGAGCAGGAGTGCATCGACGAGATGGCCGATTACGCCGGCCTCAAGGCGAAAGTCGCCGCGATCACCGAGCGGGCCATGCGGGGCGAGATCGCGTTCGTCCCGGCGCTGCGCGAGCGCGTCGCGCTGCTCAAGGGCCTTTCGGCGAGCGTCGTCGACGAACTGCTGGCGCGGCGGATCACCCTCACGCCCGGAGGCCGCACGCTGGTCGGGACCATGCGCAAGCACGGCGCCTACACCTGCCTCGTCTCCGGCGGGTTCACGCTGTTCACCGACACCATCGCCGCCCGGATCGGCTTTGACGAAGCGCGCGCCAACCGCCTGGTGGTGAACGACGGCCTCTTTGCCGGCGAGGTGGCGGAGCCCGTGTTCGGCCGTGACGCCAAGAAGGCGACGCTCGTCGACCTGCGCGATCGCCTGCGGCTCGACCGCGCCGACACCTTGGTGGTGGGCGATGGGGCCAACGACCTCGACATGATCCTGGACGCCGGCCTGGGCGTCGCCTTTCACGCCAAGCCTGCGGTGGCTGCCGCCGCGGCAGCGCGTATCGACCACGGCGACCTCACCGCCCTCCTCTATGCGCAGGGCTACGCGCAGGACGAGTGGGTAAGCTGAATTTCAAAAAGCGCGTTGCAGGGCAGCACCGCACAAGGGGCATCGCCGCTGGCGCCCCCAGCGTGTATAGAACACCGCCATGGGCTGAGGAGATCACATGGCGCGTCGCGTACATTACGACCTGAAAGGACAAAGGGCGCTCGTGACCGGAGCGGCGTCCGGCATCGGGCTGGGCACCGTGACCATGCTGGCGCGCGCCGGCGCGGCCGTCGCGCTCAATCATCTGCCGGATGATCCGCGTGGACCGCAGGCCGTAGCCTCGCTGCGCGCCGAAGGGCTGAACGTCATCGGCGCGCCCGGCAAGGTCGGAAAGCCGGGCGAGACCGAAGCGATGGTCGAGCGCGCGATCGCGGATCTCGGCGGTCTCGATCTCCTCGTCAACAATGCCGGAACGCCCGCGACCCGCTCGACCGTCCCGCCGGCCCGGCTCGATCTCGTCACGGACGAGATGTGGGACGCGATCCTGTCGACCAATCTCGTCGGCGTATTCCGTTGCACGAAAACGGCTGCCCCGGCGCTGAAAGCGTCGAAAGGCGCCGTCGTCAACACCGCCTCGATCGCCGCGCTTGGCGGCGCCGGCAGCAGCATGGCCTATGCCGCCTCCAAGTCGGCGGTCGTGAGCCTCACCCGCAACCTCGCGCGCGCGCTGGCGCCGGAGGTCCGCGTCAATTGCATCGCGCCCGGCGCGGTCGACAGCCCGTGGCTGGACTGGACACCCGAGCAGAAGGCCTCCCACCTCGACAAGTCGCTGCTCAAGCGTGTCGGCGCTCCCTCGGATTACGCCGACGTGATCCTGTTCCTCGCCTACGGCACCGAGATGATCACCGGCGAGATGGTCGTCGTCGACGCCGGCCTCACGCTTTGAGGATTTGACTTCCGCGCCGCCGCGCGAGCACGGCGCCTCCCACCAACCGTCAACACAGGACACGAGAGGAAATGGCAAAGCAACTCGAGGGCAAGGTCGCGATCGTCACCGGTGCGAGCAACGGCATCGGACGCGCGATCGCGGAAATGTACGGCGCGGAAGGCGCCAGGACCGTCGTGGTCGCACGGCGCGCTGAACTGCTCAACGAAGTCGTCGGCGGAATCAAGAAGGGCGGCGGCGAAGCGCTCGCAGTCCCGACCGACGTCACCCAGGAAGACCAGGTGGCCGCGCTGTTCGCCAAGACCATGCAGGCCTACGGGCGGGTCGATGTCCTGGTGAACAACGCCGGCGTCGCGACCAACGTGAACACCGAGGAGATCACCCTCAAGTACTGGAAGGAAGTCCTCGACATCAACATCACGGCCGCCTTCCTGTGCAGCCGCGAGGCGATCCGCATCATGAAGGACCAGAAGCCTCAGGGCGGCCGGATCATCAACATGGGCAGCATCTCGGCGAAGACGCCGCGCCCGGATTCGCTCCCCTATACGACGACCAAATTCGCCATTCAGGGCATGACGCACCAGCTGACCATGGACGGCCGCAAGTACAACGTCGTCGCGTCGGTCATTCACCCCGGTGCGACGCTCTCCTCGTTCACGACGAAGCGCGGACGCACACAGGCCGGCGCGGGCGACACGCCGAGCGACTATGTGATGGCCGCCGAGGACGTCGCGAAGGTCGCGCTGCTGATGGCGTCATTGCCGCCGGAGGTGAACCTCTACGAGGCGACGATCCTGCCCAACCACATGCGTTCCTTCATCGGGCGCGGCTAGCGCGTCCCGCCTCCTCCGAAAAAAAACGGGCCGCTGCGCGCGGCCCGTTTTCTTTTGATCGGACACGATCACTGCAACGCCAGGGCGATGAACCTGAGCTCGCCTTCGGCGTTGGCGACCAGGAACAGCGCCGACTTGCGTCCCTGCTTCTTGAGCGCGTCGATCTTCTTCTGCATCTCGTCGGGCGTGCTGACGGCTTCCTGCGCGATCTCGACGATCACGTCGCCGGCCGACAGGCGCTTCTCGGCGGCGGCCGAATTGGCATCGACGCCGGTGATCACCACGCCCTTGACCGTGTCCTTGATCTTGTAACGTTGGCGCAGCGTGTCGGTCAGGTTGGAGAGCTGCAGGCCGAGCGACTTTTGGACGACGCTTTTTTCGGGCGGTGCCGCATCCTTCTTGGGCTGCAGCGCGGCCTGCTTCTCGCCGTCCTCGAGCCGGCCGATCTTGACCGTCTTGCGCTCTTCCTTGCCCTTGCGGACGACGACGACCTCGACGTCCTTCCCGACGGGAGTGTCGGCGACGATGCGCTGCAGGTCGCGTGCATCCTTGACGTCCTTGCCGTCGAACTTGAGCACGACGTCGCCGGTCTCGATCCCCGCGGTCTTGGCCGGGCCCTTATCGTCGACGCCGGCGATGAGCGTGCCGCGCGCCGGCTTGATGCTGAGCGCCTCGGCAATGTCCTCGGTCACCGGTTGGATCTTCACGCCGAGCCACCCGCGCCGGGTCTCGCCGTAGTTGCGCAACTGATCGATCACCGCCACCGCGGTCTTCGACGGCACGGCGAAACCGATGCCGATCGAGCCGCCGCTCGGCGAGATGATCGCGGTGTTGATGCCGACCACCTCGCCGTCGAGGTTGAACAGCGGCCCGCCTGAGTTTCCGCGATTGATGGCCGCGTCCGTCTGGATGTAGTTGTCGTAGGGTCCCGAGTTGATGTCGCGGTTGCGCGCCGAGACGATGCCGGCCGTCACGGTCCCTCCCAGGCTGAACGGATTGCCGATGGCCACCACCCATTCGCCGAGCCGCAGCCGGTCGGAATCGCCGAACCTCACCGCCTTCAGCGGCTTTTCGGGCTTCACCCGCAGAAGCGCCAGATCGGTCTTCTGATCGCGACCGATCACCTCCGCCTTCAGCCGGGTTCCGTCATTGAGGATGACGTGCACCTCATCCGCGTCCGAGATCACGTGGTTGTTGGTGACGACGACGCCTTCCGCGTCGATGATGAAGCCTGACCCGAGCGAGCTGACGCGGCGGGGGGTACGATTCGGAGTCTCCCCCTGCTGCCCGCGCCTGTTCTTGAAGAACTCCTCGAAGAACTCTTCAAACGGGGTCCCTGGCGGCACCTGAGGCATCGCGCCGCCACGCGCGTCGACCGTCTGCGACGTCGATATGTTGACCACCGCGTCGATCACCCGTTCGGCGACGTCGGCGATGCTCTCCGGTCCGCGCGCCTGCGCCCCCACCGGCGCCAGCAGCACGGCGACAGCCCAGGCGGCCGCAAACAGGGATCGGGGCGAATTCAGGAAGCCAACCATGGACTTTCGGTCTCCGTAAGGGTCCGGCCGCGCGATGACAGCCCGACCGCCGGGGCGGCCGGCGCTGTCGAACGCGCCACATATAATGGGCCTGTGCGCGTTCCGCTCCATTCCGGATCACAAATGTGGCCAGACAGTGCGCCGGGGCCGCACGCCGCGCAAGAGCCGCCCATCCGTGACGCAGGCGCCGCCCCCGGGCCCGGCCATCGGCGATATCCGGCGCGAATAGAGAGGCTTAGCGCGTGCCGGCGACGCCCATGGCGAGTTCCGCAAGGCGGACGCCGGGCGGTCCCGGCTTGACCACGGGGCGGCGCATCCATTGCGGCCATTGAGCCCAACTGGCGCGCATCGGCCTCAAGGACGAGATCACGTCGATGTGACGGACGCCCGGGACGTGCACGGCGCGTCAGTGCCGTACCGCCCAGATGATCAGCAGGCCCAGCACGGCGCTTGCGAGGCCGATGATCCGCAGGGTCGTTTCCGGCGATTCCTGGACCGCGAGGGTTGCGCGCTTCGCCGCCCCGGGAAAGGCGGCGAACACAAGACCCTCGATCACGAATACCAGACCGAGCGCGACGATGAATTCCGACATCGACGCTCACCATACGCTGGCGCGTCGATGCCGGGCCACCCGCCGCATCAGCGCTGTCCGCCCTGCGCGGCACCTTGTCCGGCGGCAGCGGGCGAACCCGGCGCAGCCGGAACGCCGGAACGGACCTTGCCGCTCGGATCCGAGAAGAAGCGGAAGAAGTCGGAGTCCGGGCGGATGACCATGCGCGTGTCGTTCGGCCGCAGACCGGCTTCGTAGGCCTGCATGGAGCGATAGAACGCGAAGAAGTCGGGGTCCTGGCTGTAGGCCTCGGCGAAGATACGGTTGCGCTCCGCATCGCCCTCGCCGCGGACCTTCTCCGACGTGGAGGTCGCTTCGGCCAGGAGAACGGTGACCTCGCGGTCGGCACGGGCGCGAATCTCCTGCGAGCGCTGGCTGCCCATGGCGCGGAACTCGGCAGCTTCACGCTGGCGCTCCGTGATCATGCGCTGGTAGACGGCCTGACTGTTCTGCTCCGGCAGGTCGGCGCGCCGGATACGGACGTCCACGACCTGGATTCCGAAGGCTTGCGCCTCGCGGTCGACCTGCTCGCGCACGCGCGCCATCAGCGCGGAGCGGTCGTCGCGCACGACATGGGTCAGCGTGGCTTCGCCCAGAACCCGGCGGAGCGACGAATTCAGCAGCGTGGAGAGCCGCGAATTCGCGCCGTCGATCGAGCCCACCGTCTGATAGAACATCAGCACGTCACGCACGCGATAGCGCGCGAAGGCATCGACCACGAGTCGCTTCTGGTCCGATGCGATCACTTCCTGCGCCGCGTTCTCGAGATCGAGAATGCGCTTGTCGATGAAGATGACGCTTTCGATCAGCGGCCACTTAAAATGCAGACCTGGATCGGTATAGACCTGCCGCGGCTCGCCGAGGCGAACCACCAGCGCCTGCCGGGTCTCGTAGACCGAGAACACCGAGCCGTATCCGATCAGCAGCAGTACAACGGCAACAACGACCGCAACGCCGCCGGCGATCCCGAGCTTCATCGCGCACCTCCGGTCTGGGTCTGCGGCGCCGCCGGACGGCGCTGTAGCTGGTCAAGGGGCAGGAACGGCACGACGCCATTGCTGCCGGACGTCTGCGCGTCGAGGATGACTTTGTCGGTACCGCCGAGGATCCGCTCGATGGTTTCCAGATAAAGGCGCTGACGGGTCACGTCGGGTGCGTTCTTGTACTGTTCGTAAACCTGGCTGAAGCGGGATGCCTGGCCCTTGGCCTCGGCCACCGTCTGCTCGCGATAGGCTTCGGCCGACTGCTGGATCTGCGATGCGCGGCCGCGCGCCTCGGGAACGACTCGGTTGGCGTAGGTCTGCGCCTCGTTCTGCGCGCGCTCGAGGTCGGCGCGTGCCGCCTGCACGTCGCGGAACGCGTCGATGACTTGCGCCGGCGGATCGACCTTCTGCATCTGCACCTGCGTCACCAGGACGCCCGACTTGTAGCTGTCGAGCACCCTCTGCATGAGCTCGTGCACCTGCGTCTCGATCACCTGGCGGGCGCCGGTGAGGATCGGCTGGATCTCCGAGCGGCCGATCACCTCGCGCATGGCGCTTTCCGCCACGGCTTTCACGGTGCCCTCGGGATTTTGGATGTTGAACAGGAATTCGCCCACGCCTTTCGGGGCGATACGCCAGAACACCGTGAAATCAACGTCCACGATGTTCTCGTCCCCGGTCAGCATCAGGCTTTCCTCCGGGACGTCGCGCGCGGTCGTGCCGCGGCGCGCATCCTCGACCAGCCGCATGCCGACGTCGATACGATTGATGCGCAGCGCCTTGGGCGTCAGCACGGTCTCGATCGGGTACGGAATATGATAGTTGAGGCCGGGCGTCGCCTCGCGCGTGAACTTGCCGAAGCGCAGCACCACGCCCAGTTCATCCGGCTCGACACGGAAGAAGCCGGAAAATCCCCAGAGCACGATGGCGCCGAGGATGATGAGGATGAAACCCTTGCCTCCAAGGTTGCCGCCGGGCAGGACGCTGCGCAGCCTGTCCTGGCCGCGACGCAGGATTTCCTCGAGGTCGGGCGGCGTCGGCCCTTGCGACTGCGGACCCGAGCCCCAGGGTCCTCGGGGTCCGGATCCCCACGGACCACCACCGCCGCCTTGATTGCTCCACGGCATCGACAACGCTCCTCAAGCGCCGCACCGGCGCAGTTCCCGAGCCGCCGCTTTCGGCATGCCCGTCGGTAATCTATTCGTTCGCGCGGCAGTTTATAGGGGTATCCCCTGCCCCGTTCAACGCGCCGTCATGCGGCACTTTCACGTGGTTATCGGTCGCTTGCCCGGAAAGCCGGCCGGTCAGCCCTCCCGGGCGACCCGCTCATAGGTCAAAATGGTGAACGCCGCGTCGTCCTGCGGGCCCGGGGGATGGTCCTGACGACGGGTCTCGCGCCACGCGCTGGCCGGAAGCTCGGGGTAAGCCGTATCGCCCTCGGGATCGGAATGCACGCGCGTCAGTTCAACGCGGTCGGTGACCGGAAGCGTCGCGTTGAAGATCTCAGCGCCGCCGATCACCATGACATCGCTTCCCCGGCGCAACGCATCGCCACGCGCTGCGGTCAGCGCAGCCTCCAGTGAGGCCGCCACCAGCGCGCCGGGCGCGGTGAAGCTCCCGTCGCGAGTGACGACGATGTTGGTTCGGCCCGGCAAAGGCTTGCGCTGCAGCGATTGATACGTCTTGCGTCCCATCACCACCGGCGCGCCGAGAGTAAGCGCCCGAAAATGAGCCATGTCCGACTTGAGCCGCCACGGCAGTCCGCCGTCCCTGCCGATCACGCCGTTCTGCGCAACGGCAACGACGTGCACGATGGCTGGCAGGGCCTGCCTGCTCACACCGCCACCTTGGCCTTGATGTGCGGGTGAGGCTCGTAGCCCTCCAGCGAAAAGTCTTCATAACGGAAATCCACGAGATTCTTCACCGCCGGGTTGATCGCCATGACGGGCAGCGGGCGCGGCGCGCGCGAGAGCTGCAACTCCGCCTGCTCGATATGGTTCAGATAGAGATGTGCGTCCCCGAAGGTGTGGACGAACTCGCCGGGCGTGAGCCCCGTCACCCGCGCCACCATCATCGTGAGCAGCGCATAGGAAGCGATGTTGAACGGCACGCCGAGGAATATGTCGGCCGACCGCTGATAGAGCTGGCAAGACAGTCGCCCCTCGGCGACATAAAATTGAAACAGGCAATGGCACGGCGGCAGCGCCATCTTGTCCACGTCCGCCGGATTCCAGGCGGTGACGATCAGCCGGCGCGAGTCCGGATTGCGCCTGATCGCGGCCACGACATTGGCGATCTGGTCGATGGCTTTGCCGTCCGGCGCCGGCCACGAGCGCCATTGGCGGCCGTAAACAGGTCCGAGCTCTCCGCGCTCGTCCGCCCACTCGTTCCAAATGCTGACGCCATGGTCGTTGAGGTACTTGATGTTGGTGTCGCCGGCGAGAAACCACAGCAGTTCATAAATGATCGACTTCACATGCAGCTTCTTGGTGGTGACCAGGGGAAAGCCGTCTGCGAGGTCGAACCGCATCTGATGGCCGAAGATCGACAGCGTCCCCGTCCCGGTGCGGTCGCGTTTCTCCACTCCGTGCCTGAGCACGAGTTCCATCAGGTCGAGGTATTGGCGCACACCAAGGCTCCCAATCGATTCCCAGCCTAATCTAGTCCGCAGCGGCGCCGCCCGACACCGGCGGTTTTCACAATCCCCAGCCGCGCGCGCCGCACTGCCCCGGACGCGCCTCGATGCGCTTGGCATGGCGCTTGCCCCATTCGGCCAGAGGAGCGAGCGCGTCGTCCAGCGACGCCCCCAGCTTGGTGATGGAATACTCGACCCGCGGCGGCACCTGGGCGAACACCTCCCGATGGACGAGACCGTCGGCTTCCATCTCGCGCAGCTGCTGGATCAGCATCTTCTCGCTGATGCCCGGCACCGCGCGCTTGAGCTCCCCGAACCGCCGCGGCTCCCTGTGGAGCACCCATAGGATCAGTGCCTTCCACTTCCCGCCGATCACGTCGAACGCGGGACCGAGTCCGCAGCTGTAGATCTTCTGACGCTTCACGGATCACCTACTCATGAGTAAGTACCCTACTGCTGGGTAGGTACTTGATGAGTGTCAAGTATGCGCTACCTGTCGGCGCACGGTAAACCTCCAGCCAGAACCAGACGCCATGACTGCTCAAAGCGACACGACCGCACCCCCGCAGCCGGCCGCAGCGCGCCTCGCGCCCTGGGCGCTCATGCTCGGCAATTTCGCGGTCGGCCTCGCCGTGCTCGCGCCCGCCGGCATGCTCAACGAACTGGCGGCTGACCTGGCCGTATCCATCCAGCAGGCCGGCTGGCTCGTGACGCTGGGCGCCGTCGTGCTCTGCTTCGGATCCCCGCTCGTGGCCTGGGCGACGAGCACGCTCGACCGCCGGTTGCTGCTTGCAGCCACGCTGGCGCTGGTGGCGGCGGGCAACGCCGCGTCCGCGCTCGCGCCGAACTATGCCGCCCTGATGCTGCTGCGGCTGCTGACGCTCGCGGTGGCCGCGGTGTTCACGCCGCAGGCGGCGAGCGCGATCTCGCTGATGGTCCCGGAAAAGGACCGCTCCAGCGCCATATCTTTCGTCTTCCTCGGCTGGTCGCTGGCAGTGGCGATCGGTCTGCCGCTGGTGCAGTTCATCGCCGATCACCTGGGCTGGCGCAGCGCCTTCGGCGCGCTCGCGGCGGCCCTCGCGGCCATCTGCGTGCTTGCCGCCATCTCGATCCCCGCACGGCTGCACGGCCCCGCCCTGTCGCTGTCGAGTTGGGGGGCGATTGCGCGTAACCGGATGATCGTCCTGCTTCTCTGCATCACCGCGGTCTACGTGTCGGGAATGTTCCTGATCTTCCCCTATCTCGGGCCGCTGCTGAGCGGCCTCGTCGGCGCGTCGCCGCAGACGATCGCGAGCTTCTTCGCACTGATGGGAGTCGCGGGCTTCATCGGCAATCTGGTTGCCAGCCGCGCCGTGCGGCGCGTCGGGACCTTCGCCGCCGCGCTGGCGTCGATCCTCGTCGTCCTGCTCGGGACGCTGTGCTGGTGGTTCGGCGCTTCGTCGTTCGTCACGCTCGGGCTCGGGACCGCATTGATCGGGCTCGGCTCGCTCGCCCTCAACTCCATGCAGCAGGCGCGTCTCGTCGCGGTTGCCCCTGCCCTCGCCGGCGGCACGGTGGCGCTCAACACCTCCTCGCTCTACGTCGGGCAGGCGGTCGGCTCCGGACTCGGCGGCGCCCTCTTCGCACACGACTGGATCGCCGGCGTCGGCCCGCTCGCGAGCACGTTCCTGATCGGCGCACTTGCGCTGACGCTCGTGACGCGACGCGCCGGCTGAGTCCTGAAAAAGGGTGTCGGGCAACCAACCGGCGGGCTTTGGCGTTGTCTCAGGCTCATGCGCAGGAGAACCGGCCATGCCTGATCCAGCAATGAACGAGATCCAGGTGCACGACTACGCCCGTCAGTTGCTCGACGCGCACGGCACGCGCGCGGTTGCCGAGGCAGCGCACAAGGCCCAGGCATGCGAACAAGATGGGCAGCACGAACAAGCCCGCGCCTGGAGGCGGATCGAGGCCGCGCTCAAGCTGATGCGCGGTCCGAACCAGGGCTGATCAAGAACCGCCTGTCGAGACACACGGCGCGGCAAAGCGGTCCGCAGGCGGACCGCTGGCCTCGTGGCTTGCGTGGCAGCGGGCGTCCTCGCGTCCGCCGCGTCAGCCCTCGGTGAATACGACGTCCCGCTTCGTCCGGATCATCGGCAGCGCCGCCAGCACCAGCAGGAACACCGCGAGCGCGAGCAGAGAGCCGGAGATCGGCCGCGTGACGAACGTGGTCGGATCGCCGCGCGCAATGAGCATGGCGCGGCGCAGGTTCTCCTCCATCAGCGGACCGAGCACGAAGCCGAGCAGCATCGGCGCCGGCTCGAAATCGTGCTTGATCAGCCAATAACCCATCACGGCAAACGCCGCCGTCATCGCGACGTCGAACGGTGCGTTGTTGATGGAGTAGTTGCCGATGTTGCAGAAGATCAGAATTGCCGGGAACAGCATGCGGTACGGGACGCGCAGGAGCCGCACCCACAGGCCGACCAGCGGCAGGTTGATGATGACCAGCATCAGGTTGCCGACCCACATCGACGAGATCATGCCCCAGAACAGGTCCGGCTGCTTGGTCATGACCTGCGGACCGGGCACGATGCCGTGGATCGTCATGGCGCCGACCATCAGCGCCATGACCGGGTTGGGCGGAATCCCGAGCGTCAGCAGCGGAATGAACGAGGTCTGCGAGGCAGCATTGTTGGCGCTCTCCGGAGCGGCAACGCCCTCGATCGCGCCGCGGCCGAAGCGGTGCGGGTCCTTGGCGACCTTCTTCTCGAGCGTATAGGCGGCGAACGCCGCGATCACCGAGCCGCCGCCCGGCAGGATGCCCAGCACCGAACCGACGGTGGTCCCGCGCACGATCGCACCGAACGACACCTTCAGGTCGTGAAGCGTCGGCATCAGGCCCGTGAGCTTCGACGACACGATCGCACGCTTCTCCTCGCTCTGATCGTCCAGGTTACGGATGATCTCGGCGAAGCCGAAGACGCCCATCGCCACGACGACGAAGCTGATACCATCCGAGAGCTCCGGCACGTTGAAGGTCATGCGCGACTGGCCGGTCTCGATGTCCGATCCGACCATCGACATCAGCAAGCCGAGCAGGATCATGGCCACCGCCTTGATCACCGAGCCTCTCGCCAGCACGACTGCGAACACGAGGCCGAGCACCATGAGCGCAAAGTATTCGGCCGGACCGAACTTGAGGGCGATGCTCGTCAGCGGTACGCCGAGCGCCGCGACAAGCACGGTCGAGACGCAGCCTGCGGCAAAGGAGCCGATCGCCGCGATGGCGAGCGCCGGACCGGCGCGTCCCTGCCGCGCCATCTGATGCCCGTCCAGGGTGGTGACGACGGACGACGACTCGCCCGGCAGATTCACGAGGATCGAGGTGGTCGAGCCGCCGTACTGGGCGCCGTAGTAGATGCCCGCCAGCATGATCAGCGCGCCGACCGGTGGCAGACCGAACGTGATCGGCAGCAGCATCGCGATGGTCGCGACCGGGCCGATGCCCGGCAGCACGCCGATGAGCGTACCGACCAGCGCCCCGATCAGGCAGAACAAGATGTTCATCGGGATGGGGAGCGACACCCCCAGAAAGTCCATCCACACCGGCTGGAAGACGACGCCGAAACCGAGCCCGAGGTTGGAGATGATGTCAAACATGGGTGACGTCTCTCCTAGTAACGCGGCCAGAGCGGGAACGGCAGATTGAGCGCATAGGGAAACAGGAACGTGCAGAACGCCGTCAGCGCTGCCGCCCATATCACTGTCTCTCGCCAGCGCACTTCGTGCGTGGCGTGCGCGCACACGACGATCGAGATGAAGCTCGCCAGGATCAAGCCCAGCGTACGAATCGTTCCGGCAAATATCAGGATCGAGGCCACGACGAACAGAAGACCTCGCGAAGCCCCGCGCGCCAGCGCCAGCGTCACGAGGAACACCACGACCGCAGCGGCGATCGTTTCGGCGTTGCGATAGCCGAGGCTGACGAACACCGGCTCCGTGAACTTCGACACCAGAACGAAGATAGCGACGAGCGCGGCGCCGAGCAGCGTGCCGCGGAATGTCCCGGGATCGATGTCCGGCCCCTTGGTGAACGCGCCGGTCGCCATCACGATGAGGCCGAAGCATGCCAGCAACACGGCGAACATGCGCGGCGCCGTCCCCGGCCCGAACGCGAAGCCGCGCATTCCGGGCAGGTCGTAGGATGCGTAGAGCGCGAAAAATGCAACCGCGACCAGAACGAGGCCACCCCAGAAGTCGCGTGGACTTCCAATGAAAGAGCCGTCACGGCGACCGGCCCCCGAAGAACGAGCTCCTTCGGACATCACGACCTCCTCACACAGGACTTTGATGCAGCCCCGTTCCCCTGAGCAGTACTGTTCCCCGAAAAATTCCTAGCACGGGTCCCCGCGCACCGGAAGCAACCGTGTGACCTGCCGTGCGAACCACCGATGTTGACAAGCTCTGGAATTGTGCTTTTCGCGGTGCGGAAAGCGCGCGGCGCGACGTCAGAGCAGTCCCGCGAGTCCGACCGCCGTCGCGGCCCCCAGTGCGTAGAGAGGCGAGATGCGCGTCCAGTAGGTGACCGCGAAAGTGGCCGCGGTCACGGCGAACGTCTTCCAGTCGTGGTTGGCCGAACGCGCGATGATCAGGGCGGTGGCGCAGATGAGCCCGATCGAAACGGGGACGAGTCCGGCCTGGATGGCCGCGCGCCACGGCCTGTCGCGAAACCGGTCGAAGGCGCGCGCGATGAAGAACGCGACCACGCATGCCGGCCCGCACATGAACACGGTGGCGACCAAGGCGCCGGGGACGCCGGCCACGTGCTGGCCGATCAGCGTGACGAACAGGACATTCGGGCCGGGAGCCGCCTGCGCGATCGCGACGAGATCGACGAACTCGCGGTCGCTCATCCAGTGATGCAGGTCCACGGCCTGGCGATGGATCTCCGGCATGGCCGAGATCGCGCCGCCCACCGACAGAAACGAGAGCAGCGTGAACAGCAGCGCCAGCGCAACGAGGGTTTCGATCTCTCCCTTCATGCGCGGCGCCACCAGGCAAGCGCAACGCTGATCGGCACCATCACGAGCAGCACCGTCAGCATCGGCCACTCCAGCACGCCGATGGCCGCAAAGGTGACGATTGCCACCGCCAGCTGCAGCGAACGCTCCTTGCGCACCAGCGGTTCGGCCATCTGCACGGCGGTCGCGATCAGCAGGCCGGCAGCGGCGGCGGCGAGGCCGGTCAACCCGTTGCGAAACAACGGGAGTTCTCCATAGCGCGTGTAAGCCATGCCGGCCCCGATCATCAGCAGCACGGGTGGCCCGAGCAGCCCCACCAGCGCGGCCGCGGCTCCCCGCACCCCGTAGAGCCGCACACCATAGATGATCGACAGGTTGACGATGTTGGGCCCGGGCAGGAACTGGCAGAGCGCGAACAGGTCGTTGAACTCGTCGGGCGTCATCCAGCGTCGGGTGATGACGAATTCCCGCCGGGCGAAGGCCAGGACGCCGCCGAAGCCGGACATGGTGATCTTGAAGAAGCCGAGGAACAGTTCGCCCAACGTCGGAATGACGAGATCGGGATGCGCGGCCGCGGCCGAAGGGGGCCTTGGCCGCGCCAACGATGAGGAATCGGCGCCGTCGGACATGCCGTGTGTTTAACGGCGCGCACGACCGGCCGCCAGATCATCCAGGGCGCTGTGCGCAATTGCGCGGGAGGCCGCGATGCGCCTGCGTCCGAACGGATGGCTCGGTTGGCTCGACGGCTTTGGCCGGCTCAGGCGCGCGCGCACGACGGCAACACGCAAGACCACAACAGACCGGCCCCACAACAGACGGGCCCCACAACAGACGGGCCCCGGTGCGGCGTGCATCGCGGGGCCCTTTTCTTCGCCTATGCGAAGGATTCTGGATTGCACCAGTTGAAGAGCGAAACGTCATGCGCTTGGCCGTCGCGCCTCGGTCTCGCAACGATGTCTGATTGTCGGCAGCACATCTCACGGACGAGCAGCTGCGGTCTCCGTGATCCGCGCTGTGACCTCGCGAATGCGCAAGGTCAGAGACCTATGCCCGGTGGAGTCATCCTCCTCACCTTGTGATCCGATGCACATGTGTGCGTTGCGCACCGTGCCACATCGTTGCTCCGGGGAGATTCTGCTCCGAGGAGATCCTCCGTGGCAGACGGAGCATCTCGCGAACCTCAAGGTGAACCTTGCTGCCGCGAGTGCAACGTCGAAATGCTCGACCCGATCACGCGCGATGTCAAGACGCGCGGCGGTCAAAGGCGTCACCGTGCGGGTAATGCGGTAGCGCCCGTGCGCAACTTCGTGCGGACTTTTGTCGACCGCATTCACGTGCGCGGCGGACGCGACGCCTGGTCGAACACCGGCGCGTCCTCGGCGCCTTCCTGCATCTGCTCGTCGGCCTCGTCCTCGTCGTCAGGTTCGGCGGCGAGCGGCACGTCTTCGGCCTGCCGCCGCAGCTCCTCCTCGGAGTCGGTCATGCCGTCGATCGTCTCGTTGGCGCCCATGCCGTCATCGTGCCGTCCGGTGACGTCGCTGCGGCGCGGGCCGCCCACCGGCTGACGGACATCGTCGCTGGCGGCGCTGCCGGCGCTGTGCGCGCCCGCCTCGCGCCCCGTCGGCGAACCGACGGCAAGCGCATCCGCCTCCTCGATGCCCTGGTTCGCGAAATCGCGCCGTCGCGGCGCCTTCTCTTTCCTGTCCATGCGTGGCTCCAGCGTTTGGTCGCAACGGCAACCGCCCGCGGCCTGCGCGGGTTCCGCGTGGAGCGTTCACTGGGTGAGGATGGCGGGGTAAAGCGTCTTCCAGAACCCGCAGTGGTGCGCGGTGCTTGCGTCGAAGCTGCCGACGTGACCGGGATCGAAGCGCATCACCGCCTGGTCCGAGGTGAACGGCGTCCAGGCCGGCGACCCGGGTGCTGTCGGCCGGCCGGTTCGGGCAAAGCTCGTCCAATACGCCGTCATCTGGTTGGCGAGCATCTGCGAAGCGGCCGGAAGATCCGGACCATCCACCTTGGAGGTGTTGGAGAAGTGGGGAAAGAGGTACGGCAGTTCCGATGAATGCACGGCCCCCATCTCGAAACCCGGATCGGCGGTGACCGGTGGCGCGGCGCGATCCGCGAACACGAACTCATAGACCTCTATTCGCTTCGCCAGCAGCTTCCCCGTCTGCAGATAGATGCAATTGTTGATGCCGACGTCGGGACGGAAGTCCGACATGACCGTGCCGAGCGCGGTCGGCGCCGAGGAATAGGCATCGACCGGATATTGCGCGGCGATGGCGCCGGCGTGATCGCCGTAGACGGCCTTGAGCTGATCGACATAGCCGTCCTTGGTGATCTTGGCGCCGGCCTGCACGTCATAGGCGACATAGAGGCGCATCTCGTCGCGCGTTCCTCCGTTGATGACCGGCACCTTCACGAACCGTCCCGAGGCAATCGCCTGCGCACCCGGAAGCGGGACCGTGCGCGTTCCCGTGGCAGGCGCGAACGCCATCAAGTTGCCGCCGGCAGCCGTCGTTCCAGCCGCCAGCAAGTCCTTCACGGATTTTCCGCGCAGGCAGGTCACCGCGCTCGCGGCATCCGCGCAGCCGACGATCTGCGCGACCTTGCTGCCGACCTCGGCCGCCTGCGCGACCGTCCGCAGGGGTGTCGCGCAGCCGGCGCTTTGCACGATGGCCTTGTGGAACAGGCCGCGCGTCTCGCGCGGCGCGATGATGTGCATGCAGACCCCGGCGGCCCCCGCGGATTCGCCGGCGAGCGTGATGTTGTTCGGATCGCCGCCGAAGGCGGCAATGTTGTGCTTCACCCAGCGCAACGCGGCGCGCTGATCCTCGAGCCCATAGCCGCCGTTGTGCGCACGCTCGAACGCCGGGTGCGGCATGAAGCCGAAGACCCCGAGCCGATAGTTCAGCGACACGACCACGACGTCGCCGGATTTCGCCAGATGCGCCAGCGGATAGAGCGTGCTGGAGCCTCCGACGAAGGCGCCGCCATGGATCCAGACGATGACGGGTCGCCGCCCCCGCAGGTCGGCCTTGCCGGAGTATGGGACGGTGACGTTGAGGAAGAGGCAGTCCTCGGTGTCGCTTGCCTCCGTCAGGCCGTAGCGCGACTCCTGCGGGCAGGAGTTGCCATACCTGGTCGCGTCCCGAACACCCGCCCAGCGCCTCGCGGGCGCCGGAGGCTTCCATCGCAGCGCGCCGACCGGCGGGGCCGCGTATGGGATGCCCTTGAACTCGCGCACCCCGTCGCCGACCACCCCACGCACGTAGCCCTTGCCGGTCAGGACCACGGCAGGGTCCGAACGCGCGGGTCGCTGCGCCGCGGCAGGACCGGCGGCGGCGAGAATCGCCAGCGCGGCGAGCAGGAGCGCCCGCCGCGTGCCGGCACCGGCCGTCGAATTCACGATGTTCGATGTCACGTTTGGCTCCCCCTCGCCCGCTCCGCGTCCGCTTGCCCAAGACCCTGCCCAAGACCTGAACAAGACCATGAGGGGGCAAATCTTAGAGGCCGGTTACGCGCCGGCCCCGGCGGCCCGCTTCGGGTGCAAAGGCACCCTTTATTCGTCAACCCTTCGCACCTATATTCGGGGGTGCCGGCGCAAGCCGGCTATGGCGATAAATGGCCGTCGGAATAAACCTTTCGGACCCGGGGGCGGTACCCGGCGCCTCCACCCGTGTAGCTCGAGAGACCCCAGAGATGGGGCTCTTCCCGCAAGGGCGAAATTCGGGGCTACACCGGCGGGGGCGAAATAGGATCGACGAGGGCGTAAAGGGCGCTGCTTTCGCTCGGCATGGTTCCGCCGTTATCGGGCCAATCGTGTAGTTGCGAATGACAACTATGCTCCGGTTGCTCAGGCCGCGTAAGCGGTTTGAAAGACCGAATTAAAGCCCTGGCGGGTTAGCTCCGTCAGGCGGGGTTCGGGGGCACCTGGCAACAGAAGCCCCCACTTCATTCGGATTTCTTGCCCGGCGCCGGGAGCGCTACTATGAAGCGCTCGAATTCGCTGTCGATTCGCTGGCATTAGGGTCCATCAGCTCATGGTCACGGACCACATCCGCTACGACATTCTCACCCAGGACGCGATGCGGGGCGTGATCCGCACCGTGCTCCAGGACGCGGCGACGCGCGGGCTCCAGGGCGAGCACCACTTCTACATCACATTCGACACGCAACACCCGGCCGTGAAATTGTCGCCGCGCATCCGCGCGCAATATCCGGAAGACATGACCATCGTCCTGCAGCACCAGTTCTGGGACCTCGCAGTGACGGAAGAAGGTTTCGAGGTCGGACTTTCGTTCAACGGTGTCCGCGAGAAGCTGTCGATCCCGTTCGCCGCCATCAAGAGCTTCGCGGATCCGGCGGTGAAGTTCGCCATGCAGTTCGCCGACCTGGACGCGGTTTCAGAGCCCGACGGCGAGGAAGCTCCTGCCCCAGCCACGCTGGCGGCCGGGACCGAGGCCGGCCCGCCGGGCGAGACGCCTTCCCCGGACGAAAAGCCGTCGGCAGAAATCGTCCGCATCGACCGCTTCCGCAAGAAGTAGCCGGCGCAGCCGCGCGAGGAGAGAATGGCCAAGCGCACGAGCCGCGCCGCAAGCAAGGCGACCCGGACCGAGACCGACACCTTCGGACCGATTGAGGTTGCCGGCGATCGCTACTGGGGCGCGCAGACCGAACGTTCGCGCAACAATTTCCGCATCGGCACGGAGCGCATGCCGGTCCCGATCATTCGGGCGCTGGCGCTGATCAAGCGCGCGGCTGCCGAGGTCAACAACACCCTCGGCATCCTCGACCGCAAGCGCATGCAGGCGATCGTCACCGCCGCGCAGGACGTGATCGACGGCCGCTTCGACGACCATTTCCCGCTGGTGGTCTGGCAGACCGGCTCGGGCACGCAGACCAACATGAACCTCAACGAGGTCATCGCCAACCGGGCGAACGAACTGCTCGGCCAGCAGCTCGGCGCCAAGATCCCCGTTCATCCGAACGACCACGTCAACATGAGCCAGTCGTCGAACGACGCGTTCCCGACCGCGATGCACATCGCGGCCGTGCGCGAGATCAACGACGAACTCATCCCTGCGCTCACCCACTTGCACTCCGCTCTCGCACTCAAGAGCCGGGCATTCGCCTCCGTGGTTAAGATCGGCCGAACGCATCTGCAGGATGCCGTGCCGCTCACGTTGGGTCAGGAGTTCTCGGGCTACGCCGCGCAGGTCGAGACCGCGATCGCCGGCATCAAGGCCGCGCTCCGTCCGCTCTATCCGCTGGCGCAAGGCGGCACGGCCGTCGGGACCGGCCTCAATGCCCCGAGGAAATTCGCCGTCCTGTTCGCACGCCAGATCGCCAAGCTGACGCGGCAGCCGTTCGTGAGCGCGCCCAACAAGTTCGAGGCGCTCGCCGCCAACGACCGCGAGGTCTTCATGCACGGCGCGCTCAGCGCCACGGCCACCGCATTGTTCAAGATTGCCAACGACATCCGGCTTGCCGGGTCGGGACCGCGCTCGGGTTTCGCCGAGTTGATGCTGCCGGAAAACGAACCCGGCTCCTCGATCATGCCCGGCAAGGTCAACCCGACCCAGTCCGAAGCGCTGACCATGGTCTGCTGCCAGGTCTTCGGAAACCAGACCACGCTGACGGTCGCGGCCAGCCAGGGCCATTTCGAGCTCAACGTGTTCAAGCCCGTCATTGCCCATGTTCTCCTGCAGTCGATCAGGCTGCTCGCGGATGGCGCCCGCTCCTTCGCGGACAATTGCGTCGCCGGCATCCGCGCCGACGAGCGGCGGATCAACGAGCTGGTGGAGCGCTCGTTGATGCTGGTGACGGCGCTCGCCCCGAGCATCGGCTACGACAAGGCGGCGGAGATCGCGAAAGCGGCGCACAAGAACGGCACCAGCCTGCGGCAGGAGGCCTTGCGCAGCGGGGCCGTGACCGCGGCCGATTTCGACCGTCTGGTCCGGCCGGAGCGCATGGTCCGCGCCGGCGGCTAGCGGGCGCCCGCCCCGGACGCGGCGGCTTCACGGACATGTGACCCCGCCCGGGACCGGCGGCCCTGCACCGAAAAGGCCCACATTTCGCCCTCCTCCAGCGCATGCCCGGGATATCTGCACAGCATTTTGGAACAAAGGGCAGGGTGAAGCCTTTGTATCGGCACATTTACCGTCGATGTCTTCCCGGAGACAGCGACCGCCCAGGCCACGAAATTGAGATAGCGCATGGGAGACGTCGTTAATCTTCGGGCACAACGCAAGCGTGCGGAACGCGAACAACGAGCCAAACGCGCCGCACAGCGACGCGCGGAGCACGGCGCCTCGAAGGCCGAGCGGCTACTGACGGCAGCCCGTGAGAGACGGGCGGAACGCGATCTCGATCTACACAGGCTCGATACTGGAGACGACGAATGAAATCTCAGGTGGTCAAACGATCAATCGTCATAGCCAACCACAAGACCAGCGTCAGTCTCGAGGACGCCTTCTGGAATGGCCTGAAGGAGATCGCGGCGAGCCGCAACATGCCGCTGTCAGATCTCGTCTCGTCCATCGACAGCCAGCGCCAGCACGGCAACCTGTCGTCGGCGATCCGGCTGTTCGTTCTCGATCACTACCGCAATCGCGCGGCCAAGGCGGAAGAAGGCGGCACGGGCGATGAGATCAACCGTCCGCGCCACGCCCTGGCGAGCTGACACCGTACTCACTGCGGTACGAGTGGAAGCGGCGCCGATTCGATGATGCCGGCGCGCGGCGCGTGACGAGCGGCCCCGGGCGGCGGCGGCATTCTCAACGGCGCGGCAGCCGGTGGTTTCGGACCGGCGGCAGGCGCGGGAGGCGGTTTCTCGAGCCGCTCGCGGATGGCCGTGTTCAATCGTTCCCGCCTTCGGGCCTCGCGCTCCTCGGCCTCGAGATTCTTCGCCTCACGCTCGACAGCGCGCAGCGTCAGCCAGCCCACCAGCACCGACACGTCCACCGATCGGCGCGGAGCTGCGATCGGCCCCTTGACCGCCACCGAAACCTCCGGACGTGCGACGGGACCCTGCGGGAGCTTGGGTCCGTAGAGTGTGAACCTCGCGTCCAGCGTCTCCTCCACGAGATCGAGACTGGCGGCCACCGCGAGGTCATCGACCTGCGGCGGCATCACCACCTTCCCGAGCCGCGCCCTCCCCGTGGCGATCTCGATCGGCGCGCTCATCCACGGCACATCGAGCACGCCGTCATCCATCGTGCGCGTGACCATGTCGGCGATGCGCGGGACTGCGACGGGCGCGCCGCGATCGGCCGTACGAATGGCCGCGTCGATCGCTTTGGGATCCAAGGTCGCGATCTGCCCGTTTTCCAGCGTGATCGTGCCCTTGCCGCGCAAGGCCGCTATCAGGGCGGCGGGACTTGATCCCGCGCCGTCGAACTCGACCTGGGACGATATCCGCCCGGATATCGGGGCATGCGTTCCGCTGCGGATGATCTGCGCGGCATCGCCATTGATCAAAGCAAACTTGCCGTTGAGAGCGGTCCCGCCGGGCGTGGTCCGGAAATCCGCACGCCCCGCCAGCGTTCCACCGCCGAACGCCGCCTCGACGTCGGAGAACGACACCTCGCCGGGCGCGAACGAAATCACGCTCTGAAGCTTGGTGGCCGTCATCGTCCGGGTGAGCGCAGCCTGCGGCGCCTCCACGTCGATCTGACCGCGCAGGCGAGGCAGCGGCAGTCCGACAAACGACCGCCCCGACCACGCATTCCCATCGGGCATCGCCCCGACGGCAGCCGCGACGACGCCGGGCACGTCGAGCCGCGACGCCGTAATCTTGCCGTCGACCCGCCAGTCGCTGGCATGCGAGAGCGACAGCTTGCCCCGCACGGCGGCATCACCGACACGGCCGTTCAAGTCGTCGAGGCGCCACGGACTTGAGCCGAGCGGGAGCGTGGCCTGGAGCGACACGGGAAGCGCAGATGCGCCCCCGCTGAGTCCGGCGAGATCGCGCGCGCTCAACGTCAACGTCAGGTGTCCCGCCGCTTCGTTTGCGAAAGGCCGCAGCGTGCCGGTTGCCGCCGCGTCCACTCCCTCCGTCGCGAGCGCGAGCGTCACGCGCATGTCGCCGCCGAGCGGACCCTCCGCCTCGAGCGTCACCTGCGCCGGCTGAGCTTGGCCGACCAGCCGGTCGAGCCCGGCCGCCGCCAGCAAGGCGCCGTCCTCGGAGGACACCTGCGCGCGAATATTGCCCGAGACCGCCAGCGGCGCGGACATATCGCCCCGAGCTTGCCCCGACAGGCTCACCCGCAGCTTGCCCAGGCTGCCGTTCAACGCGAGTTTGGCAGCGCCACGTGTGCCGGACGGCTCGGCCGGAGGATCGATGCGCAGGGACCCCTCGACATTGGCGGGCGCGAGCAACGCCGTGTGGCGTTCCAGGACCGGCGCGAACTCGGGCGTGAAGCGCTTCGCCAGCGACATGAGGCCATCGAGCCGCGTCGCGTTCACGGCCAGTTTGAGCGAGCCCCGCGGCGGCGTGGCCGCGATGTCGAGCATGCCTTCCGCATCGATCGCCGCGCCCCCGAAGTCGGCGATCGACAGCCTGTCGATCCGCAGGCCGGACCCGTCGAGATGCAGGTCGACCTTGGCCGATCGCGCGTCCGCCTCCGCGACGATCGCACGGTCGATGTCGGCGCTCAGGGAAATCTCGCCCGGCCGCACGAAGCTCGAGCCGGCAAAGGCCGTGGTCACGAACGCGATGGTGCCGTCAACGTCGAGCTCGGCCGCCTTGAGCGCGGCATCCAGCTTCGCGGGGGCGCCGTCCCGCGGAAACACGTAGGCCATGCGTCCTTCGAACGTCTTGCGGTCGAACGACGCCGCGATGCGCTCGACAGCCACGCGGTCCCGGCCGACGGTGACATCGCCGCGCAGCTTCAGCGGACCGATCGCGCTGCGCGTGCGCTCGAACCCTTCCAACCAGGTCAGCAGCGTGCGCGGATCGGCGGATTCCACCGAGACGGGACCGGAGAACTCGACCGCACTCTCCGGTCCGGCGAGCTGCCCCGAGAGCGCGACCTGCGTATAGCCGGGCGCGCGAACCTCGAAGTTGTCGATGATCCAGCCCTCGTTGGTGGAGCGGACATCCCCCTGCACCGATTGCAGGGTCGCGCCGCTGAGCGTGACGAGGTCCACACCGAATCCGAGATGCAGCGGGATCGCGACGCGCCCGATCTGCGCGAGATTTTCGCCGAGCCCGCGGAGCGCCGCGAGCGGCGGCCGGCGGCCGGCGCTGGCGTCCACGAGGACGCGGTCGAGATCGATCTGGCGTGCCGACAGCACCGCTTCGAGCTGCGGGTTTGCGCCCAGCTTGAGCGAGGCGGTGCCGCTCATTCGCAGGCTGCGTTCGTCCGGCCCGTATTGCGCCTCGATCTGCTCGAAGAGCATGGCGTGGGTGTCGGCCCTCGCCTTGGCGGTGATGCGCCAGGGTTCGTTGGTCACCGTCTTGCCGCTGGCGAGCACGGCGCCGGCCGGCCGCGACAAGGTCACGCTGCCGTCGTAGCGCGGAGAGCCCTGCTCCATCTGCAGCATGCCGTCGATCTCGACGGTCAGCGGCCGTTCGGCGGGTTCGAGCGCCAGGCGGATCCGCATCCCCGCGTCGGCTGGGCGGCCCGTCGACAGGCGATAGCGGTAGCCCTGCCCTTGCGCGATGAAGTCCCCTTCGCCGCGCACCTGGCCCGCGAGCGAGCGCATGTCGCCGCTGAACGAGAGCTTGTCGAGAGTGACGCGGGTGTCGCTGGCGGCGTCATAGAAATGCGCGATGCCGCCGGTCACCACGACGCGGTCGATCGATGCCCTGTCGAGATCGAAGCCCGGGGTCGCCCCGACCGCGACGATGCGGCCGGACGCATCGAGCGCGAGACTCACCTCCGGCGCTTCCACCGTGAGCACCGCAGCGCGCCATTCCCCGCGCATCAGCGCCCCGAGCGAAAGTTCGGCCCGTGCGCCCCGCGCGCCGAACACCGGAGCCGCGCGCGAGCCGACCTCGACGTCACGCAGGCCGATGGACGGTGTCGGGAGGATGCGCACTTCGATGGCGCCGCCGATGCGTACCGGCAGGCCCACCATGCGGGCCGCCTCGGCCTCGAACGCCGGACGATAACGGTCCCAGTCCACGAAGATGGGGCCCACCAACGCCGTCACAAGCGCCACAATGAGCGCAATGCCCAGCCCAAGCAGCGTTGTCTGCACCGATGGAGGCTCCAGCCCAGCGCAACCGCGCGATCAATCGTTCACCAGGCGCGAGATCCTGCAGCGAGCCCGTGCCATCGCAGGACCTGCTGGGTCGCGGGTTCACCCCCAACTGCCCGCGTCGCAACTGCCACGCCTTGACGGCGATTATATGTCAGCGCAGCCCTGCGCCAAGCTTAAGCGGCTGGACCGGCTGTGGAAACGATCTTGCCGGGATTCATGATACCGCGCGGATCGAACGTCTCTTTCACTCCCCGCATGAGCGCCAGCACCTGCTCGCCATGCTCGGCCGGGAGGTATTTCATCTTGCCGTGGCCGACGCCGTGCTCGCCGGTGCAGGTGCCCTCCATGGCCAGCGCGCGCTCGACCAGCCGCTTCATGAAGGCATCGGCGCGCGCGACTTCGGCGGCGTCGTCCATGTCGACCAGCAGGGACATGTGGAAATTACCGTCGCCGACGTGTCCGGCAATCGGCGCGATCAGCTGGCTCGCCGCGATGTCGCGCTGGCTCTCGGTCACGCAGTCAGCAAGCCGCGAGATCGGCACGCAAACGTCCGTGGCGATGGCCTGCGCACCCGGTCGCAGCGCCTTGCAGGCCCAGTAGGCGTCGTGCCGTGCCTGCCAGAGGCGCGTGCGGTCCTCCGCCTTGGTGGCCCATTCGAACGGACCGCCGCCGAATTCCTGTGCGATCTCGCCGAAGCGCTCGGACTGCTCGGCTGTGCCCTGCTCGGAGCCGTGAAACTCGACGAACAGCATCGGACGTTCCGGCAGGCTCAGCTTGGAATAGGCGTTGCACGCTTTGACCTGCAATTCGTCGAGCAACTCGATCCGCGCGACCGGAATGCCCGACTGGATGGTGAGGATGGTCGCGTTGCAGGCCGCCTCCACCGACGGGAACGGGCAGATGCCGGCGGCGATCGACTCCGGAATGCCGTGCAGGCGCAGCGTGATCTCGGTGATCACGCCGAGCGTCCCTTCCGAGCCGACGAACAGGCGGGTGAGATCGTAGCCGGCCGACGATTTCTTGGCGCGGCTCGCGGTCGAGATCACCTCGCCGTTGGCCAGCACGGCTTTGAGCGAGATCACGTTGTCCTTCATCGTGCCGTAGCGCACGGCGTTGGTGCCGGAGGCGCGCGTTGCCGCCATGCCGCCGATCGACGCATCCGCACCCGGGTCGATCGGGAAGAACAGGCCCTGGTCGCGCAGGAACTCGTTGAGCTGCTTGCGCGTCACGCCCGGCTCGACCACGCAGTCGAGGTCCTCCGCATGCACGGCGAGCACGCGGTTCATGTCCTTCACGTCGATGCACACGCCTCCGAAGGGCGCGTTGACCTGCCCTTCCAGCGAGGTGCCGGTTCCGAACGGGATCACCGGCGCGCCGTGTTTGGCGCAGATGCGCACGATCTGCTGCACGTCGGCCGTCGACTGCGCGAACACCACCGCGTCGGGCGGCTGGTTCTTGTGCCAGGTCGTCGTGTGCCCGTGCTGCTCGCGCACCGCCTGCGACGTCACCACGCGGTTGCCGAAGGCGGCGGTGAGCTCGGCGACGGCTGCGGCGGTGGCGTCGCTCGGACGGGCGGAAGCTGCGAGGACCGGCATGTCTCGTTCCAGTTGTCGAAGGCCTCGCCCAGATTACCCGGGCGGCGGCGCCGCGTCATGGATTACTGGTCGCCGAGATAGCCCTTCCAGAGCTCGTCCGCGATATCGCCCTCGTCCCACACCCCGATCAGGATGCCGCGCCGCTCCGCGCGCCCGCGCATGTTGCGGATCTGCTGCTCGGAGCGCGTGATGCGCTGCGAATAGCGCAGGCCCCAGGCGTCGAGCGCCGCGGCCAGGCGCTGCCGCTCGCCCTCGTGCGCCGGATCGGCGCCCAGGTCGTTGAGCTCGCCCGGATCCTTCTCGAGGTCGAACAGCATCGGGCGGAACCCGACGGCATGCACGTATTTCCAGCGCTTGTCGGCGATCATGAACAGCCGCGCGTCGCGCGGATCCTTGCTGAGCGCGACCGACGCCGGCTGTGTCGAGTAGTCGTACTCGCTGATCACCATGCTGCGCCATGACTTGGCCGTGCCGTGCAGCAGCGGCACCAGCGAGCGGCCCTCGAGCCGGTGCGACTGCTCGACCGAGTCGCCGCCGAGCACGTCGACGAAGGTGGGCGCGAGGTCGATCGCCTCGACGAGCTCGTCGCAGACCGTGCCGCGCGTGGCATCCGCCTGCGAGGACGGGTCGTAGATGATAAGCGGGATCTTCACCGACGGCTCGTGGAAGAATTCCTTTTCGCCGAGCCAGTGGTCACCCAGATAATCGCCGTGGTCGGACGTGAACACGATCATCGTGTTCTCGAAATAGCCGTTGTCCTCGAGGAAGCGGAACAGCACGCCCATCTGGTCGTCGATCTGCTTGATCAGGCCCATGTAGACCGGGATCACCTCCTTGCGCACCTCGTCGCGCGAGAACTGGCGGCTCACCATGTGATCCATGAATGCGCCATAGACCGGGTGCGGCTCGCGCTTCTCGCTCTCCGAACGCATGGGCGCGATCACGTCCCTGGCGCTGTACATGTCGTTGTAGGGCGCGGGCGCGATGTAGGGCCAGTGCGGCTTGATGTAGGAGAGGTGCAGGCACCAGGGCGCATCGCCCGCCTCGCGGATGAAATCGATGCCGCGCCGCGTCATGTAGGGCGTCTCGGAGTCCTCCTCCTTCACGCGCGCCGGCTTGCGCGCGTGCCGCATCGCCCAGCCCGACGCGAGCTTGTTGTCCTCGCCCTGCGCCGCATTGGCCCAGTCGTGCCACGGGTTCTCGCCGGGGTAGCCCTTCTCGTTGAGATAGATGTTGTAGCGCGGCCGCTTGGGATCGTAGCCGCCGTCCGGCCCGCGTCCGTGCAGGCCGTCGTCGCGCTCATAAGGGTCGAAGCCGCATTCCGATACCCGCACGCCGATGATCGAGTTCGGGTCGATGCCGTAGCGCTCCATGCCTTCCTTGTCGGCGGTCATGTGAGTCTTGCCGACGAGCACGGTCTGCACCCCGAGCGGGCGCAGGTAGTCGCCCATGGTGAGTTCGCCCACGCGCAACGGAATGCCGTTCCAGTTGGAGCCGTGCGACTGCATGTAGCGGCCGGTGTAGAAGCTCATGCGCGACGGCCCGCAGATCGGCGACTGCACATAGGCGCGCGAGAAGCGCACACCCTTCCTCGCGAGCGCGTCGATGTTGGGGGTCGCCAGCGTGGGGTGGCCCGCGCAGGACAGGTAGTCCCAGCGCAGCTGGTCGCACATGATGAAGAGGACGTTCTTGGCGGTACGCGGCATGGGTTCTTCGTGGTGAGGATGTCGTGCGGAAGGGGCGGCAAGCGGTTATGCCCGTCATGCCCGCGCTTGTCGCGCGCATCCAGCCTTGCTTGCGGAATTGCCCGAAGAAAAGACGTGGATGGCCGGGACAAGCCCGGCCATGACGCAGCCAGGCTTCGCGGACCCTATCACGCCTCCAGCGGGATCGTCACACGGAAGCAGGCGCGTGCGCCGTCCGCCAGCATCGCATCGCCGCCATGCACGCGCGCGATCTGCCGCACAAGGGCAAGGCCGAGGCCCGTTCCGGAGGCGTCCTCCCCGAGCCGGAAGAACGGCGAGAACACGCGCTCGCGCGCCGTCTCGGGCACGCCCGGGCCCTGGTCGATCACCTCGATCACGGCGCGGCCGCTGTCGCGCCCGACGTTGACCTGCATCGGCGGCTTGCCGTGGCGCTTGGCGTTCTCCAGGAGGTTGCGGATCATGCGCCGGAGAAGACGCGGATCGCCGTGCACGCTCACCGGGATGCCATCGACCGCGCAGTCCTCGTAGCGCGCCCCCTCCTCCGCCGCGAGCGCCAAGAGGTCGACGTCCTCGCGCACCTGCAGGCGCGGGTTGGCGTCGAGCCGGCTCGCCAGCAGGATCTCCTCGATCATCGCGTCGAGCTCGGCGATGTCCTGCGCGATCTGCGCCTTGTATTTCGGATCGTTGTTCTGCGCCAGCAGCTCGAGCCCGAGCCGGATGCGCGAGAGCGGCGTGCGCAGTTCGTGCGAGGCGTTGGCCAGCAGGAGGCGGTGCGCGCCGACGAGGTCCTCGATGCGCGCGGCCGCGCGGTTGAAGCTTTCCGCGAGCCGCGCGATCTCGTCGCGGCCCTCGACCTGCACGCGCGCGGCGAGATCGCCGGAGCCGAGCTTCTCGACGCCGTTCTGCAGACGCTCCAGCCTGCGCGTCAGGCCGCGCACCATCGGATAGGCGCCGATCGCGACCGCGAGCGCGATGCTGCCGATGAACACGATGATCCCGATCGCCGGATGGCGGGGCGACCGGCGCGCATGCACCACCAGCCAGCGGTCGTCCGGAAGGTGGAAGTTCCAGGTCGCACCGCGTGCGCCGAAGGACCAGCCCGAGCGCTCGCCGCGCCGCGGCGGCGGCAGCGGCATGCCGGTCGAGGCGATAGGGGCGAGCGAACGGTCGAACAGCGCGAGGTCGAGGTCGGCGTCGACGCGGCGCGCGAAGCGCTCGAGCGCCTGCCGCTGCACGGCGGGCGGCGCATCGGCCGGGGGCAGCGCGGCGCCGAGGAGCTCGCGCGCGAACTCGAAGCCCATGGCGCCGGGCGAGGTCTCCGCGCCGAGCCGCCACATCATGCCCGCGACCAGCACGACGAGCACCAGGCTGGCGACCATGGCGAGGTAGATCTTCTGGTAGAGCCGGCGCATCAGGCTGACCTCACGGGGCGCACATTCCAGCCGTTCACAGCCATCGCCGCACGCGTGCCTTGTATGCGCGATAGGCGTCCCCGAACCTGCGCTCGAGGTAGCGTTCCTCCCTGGCGATCACGCCCACGTTGATCACCCATACGAACGGCACCAGCAGCAGGACCGCCCACAGACTCCCCGCCGCGACGGCGAGCCCGCCGAAGACGAGCACGGCGCCGAGATAGAACGGGTTGCGCGTCCACGCATAGACGCCCTCGACCACGAGCGCGGTCGTCGGCAGGCTCGGGGGAATATTGGTGCCGGCGGCGTGGAACCGCGCCCCCGCCGCAAAGACGATGGCGAGGGCGGCGGCGATGAGCGCGGCGCCTGCGACGTAGCGCGCCACCGGGTAGGCCGCCGCGACCGGCAGCGGCACGAGCGCTTCGAGCACGGTCGCGCCCGCCAGGAATGCGAGGAAGATGTATGGCGGCTGAGCTACCACGCCCGCAACGTCCGGCGCTTGCGCTCCGGCCGTCGGCGCGGCGCCCGAACCGCCCGAGAGGGCCCGCGAACCGATACGGATGCCGAAGACGAGCCCGAGCAGGATCGTGCCGGCCGCGAGGATCAGGACCCGATCGGACATGAGCGTCACTCCTGCGCCTTGGCGAAGACATAGCCCGCGCCGCGCACGGTGAGCACGCGGCGCGGCTTCTTGGGATCGTCCTCGATCGCGGCGCGGATGCGCGAGACGTGCACGTCGATGGAGCGGTCGAAGGCTTCCAGCCGTTCGTTCTTGAGCGCGTCCATGATCTGCTCGCGCGACATCACGCGGCCGGCGTGCTGGGCCAGCGCCAGCAGCAGCGCGAACTGATAGCCGGTCAGCGCCCGCTCCTCCCCGTCGATGCGCACCTGGCGTGCGCCGACGTCGATCTCCAGACGTCCGAAGCGCAGCACCTCCGACGGCGGCTCCTTGGCGCGGCGCAGGATCGCCTTGAGCCGCGCCAGCAGTTCGCGCGGCTCGAACGGCTTGGGGAGATAATCGTCGGCGCCCATCTCCAGCCCGACCACGCGGTCCATGGCGTCGCCGCGCGCGGTCAGCATCAGGATCGGCGTCTGTGCGCCGGCGCGGATGCGCTGGCAGACCTCGAGCCCGTCCATGTCGGGCAGCATGAGGTCGAGCACGATCGCGTCGAACGGCTCGCGGCCGTGCAGCGCGATGCCGCTGCCGCCCTTGGGCGCCACGGTCACGGCGAAGCCCGCGCCGCCGAGATAGCTCTTCACCATCTCGGCAAGACGCGGGTCGTCTTCGATCAGAAGGATTCGCCGGCTCACGGCGCTATTCTAGTTGCCGTCAGCCGCGGCGCCAGCCGTGCCAGCGCTCGCGCCGGGCGGCGATCAGCTCGTCGAGCTTCTTGCGCTGCTCGGGGGTGAGCACCTCGGCGGCATCGCCGAGCGCCTGCGCCACGCGCTTGCTGAAGGTGTCGGCGAGCGCCATCTGCTCGGTGCGGAAGGCCTCGATGTCGGCGCGGCTCAGGTTCGGCTGCAGCATCAGGCCGTGGGCGCGCTCGCGCGCGGCCGCCACCTTCTCGCGCATCGGCACGAGGTCCTTGACCGCCGCCTTGACGATGGTGCGCAGCTTGTCCTGCTGCTCGTTGCTGGCGTCGATCTCGACGGCGACGTGGCGCACCATGCGGTCGACGCGGTCCTCGATCGCGGCCGGGTCCATCCTGCGGCCCATGAAGCCGCCCGGGCCGAAGCGATGCCCGCCGCCCATCATGCCGCCGTGCCAGTCGCCGTAGCCTTCCGCGACCGAGCGCGTCACGGCTGCGCCGGCAACGCCGAGGCCGAGCACGACGAGGCTCGCGATCACGAGGTTGCGCGGACGGTACCAGCGCTTGGGCTGGGCCGGGGCGACGGGCGCGGGATTGAACTCTTCGCTCATGGTCCTCTCCTTGAGTGGCGGGGCCTCGCCCCGGGGTCGGAGCCAATGTGAGCGGCGCACGTTTCGCACGCTTCTCGGTCGTGTAAAGTTTTGTAAAGTGGGAAGCCTTGCGGCGGTGCCGGCGGTCGGAATTCGTTAACCGGATTGCCGGTGAGCGCTTCGTTGCCCGCGCAACGGCCGCATACCATGGCGCGAATTCAAGCGGCGGACCTGATGCTCGATCGCGGCGACCTGCAGCCCCTGTTCTTCGCGCCCTTCGTATCCTCGGTGATGCGGGTCGAGCCGCAATGGATCGACTACAACGGCCATCTCAACATGGCCTACTACAACGTGCTGTTCGACCGGGCGGTGGACGAAGCCTACGAGCTGCTCGGCATCGGCGCCGACTACGTCGCGCGCGAGCGGCACTCCTGCTTCACCGCGGAGGTGCACATCCGCTACCTGCGCGAGCTGCACGCCGGCGATCCGGTGCGCGTGACGTTCCAGCTCCTCGCGCACGACGCCAAGCGGCTGCACTATTTCGAGCAGCTCTTCCACGCCACCGAAGGCTGGGTGTCGGCCACCTCCGAGAACATGGCGCTGCACGTCGGCATGGCGGCGAAGACGACCGCGCCGTTCCCGCAGGCCGCCGCGCGCCGGCTGGCGCTGATGCAGGCCGCGCACGGCGCGCTGCCGCATCCGGAGGCCGCCGGCCGCCGCGTCGCGATGACGGCGTAGCGAAAGCGGCGGACCGTCGCTCGAACCGCCCGCCTCGCAGTTGTCATCGCCCGCGAAAGCGGGCGATCCAGTACTCCGCAGTGCTCGAGCCTGAGCTCCAAAGCCAGTGATTACTGGATGCCCCGCATAGGCGAGCGAAGCGACGCCGTCCTTCGGACGGCTACGGGGCATGACAAACTGAGAGCTCTTACAGCGATCGTCGCCGGCCGCCGAACAGCGCGCCGAACAGAAGGCTCACCACGAACAGGATCAGCGCGATGAAGAAGATCGTCTTGGCGATCTCGATCGACGCGCCCGCGATGCCGCCGAACCCGAGCAGGGCGGCGATGAGCGCGATGATCAGGAACGTGACCACCCAGTTGAGCATGGCATCACCTTTGGCTGCGCGGCCGTGCGGCCGCAGTCGCCGGATCAATGGCCACGGGCGGTAGGTGGTTCCGAGCGGCGGGCGGCGGCGGCAGGAACCCGCCGTCCACTACGGTGTTACTAGATCGGCCGGGCAATGACGGCATTGCCCAAACATTCCGATCGGAGCGGGCTATGACAGACACGACCATCGTGGGGGGCCCCATCGAGGTCAATCCGAACGCCATGGGGTCGCGTTCCGCGTTTTCCTGGAGCGTGGCCTTCGCCGGCGCGCTGGCCGCGATCGCGGTCTCCATCATCTTCTACGCGCTCGGCACCGGCATCGGCCTCACGCTGATCTCGCCGGCGAGCGACAGCAACCCCTCGGCCGAGACCATGACCGTGGTCGGCGCGGTGTGGCTGATCATCTCGCAGACCTTCGCCTTCGCGACCGGCGGCTACATCGCGGCGCGGCTGCGCACGCGCGCGCACATCCCCGGCAACGAGACCCGCTTCCGCGACGCCGCGCACGGCTTCATGAGCTGGGCCATCGGCGTCATCATCGCCGGCGTGCTGATGACGACGTTCGGCATGTTCACCGCCGGCTCGGCCACCGCCGTCACCACCGCCGCGGTGGGCGGCACGGCGACCAGCGCCAGCGGCGCCGGCCGCCCGGGCGACACCGTCGGCTATTTCGTCGACGCGCTGTTCCGCACCGATCCGATGCGCGCGCCGGCCACGACCGCGCAGGCGGCGCCGGGCGCGCCGACCACATCCGGCAGCGCCGTCGAGAGCGGCCCGTCGCACCGCGACGAGGTCATGCGCATCCTCGTGGCCAGCGTGCGCGAGGGCAAGCTGTCCGACGACGACCGCGCCTACCTCGCCAAGCTCGTCGCCGCGCGCACCGGCATGTCCGAGCAGGACGCCGCGCAGCGCGTGTCGGACGTGGAGACCCGCGCCCGCCAGGCCGTGACCAACGCGGCCGAGACCGCGCGCAAGGCCACCGCCTACATGTCGTTCTGGACCTTCATGGCGCTGCTGTTCGGCGCCGTGGCCGGGAGCCTGGGCGGCATGGTCGGCGGCGCGCTGCGCGACGACGAATGGAGCGCCTACGAGGAGCAGGCGGCGATCGGCCGCTGAGCCCTGCTTTTCGGTGGAGAGACAGGCCGCGGCGTCCGCCGCGGCCTGTTCTCGTGCAGTCATGCGCCGCTTTTGGGGCCCGCAGCGGGCGAATCTGCAAGGGCCCCGCTTAATTTTGCCGCCCGGCGATGCCATCTTGTCGGGTAAGATTCGGATTCCCGAAACATCCCGAAATACCGGCCCTCGCGCATGATCCCGGTGTTCGGGCGAGATCATGCTCACTTGGGAAATCTCACTTAGGAAATAATGGCCGAGCCGAAACCGTTTGCCCCCGCTCCTGCCCCCGCCCCGGCGCCCGCGTCGGGCATCGCCGCGCGCGCCCGCGCGGCCGCGCCCGCGCCCTACCTGCAGGGGCTCAACCCGGAGCAGCGCGAGGCGGTCGAGACG
Source organism: Xanthobacteraceae bacterium (assembly GCA_035556735.1). Lineage (GTDB taxonomy): Bacteria > Pseudomonadota > Alphaproteobacteria > Rhizobiales > Xanthobacteraceae > CANJBX01. The sequence goes on along the minus strand of DATMFF010000006.1, from coordinate 608,531 downwards.
CTCGACGGCCCCGTGCTGGTGCTGGCCGGCGCCGGCACCGGCAAGACGCGCGTGCTGACCACCCGCATCGCCCACATCCTGTCGCAGCGCCGCGCCTTCCCGAGCCAGATCCTCGCCGTCACCTTCACCAACAAGGCGGCGCGCGAGATGAAGGAGCGCATCGGCCACATGGTCGGCCAGGTGGTCGAGGGCATGCCCTGGCTCGGCACCTTCCACTCGATCGGCGCGCGCATCCTGCGCCGCCATGCCGAGCTCGCCGGGCTCAAGCCCGACTTCACCATCCTCGACACCGACGACCAGATCCGCCTGCTCAAGCAGCTCATCGCCGCCGAGGGCATCGACGAGAAGCGCTGGCCCGCGCGCCTGCTCGCCAACATGATCGACGGCTGGAAGAACCGCGGGCTGACGCCCGACCAGGTGCAGCCGGGCGAAGGCGCGGCCTATGCCAACGGGCGCGGCCTGCCGCTCTACAAGGCCTATCAGGCGCGCCTGAAGACGCTCAACGCCGCCGACTTCGGCGACCTGCTGATCGAGAACATCCGGATTTTCCGGGAACACCCCGAGGTGCTGCGGGATTATCAGCAGCGCTTCAAGTTCATCCTGGTCGACGAATATCAGGACACGAACGTGGCGCAGTATCTGTGGCTCCGCCTGCTCGCGCAGCGGAGCGCGCCCGTGTCGCCAGGAACCGAGCATGCCGCGCCAGCCCAAGCCGATCACGCCCGACCCGCCGGTGGAGCCGAGCCGGGAGCCGCCGACGCGGCCGGGCCAGACGCCAACGGAGGAGCCGCAGCTCCCGGAGCCGATCGACGAGCCGCCGCAGGATCCGACCCCGGCGCGCGAGCCGCCGACGCAGCCGGACACGGGGCCGGCGGAATTGCCGCCCGATCAGCCGGATCAGATCTAGCGCACGCGCGCGCGCTGCCGCCGAAGAACATCTGCTGCGTCGGCGACGACGACCAGTCGATCTACGGCTGGCGCGGCGCCGAGGTCGACAACATCCTGCGCTTCGAGCAGGACTTCCCCGGCGCGAAGGTGATCCGCCTCGAGCGCAACTATCGTTCCACCGGCCACATCCTCGCCGCCGCCTCGCACCTCATCGCCCACAACGAGGGGCGCCTGGGCAAGACGCTGCGCACCGAGGACGTCGAGGGCGAGAAGGTCACCGTCACCTCGGCCTGGGATTCGGAGGAAGAAGCCCGCGCCATCGGCGAGGAGATCGAGCAGCTCCAGCGCCAGGGCCACGTGCTCAACGAGATCGCGATCCTGGTGCGCGCCTCGTTCCAGATGCGCGAGTTCGAGGACCGCTTCGTCACGCTCGGCCTGCCCTATCGCGTGATCGGCGGCCCGCGCTTCTACGAGCGCGCCGAGATCCGCGATGCCCTCGCCTATCTGCGGCTCGTCAACCAGCCGGCGGACGACCTCGCCTTCGAGCGCATCGTCAACGTGCCCAAGCGCGGGCTCGGCGACGCCACCGTGAAGGTGCTGCACGATCTCGCGCGCGCCGAGGGCGTTCCGCTGATGGAGGCGACGCGCCGCATCGTGGCGACCGACGAGCTCAAGCCCAAGCCGCGGGCGGCGCTGCGCGACCTCGTCGAGGCGTTCGAGCGCTGGCGCGCGCAGCGCGAGACGCTGCCGCAGGCGCGGCTCGCCGAGATCATCCTCGACGAGTCCGGCTACACCGAGATGTGGCAGAAGGACCGCTCCGCCGACGCCGCCGGGCGGCTGGAAAACCTCAAGGAGCTGGTGCGCTCCATGGAGGAGTTCGAGAACCTGCAGGGCTTCCTGGAGCACGTCTCGCTGGTGATGGACGCCGACGGCGGCGAGAGCGCCGACGCGGTCTCGATCATGACGCTGCACGGGGCCAAGGGCCTCGAGTTCGACACCGTGTTCCTGCCCGGCTGGGAGGAAGGCATCCTGCCGAACCAGCGCTCGCTCGACGAACAGGGCCGCGCCGGCCTCGAGGAGGAGCGCCGCCTCGCCCACGTCGGCATCACGCGCGCGCGCAGGCGCGCGAAGATCTATTTCGTCGCCAACCGGCGCATCCACGGCTCGTGGACGAGCTCGATCCCCTCGCGCTTCATCGACGAATTGCCGGCCGACAGCGTCGAGGTCGAGGAGTCGAAGGCGGGCTTCGGTGGTTTCTCCGGCTATGGCGGGCACGGCTCGCGCTTCGACCAGGCCGACAGTTTCGGCTCGAGCTATTCGACGCCGGGCTGGCGCCGCGCCCAGCGCCGCCGCGGCTTCGAGGACGACGACGATTTCGGCGGCGCCTTCAGCAGCGACGATTCGGCGACGCGCTACGGCGAGGCCGAGCCGACGCGGCGCTACAGGGATTCAGACACACGCGGTTCTTGGAAAAACGCCTCCCCATCGCCCCCCTTGGGAGGGGACAGGGAGGGGGCCGGCCGCAGCACAGCCGCCGGCTTCGCCCGCCCGCAGCAAAAGCGCATCCCGCTCACCATCGAAGGCGAGCTGATCGCCAAATCGACCGGCACGACCTCGCCCTTCTCCGTCGGCGACCGCGTGTTCCACCAGAAGTTCGGCAACGGCAACGTCGTGCACGTGGAGGGCAACAAGCTCACCATCCAGTTCGACAAGGCCGGCGAGAAGCGCGTGGTGGATAGTTTCGTGGAGCGTGTGTGATGCAGCAATAGCGATCCTTGGGCAATTGAAACTTCGATCCCAGAAGCATAACCTCAAGTTGCAATAAATAAAGACCAGGGGGGACTCTCAATGCGTTGGCTGAACCCAGCCAATTTGACGTGGCTGTTTGCTCATCTGGTCGTCCTGCTGCTCGGCATCATTATGATGAACGCCGAAGCAAACCTCCTACTGCTCAACAAATCATGGAGCGAGGCTATCGGGAGCGGCTTAGTTGCCACCGGCATTACTGGCGAAATTCTGTTCCTGTATGTCCTGCTATCCGACAGAGTCAGCGCAAGATTCGAAATCTTGGCCAAAGCAGGGCTGATAAAGGTCTTTCCTCACAGATCGGTGAGAATGAAAGAAGAATATCACTCTCGTCTCAAGCACGCGAAGGAAATCGACGTCTTGGGATTTGGCCAATCCCACTTTCGCCAAGACTATGGCGACGAATTTCGCAAATTATCGTTGCAGGCGACGGTTCGTGTCGTTTTGATAGATCCAGATTTTCCTTCGACAGATTTCAGCATCGCAGACTTGCGGGACAACGAAGAGGATAATCAGGTTGGACGAATTAGAGACGACGTCGAAGCTTTCATAAGGACAGTGCGAGACGCAGCCGGTCTAAATCGGAATCGGTTTAAGATCAGACTATTAAGGGCAATTCCATGCGTGAGCCTTTTTCGAATTGATGATGAGATTTTCTGGGGGCCTTATTTTGTGGGTCAACAAAGCAGAAACACACCCACGTTCTTGGCGCAGCGCGGCGGCTTTCTTTACAATGATTTGAAAGAGCATTTCGATCTGGTTTGGGAGAGCGACAAGTTTTCCGCCCCCATCAAATTGTAGCGCCGATTCGGCCATGAGCACTGTCTACGTAACGGCGCGCCCTCGGATACACATAGCTTTGTCCGACATGGGTAATGCGACTCAGCGCGCCTATGGCGGAGTCGGATTCTCAGTAGACGGGCTGCCATCGATCTGGAAACTCACGGCGGCTTCAGACGTCATCGTATCCAATATCGATAAACTCGACCAGCTAGCGCAGGACGAGCTGGTAAGACTTGCTCAGTTGCTTGGAGAGCGGATCGCGCTGAAAGGGTTTCGCGCCGAGTTAAAGGCCGTCGCCCCGCAACATAGAGGTTTTGGTACAAAAACTACACTTTGCCTCTCGTTGATCGCAGCCGTGTGTGCGCTTCACAACCTGAAACTCGATCGGCATACAATTCAAAAGCTGTCCGGTAGAGGAGGAGCGTCTGGCGTCGGCGTCAATCTCTTTTTTGATGGGGGCATCATCTGGGATGGCGGCCATAACACCGAAACCATCACATCTATTTTGCCGTCGAGCGCTCGCGCTTCGTCAGAAGTTCCGCCGGTGCTCGGTCGATGGCCCTTCCCTCGGGATTGGGGAATTGCTCTTGTTCTACCAGAAGGCGTTGCCGCTAATGGGGCATACGAAAAGGCCTTCTTTGAGCTCCACGCCCCTATTCCACGTGTCGACGCACTAGAAACGGTTGCGATTGTTTGTCACGGCATAGTACCGGGTTTTGCGACCACGAATCTCGAGCTCCTTCGCACCTCCCTTATTCGGCTGCACGATACGGGATTCAAAAAACGAGAAGTGGATGGCCAAAGCACGAGCGTCCGCTCGACTTTAAAACTCCTCCAGAACTCTACCGATCTCGCAGTTGGAATGAGCAGCATGGGCCCACTTCTGTACTGCATATTTCAGAGATCACGCTCTCCAGAGCAACTAATTGAATCTTTGGTTGCCGAACAGCAGGCTACATTGTTGGGCTTCTTCAAAGGGTGGAATACAAGTTACGAGAGCGCCAATGAGCATAAGTAGACCGCGCTACGGCAACACCTTCGAATACGACCGCGTGATGAACGTCTTTTTCTACACATCCAATGTAGAGAAATTACTGCAAGCCCGACTCCTTTTCATGCGCCATGGATACGATCTAAAGCACTTCAAGGGCGATCGCGAGCCGTACGATGAAGACTATGCTCTAGGCACCAAAGCGTTGCTTATGCGAGCCATTCAACAGGTAAATCGTGAATTTGGCGTGCGCTCGATTTTTTTCGTTGAGGACACCTCGCTCCGAATTGACGTTTTGAGTGCTGAAAAATCGTTCCCCGGTCTAGCCGTGAAAGAGTGGTTTTCAAAAACCACCTTCTCCGAACTTGACGCAGATCTAAAAGGGAAGGGAAACGATCGTCACGCTACGGTGCATTCAGACATTGCCCTCTACTTACCAACGCTCTCGGAACCCTTATTCTTTCACGGCGAAAGTGCCGGCCATATCGCAGACGAACCACCCAACTTCGAACCGTCCATTCAATATCCCTGGTTGACCCCGCACACCTTTAACGGCTGGTTTTGGCCGGAAGGCGCTAAACGTCGGCTGGGAGAGATGGAATTTGAGGAGTCGCTGGCTTTCGACTTTCGCGCAAAATCACTTAGCTCAATGCTTTCACGGCTTGAAGAATTAAACGCGGCGCTAAACCTGAGACCTAACTTCTACACCGTAAGAAGACCAGCCTATGGCGCCGGACAACTCTCGCTAATTCCGCAAGCCGCAAAAACCATACTTCTTGTGGTCGGCGACAAGTGCGCCGGGAAAAGCACCTTCAGCGACCACATGACTGGCTACGAAGACGTCAGAGTCTACGAAGCAAGCAATGTCCTGCGACTTATCGCCGAACAAAAGGGAGTCATTCCGGGTACCGCAGATGAAGCTCTGCTTTTTTTGGAGACATTTGGATGGGACGTTGTCGCAAGCAAAATCGCGCAATACATAGAAACGAGTGACGCCCTCTGGGACATCGTCACAGGATTACGAACGCCCGAAGAGCTGCTTCTCTTGAAAAGGCGCTTCCCTGAAAGCCACATCGTGCTCATCGATGCCGACGCCAGAATTAGATTTGAGCGACACATCAAAAGGGCGCGGGATCAAGAAATCAGATCCTTTCAGTCATTCGCAGAACAAGACGCCAAACAACGGCAATTTGGCGTCATGCGCGTAGCTACAGAAATTGCGGATTTCGTAATTAACAACGAGGCGTCCATTAGCTCGTACAAATCTAAGATTGATGCGCTGCTAGGCGGGATAACCTCAACAACGTCAAGAGACCAAAGACCCAGGCCGTTCAGCGAAATTCACAGATGTCTTTCCGCTCTGCGTCTACTCGCCAGTCCTGCAACCTGTGAGCAGATCTCAGACGCCACGGCGGAGCTTGGAGGCAGAGTACGAGTGTACAATACCAACAGAGCTCTGAAAGAACTTCCTGAGTTTGCTAATCGAATCCAGCACACACAGTCTTTGTTGCAATATGGGCTCACTGAACGTGGACGAGCTCTCGTGGAACTGCTCGATATTCTAAAGGGGTTTCCGCGACATCTCGTTGATTCACTAGAGCTTCCATTCAGCTAGCACGGCGCCTAAAGCGAGCGTACAGTAGAGTTATTGTATCTCATGCCTATCTCCATCTACGTCGACGCCGACGCCTGCCCGGTGAAGACCGAAATCTATCGCGTCGCCGGGCGTCACCTGCTCAAGGGCGTCGCGCTCAAGGTGTTCGTCGTCTCCAACACGCCGATCGCGATCCCGCGCGACGAGATGATCGAGCGCGTCGTCGTCTCCGGCGACATGGACGCCGCCGACAACTGGATCGCCGAGCGCGCCACCCGGGGCGACATCGTCATCACCGCCGACGTCCCTCTCGCCGCCCGCACGGTGAAGACCGGCGCCGTCGTGATCGCGCCCAACGGCAAGCCGTTCGACGAACGCTCCATCGGCATGACGCTGGCGACGCGCAACCTGATGGCCGACCTGCGCTCGGCCGGCGAGATCACGCGCGGCCCGAAGCCGTTTGCGCCGCGCGACCGGTCGGAGTTTCTGGGCGCGCTGGACCGGGCGATCGTGCGGCTGACGCGGGAGGGCTTCGGAGCGGCGCAATAGCGCGCTCCGCTCTCCTCGTCATGGCCGGGCTTGTCCCGGCCGTCCACGGCTTCTCTTCGGTCAGATCTGCAAGCAAGGCGTGGATGCCCGCGACAAGCGCGGGCATGACGTACGTAAAAACCCGTCCCTCGGCCGCGATTTCCTGTAGGCTGACGGCGATGATGAGGCGCCAGACGTTCGAGATCGCATCCATCTACGTGCCGGTGAAGCGCCGACCACGCCCCCCGGCACCCCAGCCCTCGCCGTTTTGGCGGAACGAACCCAAGACGCCCGCCGGGGAAGCCGCGTTGGCCGCGAGGCCGCGTCGCGCCCTCACCCCAGCGGCGGCAGCGCCGCCTTCACCCCGCCGGCCACCTCTCCTCCGCCAGCGCCGGCACGCGCTCGATCAGGCCGCCGAGGTTGCCCGAGGTCAGCAGCAGCACCGCGTCGCGTTCGGTGAGTTCCGCGCCGATCGCGGCGAGCGCCGCGTCGGGCTCGCTGATCGGCTGCACGTTAAAGCCCGCCGCGGCGACGCGCGCGACGATCTCACCCTGCGAGACCTGCGCGTGCGTTGTCGCGCCCTGCGTCGCCGGCTCGTAGATGAAGATCTTGTCCGCGCCCGCGAACACGTCGTCGTACCAGGCCAGCGCCTCGCGGTTGCGCCACGAGAAGGTGTGCGGCTCGAACACCACGACGAGGCGGTGCTGCGGGAAGTGCAGCTTCATCGCGGCGATGGCGCTCCGCGCCTTGTCGTAGGAGGAGCCGAAGCCCTCGAAGATCGGGATGCGCGTCGTCTGCGATTTGCGGTCGAGCCGGCGGCGGATGCCGCGGAAGGTCTTCACCGCCGCAGCGACCTGCGCCGGGCTCGCGAGTTCGCGCGCGATGAGGAAGGCGGCCACGCCGACGATGTTCTGGATGTTGTGCGCGCCGAGCTGCGTCGTCTCGATCTGCGTGAGCGCCGTGCCGTTGCGCGTGAGCGCAAAGCGCGTGGTCTCGCCCCAGGCGATGTCCGCCGCCTGGAACTCGCCGTGCGCGACGCCGTAGGTGACGAGCGGGCGCGTGATGGTCTTGAGAAGCGCGGGGCTGAGCGGACCTTCGAGGCAGAACGTGATCGAGCCGTCGGCGGGCACGAGCCTCACCAGCTCGACGAAGGGCGCGACGTAATCCGCCGGCGTCGGGAACACGTTGACGTGGTCGTGCGCCAGCGGCGTGACGATGAGATGGCGCGGGTGATAGTGCAGGAATTTCGAGCGCGGGTCGGTGTTCGACGAGGGATATTCGTCGCCCTCCAGCACGAACAGCGCGCCCTGCCCGCGCCGCGCGCTGGTCGCGGGCGTGAGCGGGATCGCGCCGATGAAGTAGGACGGGTCGGCGCCGATCGCCTCCAGGCAATGCGAGAGCAGCGCGGTCGAGGTCGACTTGCCGAAGGCGCCGGCGACGACGACGGTCTCCTTCGCGGCGGAGATCGCGCTCAACACCTCGGGGAACGAGGCGGTGCGCACGCCGCTGGCGTAGGCGGCGGCGACCTCGGCGTTGGTTTCCGGCACCAGCCGCGCGTTCTTGCCGATGACGATGAGGTCGGCCTCGCGCGGCAGGTTCGCGGCGGCGTAGCGCGTGTTGTAGGGAATGCCCTGCGCCGTGAGGAAATCCGACACCGGCGGATAGACGCCCTCGTCCGAGCCGGTGACGAGAACGCCGCCGTCGCGCAGCAGCTTGGCGGCCGCGCTCATGCCGGCACCGGCGATGCCGATGAAATGCGCGTGTCGGATGTTCAGCACGTTCGAAAAATCCCCCCGAGCATGATCCCGAAAAGTGCGAAGCGGTTTTCGGACAAGATCATGCTCGAACAAGCCATGATCCCGAAAAGTGGAAACCGGTTTTCGGACAAGATCATGCTCGAACAAGACATGATCATCCCGAAAACTACGGAGCGGTTTTCGGACGTCATGCTCACATCGAATCGCCGCGAAGCTATTGGGCTTCGGCGCGGCCAGCAACAACACGGGCGGCGGGACTGTCGGGAAGGTAAATTCGTGCGGGCGGCGCGACCGTGCGCGTGGGCATCGGACGAGCCGATGCCCGCCCTACGGGCTGCGGCGCGTAGGGTGGCGCCGAGCGCAGCGAAGCCCACCGTGGCAACGAGGCTCTGTCGCGAGCCGCACGGGCGGTCACGCCTTCGGCGCGTCGCCCTGCTTGCTGGCTGGGAGCTTGCGGTCGATCCAGTTGAGCATCCGCGCCAGCGGCGGGCGCAGCGCCGGAATGTCCTGCGCCAGCAGCACCAAGCCGAGCGGTATCATCCAGAACCCGAGGATCGGGAGGAAGCCGACGAAGCCGCCGGCGATGAAGGCGAGCGCGGGCGGGATGCGCACCCACGGCGAGGAGTCAACGAAGTAACGCAGGCTCTTCGCGGCAAATCCGGGAAGGCGCTGCTCGAGCCGCCACAACGCCTGGTCGAATTCGTGGTGAGTCATGCGCTCATAGATGGGGGCCGCCGCGGCGCGCGGCAATGTCCTCAACGCCGCACTTATACCGCTTCGCATAAACGCCGCAATTTTTATGTGTATTGTAACCTTCGTGAGGCTGTGGGGCCGCACCGATCCCTCGTCGCCACAGAAGAAGGAAGCCATCATGACGGCTGGACGCCTGATGCGTGTCGCTTGTGCTGCAGCAGCTCCGTTCCTCCTCCCCTCCCTCGCCTCCGCCAAATCACTGCAACCGTCACTGCAATCGGGTATCGCGTCCGTCTATTCGGGTGGCCGCACCGCCAACGGCGAGCGCGCCCTCGCCCACCGCTTCACCGCCGCGCACCGCACGCTGCCGTTCGGCACGCTGGTGAAGGTCACGCACCGCAGGAACGGCCGCTCGGTCGTCGTGCGCATCAACGATCGCGGACCGTTCAAGCGCGGGCGCGTGATCGACATCACGCCCGCCGCCGCGCGCGCGCTCGGCTTCAACGGCCTCGCGCCGGTGTCGCTGCAGATCGCCGACAAGCACTAGCCTGCCTCGCAAGAGGTTGGCAGGCGACGCACGCGCGTGCGGCCGCGCAACGCGGCAACCGCAACGGCGAAGGTCTCAACGGCCAAGGTCTCAACAACGACGACTCACCTCTTGTCGTCGTTGTCCTCGTTCCAGCGCCAGCCGTGCCAGCCCCAGCGGCGCGGGCCGACCGCGTCGAGCTTCTTCTTCTGGTCGTCGTCGAGCGTCTTGTAGAAGGCGTCGAACTCCGGCCGCACCAGCTTGATGGCGGCGACCATCGCCTCCGCGCGCTTCTCCATCAGCGCGAGCCGCTCCGACGAGGAAGTCGGAAAGCTCTCCGGACAGGCGGCGCGCACCACGTCGGCGGCCTTGCTCGACGCGGTCTGCAGGTTCTTGAGCGCCTCGCGCTGCGTGTCGTTGAGCGTCACGGCGCGCTCGATCTCGCCGATGCGCCATTCGGCGAGGCCGGCGGCGCGCGGATCGCACATGCCGCCGTAGCCGTGATATCCCCGCATGCCGGGGCCCATCATCATGCCGGGCCCCATCATCCATCCCGGGCCGCCGCCGCCCATCATTCCCGGCTGCGCATGCGCCGCCGACGCGGCCAGCGCCGCGGCGAATCCGAACGCCACGATAGTGCTGGTGAGCTTGATCATCGCATGACCCCATGTTGCGCGACGCCGCACGCGGATTGCGTGCGACACGCGCAATCGAGCATGCGCGGAGAGCACACGCGTTGCGTTAGATCAACGGGAATGCGACGGCAGGACGGTCAGCGCGGCTTGGCGTTGCGCACGACCGCCTTGGTGCGGAAGAACAGCGGCTGGGCGCGCCCGACCGGACGATGGCGCAGCCAGGCCGGCATGTTGGGATCGTTCGGCTGCACCGGCGGCGCCTCCTCCTCGACGGGCGGGCGCACGACCGCTTCCCATTTCTGGGCCATCATGTGGAACGCGCCGGCACGCTCGCGATCGGCCTTGGCGTGCTGGAGCTGCTGCTTGCTGGACGGCAGCAGCCGCTTCTTCTCCGACTTGTCCTTGTCCGAACCCCACATGGCGCCGCTTCCTCACTGTCCGGCAGACTGCCGAGCCATGAAAGCTAGGGCGATTGTCTTAAGGGCTGGTTGCGCGAATGCCGCGTTTTCACGCATGCGCATGGCGAAGCCTCAGTGTTCGCAGGCAAACGAGCCGCGGCGCGGGCGCGCGGATGCATGCTTGTCGAAACGTAACGGAGATCGCGACAATTGCGCGCAATGGATGGTGGCGCGGCCCCGCCCGCGGCGTCCGCTAGGGACAGGGATGCCGGCGGCCGTCGTAACCGAGATAGGTGCCCGACGCGGGATCGTAGGAGTGATAGCGCTGCGCGCAGGCGGCGGCCGCGCCGGCATCGGCGCTCACGAAGCCGTCATCGGGGTAGTCGAGGAAATAGTCGTCGTCGTACGGCCACAGCGTGCCGCCGATCAGCGCCCCGGCGCCGAGGCCATAGGCGAGATGGCGTCCGCGAAAGCCGTAGCCATGAAATCCGCCGAAGCGGTGGCCGAAACCGCCGAAGTGACCGCCGCCGAAATGGCCGAAGTGACCGCCACCGAAGTGACCACCGCCGAAGTGACCGCCGCCGAAGCCGCCCATATGCCCGCCGCCGAAATGGCCACCGCCACCGCCGAAGCGCACCGGCTGCAGCAGCGACGCGGCGTTGCCGAGCGCCGGCGCGGCGAGCACCGGCGCGGCGACGGCGGGACCGACCGACGACGACAGCATGGCGAGCACCGCCGCCGGCGCCAGGATTTTCGTGAGTGAGCTGATCATGCGTGACCTCTTGAATTACGCCGCCCGCACTCGCCTGACGCTGCAGCGATATCGCCTGCGCCGGCTTCAACTCACCTATGGTCGCGTGTGCAACTTGCTTGCCGCGGCTTGCCGCAGATTGTCGGCGGTTGTCGCGCGGCCGGCGCAGGTCGGACGTGCATGGCGCGGCTGCCAGCGACAGCCGCGCCGCGAGGTCTGCTGGACGCTATGGACAGGGATGGCGGAAGCCGTCGTAGCCCAGATAGGTGCGCGACACCGGATCATAGGATCTGAAACGCCGCATGCAGTAGGCGACGGCGCCGCCGCCGTAACCGCCGCCGTAGTAAACCGGCGGAGGCGGCGCGGGATAGACCGTGTAGGCGGGATAAGGCGCGTAGTACGGCCGATAGGGTCCGTAGTACGGCGAGTAGTAGCGCGAGGCCAGCGCGCCGCCGATGATGGCCCCGGCCGCGAAGCCACCCCAGCCGAGCCCCCGATGGCCGCGCCAGCCACCGTGCCAGCCGCCATGACCGTGCCAGCCGCCATGACCGCGCCAGCGCACGGTCTCGGCGGTGGGCTGCGCCGCAGCCTTGAGCGCCGGCGCTCCGAACGCGGGCGCCGCCTGCCCGGCGCCGGCCGACAGCATCACAATGCCGGCGCCCAGCGCCGGCGCGACCATCTTCGACAACATCCTGATCATCTGCCTTCCCTGAATTGCGCCGCCCACATCATGGTACGCGACATCATGGCGGTTTTTCGCCCGCCCCGCGCCGATGCTGTGCGCAGGCGCGCCGCGTCAGGCGGAAGCCTGCGGACGGGTGGCGGGATCGAGCGGCGTGAGGCTCACGCCCGACTGGGAAATCCGGCTTCCCGGATAGAAGGCTGCGGCGAACGAAGGGCGCGCGCACAGCCGCTCGTACCAGTCGGCGACGCGCGGCTGGTCCTTCCACAGCGCGCTCAGGCCGAGATCCGCCAGGCGATCGATCGTGGGCGCCACCACCACGTCGGCGAGGCTGAACGCGCCGCCGAACAGCCATGGCCCGCGCTGCAGGGCCGCGTCCATGCGCGCGATGGTGAGGCCGAGCTGGTCGAGCGAGGCGGCGATCTCCTCGGGAGAGAATCCCTGCGGCCCCATGCGGCGATAGAAATGCTTGCGCAGCGGACGCACGTCGGCCCGCTCGCTGCGGAACCTCGCCGGATCGACCCCGCGGAACGGCTGCAACGCCATCTGGAAGGTCGGCACCCGGATGGCTGCGGTCGGCACCTCCTCCACGAAGCGCAGCCACGTGCGCAGGTGCGCACGCCCGACCGCATCGCGCGGCGCCAAGGGCGGATCGGGAAACACCTCGTCGAGGTATTCGCAAATGACGCTGGAATCGCAGATGACGTTGCCGTCATGCACGAGCGTCGGCACCACCCCGTTGGGATTGAGCGCGAGGTAATCCGGAGCGAGGTTCTCGTTGAGCCGCAGGTTCACCGGCCGGCTGACGAAATCGAGGCCCTTTTCGGCAAGCACCAGCCGGACCTTCTGGCTGCAGGTGGACGTGGCAGCGTGGTAAAGCTCGAGCATGATCGTCTCCCTCCCGCCGCACCCTACCCGCGCCTGTGGCCAAGCTGTGAGCACGCGACCGCAATGGCCGTCGATAGCTTGTGGATGACTCTGTGGACAGGCTGTGGATACCTCTGTGGAACATGACAGCAATGCCGCCGTCCTCACCAAACGTCACACCCTGTTCACAACAGCGGGGACATCCGGTTGGCAATCCTGGCGATCCAGCTGACGACGCAGGCTTTTTCCTGTAACAGCGCCGTCACAAACAAGGCCGTTCATCCGTGCATTTCGAGCCCACAGCCTCGCTCCCGCCCACGACGGTCGCCTCCGTGGACCTGCCGGCCCCGCAGGCGCAGCGGCTGGCCACCCTGTTGGCCGGGGAGATCGACGACGCCGGGGTGGCCGCCTTCGAGGCCGGCGGAACGTGGCGGGTGGAGATTCACGCCGCCGCGCTCGACGAAGTGAAGCTGCGCGACCTCGTAAGCGATCTCGCCGGCCCCGCGGTGGGGCGCGCGCTCGCCTTCGCCACCATCGAGCCGCGCGACTGGGTCGCGGCAAGCCTCGCCGGCCTCAAGCCGGTCGAGGCCGGCCGCTTCCTGGTGCACGGCGCACACGACCGCGCCCGGGCAGCGCGGGCGCGCGTGCCGGTCGAGATCGAGGCGGCGCTCGCCTTCGGCACCGGTCATCACGGCACCACGCGCGGATGCCTTCTCGCGCTCGATCACTTGCTGCGCGCGCGCCGGCCGCGTCGCATCCTCGACGTCGGCACCGGCACCGGCGTGCTGGCGATCGCCGCAGCCAAGGCGATGCATGCGCCCGTCGTGGCGAGCGATATCGACCGCATCGCGGTGCTGGTGGCGCGCGACAACGCGCGGCTCAATCACGCCGGCGGCACGATCACTTTCGTGCACGCGGCCGGCCTGTCGGCGCGGGCCCTGCGCGCCAAGGCGCCTTACGATCTCGTCCTCGCCAACATCCTGCTGCCGCCGCTTCAGCGGCTGGCGGCACCCATGGCCCGCCTGCTGGCGCCCCACGCGCGCGTGGTCCTGTCCGGACTGCTGCCGGAGCATGTCAACGCCGCGCGCGCCGCCTATGCGGCCCAGGGACTCGCGCTCGAACGCCGCATGATCATGGACGGCTGGGCGACGCTGGTGTTCCGGCGCGGCGCATAGCAGCAACCGTGACAATTCCGTTGCCGCAGGTGGGCACCGCCCATATGTTCCGGCCATGACCGGCGCGCGCTTCCAGTCGTTCGAGGACGATTCCGACCGGGCGGCGACCGGTCCCCGGATTGCGGCCCTGCGCGCCGAACTGGCCCGCCGCAAGCTTGACGGCTTCGTCGTGCCGCGCGCCGACCGCTTTCAGAATGAATACGTTCCGCCCAGCGAAGAGAGGCTGAGTTGGCTCACCGGCTTCACGGGGTCGGCAGGCAGCGCAATCGTGCTCTCCGACCGCGCCGCACTGTTTGTTGACGGGCGCTATACGCTGCAGGCGCGCGAGCAGATCGATACCGACACCGTCGCCGTGGTGCCGATCAGCGAGACCACGCCGGAAGCGTGGCTGGAGGCGAACCTGAGCGCGGGCGCAACGCTCGGATACGATCCGTGGCTGCATACGGCTGATGGCAAGGAGCGTCTCGCCAAGGCTTGCGCCGCCGCCGGCGCCACGCTCACGGCCGCCGACTCCAACCCGGTCGATGCGGTCTGGAGCGACCGCCCCGCTCCACCCTGCGGCGCCGTCGTGCTGCACGATCTCAAGTATGCGGGCGAACTCGCCGTCGATAAGCTCGCGCGCATCCGCGGCGAACTTGCCAAGGCCAAGGCCGACGCCTTGGTGGTGACCGATCCGCACGCGGTGGCATGGGCGTTCAACATCCGCGGCGCCGACGTCGCGCACACGCCGCTCGCGCTTGCCACCGCGATCATCCCGCACGACAGCGGCCCAACGATCTACGTGGACGGGCGCAAGCTCACCAACGCGGTGCGCGACGCGCTCGAGCAACTCGCCGACGTACACGAGCCGGAGGCCTTCGCCGCCGGCCTTGAAACGCTCGGCCGCCAGCACAAGACCGTGCGGCTCGATCCAGCCACCGCGGCCGACGCAGTCGGCCGCCTGATCACCAACGCCGGCGGCAAGATCTCGCGCAGCGGCGACCCGATCGCCGCCATGAAGGCCGTGAAGAACTCAACCGAGATCGCCGGGGCACGCACCGCGCATCTGCGCGACGGCGCGGCGATGTCACGCTTCCTTGCCTGGCTCGCGCGCGAGGCGCCGGCAGGCAAGCTCTCCGAGATCGACGCGGTCGAGGCGCTCGAGGATTTCCGCCGTGAGACCGGCGCGCTCAAGGACGTTTCGTTTCCCACCATCTCCGGCGCGGGGCCGAACGGCGCGATCGTGCACTATCGTGTCACCCGCAAGACCAACCGCCGCATTGCGCCGGGCGAGCTGTTCCTCATCGATTCGGGAGCACAGTACGAGGACGGCACCACCGACATCACGCGCACCGTGGCGGTGGGCCAGCCCACGCAAGAGATGCGCGAGCGTTTCACGCGCGTCCTCAAGGGCCACGTCGCGATCGCCCGCGCGGTGTTTCCGGACGGAACAACCGGCGCACAACTCGACAGCTTCGCGCGCGCTCCGCTCTGGCAGACGGGCCTCGATTTCGACCACGGCACCGGCCACGGCGTCGGCAGCTATCTCTCCGTGCACGAAGGTCCGGCGCGCATCTCCAAGGCCGGCGGCGCAGCGCTTCGGCGCGGCATGATCCTCTCCAACGAGCCGGGCTACTACAAGACCGGCGCCTACGGCATCCGCATCGAAAATCTGGTGCTGGTGGTCGAAGGGCCCAGCGTTGCCGGCGCGGAGAAGCCGCTCAACGCCTTCGAGACACTGACGCTCGCGCCGATCGATCGCGCGCTGATCGCGCGCGATCTGCTCGATCCCGGCGAAACGCAGTGGCTCGACGCTTACCACGCGCGCGTGCGCGATGCACTCGCGCCGATCGTCGACGCGAGGACCGCGGCCTGGCTCGAGACGGCGACGCGCCCGCTGGCGCGGGATTGATCGTCGCACCGTGGAACAACGCACGACCAGCTCCCACGCGCCTGCGCCGCCGCCCGACGACGGCACCACGCCATGGCGACTGCTGGCCTTGCTGATGACGATGACGGCCGTCGGGTCGATGGCGCTCAACATTCTCGTGCCCGCTGTGCCGCGTCTCGCCCAAGCGCTCGCCAGCGACACGGACACCGTGCAGCTCACGGTCTCACTCTACGTGCTGGGACTCGCCTGCGCACAACTCGTCACCGGGCCGCTGTCCGACCGGTTTGGACGGCGTCCCGTGATCCTGAGCGGCTTCGCGCTGGCAACGCTCGCAAGCCTCGCCTCGATCGCGATGACGAACGTCTACGGCCTGATCGTCATGCGCGTGCTGCAGGCGCTGGGGGGCGCGACCGGCGTTGCCATCGGCCGCGCCATCATCCGCGACATGTTCGGGCGCGAGCGCTCGGCGCAGATGATCGGCCTGGTCGCCAGCGCCATGGCGATCGCGCCGATGATCTCGCCGCTGATCGGCGGCGTGCTGGAGACCCTGTTCGGCTGGCAGTCGATCTTCCTGTTCGCGGCGGTCGTGTCATTCGTCGTGTTCGTATGGACCTGGCGCACCTTGCCGGAGACGCGCTCGCGCGAGGCCGAGACGGTTGTCCAGCACGCCTTCTTCGCCACCATCAGCGGCCTGCTCAAGAACCCGCGCTTCGTCGGCTACATCCTCAGCGCCGCGCTCGGCTCCGGCGCGTTCTTCGTCTACGTCGGCGCGGGACCGCACGTGATCATCACGATGATGGAACGCTCGCCTGCGGAATACGGGCTGTGGTTTATCCCGACCGCCGGCGGCTACATCCTCGGGAATTACATGACGTCGCGTCTGGCGGTGCGTTACGGCATCGAGACGACGATGTGGTGGGGCAATCTCGTCAACGTCGGCGGCGCGCTGATCGGGATCGCACTGCTGCCGTGGGTAGACGTCATCGGACCGCTCGTCGTCGTGCTGCCGGCGACGATCATGGGCGTCGGCAACGGCATCATCCTGCCCAACGCGATCGCCGGCGCGGTCAGCATCCGGCCTCAGGTTGCCGGAACGGCCTCGGGCTTCCTCGGCTTCACGCAGATGGCTTTCGGAGCCCTCACCGCCCAGGTGGCGGGCCAGCTCGTGACGGGGGCCAGCAGCGCCATGCCGATGGTCCTGCACTTCCTGGCGGTCGGCGCAGGGTGCATGCTGGTCTATGTGTGGCTGCTGCGACCGCACCGCGGACACAAGACCAGCCACTAGCCCAACCTCGCGTCGGCGACGGCGCAGCAAGGTCGGCGGGTCGAGAGCCCGCCAGCGCCGATCATTTGCGGGCCGCGGTGAGCAGCAGCTCGTTCGGGCCTTCCCAGCCCGATCCCGTCTCGAACGTGCGCAGCTTGTCTTCGATCTCGAGCCATGCGGCCTGGCGCCTTGCGGGCTCGAGTCGTTCGACCAGCGCGGCGATGGGAGCCGCCGCCGACTTGATGAAATCGAGATAATCGGCGACCGATGGCAACGTGAACGGCGCCGCCATCCGCGTCGTGGCGATGTCGCGAAATCCCACTCGTGCAAACAGGTCATCGATCAGTCCCGGCTTGCCCAGACTGAGCAATCCGCCGGGCAGGAACGGATCGCGCGGCGGCAGGCCGGCGTGCTTGAACGCCGTCGATATCACCGCGACGATACACGGGTTCTTGTCCGGTGCGGAGAACACCACCGAGCAGATCCCGCCCCCCGGCTTGAGCGCGCGGTGAACTTCGCGCAGGGCCTGCAGCGGATCGGCGAACAGCATCAGCCCAAGACGGCAGACCGCCGTGTCGAACACGGCGTCCGCGACGTTCAAACGCTCACCGGCGCAGACGCGCGTCTCGACATTGGAAAGTCCCGCCGCGGCGACACGTTCGCCAGCGAGGCGCAGGATCTCGGGAGACACGTCCGTCGCCAGCACGTGCCCGGTCGGCCCGACGCGCGCCGCGATATCGAGCGTCTGATCGCCGGCCCCGGCCGCAACGTCGAGAACGCGCGATCCCGGCCCGACGGCGGCCATGGTCAGCATCGCCTGCGTCGCATCATGCAGCCACGGGCGAATTCGCACGCTGTTGTCGCTCCATCCCTTGGCCATCCGGTCCCACTGCGCGCGTACGTCGTCGTTGATGCGTTCGGCGGCTTGTGTGTCCATGGCACTTTCTCCCAGGGCTCGGTCAGGTCCGGCGCGCCGGCCCACGGGAACAAGCTACGCACGCATCGCCGTCGGGCGGGAGCCGCAACATTGCTCGCGCCGAACGCAAAAGTGCATAATGCGGGCATGTTCGATTGGAACGACCTCAAGTATCTGCTGGCGGTCGCGCGCCATCAGAGCACGACCGCTGCCGGCAAAGCACTGCGCGTCAGCCAATCGACGGTGCATCGACGGCTTGCCGAGCTCGAGCGCCGGCTCGGACGACAGCTCGTATCGCGCCACTCGACCGGTTACCGCCTGACGGAATTCGGCGAAAGCCTTCTGCCTGTCGCAATGCAGGTCGAGTCAGGCATTCACGATCTCGAGCGGCGGGTGACCGGCGCAGCACGCGACGTCAGCGGTCTCCTTCGCGTCACCTGCCCCGAGCCGATCGTCTACAAGCTCACGCAGTCGGGCTTCATCGACCGCTTCCACGCGCGATATCCCAGGCTGCGGATCGAGCTCGTCACCAGCGACCGATACCTCGACCTCGCCAAGGGCGATGCCGACGTGGCGCTGCGCTCAGGCGACACGGACGACGATCTCGTCGGGCGCAAGATCGCGGACTCGGTGTGGGCGGTGTATGCGAGCCGCGGCTACGTCGAGCGCCATGGCAAACCGCACAGCGCAGGAGACCTCGGCAATCATCTGCTGGTCGGATTCGACGAGACGATGGCGAAACACCGCGTCAGCAAGTGGCTGAACCAGGTCGCGCCCGACGCCAAGATCGTCGCACGCAACAACAGCGTCCTGGGACTGCTTTATGCAGTGAAGGCCGGCGTGGGAATCGGCGCCCTGCCGACCGCGATCGCCGACGGCGAACCGGAGCTTGAGCGCATCCTCGACGCGCCCGAATTGACCCGAAGCTGGCGTGTGCTCAGCCACACCGATCTGCGGCGCACGCCGCGCGTCGCCGCCTTCTTCGACTTCGTCATGGAGGAGCGCGAGACCCTCAGGCCTATCCTGACGGGCTAAGCGCGGCGTACGGCTCGCGCCCGAAGTGGCCGCTATCTGCCGATCAGCTTGAACCACTCGTCCTCGGTCAGCACGGTGATGCCGGCCTCGCGCGCCTTGTCGAGCTTGGAGCCCGCGCCCGGCCCGGCCACGACGTAGTCGGTCTTCTTCGACACCGAGCCTGCGACCTTGGCCCCGAGCCGCTCGGCCATCGCCTTGGCCTCGTCGCGGGTCATCTTCTCAAGCGATCCGGTAAACACCACGGTCTTGCCGGCAACGGCGGAATCCTTGCGCGGCTTCTCGGCGTCCAGGATCGTGACCTGCGTGGTCAGGCGCTCGACCATGTGACGGTTGTGCGATTCTCCGAAATAGGCGGTCAGGCTGTCGATGACCGTGTCGCCGATCTGATCGAGCGCGTCCATTTCGGCGCGTGCATCCTCCTCGCCTTTGACGAGGTCCATACAGGCCGCGTGAAAAGCCTCCCACGAGCCGTACCCTCGCGCGAGCGCGGTGGCCGTGGTTTCACCAACCTGCGGAATGCCGAGCGCATAGATGAAACGCTCAAGCGGAATCCGCCGCCGCGACTCGATGGCACGAAATAGGTTGGACACGGAGGTCTCGCCGTATCCCTCCTGCTCCTCCAACTTGATGCTCTTGTTGCGGGCCTGCAGCGTGAAGACGTCGGCGGGCTCCTTCACCCAGCCGTTCTCGAAGAACAGCTCGATCTGCTTCTCGCCGAGGCCGTCGATGTCGAAAGCGCGCCGCGAAACGAAATGCTCAAGATGTCGCGTCTTCTGATATGGGCACGCGAACTCTCCGGTGCAGCGCGCCCGCACCCCTTCGCCGCCTCCCGCGATCGTCTCGCGCACGACTTCCGTTTTGAGCGGGCATGGGCACGTCCTCGGAAAATGGTAGGGCTTGGCGCCGCGTGGCTGGTCTTCGACAACGCCCAGCACCTGCGGAATCACGTCGCCCGCGCGCTGGATCCTCACCGTGTCGCCGATCCGCACACCCAGGCGCTGGATCTCATCTTGATTGTGAAGCGTCGCATTCCTCACCACGACGCCCCCGACCGTTACCGGTTCCAGTTTGGCGACAGGCGTCAGCGTGCCTGTCCGCCCCACCTGGATCTCGATATCCTTGACGATGGTGATGGCCTTCTCCGCAGGGAACTTGTGCGCGATGGCCCAGCGCGGCTCCCGCCCGACGAAGCCCAGCCGTTCCTGCCAATCCAAACGGTCGGCCTTGTAGACGACCCCGTCGATATCGTAATCGAGCTTTGCCCGTTGCGCCTCGATCTCGCCGTGGAACTTGATCAGCGCCTCGACCGAGCGGCAGACCTTCATCAACGGGTTGGTCTTGAAGCCATGCCCGGCGAACCATTTCACCATGCCGGATTGGGTATCGGCCGGCATCTCGGTCATCTCTCCCCACGAGTATGCAAAAAATCCCAGGGGGCGCGACGCCGTGATGCTCGGGTCGAGCTGGCGCAGTGACCCGGCGGCCGTATTGCGCGGATTGACGTAGAGCTGCTTGCCCGCCGCCTTCTGCCGCTCGTTGAGTTCGAGGAACGCCGACTTGGTCATGTAGACCTCGCCACGCACTTCGCACACGTCGGGCACCCTGCCGCGCAGACGTTGGGGGATGTCCTCGAGCGTCCTGACATTCGCGGTGACATCCTCGCCGACCGCACCGTCACCGCGCGTCGCACCGTTGACGAGCTCGCCCCCCTCGTAGCGCAGCGAGACGGAGAGCCCATCGATCTTGGGTTCGGCGGTGAACACGACGGGTTCATCGTCGGCAAGACGCAGGAAACGGCGAATGCGGTCCACGAAGGCGACGACGTCCTCTTCGCTGAAGGCGTTTCCCAACGAGAGCATCGGCACCGCATGCCGCACCTTGGCGAAGCGGGCGGCGGGCGCCGCACCGATCTTGCGGGTCAGGCTTTCCGCCGTGTGCAGCTTGGGAAAGTGCTTCTCGATCGCCTCGTAGCGCTGTCGCAGCGCGTCGTATTCGGCGTCCGAAACGGTCGGCGCATCCTCCTGATAGTAGCGCCTGTCGTGACCGGCGATCTCGGCCGCGAGCCTGGCGTGCTCGGCCTTGGCCTGTGCGGCGGTCAGTTCCTCGACGGGAGGCTTGCTCGTGCGCCTGGATGCCATGTGCCGCGCCTCAGACCGTGAGCGGTTCAGGCTGCATTGCCATCCAGGGGCTGGCTTCTTGGTTGAACTTGGTCATGATTTCGAAAAACCGGTGCCCACTTTCGGCATCACGCCCTATCCGGCCGCCCGGATGAGCCGATCCGCGGCTGCGCGCGCCTCGGCGGTGATCTCGGCCCCGGCCAGCATGCGGGCGATCTCCTCGCGCCGACGCTCGGCGGTCAGCTCGGCCACGCGGGTGGCGACGCGTTTGCCCTTGTCCAGCGCGTCCTTGCTGATGAGGTAATGATGGTCGGCGCGCGCCGCCACCTGCGGCGCATGGGTCACGGACAGCACCTGCACCTGCCCGCCGAGACGCGCCAGCCGCATGCCGATGGCGTCGGCGACCGCACCGCCCACGCCGGTATCGATTTCGTCGAACACGAGCGTCGGCGCCGAGCCGCGGTCGGCCAGCACCACCTTGAACGCCAGCATGAAGCGCGCCAATTCGCCGCCGGAAGCGACCTTCATCATCGGCCCCGGACGCGTGCCGGGATTGGTCTGTACCCAGAATTCGACGCGATCGATACCCTGCGGGCCGGGGTCCACCGTCTCGAGGTTCGTCGAGAAGCGCGCGCGCTCGAGCTTTAGAGGCTTCAGCTCGGCGTTCACCGCCTTGTCGAGCTTTTCGGCGGCCCTCCTGCGCTTGGCCTGCAGCGCGTCGGCGGCGGCGCGGTAGGATTCGTCGGCGGCACGTGCCGCCTGTTCGAGCTTGGTCAGTTGCTCCGCGCCCGCATCGATGAGCGCAAGCTCCGACGCGTAGCGCTCCGCAAGCGCGGCGAGATTGTCGACCGGCACGTTGTACTTGCGCGCCGCGCCGCGCAGCGCGAACAGCCGCTCCTCGATACGTTCGAGCTCGTAGGGATCGTGATCGGCGAGAACGAGCGCGCGCTCGAGATGGGTGCGCGCCTCCTCGATGGCGTTGAGCGCGATATCGAAGGCTCGCGCCGCTGGCTCGATCAGGTCGGGGGCCTGGCCCTTGCGACGCTCCAGCCGGCGCACCGCCGAGGCGAAGGCGGGCGCTGGCGAGGACGAGCCGGAGACGGCGGCGAGCGCCTCGCGCAGGTCCTCGGCGACTTTCTCGGATTGCATCATCGCCGTGCGCCGGGTCGCCAGCGCCGTCTCCTCGCCGGCCTGCGGGGCGAGCTTGCGGAGTTCCTCGACGGCGTGGCGCAGGAAATCCGCCTCGCGCTGTGCGCGCTCGACCTGATCGCGATGCGCCGCCACAGCCTCCTCCGCGCTGCGGCGCGTTTCCCACAGCCTCGCCACCTCGCCGGCAGCCGCATCGAGCCCACCATAGGCATCGAGCAGACGGCGATGCGTGGCGGCGTCCACCAGCGCGCGGTCATCGTGCTGGCCGTGGATCTCAACGAGCAGAACCCCGAGACTGCGCAGCACCTGCACGCCGACCGGCTGGTCGTTGACGAAGGCGCGGGTGCGCCCGTCGGCAAGCTGCACGCGGCGCAGGATCAGTTCATCCTCGGGCGCGATGTCGTTGGCCGCCAGGAGCGCGTGTGCCGGGTGGTCGGCGGCGAGATCGAACGCGGCGGTGACCTGCCCCTGCTCCAATCCCTGCCGTACCAGGCTGGCGTCCCCGCGCGCGCCGAGCGCCAGCGAGAACGCGTCGAGCAGGATCGACTTGCCGGCGCCGGTCTCGCCGGTGAGCACGGACAGGCCCGACGAGAAGTCGATGTCGAGCCGTTCGATCAGCACGATGTCGCGGATGGAAAGCCGGGTGAGCATCACTTGGCGCTTTGGGCGGTTCTTGATCCTTGATTCGCGCGGACCAGGACGCGATTCGCTCCATCATTAAAGACGCAAATGGCCGGGACAAGCCCGGCCACGCAAAACTGCACCGAAGGCTGCGGCCCGCCGTCAGCCCAGGCCGACCTTCTTGAAGGCCTTGGTGAGCCAGTGGCCTTCCTGCTCCTTCGGCTCGAAGCCGCCGTTCTTCACCAGCGAATAGGCGTCCTTGTACCAGGGGCTGTCGGGGAAATTG
This sequence comes from Xanthobacteraceae bacterium, assembly GCA_035556735.1. Taxonomy (GTDB): domain Bacteria; phylum Pseudomonadota; class Alphaproteobacteria; order Rhizobiales; family Xanthobacteraceae; genus CANJBX01. The sequence goes on along the minus strand of DATMFF010000006.1, from coordinate 585,199 downwards.
TGTCCCAGCACGGCGGCGGCGGTCTGCGCCTCGGCGACGATGCCGAGCGCCATGTAGCACTCGGTCAGGCGCAACAGCGCCTCCTCGACGTGGCGCGTGGTCTGGTACTGGGTCACGACCACCTTGAAACGGTTGATCGCGCCGATGAAATTCCTCTTTCGCTGGTTGACGCGCCCGATCTCCATTTCCTTGGCGGCTAGCTGGTCGCGCCCGATCTCGATCTTACGGCGCGCCTCGGGCGCGTACTCCGAGTTCGGATATTTGCGGGTGACCTCCTCGAGCGCGGCCATGGCCCGCTCGGTGCGCGTCTGATCGCGCGTGACATCGGGAATTTGATCGAAATAGGAGGAGCCGATCAGGTACTGCGCATAGGCCGCCTCCTGGCTGCCCGGGTGCAGGCTGACGTAGCGCTTGGCCGCGGCGACGCAGTCGTCGTACTCGCGCGCGGAGTAGTAGGCAAATGCCGACATGATGAGCGCCTTGCGCGCCCATTCCGAATAGGGGTGCTGGCGGTCGACTTCCTCGAACTTCTTGGCCGCGCCCTTGAAGTCCCTCTCTTCGTTGAGCAGGAACACCGCCTGATTGTAGAGCTTGTCGGCGGGCTCGTCGGGTGGCTGTTCGTCCTTGGCCGCAAACAGATTGAACGTGCTGCAGGCGGACAGCAGCAATCCGGCGACCACGAGCACCGCAAGGCGCCCGAGCACGCCGCCGCCCTGGCCCGGCCCGATTGTCAGCCCGCTACGCAACCGCATTGAGACGGATCCGTTCCCCTCGTCGCCCGCCGGAACCGGCGCGTGCACCTGTCGGCCGGATTAAGACCGGAAGCCCGACCCCATCGCAAACGAATTACCCTGCTATTCAGCCCGGAATATGGCAGATGGTTAAAGCCAGTCGGGCGCAAACGCCAGCGCGGATCGCTGCGGCGCAGGATCGCGCCGCGACGGACAGGGCCGCGTGCTGCAAAACGCAATCGCGGCTCGATGGTTTAGGAGACGTCCGGAGCGTAGGCCGGCGCCACGAGGGCGGCGGCAACGTCGGCATGACCGCGCGGGCGACGAGTCGCGACCGGAGCCGGTACGATCGTCCAGGCGGTCGGATCGGCCATCAGTGCGCACAGCACCGCGTGGTTGAGCTTGTGCCCGCCCCTGAACGAACGGTAGGTGGCAAGCAGCGGCGCCCCCGCCAGTGCTAAATCGCCGATGGCATCGAGCGCCTTGTGCCGGACGAACTCGTCCGGAAAACGCAGCCCGTCCGGATTGAGGACGCGCGTGTCGCTCACGACCAGGGTGTTGTCGAAATTGGCCCCGAGCGCATAGCCCGCGCTCCACAGCTTGGCCACGTCCTTCATGAAACCGAATGTCCGCGCCCGCGCCAGATCACGGCGGAACGCGACCGCATCGACGTCGATCTGGCACGACTGCCGGCCGACCAGTGGATGATCGAAGGCGATGTCGACCTCGACGCGGAAACCGCCGTCGTTCGGACGCAACTCGCCGTGCGCGCCGTCGCGCAGCACGCGCACCGGCTTGAGAACCTTGATGTAACGGCGCGGCGCCGCGAGCGCGACGATGCCGGCCTGATCAATGGCGGCGACGAACGCATCCGCGCTGCCGTCCATGATCGGCACTTCGGGACCGTCGATCTCGATGACCGCATTGTCGACGCCGAGCGCGCTGAGCGCCGCCAGCACGTGCTCGGCGGTCGAGCACACAGGGCCGTGCGTATCGCCGATGACCGTGGCAAATTCGGTAGCTGTGACTGCGCGCACATCTGCGCGGACTTCACGGCGATCGCCGCCTGCCTCGGTCCTCACAAAGACGATGCCGGTGCCGGCCTCGGCCGGACGAAGCGTGAGCGTGGCTGGCAGACCGGAATGCACGCCGATACCGGCAAGCGTCGCCTCGTCGCGCAGTGTCGTCTGATTGGTTGCTTTCATGCCCTTGTCGAGACGTCAGCGCGCACGGGCCCGCCCAGTCTCAACCCCCAATTGCTGCACCCAACGCGCACTACACGACGTTGTCCAGTCGCCTTTTCGCCGGATTTCCGAGGTCCGCTGCGCATGATCCGCACCGGGCCCGCGGTTCCCCATCCGCGGCAAAAGCCCCTTGACGTTCTGGACCTTAGCTCTCGTCGGGCGGTTCACCAATTCACGCTTGGTTACCGACTGTTACCTTGCAAGCGGCGGGATTTTGCCGGGATTCTGCCATCCGCCGCCGGCCGAATGATGGCGCCGGGCGCCGGTTCTGCAACTGCTCCAAAGCCCTGATACTTCGATATCGACAAAATATTTCAAATACTTAGATTCCAATCAGCAGAAACGGAAAGGGCCCCGAGGTTGTCCTCGAGGCCCTTTTCAACTGCGTGATCGATTCCTTACGTCGCCTGCCGCCGCAGGAACGCCGGGATCTCGAGCTGATCGTCCTCGGCCGGGTTTTGCACAGGTGATTGGCGACCGTGGTGATCGAGGCCCTGGGGCGCGTGCCGCTTGGCGAACTCGGACACCGGCTCCTGTGCCGGCGCGGGCGCGCGCACCGCCGGCCGCGGCATCCGTTCGGGTGCCGGCATCGGCGGACGCGGCGCCGGGCGGCGCGGCTCCTCCTCGCCCTGGCCGCGGCCGAGGCCGACGTTGGCCAGCCGCTGCAGCAGCGACATGCGCGGCTTCTCGAGGTCATCCTGAGTCTCGGTGCGCTCGCGCGCGCGGAGCTGATTCTGCGCCGGCAGCGGCAGGTCCTCGATCCGCGGCATGCGCGGCCGCACGGGTGCGCGCTCAGGCTGCGGCGGGATGAACGAGGTCGGCATCGGCGGCTCGGCCGTAGCCTCCTGCGCGATCAGCTCGATGAAGAGCGACGGCTTGGGCGGAATCGGCTTGATCTGCAGATCCTCGGGCGACGCCTTCGGCAGCACCGCGGCGGCTACGGCGGCAGTGGCGTGGGCATCGATCGACGCGCGAGCAGCTTGCGCCGCCGGCGACGAGGCCGGCGGCGCGACGTGCTCAGTTGGACGTGGAGGCTCGACCGCCGGCCTCGGCGGCGCGGCGACGGGCTTGGGCTCTGCCGCCTTCGGCTGCGGCTTCGTCGCGACCGGGGCGACCTGATCGACGCCGGTGGCCACCACCGAGACCCGAATGATGCCCTCCAGGCTCTGGTCGAAGGTCGCGCCGACGATGATGTTGGCCTCCGAATCAACCTCCTCGCGGATGCGGGTGGCCGCTTCGTCGACTTCGTAGAGGGTCAGATCGTTGCCGCCGGTGATCGACACCAGGAGCCCCTTGGCGCCCCGCATCGACACATCGTCGATGAGCGGGTTGGAAATCGCCGCCTCAGCCGCGCGCAACGCACGCTTCTCGCCGGAGGCCTCGCCCGTCCCCATCATCGCCTTGCCCATCTCGCGCATGACGGCGCGCACGTCGGCGAAGTCGAGGTTGATCAGGCCTTCCTTGACCATTAGGTCGGTGATGCAGGCAACGCCCGAATAGAGCACCTGGTCGGCCATGGCGAACGCGTCGGCAAAGGTGGTGCGCTCGTTGGCCACCCGGAACAGATTCTGGTTCGGGATGATGATCAGCGTGTCGACGCAGGTCTGCAGGTCGGCGATGCCGGCCTCGGCGCAGCGCATGCGGCGCTGGCCCTCGAAATGAAACGGCTTGGTGACGACACCGACCGTCAGAATGCCCAGCTCCCGCGCGGCCTTGGCGACCACCGGCGCGGCCCCGGTGCCGGTGCCGCCGCCCATGCCGGCGGTGACGAACACCATGTGCGCCCCGCTCAGGTGATCGCGAATTTCGTCGATTACCTCCTCGGCGGCGGCGCGCCCGACCTCCGGCTGCGATCCGGCGCCCAGGCCTTCTGTCACCTGCACGCCCATCTGAATGATGCGCTCCGCCTTCGACATCGTCAGCGCCTGCGCATCCGTGTTGGCCACGACGAAGTCGACGCCTTCAAGCCCGAGCGTAATCATGTTGTTGACGGCATTCCCGCCGGCACCGCCGACCCCGAACACCGTGATCCGCGGCTTCAGCTCGCGGATGTCGGGAATCTTCAGATTGATGCTCATTGCCCTTGCCTCTCGTTCGCGCGGACGTTCCGAACGCCGCCAGTTGCTGCCGGCACCCAACCGGCGGTGAAGTTGATCGGATGGAGCGGGGTCATCAGAAGCTCTCGCGCAACCACCGTCCGACCCGAGTGATGTAACCGCCGGTCCCTGTCAGCATGTGCCGCGTATGTCGCGGTTCGAAGTGTTCGAGGTGCGCCATCTGTGGATAAACGAGCAGACCCGCCGCCACCGCGAACGCCGGGCCCTTGGCTGCCTCCGGCAGGCCCGAAATGCCGAGCGGCCGGCCGAGCGAGACCTGGCGCCCGAGGATGCGGGAGGCCAGATCCGGCAGGCCGGTCAAGGCACTCGCTCCGCCCGTCAGGATCACGCGCCCGCGCGGCTCCGCCGCGAAGGGCGAGGCAGCCAGCCGGTCGCGCACCATTTCGAGGATTTCCTCGACGCGCGGCTTGATGATGTGGGTCAGCGTCGCCCGTGAAACGAATTGAGGCGCCTCCCGATCGTTGCCCGAGGAGTTGGGCAAGGCGATCATGTCCCGCTCGTCCAACCCTCCGGCCAACACACTGCCATAGAGGGTCTTGATTCGCTCGGCATCGTAAAGGCTGGCGGGCACCCCGCGGGCCAGATCCATGGTGATGTGATGGCCCCCGAGGGCGAACCCGTCGGCGTGGACAAAGCGCCCGTTGGAAAACACCGCGATCGTGGTGGTCCCGGCGCCCATGTCGACCACCGCCGCGCCGATATCCGGTTCGTCGTCCGTGAGGGTGGACAGGGCCGCCACGTAAGGACTTGCCACCATCGCCTCGATGTCGAGGTGGCAGCGCTCGATCACCAGCATCAGGTTGCGGCACGCCGCGAGATCGGCGGTCACGAGATGCATGTCGACGCCCAGACGCTGCGCCAGCATCCCGCGCGGGTCGCGAATGCCGCGGGCGTCGTCAATCGCAAAGCCGATCGGCAGGGCATGCAGCAGGACACGGCCGGGCTTCATCGACTGCCGGCCACCGGCATCGAGTACGCGCTGGATGGCCGCGTCGGTAACGGTCGTCCCTTTCATGTCGATGGTGGCGGCCAGCAGCTCGCTCCCGGGGCGTCCTCCGGACATCGAGACGATGACCGCGTCGACCTGCACCTTGGCCGAGCGCTCGGCGAGATCGACGGCGTAACGGACCGCCTCCTCGGCATCCACCAGGTCGACCACGGCGCCGCCCTTCATGCCGCGAGCGCCCGTATGGGCGAAGCCCACCAGCTCGATGGCATGGCTGCGCCGGCGCAGGGCATCGCCCTGGGCGTTGGGCGTGAGCCGTGCGATCAGGCAGGCGATCTTGCTGGTGCCGATGTCGAGCGCGACCACCAGCGCGGAGCGGCGCGGCGACAGCGGCTTCATTTTCGGGGTCAGCCCGTAGTTGAGAGGGCTCACACGTTCCCTCCCTTCTTCTGCTTGGCCTTTTCCCTGGCCGCCGCCTCACGGGCTTGCGCCACGGCCTCAGAAACCCGAACCGTGACGCGGTCCGGCAGGCGCAAGTCGACGACTTCGACGTCGCGCGACGTGAGCTGCAACTCGCGATCGAGGTTCTCCAGCCGCGCGAGCGCTTCCTCGACGCCGGTCTCAGGGAGCTTCACGTCGAGCCCATTCTTGAGGCGCAGATTCCAACGACGTTCGGCAATCAGGATCGAGGCGCGCACGTTGGTGCGCACATCCGGGTAACGGTCGAGGAGAGCCAGGAAATCCTTGGCCTGCTTCTCGGCGCCCTTCCCCACGACGAACGGCAGATCGATGAACGAGCGCGAGACGTAGGGCTCCAGGACCGAGCCATCGCTGGCGATCACGCTGACGTGCCGGTCCTTCTGCCACAGGGCGAATGGCCGTCGCTCCCGGATCGTGAGCTGCAGACGGTCGGGATAGAGCTTGAGGAGGGTGGCGTCGGAGATGCGCGGATCGCTCATCAGCCGATCACGTGCCTCGGCGACGTCAAAGAACAGCAGCGAGGAGGTTCCACTGATGCCGGCCAGCGCGAGGATCTCCTCGCGGTTAAGATGCTGTTGTCCGGTGAAAGCGACGCCGCTGATGCGGAAGCCGGCGGCGTTGGCTGCCGTGTCGCGCATGTTGGTGAGGCTCGCCACGACGGGCTCGAGGTGGCCGCCCTTGACGATGCCGTACGCAATGCTGCCGGTCACGATAAGGGCCGAGGCCGCAAGGCCGCCGCCGCGCGTAAGACCGAGCTTGCGAAGAAGCGCGGCCTGGCGCTCGATCAGGCGCTCAAATCGCCCGCCACGGCCCACGCGCGCGTCGGCGCGCCGCGCCGCCTGCCGACGTGGCGCTGCTGCGGCGGGGCCCGTCGGTTCGAGGTTTGAACCGGTCGGATTCAGCGGTTGAGCGAGGCGTCCTCGACCATCCATTTAACCAGCTCTTCGAAAGTGACCCCCGCGTGCGCCGCGAGCTCGGGCACAAGCGACGTCTCGGTCATTCCGGGCTGGGTGTTGACCTCAAGACAGACCAATCCCCGCGTGCCATCCATGCGGTCGTCGAAACGAAAATCCGCGCGGCTGATGCCCCGACATCCGAGCGCACGATGCGCCTGAAGAGCCAGTCTTCGGACCTCTTGGTAAACATTTGGTTTAAGAATTGCAGGCAAAACGTGTTTCGAGCCGCCGGGCGCGTACTTCGCCTCGAAGTCGTAGAACCGTACCATCGGCACGATCTCAATCACGTCGAGCGCGCGGTCACCCATCACGGCGCAGGTCAATTCCTTCCCTGCGATGTAGCGCTCGCACAGCACAAACTCTCCAAACGGCCAGTCCTCGCGGGTCAGTTCCTGAGGCGGATGCTCGTGGCCTTCGGTCACGATGAAGACGCCGACGCTCGATCCTTCCGAGATGGGCTTGATGACGTAGGGCCGTGGCAAGGCGTGCTCCTTCGCCGCCTCGAAGCGTGAGACGACGCGACCTTCGGGAACCGGAACACCCTGCGCCGCCATGACGAGCTTGGCGCGGTCCTTCTGCATGGCAAGCGCCGACGCGAGCACACCGGAATGGCTGTAGGGAATTCCGAGGATTTCCAGCACGCCTTGGATGGTGCCATCCTCGCCCGGCCGGCCATGCAGCAGGTTGAGCGCCGCGTCCGGACCGGTTGCGCTCAGCACGCTCGCGATGTCGCGGCCGGCATCGATGCGGGTGACGCGATAGCCCTGACGCTCGAGCGCATCGGCGCAGGCCTTGCCGGACCGCAACGAAATTTCGCGCTCAGCCGACCAGCCTCCCATCAGAACGGCGACGTGCTTGGCGGCCATGCGCTCAACTCCCCTTGCATCGCCCGTAGCACGGGACGATCACCAATTGCTTACCCGACGCGCTCACGCGCCGCACCGGTGGTCAGCCTCGCCCGGCGGGCGATAACCGTCGTAAAGCCAGGCAAGCGCGTTCCAGACGTCCTCGCGCGACATCGCGCGGAAACGGCGATGCACAGGCCCTCGCTCGGCGCCCTCCGGATGGAACATCTTCCACATGTAGCGCGATTCAAAGACAACACGCGCCGTGCGCACCACGCGTTCGGACTCGAAACGCCGGAACGCGCTTTCGAAGTCGCCGGCGGATACTTCGATGAGATCGCTCAGGCAGACGGCGTCTTCCAGTGCCATGCAGGCGCCCTGCGCGAGCGACTGCAGCGTCGGGTGCGCGGCGTCGCCGAGCAGCACCGCGCGCCCTCGGGTCCAGTGCCGGACCGGCATGCGGTCGGCAATCGGGCCACGCCAGTCGAAGTCGGTGATCTCGATCAGCGCCTTCATCGAGGGATGCACGTCGGCGTAGGTGCGCAGCACTTCCGTACGATAAGTCTCGACACCGACGCGCTTGTCGAACGTCGGCGTGCGGAACACCGCCACGATGTTGAACAGTGCGCCGTGCCGCAGCGGGTAGTGCACGATGTGGAAGCCCTCTCCGCCCCACAGCGCTACCATGTCACGCGGGACGCCCTGCGGCACCTCATTCATCGGAACGGTGGTGCGGTGCGCGACCCAGCCGATCATACGAGGATCGCGCTCGCCGTGGAGTTGTGCGCGCACCCTTGAACGCAAGCCGTCGGCCCCGACCAGCGCGAGCCCCTCCACCCGCCCGCCGTCCGCGGTGTGAACGACGACACCGTCGCCGCGATCTTCGAAGCCTGTGACCGCCGACGCCGGTGCGAACTCGATCGCGTCCACGGCGCGGCAGGCATTGAGCAGCACGTTGTGGAGGTCGACGCGGTGAATGATGATGTAGGGATATTTGAAACGCTGCTCGATCTCGCGGCCCGCGACGACGCGCGTCACCTCCTCGCCGCTGTAGGCATCAAACCACACTGCCGCGGCCGGAAAGTCCGCCACCTGCTTGATCGCATCGCTCACGCCGAGCCGGTCGAACATGTGAAAGGCGTTGGGCCCGAGCTGGATGCCATAGCCGATCGCCCCGAACTCGCGCGCCTGCTCGAACACCCGCACGCGCCGACCGCGACGCCCGAGCGCCAGAGCGGTGGCGAGGCCGCCGACGCCGCCACCGGCGATGAGAATGGGTCGGTCCCTGCCGGTCATCGCTCCCGGACGCTCCTACGTGGCGGCGCCTTCGGCGGGCACGCCGATGCGCTTGATCTCCCACTCGAGCTCGACGCCGGACGTCTCCTTGACGCGCCGGCGCACGGTCTCGCCCAAGGTCTCGATGTCGGCGGCGGTTGCCGCGCCCAGGTTGATCAGGAAATTGCAGTGCATCTCCGAGACCTGCGCGTTGCCGACCTTCAGCCCGCGGCAGCCGGCGGCGTCGATCAATTGCCAAGCTTTGTGCCCCGGGGGATTCTTGAATGTAGAGCCGCCGGTTCGGCTCTTGATTGGCTGGGTTGCCTCGCGCGATTCCGTGATCTTGTCCATGTCGGCGGCGATCGCCGCGGCGTCGCCTGGCCTTCCCTGATAGAGCGCCTGCGTGAAGATGATGTCGTCGGGCGCCCCGCAATGACGATAGGTGTAGTGCAGGTCCGCGTTGGAGAAGACGCGGATGTTGCCGCGACGATCGGCACCGCGCGCCTCGATCAGCGCGTCTTTTGTTTCACGCCCATAGGCCCCGCCGTTCATGCGCAATGCGCCGCCGATCCCGCCGGGAATGCCGCGGTAGAAGGCGAGTCCCTCGATCGCCGCCTCCTGCGCCGCGCGCGCCACCTTCACGTCCGGCACCGCGGCGCCGGCGCGCACGCGCGCGCCCGGCTCGACCCTGACGTCGGAGAAGCCGCGACCGAGACGGATCACGACGCCGGGCACGCCGCCGTCGCGCACGATCAGGTTGGAGCCGAGGCCTATCACCGTGACCGGAATGTCATCCGGCAGATGCGCGAGGAAATACGCCAGATCGTCCTCGTCCTCCGGCATGTAGAGAACCTGTGCGGGCCCGCCGACGCGAAACCATGTCAGTTCCGCAAGCGGTTGGTTCGTCAGAAGCCGCCCCCGCAGCTTCGGCATCCCCGCCTTCAGCGCCGGAACGAGATCGGGAAAGCTCACGCCGCAGCCTCGGCCAGTTCGCCCGGCAACGCATAGGCCCACTGGGTGATCGAGCCCGCCCCGAGGCAGACGACATAGTCCCCAGGTCCGACGAGCCGCTTCACGAGCGCCGCCAGGTGCTCGGGACCCTCCAGCGGCACGACTTGGCGGTGGCCGCGCGCGCGCAGGCCGGCGACGAAGCTGTCCCGGTCGATCCCCTCGATCGGCGCCTCGCCCGCCGCGTAGACCGGCGCCACGATCACCGCATCGGCGTCGTTGAAGCAGGTGCAGAACTGCTCGAACAGTGCGGCGAGCCGGCTGTAGCGGTGCGGCTGCACGACCGCGATGACGCGACCCTTGGTGGAATCGCGCGCTGCGCGCAGCACGGCGGCGATCTCGACCGGATGGTGGCCATAGTCGTCGATGACGGTGACACCGTTCCATGCGCCGGTGCATGTGAAGCGCCGCTTGACGCCTGCGAAATTCTGCAACGCCTTGCGGATGCGCTCGTCGGCGACGCCGAGCTCGCGCGCGACCGCGATTGCCGCCGTGGCGTTGAGCGCATTGTGGCGGCCCGGCATCGGCAGCACGAGATCGCGGATACGATGGGCGACCCCGCCGGCGCGATCGCGGAAGGCGACGGCGAAATGCGACTTGCCTTCGGCCATGTTGAGGTCGACGAGACGCACGTCCGCCTGTGGGTTCTCCCCGTAGGTGATGACACGGCGATCCTCGATGCGTCCGACGAGCTGCTGCACGACCGGATGGTCGATGCACATCACCGCGAAACCGTAGAACGGCACGTTGGTGACGAAGTCGTGGAAAGCGCTCTGCACGGCATCGAAGGTCTTGAAATGATCGAGGTGCTCGGGATCGACGTTCGTCACGATCGCGACGTCGGCCGGCAGCTTGAGGAAAGTGCCGTCGGATTCGTCCGCCTCCACGACCATCCACTCGCCCGTGCCGATGCGGGCGTTGGTGCCGTAGGCATTGATGATGCCGCCGTTGATCACGGTCGGATCGAGATTTCCGGCGTCGAGCAGCGCGGCAACCATCGACGTCGTGGTCGTTTTGCCGTGCGTGCCGGCGATGGCAACGCAGCTCTTGAGGCGCATCAGTTCCGCCAGCATCTCGGCGCGGCGCACCACCGGCAGGCGGCTCGCACGCGCCGCCACCAGTTCGGGGTTGTCGCGCCGGATGGCCGAAGACACAACGACGACGGCAGCGTGCTCGACGTTCTCCGGCTTGTGCCCAATGGAGACCCTGATGCCCTTCTCGCGCAGCCGTTTCACATTGGCACTGTCGGCGACATCCGATCCCGTCACGACATAATTGAAATTCGCCAGCACCTCGGCGATCCCGCTCATACCGATCCCGCCGATACCGATGAAATGGATCGGGCCAATGTCCCGCGGCAGCTTCATGAATGCGTCAACCCTGCGAATGTCCCCCGCCGTGCGGCGGCTCGCGCATCGAATAGCAGATTGCGGCCCGCGCGCGTAGCAAATCGCGCCTTGTCCGGGCGAGGTTAACGGGCTTGCCGCGCGATGCGCAGCACCAGTTCGGCCAGCCGGTCACCGGCGTCGGCAGTACCGCAGCGCCTGGCCGCCTCCGCCATGGCGCGGAGCCGCGCGGGATCGCCCATCAGGGCGCCGAGCTCGCTGGCGAGGCGCTTGGGCGTGAAGGCGGGCTGATCGATGCGGACGGCACCCCCCGCAGCCTCGAGTGCCGAGGCGTTGGCGAGTTGATCCTGGTCGAGCGCATGCGGCAGGGGCACCAGCACGCCAGGGCGGCCGATGACAGCCAGTTCCGCCACGGTGGATGCGCCGGAGCGCGATACCACGAGATGGCTCGCCGCCATGCGGGCCGGCAGATCGCTGAAGAAGTCGGAGACCTCGGCCGCAACACCGGCGCGCGCGTACGCGTCGCGCACGCGTCCGACATCCTCGCCGCGCGCCTGCTGGGTGACAGCCAGCCGCGCGCGCGCAGCTTCGGTCAGCAGTTCGATCGCGGCCGGCACGACGTCGGCCATCACGCGGGCGCCCTGGCTGCCGCCGAACACCAGCAACCGGAACGGCGCCGCCTGCGGGTCCGGATAGGGCGTCGTCGCCGCCGCGATCACGTTGGGGCGCACGGGATTGCCGGTGTGCGTCGCCTTGCCGGCGAGGTCGGGCCGTGCGTCGAGCACGCGCGGAAAGCTCGTCGCGATGGCATCGACCCAGGGTGCGAGCAGGCGGTTGGCCCGGCCGAGGACGCCGTTCTGCTCGTGGATCAACGTCGGCAGGCCGCGCAGGCGCGCCGCCAGGACTGGCGGCAGCGTCGGATAGCCGCCGAAGCCGATCACCGCAGCGGGACGCAGCCGGGCGAGCATCGCATAGGCTCGGACGATGCCGCCAAGGATGCGCGCCGGCCCGCTCACCCAGGTGGCGGGATTGCTCTTGCTGATCGTCGCGCTCGGGACGACGTGCGTTGCGCGCGCGGGGAACGCCGTCCCATAGCGTGTCGCGCGTTCGTCAGTGGCGAGATCGACGACGGCGCCCCGCGCGATCAGCGCGGCCGCGAGGGCTTCGGCGGGAAACAGATGACCGGCGGTGCCGCCCGCGGCGACGACGATCAGCGGCGCTTCGCCCGGCCCGCTCAAGCCGCGCTCCCGGCCAGCGCCATGTCCTGCGCCGAGGCCAGCCGCTCGGCGCTCGGCCTCTCGCGCGAGAGCGCGAGCAGCATGCCCATGCCATAGGCGAGCGAGATCATCGAGGAGCCGCCGTAGGAGATGAACGGCAGCGTCATGCCCTTCGCGGGAATGAGCGCGAGGTTCACCGCCATATTGATCGCGGACTGGGTACCGAACAGGATCGCCAGTCCCGCGACCGCGAAGCGGGCGAACGGGTCCTCCGAGCGCAGCGCAGTGACGAGCGCGCGCAGCACGATGAATGTGAACAGCGCCACCAGCACCAGGCAGATGACGATCCCGAACTCCTCCGCCACGACAGCGAAGACGAAATCGGCGTGGCTGTCCGGCAGGATGCGTTTCATCGTGCCCTCGCCCGGGCCACGGCCGAACCAACCACCACGCGTGAAGGATTCGATCGCCGTGTCGATCTGGAACGTGTCGCCGGACGCCGGGTCGAGAAAGCGCTGGATGCGGCGCGCCACGTGCGGGACCGTCGAGTAGGCGCCGACGAGCCCGACCAGCGACGCCCCGCCTAGCCCGACGACCCAGATCATGCGCATGCCGGCCATGAAGAACAGCGCGCCCCAGACCAGCGTGACCAGCATGGTCTGGCCAAAGTCCGGCTGGAGCACCAGCACCGTCACCGACGACAGCAGCAGCACCAGCGCGATGGTGTTGGCGGGCACGTCCGGCTTGCGCGCCGACTCCGCGAACAGCCACGCGATCAGCACGACGAACGCCGGCTTGAGGAATTCCGAGGGCTGGATGTTGACGCCGGCGATGATGAGCCAGCGCCGCGCGCCCTTCACCTCCGCGCCGAAATAGAGCGTTGCAACAACCATCGCGAAACTGACCACGAAGACGACGAGTGCAGTACGGCGGATCTGACGCGGAGACATGAACGAGACGCCCAGCATCACTGCCAGGGCCGGCAGCAGGTAGAGAATGTGGCGATGCACGAAATAGAACGGATCGAGCCCGATGCGCGCGGCGACCGGAGGACTTGCCGCGAGCGAGGAGACGATGCCGGCGAGCATGACCGTGATCACGGCCGCCAGCATCAGGCGGTCGACGGTCCACCACCACGACGCAAATGGGGTGCGGCTGGCGCGTGACACCATGGCGGAACGCTCCAAAAAATCGTCTGATCCCTGCGGCAGACTATGGTTGCCGGAACGTTAAGGAAGGCTTTCGACGCGCGAGCGCCGGCCTAGCGCGCGATCGGCGTCAGGCCGGGCAGCGACCCGACCAGTTCCCGGAACGCATCGCCGCGCACCTCGAAATTCCGGTACTGGTCGAACGAGGCACACGCGGGCGAGAGCAGCACGACCGCGTCGGGAAGCCCTGACGCTTCCGCCTCACGCGCGGCCGCCGCGACCGCCCGTTCGAGCGTGCCGGCGATCTCGTGCGCGACCTTGCCGTTCAGCGTGGCAGCGAATTCGGAGGCGGCCTCGCCGATCAGGAACGCCTTGCGAATGCGCGGAAAGAACGGCGCGAGCGAGGTGATGCCGCCTGTCTTCGGCTTGCCGCCGGCGATCCAGAAGATGTTGGCGAAGCAGGCCAGCGCCTGCGCCGCCGAGTCCGCGTTGGTGGCCTTGGAATCGTTGACGAACAGCACGTTGGCCTTGCGGCCGAGTTCTTCCATGCGGTGGGCGAGCCCGGGGAAAGACCACAGCCCCGCCTGGATCGCGCGCGCATCGAGTCCGAGTGCCAGGGCGGCCGCCGTGGCGCAGGCGGCGTTCTGGGCGTTGTGGCGCCCGCGCAGCGAACCGATGCCCCCGAGCAGCGCGATCGGCTTCGCTTTGCCCGCGACGGCATGCATGACCTGCTCGCCCTCGACGTAAACACCGTCTGCAAGCTCGCGTTGCGCCGAAATGCGCACGACACGTTTGCCGGCCCGTTCGAGCCGGTCAGCAACCGCACGGCACCAGCCGTCGTCGACACCGACCACGGCAGTGCCGCCGGCCGGCACGCCGGCAACGAGCCGTTCCTTGACAGCGGCGTAGTGCTCCATCGTTCCGTGACGATCGAGGTGATCCTCGCTCAGATTGATCAGGATGCCGACGGTCGGATCGAGGGTCGGCGCGAGATCGATCTGGTAGGACGAGCACTCGACCACATAGCCGCGCCCCGGGCGCGGCGGATCGAGCGAGAGCACCGCCGTTCCGATATTGCCCCCGACCTGCGTCTCACGGCCGGCGCTCTTGAGCAGGTGCGCCGTGAGCGCGGTCGTCGTGGACTTGCCGTTCGTGCCGGTGATGGCCACCAGCGGCGCATCGGGCGCATGGGCGCGCCGCTCGCGGCAGAACAGCTCGACGTCGCCGATCACCGGCACGCCCGCAGCCTGCGCCAGACTCACCACCCAATGCGGCTCGGGATGCGTGAGAGGGACCCCGGGAGCCAGCACCAGTGCGGCGAATTTCGACCAGTCGGCCGTGCGCAGATCCGCCGTCGGAATGCCGCCGCTGCGCGCCTTCGCGACGCGCGCGGGCTCGTCATCGGCGACGACCACGTCGGCGCCGCCGGCCAGCAGCGAGCTCGCGCTGGCGAGGCCCGATCCGCCGAGCCCGAACACGGCCACCTTGCGGTTGGCGAAGGTCGTGACCGGAATCATGCGCGGTGTCCTTCCGGTCACCTCAGCTTCAGGGTCGACAGCCCCGCGAGCGCCAGCACGATCGCGATGATCCAGAAGCGAATGACGATCTGCGGCTCGGTCCACCCCAGCTGCTCGAAATGATGATGAATCGGCGCCATGCGGAACACGCGCTTGCCGGTGAGCTTGAACGAGACCACTTGCACGATCACCGAAACGGCCTCCAGCACGAACAGTCCGCCGACGATGGCGAGCTCGATCTCGTGTTTGGTGGCGACGGCGACCGAGCCGAGCAGGCCGCCGAGGGCGAGCGATCCGGTGTCGCCCATGAAGATCGACGCCGGCGGCGCGTTGAACCAGAGGAAGCCGAGCCCCGCCCCGAACACCGCGCCGCACAGAACCGCGAGTTCGCCGGTGCCGGCGACATAGTGGATTTGCAGATAGTCGGACAGCACGGCGTTGCCGGCAAGATAAGCGAACGCGGCGAAGCTGAAGGCCGCGATCATCACCGGGCCGATGGCCAGCCCGTCGAGGCCGTCGGTGAGGTTCACTGCGTTGGCCGCGCCCACGATGATGAAAGCGCCGAATGGCAGGAAGAACCAGCCGAGATTGATGGTGAGGTCCTTCACGAACGGAAAGACCAGCGTGGTGCCTATGGGTCCGCGCGCGATGCTGGCGAAGGCGAAGCACGCGAGCAGCGCAATCACCCCTTCGATCGCGAGGCGCGTGCGCCCGGAGAAGCCTTCGTGCGTCTGCTTCGTGACCTTGAGATAGTCGTCGTAGAAGCCGACCATGCCGAAGCCGAGCGTGACCGCCAGCACGATCCAGACGTAACCGTTGAGCAGGTTGGCCCACAGCAGCGTGGAGACGACCAGCCCCGCCAGGATCATCAGCCCGCCCATGGTGGGCGTGCCGATCTTGGTGATGAGATGGGACTTGGGCCCGTCGGTGCGGATCGGCTGGCCCTTGCCCTGACGCACCCGCAGCATGTCGATGATGGTGGGGCCGAACAGGAAGACGAACAGGAAACCGGTCGCGATCGCCCCGCCGGTCCGGAAGGTGATGTAACGGAAGACGTTGAGGAACGAGATCTTGTCGGCGAAATCAGCGAGCCAATACAGCATCCGGTCAGCCTTCTGCCCGTGCCGACTGCCGCTCCGCATCCCGGCTGTAGCGCGTGGCCAGTGTCTTCACGATCGGCGCCATCTTCGAACCGGCCGAGCCTTTCACCATGATCGCGTCGCCGTTGCGGACGGCGGCGACCACGCTCGATTCGAGCGCCGCAGAGTCCTTCGCATAGCCGCCCCGCCGCTCCGAGGGAAGGGCTTGCCAGAGCGCCTCCATCATCGGGCCGGCGCAAAATACCAGATCGATGGCGTTCTCCGTGACCGCCGCCGCTAAGCTGCGGTGAAGGTCTTCCGCTGCCGGCCCGAGTTCGAGCATGTCGCCGAGCACCGCGATCCGGCGGCCAGGCGGCGTCACCGGGGCTTGCCCGAGCAGGGCCAGTGCTGCGCGCATCGACGTCGGGTTGGCGTTGTAGCTCTCGTCTATCAGGAGGGCCGACCCGCCCGGCAACTCCAGCGGAATGCGCGTGCCGCGCCCGGCCGCTGGCGCAAAGTCCGCGAGCGCGAGCGCCGCCAGCGCGAGATCCGCGCCGACGAGCGAGGCGGCCGCCAACACCGCCAGAGAATTGACCGCGTGGTGGTGGCCGGGCGCGCCCAGCTTGTAGGTCACGTGCTGCCCGAGGATGTCTGCCTCGATGGTGGAACTCTCGGACTGCATCGCAAGCTTGATGAGGCGCGCGTCTGCACTCTTGTGCTCGCCGAACGAGACGAGCCGCGCGACGCCGGCGTCCTGCGCGCGAGCCTTCAGGCGGGCGAACTGCGCAATGTCGCGGTTGAGCACACCGGCTCCGCCGCTTTCAAGCCCGAGGAAGATTTCCGCCTTGGCGTCGGCGATGCCGTCGATCGAGTCGAAGAATTCCAGATGGACCGGCGCTACCGTGGTGATGATCGCCACGTGCGGGCGCACCAAGCGCGCGAGCGGCGTGATCTCGCCGGCATGGTTCATGCCGATCTCGAAGACGGCATGCTTCGCGTCGCGCGGCAGCCGCGACAGCGACAGCGGCACTCCCCAGTGATTGTTGAACGAGGCGACCGAGGCGTAGGTCTTGCCGTCGCGGCCGAGTGCGACACGCAGCGCTTCCTTGGTCGAGGTCTTGCCGACGGAGCCGGTGACGGCAACGACGTTGGCCGCGCCGCGCGCCCGCGCCGCGCGCGCGACCCCGGTCAGACCATCCAGCACGTCGCGCACAACGAGCAGCGGTGCGTCTGCCGGCATGTCGCCGCGCCGATCGGCGGCCACCACCGCAAGCCCCGCACCCGCCTTCAGCGCCGCCGCGACGAACGCATGGCCGTCATGGGTGTCGCCCTTGATGGCAAAGAAAGCCTCGCCCGGCTTGATCGTGCGGCTGTCGATCGAAATGCCGGTGATCGCGTCCGGCAAGGCACCCTGAGACTGCGCCTCCATGGCGGCGCGGATCGCCTGCGTGCTCCACAATGCCAGCGCGCTCATCGAACGCTCTCCTTGAGTGCGGCCGTGACCGCTTCATGGTCCGAGAACGGCAGCACGTTTGTGCCGACGATCTGGCCGCTTTCGTGGCCCTTGCCCGCGATCACCAGGACATCTCCCGGCCGCAATTCCGCCACTGCGCGGCCGATCGCTTCGCGCCGATCACCTATCTCCGTCGCACCGGGAACAGCCGTCAGGATCGCGCGGCGGATCGCGGCGGGCTCTTCCGTGCGCGGATTGTCGTCGGTGACGATGGTCCAGTCCGCCTTCTTCGCGGCGATCTCGCCCATCAGCTCCCGCTTGCCGCGGTCGCGGTCGCCGCCCGCGCCGAACACCAGCACGAGCCGGCCGCGTACGTAGGGACGCAGCGCGTCGAGCGTCTTGCCCAGCGCGTCCGGTTTATGCGCGTAATCGACGAAGATCGGCGCGCCGTTCTTTTGTGCGACGAGCTCGAGCCGCCCCTTGGCGCCCTTGAGCCCTTCGAGCGCATTGAACACGGCATCGGGGTCGCTGCCCGTCGCAATCGCAAACCCGGCGGCGACGAGCGCATTCTCGACCTGGAACGCGCCGACCAGCGGCAGGCGCACGCGATAGGTGCGCGCGCCATACGCCACCGACAGCGTCTGCGAGAAACCATCGATGACCGTCTCGACCAGCCTGATGTCCTTGCCGGCGCTGCCGACGGTGAGGACGCGCAGGCCCCGCCCGCGCGCGACCTTGATCACCGCCGAGGCCTCGTCATGATCCGCCGAGACGACCGCGGTGCCGTTCGGGACGATCAATCGCTCGAACAGAACGAGCTTGGCCGCGAGGTAGGCCTCGAGGCTCGGATGATAGTCGAGATGATCGCGCGAGAGATTGGTGAAGCCGCCGACCGACACGCGCACGCCATCGAGCCGGTGCTGGTCCAGACCGTGTGAGGAAGCCTCAAGCGCGAGATGCGTCACGCCCTCGCCGGCAAGCTCGTCGAGCGTGCGATGCAGTTCGATCGGATCGGGCGTGGTGAGGGACCCATAAACCTCGCGGCGCGGGGAGACCACGCCGACCGTGCCGATGCTCGCCGCCGGCTCGCCGAGCGCGGCCCAGATCTGGCGCGTGAAAGCGGCAACGGAGGTCTTGCCGCTGGTGCCGGTAACCGCGGCGATTGTCCGCGGCTGCCGTGGGTGGAGGCGGGCGGCCGTGAGCGCCAGCGCACGGCGCACGTTGGCGACCTGCACGAGCGGTATCCCCGCAGGCAACGTCGTCCGCTGCTCGGCCATGATGGCGGCCGCGCCTGCGGCCAGCGCCTGCGGCACGAAGGCAAGACCGTCAGCCTTGGTCCCCGGAACGGCGACGAACAGGTTGCCGGGCTTCACCTGACGGCTGTCGACGCAAACGCCGGTAATTTCGTGCGCCCCGAACTGCGGATCACAGGTCGCGCCGTCGGGCAGGATATCGCGCAGCTTCATCGGAGAGGGGCGCCTCGGTCGAAAGGGTGCCCCCGTTTAGCGCGTCGGCTTGATCGACGCCATGATTTGTCGCTCCGCCGGAGGGAGGTCGAATCGCGGCACGAGGCCGAGCAGCGGCCCCATCCGGGCAATCACCTTGGCTGCGGTCGGGGCGGCATTCCACCCGGCCGTGGCATAGCCGTGGGTTTCGGGAATCCCCTGCGGTTCGTCGAACATGATCATGACGAGATAGCGGGGATCGTCGGACGGCAGCACAGCCATGAAGTCGGTAAGCAACCTGGTCTTGGAATAGCGGCCGTTGATCACCTTCTCGGCGGTCCCGGTCTTACCCCCGACGTAGTAGCCTTTCACGTCCGCCTTGGTGGCGCTGCCCTTCTCCGCATTCAGGCGCATGAGATAGCGCATCTGCCGGCTGGTCTCCGGCTTGATCACCTGCTTGGCGATGGCGCGCGCCTCCTCCGGGCTGCGCTTGAGGAATGTCGGCGTGATCAGATAGCCGCCGTTCACGAGCGCGGCGATGCCCATGATCGACTGCAGCGGCGCGACCGACAGGCCATGGCCGAATGCAATGGTGATCGTGTTGAGCTCGCCCCAGCGCTTGGGCACGATCGGCTCGGCGCTCTCGGGCAGTTCGGTGCGCATGCGGTCGAGCTGGCCGAGCTTGCGCAGGAATGCCTTGTGCTCATCGACGCCGACGCGCAACGCAACCCGCGCCGCGCCTATGTTCGAGGAATAGGTGAAGATCTCCGGAACGGAGAGCACGCGGTTCTGCGCGTGGTAATCGTGGATGTTGAAGCGCCCGTAGCGCAGCGGCATGCGCGCATCGAACGTAGTCGACAGGTTCATCTTGCCGGAATCGAGCCCCATGGCGATGGTGAGCGCCTTGAAGGTCGATCCCATCTCGTAGACGCCGGTGGTCAGGCGGTTGATGCGTTTGGGATCAAGCGCCTCGCGCGGACTGTTCGGATCGTAGTCCGGCACGGACACCATCGCGATGATCTCGCCGGTCCGCACGTCGAGGACGACGCCGGCAGCAGCCTCGGCCTTGAACTTCTGGCGCGCGACCAGCAGTTCGTCGCGCAGCGCGTGCTGAACACGCAGATCGAGCGCGAGCGCAACCGGTTTCTGGTTTCGGTCGCTCGCGAGACCGGCGCGATGCAGATCGGCGAGGCCGCGCGCGTCGAGCCATTTCTCGATGCCCGCGATTCCCTGGTTGTCGATGTTGACGTGACCGATGACGTGGGAAACTTCGTTGCCGTTCGGATAGACGCGCTTGTTCTCGGTGAGGAAGCCGACGCCCGGAATGCCGAGGCTGTGCACCTCCTGCTGCTGCTTCGCCGAGATCTCGCGTTTGAGCCAGGCGAAGCCGCGGCGCGAGGCCAGGCGCTCGCGCAGGTCGGTATGGTCGAGATCCGGAAATACCGCGGTGAGCAACTCGCTCGCTTCGTCCGCGTCGATGATGCGGCGCGGTTCGGCAAACAGCGACGGCATCATCACGTCCGTCGCAAGGATCTCGCCGCGACGATCGAGAATGTCGGGACGCGACGTCGCCACCGCGTCGCCCGAGCTTCCGCGCCGCGCAACATGCGGGTCGGGCGCGACGGCATAGAGCACCAGCCGCCCGGCGATGATGAGATAGACGAGTGAGAACGCGGCGATGGCGAGGCCGAGCCGCGCCTTGGCCTTGCGGTTACGGTCGACGTTGCTGCCGTACAGCATCGCCTGCGCGAGGCGCCGGTGCCAGGGCTGCGTGACCGCGCGCGGACCGCGCGTCTGCGCGACCTGCTCGCCCGCTCCCGGAGGGACGCGCGCATCGGTGCTCATTGCGCCGCGCTCCCCACGCTGCCGGTCGGAACCTCACTGTCGGCGTTCTCGATGATCAGGGCGATCGGATCGCTGCTGTCCGGCGGCACGAGAGGCGTCGGCCGCTCGGGCAGCTTGTCGAGTGCATCATACTGCGTCGCGTCGAGCTGCTTGAGCGCCAGATGCCGGCGGGCCAACGCCTGAATCCGCGCAGGGCTGTCGAGCTTGGCCCATTCGGCGCGCAGGCTGGCGATGGCGTCGCGTTCACGCTTGATCTCGGCGCGCACGACCGCCACGCGCTCGGCCTGCACCGTCGAGTCGAACTTGATCTTGTAGACATAGATCGCCGCCGCGACGAAGGCGCACACGACCACCACGTGAAAGAGACGGATCATCGCCGCCCTCCCCGCAGGATCTCGTCGAGCGAGGGCAGGCTCGGCAGCTCCGGCAGCGCGGCGGAGCCGGGCACGGCATCGGTGCGCTCCGCCGCGCGCAGCTTGGCCGAGCGCGAGCGCGGATTGCCGGTGACCTCCTGCTCGGAAGCGGTGATTGGCCGCTTGGTCAGCACGCGGAAGGTCGCGGGCGCCCCCTCGCTCATCGGAAGATGCCGCGAGCCGGCGCGGGCACCGCTCCGCTCGGCGAGGAAAGTCTTGACGATCCGGTCTTCGAGCGAATGGAACGAGACGACCACCAGCCGGCCGCCCGGCTTGAGCACGCGCTCGGCGGCAGCGAGGGCGCGCACCAGCTCGCCGAGCTCGTCGTTGACGAACAGCCGCAAGGCCTGGAACGTGCGCGTCGCAGGATGAATCTCGCCAGGCTTGCCGCGCACCACCCGCGACACGATTTCGGCGAGCACCCTCGTGGTCGCGATCGGCTGCGTCTCGCGCGCCTTCACGATGGCCCGCGCCACGGCGCGCGAGTGACGCTCCTCGCCCAGGAGATAGATGACGTTGGCCAGATCGCGCTCGGACGCGCGCGCGACGACATCGGCGGCGCTCGGGCCTTCGCCGCTCATGCGCATGTCGAGCGGCCCTTCGTGGCGAAACGAAAATCCGCGCTCCGGCTCGTCGAGTTGCATGGAGGAGACGCCGAGATCGAGCACGACACCATCGGCGTGCTCGCCGCCGGCGGCGTCCTCGAGCGCGGAGAATGTATCCTCGACGAGAGTCAGGCGGCCTTGCGCGGCTTCGACCAGGTCCCAGCCGCGCGTGATCGCCGACGGATCGCGATCAATCGCGATCACGCGGCAGTTCGCTTTCGCGAGGATGGCACGCGTGTATCCACCTGCGCCAAACGTCCCGTCGATGATCAGAGAGCCATCGCGAACGTCGAGACAGTCGAGGACGGGATTGATGAGCACGGGAATGTGACGAACCAGTCCGCCATCGGCTTCCGGTCGCCCGGAGCCGCGGTCCGTCATCATTCCCGTGCCCCTAGGGGATTCTGCCCCGCCGTCTGGGACCCGCGCGCAGCGCGCACCGTTGCGGTGGCCGTCGCTAAATGCGCGCGAAAACGCTGCGGTTCCCAAATCTGAAACTTGTGTCCGAGCCCGACGAAGGTCACGGCGTCGGAAATCCCAGCGTGCTTCTTCAGTTCGTCGCTCAAGACCACCCTGCCCTCGCCATCCAGCTTGAGCGTTTCGCTCGTGCCGTACAGCGCGACCAAGAACTGCTCCCGCTCCTGCGTGTAGGGCGGGAAACGTTCGATCATCCTTTCGATCTCCGCGAGCAGCGCATTGCCGCCCGCATCGACCGCGGTCTGGTCCAGCGTGGGATAGCAGTAGAGGCCTTCGAAGCCGTCGCGCGCGAGAACCGCGCGGAACGCAGCCGGGATCGAGACGCGCCCCTTGGAATCGAGCCGCAACGTCGTGTTCGACACGAAGCGGTTCATCCGCACTCCACGCCACCCGGTTACACGCCCCCACTCCGTTGATTGGAGTGCGATTTGTTCGTGGGCGATTGTGGGATAGCATGGGTTGCTATGGGCGTCAACGGGAATGGCGTTTCGCGCAGAATCCGGACGAATCGTGCGCGCCGTTGCCGGACGCGGACGCAGCCGGTCCATTAACCGGAAGTAGCCTTAAGAATTCGTTGAGGACGCAGGTAGGAACCCGCCCGTGCCCGCCCCCGTTGTTGCGGCATCCTCATCCAACATCGGAGGCCGGGATGACGAGAAACCTTCTGGCAATCGCCGCAGCGAGCACGTTGACGCTATCGTCCGCCCTCGCGCAGTCGGGCGCGGCGTCCGGCGGTGGCACCAGCGGCCTGGCGAGCGAACGCGCGACGGGGGTGCAGAGCCAAGGCTCGATGAGCCCTGCCGCACCCGGCATCTCCACGACCATCTCCGCCCAGACGCCCGATCAATGGCTGGCGTCGAAGTTCAAGGGCACCGAAGTCGTCGGGTCCGATGACGTCAAGATCGGCACCGTGGAAGACATCCTCTTCGACCGCGCCGGCACGGTGAAAGCCGTGCTGGTCGGGGTCGGCGGATTTCTCGGCATCGGCGCGAAGCAGATCGCGTTCTCGCTGCCCGCATTCCAGATCATTCCGGGCAAGGACGGCGCGGCGGATCAATTGCGGCTGTCGATGACCAAGGATCAGCTGGCCTCGGCACCCGAATTCAAGCCGTACGAGCCCGCGCGCACTGCGGCAGGAAGCAGCCAGCCGCGGCCGACGACATCAGGTCAGGCGCCCGCGCCACCCGCCCGCGCGCAGTAGGATCTACGCGCCCCGCGACGAGGACCGGCCGGATCGAACAGCGATCCGGCCCGGTGTTCGATGCAAGCAGCGAAAGGCTCGCCCCGCCCGCCGCAACCTTGTTATGCTTTCCACATGACGACTTTCTCGCCCGATTCCAAGCTCGTTGCCCGCGTTGCGCCCTCGCCCAATCACGACGAGCGCCAGGCGGCGATTGACATGATCATCCTGCACTACACCGGCATGGCGGGGGCCGACGACGCGCTCGCGCGACTGTGCGACCCGGCGGCGAAAGTCTCGTGCCACTACTTCGTCGCCGAGGATGGCGCGATCTCGCAGCTCGTGCCGGAAGAGCGCCGCGCGTGGCACGCAGGCGTTTCATCCTGGCAAGGCGTCAGTGACATCAACTCGCATTCGGTCGGCATCGAGATCGTCAATCCCGGTCACGATTTCGGCTATCCGGATTTCCCGGCTGTGCAGGTCGATGCGGTGATCGCGCTCTGCCGCGACGTGATGGCGCGGCGGCGGGTTCCAGTCGACCGCGTGCTCGCCCACTCTGACGTCGCGCCCGCCCGCAAGCAGGATCCGGGCGAGAAATTTCCATGGCGCAAGCTCAACGCCGCCGGCATCGGCCTGTGGGTCGAGCCAACGAAGATTGTCCCCGGCCCCGAGCTCGATCCCGGCGATCGCAGCGAGATCGTCCGCAAGCTCCAGAGCTGGCTGCGCGACCTCGGCTACGAGGTCGCCGTCAATGGGCGGTTCGATGTGGCGACGAAGGATGCCGTGACGGCATTCCAGCGTCATTTCCGCTCCGACCGCGTGGACGGCATCGCTGACCACTCGACCGTCGAGACGCTCAAGCGGCTGCTCGTCGGGCGCCATGCGCTTGATTAACCTCGGCGGTCGCGCGCCCTTGACCCCAACCGTCCGACACCCCATCCCTAGGACGTCAGTCGGTCGGACGGCCGCTCGCACCAACGCCGAAAGGCGGTGCGGGAGGAAAGTCCGGGCTCCACGGACATAGGGTGCCGGATAACGTCCGGCGGGGGTGACCCCAGGGACAGTGCCACAGAGAACGAACCGCCGCGGCAGCGTTGCGTATCGTCGCGGTAAGGGTGAAAAGGTGCGGTAAGAGCGCACCGCGCCTCCGGCAACGGGGGCGGCACGGCAAACCCCACCCGGAGCAAAACCGAATAGGGACGGCTACGGTCCGCGCAAGCGGATCGGGACCGATGTCCTGGTCTCGCCGTCCGGGTAGGTTGCTCGACGCGCCGGGTAACCGGCGTCGCAGAGGAATGGTCGTCACGCGCGGGGAGACCCGCGCCATACAGAACCCGGCTTACAGACCGTCTGATGAATTGGAGGGCTCGGCGGCAATCCCGCCGGGCCCTCGCCAATTTTCGGTCGCTCGAACATGGCCTTCCGGTTTTTGCCGCGATCGCGTTTAAGTCCCTCCATGAGCACGGCGGGCACCTGGGACTTCTGGATCGATCGCGGCGGCACGTTCACGGATGTGATCGGCCGCCGCCCTGACGGCACGCTGGTCACGCGCAAGCTGCTGTCCGAGAACCCCGACGCCTATGGCGACGCCGCCGTGCAGGGCATCCGCGACCTGCTCGGCCTCGCGCGCGGGCACCCGATTCCGGCGGGCGCGATCGCTGCGATCAAGATGGGCACCACCGTCGCCACCAACGCGCTGCTCGAGCGCAAGGGCGCGCGCACGCTGTTGGTGACGACGCGCGGATTCCGCGACGCGCTCAAGATCGGCTACCAGGCGCGGCCAAGGATCTTCGCGCGCCACATCGTCAAGCCCGAGATGCTCTTCGAGCAGGTGATCGAGGTCGACGAGCGCGTGCGCGCCGACGGCACGGTGGAACGCGCGCCGAATCTCGAGGCGGTGCGCCGCGACCTCGCGCAGGCAAAGCGCGCCGGGATCGACGCCATCGCTATCGTGCTCATGCATGCCTATCGCCATCCCGAGCACGAGCGGCGTGTGGCGGCGCTCGCACGCGAGATGGGCTTCGCACAGGTGTCCGTCAGCCACGAGGTGTCGGCGCTGATCAAGCTGGTGGGACGCGGCGACACCACGGTCGTGGATGCCTACCTCTCGCCGATCCTGCGCAGGTACGTGGCCCAGGTGGCGCACGAACTGGTGACGGACGGTGCGGGACAAGCGACCGATCCCCGCCTGATGTTCATGATGTCCTCCGGCGGCCTCACCGCCGCAGAGCTGTTCCAGGGCAAGAACGCGATCCTGTCCGGACCGGCCGGCGGCGTGG
Source organism: Xanthobacteraceae bacterium (assembly GCA_035556735.1). GTDB lineage: Bacteria > Pseudomonadota > Alphaproteobacteria > Rhizobiales > Xanthobacteraceae > CANJBX01. The sequence goes on along the minus strand of DATMFF010000006.1, from coordinate 559,593 downwards.
TCGGCATGGCGCAGACCGGGCGTGCCGCAGGCTTCGATCGCCTGATCGGGTTCGACATGGGCGGCACGTCCACCGACGTGTCGCATTTCGACGGCGAATACGAGCGCGCGTTCGAAACCGAAGTCGCCGGCGTGCGCATGCGTGCGCCGATGATGCTGATCCACACCGTGGCCGCCGGTGGCGGCTCGATCCTGCACTTCGACGGCGCGCGCTTCCGCGTCGGGCCGGACAGTGCCGGGGCCAATCCGGGACCCAAATGCTATCGCCGTGGCGGCCCGCTCGCGGTAACCGACGCCAATGTCATGGTCGGCAAGCTACTGCCCGGGTTCTTCCCGAAGATCTTCGGGCCGACGCAGCGCGAGCCGCTGGACACGGCGAGCGTGCGCACGGCTTTCGAAGCGCTGGCGCGCGAGGTGGACGACGGCCGCAGCCCCGAGGAGATCGCCGACGGTTTCATCAAGATTGCCGTCGAGAACATGGCGAACGCGATCAAGAAGATCTCGGTGCAGCGCGGCTACGATGTCACCGGCTACGCCCTCAACTGCTTCGGGGGTGCGGGCGGCCAGCACGCCTGCCTGGTGGCGGACGCGCTCGGCATGACGAACGTGCTGATCCATCCCTACTCGTCGCTGCTGTCGGCATATGGGATGGGGCTCGCGGACATCCGTGCCACGCGGCAGCAGGCGCTCGAGGAGCCGTTCGGCGCGCCCGCCCTCGCGGCGCTCAACGAAACGGCGGCACGGCTCGGCGAGGAGGCCCGCGCGGAAGTGGCCGGCCAGGGCGTTGCCGCAGCCGACGTCGCCGTGCATCCGCGCGCGCACATCCGTTATGCCGGCACCGACACCGCGCTGACTGTGCCGCTCGGCACGCTCGCCGACATGAAGTCCGCGTTCGAGGCCGCGCACAAGGCCCGCTTCGGCTTCATCGACCCGGGCAAGGTGCTGACCGTCGAGGCCGTGTCGGTCGAAGCCGTGGGCGGCGGTGCGGCCTTCAGTGAACCGCCCCTGCCGCGGGCAACAGGGGCCCTGCCCGAGCCTGCGCAGCGTTCCCGCTTCTTCTCGAACGGCGCGTGGCACGAGGCACGCGTCTTCACGCGCGACCAACTCGCGCCCGGTCACCGGGTGGAAGGACCGGCGATTATCATCGAGCCGCACCAGACCGTCGTCGTGGAGGACGGGTGGCGCGCCGAGATCAGCGAGCGCAACCACCTCGTGATGCAGCGCGCGAGGCCGCCGGCGCGCGGCCACGCGATCGGCACGCAAGCCGATCCGGTGATGCTGGAGATCTTCAACAACCTTTTCATGTCGATCGCCGAGCAGATGGGCGTGTCGCTGCAGAACACCGCCTATTCGGTGAACATCAAGGAGAGGCTCGACTTCTCCTGTGCGGTGTTCGCCGCCGACGGCTCGCTCGTCGCCAACGCACCGCACATGCCGGTGCATCTCGGCTCCATGGACCGGGCGGTCGAGACCATCATCCGCGAGAACGCAGGTCGCGTCGCGCCTGGCGACGTCTACGCGATCAATGCGCCCTACAACGGCGGCACGCACCTGCCCGACATCACAGTGTGCACGCCCGTGTTCGACGATGGCGGCTTCGAGATCCTGTTCTGGGTGGCGAGCCGCGGGCACCATGCCGACGTCGGCGGCATATCGCCCGGCTCGATGTCGCCCAACGCCACGACGATCGAGCAGGAAGGCGTCTATATCGACAACTTCAAGCTGGTCGATCGCGGGCGTTTCCGCGAGGCCGAGCTGAACGAACTCCTCACCGGCGCCCGCTATCCGGCGCGCAACCCGCCCCAGAACGTCAACGATCTGAAGGCGCAGATCGCCGCCAACGAGAAGGGCGTGCAGGAGTTGCGCAGGATGGTGGCGCATTTCTCATTGCCGGTCGTGAAGGCCTACATGCAGCATGTGCAGGACAACGCCGCCGAGAGCGTGCGGCGCGTGATCGACCGGCTGCACGACAGTTCGTTCACCTACGAGATGGACCAGGGCACGGTCGTCAAGGTGAAGATCAGCGTCGACAGGGAGAAGCGCGAGGCCACGGTCGACTTCACGGGCACGTCACCGCAGCAGCCCACGAACTTCAATGCGCCCGAGCCGGTCACGCGGGCGGCCGTGCTGTATGTGTTCCGGGTGATGGTGGACGACGACATCCCGATGAACGCCGGATGCCTGCGGCCGATCAACGTCGTCATTCCGCCGCGCTCGATGCTCTCGCCGGAATATCCGGCCGCCGTGGTCGCGGGCAATGTCGAGACCTCGCAAGCCGTGACCAATTGCCTGTTCGGCGCCCTCGGCGCCCTCGCCGCTGCCCAGGGCACGATGAATAATCTCAACTTCGGCAATGCCAAACACCAGTACTACGAGACGATCTGCTCGGGCTCACCGGCGGGTCCGGGTTTTCCCGGGACCGATGCCGTACACACGCACATGACCAACACGCGCCTCACCGATCCGGAGGTGCTCGAGTTCCGCTATCCGGTCGTGCTGGAGGACTTCCACATCCGCAAGGATTCCGGCGGACGCGGGCGCTGGAATGCCGGCGACGGCATCGTCCGCGTCATCCGCTTCCTTGAGACGATGGACTGCACGATCCTGTCCGGCCATCGCCGCGTGCGTCCGTTCGGACTCGCGGGGGGCGAACCCGGGCAAGTCGGGCGCAACAGCGTGCGCCGTCGTGGCGGCACTGTCGAGAACCTGCAGGGATGCGACGCAACCGTCGTCCATCCAGGCGACGCGGTCATCATCCAGACCCCCACCGCCGGCGGATATGGCGATCCGGTCAAGGCGGCGGAAGGAAAGGATTAAGGCTGCCGCGCGTTCCCTGCCCCACGCGCCATGCCCCCTCGCCCGGTAGGTTATACTTCATACTTCGTCAGAGGAGACAGGATGTCCGGACTGCGCCCCACAGTCGTTGCGATCGCGCTCCTCGCCGCACAGACGGCGCTGGCGGATACTTATCCGGTGAGCGGCACCTGGACCTACGACAACGCCACGGCAAAGGGACCGGCCAAGATCTGCGGTCCGCGAATTATGCGTTTCGCCGGCGACGTCCGTCACGACACGGAAACCAGCGCGCCGGACTATCGCAACATGTCGGTGAAGAAGACGAGCGCCACCACCTGGCGTATCGACGATCAATTCTACACGGTCCAGATCTGGGGACGCGTGCACTATACGCTGCGCGTGATCGACGAAGATCACATCGAGATCGAGTACGACAAAGGCGGCAGCCGCCTGCTGCGCCGCTGCGCCTCGTAAAAGCGCGGGACACTGTCCCGCGCTTTCCCTGTTTCCGTAAGACGCGCTTACGCCTGCTGGATCGCGGACAGGATCCAATTGCCGCCGCGCGCGCGCATGAAGGTCCACACTTCGACGACCTCCTGCGGCTGCGGCCCGCCCTCCACGAGACGGCCGCTGTCGCGCTCCACCAGTTGATCGACGATCGAAAAGCGCATCGCGACGCTGGCGTAGTCCGTGCCACCTTCGCGCCAGGCTTCGGCGAGATCGCCTTGCAGCAGCGTGACGTCGCTGACGCGGTTCACCACGCCGCGGCTGGCATTCGCCGCGAGATCTTCGGAGAAGTAGGACAGCATCTCCGGGGTCACGCGCGAGCGCAGCGCGCCAAGATCCTCATTGCCGTAGGCGACCTGGATCTCGCCGAGCAGACGCTCGAATGCGTCGTAGTCCGCCGGCCCGATGCCAACATCGTCCGACGGCTCCGACGCGCCCCCGCGAGCGGGCGCCGCGGATGCCCCGCCGGCTCCGAACATGTCGCGGTACGAGGTCTGCGACATCGACTGCGGACCGGCCACGCTCGCGAGCGCGGGCTGGTTGCGCCGCTGCCACCAGGACCAGGCGAGACGCGCGATGAAGATCACGAGCACGACCTGCAGCAGCAAACCGAGCATGGAGGCGAAACCGCCGAGCCCTCCGAGGAAACCGTGGCCGAACAGCAGGCCGAACAAGCCGGCGCCGATGAAGCCGGCCGCGAGGCCGCCGAGCAGCCCGCCGCTGAACAGGCCGCCGGGTCGATTGAACGCGCCGCCCTGCGTGGCCGGGCGCGCGACGTTGCTGCCGGGAGCGTTCGGCTGGGTAATTGAGCGCTGGATTGGCGACGTCGCCGAGGGCGAGGTCGCCGTCGCAGGGGGCGCCGTGTAGGTGCGCATGCCGCGGCTGCCGAAGCTGCCTTTGCCGCCGACGCGCGCGTCGGCGGCGGTCGCCGCCAGAGCCACCGCAAAAGCCGCTGCGCATACGATCGAGACGATACGGCTGAGCCGCATGGAAACCCTCCCAGTGGCGCCCCGGCTGGCGGGGCCGCTTTCCGATGTTGGCGGTTAATATCGGGGGCTGGCCGGGCAGATGCCAGGGGTCCCGGTGTCGCAGCCCAGGATACCGTGTCCATCGCCGCGTGCGGCCGCCGGGCCGCACACCCGGCCTATGGCGCCGAACGGGGCGTTAGTCCTCGTGCAGGATGTGCTCATCGTCGACCGGATCTTCGCGCTGTGCGCGCTTCGACCCGGCCGTCTGCCCCTTCGCGATCGAGCCGGTCGGGATGTCGCGCCGGTTGCCACCGCGCCAGGCGAACGGATCGTCGTTGGGCTCGATCAGTTCACGCCGCGGCGCGGGATCCTGCTGGCGCGCGTAGGCGCCACCGTTGCGGGCCGCCGCGCGTGCGGCAACGACTTCCCCTGACACGGCGCCCGGCTGACAGATACGGCGGCCGCTGGCGCGCCGCATCAGGTCGACGTGGATATGATCATAATGGAAGGCGTTCGATCCTGGCGCGAGCACCGTGGTGAACTGCTCGCAGGCCGCGGCCTGGACGTCGCGCAGGAAGCCCTGCTCTTCCGGCGCGCCGCGCCATCCCCCTTTCACCGTGATCTTGCGTCCGTCGACCAGCGTGAACGCGGCAATGTCGAGCGCGTTGCCAAACGCGTGCTCTGATATACGCGCGCCGGGCTGGCCGTTCATGCCGCGGCAGGAATAGGCGGAGATCTGGCGGATCTCGGCGACCGGCTGGTTGAACCAGCGCATCGCCGCGGGCTGCACCGCATCCTTGATCCAGGCATCGAGCGCCGAGACGATCGGACACGCGAGCGTTGCCGCAGGCTTGACCGAGGCCGTTGTCGGGATCGGCCGCTGGCGGCCGAGCGGCACGGGGCCGAGCCGCGGCGACAGCGCAGGCGCCGTGGTCGCCGGTGCATCGTCCGCGCCACGAAACGAACCCTGTTCCGGGTATGGATATGATTGACGCGGCGCGCGCGAATAATCGTCGCGCCGGTCGTTGCGCGGGAGCGCGCCTCGGTACGTATCTGGCATCGGCTGCAGCGGCTCGCTCTGGATCACCGGTTGCGCCGGATCGTAGGCGCGCGCCGCGCCGCCGGACCCCTGCATGGGATCGAGCGACAGCGGAGCGCCGCCAGATTGCTGCATGGGCGGCGCGGGATCGTAGCCCGGCCGCGAGTAGCCGTAGCTCTGCCGCGAATAGGGCGACGAGGGCGACGGCGATGGTGCGGGCAGCGAGACGCGCTGCGGCGCCGAACCGGTCTGCGGGACGAGCCCCGGCGGACGCAGTTCCTGCGAATAAGCCATCAGCTCGCCCTCGCCCAGGGCGGCGACCTTGAGCGGATAGTCCGCGCCGCAGATGCCGGGACCCTCGATGGGGCGAAGCATGGCGATCGCCGCGGTTTCCCTTACTGCCCCCGATTTGAGGCACTGCTCCTCGGCCTCGCGTCGCCACGGTTCGCGCGACTCGAACCAGCCCGGCTTGCAGCCGGCAAGCGTGGCGAGCGCGATCAGACCGACGAAAACACACCAAGCTCTGCGCATCTTCGCAAAATGCGAGCCGGTGCGTTAACGCGACTTCAATGCTCTGCGGCCGATTTGCGGCGGCGGGGAATATGGTTAAGAGCCTTGATCCGCGGACGGATTTGCGTTCACCATCGCCGTGCCGGGAGGGGCGATGGACTTCATCTCTCATGTGCGCCGCGAATGCGCGGGCGCGATCTTCCATTTCGTCACGCGGATGCCGATCTCGATAATGGGCGGCGGCGCGGCGGTCGCCTGCGCGTGATGCTCTCCGCACTGGATCTCGCCAGGAAGATCGAGGCCGGCGAACTGACGCCTGCCGACGCGGTCGAGTTGTGCGCCGCGGCGATCGAGCGGCGCGAGCCCGAAGTCCGCGCATTTGCCGCGCTCGATCTCGACCGCATCAGAACGCACGCACATGCGGCCGGCGCCAAGCTCGCCGCGCTGCCGCTGCGGGGCCTGCCGGTCGGTTTCAAGGATATCTTCGACACGGCGGATTTTCCCACCTCTTACGGTTCGTCGATCTATTCGCGTCACCGTCCGCATGCCGACGCATCGCTCGTCGCGATGACGCGGCGCGCGGGCGGCATCGTGATGGGCAAGACGGTATCGACGGAGATGGCATTCCTCGATCCCGCCGGAACGCGCAACCCACGCAACCTCGCGCATACGCCGGGCGGCTCGTCGTCGGGATCGGCGGCGGCGGTTGCGGCCGGCATGCTGCCGATCGCAGTCGGAACGCAGACGGGCGGATCGGTGATCCGTCCGGCGGCGTTCTGCGGCATCGTCGGCTTCAAGCCGTCATTCCGGCTGCTGCCGATGGTGGGCGTGAAATGCTTCTCGTGGTCGCTCGATACGGCCGGCCTGTTCGCTGCCAGCGTGAGCGACGTCGCCTTCGCGGCGGAAGCGATCACCACACGCGACTTGCGCATCGATGATCAGGCGGCGAAGCCGCCGGTGATCGGACTGATGCGCACACATTTCTGGCCGCAAGCGAGCGTCGACATGCAGCGCGCGGTGGAGCAGGCAGCGCTGGCCGCCGAGACCGCCGGCGCCAAGGTGCGCGAGCTGACGCTGCCGCCGCTGCTCGAGGAGGCGCATGCGATCCACGCCACGCTGCAGAACTATGAGGCCGCGCGGGCCCTCGCGTATGAGTACGACAACCATCGCGCCCGCCTGCCCAGGCTGCTGCGCGCGCTGCTCGATGAGGCCGCGGGCATCACCGCCGAGACCTATGACGACGCCCGCCGCGTGTCGAAGCGGGCGCGCCATGCGTTCAACGAGCTGATGGCGGATGTAGACGTGCTGCTGACGCCGTCAGCACCGGGCGCCGCACCGGCCGGACTGGGATCGACCGGCGAGGCAACGTTCAATCGGCTGTGGACGCTGATCGGAGCTCCCTGCGTGAACGTGCCCGGGCTCGCCGATCCCTCAGGGTTGCCTCTGGGAGTCCAGATCGTCGGCCGCTTTGGCCGCGACCGGGCGGCGCTCGCGGCAAGCAGATTCCTGGAACGGGCCCTCGCCGACGCCTGAACGAAGCGCGCGGTATTATGCAACTGAGCCTTTCCGGCCGGGCAGGCAGTTGCGGCCTCAAAATTTAGGCAAGGCTTTGCAAAGACTTACGACCGATCGGGGGCGAGCTATCAACATCACTGCGGAACCTGGACGGCAATCACGCGTTCACGGGCTCGGCAGTCGGATGAAGATCTGTTAACGTTCGACCAGGTCAACACGAGGAGGCCAGCCGTGGACCTAGCTGTAAAGCTGAACGCTCTGGCGGTGTTCGTTGCGTTCGTGTTTGTCGGCGCCGTCATCTTGGGTGCCTTTTGAGGTGAGCGGTCGGCGCGATGGCGCCGAGCCCTGGCGGCAACTCCACCACAGACCAAGCTCGGACGCCGGAGGGGCTCGCCTCTCCGGTGTATTCTTTTGAGGCTCCCCGCTCTCCCAGCAGCATCGCGTCAGGCGCTGGCACTCTCCCCGGCGAGCAGCAGGCGAGGATCGCACGCGAGCCACAGCGACACCGCGATCTGCCCATCCGAGCCGTGCTCGGGCGGCAACGTGCGGTAGCTGACCATTTCCAGTCCGGACTGCTCCAGCCATTGCGAGACGACCTCGGCCGGGAAGCCGAGGCGAAGATGTGCGTGCTCGTCGCGCAGAAACTCGAGGTCGTGCGGGGCGAAATCGACGACGAGCAGGCGTCCCTGCGGCCGCAGCACCCGCGCCGCCTCGCGCAACGCGCGCGCGCCGTCGTCGAGATAGTGGAGCACCTGGTGCACGATCACGACGTCGAAGGAATTTGGCGGCAGCTTGAGATCATAGATATCGCCCTGCCGCACGCTGCATTGCTTGAGCCCGGCGCGGTCGAGACGCGCGCGCGCCAGCGCCAGCATGTCGAGCGACAGGTCGATGCCAACGCCGCGCTCGAGCTGCGGCCCGAACAGCTCCAGCATGCGCCCCGTGCCGGTGCCGAGATCGAGCAGCGAGCGAAACGGCCGGTCGGCGAGCGCGGCCGCCACCGCGGCCTCCACCGCTTCGTCGGAGACATGCAGGCGGCGGATGCGGTCCCACTCCGCGGCATGCTGGGTGAAGTAGGACTGCGCGGCGGCCGCACGGCGCGCACGGATGCCGGCAAGCCGATCGCGGTCGCGGGCGATGGTCTCGTCCGCAGGATCGAGACGCGACACCAGGCTGCGGGCAATCTCCACCGCGGCGCCCTGGTCGCTCAGCCGGAAGAAGGCCCAGGCGCCCTCGCGGAAGCGCAGCAACAGGCCGGCCTCGACCAGCAGCTTGAGATGGCGCGAGATGCGCGGCTGCGACTGATGCAGGATTTCCGTAAGGTCGGAAACCGTAAGTTCCGCTTCCGCGAGCAGCGCCAGGATGCGCAGACGCGTCTCTTCCCCCGCCGCCTTGAGCACGGCGTTGAGCGCATCGAAGCCAACGGATGTTGCGGACATGCGCGCGATATAAAGATATCTTTATACGCGGACAAGGCGGACGGTGCATATTCATGGCCGCCCCCGGACGCAAGCAGATCGCCGATCAGTTCGCGCATGTATAGTGCCGCCGGGGACCAATAACGGCAGCGCACCTATGACCAGCGACAAGGAAGGCATCCGCGAGGGCGAGGTCGCCGTCGAGTTGCCGCAAGCGTTCGACGCCGGACTCTATTTTATAGGCCGCATCCACACGCCCTGGACGCGCCGCGAGGACTGCCCCAAGAACAGCCGCGAATCCGACGCGCTCTGCACGATCGAGGTGGACCCGCGCTACGCCGCCGCCCTCAAGGATGTGGACACGTCCTCGCATCTTCTGGTGCTGTACTGGATGCATCAGGCGCGCCGCGATCTCGTGCTGCAGGCGCCCCGCCACTATGGTGCGCAGCGCGGGACATTCGCACTGCGTTCGCCGGTGCGCCCCAATCCCATCGCCGCAAGCGTCGTCAAGCTCGTGAGGCTCGACGGCACGAAGCTGACCGTGCAAGGCCTCGACTGCCTCGACGGCACGCCACTGCTCGACATCAAGCCGTACTTTGCGTCGACCGATGCCGTCCCCGACGCCAACGTCGGCTGGCACCGGCAAGAAAAGGGCAAGGGGGGAACATGATGAATTCAAAGTCTTCGACCGCGCCGTTGAAGGGCACGGAGTCTGCATCGAGACCGCCGTTCAAGGCTGACGTGGTCGGCAGCCTGCTGCGTCCGCCGGCGATTCACGAAGCTCGTCGCCGGCGCGAGCGCGGCGACATCTCGGCCGAGGAACTACGGGCGGTCGAGGAGCAATGCGTGGCGCAGGCGGTGGCGATGCAGCGCGACGTCGGGTTGTACGTCTGCACGGACGGCGAGTTCCATCGGCGTCACTGGTTCCTCGACTTCCTCGAGCGGATCGAGGGTGTGGAGGTGCACGGCGGGCTGCCCACGAAATTCCGCAACGAGCAAGGAGACGTCGAGTTCGCCCCGCCGCGCTTCGAGGTGCACGCCAAGCTGCGCCGCAGCCGCCCGCTGGCGCTCGACGATTTTCGCTCGCTCAAGCCGGTCGCCGGTCGCAACGGCCTCATGCCGAAGCAAGCGATCCCCTCTCCGATGTGCATCCATTTTCGCGGCGGCCGCGCCGCCATCGACGCCGCGGTGTATCCGGACGTCGAGGCGTTCTTCGAGGATCTCGCGCAGGTCTATCGTGAGGAGATCGCCGACCTCTACGCCGCAGGCTGCCGCTACCTGCAGATCGACGACACCAACCTGCCGTTCCTGTGCGACCCCGGCCTGCGCGACAACGTACGCAGGATGGGCGAAGATCCCGATACGCTGCCTGCGCTCTACGTGCGGATGATGAACGATGCCCTGCGCGACAAGCCGGCGGACCTCGTCGTCGGCGTGCACATGTGCCGCGGCAATCATGCGAGCTCGTGGGTCGCAGAAGGCGGCTACGATCCGATCGCGGAACGCGTCTTCAGCGACATGGATGTCGATGCCTTCTTCCTGGAATACGACTCCCCGCGCGCCGGCGGTTTCGAGCCGCTGCGGTTTCTCGGCAAGAACAAGGTCGCCGTGCTCGGCCTCGTCACCACCAAGAAGCCGCAGCTCGAAAGCAAAGATGCCCTCAAGCGCCGCCTCGACGAGGCAGCGCGCCACGTTCCACTCGATCGGCTGGCGCTCAGTCCACAATGCGGATTCGCGAGCACGCTTGCTGGGAATGCCGTGACGCCGGATGATCAGCGCCGCAAGCTCGCGCTGGTCGTGGAGATCGCGCGCGAAGTCTGGGGCGCATGACGCGCCGTACCGGGCCTCGCCGCAAGATCGAACCAGTCCGTGCAATCTGTCCTAAACCGCGGCTGGCGGTCGGCCATATCTGACAGGCTGGCGGTGCCGCACGAACGCAACCTCCGCAACATCCAAGGACCTGATGCATGAGCAGTGCGCTCTTTTCCCCGATCACAATGCGCGGGCTGACGCTTCCCAACCGCATCGTCGTCTCGCCCATGTGCCAGTACGAATCGGACAACGGCAGCGCCACCGACTGGCATCTGATGCATCTCGGCAGCTTCTCGCTCGGCGCCGCCGGCCTGGTCATGACCGAGATGACCAACGTCAATCCTGTCGGCCGCATTACGCAGAGGTGCGCCGGCATATATTCCGACGCCAACGAGGCGGCTCTCAAGCGCGTACACGACTTCTGCCGCGCCTACGGCGTTGCCAAGCTGGGGGTGCAGCTTGCGCACGCCGGCCGCAAGGGCTCGATGCACGTGCCGGCGGCCGGCGGCAAGCCGCTCAAGCCCGAGGAAGGTGCGTGGACGACCCATGCGCCCTCGGCCATCCCGTTCAATGACGATGGCCCGCCGCCGCATGCGATGACGCGCGCCGACATCGAGCAGACGATCGCCGACTTCGCCGCAGCGGCGCGCCGCCTCGACCGCATCGGTTACGAGCTCATCGAGTTGCACGGCGCGCACGGCTACCTGCTGCATCAATTCCTCTCGCCGCTGACCAACCGGCGCACCGATGATTATGGCGGGAGCCTCGCCAATCGCATGCGCTTCGCGCTCGAGGTCTACACGGCCGTGCGCGACGCCTGGCCGCAGGACAAACCGATCGGCATGCGCCTGTCCGCGACCGACTGGATCGAGGGCGGCTGGACGCCGGAGGAGACAGTGGTGCTGGCGCGCGAGCTCAAGACGCGCGGGTGCGATTTCGTCGACGTGTCGACGGGCGGACTCGACCTGCGCCAGAAGATTCCGCTTTCGCCCGGCTATCAGGTTCCGTTTGGCGAGAAGGTACGCAAGGAGACCGGCATCAGGACGATGTCGGTCGGACTGATCACCGATGCGCACCAGGCCGAGGACATCATCGCTTCCGGCAAGGCCGACTTCGTCGTGCTCGGTCGCGGCATCATGTATGACCCGCGCTGGGCGTGGCATGCCGCGGAAGAGCTCGGCGCAGAGACTGCATATGCGCCGAAGATGATGGCATGCCACCCCTCCCTGCGGCCGCAGGTGTTTCCCGATCGCCAGAAACCGGCTGCATAAATCATGTAGCGTCCGCAGGCACCTCCTCGCCCCCCCCCCGGCGGCATGACGACGCCTGGCATCTCTGTGGCAAGCGCGTTCGCGTCGTGGGCCGGCATCCCACCCAGCCAGCGGCGCATATCGCCGCGTGCAGGTTCGAACGACGGCTGGCCATGTCGCCGAGATCGAGTACGCCGGTGAGACCGATACTGGGGCGCAAAAGACGAAGCTTGCGCGCGGATCATCCGGACCAGCGTCAAGCGGAGCCCAGGCAGACGCTAACGTCGTTGCCACGTGCATAGGCCGCCCGAAACGCAGGCGTCCCGCCGGAAGCGGGACGCCATTCGCCTGATCAGACGCGCGCAGCGCGCGTGGTGGGAGTTGATCTTAATAGCAGACGCGGACTTTGCGGGTGCGCCAGTGCCATCCGTCGAAGAAGCGCTCGCGCTGCCAGTAGCAGTCCCGGTACGCGTAAGGGCCACCGCCGTAGTACACCGGCGCCGGAGCCGAATTCGCGGCGGCCGCTCCGATCAGGGCGGCGGTGCCGACGCCGATGGCGACGCCGCAACCCCAGCCGCAGTGCGCTTCGGCCGGCTTGACCGTGGCCGCCGTCGTGCCGAGTGCCAGAACAGCCGCCGTGGCGAGAGCCGCAAAAGTCCGTTTCATGGTGTCCTCCACCTGTTGGCCGCCTCCCTCGGTCGAACCCGGCGGGCTCGAGCGCCGGGGAGAGCGGATGTGATCAATTGCGGACACTTTAGCGATCGGGCCGGCGGCGGCTGTGACCGGGGTCACAGGTAGGCAGGTGACGACAGATTGTCGCGGGCGGAACGGATTCCGCTGGAAAATCAATTGGAAATTTCCGGATCAGCCCGCCCGGCGGGCCTTGATGGCGTGGTCGACGAGGGTCTTCCCAAGCGACAGCACTGCCCCGGGGCCGCGGTGCGCGTCGGCGATCGCCGCCTCGAAAGCGCGCAGGATCCAGTCGCAATCCTCGGCGGTGATCACAAGCGGCGGCAGCAGCTTGATCGTGTGGCTGGCATGGCCGGCCACCTGGCACAGGATCTTGTGCTCCTTGAACAGCGGGATCGTCACGAGCTGGCAGAACAATCCCTTGTTCGCCGTCTCGACCGCGTGCCACGACGCTTTCAGCTTGAATGACTTCGGCGGCCCGAACTCGACGCCGATCATCAGCCCCTTGCCGCGGACCTGCGCCATCATCTCGTAGCGCGACATCATCTGCGTAAAACCGCGCAGCAGCCGGTCGCCCATCTGCGCGGCGTTGTCGATCAGGCGCTCCGAATCGAGGACATCGAGCGTCGCGATGCCCGCGGCCATCGCGAGATCGTTCTTGGCGAAGGTTGAACCATGCACGACCGCGCGGTCCATGCGGTTGAACACTTTCTCGAAGATGTGCCGGCGCGCGAGCACGGCTCCGACCGGCACGTGTCCGCCCGACAGCGACTTCGAGAGCAGCACCATGTCGGGCTCGACATTCCAGTGCTCGACCGCGAGGAACTTTCCGGTGCGGCCAAGGCCCGACTGGATCTCGTCGGCAACGAACAGCGTGCCGTGGCGGCGGCAGAGCTCGGCGGCGCGCGTGAGATAATCGTCCCCAGGGACGTTGACGCCCTTGCCCTGCACCGGCTCGACGATGAAGGCCGCGACGGCGCGCGAGGCGAGCGCGCGCTCGAGCGCGGCAAGATCGTTGAACGGAACGCGGATGCAGTCCGGCAACAGCGGCTCGAAGCCCTGACGGAAGATGTCGTCGCCGTTGAGCGAGAGCGCACCGTAGCTCAGGCCGTGAAAGGCGTGATCGCAGTACACGAGGCCCGGCCGCCCGGTGGACGAACGCGCGAACTTCATTGCAGCCTCGACCGCCTCCGCGCCGGAATTCGCGAAGAACACCTTGTCGAGGTAGGGCACGCGCGCCAGCAGCCGTTCGGCCAGAACGCCGGCCAGCGTCGACACGTCCATTTGCACGAGATTGGGCAGTTCGGCGTCGAGCACACTCACGAGCGCTTCGCGCAGCACCGGATGGTTGCGCCCAACCGCGAATACGCCGAAGCCACTGAGCAGATCGAGGTAGCGATCGCCCGTGCGGTCGTAGAGGTATTGGCCGCTGCCCCGCGTGAAGCCCACGTCGTAGCCGATGGCCCTGAGCACACGCACCATCTGCTCGTTGAGATGGCGCTCGTGCAAGGCGAAACGTTCGTGCTCGCGCTCGGCGAACAGGGCGGCGTAGTCGTGGCTCATGCGACACTCATGCGCAGGATTATAGCGAATCCGCGCGCGCTATTCAGCAGGCTGCATCGCCCCGCTGGCGAACGGTCCAAACGCCGGCTGCAGATCACGGACTTCGGGAGCGCCAATGCTCGCGCCCAGCACCCGGCGGCTGCGCCGCAGCGTGGCATGCGCGGCGCGCGCATCGAGCGCGGTGCGCCACAACAGGCCGAGGTCGCGCGGCGTGCGCGCCAGCACGCGCATCATCGCGCGGACGTCCACTGTTCCGTCGGGGCGCATCGCCGCGAGTGCGGCCCGCGGAAGCGGCCGGGCCGCCGGGTCTGTGACGACGCGGATCACCGCCAGCGGCAAGCCGTGGGCTGCAGCGGCCTCCGCAACCACGTGGGACTCCATGTCCGCCGCCAGCGCGCCGGTCTGCGCGTGCAGCGCCTGCTTCGATTGAGGCTCGGCCAGCGGACCAGGCACCCCGACGAGCTCGCCGTGGACGGCATCCGGCAATGCTTCCAAGAGGCGCTGCGACCAGTGCGCATCGGTGGCAAAGCGCCCGTTCTGCGAGCGCACCGCCGACGCGATCACACAGGATCCGGGCCTGAGCCCGGGCGCCAGCCCACCGCACACTCCGAAACTGATGAAGCCGCGCGACGTCGGCGTCACAGCCCGCGCGATGGCGCCGGCAAGATCGCGGCCCAATCCGGCGCAAATCACCTGACTGCCAAGGCCCGCTGCGATACGGGCCTCGAACGCCAATCCCACGACGACGATCACTGTCCCCAACCCCTTTCGAACCCGCAGCAATCACACTGCGCCCTATTCCCGGTTGGCTGATCGGCACCGGATTGCGATTCTCCATAGCACGGCCCACGCCGCCCACCCAAGCCGAGGGCAACGGGACAATAAGCCGCTTTGGGCCGGCGGCCGCCCCGATATCGCGGTCCTCGGCTGGCGGGACCGGGAGCTGTGGACAAGATGACCCGTCGGCCCGCAGGCCGGCTCCGCAACGCGTGGCGGCTTCGCATCCAAGCTCCTCAGTTGGTCTTGATGCCCGCCGCTTTGACCAGGGCGACGTTGATCCCGATTTCCCGCCTGATCAGGGCATCGAACTGCGCAGGCGTCATCGGCATCGGGTCGATGCCTTGCGGCGCGAATTTCTGTTGCACCGCGGGCTCGCGCAGCACCTTCTCCGTTTCAGCGTAGAGCCGCTCGATGATCGGCCGCGGCGTCTTCGCCGGCGCCAGCAACCCGTTCCAGAACGTGTAGTCGCTGTCGGGAAAGCCGGCTTCCAGCGTGGTCGGCACGGCGGGCAGCGTCGGACTGCGCTTGGGCGTGCTTACTGCCAGCGCCAGCAGCTTGCCGTCGCGGATGAACGGAAGGCCCGAGGAGATGCCGATGCTCATGAAGTCGACGCGGCCGGTCATGACCTCGGTGAGCGCCTCGGGACCGCCCTTGAACGGCACGTGCACGGCTTGAAACCCGGCGGCGAGCCGCAGGCGTTCGGCCGCCATATGGGTGGCGCTGCCAACGCCGGCAGAGGCGAAGGAGAACGAGCCTTTCCTGGCGGCGGCCACGAGCTCCGCGAGGGTCTTGATGCCCTTGCCCGGCGCAATCACCGTCACGTTCGGAACGCTTCCGAATGGAATGACCGCCGCGAAATCGTTGGCGACGTCATAGGAAAGATTCGAATACATCGCCGGCGCCGCCGAATGGGCGGACGCATTGACAAGCAGCGTGTATCCATCGGGCTCCGCCTTCGCGACCATGGCCGATCCGAGCGACCCGCCGGCCCCACCGCGGTTCTCGATCACGATCGGCTGACCGAGCTGCGCCGAGAGCGGCTCCAGCACGATCCGGCCGACGATGTCGACGGTGCTGCCTGCACTGAACGGGATCATCACGCGGATCGGCTTGGACGGCCAAGCCTGAGCGCGAACGAGCCGCGGCAGCGCAGGCGTCGCGAGCGCAGCAGCGGACAACCGCAGAAATCTGCGGCGTGTCGTCATTGCTTCCTCCCTCGACCGCGGGCCGCTCATGGCGGCGGCCCTGCGGGCGGGCAAGTATGGCAGAGTTTGACAGTGACGACAGGGCCGCACGCTGCTCAGCCGAAGACCGCCGAGACCCGCACGCCGCCGTCGCTGCGCAGCACCCGCAGCGAGACATCGTTGCCGCGGCCGCGCAGCACGAGATCGACGCTGCCCTCGCCCAGCCGCAGATCTCTGATCGTCAGATCTCCGACGTCGGAGGGCAGGTGCGGATTGCGCAGCCGGATTTCCTTGCGGTCGGCGTCGAACTCGAATCCGAGCGCGGCATGCAGCAGCGCGAACGGCGTTGCCGCCGCCCAGGCCTGCGGCGAGCAGGCGACCGGATAAAGGGTCGGCCCGCGGCCGCGGTTGCGGCGGAATCCGCAGAACAGCTCGGGTAACCGCCGGAAATCCATGTAGCCCGCGGCGGACATCATGCCGGTGCAAATGCGGTCCACGCCCTCGGCAAAGCCGTATCGCGAGAAGCCCATTGCAATCAGCGCATTGTCGTGCGGCCAGACCGATCCGTTGTGATAGGACATCGGATTGTAGCGCGACTCGTCGCGCGCCACCGTACGGATACCCCAGCCCGTGAAGAAGCGCGGCTCGATCAGCTGGCGTGCGACGGATAGCGCGTGCTCCGGCGTCGCGATACCGGTGAACAGGACCTGCCCGGCGTTCGACGTCCGCACGCGGCAAGGGCGCTTCTGCCCGTTGAGAGCGAGTGCATAGGTGCCGATGTCTTCGCACCAGAAGGCCTTGTCGAAGCGTTCGGCGAGCGTCAATGCGGCCGCCTCGAGCCTGTCCGCCTCCGCGTCGCAGCCGAGCCGGCGCGCGCAGTGCGCGGCGGCGAGCTTAGCGGCGTAGACATAGCCCTGCACCTCGGCGAGCGCGATCGGGCCGTCCGCGAGCCGGCCGTCAGCCTCGAATACGGCATCCTGCGAATCCTTCCAGCCCTGGTTGACCAGCCCCTCCTCCGTGGCGCGGTGATATTCGACGAACCCGTCTCCGTCGCGATCGCCGTACTGGTCGATCCAGGCGAGCGCGGCCTGCATGTTCGGCCACAGCTCGCGCAGGGTCGCGATGTCGCCGGTCCGTTCCACATAGAGCCCGGCGAGCAGCACGAAGAGCGGAGTTGCGTCGACAGTGCCGTAGTAGAGACCGAACGGAACCTCGCGCAACGCGGCCATCTCCCCGCTGCGCATCTCGTGCAGGATCTTGCCCGGCTCCGCATCGTTTTCGGGGTCGCGCTGCCGGGCCTGGAACGCCGCGAGCCGCCGCAGCACGCCGCGCGCAATTCCGGGGTCGCACCAGAGCATCTGGATTGCGGTAATCAACCCATCGCGGCCGAATGTCGTCGAGTACCAGGGAATTCCGGCGTAGGGATAAGGTCCCTGCGCCGTGTTGGTCATCAGCATGTAGAGGTCGGAGGCCGAGCGGCACAGCACCTGGTTGAACACCTCGTTGGAGGTGACCGCGGTCGCGATATGGCGCGTGGCGCGCTTGAGCTCACGCGCCGCCTTGAGCATCCCGAAGAAGAAGCTGCGCGGACGGGTGCGCCTGTCCTCCTCGCATTCGAGCGTGAGATAGATCGCGCAACGCTCGCCTCGCTCGAGCGACAGGCTGTACGAGGCGAGGTTGCGATGCAGCTTGGCGGGGGGCGGGTCGAAAACCAGAACGCTGCGCCGTCTGCGCTCGTCGAGCCCGTCGTATTCGACCGTCACGCGCCCGGTCGCGGCGTCGACCGTCGCGTTCTGCGTGCCGCGCCGCGCACGGTGCAGGCCGCGCACCTCGAAAACGTCGGCGAAATCGCTGTCGAACGTGAAGGACAGGCTGAGGTCGAGCCGGCGCTCCCCATGATTGCGTACGCCGACGCGCTGATAGGCGGACCCGCGCCACAGGAACAACGTGCGCGAGATGTGCACGGTGTCCTTCGGCAGGATGAGATGCTGCTCGAAGAAGATGTCCGGGTTGGTCAGGTCGACGGTGAGAACGGTGTTGTCGTCGCGCACGTTCGAGCCGAGCAGGAGCGGCTGCTGGCCGTTGATCAGGAGCTCGAAGCGCGACAGATAGCGGGTGTCAGCGTGAAAGATGCCGTCGTGCCCGCCGCTCGAGGCGCCGATGTCGCCGTGGCTGTCGATGACCGCGAAGATGTCCCCGTACTTCAGCGCTCGGCGCGGGCGCGATGTCGGCCCGGTGACCGGAATGTAGAAAGGTTCTTCGGCGGAGGCGGCGGGATCGTCCCGCTCGGCGGGATGCAGCGCGGTCAATGCACCGACCCGGCGACAGGCGTGGAGCGGCCCGCCGTAGCGGCCGCGAGGCTGGCCTCGCCTGCGATGCGCCTCGCTTCCCGCGCCCGCAGCATGCGATAGACGCGCACGTAGTCGCGCGCCATGCGATTGGCGGAGAAACGCTCCTCGAAGCGACGGCGCACCGCGCGGCGATCCAGCGCGAGCAGCCGCGGCACCGTCATCATCGCCTCTTCCAGCGTATCCACCACATACCCCGTGATCCCGTGGTCCACGACCTCCGGCACCGCGCCGTTGCGCAACGCGAGCACCGGCGCACCGCACGCCATCGCCTCGATCATCGCGAGCCCGAACGGCTCCGGCCAATCGACGAGGAACAGCAGTGCCAGAGCTTGCCCGAGGAAGTCCGCCTTCTCGTGATCGTCGATCTCGCCGATGAAATGAATGCCGGGCGCATCCAGCAGCGGCGCGATCCGTCCACGGAAGTATGCTTCGTCCGCGCGGTCCACCTTGGCCGCGATCTTCAAAGGGATGCCCAGAGACTGCGCAAGCCTGATGGCTGCATCCACGCCCTTCTCCGGCGAAACCCGTCCGATGAACGCGAGATAGCCGCCGCGAGGATTGAAATTCGGGGTGTAGAGGTCGAGCGGCAGACCATGGTGCACGGTCGCCACGAAATTCGCGGTGGGGATCGGCGCGCGCTGCGCATCCGAGATCGACACCAGCGGCATGTCATTGAATCCGACGTACAGCGGGCGCAGGTCCGGCAGATCCTGCCGACCGTGCACGGTGGTCACCGTATGCGCGGCGATGGGCCGGAACATCGGAAAGTGGAACTGATCGATGTGGAAGTGGAGCATGTCGAAGCTGTCGGCACAGGCCCGCACCCGGTCGAGCATCAGCATGTAGTACGGGATCGGATCCTTGACGTTGGGATCGAGACGAAGCGCCGTGGGTGCGCAGCTCATCAGCTTGGCCGAGGTCACCGAATCGCCGGTTGCGAACAGGGTGACGTCGTGCCCCAATCGCACGAGTTCCTCAGTGAGGTAGGACACCACGCGCTCGGTGCCGCCATACAGCCGCGGCGGCACGCTCTCGATGAGGGGCGCCACCTGCGCAATCTTCATGGGGACTCCCGCCGTTTGCGGTCAGAACGTTTGGGCGCCGCGCAGGTTCCTGCGCGGCGCGTGCCGTCGCGGCGATGTGAGCGAGCCGATACATAGGCGCGGCCGCACGCGTGCGGATGCACGCCCCCGGCGCGCACGGCGCGGCTATCGCTTGCCGAAGGCCTGCTTGAACGCTTCGAATCCGGCCTCGTTTGGCGCACCCATGGACGGCGCCGAGTTGTCCGCACAGGGGACCAGGCGGTACTCGCCGAAAGCGCCGTTCTCGTTGTTGAACGTGTATTCACGGCACAGCCCGTCGTCGGCCGGCACCACGATGCGTGCCGCGCGCGTCTGCGAAAAGCGATCTGCGGCCGGCGCGACCCGCGCGGGCGATGAAGGTGACAGCCCCATCAGGGTATAGATCGCTCCGGCGGCTACGAGCATCGCCACCACCCCGACGGCGGTACCGATTGCGAGCCGCTCCTTGCGTGATCGCGCACGCCACGTCGGTCTCGTCCGGGGCGCGCGCGCGACACGCGGCGGTCCGGCCACAACCTGTCTTAACGGCACCGGAGCAGATGGCATGCATGGCTCCGCGGGTTGGCCTTATGACATTGTGACAGATTACCGCTGCGGCGCGGTTGCCGAATCCCGCGCAAATTGGCGCAAAACGGCAAGCACGCGTTAGGCATATGCACCCGCTGAGGACAAACTCAGGCGTCGAGCGTCTCGGCGAGCACTTCCAGCGCCCGTAAAGCGAAGGCGCGCATGTTGGTCTGGCGGTCGGCACTGCCGGTGCGCAGCGTCACCGCACGCTCCGAAGTTCCGACGATGCCGATGCAGGTGTGTCCGGCCGGATCGCCGTAGCGGTTGCCGGTCGGGCCGGCGGCGCCGGTCTCCGACAATCCCCATGCCGCGCCGTGATTGTCGCGCACGCGACGGGCGAGCAGCAGGGCATAGGGCTCGCTCGCCGCGCGGATGCCCTTCATGTCCTCGTCGGAGATGCCGACCAGACGTCGCGCGGCGATCGTATAGACGATATTCCCGCCGAGGAAATAAGCGGACGCGCCCGGCACGGCCAGCAGCGCGGCCGAAATCAGGCCGCCGGCGGAGCCTTCGGCGATGGCGATCTTCTCCTTCCGCGCGATCAGGCGCGCGCCGATCTTCTCGGCGAGAGGCAGCAAGCTTTGCATCACGGATTCCCCGTCAGGTGTGACGACAGCGCGCTCAGAAATACGGCTCAGTCCACTCTAATTCCTTCGGCGTGATCTTCTTCTCGATGCAGCGCGCGGCGGCGTAGCCGGCGATCTCGCCGGTCTGCGTGCACCATGGGAAATTGCGCATCACCATGAAGATCGTCTCATAGGTGAACGACATCGATGCGCCCGTGAGGATCAGGTTGTTGATCTTCTTGGGCAAGAACGAGCGGAACGGGACCTGGAACGTATACTTCACGTGATTGTCCCAATAGAAGGTCTTGGTCATCGGCCCGGTCACGGCGTCGCGGAACGTGCGGCCGGCGCGCGCGTCGTCGATCGAGAACACGTGCTCGCCGATCGGGTGGCGGCCGTCGCGAATACCGACGAACCGGCCGACGTTGCTGAGCCACGCGTTCTCGAAGCCGGGAACGTACTTACGCAGGAATCGCACCTCCGCATCGATGAAGCCGCGCAGCTCACGCTTGGCGCGGGCCTCGTCCTCGGCGCGTTCGTCCATGCGCAGGGCCCACTCGTAGGGCACGTTCTGCCACAGGATGAACGTGCCGTCGGCGAGCATCGGGCTCATGTCGAGCGTCGGGTGGCCGATGTAAAGATCGCCGTAGACGTTCTTGCCCTTCATGCGCGGGCGATAGAGCCCGTCGGGGATGTCGCCGGCGGCGTGCGCCTCGGCGATCAGCTTGGAGAGCATCGGGTCCTTGGCGGAGCGCTGGTGCGCGGCCGTGCGCTTGAAGTCGACGCCGCTCATTAGCCACAGCAGCCCACCGGGGATCGGCCGTTTGACGCCGTCCCAATCGGCCGTCTCGGGCTGGCCGCCGCCGCCCGGAATGAAGGGCACGCCTGCACAGGCGGCGAGCTGCGCGGTACCGGAGCCTTCGATGAAGATCTTGCCGGCGATCGCCTGCCGGCCCGACGCGTTCTCGACGATGATCGCGGTGATCGTGTCGTTGCCGCTGCCCTGCTCCACCACCGCGTCGACGAACGACGTGCCATAGAGGGCGGTGACGCCCGCCTCCTGCAGCATCATCGCCATCAGGCTGCCCGCGCCTTCCGGATTGAAGCTCGCGCGCGCGAACGGTGCGTCCGGCGTGTGATAGCGCTCGTAGTGCGACAGCGGGTTGCCCGCCCAGTCTGGCAGCGTGTCCTGTGTCGCCGTGTAGATGTAGCCGGCCTTGCCGAAGCGCTCCATCAGCTCGGTGTGGATGCCACCGACGCCGGTGTTGGCGGACCCCTGAAGGCCGGAGGTATGGACTCCGCCCGGCATGTCGAAGCGCTCGACGACCACCACGCGCGCGCCCATGCGCGCCGCCTGCAAGGCAGCGGCGAAGCCTGCGGGCCCTGCCCCGACAACGACCACATCCGCGTCATAAGCGACGGGCACGCGCCGCGCCGGTGTCGTGATGGCTCGATCCTGGCTGGTGTCTGCGACGATCACGCCTGCACTCCCGTTCCGTTCCCACGCGTCTTGGTAAACACCTCGCGGCGGGCTGGCAAATGCACACGCACGACTTGCAGGAAGGCGGCACCGCTCATTTGTAGGGTGATGAGGGAGCTCGATAGCCAGACGAACCGGCAAAGTCCCCGGCAGCCGCGCAAGAATTGCGACTGCGGGCACACTGGCAATGCGGCCCCGGGGTACCTACATATACGGCATATCCCAGACAGGAGATCGCGTTTGGCAGACCAGGCGAGGAAGACCGCGGCAGACGCTCAGTTCAAGAAGCTGCAGCGCGTCGCGGACGGCAAGCAGGCGATGTCCGAATATCAGGCCGAACAGGCCGCCATCAACGCCAGGACGGCCCGCTTGAAGGCGGAACGGCTCGCGCGCGAGGAGGCCGCCGAGAAGGCCCCGCCCCAATCCGTCGAAAAACCGCGCGCGCGGCGCAAGCTCACCCGCGCCTGAACCGCTGAGTGCGGCGGAGCTGCCGCGATCCATTTCAGCCGCTCGTCCGCCGGCTCCCAGGCAGAAACTCCGTAGACCGCATTGCCGATTCCGGCACCTGATGGCCTATTCATGGTCTGTCGGGAACCGTGGCAAACCGTCGTCGAGCCTCACCCATTGCAGGCGGCTGCGTGCGAAGATGTGATCGCGTGGTGGCACCGCGTGCGGATCGTCGAGACTGGCGGTTGTCACATCAACCTCGTCAGGAAACTCGTCGTGCGCGAACGTGAGCTGCGTGCCGCACCGCGGACAGAAGCTGCGCACGGCCACAGGCGTGGACCGGAATTGCGCCGGCTCGCCGCGCACCCAGCGGAAGCGCTCACGTGGAGCACTGAACCAAGCAACCATCGGAGCGCCCGTCGTGCGCCGGCAGATCGTGCAGTGGCAAATCGATTCATTGAACGGCGCGCCGTCCGCCTCGTAACGCAACTCTCCGCAGAAGCATCCGCCCAGCAATCGCATGCCTTCTCCCTCGCTTCATTTACGCCGCTGCTACTGCTTTGGCGCCGCCGGCAGGAACTTGAAGGGCTCCGCTGACTTGAACTCGCCGGCCACTTCGCCCGCGAACACCTGCCCGCCCGCAATCGTGAGCCTCTTCACCGGCGCGCCCGGCTTGAGGTCCAGCCTCGCCACCGAAATCCAGAACGTGTTCGGGCGCGTCGCCGAGTCGAAGTAATAGACGAGGTTCTTCTGGTCGGACACCGTGCGCCAGATCGTCGAAGCGATGTTCGGTTGTCCCGGCGTGGTGAGGCCGAGCGGGACGCCGACAGAACGTTGCACGCTCATTACGCCGGCGACGGCCTGGTAGGCGAACGACTGCTCCGGCACGCTTCGAATGAAGCGCGGGTCTATCTTCTGCGGCAGCGCCCCGAGCAGGAATGACGCACGTACGAAGCGGTCTGCGGCGCGGTTGGTGCCGGGCAGGAACGCCTGCCCGCCGATACCTTTCCAATATTCGTTCAGCGCGAGCTGCTGGTCGTAGACGGGCGAATTGGTCATCACCACGAACTGCTTGCCGTGGTGGATGACAAGCTTGCCTTTGATGTATTCGAAGATCGCCGAGTCGCCGGTCGCATCCGAAATGGCAAGGTGCAGCGCGGCGGGGTCGCCACTCGGCATCGACGCGGTGATCATGTTGAACGGCTCGGGACGCAGCGCGGCAACCGTCTCGGCCACGGTGGCGTAGTTGTCGAGAACATACTGCGCCCATGCGGAGACCGAGAGGCTCGGCCGTGCCGGGTCTGGCGCGCCGTAGTCCGATTCCGCAAGATAGAGCAGATTGGCGACGAGGCCTCTCTCGTTCATGCCATCGGCGGTGCCGACGTCATAGCTCGAGACGATGACGCTGCCGTGCTTGGCGGTCCACTTGATCGAGTTCGGCCCGGCCGCGCCGTCGCGCGCGATGCCGGCGGGCATGGCCCACAGGTTGGAGCCCATGTCCTCGTGCCAGTCCATGTTGCGGCCGGTAGCGATCATGTTGCCGTCGCCGGCGTAGAGCGTGCGCGTGCAGGCTTGCGCAGTCTGCGCGGCGGAGGCGACCGCGAGCACGGCGGATACCGCGGCGGTCGCGAGCTTCGACGAATTGGGGGACATGAGGCACCCTCCTCGGCACGGGTGACGGTCGAACACGACGAATTCTGCGGGACCACCACCTTCACGCGGGTTCCCCGATTGCACTCGATGCGACTCGACTTTTCGGAATTGTCGGCGCGTTCCGTCACGCGCGATCCAAGGCGCCGTCCGAATGCTCACCCGCCGTGCGGTCCCCGCAGCTTCCAGGTGTCGAGCGTTTCCTCGACCTCGTCGAGTGTCAGGTTGCGGTAGCGGACGGGGCGCGAGACATCGAGCGTGCGAACAAGCTCGTAATGGTCACCGTGCTTCTCGGCCTTGAACAGCAGCCGTTCCGCAAGCTTGAGCAGATGTGCCTCGCGCTGGGCGTCGGCCTGGGTCAGATCCGGCATGCAGCCGCCTCGCTGTGATGATCTCGCGTCAAACCCAAATCACCCGCGTGGGTTCCCTGCGACCGGACACATCCTAGCGGCGGCCGGCGGCCCAGGGATCGCGGTCCGGGTCGTTTCCGAAGCGCTCGATCAGGAAATCGAGGAACAGCCTCACCTTGGCTGGGAGGTAACGGCGGTGCGGATAGATTACATAGACCCCAAGCGCGCCGAGATCATGATCGGGAAACAGCGAGACGAGCTTGCGGCTGCGCAGGTCCGCGCCGCAGATGAACGTCGGCAGGATGCTGATGCCGGCGCCGGCGTTCGCCGCGACGCGCAGAGCCTCGGAGCTGGTCGAGAGCAGCCGGCTCTTCACATCCACCTGAACCGTCCTGCCGGCCTTGGCGAAGCGCCACGTCTCCAGTGGCGTCGGCACCGCGAAATTGAGGCAACGATGCGACCGCAGGTCCTGCGGCACCTTCGGGCGGCCGTGCGCCTTGAGATACGCAGGACTGGCGACGACATGGAAGCGCGACGTCGCGAGCTTGCGCCCGATCAGGCTGGTGTCGAGCGAGGCGGACACGCGGATCGCGAGATCGAAGCCCTCCTCCACCAGGTTGACGATGCGATTGCTGAAATCGAGCGACACGGCCGCGTCCGCGTGGCGATCGAGGAACTGCGCGACGATCGCCGCGAGGTGCGCGTTGCCGAACTCGACCGGCGCGGTCAGCCGCAGCGTTCCGCGCGGTTGGGTGAGCGCGGCGGCGGCCGCGTTCTCCGCGTCTTCCACGCCCGCGAGGATTTCGAGGCAGCGCTCGTAATACGCCTGGCCGACGTCGGTCGGGCGTACATGGCGGGTGGTGCGGTTGAGCAGGCGCGCACCGGTGCGGTTCTCCAGGTGCGCCACATGCTTGGCGATCATCGCCGGCGACAGGTCGAGGCTGCGCGCGGCGGGCGCAAAGCCCCGGAGTTCCACCACGCGGGCAAAGGCGCGCATGCTTTCGAGCGTATCCAAGTCGCAGCCTCGTTTACTGCCGGTGTGGGGTGAAGCTACCGGACGACCTATTCCCAGGCCGCCACCTACAGCCTAATTCGCCCGCTGTCCCGCACGAATCCACAAGGAGACAGCATGTTCACCACCCTCGCCGAGGTATCGATCCAGGAGCTGCCCCAATTCCTCGCGGTGTTCGCGACCAAAGGCGCGCTCATGCGCCGCAAGCACGGCAGCCGCGGCGCGGAGGCCTTCGGCGTCGGCGACGACCCCGCGCGCGCCTATGTCCTCATCGACTGGGAGAGCAAGGAGGCGTTCGAGCGCTTCCGCGCCGATCCGGACGTGCCCGGCACGATGAAATCCGGCGGCATGACCGCCCCGCCGAAGTTCACGCCGCTTGTACGGGTCGCCGCGTTTCCGCACTAGGGCCTGACCTTAGCACCCTTCAAAACACTGCAAGGTGCGCAAGGCGCTCACTTGACGAACGTGAGCGCCTTGCGGCCGCATTGAGCACCTTGCGCCGCGTCGCCAACCGGCCGAATCGGGCTATGCTGCCGGCATGCTGATCGTCTCGATCGTCCTCGAAGCCGCCGTGGCGGTTATCGCGGTGATGACCGCCGTGCAGGGCAGGCCCTACATGTACGGTCTTGCGTTCACTTTCGCCGCCTACGTGCTCTACGACCTCGCGCGCTACATGCAATGGGCGATCGAGGGCACATGGTTGTCGGGACTGTTCCTGCTGGCGACCATCACCGCGCTGATCGCAGTGTGGGGCCTCTACCGGGACCGCAGGTAGCCAAGCGGCACTCTCAGCCGCGCGCGCTCGACACCATCGCGCGCCGCGCCCGCCACCATGCGCGCAGCAGCCCGAGCAGCAAACCGATGCCCGCGCCGGGGAGCACGGCGACGACCGCCGCCACCAGCAGCCCCATCTCGCAGCCGCCGGAATCGCCCGGCGTGCCGCAGCGCGGGTCGAACTGATTGACGATCAGCACGAAGAGGAAGGCGAGGATCGGAAGGATGATCGCGCCGAGGACGGCCCACAGCAGGCCGCTGACGACAAAGGAAGCGATCGAGACGCGTCGGGACATACGGCAGCTTGTATCGGACGGGTCTTCGCAAGCAAGCCGCTGGACACGGCCCGCGCCCGGACCGCCGGCAACTTGCGATTGACACAGTGTTCCTTGCCTGTCCTGGGACAACGGGCGACAGGGCTACGGCTTTCCGGTGGCAAACGCCATTCGCGACCTGCTCGTTGGTGACGACAAGCGATTTCTTTAGGAGCTCGGCCGAGGGCAACCCCCACCCACCAGACAGGCCGATTTGCGCGCAGGCCGCATTCCAACAAACCGCCCGCGCGCTACGAAAAAAGCACCGGCGCCTCGCGGGCGCCGGTGCCGTCGAAATCATTGGCGCAATGATGATCGCCCAAGGCCGGGGGTTACAACGCCCTGTTCCCTTCCTTCGCCTTCTCCGCCTCGACGTAGACCTCGCTGCCCATCTGCCGGAACTTCTCCGACATCTGCGCCATGCCCTCCTCCGCGCTCACGCCGGCCACGGCGCGCCGCGCGGGGTCGTTGAGCGTCGCGGCATAGTCGCGCACGTCCTGCGTGATCTTCATCGAACAGAACTTCGGGCCGCACATCGAGCAGAAGTGCGCGACCTTGTGCGCCTCCTTCGGCAGCGTCTCGTCGTGGTACTCGCGCGCGGTGTCGGGATCGAGCGAGAGGTTGAACTGGTCGATCCAGCGGAACTCGAAGCGCGCCCGCGAGAGCGCGTCGTCGCGCAGTTGCGCCGCCGGGTGGCCCTTGGCGAGGTCGGCCGCGTGCGCCGCTATCTTGTAGGCGATGACGCCTTCCTTCACGTCGTCGCGGTTGGGCAAACCGAGGTGCTCCTTCGGCGTGACGTAGCAGAGCATCGCAGTGCCGAACCAGCCGATCATGGCCGCGCCGATCGCCGAGGTGATGTGGTCATAGCCCGGCGCGATGTCGGTCGTGAGCGGCCCGAGGGTGTAGAACGGCGCCTCGCCGCACTCCTTGAGCTGCTTCTCGACGTTGACCTTGATCTTGTGCATCGGCACGTGGCCGGGACCCTCGATCATCACCTGGCAGCCCTTGGCCCACGCCGTCTTGGTCAGTTCGCCCAGCGTCTCCAGCTCGGCGAACTGCGCGCGGTCGTTGGCGTCGGCGATCGAGCCGGGACGCAGGCCGTCGCCGAGCGAGAACGAGACGTCGTATTTGCGCATCAGGTCGCAGATCTCGTCGAAGCGCTCGTAGAGGAAGCTCTCCTTGTGGTGCGCGAGGCACCACTTCGCCATGATCGAGCCGCCACGCGAGACGATGCCGGTGACGCGGTTGGCGGTGAGATGGATGTAGCCGAGACGCACGCCGGCATGGATGGTGAAATAGTCGACCCCCTGCTCGCACTGCTCGATCAGCGTGTCCTTATAGACCTCCCAGTCGAGCTTGACCGGATCGCCGTTCACCTTCTCGAGCGCCTGGTAGATCGGCACGGTACCGATCGGCACCGGCGCGTTGCGGATGATCCACTCGCGCGTGTTGTGGATGTTGCGGCCGGTGGAGAGGTCCATCACCGTGTCGGCGCCCCAGCGGATCGCCCACACCATCTTTTCGACCTCCTCCTCGACCGACGAGGTCACCGCCGAATTGCCGATGTTGGCGTTGATCTTGGTGAGGAAGTTACGGCCGATGATCATCGGCTCGAGCTCGGCGTGGTTGATGTTGGCCGGGATGATGGCGCGCCCGCGCGCAACCTCGCTGCGCACGAACTCGGGCGTGATGAACGCGGGCACCGCCGCGCCGAAGCTCTCCCCGTCCGCGAGCGCGGCTTCCGCCCGCTCCAGCATCTTCTTGCGTCCGAGGTTCTCGCGCTCGGCGATGTAGATCATCTCCTTGGTGATGACCCCGGCCCGCGCCCATTCGAGCTGTGTCACCGGCTTGCCGTCCAACGCACGCATCGGCTTGGGCGTGTTCGGGAAGTTGCGGGCGAGGTGCTTGCCGGTGACGTTGCCGTTATCGACCGGCTGGATCGCGCGCCCCTGATATTGCTCGACGCCGCCGCGCTCCTTGACCCATTCGACGCGCGTGCGCGGCAGGCCCTTCTCCACATCGAGGCTCGCGTCCGGGTCGGTATAGGGTCCGGTCGTGTCGTAGACCGGCAGCGGCGGCTCGCCAGCGGCCTCGCTCAGCATGATCTCACGCAGAGGCACGCGCAGGTCCGGCGCGGCCTCGGGCGTCGAGTAGATCTTGCGCGATCCGATGATCGGTCCGGTGGTGACTTTCGGCGTGGCGAGCTCGGTGGGGGCGACCGGCTTGTTCATGGGGTGTCCTCCTGTAAGTCGTGTGAGCGCGATAAGGCAAATCCGCGTTTCCGGATCACGCTCAGTTACGCCACCGCTCGGGTGGCCCGAAGTTGGAGCCAGGCGCGCACGCGCGCGTCCGGATCGCTGTTCTGGGTGACGTCGCTGACGACGGCGATGGAATCCGCGCCGGCGGCATAGACGCCGGCCGCGCGCTCCAGCGTGATGCCGCCGATGGCGACGAGCGGGATGTCGCCGATTCGCTGCTTCCATTCGGTGATGCGTTCGAGCCCCTGCGGGCCGAAGCGCATGACCTTGAGGGTGGTCGGGTAGATCGGCCCGAGCGCGATATAATCCGGGTCGTGACGCAGCGCGGTGTCGAGTTCGGCCTCATCGTGCGTCGAGAGGCCGAGCGTGAGGCCGGCGCGGCGGATCTCGTCGACATCGGCCTCGGCGAGGTCCTCCTGGCCGAGATGGACGTGTTGCGCCTTGGCCTCGATCGCCGCACGCCAGTAGTCGTTGATGACGAGCTTCATGCCGCTGCCCGCATGCGCGACCGCGGCCAACGCCTCGCGCACGACGTATACAGCCTGCTCGTGGGTAAGGTCCTTCACGCGCAGCTGCACGGTGCCGACGCTGAGGACGGCCAGGCGCTTGACCCAGCCCACGCTGTCCACGACGGGATAGAAGGGATCAGGATACGGCATGCCAGAACGGTGTCCCGACGACAGGAGTTGAGGGAGAAGCGAAATCGCGCGGGCCCATGAGGCCCGCCTCGTAAGCCGTGCGGCCGGCCTCGACCGCGAGGCGGAACGCTGTCGCCATGGCGACCGGATCGCCGGCCTTGGCGACGGCGGTGTTGAGCAGCACCGCGTCGTAGCCGAGCTCGAGCGCCTCGGCCGCATGCGAGGGCGCGCCGAGGCCGGCGTCGACGACCAGCGTCACGTCGGGCAGGCGCGCGCGCAACAGCTTGAGCGCGTCGCGGTTGATCAGGCCGCGCGCGCTGCCGATCGGCGCCGCCCAAGGCATGATCACGCGGCAGCCGGCGTCGCGCAGGCGCAGCGCCACCGTGAGGTCCTCGCTGCAATAGGGAAATACTTCGAAGCCATCCTTGATCAGGGTGATCGCCGCCTCGACGAGGCCGACGACGTCGGGCTGCAGCGTCTCGTCGTCGCCGATCACTTCGAGCTTGATCCAGCTCGTGCCGAACAGTTCGCGCGCGAGCTGCGCCGTCGTCACCGCCTCGCGCACGCTGCGGCAGCCGGCGGTGTTGGGCAGCACGCTGACGTCGAGCTCGCGGATCAGCGACCAGAAATTGCTGCCGACCTTGCCGCCGGCCGTCTCGCGGCGCAGCGATACGGTCACGATCTGCGCGCCCGCGGCGCGGATCGCCTGCTGCATGATCGCCGGCGAGGGATAGAGCGCCGAGCCGATCAGCAGGCGCGAGGAAAATTCCTTGCCGTAGAACATGACCATCTCGCCCATTGCGCTCACCCGCCCTGCCGCGGCGTCAGCACTTCGATCTCGTCGCCCGCGCTGAGCGCGGTCTCGCCCCAGCGTGCACGCGGCACCACGCGGCTGTTCACCGCGATGGCCATGTGCTCGCCCTCGTACTCGAGCTCGCGCAGCAGCGTCGGCAGATCCGCAGCCGCCGTCTCCGTGCGCCGGCCGTTCACAACGACGTGCATCGCACCACCTCATTGTCTGTGTAGCCGTCGTGCACATGCGCGACCGTCAGCTCCGCAAGTGCTGGCGCCAGCAGGAAGCCGTGGCGGTAGAGTCCGTTCACGCCGATGCGCCGCCCGCTCACCGCGACGCGCGGCAGGTTGTCGGGGAACGCCGGGCGCAGCGCGGCGCCGAATTCGAGGATACGCGCCTCGCCGAACGCCGGGTGCACGGCGTAGGCTGCGGTGAGCAGCTCCAGCGCGGAGCGCACGCTCACGCCCTCGTCCTCCGCCTCGATCGAGGTCGCGCCGATGAAGAAGCGGTGCCGCTCGCGCGGCACGACGTAGAGCGACCAGCGCGGATGCAGCACCCGTATCGGGCGCGAGAGCGCGATCTCGCGCGTCTCGATGACGATCATCTCGCCCTTGACCCCGCGCAGCTCGGGCGCGTCCTCGCGCGCCGCCATGCCGCGGCAGTCGATCACCGTTCCCTCGAGCGCCTCCACGTCCGGCTCGACGCCGAACGCGACCGGCACGCCCTGCTCGCGCAGGACCGCATGCAGCGCCGGGAGCACGCGGCGCGGATCGACATGACCTTCGGCAGGAAAGAACAGGCCTTCACCGAAACGTCCGGCGAGATCGGGCTCCAGCGTCGCGATCGCCGCGGCGTCGATGCGCTCGTGTCCCGGCGTCAGGCGTGCGAAGCGTGCGAGGTCGGCGCGATCACGCGCATGCGCGACGACCAGCGAGCCGTTGAACGGGGTATCGGGCAGCGTCTCGCGCCACAGGTCGAGCGAGCGCAGGCCGAGCCGCGCGATCACCGGCTCCGCCGCCTCGCTCTCGCAATAAGGCGCCAGCATGCCGCCCGCCCAATGGCCGGTGGACTGCGCCATGGCGGCATCGCCGCGCTCGTAGAGCGCGACCTCATATCCCGCCTTGGCGAACTGAAGAGCCTGCCAGGTCCCCGCAACACCGGCGCCGATCACATGGACGGATGCCGGACTGCGCGCGCAGGCTTCGCTTGACTGCATGATTCCCGTCCCTTCGCCGGCATGACCCGGATCAGGTTCGAAGGGTTTCCGCGATGTCCTGCACGCGTGCGGACCGGCGAACTCTCAGCTCCCTTTCGGAGCTCCCCTCGGAACGCCGTTAATGTAGGCCCGAAGGCGAGTGTGTCAACATGCGGAGCGAGCAAGCGCTCGAAGCTCTTGTTTTCGCCGCAAGTGAACGTGAGGCATTCGCGATGCGAAGCGGCAGGCGCAGTCTGCCATCAGAGCACGCCGGCTGCCCGCTTTTCCCAGGAGTTCACATCACCGACCGCCCGCCTTGATTGACGGCGAAATTGACTGCATGTTCATGTTATGTTCTAATAAACGATGGGTGTCAAATGGCCTTCTCGAAACTCTCTTCGCTCAACGGACGCATGTCTCCCGCCAGCCTTCAATCGACCGTCGATCCCGCGCCGGCGTCCGATTATGGAGCGTCCTCGCGTGCTCCGGTCAGACCGCCAGCACCAATGTATCAGCCCACGACCCATCTGGCACAAGCTGCCAATTTCTCGAAACAGATTGGCGCCCTCGATAACCCGCAGACGAGCCTTCGCCGTATACGAATGAACCGACTGCAGCTCGATCCAAACGATGCGCTCGGCGAGTTGCTGCGCCTGAATGAGAGACATCCGGACAGGATATTTCGAAGCCGAGAAAGCAAAGTGGTCACTGGGATACTTCCTGGCGCAACGGTCACGGTGGATAACGGCATTGCGACAGTTACCAATGGCAAAGTCATCACAATGAACGATGACAACTATGATGCTTTCTCGTTTGACGTAAATGAAGGTGACAGCATCAAAATTGACACCCGAACGGGGCTCGTTATTCGGCCACTAGGCCGATAGCGCGCGCAAGGCCGACACATGAGCAGCGCCAACTCCAAATTTTGCTGCAGCCAGCGTCTTATCTCCGCCCTGCTCGCGGGCATCATGATGGCGACCGCCCCAGTGGCCGCGAGCACATTGGTGGAGCGCGAGCGGCTTGCCGAGGCGCAGGGCGACCGTCTGAAGGATGTCCACTTCAACTCCACGTATGGCGATGTCTGCCCAACGTTGACCGCCTTGATCGATTCCGTCGCGGGCAAGTTCCGCCTGCTCATTCCGCAGCACGAGACGGGCGCCACGACCAAGCTCTATCTTGTCAAGGAGCAGCTCTCCAACGCGATGCGCATCGCGTTCGAGACGCGGCAGTGCCGCTACATCCTCACAATCAGGCGTTTCACCGGCAGCGCAGACGCGGAGACCGAGGTGCCGATCCTGCCCCGCTTCGTCGGGCCGGCCTGGAAGGTCTCCTCCGACGTTCCCTGGCTGGTGGAAAGGACGCTGTCCCCCTTCGACGGAGGCTTCAGGCGCTACAGCATTCCCTTCGACGTGAACGACGACCTGACGTTCTCGGGCGCGATCTACTTCGCGAGCGACCGGTTCACGGTCTATCTCGTCAACGTGCCGAAGGACTTGCGCGTGACCGCGCACGACAATTCGGAATTCCGCACGTACGACGTCTTCATTGCGAAGGAGAATGCGCGGGTGTCGCTGGCGCTGACGCGGGAGATCATCAACCCCGACGGCACGTGGCGAAACGTGTTCGGGCCGTGACCGCGCCGGTCTTTCCGCTGCAGCGACGGCGCACATGCAAACGGGGCCGGCTTTCGCCGGCCCCGTTCGTAATCTGATCGGATGAGGCTGCCTTAGCCCTGACGGCCGCTGCGCCCGCTGCGGCGCGGCTGCTGCGGCGGCGTCGACGCTGCAAATGGGTTCCACGACCCGCTGGTCACGTTGGCCGGACGCGACTGGTCCTTCGCCGCCCAATGCGCAGCGGGCTGTTTGGTGCGCGCCGCACGTGCGGAACGATGAGGCGCGGGCGCATAGGCCTGCCTCGGCGCGCCGCTCTCGGACATCACTGCCATGGGCGAACCGCGCATCACGGCCGGCTGCAGCGTGGGCGCCGCATTGAAGCTGCCCGGGAAGGACGCAGTGGTGATGCCGGCCGGATTGCTCGGCACGAGGCCCCGGCGCTTGGCCGCGTAATAGTAGCCGCTGGCGTAGAGCGCGACCGCGCGGCTGTGGTTGCCGCCGGCCACGCGGTAGGCGCCGGCGAGATACTTCACCGCGTAGGTGAGATTGGTGTTCGCATCGAGCAGGCCTTGCGCCGTCCCGGTGTAGCCGAGGCCGCGCGCGGTCTGCAGACGGATCTGCATCATGCCGTAATTGCCCTTGCTCACGGCGCGCGGATTATAGCGGCTCTCGCGGACGATCACGCGGTGGACCAGCTCGACCGGCACGCCGTTGGCCGCCGCGTGCTGCGCAATCAGCGCGTCGTAAGGCGTGCCGGCGTGAACGAGTCCCGGCGCCGTGAGACCGAATACGGTCGTGGCAAGCAGTGCTGCATGACGAATCATCAGGTATCCCTATGCTGTGAAAGAGTGTGGGAATTTACTCAAGATTGCGGGGCAAGAATGAGGCCGCTACCGCCTCAAGGCGCGCGTCCCAGGCGGTGAAGCTTGAGCGCGGCATAGACGCCGGTGTTGGCCGGTACCTCAATGCCGAGAGCGCGGCCCAGTTCCACGACATGCCCGGCCAGCCAGTCGATTTCGAGGCGATTGCCTCGCTCGAGATCGTGCAGCAGCGACGCCTTCATGCCGTATGGCACGCTGAGCGCATAGTTGAAACGATCCCCGCCGAAATCCGGCGCGAGCGAAACGCCCTTCGCGCGCCCGACCGCGACGACCTCCTCGAGCAATGCGCGGAAGTACGCGCGCGTGTCGGGATCGGCGAGCACCGCCCCGATCGGCATGCGCGTGAGCGCCGTCGCACCCGACAGGCCGACGAGAAACACGAACTTCTCCCAGCGGTCGCGTTCGATCGATTCCGACAACGTGATGTCGAGGCCCGCGCTTCTCGCGGCGCCGACGAACGCGGAGAGCTTCGCATCGTCACGACCGTCGGCGCGTCCGCATCTGATCTGCGCAAAGCGGCTGCTGTGGCTGATCACGCCCGGCGTCTTGATCACGGTAGCGATCACGGCGGTGCCGCCGACAACGACATCCGCGCCGAGGATCGGCGCCAGGCGCTCGACGCTGTCGACGCCATTCTGCAGCGTGATGACGCGCGTATCGGACGTGACGATCGGCTTGATCTGCACCCCCGCCTTCTCCGTGTCCCACAGCTTCACCGCGAAGACCACGACGTCGACCGGCTCGACGCTCGCGGGATCGTCGGTGGCGTGCACCTTGAGCTGCAGATCGCCGAGCGGACTCTCGATCTTGAGTCCGTTCGCGCGCAAGGCGTCGAGGTGCGCGCCGCGCGCAAAGAAAACGACATCGTGGTCCGCGGCTGCGAGCCGCGCGCCGAGATAGCCGCCGACGGCGCCTGCCGCCATGATTCCGATGCGCATCGCGTTTTCGGGGGTTGTCCGTTGCGCGCGGATCATAGGCATTGGAAACCATTCGTCAACGCATGTGGCGGCCCGGTCCCCGGCGCCGACCTCAGCCGCGGCCGGCCATGAACATCACTGCGGATGCAGGCCGGGCGCTGCACGATATTTGCGGCGATGCCGCGCTTCGCCGCGCGCTTATGCTTTACACGTCGTGAATCCGACCGCGGGCGATGCATGCATGCGCATGGCGCGAATTAAGGGCACGTAAAGCCGGCCTACCTAGATTGGCTCCGCATTTTCGGCGAAGACGCCGGGAGACTGATCATGGACATGCAGGTCGCGAGCGTCGTCGCTTCCAGCGCCCCGCTGCACACAAGCAACACATCGCCGTTGCGCCTGCTAGTGGTCGATGACGATCCGGTTCACCGCATGGTGATCGGCAAGGTCGGTGAGAAGGCAGGCTACACCGTGAGCACCGCCACCACCGTCGATGAAGCCGCCGATCGCATCGCGCAACAGAAGTACGACTGCATCTCCCTCGACCTCGCGCTCGGCGGCCAGAGCGGCGCACGCGTGCTGCGCGGCATTGCCCGCGCCAATGGCGACGTGCTGCTCATCATCATGAACGGCACGGCGTCGCAGGTGCGCGAGGAATCCATCGAGACCGCGCGCGACCTGCGCCTCAAGATCGTCGAGGTCCCCAAGCCGGTCGATCTGGCCGGTCTGCGCGCCAAGCTCGTCGGCCACGCCGGCATCGCGCGCCTTTGAGTCACGCGTCGGCGATAACGCGGTGGCGGCGGCCTGGCGCTTTAAACTTTCGTAATGTGGCCGCAAACGGCCCGCCGTTCAGCCAGCGTTCACAACAGTTAAGTGAAACTCCAAATCAATTCAGACGTTATGGAAGGCGGCCCACAGGCCCTCACACGGAGTTCGACCATGACCAGGACTTTCACGGCACTTGCAGCGGCAGCCGCTGTTGCCATTGCGGCAGTGGCGGCTCCAAAGCCGGCTGAAGCGCGCAACCGCGGCGCAGCAATCGCGGCCGGCGTGATCGGTGGCATCGCGGCCGGTGCACTGATCGCCGGCGCGACGCGCCCGTCGTATGGCTATCCGGCCTATTATGGCGGGCCGGCTTATTACGGCGCCCCCGCCTATTATCCGGCCGCGCCGGTCTACGGGCCGGCGTGCCATTGGCGGCGCGAGCGCATCTGGGACGGCTACGGCTGGCGTGTCCGCCGGGTGCGCGTCTGCTACTGATCGCACACAACACATCGAACATGACAGCGCGGCGAGGTGTCCCTCGCCGCGCTTTTTTTACGCCCACCACGGCAGCGCGGTAGCCAAAATTCGAACAAATATCCGACAAATTAAGCCGGATACTTCACGCTGTCCCAATCGGACTGTGTTGTCCTGTCGCCATCCCCCCATCGCTCAGTCGCGAGGTTTCGTCATGAACAAGGCTGTCACCGCACTTGTGGCGGCGTCCGCGATCGGCCTGGCCGCGGCGCTTGCCCCCGCACCGGCCGAGGCGCGCTGCGTTGGCTGCGCCATCGGCGCCGGCGTCGCCGCCGGCATCATCGGCGGTGCGCTGATCGCAGGCGCGGCCAGTGCCGCGCCTCCGCCGCCGGCATACTACGGACCCGCTCCTGTCTATGGCCCCGGCCCGGGCTGCTACTACAGGCGCGAGCGCGTCTGGGACCCGTACTACGGCGTGTGGCGTCGCGGCCCGCGCGTCCTCGTCTGCCCGTAAGCAGCGCCAACCGTCTCGATATGACGCGGCCGGCTCGGTGAGCCGGCCCTTTTCTTGTCGCTAGCGCCGCGCGCGCATGTGATCGAGCACGGCCGCGGTCGGCCAGCAGTCGAGCTTGAGGCCATTGGCTTTCTGGTAGGCGCCGACGGCGGCACGCGTCTTCATGCCGGCCTTACCGTCGATCTTGTCGGCGTAGAGTCCGAGAACTGCGAGGCGCGTCTGCATGCGCTCGACGTCTGCGGTCTTGAGCTGCACCACCTTGCCCCAGGGCGTCTCGAACGGACGCGGATCGCCGATGCGGTCAGCAAGATGGCCGACGAACAGCACGTAAAGGTCCGACGTGTTGTATTCCTTGATGACGAAGTAGTTGCGCGGGGTCAGGAAGGACGGGCCGTACAGTCCCGCGGGCTGCAGCAGCGAGGCGGGTTCGGCGAGCTCGGCCGGCGTGAGCTTGCGTCCATAGGCCGGCGAGAATCCCGCACGCAGCCAATCCGCCACCGTGCGTGTCTGCTCCGGCACGCCGATGGTGCAGTCGACCGACTTGGGCGCACGCACCTCGATGGCCCAGCGCTTGCCGCGCTGCCAGCCCTTGGCCACGAGCTGTCCCGCGGCCGCGGCGAGCGCGTCGGGCACGGAGTCCCAGATGTCGACGCGATTGTCGCCGTCGAAATCGACCCCATAGCTGTAGAACTCGGCAGGCAGGAGCTGCGTAAGTCCCATGGCGCCGCCCCAGGACGAGCGCATGCGCTCGCGCGGCACGCCGTCCTGCAGCATCTTGAGCGCATAGAGGAACTGCTCGCGAAAGAGCTCCTTGCGCCGGCCGGTGTAGGCCTGCGTCGCCAGCACGCGGATCGCGTCATGCCCGAGGCGATGACCGCCGAATGCAGTCTCGCGCCCCCAGATCGCGAGGATGATCGGACCCGGCACACCGAACCGCTCCTCGATGCGCGCAAGCGTTGCGCGGTGCAGTTTCATCAGTTCGCGACCGCGCGCGGAAAGGCGGTCGAACGAACGCTCGCGCAGATATTCGGCGGGCGTCTGCACGAACTCCGCCTGGCCGCGCGAGGGCGCCTGCGGCCGGCCGGCGATGACGAGATCGGGCAACGAGAAGTCGGGCTCGAGCCCACGCGTCGCCTCGGCGAACACCGCACGCGAGACGCCGAGCCGCTCCGCTTCCGGTTGCAGCGATTGCAGGAACTGCGCGAAGGCGGGATCGGTCGCGCCCGCATGGTGCGATGTCACCAGGGTGGCGGCGAGCGCGAAGGCGCACCGCCATGCGGCAAAGCGCAGCGTGCAACGAACATGACGCATCGGCGTTGATTTTCCACACATCGCTTTGAGGGAGCGTGACATGCAGGTGCCGATCGAGATTTCGTTCCACAACATCGACAGCTCATCCTGGGCCGAGGACGAAATCCGCACGCGCGCCGCCGACCTCGAGCGCATTTTCGACCGGCTCACGTCGTGCCGCGTGCATATCGACCAGCGCGCGAAGAACAGCAATGGCACGATTCCGCCCGTCGTGCACATCGAGCTCGGCATTCCGGGACGCAGGGACCTGGTGGTGAGCCACGAACCTGATCACTTGATGCGAAAATACCAGCGGCCGGATCTGCAGAAAGCAATCAACGAAGCGTTCCGCATCGCCGAACGCCAGCTCCTCGACCTCAAGGAGCAGCTCGCGGGCCGCACCAAGGAGGGCTACCACGATTCCGAGAACCGCGCGCTCGGCCAGGTCGCCGAGCTGACGCCCGAGAAAGACTCCGGATTCATCCTCACCAGCACCGGCGGCCTGCTCTACTTCCATCGCAACCGCATGCTCAGCGGAAGCTTCGAGGATCTCGCGCGCGGCGACGAGGTCTACTACGTCGAGGAAGTGGGCGACACGGGACCGCTGGCGACCAAGGTGTGGGTCAAGAACGGCTAGCGATCCGCGTCTGCGCCGCTTCAGGCCGCCATGCCGGGATCGAGCCGCTCCGCCAGCCGCAGCCAGTACTGCCAGCTATGGTCGTCGCGCGGCGTGTTGCGCCCGTAGCCCATCTGTGCCTTGGTGTGGAGCTGCACCTCGTCCGGAATGGAGCGGATGGGGCGGCCGGTGGCGAGCGCCCGTTCGACCAGCCGGCACTCGTCGATCAGCGTGCGCATCCAGCCGAACGCCTCGCCGAGCGAGGCCCCGACGCTGAGCAGCCCGTGATTGAGCATGATGAGCGTGCGCTTCGTTCCGA
This sequence comes from Xanthobacteraceae bacterium, assembly GCA_035556735.1. Lineage (GTDB taxonomy): Bacteria > Pseudomonadota > Alphaproteobacteria > Rhizobiales > Xanthobacteraceae > CANJBX01. Next base: position 520,693 of record DATMFF010000006.1, on the reverse strand, counting down.
GGTCGGCGAGGATGCGCGGAACCTCGTCGGTCTCGCGGGCGAGCCCCTCGAAGTCGTGCAGACCGACCTCGCCATGCAGGCGGCAGCCGCCCTGACTGATGATCGGCAGTTCGCCCCCGGTGGCGCTGATCACGAGGCCGGCGGCTTCGTGGGTGTGCAAGACGCAGTTGAGCTCCGGCCGCGCGCGCAGGATGCCGCTGTGGAAGTTGAATCCCGCCGGCGCGACACGCACGCCCGAGTGGCTGAGGATGCGCCCCTCGAAATCCACGGTCACCAGCGCGGAGGCGGTGATCTCCTCCCAGGCGAGACCGAGCGGATTCATCAGGAAGGCGTCGGCGCCGGGAATTCGCAGCGTGATGTGATTGAGCGTGTCGGTGTTCCAGCGCAGGTGATGCGCGACGCGAAAGGCAGCGGCGAGATCAATGCGCAGCTTGCGCTCCTCGTCGCTGACCGGCCGGTCGAGGGCGACGCCGCCGATACGTGAGATCGCGAGCCGTTCGTTCATGGGGCGCTCCCGGGTCACCAAGACGCGCAGTATAGCGAGCGGATGGCTGCCGGCCTAGCCGCTCCGCGCTATCGCTGGATCAGTGCGCCTTTCCCTCCACCGATGTGCTGATGCGCTCCACCATGGCGATGCCGATCGCCGAGAGCACGAACACCACATGGATGATGGTCTGCCACATCACGCCCGTTTCCGTATAAACCGCCTTCGGCGAGTTGAGCGCTCCCGCCTCGATGAAGGTACGCAGCAGGTGGATCGAAGAGATGCCGATGATCGCCATGGCGAGCTTGATCTTGAGCACGCTGGCATTGACGTGGCTCAGCCATTCCGGCTGGTCCGGATGGCCCTCGAGCTGGAGCCGCGACACGAAGGTCTCATAGCCGCCGACGATCACCATGATCAAAAGGTTCGAGATCATCACCACGTCGATGAGGCCGAGCACGACCAGCATGATCTGCTGTTCGCTGAAGTCGAACGAATGCAGGACGAGGTGCCAGAGTTCCTTGAGGAACAGCACGACGTAGACGGCCTGCGCGATCACGAGGCCGAGATAGAGCGGAAGCTGCAGCCAGCGCGAGCCGAAGATCAGCGAGGGCAGCGGCCGCAGGCTCCTCGCGATCCGAAGTTCCGTATCCGACATTCAGGTTTTCCCGCCGACGATCAGCGCGCGAATTTCTTGTACTTGATGCGATGCGGCATCGCGGAGTCCGTTCCGAGCCGCCGCATCTTGTCCGCCTCGTAGTCCTGGAAGTTGCCCTCGAACCACTCGACGTGACTGTCGCCCTCGAACGCCAGAATGTGGGTGGCGATGCGGTCGAGGAACCAGCGGTCGTGGCTGATGATGACAGCGCATCCGGCGAAGTCTTCGAGCGCCTCCTCGAGCGCGCGCAGCGTGTCGACGTCGAGGTCGTTGGTAGGCTCGTCGAGCAGCAGCACGTTGGCGCCCGACTTGAGCATCTTGGCGAGATGCACACGGTTGCGCTCGCCGCCCGACAGCGTGCCGACCTTCTTCTGCTGGTCGGCGCCCTTGAAGTTGAAAGCCGAGCAATAGGCGCGGCTGTTCACCTCGCGTTTGCCGAGCGCGATCACTTCATTGCCGCCGGAGATCTCCTCCCACACGGACTTCTTGCCGTCGAGCGTGTCGCGCGACTGATCGACATAGCCGAGCCGCACCGACTCGCCGACGGTGATGGTGCCGTTGTCCGGTTTCTCCTGCCCCGTGATCATGCGGAACAGCGTGGTTTTGCCGGCACCGTTCGGACCGATCACGCCGACGATGCCGCCGGGCGGAAGCTTGAAGGTGAGATCGTCGATCAGCAGGCGGTCGCCGAATCCCTTGGTGAGATGCTCGAAGTCGATGACGTTCTGGCCCAGCCGCTCGGCCACGGGAATCGTGATCTGGGCTGTCTGGGTCTGCTTGTCCGAGGCTTTCTGCAGCAGTTCCTCGTAGCGCTGGTAGCGTGCCTTCGACTTGGCCTGGCGGGCGCGCGGGCTCGCCGCGATCCATTCCTGCTCGCGCGCGAGCGTGCGCTGGCGCGCTTCCTCCTCGCGGCTTTCCTGGGCGAGGCGCTTCTGCTTCTGCACCAGCCAGGACGAATAGTTGCCCTCGTAGGGAATCCCATGGCCGCGGTCGAGCTCGAGGATCCAGCCCGTGACGTTGTCGAGAAAGTAGCGGTCGTGGGTGACGATCAGGATCGCGCCCGGATAGTTGCGCAGGTGCCCTTCGAGCCAGTGCACCGACTCGGCGTCGAGGTGGTTGGTCGGCTCGTCGAGCAACAGCAGTTCCGGCTGCTCCAGCAGCAAGCGGCACAGCGCGACGCGGCGCTTCTCGCCGCCCGAGAGCTTCGAGACGTCGGCGTCGTCGGGCGGGCAACGCAGCGCGTCCATCGCCAGATCGACCTGCGAGTCGAGGTCCCACAGGTTCTGGCTGTCGATGAGATCCTGCAGCTTGGCCATCTCATCGGCCGTCTCGTCGGAATAGTTGGTGGCGAGTTCGTTATAGCGCTCCAGCAGCGCGCGCTTGGGGGCGACCCCGTCCATGACGTTCTCGCGCACGGACTTCGCGGGATCGAGCTGCGGCTCCTGCTCGAGGTATCCGACACGCGCCCCTTCGGCGACCCAGCCCTCGCCGGCGTAGTCCTGGTCGATTCCCGCCATGATCCGCAGCAGGGTGGATTTGCCCGAGCCGTTGACGCCCAGGACACCGATCTTGGCGTCCGGATAGAACGAAAGATTGATGTTTTCCAATACCTTGCGGTTGCCGGGATAGACCTTGGTCAGGCCCCGCATGTGATAAATGAATTGCCGGCCGTTCATATGCCCTCAAAGCCTGCGCGTTGTCGGGAGAATGCCGCGGTCATGTAACGACCCGCTGCCCCGAGGGCAAGGCTGGCGGCGGTCCAGGTAAAATTTGAGAAAGCATAGAGCCGGATCAGCGCCTGTTTTGCAGCCAATGAGAACAGCATTTTAACGATACCTGCGTGACCATCTCCGCGTGAACCCGGCGCCTTGTCGCAGCGACAGACAAGTGAGCCGGCAGCACCGGCCGAAGAGCCGATGGGAGATCGTCATGGACAGAACGTCCACACCGCACCTGTCCCGCCAGGTCAGCGCGCTGTTCCATTCGATGGCGCATGACCTGTTCGGCAGCTACCGCCCTGAACTGCACTACATGCGCGGTCCCGGGCCCAAGTGCCGCGAGAAGCGCCGCCTCGAAGCCGCCCAGGCGTCCGCGCCGGCCGAGCCCTGCGTGGAACTCGCCCGGGCTTAACCGGCGGCGCCGGCTGTGCAACCATCGTGGCTCCCGCCCGGGGGCCACATGACGCTTTTCATCCTCCGCCCTCCCACGCGCGCTCGCCATGCAGCCTGCCGCGGCGGCCGGTCGCGACCGGAGCGGCGGCGGATTCGCCGCGCCCAATCCGGAATAACTCATCCCCATTCCAAGGAGCCGCATGATGCCGCTGCGCTGCGCCGTGCTCGATGACTATCAGCAGGTGGCCCTCAAGATGGCCGATTGGTCGAAGGTGGCGGGCGACGTGGACATCACGGTCTTCAGCGCGCCGCTTGCCGGCGACGACACGATCATCCATGCGCTCAAGGACTTCGCGATCGTCTGCGCCATGCGCGAGCGCACGCGCTTTTCGCGACGCGTGATCGAAGCGTTGCCCAACCTCAGGCTGCTGATCACCACCGGCATGCGCAACGCCTCGATCGACGTCGCAGCCGCGAACGCGCGCGGCGTCACGGTCTGCGGCACCGGCACGTTCGGATACCCCACTGTCGGGATCGCGATCGGACTGATGCTCGAACTGACGCGGCGAATCGGCTTCGAGAATACGCGCCTGAAGGCCGGTGAGCCCTGGCAAATCACGCTCGGCAGCGATGTCGAGGGCAAGACCCTCGGCATCGTCGGCCTCGGTCGACTTGGCGGGCGCGTCGCCCGCGTGGCGCAGGCGCTCGGCATGCGCACCATCGCCTGGAGCCAGAACCTCACGCCCGAGAAGGCGCGTGAGGCCGGCGCCGAGGCAGTGAGCAAGGAGGAGCTTTTCCGCCAGGCCGACGTCGTCAGCGTACACCTCGTGCTGAGCGAGCGCTCGCGCGGGCTGATCGGCGCGGGCGACTTCGGGCTGATGAAGCCGACGGCCTATATCATCAACACGGCGCGCGGCCCGATCATCGACGAGGCCGCGCTGGTGGCGGCGCTCACCCAGCGCCGCATCGCCGGCGCCGGGCTCGACGTCTTCGACGTCGAGCCGCTGCCGACCGACCATCCGCTGCGGCGGCTCGACAACGTCGTGCTCACGCCGCACCTGGGCTACGTGAGCGCCGAGAACTACGCGGTCTATTTCAACGATACGGTCCACGACATCCGCGCGTTCCTGGACGGGAAACCGGTGCGGATCCTCGGCCCGTGAGCAGAAATCCGCCGGCAGTGTCACATTGGCAACACTGCGGCCAAGACCGTCGGTTGCGGCCCGCCGAGGCCTTCAGCCGCCGACAATCGCAAGGTATATGCAGCTCGGGCGGTGATTTGCAGCGGACCGGCCGAACCGCCGGACCGGCTTGCCACGCGGTGGCGTCAAAACAGGGGTGTGCGCCGCGGCGGGCCGGCGGGTTGATCCGCTCGACAAGTTTCGGCAGTTTAGCCAAAAATCGCATCGAACGCCGCACTTCGGGGCCCGATTCCGGCGGTTCGTGGGTAGTTTGGGGGCGACTTTCAAAATGCCATCGCGCGTACGGGTTTTCGTCGATTTCGACGGGACCATTTCGCTTGAGGACACGACAGACGTCGTCCTCGAGCGGTTCGCCGACCCGTCCTGGCAGAAGGTGGAGGCGGACTGGCTGGCCGGCCGCATCGGGTCGCGCGAATGCCTGCGCAAGCAGATCGACTTGGTGCGGGCAACCCCCGAAGAGCTCGACAGCGTGTGCGAGAGCGTTCCGCTCGACCCGCACTTTCCCGAGCTGGTCGCCCTCTGCCGCCGCCACCGCATTCCGCTGGCGGTAGTATCCGACGGCCTTGAGCGGCTCGTGAAAAAAATGCTTGCCCGGATCGGCGTGGATGTCCCAATTCTCGCCAACCGGCTCGCCTACCTCGGCGACCGCCGCTGGCGCCTGGACTTTCCGCACTCCGCCGACGACTGCCGCGCGGGGGCCGGACACTGCAAGTGCTTGGCGCTGACCAACGAGCCGAAAAGCATGCGCATCATGATCGGTGATGGCCGCTCCGACTTCTGTGCGGCCGAGACAGCCGATCTGGTGATCGCCAAAGGTGCCCTGGTGGAACACTGCCAAGCCAACGGACTGCCCTACATCGTGTTCGGAAATTTTGCCGGCGCGACGACTGTGCTTGCGGACTGGATCGGCGCGATCGAGCGCCAGAGCCCGATCCCGCATCTCGCGCCCGGACCGATCGATGCGACGCCCGCCGCTTAAGCTCGCCGCCGAGTCCGAGACCTCCGCACCTTCCGCGACGCTCAGCGACGCGGAACTGCTCCAGCTCGAAGCGGCCTACTGCTCGTTCGGCGACACGGTCCACTATTCCGAGCCGCCGAAGATCTTCGATCGCTGCGAAGGCTCGTTCATCTACGACAACGAAGGGCGCGAGTACCTCGACCTGCAGATGTGGTACTCGGCCGTCAATTTCGGCTACGGCAACCGCCGGCTGAACGACGCGCTCAAGCGCCAGATCGACCGCCTCCCGCAGGTCGCGAGCCAATATCTCCACCGCGAGAAGATCGAGCTCGCCGCGATGATCGCGCGCGACGCCGAACGGAAGTTCGGTCGCAAAGGACGCGTGCACTTCAACGTCGGCGGCTCGCAGGCCGTCGAGGACTCGCTCAAGCTGATCCGCAACGCCACCGGCGGCAAGAGCCTGATGTTCGCCTTCGAGGGCGGCTATCACGGGCGCACGCTGGGCGCGACCGCGATCACCTCGTCCTATCGATATCGCCGCCGCTACGGACACTTCGGCGAGCGCGCCCATTTTCTGCCGTTCCCGTATCACTTCCGCGGGCCCAAGGGCATGAGCAAGGAGGAGTACGGCCTCCATTGCGTGCAGCAGCTCGAGCGCCTGTTCGAGAGCGAGTACAACGGCGTGTGGGACCCGAAGGCGGGCCAGGCCGAGTACGCGGCCTTCTACGTCGAGACCATCCAGGGCACCGGCGGTTACGTCATCCCGCCGATGAACTTCTTCGTCGAGCTCAAGAAGGTGCTGGACCGCTACGGAATCCTGCTGGTGGTCGACGAGATCCAGATGGGCTTCTTCCGCACCGGAAAACTGTGGTCGGTGGAGCATTTCGGCGTGGTTCCCGACGTCCTCGTGTTCGGCAAGGCGCTCACCAACGGGCTCAACCCACTGTCCGGCATCTGGGCGCGCGAGGAGCTGATCAACCCGCAGGTGTTCCCGCCGGGCTCGACCCACTCGACCTTCGCCTCCAATCCGCTCGGCACCGCGGTCGGACTGGAAGCGCTCAAGATGATGCACGACGAGGACTTCGCGACCTCCGTGCCGCAGAAGGGCGCGTATTTCCTCGAGGGCCTCAAGGAGCTGCAGCGCCGCCACAAGATCATCGGCGACGTCGACGGGCTCGGCCTCGCGTTGCGCGTCGAGATCTGCGAGCCGCATGACAGCTTCACGCCATCGAAGGCGATCGTCGACCGCATGGTCGACGAGGCGCTCAAGGCCGATCTCGAGCACAAGGGCAGGCGTTACGGCCTCGTCCTCGACATCGGCGGCTACTACAAGAACGTCATCACCCTCGCGCCGGCGCTGACCATCACCTATGAGGAGATCGACCTCGGCCTCGCCCTGCTCGATCAGCTCATGACGCGGGTATCCAAGAGCTGAACGGCATGGCAGTCGTCGACAGAAGCTTCTCCGTCGGAGAAGGCCGCACCGGGTTCCTGCTGATCCACGGGCTCGGCGGCACGCCGATCGAGCTCAAGTTCGTGGCCAAGGGCTTGGCGCGCCACGGCCTCAAGGTGCACTGCTGCCAGCTCGCCGGCCACTGCGGCACGGCCGAGGACCTCGTCGCGAGCAACTGGCAGGACTGGTACGCCAGCGTCGAGCAGGCCTTCGACAGGCTGCGCACGGAATGCGACACCGTCGTCGTCGGCGGTCTCTCGATGGGCGCCGTTCTGGCGCTGCATCTCGCCGCGCGGCGGCCGGGCGAGGTGCACGGCCTCGCGCTCTACGCCCCGACCCTCTGGTACGACGGGTGGGCGATGCCGCGCTATCGCTTCATGATGCACTTCGCCATGGCCAGCGCGTTCGGGCGCTGGATCCTGCGGCGGTTCTACAAGTTCGTGGAGAGCGAGCCCTACGGCATCAAGGACCCCGCCATCCGCGCGGTGGTCGTGGCCGCCATGAGTTCGGGTGACACCACCCAGGCCGGCATCCTGGTCACGCCCGGCGAAGCCGTGATCCAGCTCTACCGGCTGGTGAAGGTGGTGAAGGGCGAACTGGCCGGCATCACCGCGCCGGCGTTCATCGTGCAGGCGCGCGACGACGATCTCTCGAGCCTGCGCAACACCGAATATCTGCAGCGCCATCTCGGCGGTCTCGTCGACACGCTGGTGCTCGACGACAGCTACCACATCGTCACGGTCGACCGGCAGCGCGATCTCCTGATCGACGGCACCGTGGCCTTCGGCACGCTGCTCGCAAGCCGCATGCAAAGCGCCGAGCACAGCGACGACGTGGTCCGTCCGCTGGGCGAGAAGCGGTCTGCGGCCGCCAAGGGCGACCGCGTCCAGCCGGCGTCGGGCACCAGCTGAGCCGCGGGTTCCACGCCCGCCGTTACAGGTCGATGACGACGTAATCCGCTTCGACGGTCACCTGGAACGTCTCGGCAACGTAGGGACCTTTCACGAGCTCCTGCCCGGGCTCGACCGCCACCTTGAACTGGCGGATCTTGAGGTCCTTGGGATCGCACCAGGACTGCCCGGTGCGGATTTCGAACTCCCAGCCGTGCCAGGGGCAGCGGATGAACTCGTTGTTGCGCGTGAGCTTGTACTCGCCCGGCTTGCCCGGCGCGACCAGCGGGACGATGTAGCCCTCGCACATCGGTCCGCCCGCGTGCGGACAGCGGTTGGCGAGCGCGAAGAACTCGCCGTTGACGTTGAACACGCCGATCTCGCGACCTTTGACGGTGACGAGCTTCTTTTCGCCGGGCTTGATGTCGCCGACGGCCGCGACCACGTGACGAGCCATTATTGCAAGCCGTACAGCGCCTTGGCGTTCTCGCGGAAGATCATCGCCCGCTGCCGCTCTGTGAGGTTGATCTTGAAGGTGTAGCGCGGGTCGTCGAAGTCCCAGTGCGGATAATCGGTGGAAAACACCAGGCGGTCCCAGCCGATCCAGCCGATCATGTCGGCGAGATGGTGCGGATGCTCCGGCTCCTCGATCGGCTGCGTGGCGAACCAGAAGTGCTCGCGCACGTACTCGGACGGCGGACGCGTGAGGTGCGGCACCTCCTTGCGCATGCGCTCCCAGTGCTTGTCCATGCGCCAGCACACGGCCGGCACCCAGGTGAAGCCCGACTCGATGAAGCAGACGCGCAGCTTGGGGAAGCGCTCGAACACGCCCTCGAACACGAGGCTCGCCAGCACGCCCTGCATCCCGGTCTCGAACGAATAGTGCTCCTGCAGGTAGTAGGTCGGCCAGCCCGACCCGGTCGAGGGAAAGCCCCCGCTCGCGCCGGCGGGATGCAGGCCGATCGGCAGGCCCGCGCGCTCCGCGGCCTCGAAGATCGGCCAGTACCGGCGGCGGCCGAGCGGCTCCGTGGTGCGCGGCGAGATGATTACCTGGCGGAACGACGAGTTCGGCGCGCAGCGTTCGATCTCGGCGACGGCCTCCTGCGGATTCTCCTGCGTGACGATGATGCCGGCGCGCAGACGCGGCTCCGGCTTCACCCATTCCTCGATCTGCCAGTCGTTGACGGCGCGCGCCAGCACCGTGGCGAAATCCTGGTTCTGCTCTTCCATGCCGTTGCGGCCGAGCGCCACCAGCATGCCGACTTCGACGCCGTTGGGGTCGAGGTGCTGCTTGCGCATGAAGCCGAGATCGGAGCCGGCGGGGCTGCCGTCGGGCGGGAAGGAATCGGCGCGACGCCCGTTCGCCATCATGCGCGGATGGGTGAGCTGTCCGACCAGGCCCTGGCGGCTGCGCAGGCCGAAGGTCTTCGCGTGCTCGCGCCAGCGCTCGGGCATGTAGGCTGCGAGCGTCGCCGGCGACTTCTGATCGGGATGAATGTCGCAATCGACGATCGCGAGGCGCTGCTGCAGCGACTTTTCCAGGACGGGCGCGTTCATCAGATCTTCTCGTTCGACGTGTGCGTCTTGCCGGCTGCGATCATACCGGCATCGCGCAGGCGCGGATAGGTTTCGAGCGCATTGTCGTTAAGCAGTTTTTGCAATGTCTCCTCGGTGAGGCCGTCCGGCAGGACGTCGTCGCCGTCGAAATGCCAGTGCGGATAATCGGTCGAAAACAGGAAAACCCGGTCCGATCCGATATGTTCCAGCGTGCGCAGGAACTTGTCCGGGTCGTCCTTCGGCGCGTCGAGCGGCTGCAGCGTGAAGCGCACCTGATCGCGGATGATGTCCGCCGGCGGGCGGTCGATCCACGGCACCTCGGCGCGCGTGCCGCGCCATTCCTTGTTGATGCGCCACAGCAGCGTCGGAAGCCAGGTGATGCCGGATTCCGCGCACACGACCTTGAGCGTCGGGAACTGCTGGAAGACACCTTCCGCGACGAGGCTCACCAGCACGTTCTCGAATGCGGTGCTGTTCGCGACGTAATCCTCAACATGATACGAGGGCCAGCCCGAGTAGGTCGCGGACGTGCGGAACGTGCTGCCCGCGTGGATGCAGACCGCAAGCTGATGCTTCTCCGCCGCCTTGTAGATCGGCCAGAAGCGCCGGTTGCCGAGCAGCGCGTCGCCCATGACGAGCATGAGCACCTGCACGAAACGGCGGTCGTGCGCGAGGCGCTCGATCTCCTTCACGGCGTGTTCGGGGCTGGCGAACGGCACCAGGATCGAGGCGCGCAGGCGCGCGTCGCGGTCGAGCAATTCCTTCGCGGTCCAGTCATTCACGGCGCTGCAGAGCGCGGCGGCCATGTCGTCGTTGAAGAGCGCGACGGCGCCGTGCAGCACGTTGCAGATGGCGTACCTGGTGCCGAACGCATCCAGCGCCTGGCGGCGCAGGGCGTCGATGTCGCTGCCGGGCAGGCCCGATGCCGGACGCCAGTCCGGGCGGCAGCTCAACGGCGAGTTCGGCGGATAGCTCGTGAGCACGAACGGCGAGCGATCGATATGGCGGTTGACGAGCTGGTCGCGCCAATAGTCCGGCAGGTAGGGCAGCAGCGCCGGCGTGCTGGGCACCGCCGGATGGATGTCGCAGTCGATCGCGCCGGGGCGCACTTTCATGGGGCTGCCTCCCTCTCGCGGCGGCAACCGAGCCGCCATTCGCAGGGATGCAATACAGGGTGCGGCCGCGCACGCGCAACCGCGCCGCGCGAGGGGCTGGATTGATGGTAGCGGCGTGCGCCGCCGGCAGTCCTTGGCGAGCGCGGCGCAGAGGCTGGCTGGCTGGCCGGCCCGGTGCGGTTGCGGGGCGATCCGGGCGGCGTGACGCCGCCCGGCCCTGCCGCCTGCGGCTTACGACTGCGGCTCGATCTTGGCGATCCGCACGTACTCGGCCCAGGCCTTGTCCTCCTTCACGAACAGGGCCTGCCCCTCCTCCGGCGTGCTGATGAAGGGATCCCCGCCGAACTTGTTGAGGAACGCCTTGGTGTCCGGCATGGCCAGGATCTGGTTGAACCACTTGTTGATCTGCATGACCACCGGCCTGGGCGTCGCCGACGGCACGTGCACCGCCCACCACGACGTGAGGTCCATCGGCACGCCCGACTCGGTCATGGTCGGAATGTCGGGGATCGCCTGCAGACGCTTGCCCGCACTGTGCGCGAGAATGCGCAGGCGCCCTTCCCGCGCCTGGGCCAGTGAGAACACGGGGTCGTGCGAGCCGTAGTCGACGCGCCCGCTCTGCATGTCATTGAGGGACCCCGCCGAGTCCTTGTAGCGCACCTCCACCGCCTCGATGCCGGTCAGCGACTTGTACATCTCGCCCAGCACGATGCCCGAAGTGGCCGCAGTCGCGTAGCTCGCGTCCTTGCCCTTCTTCTTCATCGCCGCGGTGAGATCGGCCAGCGTCTTGTAGGGCGACTTGGCGTCGACCGTGATCATGAAAGCCTGCCGGTTGAGCGTCGCCGCGATCTGGAACGCCTTGACGACGTCGACCGGCGGCGTCTTGAACAGGTGCATCTGCGCCGCGGTGGCGCTGCCGGCGCTCAGATACATGGTGTGGCCGTCGGGCTTGGCGAGCGCAGAGTATTTCACCGCGATCGCGCCGCTGGCGCCCACCTTGTTCTCGACGATCACGGCCCGGTTGGCGAGCGGACGCAGCTTCTCGGCGAAGTAGCGGGTGAGAACGTCGGCGCCGCTGCCCGGCGGGAAACCGGTGACCACGTGAATGTCCTGGGTCGGATAGTCCTGCGCAGTCGCCAGCCCCGTGCTTCCGAGCGCAAGCACAAGCGCGAGCGCTCCTGCAGTGCCGAGCCGGAAACCTCTCGTGTGTGTCATGGTCGTTCTCCCTGTCTGTTACGTGCTGGGTCAATGCGTGCGCCGCATGCTCGGAGCGGCACTGGAACAGCGCCGGGATGATGTGCAGGCGGAACGCGCGAATGCCGACGACGACGGCGCCGCGGCGCGATGCAGTATGGCTTCCTCCCGACCGATTATGGTTCGTATGAACGCCCCGACATAATGACAGATTTGACAGGTCGGGCCAGCGCCGCGATGCTTATCGGCAAAATAGCTTGTCGGGGGAACGCCGGACATGCCGCGGCGCGAGGCGTATGACTACGTCATCGTCGGAGCAGGCTCGGCCGGCTGTGCGCTGGCCAACCGGCTCAGTGAGGATGCCGACGTCCGCGTCCTGCTGATCGAAGCGGGCGGCTGGGACCGCGATCCGCGCATCCACATTCCCCTCGCCTGGGGCCAGATCTACGAGGACCGGCTCCACGACTGGAACTATTTCTGCGAGCCGGAGGAGAACGTCGGCGGACGACGCGTCGAATGCGCGCGCGGCCGCGTGATCGGCGGCTCGTCGTCGATCAACGCCATGGCGTATGTGCGCGGCAATCGCGCCGACTATGACACCTGGGCGGCGCAGGGATTGCCCACTTGGTCTTATGCGCACTGCCTGCCTTACTTCCGCAGACAGGAATCCTGGGAAGGCGGCGCCGACGCATTCCGCGGCGGCGACGGACCGCTGACCACCCGCTTCTCGACCTACAAGGACCCGCTCATCGACGCGAGCGTCGATGCCGTCGCCGCGGCCGGTCTGCCGATGACCGACGACTTCAACGGCAAGCAGCAGGAAGGGTTCGGGCGCGGCCAGTACACGATCCGCGGCGGCCAGCGCTGCAGTTGCGCGGTGGCCTATCTCAAGCCGGTGCTGCGCCGGCCCAACCTGCACGTGCGCACGCACGCGCTCGCGACGCGCGTGCTGTTCGAGAGCAAGCGCGCCGTCGGGATCGAGATCCTCGCCGGCGGGCGGCCGCAGGAGATCCGCGCCGAACGCGAGGTGATCCTCGCCGGCGGCGTGATCAACTCGCCGCAACTGCTGATGCTCTCGGGCATCGGCGATCCGGCCGAGCTCGCGGCGCACGACATCCCGGTGAAAGTCGCGCTGTCCGGCGCCGGCAAGAACCTGCAGGATCACCTCTCGGTGCTGGTCGTGTATGCGCGAACGTCGCCAGGGCCGTTTCCGGGCAAGCTGCGCTACGACCGCCTGCTGCGCGAATGCGCGAAGACGTATTTCCTCAACGACGGCTTCGCCAACGACCTGCCGATCGGCCTCGTCGGATTCATCAAGAGCGGCACCGGTGCCGGCGCCCGGCTGCCCGACCTGCAGATGATGATGGCGGCGGCTCCGCTCACCGCCCGGCCCTATCGCCCATTCCAGAAGCCGTTCCCCGACGGCTGGGGCTGCCGCATCGCTGCGCTGCGGCCGGAGAGCCGCGGCCGGCTCGAGCTCGCCTCCAGCGATCCGACGCAGTCGATCCGCATCCGGCAGAATTTCCTGGCGACCGACTACGACTGGAAAGTGCTGCGCGAGGGCGTGCGCATCTTCCGCGAGATCGCCAGCCAGAAGGCATTCGACGCGTTCCGCGGCCCTGAGATCCTGCCCGGCGCGGCCAAGACCGGCGACGCCGAGCTCGACGCCCTCACGCGCGCCACCGCGATCGACGTGCACCACCCGCTCGGCACCTGCAAGATGGGCCCGGCCTCGGACCCGACCAGCGTCGTCGACGAGGAACTGCGCGTGCATGGCCTCGAGGCGCTGCGCGTGGTCGACGCCTCGGTCTTTCCCGGCATCGTCGGGGGCAACATCAACGCGCCGGTGGTCATGATCGCGGAGAAGGCCGCCGACCTGATCCGCGGACGCCCGGCGTTGCCGGCGGCCGCGGTCTGAGCTGCCGGCAAGGCGTCTCCCGCGGCAAGCTCCAAAGCGGCAACCCCAAAAGCCGCAAGCCTCAAGTCCGCCTTCGGGGCTTGCGACACCTGGAGGGCCGGCCGAAGACCTATCCCTGCGGCTCGATCTTCGCGGCGCGAACGTATTCGCCCCAGTCCTTGATGTCCTTGAGCAGCCGGGCCTGCCCCTCGTCCGGCGTGCTGATCCAGGGATCGCCGCCGCTGTTATTGAGGAACTTCTTCGCCTCCTCGGTCGAGTTCACCTGATTGAACCACTTGTTGATCTGATCGACGACCGGTCGCGGCGTGCCCATTGGCACCATGGCCGCGAACCAGCCGAGCAGATCCATCGGGATGCCCGACTCCTTCATCGTGGGGATCTCGGGATTGGCATGCGTGCGCTCGCCGGTGCTCACGGCGAGGATGCGCATGCGGCCCGCGCGCGCCTGGCTGGTGGAGAAGATCGGATCCTGGAACGCGTAGTCGAGCGCGCCGCTCTGCATATCATTGATCGTGTCGCCGGAGGTGCGATAGGACACTTCGACGGCTTCCACCTTCGTGACGTGCTTGTAGATCGCCCCCATCACCTTGGCGGATGGATTGGTGGTGGCGTAGCTCGCCTTGTCCTTCTTCTCCTTGAGATAGGCGGTCAGGTCCGCCACCGTCTTCCACGGGCGCTTGGCGTCTACGAGCAGCATGTACGGCTGCTTGTTGAGCGGAGCCGCGATCTGGATGGCCTTGCCGACATCGACGGGCGGGTTCTTGAACAGATGCATGTTCGCGCCGACCGAGCTCGCGGGATGAATGTAGATCGTGTGGCCGTCAGGCTTGGAGCGCGCCAGATACTCGGTGGCGATGTTGCTCGCCGCGCCCGGCTTGTTCTCGACGATGATGTTGCGGCCGGCCAGCGCGCGCACCTTCTCGGCATAGAAGCGCACGACGATGTCGGCGCCGCTTCCGGGTGGAAACGCACAGATGAAATGGATGTCCTGGCTCGGATATTGCTGAGCCTGCGCGCCCGGCACCGCCGAGATTGCGACAAACGACCCCACGGCTAGCGCTCGCGCGAGCTGCCTCATGCCTTCCTCCCTCGTGTCGGCGGTCCGTTTCTTTTGCCGCCGCCATCGGCGAGATCACTCAAGCATGCTCGCTCCAGGGCCGGTACGCATTTTTCGGGAAATTTCTCTGAAAGAAACGCAGCGGCCTGCGCGGCAGTGCGGGAGCCGCGTCGCTCCTGCCTCTTTGGGCTCCCGGGTCGTGGTCGCTGGCGCGCGCGCAATCGGCGGCTGAGCGATCGCCTGTCTCTGTGCTGGCGGCCCGCCTCGCTCCGACGGCCGCGCGTGCGCGAAGCCGTCGAGGTCCTCCAGCCGCGAGACCGTCAGCCCAGGGGCTCGATCTTCGCGATCTCGATGTAGCGCTTCCAGTTCGCGATATCCTTGAGGAAGAAGGACTGCGCGTCGTCCATGCTGTTGATCCACGGATCGGAAGCGAACTTGTTGAGGAACGCCTTGGTCTCGGGCATGGCCACGACCTCGTTGTTCCACTTGTTGAGCTGGTCGAGGATCGGACGCGGCACGCCGGCCGGAGCCATCAGCGAGAAATAGCCCGTGAGGCTGATCGGTATCCCGCCCTCCTTCATGGTCGGGATCTCGGAAGCGGCCTGGATGCGCTCGCCCGTCGAGACCGCCAACACCCGCAGCCGCCCCGCGCGCTGCTGCGCCATGCCGAACACGTTGTCGATGAACCCGAAGTCGATCGCGCCGCTGGCGAAGTCGTTGACCGTATCGGCCGCCGTGCGGTAGGGCACCTCCACGGTCTTGAGCCCGAGGTGCTCCTTGTAGAGCGCGCCCATCACCTTGCCGACTGGATTGGTGGTGGCGTAGCTCGCCTTGTCGCCGCGTTCCTTTGCGTAGGCCGTGACCTCCGCGACCGTCTTCCATGGCTTGCTCACATGGACGACCATCATCGTCGGCTGACGGTTGATGGTGCCGATCACCTGGATGGCCTTGCCGACGTCGAAGCTCGGATTCTTCATCAGCGCCATGCTGGCGGCCACGCCGCTGGCGCCGTGGATATAGAGCGTATGTCCGTCCGGCTTGGCGCGCGCGACGTATTCGGTGGCGATGTTGCCGAGCGCGCCGGGCTTGTTCTCCACGATGATGGTGCGGCCCATGAGCGGACGCAGCTTCTCCGCCATATAGCGCACGATCACGTCGGCGCCGCTGCCGGCCGGGAATGCGCAGACGATATGGACGTCCTGGCTGGGATACTGCTGTGCTGTCGCCGGCCCGGCCACGACGGCGGCGGCAAGAATGAGAGAGGCTGCGGCGCCACGCACGTGCGCAAGCATGTCCATTTGGGTCGCTCCCGATGTCGCGGACTTGAGGCCGCGTTGAAAGAAAAACGGCGGCGCTTGGCGCCGCCGTCTGTTTCGTCAGCCTTGCGGCTGGATGCCCGCGGCTTTGACGTAGCCTTCCCAGGCCTTCTGGTCCTTGACGAGCTGAGCCTGACCTTGTTCCGGCGTGGAGATCCAGGGATCGCCGCCGAACTTATTGAGGTAGGCCTTGGTCTCGGGGGTGGCCTCGATCTCGTTCAACCACTTGTTGAGCTGATCGACGATCGGCCGCGGCGTCGCCGACGGCACCATGGCCGCGAACCAGCCGAACAGCTCGACGCCCTTGACGCCCGACTCGCTCATGGTCGGAAGGTTCGGGACCGCGCCCATGCGGGCCGGCGAACTGACGGCCAGGCTGCGCAGACGGCCTGCGCGCTCCTGCACGAGGGCGAACACCGGGTCCATCATGCCGTAGTCGATGACGCCGCTCGCGAAGTCGTTGAGCGAGTCGTTTGCCGTACGGTACGGAACGTCGACCGCCTTCACGCCGGTCGCCTGCTTGTAGAGCTCGCCCATGACCTTGCCGGTCGTGTTCGATTCGGCGTAGCTCGCCTTGTCGCCCTTCTTGAGCATCGCCTCGGTGAGGTCGGAGAGCTTCTTGTAGGGGCTGTTGGCCGCGACAACGACCATGAACGGCTGCTTGTTGAGCGTGGCGACGACCTGCAGATCCTTCGACGGATCGATCGGCGGCTTCTTGAACAGCCAGTAGTTGGCCGCGGTCGACGAGCCGGCGTGGATGTGGATGGTGTAGCCGTCGGGCTTGGCCCGCGCGGTGTATTCGGCGGCGATGTTGCCCGCGGCGCCGACCTTGTTCTCGACGATCACGGCCTTGCCGGCCTTCTCGCGCAGCTTCTCGGCAAAGTAACGCACCAGCACGTCCGCGCCGCTTCCCGCCGGGAACGCGCAGATCACGTGGATATCCTGCGAGGGATACGACTGGGCTGAGGCGCCGAGCGGAGCGCCGGCGACCGTTGCAGCCATGAAGGCCGCACCGAGCAGTTGAAACGAACGTCTATCCATAATGCTTCTCCAGTGAACCAGTGTCATTCGCGGCCGAACCACGGCATCGGCCGCGCTATCGCTCCCCGCCCTCACCTTCACATGTCGGCGGTAAATTTTTCTTCGCGTATCGCGGGCTGCGCCAACCGCTCATTAACCCTGCGGCTTGAGCTTGGCGACCCGCACGTACTCCTCCCAATCCTTGATGTCTTTCAAGAGACGCGCCTGACCTTCGTCGGGCGTGCTCGACCACGGATCGCCACCGAAGTTAGTGATAAACTTCTTGGTCTCCTCGGTCGCGAGAATGTCATTGAACCACTTGTTAATCTGATTGACGATTGGACGCGGCGTCGCGGACGGCACCATCGCCGAGAACCAGCCGACGAGATCCATGTTGTAGCCCTGCTCCTTCATCGTCGGGATGTCGGGCGCGGCTTTCAATCGATCAGCGGATGCAACTCCGAGGATGCGCAACCGCCCCTCGCGCTGCTGCGACAGCACGAAGACAGGATCGTGACAGGCGAAGTCGACCGTGCCGGCCGCCATGTCGTTCAGCGAATCCTTCGCCATCTTGTAATTGACCTCGACCGACTTCAGCCCCGCGAGTTCCTTGTACATCGCGCACATGATCACGCCGGAATTGGCCGCGGTGGCGTAGGTGCCCTTCTCGCCGCGCTGCTTGAGGTGCGCGGTGAGGTCGGCGACGGTCTTGAACGGACTGCGCGTCTCGACCGCCAGCATGAAGGCCTGCCGGTTGATGGTCGCGGCGATCTGGATCTGCTTGGCGGGATCAACCGGATTGTTGCGGATCAGGTAGTGATTCGACGCGAGCGTGTTGCCGGCATGCACGAAGATCGTATAGCCGTCCGGCTTGGAGCGCGCGGTGTATTCGGTCGCGATGTTGCCGCCGGCGCCCGGCTTGTTCTCGACGATGACCGTGTGCCCGCTCGCGACGCGCAGCTTCTCGCCGAAATAGCGCACGAGCACGTCCGCGCCGCTGCCCGGCGGGAATGCACTGATGAGATGGATATCCTGGCTCGGATACTGCTGCGCGCCCGCAGGGCCGACGGCCAGCGCCGCCGCGGCGGCGAGCGCCGGCAAGACGATCCTGCCGATTCTGCCGATCCGTCCACTCGCTGCAGCGCCCCAACGGCGCATCTCAAAAAGGCTCCCCATGTCGTCCTCCCTCTCCCGGCGTGTATCTGCGCCTGTTCCGGCGTCAGTGAATATCGTTGGACGCGGCAGCGCCTGCGCGCGTGCGTCCCGTCTCGCAGGATGCCCTGTGATCTTCGCGAGGACCGGCATGCGCGTGCACGCGTCGTGCGGCCGCGGCGCGTGCGGCACGGGATCGACGCGGCTTGCGTGCGTCCATGGCGTTCCCCCGCGAGCCAATCCGGCCGCGGCGATGATCGCGCGGCGTGCGGCTCGTGCCGCATCTTAACTACTCGCGGGCGTCCGACCTAGTCCAAGATGTCGCGGCATCGGGTCCCGGCGCTCTGCGCGCCGGTCCCGGCACATCGCGTCCCACTGCGGGCGAGCGCAGCGGCATACCGTTGGGCAGCGATCAACCCTGCGGCACGATCTTCGCGAGCTTGACGTTGTCGGCCCACGATTTGATGTCCCGCAGCAGGCGCGCCTGCGCGGCCTCGGGCGTCTCGATCAGCGGATCGC
Organism: Xanthobacteraceae bacterium; assembly: GCA_035556735.1. Taxonomy (GTDB): domain Bacteria; phylum Pseudomonadota; class Alphaproteobacteria; order Rhizobiales; family Xanthobacteraceae; genus CANJBX01. The sequence continues at coordinate 502,089 of DATMFF010000006.1, read as the reverse complement.
CGCCGAACTGTCCGAGAAACTTCTTCGTGTCCTCGGTGCCGACCACCTGGGTGAACCACTTGTTGATCTGCGCGACGACGGGCTTGGGCGTGCCCGTCGGCACCATCGCTGCCCACCAGCCGGTGACGTCCATCTTGATGCCCTGCTCCGTCATCGTGGGCAGGCTGCCGGTCGCTTGCAGGCGCTCGCCGCTGCTGATGCCCAGGATGCGCCAGTCGCCCTTCTTCGCCATGCTCAGCGCCTGCACCGGATCGGCCGAGGCGAAATCGAGCGCACCGCTCGCCACGTCGTTGACCATGTCGGCGCCGGTCCGATAGTCGACCTGCACCGTCTTCAGGCCCATGACGTGCTTGTAGGTCTCCGCCACGATCGTCGAGCTCGGATTGGACGTGCCGTAGCTCGCCTTCTCGCCCTTTTCCTTGAGCACCTTCGTCAGGTCGGCGAGGCTCTTGTGCGGCGTGCTGGCGTGGACGACGATCATGTACGGCTGCCGGTTGATCGTGCCCGCCACCTCGATCTGCTTGGCCACGTCGACCGGCGGCGCCTTCAAGAGGCTCATGCTGGCGGCGACGCCGCTGCCCGCATGCACGAACACGGTGTAGCCGTCGGGCCTGGAGCGCGCGACATATTCCAGCGCGATATGCCCCCCGGCACCGGCCTTGTTCTCCACGATGATGGACTTGTTCGTGAGGGGACGGACTTTTTCCGCGAAGTAGCGCACCAGCACGTCCGCGCCGCTGCCGGGCGGGAAGGCGCAGACGAAGTGGATGTCGCGGTCGGGGTAGGCCTGCGCACGGGCCGTGCCCGGTGCGCCGGCAAGGCCGGCAACGAGCGCCAACGGGGCGGCGATGCGTGTCAGTGCGGCAACCTTCATGTGTTCTCTCCCTGGATCATTGTGATTTGTTCAGCGAGCGAAGCATCGTTGCGACCGCTGCGGCGCATCACTGCGCCGCCCCGGCGTGACATCGGTTGTGCGTGATCATGTAGCGGCGGCCGCCGCCCGCGGACGGCCGTGATGTCATCGTTCCTCCCATCGGCACGAAGACGCTCGTGCCTCGTCTCTTCTCGCGCGGCTGCGATGTTTGTTTGCAGCGTTCCGCAACAAAAAAGGGCGCGGTGACAATCGTCACCGCGCCCGATGCTCGCCGCTGCACGCGGCGAAAGTCAATTAACCCTGGGCTATTCGGTCTAGCCCTGCGGGGTGATCTTGGCGACCTCGATGTACTTCTTCCACTTCTCGACGTCGTTGACGAGACGCTTCTGGGCGGCCTCGGGGCTCTCGATCAGCGGGTCACCGCCGAACTTGTTGAGGAACGCCTTGGTCTCCGGCGAGCTCACCACCTGCGTGAACCACTTGTTGATCTGGTCGACCACCGGCTTCGGCGTTCCGGCCGGAACCATGGCGGCCCACCAGCCGGTGAGGTCCATCGGGATGCCCTGCTCGGTCATCGTCGGAAGCTCCGGCGAGGCCTGCAGGCGTTCGCCCGTGCTCACGCCGAGGATGCGGAGGCGCCCCTCACGCTGCTGCGCGAGCGCGAACACCGGATCGTGCATGCCGTAGTCGACCGCGCCGCTCGCGAGGTCGTTGAGCGAATCCGGAGCGGTCTTGTAGCCGACCTCCAGCGCCTTGATGCCGGTGGCGACCTTGTAGAGTTCGCCCATGACCTGGCCGGTCGGCGCGGCATAGGCGTAGCTCGCCTTGTCGCCCTTTTTCTTCATGGCCTCGGTCAGCTCGGCCGTGGTCTTGTACGGCGACTTGGCGTCGACGACGAGCATGAACGGCTGGCGGTTGATGGTCGCCGCGACCTGGAACGCCTTGCCGACGTCCGCGAACACCGGCTTCTTGAACATCGAGACGTTGGCGGCGACGGCGCTGCCCGCGTGCACGAAGATCGTGTAGCCGTCCGGCTTGGAGCGGCCGACGTATTCCTGCGCGATGTTGCCGCCGGCGCCGGACTTGTTCTCGACGATCAGGTTCTTGCCGGTGAGCGGCCGGACCTTCTCGGCGAAGTAACGCACCAGCACGTCGGCACCGCTGCCCGGCGGGAACGCGCAAATGAAATGAATATCCTGAGAAGGATATTGCTGCGCTTTGGCGCCGAACGGCGTCATGGCCAAGGCCGCGGCCAATGCCAAAACCGGCGCGCCTGCGCTGGCCCATCGATTCATCATATCGTTTCTCTCCTCGTTGTGACTTCGTGCAGCGGTTCGCCGCTGCACCACTTTCCAGCTCATGCAACCGGCAAACCCTGCCGCAGCATGCGCCAACTCCCAAACCGGACCACGTGACCAGATGTCCCAGGCCGGCACTGCGGCCAAGATCAGCCTTGCGGCTGGATCTTGGCGATCTTCACGAACTCAGCCCAATTCTTGATGTCCTGCAGGAACAGCTCCTGCGCCTTGTCCGGCGTCAGCGTGAACTGGTCGCCGCCGAACCTCGCGAGGAACTGCCTGGTCTCTTCCGATCCGACCACCCGGTCGAACCACGTGTTGATCTGCGCAACGATGGGCCGCGGCGTGCCGGCGGGCACCATCGCCGCCCACCAGCCCATCATGTTGACGTCGGTGACGCCCAGTTCCTTGAGCGTCGGAAACTCCGGGTTGGCCTTGAGCCGGTCCGCGGTGCTCACCGCGAGGATGCGCAGGCGTCCCTCGCGATGCTGCGCCAGGGCATAGACGGGATCGTGCACGCTGTAGTCGATCACGCCCGCGAGCTGCTCGTTGAGCGAGTCGATCGCGTTCTTGTAGGTGACCTCCTGCGCGGTGACGCCGGTGCCCTTCTTGTAGATCTCGCCGATGACGGAGCCGACGGGAGCCGCGGTCGCATAGGCCGCCTTGTCGCCTTTCTTCTTCATGGCCTCGGTGAGGTCGGCGAGCGTCTTGTAGGGCGACTTGGCGTCCACCAGGATCATGAACGGCTGGCGGTTGATGGTGGCGGCGACCTGGATGGTCTTGGCGACGTCCACCGGGGGATTCTTGAAGAGGCTCATGCTGGCGGCGACGCCGGTCGCGCCGTGCACGAGGATCGTGTAGCCATCCGGCTTGGAACGGGCGACGTATTCGATGCCGATGTTTCCGCCGGCGCCCGAGCGGTTCTCGACGATGACGTTCTTGCCGGTCAGCGGGCGCACCTTCTCTGCGAAGTAGCGCACCAGCACGTCGGCGCCGCTGCCGGGCGGGAATACGCAGACGAAGTGGATGTCGCGATCGGGATATGGCTGCGCGGCGGCGGGCATCGGCGCCGCGGCGGCCAGCAGGGCAGCAGCCGCGAGCGCGGAACGCACCAAGTCGAATGACCTGCCTCGCATCGTCATTTCCCCCCTGATCGCGCGTGCGCGACGTGGCCGTTGCCGTTGCCGGATGCACAGTCCTGGCAGGACGTGCACCCGGACGGCCATGATCCGCTGCCGATCGTTATCTTATGCTTGCCGGCATCGCAGCCGGGCAGCGGTATCAAGCTTACGAACGCGTCAACGGCGCGCCCCTTCGGGGTCATCTTCCCTTAAGAACGCCGCAGACGTCCCGGTTATTCCTGGAAGGCCTCCTCGCGAGTCTTGCGGAACGCCGGCAGTACGATCAGCGCCACGACGATGGCGGAGAGGATGAGCAGGACCGCCGAGATCGGCCGCTGCAGGAAGATGATCGGGTCTCCGCGCGAAAGCACCAGCGACCGCCGCAAATTCTCCTCCATCAGCGGCCCGAGGATGAAGCCCAGCACCATCGGCGCGGGCTCGCAGTCGAGCCTGATGAGGATGTAGCCGAAGACCGCAAAACCCGCGGTCAGCAGCATCATCACCGCGTTGTTGTTCGTGCTGTAGACGCCGATCACGCAGAACAACAGGATGGCGGGGTAAAGGAACCGGTACGGTAACGACAGCAATTTGACCCAAATGCCGATCATCGGAAGGTTGATGATGACGAGCATGAGGTTGCCGATCCACATCGAGGCGACCATGCCCCAGAACAGTTCGGGGCGGCTGGTCATCACCGCGGAGCCGGGCTGGATGCCCTGGATCATCATGGCGCCCATCATCAGCGCCATGATTGCGTTCGACGGCAGGCCGAGCGTGAGCAGCGGGATGAAGGAGGTCATCGAGGCCGCGTTGTTCGCCGACTCGGGACCCGCGACGCCCTCGATCGCGCCCTTGCCGAAGCGCGAGGGATCCTTGGCGACCTTCTTCTCCACGGTATAGGAGGCGAACGAGGACAGCACGGCGCCGCCGCCCGGCAGGATGCCGAGCAGCGAGCCGAGCGCGGTGCCGCGCACGACCGCCATCCAGGAGTCGCGGAAGTCCGACATCTTGGGCCATAGGTCGCGGAAACGCGTGGAGATGTGATCGCGGTGGGCCTCGCCCTGCTCGAGATTGCGGATGATCTCGACCACGCCGAACATGCCGATGACGAGCGGCAGGAAGTCGATGCCGTCCCACAGGATCGACGCGCCGAAGGTGAAGCGCGTCGCGCCGCTGTTGACGTCGGTGCCGACGAGCCCGAACAGCAGGCCGACGAGGATCATCGCGATCGCCTTCACCACCGAGCCGTGCGCCAGCACGACCGCGGTGATCAGGCCGAGCACCATCAGCGAGAAGTAGTCGGGCGAGTTGAACTGCTGCGCGAGCGCCGCGAGCGGCGGAGCGAAGGCGCAGATGAAGATCGTCCCGACGCAGCCCGCGAAGAACGAGCCGAGCGCCGACACGCCGAGGGCCACGCCGGCGCGGCCCTGTTTGGCCATCTGGTGGCCGTCGATACAGGTGACGATCGACGACGCCTCGCCCGGCATGTTGACGAGGATCGAGGTGGTGGAGCCGCCATAGGCCGCGCCGTAATAGATGCCAGCCAGCATCACCAGCGAGGACAGCGGGTCGAGCCCGTAGGTGATCGGCAGCAGGATCGCGATGGTCGGAATCGGACCAATGCCGGGCAGCACGCCGATCAGCGTGCCGAGCAGACACCCAATGAGGGCGAATCCGAGGTTGGCGAGGGTACCGGCGGCCCCGAAGCCGGTGGCTAGATTGCTGAGAACTTCCACGTCAGAACCCCCCCCACACCTTCTGCGGCAGCCACTGCGTACAGCGCATCCCGTCCGGACAATCCGGCAGAGACTGCCCGAGGGCGTACACAAATATCAGGACGGTGCCGATCGACAGGCCGATGCCGAGCAACAGCGATTCCCTCATCTTGAACTGAGGCCGCGCCAGTGCCGCAATCAGCACGATGACTACGGCGGTCACCGCCAGCCCGATGACGTCCATCAGGTAGCCGAAGATCGAAATCGACCCCAGCACGAAGACCAGCGGCCGGAACTGTGGGGGGCTGATCGGCGGCCCTTCGTTGCTGAGCGACATCAGGCCAAGAAAGATCCCGATGGCGATGATGAGCCACGCCAGGAGGCGCGGGAAATAGCCAGGCCCCATGCGCCCGGCGGTTCCCATCGTGAGCTCGGCGCCGAAATAGAGCGCGGTCGCTCCAATGATCACGAGCACGAAGGACGAACCGAGATCGCGCGGCGCCCTCACGAACGGAATGAATCCGACATAGACGCCGCCGATCATCAAGAGCCAGCTGACGTAACGCGGAAACTCCGCGATTCCAAAAGCCTGCGCGGCGAAAATGTTCTGTGCCCCAAGAAGGACCAAAACCAACGCCACAATGAATTCGCTTCGACTAGCCAGTCGCGACATCCCCGATTTCCCGCTATGTGCTGTCTGTTCCCCGCGCGGATGCTAGCTTCGTGCGGCAGCCAGAGCAACCGTTTGATTATAGGCGATAACCAGAAACACGCGGTGCGAAGGCGGGCCCCGGCGGCTTGGGCCTTCGCCCATTGCAAGCGGCGCGTCAACCGTGAACACGCGCCGTTGCACGCGTCTGCCTGTAATACCAGCACCCGCTACCTTCATCGCACGCAGCGAAGGCTCTTGCCCGCGCCCGCTCCGCCATTCCCGTGTGGGCTGGAACGGCCCGCGCGCTAAGCGATTCTGCGCTCGCTCTAACCCCGAGTTGCAGGCGATCCGGCTCCGGCCAGCACGACCGGATCACTCTGTGCGACGTCCGCGGCCGGCAGATCCCCCGCCGCTTCCAGGACGGGATATGCCACGGAGCAAATGTGGGAGTGAATCCGCTTGAGGTCGCGCAGGACGTCGAGATGGATGGAGGTCGTCTCCAGGGTTTCCGCGCGCGCCTCGCGAAGGCGGTCGAAGTGCCGCTCGGCCGCGGCGATCTCCGCATTGCGCAGTTCGGACTTGTCGCGGACGAGCCTGCGCGCGTCCTCGATGCTTCCCGACATGAATACACCGAACGAGGCGCGAAGATTCGCGAGGATACGGCGATGGAAATCCTCCAGCTCGGCCGCGCCCTCCGCCGAGAACTGCAGCTTGCGCTTGGCCTTCTTGTCGGCGAGTTCGCTCAGGTTCTTGTCGATGATGTCGCCGACGTGCTCGAGGTTGATCGAAAACGACACGATCTCCATGGCGCGGCGCGCCTCGCGCTCGTCCAGGCTGTTGCGGGTCAGCTTGGCGACATAGAGCTTGATGGCTTCGTCGAGTCGATCGACCGTGTTGTCCATCTTCGAGACCTGCCCGACGAGCGCGCGGTCGTTCGTCATGAGCGCGCGCATCACCTGATCCAGCATCACCTCGATCACGTCGCCCATGTGCAGCGTCTCGCGGGCGGCGGCGGTGAGCGCCAGCGGCGGCGTCTGGAGGGCCGCCTCGTCGAGGTATCGCGGCGCATCACGGTCGGCATCACGCACCGGCGCCGGAAAAGCCTTTTCCAGGAGGCGCGCGACCGGATCGAGGAGCGGCATGAACACCAATGCCGTCGCGACGTTGAATGCGACGTGGAAGCTGGCGGTCATCTTCGCGGCGTCCGGCTGCCACGCGGACAGCGCCTCCGCGATCGGCTGCAGCAGCGGCACGGCGATGACAATGCCGGCCACGCGCGTCAGGAGATTGGCGGCCGGCAGACGATAGCTGCTCAGGTCGGCGCGCGAGGCGCCCTCGATCAGCGGATTGATCGCGCTTCCGAGGTTTGCGCCAAGCACCAGGGCCAGCGCCGCCTGCGGCATGATGAAGTTCGAGTAGGCGATCGACATGATGAAGAGGACGACGGCGACACTGGAGTGCGCCGCCCAGGTGAGCGCGGCGGCGATCAGGATGCACATGACCGGATCGCCCGTGATCGCGCCGAACAGCGTGCGGACCGCGGGGGCCTGCTCCGCCGGGGCGAGCGTGTCCACGAGGATGTGCAGAGCAAGCAGCACCAGCCCCAGTCCGATGGCCACCCGCCCGACGTCCTTCGCACGCGTGCGCCCCCCGCTGCGGAACGCCGTCAGGCCGAGGACGAAGAGGACGGGTGCCGCGGCAGCGACATTGAACGAGAGGAGCTTCACGATGATGGTCGTGCCGACATTGGCGCCCAGCACGATCGCGAACGCCGGCACCAGCGACACCACACCTTCCCGCGTGAAGGAAGTCGCCATCAGGGCGGTCGCCGTGCTGCTCTGCAACAGCGCCGTGAGGCCGAGACCTGCCGCGAAGGCGGAAATGCGGTTCCCAAGCGCGCGAGACAGGATGCGTCGCAGGTCCGGTCCGAATGCGCGCAGGATTCCGCTCTGGACCATGTGCAGGCCCCACAGCAGCAGCGCGACACCTCCCATGAGATCGAGCAGCACGAGTGTGCCCATCCGGCTCGAGCCTCCGTTCGATCGAATCGATCGTAAGGACTTTTGCCGGGCTTCGAAACAGGTTTCCGGCGAGCACGCGAAATTCATCTCGGTCGCCACGCGCTCCTGCCGGCGTGCGTCAAGTTGCCGACAGCTTCCATGAACGCCGGGACGCCAGAGCGCCAGCGCACGCCAACCACACCTTGAGTCATCGGCGCGAATTCGCCCGATCGGGCGGCGACGGGACTGTGCGCACGCCGGCGAGAATTCCGTGCAGAAGAACATCAAATCCGAAGCATTGCCGTGCTGCCGCCGGCGGGAACTTGCCCTTCGGGGCAATATCCGCGGGCGTTGCGCACGGCCTAAAGTCCTCTCTTGATCGGTCTTCGATGCAACCTCGACGGAGCGGCGCGTCGAATGCCGGCCCGCACGGCTCAGCACCACGTGAGCATCGTGATCGGCGGCACACATCGCGACCCGATGCACATCAGGAGAGCGCAATGCCAGTCATCACCCGCAATGCCTTGATCGCCGCGGCCACAGCGGCTGTCGCAGCGTCCGGCGCCACCCACATCGCCGGCGCACAATCGACCACGGGCGTCGGCCAGCCGACGGTCGACGTGATCGGCGAGCTCGCCGCCAACGAAGGCGTCTTCGTCGATGGAAAGACGTTCAAGCTCGCGCGCGGCAAGGCGAAGGGCGATCCGGCTGCGCAGATCGAGAAGCTGGGCGCCAAGGAGATCGGACCCGGCGCGATCCTGTTCCGCTACGGCGACAAGCTCTACTTCGTGGAAGCGTCGGCTCAGCCGACGCCGCAGGCGATGAAGAACTTCCAGGACAACATGGCCGCCTCCTACATGAAGGCGCTCAAGGATTTCCAGGACCAGTGGGCGGTCGGATACATGAAGAATTTCCAGGACAACTGGGCGGTCTCATATGTGAAAGATCCGAACGCCATCGAGCAGTACCAGCAGGCCATGAAGGGCTTCCAGGACCATTGGAACGTCTCCTACATGCAGGCGATGAAGAATTTCCAGGACCAATGGGCCGTCGGATACATGAAGAACTTCCAGGACAACTGGGCGGTCTCCTACATGAACGCGCTCAAGAGCTTCCAGGACAACTGGGCGACCTCCTACATGAAGTGACGCACGTTGCCGGCGCCGGCACGACAGCGGCCGTGCCGGCGCATCATGACAAGACATCCGTGACTCCAAAGCGAGGACCGGCCATGGCCACTCAGCACGGCGCAAATCGGTCGGCGGCCGCCGTCGCGGCGGACGTCCTCTCCCTGGTCCTGGCGAGCGGCCTGCTCGCGCTCGCCGGTCCCGCGAGCGCGCAGGAGGCGCGCCCCAACCGCATCAAGATCGAATACGTCCCTCCGACGGAGCCCCGCCAGCAGGACCTCTACAACTTGCTGAAGGAGCGCCGCGCGCTCGAGAAGCTGCAGGAGATCTTCAGCCCCTTCCGCCTGGCCAACGACGTCACCATCCGTACGAAGACGTGCGGCATGTCGAACGCGTGGTACCAGCGCCCGACGGTGACGCTCTGCTACGAGTATCTCGAAGACATCCAGAAATCGATGCCGAAGGAACCGACGCCGGCGGGACTGACACCCGCCGACGTCGTGATCGGACAGTTCTTCTATGTCGCCGGCCACGAGATGGGCCACGCCTTTTTCGATCAGCTCAACGTGCCGTTGTTCGGCGCGCCGGAGGACTCGGCCGATCGGTTTTCCGCCTACATGATGCTGCTGCTCGGCAAGCAGGAGGCATGGCGGCTGATCGGGGGCGCCGCGTACAGCTACAAGGACTACATCGCCAACCCGAAGGTCGTCGTGCCGACAACGGCATTCGCCAGCGCGCATGGGGCGCCGATGCAGCGCTTCTACACCCTGCTCTGCATCGCCTATGGCGCCGACCAGACCGGCTATGTCGATCTCGTCGACAAAGGCTATCTGCCCAGGGACCGCGCCAACGGCTGCCGCATCGAGTACGGCGAGCTCAACTTCGCGTTCCAGCAACTGATCCGCCCGCACATCGACCCGCAGATCGCCAAGGCTGTGCTGCAGGAGCAATGGCTGCCGCCGCAGGAGGGCGCGCCGCCGTCGCGGGCGTCGGATCTTCCCCCGCAATGATGCGGTGCCGGCACCAAGTGGAGCATGCCTGCATGAGCTACATGACGGATTCCGGACGCTCCCGCGTCCGTAAGAGCCTCGCCCGCATCCTGCGCCTCGCGATGACGCTGCCGGCCATGGCGTTCGCCGTCGGCGCCGCCCAGGCCGCGAACATCAACGGCGTGTGGGTGACCAACGCCGCCGCCTGCGGCAAGATGGCGGTGAAGAAGGGCAAGCAGACCGTCCTCGCACCGGACTCCGATCTTTACGGCAGCGGCTTCGTCGTGGACGGCAGCGTCATCCGCGGCAAGATCGCGACCTGCAAGATCACCTCGCGCAAGGATGACGGCGCCACGATCCATCTCAAGGGCACATGCGCGACCGATATCACCGTCACGACCAATCAGCTCGACATCAAGATGGTCGACGACAACACGCTCTTTCGCATGGTTCCGGGAATCCCGGAACTGGACACGCTCTACTATCGCTGCCCGCCGTGATGCGCCGGGCTTCGCCGCGCCGGATGCTCACGCGAGCGGCCTTGCTCGCGCTGCTGCTGCTGGCTTGGCCGCAAACGGCGTCGGCCACCAACTATCCCTGGTGCGCGCTCAGCATGGAGGTCGGCACGCCGATCTGCGGCTACGAGACCTATGAGCAGTGCCGCATGAGCGCGCGGAGCTGCATCCAGAACCCGGCGCTGCCCGTCGCGCCGCCGCCATTTCCGCCACGAAGCCTGGGGCAGCGGCGGCGTTAGCGAGCTGGAATGGTGGGCCCGGCAGGAGTCCGACCAAACCGTAATTTCAATACGTTAGCCCAAAGGTGCGGGCAATAACGCGCATTGAACGCTAACGACAATTTTCAGCGTCGCCCGCACTTCGGGCGAATGGTTGTCGCGGCTCAACGGGCGCATGCAAATGTAGGAAATGCTCCCAAAACCGCACACACGCTGACGCGAGTTCAAACAGGTCGCGTGCGCCATCAGTCGAAAAAATGTTCCAACGGGTTTTCTTTTCGAAAGGGTCGTACTCACGTTTGATCGAAAAGTTTGCGTCTGCACTAGCCGGTCGATTCAACACAAGGTGCTTTGAACGGTTGCAAATGTCGCGGCAGAGACGCATAGACTCGTCCGCGCTTATCAAGCGGTCAATTTCTGCCTGCGAAATCACGCCGCTATTTATGAACCAATCCCTCAAGGCATAGCAGTTCAAGAAAAACGCGAGATAAAAGTCTAGGCGCTCCCTGTCAGATTGTTCCGTTCCAAGTTTTTGCAATCGCTGTGACCAGCGCATCATCCGATCGAGCTGACTTCGCCAAGAGAGAACGTTTTCCGCGCTCGTATGTATGGCCATAGTAGCAACCCGCGCTCGTGAATTGAAAGCGCAGCCTATGCGGCAATACGGGCCGAAGGAAGCGCCTCAATCGCCCCAATCGACCAGTTCAAGGGCCTTAGCAATATCCTGCGGCGATACCTCGCCCTGCTTTGCCATCGCAAGCGCCTGAGTGACGGTCAGCAGCGCACGAGCACGGCCGCCGGCATCGAACGCGGACAGCGGTCGCATGGTATCGATCGTCACGGCACCGCCAAGCTTTTCGGTTGCTTCCTCTGCCAGCAGGGTCGCAATCGGCTGCAATGTCCATTGGGCAAGGTGGCGTTGCGCTTCGCGCACCAGCGGTCCGGTAGTGGCTGGCGAGAATAGGCCGGGCAGCACACCGAACGCGCCGCAAATCGCATCCCGCGATGCCGACAGGGTTTCGGCTGTCATGGCTTTTTCCAGGTCCGGCGTCACGTCGGCCGGCTTCCAATCGGTTGCCGGCGCCGGCCCGCCCGCCGCGCTCACTTGGACGGACTCGCGAAGCAACACGCGACCGCGTTGACCACGGAACGAACGGCCTAGCTTTTCCGTGTCCGTCTCGGGTGACTCGGGATATGGCACGATTTGCGAGCCGATCGGCGCGTTCTCGAAAACTTCGGCCAAGGCTGACTCGACCGCATTCAACATGCCGGCGGTCAGGCTGGCACGCTTCAACGGCGCCGTGCCGTAGTACGGTGCAGCAGGGTCCGCGCCGATGCGCAGATGCAGCACTTCGCCCGCGAGCGCGGTTTCCGTCGTGCCGCCGCCGGCCTCGGGGATTGAAACGCGATAGGCGGTCGGCTTCCCGTAGCGCGTGCGCAGGTCCCAATCCGAGCACGGCACGAGTCCGTCGTCGCGGATCAGGAACACCGACTCGCCGCGCAACGCGACCGAACGGCCAACAAGCGCCATTGCCGAGCTGGTCAGAAAATCGGTGCCGTCAACGTCCGCGAGCGCGAAGCCGCCTTCCCAAAGGCTCACGCAACTCTGCGCCGTGGCCGTCAATTCCGCGATGCCGCGCCGGCCGGAAACGTACGCTTCGCGCGCTGCGATGATTTCCGCCGTGAAGCCGGAACCAGCCGAACGCTTTTCCACGGCCGGCGTGCGTTTGAACCAATCGAAAATTCCCACGGTTAAACCTTTCTAAACGCGCGCAGCAAATCGGCCGCGCCCGAATTTTGAAGCGCGCTCGCCATCCAGCTTTCCGAGCGACGATGCGAAATAGAAATCGAGCCGGCTGTGATCGACTCCGACATTGCGCCGGGCTTGCCAGGTTTCGCCGCGAGATACGCCGCGAGCCGCTTCACCGCTTCAACGATGTTGTCGGGCGGGTTTTCGTTGTGCGGGCTGCCGACCGATCCGGCGAAACGATACGGGCCGGTGCACGGCAGGAAATAGCCGCCAAGCGGTGACGCCGCGAGCGTGGCCGTTTCCCACTCGTCGGCGCTTGACCACACCTCAACCGTGGAAATCGTGGCGGGCGTCAACGGCGGATGCCACTCGCCCGGACCTTCCACGATCCATGCAACCGTGCGAGGTGAGAAGCGATGAGCGATGTATGGCTCAATGCGTTGCCACGCGACAGTGGCCAGCGCCACCGCCGGAAGCAGATTGTATTCCTCGGGCTCGCTTTCTGTCTGTTTGATCGTAACTGCCATTGTCACCTCCACCGCAGCGCCGCAGGCATGGCGCGCGTGATTGTCGTGGGCGGCGGCACAAGGATTCCGTTTTGATGCGTCCAGCCGGCCGCGATCTTCTCGGCATCTGTCTCAGGCGGCGGAACAAGCACGCCATTTTTCCAGGTCCACCCCGCCGCGATCTTTTCTGCGTCCGTCAGCGGCGCGTCGCCCGCAGACTCGACTTTCGACTCTTTGTACGCGGGCACGACTACGATGCTCAGCTCGTAGAGCAGTGCCGCGAGAATGGTGCGGATGCGCGCGTTGTACATTCCGCGCGCGGGGTCGTGTCCTTCGTCGGTGAACACTTCCGCCTTTGCCACGGCGCGCGGAGGCGGAATGCGGAAGCCGGGTGAAATGCCCACGGCCAGGCCGGAATCAATCTGCTTGAGAATGTCGGCGCCGTAACTCGTTTCGGCGATTGCTTCGGCGATCTCCGCTTCGAACGTCAGCGCCTCGTCGGAATCGACCAGCGACAGCGAGCCATTGAGCTTCGATGCCAGCGGCTTGTCATAACTGTGACCGACCAGCAGATGGATTTCTTCGCCGGGTTTGTCGACGCGATACCCGAACGCGCGCGGCGCAAATTCTTCCTTCTGTGGACGGCCGCCGTTGCGGCCGCCATCCGAGAGCGTGGCGCGCTTGCGATACGGAAAGCGACCGCGAAGGCGGCGCCGCCCATTACGAGCGGCGCGCGTCTCCAGTTCGCCAACCAATGCGGCGAACTCATCCATCACTGAATCCCGGTCAGGATTTCCAGTTGCGCCGGACGTGAAACGGTCACGTCCATCGTGGCGAGCGCCGTCAGGCGAAGGCCGCCCGATGCTGCGTCGGAATACGGATCCCGGATCAGATCGATTGCGCCCCACGTGCCGACGAAAATCGGCGCGACGCCGCCGGTGGTCACCGTGAGCAGCGCCTTGGTCGCGAGCGGCGAGCCGGTCGGGGCCGAAAGCGCATTGCTGCTCATGACCGGATTCGGAATGTTCTTGACGAGCCGATCCCATTCCGAAACTGCGGTGTTGGTAATCAGCGTGTCGTCCATATCGTCGAACACTTCCGGCCGGATCAGCAGGCGAACCGCATTCGGCCCGGCCGCTGCGTTCGCGGTGATGAAGCGAGTCACCGCGCCGCGGAACGCAGCCCAAGACGCCGCGGCGCCGATCGCGGTGGACGTGATGCCGTAGGAACCGACGAGCACGCCGGCCGGCTCGCCGGAAGCGCCCGCGCCCAGGAACACAGCTTTGTCCATCGCGACAGCCATGCAGCCGTTCATGTCACGGCGCACCGCCTGTTCCAGCGCGTCGCCGCTCTGCTTGAGTGTCTTGCGCGTGATCTTCATCTGAATGCCGAGCGTATTGTTCGGAGCCAGCGGCCGGTCCGTGGTGGCGTATGCGGTCGGCCCGCCGACACTGCCGGTTTCCGAAGTCTGCCAGGCCGCGGCGACTGCGGACGTAGTGACCGGATATTCCTGCAAGCCTTGGCCGATGTTGATGAAGCTCGCGCCCATCTGGCCGGCGACCGAACCAGCAAAAATGCGGTCGATAATCGGAGCCGTCACCTTGGGGTCAGGCGTACCGCTCGCGACCGTTTCGTCGGCGCGCTTTTCGAGCGCCTGCCACGGAACGGGAACACCGCGATAGCCGCCATGCGAACGCAGCTCTTGCACGATTTCGGCGGTCGCACCGTCCAAAGCACGGCCCTCGTCGAAATGCGCGACAATCTGCCGGCATTCGAACTTGCTCACCAGCTCGGCGAAATCCTTCTCCGAACGAGTCTCAAGCTCGCCCTTGGCCTCGCGGCGCTCGCCATCTTCGGCGATCAGCGCAGCGCGGTAACGGGTTTCGTTGGTGCGGAATTCGAGGTCTAGGGCCTCGATATTACGAACCTCGTTTTCGTCGGGATTGGTCTTACCGACAAGGGTCGCGAGCGACTGACGAATCTCGGATTGCCGTCGCTGGATTTTCACAGATTCAAGCACGATAGATTTTCCTTCTGTTGAGGTTGCGCCATGGCGGCGACTAGATCGCGCCACGCGGCGCGCTTGGGGTCGACTTCTTGACCGAAGCCGACTTCCAATCTCGTTTTTGCGGAATGACAGGGCGTGCAGAGCGTCTGCAGGTTGGACAATTCAAACGCCAACTCGGGAGCATCTTTCACGCGCTTGATATGATCGACTTCGAGTCGGCCAACCGCGCGGCACTTCACGCACTTGAAACCATCGCGACGTTTCGCGGCCAGGCGCAACGCCGGCCATCGCTTGTCGCGGATAACTTTCGCGGAATGACGATCGTATTGCTTTACACCCACGTTGCCACCCTCGATTTGCGAGTCGGCTGCGCGAGCATTCGCGCGCCCTGTGCGACGGCAAGCACGCTGGCGGATGCAGCGTCGATACGTCCAAGGCTGCGCGCCTTGGCCAGTTTGATGTTGTTCGCCGGGTCGCGAAGGCAAACCGCGTCGGAGAATGCCGAGCGCAGCAACAGCGACGGTGCGGCCTTCACCAGTCCGTCAAAGCACGCGCGGCGGAAGCGGTCGCAATCCTCATTGCCATCACGAAAGCCAAAGCCACGCCACACAAGCGGAGCGCGGATGCCGGCGGCGTCGATGGCCTGCCCAAGCTCGGCTTGCTTGTAGCGGTCCATCACAAGCGCGGCGATCGTCTCGCCTTCAACATGGCGCATGACTTCCGAAAGCCACGGCGCGACGGGAACCGTAGCGGCGCCGAGCGTCGACAATTCGCCACGGCTGGCCATTTCGCCATAGCGCGAACCGACACCATCGGCCGCACCGCGATCAGCAAGAATTGGCTGCGACGGGAACCAGCCGAGACATTCCAGCCGGCCGGTATCCGGCCAATAGAACGCCGCGGCGGTCATGCTGGCAGAACCGCCCAGGTCGACGCCGATCACAACGGCTCCCTGCCGTGGCGGCAGTTCCGTGACTTCGCACGCAAGCCATTCGTCGACCGTCAGCAACAGGTCGCGCGTCTCGCCGGAAATCCGTTCGTTGCGATTGTAGAGGCGGAACGTGGTCAGTGAATTGCCGCCGCGGGCAATCGCGCGACGCGCCTGCGCAAGCAGCCATTCGACATTCGAGCCGATACCGTGTTGCGCACCGGGGTTGGCGATCAGCAGCGATTCCAGATCGTCCGCCGGCAGTCCCGGTGCGGGGCGATGCTCTTGCCGGTAAACGCCGTCTTGCGGCTCGTCCAGCCACTTTGAGAACGGGTGCGCATCGTCGGGCGCCGACGTGCTGATAATTAGAGCGCGACCGCCACGCTTACCACCGCCGGACAACAGCGCGTGTTCCAGTTCGTCGCCCTTGTCGCGTGCCCAATGGCCGCGCTCGTCCAGAATGGTCAGTGTCGGCGCACCGCCAAGAGCCGACTTACCATCGGCCGCGAGACAGCGGAGCAAGTGAACGCCGCTGGCGTCCTCGTACTCGATTTCCAGCCGGGGAGCACGGCGGAACGTCAGCCGCTTTTGCACGTCCTCGGGCATGTAGCGCGCGTAGCCAGCGACGAAATTCCAAACGAGCCGGGCCTGATCACGGGTGCGCGCCCCAACGGGAATTTCCCGGTTCGGCTGCGTATCGCCAATCTCGCCGAGCAATTCGCCAAGCGCCAGGCCAGCCGAAAGCGCCGTCTTGGCGTTGCCGCGCCCGATCGACAGGGCGGCAACCGAAATGTCCGGCGCGAGCGCGCCCGTAACGAATTTTTTTTGGAACGGTGCTAGGCGAAGCGCCTTGCCGGCGGCCGGACCCTCGGGGATTTTGAGGCTTTGAAGGAAGCGGATCGCCTTTTTCGCGTTCATCGGGACTCCCGAAGGTCGCGAGAGAGAAAGGAAAAGGCCCCCCCTCCGAAAACCTCCCCCCGAATGAACGCGGGCATTGGCACCGCTGCGGCGCGGCGCGCGTCGCTGGTTCGCTCGCGCGATTTGGTCGAGGCACTACACACGGGCTTGCAACACCCAACACGCGCCCGCCGGGTCGCGCTCAACGCTGATGATGGAGAACGTCGTACCGCCTGCGACTTGCACGGTGTTGCCGGGCGCCGGCGTCACGTCGAGCGTGGACGCAACGATGAACACCTTGCGGTCATTCATCTGGACCAGGCTGCTCGCGCGGTAGCTGGCGTCGTATTCGTCAACCCATCCCGAGCAAGCGTGCGGGACGTTGGTGATGATCGGTTCCCAAGGCGGCCCGCTCGACTCCTGCGTCGTGACCACCGCATCTTGCGGGATATCGAATGCAGTGAGCGCGTCGGTTAGTTGCTCTGCTAGGTCACTATCCAGGATCGACACACAGTCTCCAAAGAACGCAAAAATCCCCGCAGCGGCCATTCAAGGCCGGTGCAGGGTGATGAGAGTTTGAAAAAATACTACACTAAACGGCGCGCATTTGCAACTCAGCGACGGAACGGCACCACGTTGCCGGCCATCTGACGCGGCCAAGCCTCGTCATCGTCGTTATAGTCAACGTATCGATCGGCGATGGCCTGTATCTCCGCATCGGACATGCCATCGTTGCGCCCGGCTTCCCACAAGTCGGCCAGGGCGCACGCAACCTGATCGCACGTCCGCTGCGGAATGCCGGCGGTGCTCGCGATCTTGGCGAAGCCACGCGCGTTGATGACCGCCGCGGCGAAGGTCTGTTCGATATTTTCCATGGTTTGATTGTCCTTGTGTTTGATCTGGAAAATGACTGCTAACAACACTAACGACGCTAACGCTGCTAATGCCCCTAACACCGCTAACGGGGTGGCAAGGGTGGAAGTGGAATTATCGGTTGACTCGGCGTTAGCGCGTTAGCCGCGTTAGGGGCATTGCGGAGGTATCCCCTACCAAACCGGATAACCTCGCCATCGCGCACCATCTTGAACAGGAGGTAACGCACATTGTTCGCGGGCATGCCGGTGGTCGCCGCAATGTCCGCGGGCGGCATAGCCTCGCTGGCGCCCTGTAGTGCGTCCAGAATGCGTTTGCGTTCATCTGACCGACGAACCTCCGTTGCCGCGCCAAGCACCTGCCAACGGCACCGAGTCCGATCGAATTCGATCGCGGTCTCGATTTCCTCAATATCGCGCCCGCGCGCGTACATCGTGGTGCCGGTCCCGTCGCGATCGATAACAAGCAACGAGTCCGCGGCGCCTGCCAAGCCAAGAGTCCCAGAAATCTTGTCGATCGCGTCACCGCTTTCCGATGCGCTTTTCCTCAAGTGGTGAACGACGATGATGCCGACGCCCTTTTGACCGGCCAGAGCTTGCAGGCCGGCAATGGTCTGATAGTCCGCGTCATATTGAGCCTGCCTGCCCGGCTGCAAAGGGCGTACTCGGGCAAGCACGTCGACGATCACTAGTCGCGGTTGTGGGACCGATTCGACCCACTCCCGAATTCGATCAATGCCACCCTCGTCGACACGGGGCCATTCCGTTGCATAAGTGAATCGCGCCGGCCAATCTGCAAACGGCCCAAGCACCTTGCCGATGCGATTCTTTAGGCGCCGTTCATTGTCCTCAAGCATGAGCGCCAGGACATCGCCCTGTTCAACCTTCGTCCCGAGGAACGTGCCGCCCGAAGCGACAGCCAAACCGCCATCCAGCGTCCACCAGCTTTTGCCAATTTTCGGCCTGCCAGCGAGGATAGTTAAGCCTTCGGCGACGTAGCTCGGGACAACGTACTTGACCGGCTCGAATTGCCTTTCGCGAAGCGTCGCCGCGGACTTGACGATAGGCGCGGCGGACGCATGGGCCATGCTGGATTCCTCTTTGTAACCGACAGGACCGGGAATCTTGCCGGCCTTCATATCTTCGGCGAATTGAGCTTGTGCGAGTGCAGCCGCTTTAATCCCGTCGACGCGCTTCGCGATTTCCTGATCTTTCCGCCACGCGCGCATTCGCGTGACCAAGGATTCGTCGCAATAGTGCGGACGGGGTTCGGGGTGATAGCTGTGCGGCTTCTCGCCATCGGGGTGACGGAGAGCGTTCGCCCACACTTCGTCGCGATAGGTTGCGCGCCCCGGCGCCGGATAGCCGTCCAAGCCGGCATCGAACAACGCGCGGCCGTGGTCGCCGTAGCGGCGTCTCAGGTCATAGGCGAGCGCCGACCAATGGAAGTGACGGCGGTCGGTGTTCGCCGCGTGCCAGCGCGCAAATTCCAGCACCTCGGCAATATCTGGATTCGGCGCGGCGAAGTCGGCCGCTCGCGTCTCTGCGATCTTCTCGCGCGCTTCCGCTGCGGCCACCTGCGCCGGATCGTCGGGATTGATCGGGTCGCTAGTTCGAAAAATGAAGTCGATTAGGTCCGGGCACACGTCTCCCGTGGCGGCACAAGGCCGCGAAGGCAATTCTGTCATTTCGAGTCCTGAGTGCGTTAGTCGCTCAATCGCTTGGCGATCTTGATCAGCGGAATTGCGGATACCCTGTATTCCGTCACGATTTCGGTGTTGGTGTCGTGATCGATTGCGCCGAGGAAATGGTATTCAAGGTAATTGTCCATGCTGCTTGCGAAGCCGATAGCAGCCTCCGCATACGGGCGGACCACCTTCAATTCGAATCGCTGGCGCCAGTCGCTTTTCTTCCGTCCAAGGAACGCTTCCATTTGCCCGCTCTTGCAGTCACGCAACAGAGCGGTGAGTGCATCGCCGAACGAACAGGAGGGCGTTTGGATCGCACGGGTGAACTCTCCGAACACGCCTTCCACTGACTTTTGCAGCACAAGGGCGGTCCCGAGGTCGCCACCGCGTCCAGTTCTCGGAGCGGGATCGAGCGTGGCCTTCCAAAGATCGTTCACGGTGGCTACGGTGTTCGCATACTTCACCGCGGATAGCCCCGCGATTAGCAGCTTCGCTGCATCTTCGAATCCCATCTCGGGTGCGCTGGCGCCCCTGCCACCGGATGTACGGAGGCCGGCTTCGGCCAAGCGCCGGTCGCGCTGAACAAGTTCAGGCTCCGGGATATTCAGTGCCTCTGCGACCGCAGAAACAAGTTCGGAAGGCGTCATCAGAAAGTCCTCTCTAGCTAATTGTCATCTGCGTATATCACAAATGATGTTGACGTGCAAGTCCCATCCGTGATATACGCAAATGATGAATGAGAGCGAGGGGACTCGGATGCCCGCGACTGACTGCAAAATTACCAGCCTGGAAATGATCAACGGCCGAACCAATCGGCTCGGCTTGACGCCGATCGCGTTCTTTAGCTGCGACTTGCGCGGCATCCGCATCAAGGGATGCCAGTTGATGCGAACCGAAAAGGACGGCCTCACTGTTTGGCTGCCAACCTTCCAAGCCGAGAAAGGCGTAGGCGGTCCCCACAAGTCCGTCACAATAATCGAGGACCAGCTACGCCACGCTGTCTTGACAGCCGCCCGCGCTGCATATCGCGCGCTCGGCGGGACGGAAGCAGAGTGGAGGCCGCAGTGAGCCGGCGCGCCGCCACAATAACGCAGGCTGATGTTGCTCGCGCCATCCGCGCAGCAAAGCAGGCCGGCGCCGATGCAATCGAGGTCCGGCGCGACGGTACGATTGTCGTCCATCTGAAAGACGCGCCGCCGCTGTCCCCCGCAGACGATCACGACACAAAACCCGCAGTCATTCTCTGAGGCACCATGCCACGCCCGCGTCCGCCCCATCTGCATCGTGAAACGACACGCCACGGAAAGGGCGTGTGGTACGTCCGCGTCGGCAGAGGCCCGCGCATTCGGCTACGCGCCGAGTTCGGCACTCCGGAATTTCAAGCCGAGTATCAGGACGCTGTAGCTGGAAAACTGCGGCCGAAGGAAAGCGGCCCGGCGAGCGGCACGCTCGCGTGGTACGTTGCGCGCTATCGGGAATCGAGCGCGTGGCTTGCACTGTCATTCGCGACGCGACGCCAGCGCGAGAATATCTTGCGGCAAGTGTTGAGCACCGCTGGCACGGAACCACTTGGCCGCATCGACCGCAAGGCGATCATTGCCGGTCGCGAGCGTCGGGCTAAGACGCCGTTTCAGGCCCGGCATTTTCTCGACACGATGCGCGGTTTTTTCCAGTGGGCATTGGAAAACGAATACGTCAAAGCCGATCCGACAGACGGGCTGAAAATCAGCAAGCCGAAAACTGACGGCTTTCCCGCGTGGACGGATGCAGAGATTGAGCAATACGAGCGCCGCTGGCCAGTGGGGACGCGCGAGCGCGTGATGTTCGATATCTTCCTCTACACCGGCTTGCGCCGTGGCGACGCGGCTATCCTTGGCAAGCAACATGTGCGCAGCGGCGTCATCACGATCGATACCGAAAAGACTGGGACGCGGGTGACGATACCGATGTTGCCCGAGCTGGCGCGGACGCTGAAAGTCGGGCCGGCCGGTGATCTCGCCTATATCGTGTCAGCGGACGGAAAGCCGATGTCGAAAGAGGTTATCGGCAACCTGTTCCGCAATGCCTGCCGCGAAGCGGGAATCGAGAAATCAGCGCACGGCCTCCGCAAGAGCGCGGCAACACGCGCGGCAAATCGTGGCGCTACGGTCGCGCAACTTGAAGCGATCTTCGGTTGGGAAGGCGGTCGCATGGCGTCGCACTACACGCGAAGCGCTGACCGCGAAGCATTGGCCAAGGCTGCGATGAGCAAGCTTTCGCGGAAGAAGAAAAAGTGAACGTCTATTCCCGCACCTTCCAATCCGGTGCGGGCCGCAGCGCGAATTTCACAATCAATTCAACGTCGAAATTTGTAGGTGGTGGGCCCGGCAGGACTCGAACCTGCAACCAAGCGGTTATGAGCCGCTAGCTCTGACCATTGAGCTACGGGCCCGCACGAGGCGCGCAAGGCGATCGCGCGGAGACGAGGCGCCGGATTTGCAGGCCGCTCGCGGCCCGCGCCGGGCTCGATAGCGTAGCATCGATGGCGCGTGCAACGGAAATCCACGGCTGTGGCCGTGCGGACGCAGCCGGAATCCGCCACGTCTGATATGGTGTGATTCGCAACGTAAGAGAGCGATTCGCATGCGCCGCTCTCAGCGTATCGGCGAACGGGGTCCGGTCCGCCGCTAGATCATGCCCGAACACGACATGGGCGTGTGATCCGCGAGAGCGGGGCCACTCTCGCGGATGCGCCCCGGGAACGTCGCTATGCTGCCTCGGCTGCGCTTCGTCATCGCGGCGGTCGTCATCGCCGTGCTGCCGATGCTGATCTTCAGCACCGCGCCGTTCCACGTGTCCTATGACGCCGCCGATGCGCCGCGCGCGGGCGGCGCCCTCAGCCTCGGCCCCGCCGACATGCGCGAGGCGCAGCAGCAGCTTCGGGTCATGGGCTATGCCCGCCGCGCCGACGAGCTCAGCCGCCTGCGCGAGCTCGCCAGCCGCCCGCTGGACAACTGGGTTGCCGCGCCGGCCGGCACTGCCGCCACGCCCAAGACAGCCGCGATCGCGGATAGTCCCGCCACAACCGCGGAGCCGCCGACCGGCGCGATCGCCGAGAGCCCCGCGGGCCCCATTCCGGATGCAACCGCCGTCCCCGGCCCGGTGGCGGCGCTCGCCCCGGCGGGACCGACGGTCCCCGAGCCCGCGCGCGCCGAGCCCGTCCGCATCGAGCCCATCATCGAAGGTCTGCGCCGTCCGGGAGCCGAGCCGGCGTCCCTGATTCCGCAGTATTTCGCGGCCTTCGCCCGGACGCCGACGGCTGGCTTGCCGGTATCGGCGGAAAGCCCGCTGCTGCAGCTCGTGCCGCCGCTGCCGCACCCACGGCCAAGGATCAGGCCGCCCCGGCGCCCGCGCGTGGTCGCGGCCCCGCCCCCGCCGGAGCCGGTCAATCCGTTCCAGGCATTGTTCGGGATCTCGGGCACGAGCACCGCTTCACGGTGAGTTGACGGCCGCCGTCTTACCGGCGACCGCCGCGCGTGGAATCATGCGGCCCGCGTGGATCGCAGGACACGCATGATCCGGACGCCGCTCGCGTTCGTGAACAAAAGTGCCACACTGCCGTTATGTTCGGGGGCGAATAGAGCCGAACATGCGACTTGCTCTGAAAAAAGGCTATGTCGAATGCGCGAACGGCGCCGCGCGCGGACTGCTGTGGCTGCTGTTCGGCGCATGCGTGCTCGCCGCGACGATCTATGACGTCGGAGGCTGGATCGTTCACTGACGCGCCGTCGTCGGCATCGCGCTCCGCGGCCGGCCTCGTCCCTGCGCCCGTCCCTTGCGCTTCAAGAGCGCGCGCCTCGGCCGGAGCAAAACCGCCGGCGGCGCGTTAGCAGCAGGAAAGCGCAACGCACGAGAGGACGCCATGGCCGTCCTGCCCAGTCTTGATCCGCGCACGGGCGATCCCGTCCCGCCCGATTTCGTGGTCGCCCAGCATCCCGAACGCTACGGCCCGCAGGATCACGCCACCTGGAGCACCCTGTTCCAGCGCCAGAGCGCGCTGCTCGGTGGCCGCGTGGTCGACGAATTCTTCGACGGCCTCGCCGCCCTCGGGATCACGTCGGACGGCGTCCCGGACTTTCGCGCGATCAACGCGGTGCTCTCGAGGGCCACGGGCTGGCGCGTCGAGGCGGTCCCGGGACTCGTGCCCGACGACGTGTTCTTCGCCCATCTTGCGGCGCGGCGGTTTCCCGCGAGCCATTGGATCAGGGCCGGCGACCAGCTCGACTACATCGAGGAGCCGGACGTGTTTCACGACGTGTTCGGCCACGTCCCCATGCTGATGCAGCCGCGCTACGCCGACTACCTCGCGGCGTACGGGCGCGCGGGCCTCGCCTATGCCGGACGTCCTGAGCTCGCCTATCTCGCGCGGCTCTACTGGTACACGGTCGAGTTCGGACTGATGCGCACCGCGGCGGGCCTGCGCATCTTCGGGGCGGGCATCGTCTCCTCGGCGGGTGAATCGATCTACTGCCTGGAAAGCCCCGAACCGCTGCGCATCGCCTTCGCGTGCGAACGTGTGCTGCGCACGCGCTACGAGATCGACCATTACCAGCAGCTCTATGCCGTGCTGTCGGGCTGGGACGATCTGCCCGCGCTCGCCCCGCAGGAACTCGCGGCGCACATCGCCGCCGCGCGGCGCGCGGGCGATCTTGCGCCGGACCAGAGCATCGCGACGGATCGGCTCGTCGCCGCGGCGACGGCAATGCCCGCGCCGGCGTGAGCGCGGCCGCGCTCAGTGCACGCGGTTCTCGACCGGCTTGTGCTTGAGGCCGTCGTGGCTGTGCTTGAGGTCGAGGGTGAGCTGCGGCTGCTCCTTGACGAAGTCCTGCGCCATCTCGCCCGGCCCGCCCTTCGCGATGGTCGTGCCGCCGTCGGCGTACCACAGGGCGCCGGTGACGTAGCTCGCCTCGTCGGAGGCGAGGAACGCGAACACGTTGGCCATCTCCTCGGGCGTGCCGCGGCGTCCGAGCACGGTGCCGGCCAGCGTCTGCTTCTCCATCTTGGCGTCCATAGGCCCGGTCTCCTTGTGGGTCCAGGCGGTGTCGATCGGTCCGGGGCATACGCAGGTTGCGCGCACGCCGTACTTGCCCTGCTCGTAGGCGACGCCGCGCATGAACGCATGCAGGAACGCCTTGCTGCCGCCGTAGGGCGCCGCCGTCGGCTCGCCCATCTGCCCGGCCTCCGAGCCGGTCGAGATCACGACGCCGCGCGTGCGCTGCAGGTGCGGCAGCGCGAACCTGGTCATGAGGAACGCCGAGCGGATGTTGTTGCGCACGATATAGTCGAAGTTCTCGATCGAGAAATCCTGGCATTCGGCGATCTCGGGGAAGACACCGGCGTTGTTGATGAGGATGTCCAGGCGACCGAACGCATCGACCGCCTTGGCGACGCAGGCCTTCGCGTCCTCTTCCCGCGACAGGTCGCCGGTGAAGGCCTCGGCGGTGCGGCGATGATATCGCAGCGTGTCGACGACGTCGCCCACTGGATCGCTCGGCAGGCCGGCGACGAGCACCTTGGCGCCCTCGGTCGCGAACTTGTGCGCGACCGCCTCGCCGATCCCCGTCGCACCACCCGTGATGATCGCCACCTTGCCTTCGAGCCGTCCCGGCATGATCGTCTCCTCGCGCTCGCGTCGCAAACGATCTCTCCCCGCGCAATGTTCCACATGCGCCCGGCGACGCGTCTCGCGCATCGGTAACGGCGAGGTCCGAAGCGCGGGATGGCGGAGGATCGCGGTAAGTTTCGGCGCGTCCTGCGGCCGCCGCGCTACGCCGGCCGGCGCAGCGCCCAACCGGGCTCGCCGTGCACCGCGCGATCGTAGATCACTGCGTCGTTGCGCCCGTTCTGCTTGACCGCATAGAGCGCGACGTCCGCCTCCGCGATCGCCGAGTCGATGCTCTGCTCGGGACCGAGCAGCGTGCCGCCGATGCTGAGCGTCAGCCGGATCGCCGCTCCGATGCGGAGCTGGACCGGATCCTTGGTGATCGCGCTCGTGAGTTCCTCGGCGAAGGCCTGCAAGGCCTGCGCATCGCCTGCCGGTACGAGCACGATGAATTCGTCGCCGCCCCAGCGCGCGCACACCGCCTCGGGACCGGCGGCCTGCTCGAGCCGCCGCGCCGCGTCGGCCAGCACGATGTCGCCGCTCTGGTGCCCGAACGCGTCGTTGATCGTCTTGAACATGTCCATGTCGATCAGCAGCAGCCCGCAGGTGCCGGCGTCCGCGCGTCGCCGCGCCGCCGCGTCGAGGAACCCGCGCCGGTTGAAGATGCCCGTGAGCGGATCGACTTCGGCGATCTCGCGCAGCTCGCGCGTGCGCTCGCACACCTCGCGCTCCAGGATCTGGGTGTGGTTGCCGACGGTGTCGGCCATGCTCGCGAAGGCGCGCGCGAGCCGCCCGATCTCGTCGGAGCCCGCGTCCGCCAGCGGCGCCTTGAACTCTCCGCCCTCGACCCGCCGCACGCCACCCTCGAGACGTCCGAGCCGGTCGATCACGCTGCGCTTGAAAAGATAGGTGAGCAGCGCCACCGCCGCCGCCATCATCGCCGCGAGCAGGCTGCCGATCGGCAGGAACAGACGGCGGTCGATGATCTGGTCGATGTCCATCAGGGCGACGTTGAACCAGCCGAGCGCGTCGAGGTAGCCGACTCCGACCAGGAACTGCCGTCCGCCGATGCGCATGAATGCCGACTGCACCGTGTGCCGCCCGTCCCTCACCTCCGCCATCATGCGTTGGAGGTTGGCGCGATCGGCGGGATCGTCGACGAGGAGGAAGATGGTCTTCTTGTTCTTGAGGTCTTTCGTCAGGCTGTGGAAGTCGACCATGCGCGTGTCCTGGTGCGCCTGGATCGCGCCGCTGCGGTCCACGAACACGCTCTGCACGCCGAGCTGCTTGAGGTCGACCACGTCCCGGATGAATTCGGTGAGGTCGATGCCCGATCCGGCGGCGCCGAGAATCCTGCCGTTGTCCTCGATGACGCAGTTCATCCAGACCTTGGTGACGGCGAGGTTGTCGTCATGATCGACGTTGAGATGGCAGCCCTTTCCGTTGGCGATCGTCTTGTAGTACCAGCCGTCGCGCGGATTTGACGGCGAGACGCGATAGCGCAGCGGCGTCGCGCCGTAGCTGTTGTCGCGGTCGTTGAAATAATAGTTGCCGGTGGCGTGCGACACGAAGAAGTAGCTGCGGTCCTTGAACGCGAGGCGGAAGTGCTCGAGCTCCTTGAGTCCGCGGACGCGCTTTTCGGGATTGTCTTCGTCGGCCGCCCATTCGCGCAGGACCGGCGAGCGGGCCAGCATTTCCGCGAGCGAGACCTCGCGCATCAGCGCCTCGAGCCCGCGATAGCGGTCGTAGAGGATCTGCTTTTCGGCGAACAGCGTGCCCAGCTTGACGACCGTGGTGTGGACGATCCACTCGAATGCGAAATAGGCGGGCGCGGCGACGGCGAGAAAAACCGCCAGCGTCAGCAGCACCACCTTCGTGCGAAGGCTGGAACGCCAGACCTTCATCACGTCCTCGAACTTCATTGCCGCCCCCAAAAACCCTGCGGCCCCCGCGCCGCGGCCGCATGATTCCCCATAGCACTTAACTGCCGGTTCTCCATCCCGTGCGGAAGAGGCCGTCCGTCGCATGCGCCCCCGCCTTATCGCATAAAAGACTTGCCATGCGTTCTATATTTGTTCCAATGTCACCGGTCCCTTCGCGGACATCTCCCGTCCTTCGACCTGCAAGCGGCGCGTGAATGCCTGTTTTTTCCAGCCACCAGGATGCGGCGCTGTGCGCGGTCGACGACTGGCTCAAGGAGAAGCCCGGCCCCGGCCGGCGCCAGGTCTTCCGCCTGTTCGGTTATGCCGGCACGGGCAAGACCACCCTCGCGCGGCACCTGGCCGAGAGCGTCGACGGCAAGGTCGCGTTCGGCGCCTTCACCGGCAAGGCCGCCCTCGTCATGCGCGCCAAGGGTTGCGCCGGAGCCTCCACCATCCACAGCCTGATCTACAAGGCGCGCGAGAGCGGCGAAGAAACCCCGAGCTTCGACCTGTGGGACGAGGCGCCCGCCTCCAAGGCGCGGCTGATCGTCATCGATGAATGCTCCATGGTCGACGCCGAGCTCGGCCGCGACCTGCTTTCGTTCGGCGCGCCGGTGCTCGTGCTCGGCGATCCCGCGCAGCTTCCGCCGATCTCGGGCGGCGGCTTCTTCACCGATGCCGAGCCCGACGTCATGCTCACGGAGGTGCATCGCCAGGCGCAGGACAATCCGATCGTGCGGCTGTCGATGGACGTGCGCGAGGGCCGCCGCCTCGCTCCCGGCGACCATGGCGAGGTGCAGGTCGTCCGGCGCGACGCGCTCGATCCGGCGCGCGTGATCGCCGCCGAGCAGGTGCTGGTCGGGCGCAACGCCACGCGGCGCGCCTACAACGCGCGCATGCGCGAGCGGCGCGGCTTCGACGACCCGCTGCCGATGGCCGGCGACAAGCTGGTGTGCCTGCGCAACAACCGGCGCAAGGGGCTGTTCAACGGCAGCCTCTGGCAGGTCAAGGCGCGCCCGACCACGCGGCGGCAGATCCTGCGCCTGCAGCTTCAGCCCGACGAGGACGCCGGCACCAAGGGCGTGCGCGTGTCGGTGCGGCCGGAGTGTTTCGCCGGCGGCATCGAGGGCTTCGACTGGATGCAGCGCAAGCCCTACGACGAGTTCGACTACGGCTACGTGCTCACCGTGCACAAGGCGCAGGGCTCGCAGTGGGACGACGTGGTGCTGTTCGACGAGAGCTTCGCCTTCCCCGACAGCCGTGCGCGCTGGCTCTATACCGGCATCACCCGTGCGGCGCAGCGGCTCACCATCGTGACCGGCGGCGGCGCCTGAGATTTTCATTCGAGATCGAGCCGTCGGTGCGGGCGCGTTGACGGCTTTCGCGCCGGCGTGCTTGGTGGCGGCGCGCTGGAGCATGCCGCGGCATGACGAAGAGAGGGAGAGTGCAATGGCCAAGGCCTATTGGGTGGCGACCTATCGATCGGTGAAGGACCCGGACAAGCTCGCGGAATACGCGAGGATCGCCGCGCCTGCGATGGCGGAAGGCGGCGCGAAGTTCCTGGCGCGCGGCATGCCGGCGAAGGTCTACGAAGCGGGCCTCAACCAGCGCACGGTCGTGATCGAGTTCCCGAGCGTCGAGGCCGCGGTCAGGACCCACGACAGCCCCGGCTATCAGGCGGCGCTCAAGGCGCTCGGCGACTCGGCCGAGCGCGAGATCCGGATCATCGAGGGCGTGGAATAGCCCCTCCCGCGAGCGAGCCTGAAAGGAAACGCGGCGGGCGCATGAGATGCGTCCGCCGCGTCTGTTGATCGTCTCGCTCTCGCCGAATTGCCGCTCACCAGTCGGCGAACGGGAACTTCTGGTGCGCGGCGCGCGCGGCGGCCTTCGCCTCGCGCATGGTCTCGCTGACGAGCACGAGGAACTTGAGCGCGCCCGTCCCCGGCAGCGGCGGCAGGACACGCGGGCGCGGGAGCGGAACGGCGCGGGTTGCGGCTGGCATGGCCGGGCTCCTTACAGGAGGCCCAGGCGGTTGCCCGCCAGGCGGCGCTCGACCTCGCGTTCGACGGTGTCGGTCATCCGGCCGCCGGTCATCGCCAGATAATGCGCCACCTCGCGTTCGGCCTGGCGCGTGCGCGCCTGCACCAGTGCGGCGAGCATGCGCTGCAGGATACTCCGCTTCGGAGCGGTGGATTTCGAAGTGGTCCGGGTACTCGGACCTGGAAGTGCCGCTGCATTGTCGAGGGTCAGCGGTGCGTAACGAGCCATGGCATCATCTCCGTTTCAGAACAGGACGATCCCAAGACGTTTCCGTTGTTGTTATTGGCCCCCGCGCTTCCCCGATTGTTGTTGTGATCAACCACTAGATAGGGAACACGACGTGATCGCGACAGGCACCCAATGCACATGCACGCTATGTGCACCGCACATAAGGAGCCGTTGCGTCCCGCCCGGGCCATAAAGCTTAAATCGCGCCAAATCCTGCTCTATTTGCGCGCAGAATGATGGCCGCCTGAGCGCGAAAAGGCCCCGTTCGGGAAAACCATGCCCAAACGGGGGCGGCGGGTGAGGACGTAGCAATCCGCATGCCGCCACGCCCCGGGGCCTGCCGGCCGAGACGGCCCCCCTCGCCTGCCCCGCCGGCCGGCGCTCCGGCGCGGGGCGAATCGGCTCGCATCACCCCTGGTCGAATATCCGCTCGCCCATCTGGTCGATGAGCTGGCGCGCCTTGGTGAGCGAGAACGCCGCCGCGTCCTCGTGGCTCAGGTGCCGGTCGGCGCGGATGAAGCGGTGCTCGCGCCGCACGCCGCCGATCTCCTTCTCGATGATCCCCGCGGTCTGGTACTGGCCGCCGTCCTTGAACGGCGCGGCGCGGATCGTGAATCCGTTGTACTCGACCGGCTCGCCGGGCTGTTCCTGCGGCGTCTCCTGCGGCTTGCCGAACAGCGTTTTCCAGAACGACATGGCGGCCTCTTTTGCTCGGCGGCAGAAGCAAGCAGCCTAATGCATAAGTTAGGCGCCGCGCCATACGGGCACACGCCGTCATTATCGTGTTGGCGAGCCCGCCAAACAAAACGGCGGGCCGGTGGCCCGCCGTTTGGATCAGTCAGCACTGACTTGTCGCTTCAATTATCCAAGAACGAACGCAGCTTGCGCGAGCGGCTCGGGTGCTTGAGCTTGCGCAACGCCTTCGCCTCGATCTGGCGGATGCGCTCGCGCGTCACCGAGAACTGCTGGCCGACTTCCTCCAGCGTGTGGTCGGTGTTCATGCCGATGCCGAAGCGCATGCGCAGCACGCGCTCCTCGCGCGGCGTGAGCGAGGCAAGCACGCGCGTCGTCGTCTCGCGCAGGTTCGACTGGATCGCGGCGTCGATCGGGAGCACCGCGTTCTTGTCCTCGATGAAATCGCCGAGGTGCGAATCCTCCTCGTCGCCGATCGGCGTCTCGAGCGAGATCGGCTCCTTGGCGATCTTGAGCACCTTGCGCACCTTCTCGAGCGGCATGCCGAGCTTCTCGGCAAGCTCCTCGGGCGTCGGCTCGCGGCCGATCTCGTGCAGCATCTGGCGCGACGTGCGCACGATCTTGTTGATCGTCTCGATCATGTGCACGGGGATGCGGATGGTGCGCGCCTGGTCGGCGATCGAGCGCGTGATCGCCTGCCGGATCCACCACGTGGCGTAGGTCGAGAACTTGTAGCCGCGGCGGTACTCGAACTTGTCGACCGCCTTCATCAGGCCGATGTTGCCTTCCTGGATGAGGTCGAGGAACTGCAGGCCGCGGTTGGTGTACTTCTTCGCGATCGAGATCACGAGGCGCAGGTTGGCCTCGACCATCTCCTTCTTGGCCTGGCGCGCCTCGCGCTCGCCCTTCTGCACCATGTGCACGATCTTGCGGAACTCGCCGATCTCCAGACCGGTCTCGCCCGCGAGCGCCTGGATCTCCGTACGGATGTCCTTGATGCGGTCCTTGTCGCGGCTGGTGAAGCTCTTCCATCCCGAAGCTGACAGCTTGGAGACGCGGTTGAGCCACTGCGGATTGAGCTCGGAGCCCTGGTAGTTGCGCAGGAAGTCCTCGCGCATCACCCCGTGGCTCTCGGCCAGCCGCATCAGGCGGCCCTCGTAGCCGACGAGGCGCTTGTTGATGTCGTAGAGCTGCTCGACGAGTGCGTCGATGCGCGCCTGGTTGAGGCGCAGCGACTTCACCGCCGCGATCAGCTCGTCCTTGAACTTCTTGTACTTGCGCTCCTGCGCGGGCGAGAGCGTTTCGTTCTGCAGCTTGTTCTGGATGTCCTGGTCCTGCAGGCGGCGCAGCCGCTTGTAGGTGTCGGCCACCGTGTCGAACGTCTCCACCACCTTCGGCTTGAGCTCGGCCTCGATGGCGGCGAGCGAGAGCGAGTTCTCGAGATCGTCCTCGTCCAGTTCTCCTTCGCCCGCGGTCTCCTCCGGGGTGGGACCCTCGGAGGCGATCTGCTTGGGCTGGAACGGGGTCGGTGCGGGCGGCGCGGTCGCCGGCGCGGCCATCTGCGGCGGCTGGCCCGGGTTGCCCTCGCCGTCGCCGGCGCCGTTGGCCTGGCCCGCGGGCATGCCCTTGGCGTCCGGACCGGCGTAGGTCGCCTCCAGATCGATGATGTCGCGCAGGAAGACCTTGCCCTCGTTGAGCTCGTCGCGCCAGATGATGATGGCCTGGAACGTCAGCGGGCTCTCGCACAGGCCGGCGATCATGGCTTCGCGGCCGGCCTCGATGCGCTTGGCGATCGCGATTTCGCCCTCGCGCGAGAGCAGCTCGACCGAGCCCATCTCGCGCAGGTACATGCGCACGGGATCGTCGGTGCGCTCGCCCGGCTCCGACTTCTCGGACTTCGCCGGCGTGCGCTTCTTGACCTCGACGAGGTCGCCCTCCTCCTCGTCGTCCTCGTCCTCCTCCTCGCGCGCCTCGGCCGCTTCCTCAGCGTCCGGCTCCTCGTTCTCCACGACGTTGATGCCCATCTCGTTGAGCATCGCGAACACGTCCTCGATCTGGTCGGAGGTCACTTCCTCCGACGGCAGCACCGCATTGATCTGCTCATGCGTGACGTAGCCGCGCTTCTTCGCGAGCTTGATCATCTTCTTGACTGCGGCATCCGACAGATCGAGCAGCGGCAGCGGCGCGTCGGGAGTAGTTTCCTGCGTCTCCTTTTCAGGAGCTTCCATTTTCACGTCCTTCGGTTTTTCTTTGAGTGCGACCGTGGGCGCCGCCTTTGCTGGCGACGGCTTCGAAGCAACTTCCGGGACGACTTTCTCGACGGCCTTGATGACGACCATCCTCGCCGCCGTGGCGACGGCGGTGGCGGTCTTGGTGGCGAGAACCTTGGTGGTGACCGACGCGGATACTGCGGTCTTCACGCTGGCCTTGGCCGACGGCTTGGCGGCGGCCGACTTGGCGGGAGCCTTCGCGGAAGATTTCGACGAAGTCTTGGATGCGATCTTGGAGGCGGTCTTGTGGGCGGTCTTCGCGGGCGCTTTGGACTTGCCTGCTGCCTTCGCTTTCGTGGTCGTCACCATTGAGCATCTCCTCGCACCGGGGTCGGCACCCCTGTCGTGCAACTTCCCGCCACCGATGAAGGCCTACCGCCCAAGGCCAACCGTCAAAAGGGGCAGCTCACGCCGCCCCCGCAACGACCGAATCGGTCTGCAGTGTCGCTGGGGGCCTCTTAAGCCCCGATTAACTCTAACTGCCGTCAAAAAGGGTTGTCCTGCACTTTTTGATGGCCCTGAAATTCCTCAGAGTCCAGCCGAAATTTTCGCGGGCTCCGGTACTCCCGACCGTCCCTCGGCCCCCTTAGAGGCCGCGCGCGGGCCGTCCGGAGAGCGCCCCAAATCCTTCGATGGTTGCCTCGGTGCCCTCCAGCGCCGCCAATCGGCCCTGGACGTCGCGCAACCAGGCCAGGTTTTCTTCGCTGGGCTCGTCCCCGAGCGCACGTTCGGCGTCCTTCAGCTCCCTATGTAACGTCCGCGACCTGCGATGCAAGGTCACGACATGGGTCCACCACTGGCGCACGTCGTCCACCGCCGCGCCCGCGCGGGCGGGCCAGTCGGCGAAATGCGTCAGCGCGGTTTCGACCCGCATCAGCATCCCGCCGAGGTTGCGCTTCTCCAGGGCATGGCGCAGCGAGTCCGCCGTCTCGCCGGCATCGTGATGCGCGAGTGCGTCGAGCACGGCGCGGCGCAGCCGGTCGGCCTCGGGGTGGATGAAGTCGAGTTCCGCCAGCTCCTCGGCGTGGTTCTCGAGCAGCCAGGGATGATTGACCACCGCCACGAGGATCAGCGCCTCGCGCGGCGGGATCGCACTGCGATAGCCGCGCACCAGCGAACTGGTCGAGAGCTGCGAGCTTGCCGCCGGCAGGCCCGTGCCCTGGCGCATGCGGCCGGAGCCCGGCCCGCGCCCGCCGCCGAAGCCACGGAAGGTCCCGCGCGGCGTGCCGCGTTCGGCGGCGATCTTGGGCGCGAACAGCGTCTGCAGCCGCGCCTCCAGATCCTGGCGGTAATATTTGCGGACCGCGTCCTGCGTGATCGCGGCGGTGACCTTGTGCAGCCGCGCTTCGAGGCCCGCCCGCCGCTCCGGCGTGTCGAGCCGGGCACCTTCCATCTCGCGTGCCCACAGCATCTCCGCGAGCGGGCGCGCGCCCGCGAGCACCTCGGCCACGGCCTCGCGGCCGCCCGAGCGTACGAGGTCGTCCGGGTCCTGCCCTTCGGGCAGCGTCGCGAACAGGAGGCTTTTGCCGGGCGTCACCAGCGGCAGCGCGAGATCGACGGCGCGATAGGCGGCGCGCCGCCCCGCGCCGTCGCCGTCGAAGCACAGCACCGGCTCGTCGGACATCTTCCAGAGCAGCGCGAGCTGCTCCTCCGTGAGCGCGGTGCCGAGCGGCGCCACGGTGGCCGGGAAGCCCGCCATCACCATCGCGATCACGTCGACATAGCCCTCGACCACGACGAGTTGCGCGCCGTCGTGCGCCGCCTGGCGCGCGGCGGCGCCGTTGTAGAGCAGCGAGCCCTTGTGGAAGAGCGTCGTCTCCGGCGAGTTGAGGTACTTGGCGGGGACGTCCTTCTCCAGCGCGCGCCCACCGAAGGCGACGATGCGCCCGCGCAGGCCCGTGATCGGGAACATCACGCGGTCGCGGAACCGGTCGTAGGGCACCGGGATGTCATCGCCGGAAATCAGCAGGCCCGCCTCGACCATGTCGGACACAGGCACGCCCTGCGCGCCGAGGTGCTCCTTCAGCGCGAAGCGCTCGGCCGGCGCGTAGCCCATGCGGAACTTCACCTGCGCCGCCGGATCGACGCCACGGTCGGCGAGATAGCCGCGCGCCTTGGCGCCGGCGCGGGCGGCGAGCGTCGCCTCGAAGAACTTCGCGGCCAGCTCCATCACCTCGTACAGGGTTTTGCGCTTGTGCTCCTGGGCCTGCGCCTCCTCGCCGATCTTCGGCAGCGGCAGCCCGGCCTGCGAGGCGAGACGCTCGACCGCCTCGGGGAAAGTCACCCCCTCCGTCATCATGACGAAGTCGAAGATCGAGCCGTTCTTGCCCGATGAGAAGTCGAACCACGCCTGCTTCTGGTCGTTCACGAAGAACGACGGCGTCTTCTCCTTGCTGAACGGAGAAAGCCCCTTCCACTCGCGCCCGGCCTTCTTGAGCGCCACGCGCCGGCCCACGACCTCCGAGACCGGAAGCCGGGCGCGCAACTCCTCAAGGAAACTCGCCGGGTAACGCATGGGTGATTCGGGTAAGCCTAGACCAAGACGTCAGTCTTAATAAGGCAGCCGCCCGGGGCGGGCGCGCCGGCGGAGGGGGCGCCGCTTATCCCGGCTATCCACAGGCCCCTACTGCGGCTGGAGTCCGGACTCCTTCACGATCCGCTCGGAGACGACCCGGTTCTCCTTGAGATAGGCGGCGAACTGCTCCGGCGTGTCGAGGATCGGCACGAGGCCGAGGTTGACCATGTTGCGCTCGGCGAAGGCCTTGTCGCTGGCGATCGCCGTCGCGACCTCGCGCAGCTTGGCGATGATCGCCTTTGGCGTGCCCTTTGGCGCGACCAGTCCGAAAAAGGCCGGCGCGAGCGGACCCTTGTAGCCGAGTTCGCGCAGGGTCGGCACGTCGGGCAGGAGGGGCGAGCGCCGGTCGGTGTCGACGGCAAGCGCGACCATCGCGCCCGAGCGCACGTGCGGGATGAAGTTGGCAAGACCGCTGAACGAGACCGGCGTCGAGCCCGCGAGCACGGCGTTGGCCGCGTCCGCGCCGCCGCGATACGGCACCTTCACGATGTCGGCGCCCTTTTCCTTGCGCCAGTTCTCCATGAACAGCGCGAGCGGCACCGCCGGCGACATGTAGCTCAGCGTGCCGGGCTTCGCCTTCGATGCCGCCGCGAGCTCGTCGAGCGACTTGACGCCGAGCGAGGCGTTCACGACCAGCACCGCCGTCACGAAGAACATGTTGCTGATCGGCTCGAACGTCTTCGGGTCATAGGCGAGGTTCTTGAACAGGAACTGGTTGTACGAGAGCGTCTCGATCGGCAGCAGGCAGATCGTGTAGCCGTCCGGCTCCGCGTCCGCGCAGGCCTTGCCGGCGATGTTGAACGCGCCGCCCGGCCGGTTCTCGACCACGATCGGCTGGCCCGTGCGCTTCTGGAATTGCTCGCCGAGCACGCGCATGAACACGTCGCTGGTGCCGCCCGCGCTGAGCGCGGTGATCGCGCGTACCGGCTTGGCCGGATAGTCCTGCGCCGCCGCCGTGGCGGCCATGAGCGCGCCCGCCGCGGCGGCGAGCGATATCAGCTTGATCCTGCGCATTTCCCTCCCCCTATGTTTGCGTTCTCGATTATGCCGTCGCGCCCGCGGTGGGGACGCGACGCCGCATCACGGACTGCGCAGGCGCGGCGCCAGCGCGAGCCAGAGTCCCCCGCCGATCAGGAAACCGCCCGACAGGCGCGAGACGAGCTTGATGCGCCGCGCCGACAGCAGCATGCGCGCGCGTCCCGCGAGCACCGCGTAGCCGGAGTCGAAAATGCCGGCGACCACCATCGCCGTGACGCCGAGCAGGATCACCTGCCCCACGTAGTCGCCCTTGGCATTGACGAACTGCGGGATGAAGGCGCCGAACACCAGCAGCGCCTTGGGATTGCTCATCAGCACCAGGAAGCCCTGCCAGAAGAAGCCGACGCGCGGCCGCTTGGTGCGCGCGGGATCGCCCATCGCCGCCGGATGGCGCAGGAGCTTGATGCCGAGCCACACGAGATAGGCCGCTCCCGCCATGCGCACCCAGTCGAACCACACGCCCATGGTCTCGATCAGCGAGGCGAGGCCCAAGAGCACGATGCCCATCATCAGCGCGAGGCCGAGCTGCGTTCCCGCGATGTTGAGGAGGCCGGCGCGCGTTCCATGGGTCATGGAGTTGGCGACGATCAGCGTGACCGTCGGGCCGGGAACGATGACGACGACGAAGCAGGCGAAGACGTAGGCGAGATAGAATTCGAGAGACATGCGGCGGCCCTTCCCATGAGGCCGCCAGCATGACGCAAGCGGCGTCAGCCCGCCAGCATGCCCTTCACGAGGCCGCTCGCCTTGGCGAAGTCCATCTGGCCCGCGTACTTGCCGCGCAGCGCGCCGATGACCTTGCCCATGTCCTTCATGGAGGCCGCGCCGGTCTGCTTGATCGCCTCGGCGATCGCCGCCTTCATCTCGTCCTCGGACATCTGCTTTGGCAGGTAGCTGGAGATGATGGCGATCTCCTCCTCTTCCTGCGCCACGAGATCGGCCCGCCCGCCCTTGCGGTACATCTCGACCGAATCCTGCCGCTGCTTGATCAGCTTCTGGAACAGCGCGAGCAGGTCCTCGTCGGAGAGCGGACCCTTGCCGGCGCCGCGCGCCTCGATATCGCGATCCTTGATGGCCGCGTTCATCATGCGCAGCGTCGAGACGCGGCGCTCCTCGCGGCTCTTCATGGCCTCTTTCAGGGCGTTATTGATATCGTCGCGCAACATGGCTATGTCCTTCGCCGACCCCCGGCCGCGCGGCGCGGCGGCGGTTCCCAGATGTAGGTCAGCGATGAACCAGACACAAGCAGCCGGCGCGGCGGGCTGGGCGGAGCCCAAGGCGACGGCATTGCTGGTGTTGGCCGACGGCACGGTCCTGGAAGGCATCGGCTTCGGCGCCACCGGCCACGCGGTCGGCGAGGTGTGCTTCAACACCGCCATGACCGGCTACGAGGAGATCCTCACCGACCCCTCCTATGCCGGCCAGATCATCACCTTCACCTTCCCGCACATCGGCAACGTCGGCGCCAACGACGAAGACATCGAGACGGTGAACATGGCCGCGACGCCGGGCGCGCGCGGCGTGATCCTGCACAGCGCCATCACGCAGCCGTCGAACTACCGCGCCACGCGCCACCTCGATCAGTGGCTCAAGGCCCGCGGCATCGTCGGCATCTGCGGCATCGACACGCGCGCGCTCACCGGCCTCATCCGCACCAAGGGCATGCCCAACGCCGTGATCGCGCACGCCGCGGACGGCACGTTCGACCGCGACGCGCTCAAGCGCGAGGCGCGCGAGTGGCCCGGCCTCGTCGGCATGGACCTCGTGCCGCAGGTGACCTGCGGTCAGCGCTTCACCTGGGACGAGACGCCGTGGGAGTGGGGCAAGGGCTACGGGCGCCAGGAGAAGCCCGAGTTCCACGTCGTCGCCATCGACTACGGCATCAAGCGCAACATCCTGCGCCTGCTCGCCGGCACCGGCTCGAAGGTGACGGTGGTGCCCGCGCAGACCCCGGCCGAGGACATCCTCGCGCTCAATCCGGACGGCGTCTTCCTCTCGAACGGGCCCGGCGATCCGGCCGCCACAGGCACGTACGCGGTGCCGGTGATCCGCAAGGTGATCGACAGCGGCGTGCCGACGTTCGGCATCTGCCTCGGCCATCAGATGCTCGGCATTGCGGTCGGCGGGCGCACCGTGAAGATGCACCAGGGCCACCACGGCGCGAACCATCCGGTGAAGGACCTCACCACGGGAAAGGTCGAGATCACCTCGATGAACCACGGGTTCGCGGTGGACAAGGACACCCTGCCGCGCGAGGTCGCGCAGACGCACGTGTCGCTGTTCGACGGATCGAACTGCGGCATCGCGCTCAAGGACAAGCCGGTGTTCTCGGTGCAGTACCATCCCGAGGCGTCGCCCGGCCCGCGCGACAGCCACTATCTGTTCCGGCGGTTCGCCGATCTCATGCGCGCGAAACGCGGCTGAACCGCGCCCCTTAAGAAGGGACGTCGGCCGTCGGACAACATCGTCTCTGTGAAATGCGCGCGCGAGACGCGCGGGCGCGCAACGGCGCGGCCGTTACTTCTTCTCGAACTTGCGCAGATTCATTTCGACGAACGGCTTGAGCTCGTCGGGCAGGTCCTTACGCTGCTCGATGAGCTGCGTGAATTCCTTGCTGGTGCGCCCTTCGCTGATCAGCTTGGCAAAGCCGCCGTCGGAGATCTTCGCACCCGGATTGGTCAGCAGGATGCGCATGATGTCGCGATCGCCGCGCTCGATCAGCACGTCCGTGACGGCCGCGCTCAGCTCGGGGCGGCTGGCGACGAGCGCGAGATATTCCTTGCGCTTGGTGCGCACGAACTGGACGAGATCGGAATCGGGCAAGGTGAAGCGGCCGCGCAGGAACGGGCCGGACACCGCGAGGTTGTTGTCGCTCGAGAGCTTGCGCACGACCTTGGCCGGCGCCTTCTCGCAAGGGGCGAGCTTCGCGCTCACCTCGACCGCGCCCTGCGGCCCGTTGTGCTCGATGAGCCTGCAGATGACGTCGTCGAAGAAATCGATCTGGTTGACGGTATAGGACTCGACCCCTTCGACGAAGAGGTCGGTGATCTTGCGCATGATCTCGAACGTGCGCGGGCTGGCCGACGGGCCGAGCGCGGCTTCGAGTTCTGCCATCACTGCATTGCTCTGACCTGCCATCGCCTCCCTCCGCGTCGAAGCATTTCGCCGCAACGCCGGTCGAAGCCCTGTGATACAAGCAATTCACAAACAAACCTTAATTGCAGCGTGGACCAGGCCTCCTACAACCCCTGGACATGGCTAACGAATCCTCACCATTCGCGGGCCGCAGCAGGAGCGCGACGAGCATGGAAGCGAGACAGCGGGAATTCGGGCTCGTGCCGGTGGCGACGGCGGCCGCCCTGAGCGGCCTGGAGCTTCTCAGGGAGATGATCGCCGGCCGGCTGCCCGGCCCGCCCATCCTGGAGACGCTCGATTTCACCCTTGCCGAGGTCGAGCACGGGCGTGCCGTGTTCGAGGGCGTGCCCGCCTTCAGGCACTACAACCCGCTCGGCACGGTGCATGGAGGCTACGCCGCGACGCTGCTCGACTCCTGCATGGGCTGCGCGGTGCACTCGACGCTGCCCAAGGGCGTGAGCTACACCACGCTCGAATTCAAGGTCAGCCTGATCCGGCCGATCACCAGCGACACAGGGCTCGTGCGTGCGGAGGGCCATACGCTCAACGTCGGGCGCCGCGCCGCCACCGCCGAGGGGCGGCTGACCGACGCCAAGGGCAAGCTGCTCGCCCACGCCTCGACCACGTGCCTGATCTTCGATCTGCCCAGCCAATAACAACAGCACGACAGGACCCCGATGCGCGCGTGGATCGACTGGTACGATTCCCCTCAATCCATCTACGCCAATGAGCGCCATCGCGACGTCCACTTCCGGCGCATCGCGCAGGACATCGCGCGCTACGTGCCCGGCCCGCACGCCGTCGTCCTCGACTACGGCTGCGGCGAGGCGTTGCACGCCGGCATCGTCGCCGGCGCCGCCGCGCGGCTGATCCTCGCCGAGCCCGCGCCGGGCGTGCGCGCGCGTGTCGCCGCGCGCTTTGCCGGCGACGGCAGGATCACGGTGTGCGACCTCGACGGCGTCGCGGCGTTGCCCGAGGCCTCGGTCGACCTCGTCGTGATGCATTCGGTGATCCAGTACATGACCGCCGAGGAGCTCGACGTCGCGCTGCGCCGCATCCGGCGCCTGCTCAAGCCCTCCGGCCTGTTCGTGCTGGGCGACGTGATCGCGCCCGACACGCCGGCGTCCACCGACGCGCTGGCGCTGCTGCGCTTCGGCCTCGCGGAAGGCTTCTTCATCGCCGCCGGCGTCAGCCTGGCGCGCCTGCTGCTGTCGAGCTACTGGCGGCTGCGGTCCTCGCTCGGGCTTTCCCGCTACGACGCGCCGGCGATCACCGCGAGACTGGCGGCGTGCGGTTTCTCGGCGAGCCGCCAGCCGGCCAACATCGGCCACAACCAGGCGCGAATGACGTTCCTGTGCCGTCCGGCGTGACCCCCGGGCGCCCGGCGGTTGCATGACACCTTGCGCGCAATCGCGCGGCGCGGTCCAAAGCAATCGCGCGGCGCGGTCCAAAATCGTCGCGCGTTAACGCCCTTGCCGCCGCTTTGCGCTATGGTGCGCGCGGCCCGGTGGCGGAGCGGTTACGCAGGGGCCGTGCAAGGCCTCCCAGCTTGGTTCAATTCCAGGCCGGGCCTCCAATTTTCGCCTCCTTGACCAGCGGGGCGCGGATGCACATCTGCGCCCCGCCGGGTCTGCGGACTGCGGCGCGCACCGTCCCCCGGCGAGACGGCCGAAAGCCTTCCCTCGCCGTCGAATCTGGGCTAAGCCACGCGCGCCGCGACGGGCATCCGCGTCCGCATCCGGCCTCAAGGTCGCGCGCTTGCGCGCCCTTTTTTTGTGTCCACTGCGCGCGACCCTGCGAAGTGGAAACCGGTTCGCCGACATGATCGTGCGCTGACCAGGCCGCGACCCGGCGCAGAACCGGTGACCGCCCGTCGGCCGCGCGCCAGCTTCGAGTAGTCCCGAATGCCGAAACGCACCGATATCTCCACAGTCCTGATCATCGGTGCGGGACCTATCGTCATCGGGCAGGCCTGCGAGTTCGACTATTCCGGCACCCAGGCCTGCAAGGCGCTCAGGGAAGAGGGCTACCGGGTCGTGCTGGTCAACTCGAACCCGGCGACGATCATGACTGATCCGGAGCTCGCGGACGCCACCTACCTCGAGCCGATCACGCCGGAGATCGTCGCGCGCATCATCGAGAAGGAGCGCAACGTCCTGCCCGGCGGCTTCGCGCTGCTGCCGACCATGGGCGGGCAGACCGCGCTCAACTGCGCGCTCTCGCTGCGCCGCATGGGCGTGCTCGAGAAGTTCGACGTGACGATGATCGGCGCCACCGCCGAGGCCATCGACAAGGCCGAGGACCGCGAGCTGTTCCGCGAGGCGATGAAGAAGATCGGCCTCGAGACGCCGAAGTCCTCGCTCGCCAATGCCTCCGACCTCAAGAAGGCGGATCGCGACAGGCACGCCGCGCAGATCGCCGCCATCAAAGCGCGCGGCCTGCCGCCGGCGGATGAAGCGCAGGCGATCGCCGCCTTCGAGGCGACCTGGGCCGCCGGCGATCCCGAGCGCAAGCGCCGCTACATCGAGAAGGGCCTGATCGAGGCGCTGGAGTCGCTCGCCGACATCGGCCTGCCCGCGATCATCCGCCCCTCGTTCACGCTCGCCGGCACCGGCGGCGGCATCGCCTATACCCGCGCGGAGTTCATCGAGATCATCGAGCGCGGCCTCGACGCCTCGCCCACCACCGAAGTCCTGATCGAGGAATCCGTCCTCGGATGGAAGGAATTCGAGATGGAGGTGGTGCGCGACAAGAACGACAACTGCATCATCGTCTGCTCCATCGAGAACTTCGATCCGATGGGCGTGCACACCGGCGACTCGATCACGGTCGCGCCGGCGCTGACGCTGACGGACAAGGAATACCAGATCATGCGCGACGCATCGATTGCGGTGCTGCGCGAGATCGGCGTGGAGACCGGCGGCTCCAACGTGCAGTTCGCGGTGAATCCGGCGGACGGCCGCCTCGTCGTCATCGAGATGAACCCGCGCGTGTCGCGCTCCTCGGCGCTGGCCTCGAAGGCGACCGGCTTTCCGATCGCCAAGGTCGCCGCCAAGCTCGCGGTCGGCTACACGCTCGACGAGATCGCCAACGACATCACCGGCGGCGCGACGCCGGCTTCGTTCGAGCCGACCATCGACTACGTCGTCACCAAAATCCCACGCTTCGCGTTTGAGAAGTTCCCCGGCTCCGATCCGGTGCTGACCACTTCGATGAAGTCGGTCGGCGAGGCGATGGCCATCGGCCGCACCTTCCAGGAGAGCCTGCAGAAGGCGCTGCGCTCGCTCGAGACCGGCCTCACCGGCCTCGACGAGATCGCCATCGAGGGCCTCGGCCAGGGCGACGACAAGAACGCGATCCGCGCGGCGCTCGGCACGCCCACGCCCGACCGCCTCCTCAAGATCGCGCAGGCCATGCGGCTCGGATTCACCGACGAGCAGATCTTCGAGAGCTGCTCGGTCGATCCGTGGTTCCTCGCGCAGATCCGCGGCATCGTCGAGGCCGAGCAGGAGATCGCCGCCAAGGGCCTGCCGCCCACGGCCGCGACATTGCGCCGCCTCAAGGCCATGGGCTTCTCCGACGCGCGTCTCGCCAAGCTCACCGGCCGCACGATCGAGGCCGTGACCAAGCACCGCCGCGCGCTCAAGGTGCGCCCGGTGTTCAAGCGCATCGACACCTGCGCCGCCGAGTTCGCCTCGCCCACCGCCTACATGTACTCGACCTACGAGGCGCCCTTCGCCGGCGCGCCCGCCGACGAGGCCGCGCCGTCGGACCGGCGCAAGGTCGTCATCCTCGGCGGCGGGCCCAACCGCATCGGCCAGGGCATCGAGTTCGACTACTGCTGCTGCCACGCCTGCTTCGCGCTCAACGACGCCGGATACGAGACCATCATGGTCAACTGCAATCCGGAAACCGTCTCGACCGATTACGACACCTCGGACCGGCTCTACTTCGAACCGCTGACCGCCGAGGACGTGCTGGAGATCATCGAGACCGAGCGCAGCAACGGCACGCTGCACGGCGTGATCGTGCAGTTCGGCGGGCAGACGCCGCTCAAGCTCGCCGAGGCGCTCGAGGCCGCCAACGTGCCGATCCTCGGCACCTCGCCGGACGCGATCGACCTCGCCGAGGATCGCGACCGCTTCAACAAGCTCATCGCCGGGCTCGGGCTGCGCCAGCCCGACAGCGGCATCGCCGCGAGCCCGGCGCAGGCGCGCGCGATCGCGGCGGAGATCGGCTACCCGATCCTGATCCGTCCGTCCTACGTGCTGGGCGGGCGCGCCATGGAGATCGTGCACGACGCCGCCCAGCTCGACCGCTACGTCGCGCGGCTCGCCTCCGACCTCGACCGGCCGTCCGACCTCGTCGTGTCGAAGAAGCGCCCGCTGCTGATCGACCGCTACCTGTCCGACGCCATCGAGGTCGACGTCGACTGCATCGCCGACGGCAAGGACACGTTCATTGCCGGCATCATGGAGCACATCGAGGAAGCGGGCATCCATTCCGGCGACAGCGCCTGCGTGCTGCCGCCCCATTCGCTCGACGCCAAGACGCTCGCGGAGCTCGAGCGCCAGACGCGTGCGCTCGCCCTCGCCCTCAAGGTCGGCGGCCTGATGAACG
This sequence comes from Xanthobacteraceae bacterium, assembly GCA_035556735.1. Lineage (GTDB taxonomy): Bacteria > Pseudomonadota > Alphaproteobacteria > Rhizobiales > Xanthobacteraceae > CANJBX01. The sequence continues at coordinate 458,769 of DATMFF010000006.1, read as the reverse complement.
TGCAGTACGCCATCAAGGACGGCGTCATCCATATCCTGGAGGTGAACCCGCGCGCCTCCCGCACCGTGCCCTTCGTCGCCAAGGTGATCGGGCTGCCGGTGGCCAAGATCGCGGCGCGGGTGATGGCGGGCGAGAAGCTCGCCGACTTCCACCTCAAGCCGCCCCGGCCGGCCCACGTGGGCGTCAAGGAAGCGGTGTTCCCGTTCGCCCGCTTCCCCGGAGTCGACACCGTGCTCGGGCCGGAGATGAAGTCGACCGGCGAGGTCATGGGCCTCGACACCTCGTTCGAGACCGCTTTCGCCAAGAGCCAGATCGGCGGCGGCTCGCGCCTGCCGCGGTCCGGCACCGTGTTCGTGTCGGTCCGGGACGTCGACAAGGCACGCATCCTGCCGGCCATCCGGGTGCTGGACGGGCTCGGATTCAAGGTGATCGCCACGTCCGGGACCCAGCGCTTCCTGGCGGAACACGGATTGGCTGCCCACAAGGTCAACAAGGTCGCCGAGGGCCGGCCCCACATCGTGGACGCCATCAAGAATGGCGACGTGCAACTGGTCTTCAATACCACCGAGGGGGCGACCGCCCTGGCCGACAGCCGGTCGCTGCGGCGCGCCGCCCTCTTGCATAAAGTTCCCTACTACACCACTCTTTCAGGCGCCGTCGCCGCGGCGCAGGGGATCAAGGCCTACCTGGCCGGCGATCTCGAGGTGCGCGCGCTGCAGGCCTATTTTGCGACCAAGGCCTGACGGAGGTTGGACGCCTGCGCGCGGGCGGCGTTGTGGTTGCGCAATGAGTTCGCTGTCGCGGTGCCGCACCAACGGCCCGCGATGAGTTTTTTCTGTCGGAGGGTGAAGGACCGATGGACAAGATACCGATGACTGCCGCCGGCTACGCCGTGCTGGAAGAAGAATTGAAGCACTGCCAGCAGGTGGAGCGGCCTCGCATCATCCAGCAGATCACGGATGCGCGTTCGCACGGCGACCTGTCGGAGAACGCCGAGTATCACGCCGCCAAGGAGCAGCAGTCGCTCAACGAGGGACGCATCGCCGAGCTCGAGGACAAGCTCGCGCGCGCCGAGGTGATCGACGTCTCGAAGCTGTCCGGCGACACGATCAAGTTCGGTGCGACCGTCACGCTGATCGACGAGGACACCAACAAGAAAGCCGTCTGGCAGATCGTCGGCGAGCCCGAGGCCGATGCCAAGCAGGGCCGGATCTCCATCACCTCGCCGCTTGCGCGCGCGCTGGTCGGCAAGAAGAAGGGCTCGACCGTCGAAGTCGTCGCCCCCGGCGGCGCCAAGGCCTACGAGATCGCCAAGGTCGAGTGGCGCTGAGCGCCTGACGACTCGTGAATATTCGGCATGGCCGGGCTCCGCGCCCGGCCATGTTTTTTTGCCGCCGGCCTTCTCGGCCGGCGCAAGCGCGCATGCACGAGCGTAGGGACGGCCTCGCCGCCGAAGACCAGACCATCGCCTCCGGCAGTCCCCCGCGCCGCCAGATCGTGTACGATCTCCCCAACCGTGGCATCGGCGCGTCCGATCGCCGCCGAGGAACGATAACCGCGGAGCCGGGAGCGAATGAAGTTCGGAGTGTTCGACCATCTCGACGACGGGCGCGTGCCCCTCGCCGATCTCTACGACAATCGCCTCAAGCTGATCGACGCCTACGATCGCAGCGGCATCTACGCCTACCATCTCGCCGAGCACCATTCGACGCCGCTCGGCATGGCCGCCTCGCCCGGCATCCTTCTCTCGGCGGTCGCACAGCGCACCACCTCGCTGCGCTTCGGGCCGCTCGTCTATCTGCTGCCGTACTATCACCCGATCCGCCTGATCGAGGAGATCTGCATGCTCGATCAGATGAGCCGCGGCCGCCTGCAGCTCGGCGTCGGGCGCGGCGTCTCGCCGTTCGAGACGCTGTTCTACGGCCTGGATTTCCAGCAGACCCAGGGCATGTACCACGAGGCCTTTCAGCTCCTGATGAAAGGCCTGACCTCGGAGGAGCTCACGTTCGAGGGCGAGCACTATGCCTTCAAGAACGTGCCCATGCTGCTGCGTCCGTTCCAGCGTCCGCATCCGCCGCTGTGGTACGGGCTCACGCTGCCGCAGAACGCGGCCTGGCCGGCCGCCAACGACGTGAACATCGTGATCATCGGGCTGCGCGCCAGCATCAAGGCCTGCGTCGACGCCTATCTCGCGGAGCGCGCGCGGCTCGGCAAGGATCCGAAGTCGGTGCCGCTGATGGGCGCCAGCAAGCACGTGGTGGTGGCGCAGACGGACGCCGAGGCGCTGCGCATCGCGCGGCGCGCCTACCTGCCCTGGCGCGAGAGCTTCTTGTGGCTGTTCAAGCGCCACAACAGTGCGCCGCGCATCGTCGACGTGCTGCCGCCGACCTTCGACGAGCTGATGGCGATCGGCAACGGCATCGCCGGCTCGCCGGAAACGGTGCGCAACTGGATCGCCGAGGAGGTCGCGGCCACCGGTATTAACTACTTCGTGTCGTGGATGGCCTTCGGCGACCTCACGGTCGATGAGTCGCTGCGCTCGCTCGACCTGTTCGCGCGCGAGGTGATGCCGGCGTTCGCAAAGAGCTGAGCAAGGCGTAGTGAGCCGAAGTCACTGGGAGACGGAACAGCCCGCGTCATTGCGAGGAGCGGAGCGCCGAAGCAATCCAGATCCGATGCGCTGCACTGGATTGCTTCGTCGGGCTGACGCCCTCCTCGCAATGACCCTTCCGCGACGCGCGTCGACCGCCGTCATGCCGCCTTCGGCCGAAGCCCGCCTCTACTCCAGCGGCACCATCGCCGCATCCTTCGAGTTGCGCAGCGTCAGCGACGTCTTGACGTTGCGCACGTGCGGCGCCGCGGTCAGCTCCTTCACCAGCGCCTGGAACGCGGCAAGGCTGGGCGCGACGCACTTGAGCACGAAGTCGATCTCGCCCGAGAGCATCCAGCACTCGCGCACCAGCGGCTGCGTCTGCACGAAGGCCTCGAATGCGGCAAGGTCGGTCTCGGCCTGGCTCGACAGGTGCACCATGGCGAAGGCGGTCACCTCGAAGCCGAGCTTCTTCTCGTCGAGGAGCGCCCGATAGCCTTTGACGAAGCCGGCCTCCTCGAGCGCGCGCACCCGGCGCAGGCAGGGTGGCGCCGAGATGCCGACCCGGCGCGCCAGCTCGACATTCGTGATGCGGCCGTCCGCCTGCAGTTCCTTGAGGATGTGCCGGTCGATGGCATCGAGACGCGCAGGCATGGGGGGCTCCGCCGAGGATGGGTCCTTCTAGCCCGATCCGCGCCGGCGCGAAACTTTATTGCGCGTTGGCGGCGCCTCATTCGTCGGCACAGCCGCGCCCCGGACCGGCGCTGGCAGGGTTAACGAATTGTTTCCGCGGGTATTTTGGACGGCGCCAGCGGCGCAGAAGCGTGGACAAAATGGCGCATCCGCCTCCGTTTCGCGGTTCCGGCTGTGAGTCTAGGGTTGCGGAACTTGCATAGCTCCGCGGATTGAATACATTCCGGGCACGCCGCGCACCCGATCCGGGCCACCACGGCCAGCGCGATGCCCCCGAAATTCCCAGCGGAATGGCGAGACATGTCGAAGACCACTCATGCCAAGGTCGTCATCATCGGTTCTGGCCCGGCCGGATACACCGCCGCGATCTACGCGGCCCGCGCCATGCTGGAACCGGTCCTGATCCAGGGTATCCAGCCCGGCGGCCAGCTCACCATCACCACCGACGTCGAGAACTATCCCGGCTACGCCGACGTCATCCAGGGGCCGTGGCTGATGGAGCAGATGCAGAAGCAGGCCGAGCACGTCGGCACCCGCATCGTCACCGACCACGTCAATGACCTCGACCTGTCGCAGCGCCCGTTCCGCCTGACCTGCGACTCCGGCGACATCTATATGGCCGACACCCTCGTCATCGCCACCGGCGCGCAGGCGCGCTGGCTCGAGCTGCCGAGCGAGCAGAAGTTCAAGGGCTACGGCGTCTCGGCCTGCGCCACCTGCGACGGCTTCTTCTATCGCGGCAAGAACGTGATCGTCGTCGGCGGCGGCAACACCGCCGTCGAGGAAGCGCTGTTCCTCACCAATTTCGCCGACAAGGTGACGGTCGTGCATCGCCGCGACTCCTTCCGCGCCGAGCGCATCCTGCAGGACCGCCTGTTCAAGAACCCGAAGATCTCGGTGATCTGGGACTCGGCGATCGACGAGGTCATGGGCGACGACAGCCCGCTCAAGGTCTCGCGCGTGCGGCTCAAGAACGTGAAGACCGGCGCCACCACCGAGATGAACGTCGACGGCGTGTTCATCGCCATCGGCCATTCGCCCGCGACGGACCTCGTCAAGGGCAAGCTCGAGATGAAGCCGTCCGGCTACATCAAGACCGCACCCTTCTCGACCGCCACGTCCGTGCCCGGCGTGTTCGCCGCCGGCGACGTGACCGACGACGTCTATCGCCAGGCCGTCACCGCGGCCGGAATGGGGTGCATGGCTGCGCTCGAGGCGGAGCGTTTCCTTCACGCGCACAGCGAACAGCGCGCGGCAGCAGAGTGACACAAAGAGCGCAATGATAATGCCAAGCCCACGCTCCACCATGGATTGGGACAAGCTGAAGGTGTTTCACGCCGCGGCGGAAGCCGGCAGCTTCACGCATGCCGGCGAGCAGCTCGGGCTGTCACAGTCGGCCGTGTCGCGCCAGGTCAGCGCCCTCGAGCAGGAGCTTGCAGTCTCGCTGTTCCATCGTCACGCGCGCGGCCTGATCCTCACCGAGCAGGGCGAGCTGCTGTATCGCACCGCGCACGAAGTCTTCATGAAGCTGGAGGCGGCGCGCACCAAGCTGACGGACAGCCGCGAGCGCCCCAACGGCGACCTGCGCATCACCACCACGCCGGGCCTTGGCGTGCACTGGCTGACGCCGCGCCTCGGCGAGTTCATCGAGCTCTATCCCGACATCCACATCAAGCTGCTCGTCACCGACGAGGAGCTCGACCTCTCCATGCGCCAGGCCGACGTCGGCATCCGCATGCGCCAGCCTTCGCAGCCGGACGTGATCCAGCGCAAGCTGTTCGCGGTGCATTTCCACGCGTTCGCCTCGCCGGAGTATCTCAAGCGCTTCGGCACGCCGAAGTCGCTGGCGGATCTCGACAATCACCGCCTGCTGCTGCTCGACGGCGGGCACGTGCCATCATACCTGCAGCAGAACCGCAATTGGCTGCTCGAGGTCGGACGCGACGGCAAAGGCCCGCGCGCGCCGTTGATTATGATCAATAACATCCTTGGATTGATGAAGGCCTGCCAGCGCGGCATCGGCATCGCGCTGCTGCCGGACTATCTCGTCGAGGACTCCGGCCTCGTGCAGCTCTTCGGCGAAGGCGATTCCATCGCGCTCGACTGCTACTTCGTCTATCCGGAAGAGCTCAAGTCGGTCGCGCGCGTGCAGGTGTTCCGCGACTTCCTCGTCGCCAACGCACAGCGCTGGAACTTCTGACGTTCGGCTGAGCGCGGCGGCGCGTGCGCAAGATTTGCGCACGCAACATGGCTGACATGCCGGCGGTTTCCTTGTTGCCGCGCGGCGCCGACCGCATATTGGCGAAGGTACGCTGTCGGCGAATCGTTGCGACATCCTCCCAGTTCGCAACTCCGCGGTCAGCTGTTCCCCTCTGGAAGGTGATCGTCGGCTTGACCGACGAAACTACGCCGAGCCACTGGCTCGGCGTTTTCTTTTGCGGCGGGTCGTCGTCGCAAGCGCATCGCGCTCACGCCCACAGGCGTTCCTTGCCTTCGAGCCCCTTGTACATGTCGGCGACGTATTCGCCGTAGCCGTTGAACAGCAGCGTAGGGCGGCGCTCGCCCGTGCCGATCACCTCCTCGCTTGCCTGGCTCCAGCGCGGATGCGGCACCTGCGGATTGACGTTGGCCCAGAAGCCGTACTCGGACGACTGCAGCTCCTCCCACAGCCCGCGCGGACGCTTGTCGGTAAAGGTGAAGCGCACGATCGACTTGATCGACTTGAAGCCGTACTTCCACGGCACCGCCAGCCGCAGCGGCGCGCCCATCTGCTTGGCCACCGGCTTGCCGTAGGCGCCGGTGACGAGGAACGCGAGCTCGTTCGTCGCCTCCGCCATCGTCAGCCCCTCGACATAGGGCCACGGATAGATCGGGCTGCGCTGGCCCGGCGCCATCGACGGGTCCTTGAACGTCTCCATGCGCACGTAGGTCGCCGACGACAACGGCTTGGCGAACTTCACGAGCTCGGCGAAGGCGAAGCCCGACCACGGCACGGTCATGCCCCAGGCCTCGACGCAGCGGTGGCGGTAGAGCCGCTCCTCGAGCGGCATCGCCTTGAGGAGGTCGTCGATGGCGATCTCCTGCGGCTTCTCCACCATGCCGTCGATCTTCACCATCCACGGCCGGATGCGCAGCTGCTGCGCATCGCGCGCGACGTTCTTGGTCGAGTTGAATTCGTAGAAGTTGTTGTAGTTGAGGTTGACCTTCTCCGGCGTGATGTCGCGGTCGAGCACGTACTTCTCGTTGCGCTTCACGGGATAGAGCGCGGCGCTCGGGTCGGGGATGTCGGCGACGCGCTGCGCCATGGCGAGCGCGGGCGAGAGCGCGGCCATCGCGGTTCCGCCCGCGGCCAGGAAGGCGCGGCGGTTGAAGACCAGGTGCTCTGGGGTCACGCGGCTTTCCGGGATCTCCCAGCCGCGGCGGCGAATGACGTGCATCGGCAACTCCTCCGGAAGGGCGCTTTTGGGAACGAGGTAACGCCCATGTCCCCCCGCCCGCAAATCACGACCCTGCGACGTGCGCGCGGGCCGGTGCACCCGCTACGGGACGACCGCCCGGCCGCACGTGTCATTCGTTCATTCGTTGCGGCGCTGCCGAAAGTTACTCGCCACCATGTAGCGGCACGACTGAAAGTTACTCGCCAGGATGCAATTGACTTGGCAAAGCTCCTATCATCTTCAGTGGGCGACGTCGCCAAACCAGTGTAAGCGGCCATGGAAGAGGTTAGACGCGCTTCCTCACATCCTCAATTAGTGGACCCAGGCCGCGCCACGTAACACGACCAACCGCACGAAGCTGTGCGACTCCCAACGGTAGCCCGACCATACTGATGCGACCCGTCAGCATAGCCATTGTGCCATACTCTGGTCTGGGCTGCGGGTCGTAGTGAACGCCGCCAGCCACATTACTCATGTATCTGATCAAGTTGCGAACAGAAATGACCTCTCCCCTAAAATAAGTGACAGGGTGCGCCAGAAACTGTTCTTTAGACAGGTGCGTCGACGGCGCATGCGGCGAACGTGCTTGGGGGTCAAGGCCATCTTCAAGGGATTGGAGCACCGTGAACTGGTCCGGTTCGTTGCGAAACTTGCCCACATGGAAATGTAGTCGAATATTGCTCGTGTTCACCGTATCCACGAGCGCGTGTTTGTCAGCCAGCAATTGGCGCAAGTTGCCAGCTAGATCTAGCAGTTCGATCTCTTTGTTAGAGTCAATTAGGGTGGCCAATTGATCGCTGCGCTCTAGAAATAAGGCTTCGGGCGTCATAGCAATGTTGACCCGATTAAAAACTCAGAATTCCAGCGTGCTGCGAATTGCAGCCAGCGCACGTGTAAAGGACTCGTCAGTATTGCGAAGTTACTCGCCTCACCCGAGCATATCCTGCCTCTTCTGGAGATATTCCTCGCGGCTGATCTCCCCGCGCGCATAGCGCTCCTCCAGCACGTCGAGGCCGGGCGAGCGCCGGTCCGCCGGCATCCGCACCTCGCGGCCCATGGCGTAGCGCACCAGCATCACGATCGCCGCGATGACCAGGATCCAGAACAGGATCGGGATGATGAAGTGGAACGGCCAGATCCAGCTCCAGCTCCAACTGTCGTAGGTCCACATGCTCGCAACCTCCGGGCTCGGTCCGCCGCCCCGCGGGAAACCTACGCCGCCTCCACCTTGCGCGCCGCCACGATCTGATCCGCCGGCTTGCCGCTGAGCTCGGCCATGTGGTCGAACTTGAACGTGAAACCGCCGACGCCCGCCGTCGCCGAACGCACCTCGACGATGAGGTCGCCGATCTCGGCCTCCGGCATCATTGCGCGCACCACGTCCCAGCCCGGCCATCCCTCGCGCGTGTCGAAGCCCAGGATCTGGCCGCGCCGCCCGGACAGGATCGCATTGATCTTGGCGGTCGCGTCCGAGGGGCACACGATCTCGACCGTGTGGATCGGCTCCAGCAGGACCGGATTGCACTGGGGCAGCGCTTCGGCGATGCCGATGCGGCCGGCGGTGCGGAACGCCATGTCGGACGAGTCGACCGTGTGGTACGAGCCGTCGATCAGCGTGACCGCGACGTCGACGACGGGAAAGCCGAGCGGCCCGTGCTTGAGTCCGTCCTTCACGCCCTCTTCCACCGACGGGATATAGTTGCCCGGCACCACGCCGCCCTTGATCTCATCCTTGAAGGTGAAGCCGGTGCCGCGCGGCAGCGGCTTGATGTCGAGGACGACGTCGCCGTACTGCCCATGCCCCCCCGACTGCTTCTTGTGGCGCCCGCGCTGCACGATCGGCTTGCGGATCGACTCGCGGTAGCCGACGCGCGGCGGATGGCGCTCGATCGCGATGCCGAAGCGGTCGGCCAGGCGCTCGATCATCACGCGCAGGTGCATCTCGCCCTGTCCCCAGGCAATCACCTCGTGCGTCTCGGCGTTGTGGTCGACGACGAGCGCGGGATCTTCCTCGACCAGCTTGGTCAGCGCGAGCCCCAGCTTGACGTCGTCCTTGCGCTCCTTGGCGGAGATCGACAGTGCCAACACCGGCGCCGGCGGCTTGATCGCGGCCAGCGGTGCGTGCGGCTTCTTGCCGGAGGAGAGCGTGTCGCCGGTGCGCGCGTGCTCGAGCTTGCCGAGCGCGACGGTGTCGCCCGCGCCCGCTGCGCCGCGCTTCTCGCTCGCCTGCCCCATCAGCTTGAACACGCCGGACACCCGCCCGGCCTCGCGCTCCGGCGTCGTGAGCGTGACGCCGTCGCCGATCTCGCCGGCGAGCACGCGCACGATCGACATCTTGCCGCCGTGCGAGGTGTGCAGCGTCTTGAGCACGTAGGCCAGCGCCTCGCCGTTGGCCTTGGCGCCCAGCCGCTGCGCGGTCTCGCGCACGCCTGCCGCCTCGTGGCGCAACGCCTTGAGCAGGCGCAGCACGCCGTTGGTGCGCGTGGCGACGCCCATCAGCACCGGGCATACCTGGCCCTCGCGCAGCTCCTTGGCCAGATCGTCGAACACCTTGTCGCGCGGCGGCGGGATGTCCTCGAGAAGCTGCTCCATCAGTTCGTCGTCGTGGTCGGCGAGCGTCTCCAGCATGGTGAAGCGCGCTTCCTTCTCGAGTGTCTGCGCCTCGCCTTCGAGCGGGACGACCTCGGAGGGCTTGTGCTCCTTGTAGACATGCGCGCGCTCGAGCGCGAGGTCGACGAAGCCGGAGACGATGTCGCCGTGCCAGAGCGGGATCTGCCGCAGCAGCAGCGGCGTGCGCGAGGCCGGCTGCAGCATCCTGAGCACGTCGCGCACGCGCGTGTCGGCCTTGTCGATCTTGTTGAGGAACAGAAAGCGCGGAACCTTGAGCTCTTCGAGCTCGCGCAGGATCAATTGCAGTTGCGGTATCTTCTTCTCGTCGGCCTCGCACACCACGATCGCCGCGTCGCAGGCCGGCAGCACCGCGCGCATGTCGTGGACGAACTCGACGGACCCGGGACAGTCGATGAACGTGTAGGACTCGTCCATGAAGCTGGTGGTGGCGACGGAGATCTCCACGCTCATCTTGTGGTCGCGGGCCTCCTTGCCGGCGTCGCCGACCGTGGTGCCGGACTCGACCGAGCCCATGCGCTGGATCGCGCCGGTGCGGGCCATGATGGCCTCGAGCAACGTGGTCTTGCCGCTCTGGAACGGACCGACCAGCGCAATGCAGCGCGGGCCGGCGGAATTCGCACCTGTTGCTCTCGGCATCTCCGTCTCCTCTGAACGAAGTGGCGCCGGGCGATCTTTCAGCGTGCAATCAGCGTGAGTGGCTAGCGTCTTCTGTCGTGTCGTCCGTTTTGCACGCCCAAAACATCGATCCGGCGCACATGGTCCGGCGGTCGTCGATGCCGCAACATGCGCCGGGCGGGAGTCTGACGCGCGATCGCGATCGATGCGCCAGGGCGCCCCGGCTGCGCTATCGTTTCAAAGGTTGGGGGGGCTTGGCAAGTGCGCGCCGCCCGCGCAAAGCAAAACGGGCGCCATCGCTGGCGCCCGTTCGAATGCAATTCGATTGCGACCGATTACCGGCGGCGACGAACGCGCTCCTTCACCGGAACGAGGTCCATGCCGGCGATGCCGGCGACGACCGCCGCGCCGCGCGAACCCTGCAGGCTGACCGGCTGCAGCGCGAACGAGTTGTTGGAACCGCCGACCAGCACGTTGGCCGTGCCGCCGACGCCGACGGTCGCGCCCGCCGCGACGCCGCCGTACGAACCGGCGATGTCGCCGCGGCCGATGCGATGCGTCGGCGCGAACACGCCCCACGCCAGCGCGTTCTCGACGGTGCCGCCGATGTCCACGCCGAAGCGGCGGATGGTGGCGACGTAGCGTTCCGGACGGCCGTGATCGGGACGGAACACGCAGTTCATCTGCGTGACCGAGCCGATGATGAAGCTCGACTGGCCGCCGCCCTGGCACTGCAGCACGCCGGTGCGCACGCGGCCGTGCGCATCCGCCGGCGTCGCGGCGGCGATGCCGAGCATGGCGGCGCCGAGAATCGCGGCAGACCTGAGATCAAGACGCATGAAAGTTCTCCTGTGTGAGTTGTTGGAGTTTACGTTGAGGAAGGAATGCGGGGCGGTTCGCTCGAACGCGCCCGGCGAAAAGTCGGGACCGCCTAACGCGCGAAACGCAAATCGAGTTCCGCCACCCCGGCGGCGAGGTTGAGACCCACCTGTCCCTGCACCGAGACCGGCTGCAGGGCGATGGTGCGGTTGGAGCCGCCCACGAGCACGTTGGCGCCGAGGCCGACCGCGAAGGTCGCCTCCGCCGTCGCGCCGGCATAGGTGCCGCTGAGCGCGCCCGCGGGACGCGCGGTCGGCGCATAGACCAGCCACACCATGATTCCGCTCGAGGTCGCGCCGATGTCGATGCCGACCTTGGTGATCGTGCCGGTGTAGTACTCGACAGGTCCGGGCTGCGAGGGCGCGAAGGTGCAGCTCACGGCGCGGCGCGAGCCGACGATGACGCCGAAGCCAGCCGATACGTCGCAGGTCAGCGTGCCGGCCGCGACCGGCGCCTGCGCCGAGGCCGGCGCTGCGAGCGCGAGGGCGGCAGCCGCCACCAGAGCGCGCGCGACAATCTTGAACATCGGTAGAATTCCCCAGCCGGGCGGCGGGCGCCGCCGTGATCAACGCTCCTGGCCGAGAGAACTCCCGGCCAAGCGGTACTGTTATGACGGCCCAATCCTGAGCAGACTTTGACAAAAATCACAAAATTTGAGGCTTTTGGATGTCGTCTGCCCCCGGCGAGAAGCCGGGGACAGATTTTGTGCGCGACGGCCCGCCGGCCGCCTACCGCAGGTTGCCGCAGAACCGCTGGATGCGCCGGCCGGCGTCCTCGAGCGCCGAGGTCGCCGTGGCGTAGGAGATGCGGAACGCCGGTCCGAGCCCGAAGGCCGAGCCCTGCACCACCGCGACCCCCTCCGCCTCGAGCAGCTCGATGGCGAAGTCCTCGTCGGTCTTGATCACCTTGCCCGACGGCGCCGTCTTGCCGATCGCGCCCGCGCAGGACGGATAGACGTAGAACGCGCCCTCCGGCTTGGGGCACTTGAGCCCCTGCGCCTGGTTGAGCATGCCGACGATGAGGTCGCGCCGCTCCTTGAACACCGCGTTGTTGCGCGCGATGAAGTCCTGCGGCCCGTCGAGCGCTTCCACCGACGCCCACTGCGCGATCGCGTTGGGATTGGTGGTCGACTGCGACTGCAGCGTCGCCATCGCCTTGATCAGCATCTCGGGCGCGCCCGCGTAGCCGATGCGCCATCCCGTCATGCAATAGGCTTTCGACACGCCGTTGAGCGTGAGCGTGCGCTCGTAGATGCCGGGCTCGACCTGCGCCGGCGAGAAGAACTCGAACGCGTCGTAGACGAGGTGCTCGTACATGTCGTCGGAGAGCAGCCACACGTGCGGATGCTTCATCAGCACGTCGGTGAGCGCCTTCACCTCCGCGCGCGTGTAGGCCGCGCCGGTCGGGTTCGACGGCGAGTTGAAGATCAGCCATTTGGTCTTCTTGGTGATCGCCTTGTCGAGCTGCTCCGGCTTCATCTTGAAGTTCTGCTCGAGCGGCGTCTCGACGATCACCGGCTTGGCGCCCGCGAGCAGCACGATGTCGGCGTAGCTCACCCAGTACGGCGCGGGGATCACCACCTCGTCGCCGGGATTGAGCGTCGCCATCAGCGCATTGAACAGCACCTGCTTGCCGCCGGTGCCGACGATGATCTGGCTCGGCTTGTAGTCGAGGTTGTTCTCGCGCTTGAACTTGCGCGCGATCGCGGCCTTGAGCTCGGGCATGCCGTCGACGGCGGTGTACTTGGTCTTGCCGTCGCGGATCGCCTTGATCGCGGCTTCCTTGATGTTGTCCGGCGTGTCGAAGTCCGGCTCGCCCGCGGCCAGCCCGATGACGTCGCGGCCCGCCGCTTTGAGCGCGCGCGCTTTGTCCGTGACCGCGATGGTCGCGGACGGCTTGATGCGCGCGAGCGAGTCGGCGAGGAACGGCATGGGAGTCGGGCTCCTTGGTTGGCGCGCGTCGGCGTGCTGGCCGGTACATCCGACAGGGCGCGCGGGTGATACGGGGGCGCACGGACCGCGGGCGACCGGCCATTCCGCCTGCGTCATGCGCCGGCGCTGTTCCTAGGCCGCTGCACCGCAGCAAGCAAGCCGGAATGCGCGATTCGGGCCCGGCAACCCTGGCGAGACCGTCAAGGAATGGCAGGCGCGCCGGGCCGGCAATGGCTGGAATTTTGTTCCTGATTGGGCCGCCCGCGTGAAATTTGCGCCGATCTCGCGTCGTATCCTCGACTCAATTGTTTGTTGTGGTCCCCTGGCGCATGATCCGGCGGCGGCGCCGGTTCCGGGCTGTCCCGGACGGGCGCCCGGTTTTTTTTCGCAGACGGCCGGCCACAAATCAGAACCCAGAACGAGAGCCTCCGGCGGGGAGACGGATGTACACGCTCTATTCGATGCAGCGCTCGGGCAACTGCTACAAGGTGCGGTTGGCGCTCGCCCAGCTGGACATTCCCTATCGCCTGGTCGAGGTGGACATCCTGCGCGGCGAGAGCCGCACGCCCGAGTTCCTGGCCAAGAACCCCGACGGCCACGTGCCCCTGCTGGAGGTCTCGCCCCGCCGTTACCTGCCCGAGTCGAACGCCATCCTCTGGTACGTCGCCGACGGAACGCCGCTCGCTCCGGCCGACCCGATCGAGCGGGCCGAAGCGCTGCAATGGATGTTCTTCGAGCAGCATTCGCTCGAGCCGAACCTCGGAGCCGCCTGGTTCTGGCTGACCCTCGTGAAGGGCGGCCGCGAGCTCCAGCTCCACGCCGTGGAGGACTGGACCGAGCAGGGCTACCGGGCGCTGCGGGTCATGGACAAGCACCTGGAGTCGCACCTCTTCTTTGCGGCGGACCGCTACACGCTCGCCGACATCGCGCTCTACAGCTACACCCACATCGCCCACCAGTGCGGCTTCGACCTGACCGGCTTCCCGGCCGTCACCGCCTGGCTCGACCGCGTGTCCGGCCAGCCCGGCCATATCGCCATGGACTGGCAGCCGGTGGAGGCCGCCGTCGGCGGGTAAGCCGCTGGCGCAATTAACCTTTCGTTAACCATCTGCCGCGGAATTGCCGCGGCTTTTCAATCGGCCCGCCCCAGTCCGGCCGAACGCCCGCCCGCATCCGCGCCGAATCTGCAGGCATTGCCGATTCGGCCCCATTGCGGAGGACGTTATGACGACCGACCTCGTTGCCCGCGCAGGTTTTGCGCCCAACCGCGGGGACCGCGTGCAGCGGCGCTGCACCCTGCTGGTTCACCTGATCGCGACCGCCGGCCTCGTCCTCTCGCTCGGGATCGCCGGCGCCGCCGTCTCCATCGGCATCGCGCGGGCGGTGCCGGCCGCCACCGCGCAGCACTGAGGCGCCCGCCGCGCGCGCCGCATTCCAGCCATGTGACGGCAGGGCTGGCCCGCTCCGACGCATGAGATTCGCCGGACGCAGCCACAGTACAGACATGAAGCGGCTCTAAACGCTCGCATCCGATTCACGATAACGTTTGAAACGCGCCGGGGCGGACCAACCGCGGACCGGGCGCGCGGCCTTGCGAGCGATCATGTTCAGCCTGTTCGAGCGGCTGCTCAAGCCGACCGTCGTGCCAGACCAGCCGGAGCCGCCGGCGAGCCTCGTCGCGTTCTACTGGCACTTCGCGCGCCAGGCGAAGGGGCTGTTCATCGCCCTGTTCGCGGCCGGCCTCGCCGTCGCGCTGCTCGACATGATCATCCCGGTGTTCATGGGGCGCGTGGTCGCGCTCGTGACCGGGAGCAACCCCGCCACCGTGTTCGCGGACTCCTGGCACGTGCTCGCCGGCATGGCGCTGGTGCTGCTGTTCGTGCGCCCGGCCGCGATGGCGCTGCAGAACCTGATCATGCATCAGGCGCTCGCCGCCAACATGGCCAACCGCATCCGCTGGCAGAGCCACTGGCACGTCGTGCGCCAGTCCTGGGGCTTCTTCCAGAACGATTTCGCCGGCCGCATCGCCACGCGCGTCATGCAGACCGGCCCGGCGGTGCGCGAGAGCCTCGTCGCGATGATCACCAGCGTCTGGTACATCATCGTCTACGGCACCGGCGCGGTGCTGCTGCTCGCCTCCGCCGACCGCCGCCTCGCCATTCCAGTGCTGTGCTGGTTCGCCGCCTATATCGTGTTGCTGCGCGTGTTCGTGCCGCGCATGCGCGACCGTTCCAAGGACATGACGGAGGTGCGCTCCAAGCTCACCGGCCGCATCGTCGACAGCTACACCAACATCCTCACGGTCAAGCTGTTCGCGCGTCCGCGCGACGAGGACGCCTATGTGCGCGACACCGTCGAGGAGCACACCACGAAGTTCTATCAGTCGCTGCGCCTCAACACGCTGTTCAGCCTGTCGCTCGCGCTGCTCAACGCCGCGCTCACGGTGAGCAACGCCGGGCTTGCAATCTATCTGTGGAGCATCGGGCAGATCGAGGTCGGCATGGTCGCGACCGCCCTGCCGCTCGCCTGGCAGATCGTCGCCATGTCGGGCTGGATCGGCTACCAGATCACCAGCATCTTCGAGAACGTCGGCGTGGTGCAGGAAGGCATGCTCACCATCGCCCGCCCGATCACGCTCGCCGACAAGACCGACGCGCAGGCGCTGGCGACGCCGCGCGGCGAGATCCGCTTCGAGAACGTGCGCTTCGGCTACGGCCGCGACGCCGGCGTGATCGACGACCTCTCGCTCGCCGTCGCGCCGGGCGAGAAGATCGGCCTGATCGGGCGCTCGGGCGCCGGCAAGTCCACGCTCGTCAACCTGCTGCTGCGCTTCTTCGATCTCGAGAGCGGACGCATCCTGATCGACGGCCAGGACATCGCGCAGGTCACGCAGGAATCGCTGCGCTCGCAGATCTCGATGGTCACGCAGGACACCTCGCTGCTGCACCGCTCGATCCGCGACAACATCCGCTACGGACGCCCCGACGCGAGCGACGAGGAGATCGTCGCCGCCGCCAAGCTCGCGCATGCGGATGAATTCATCCGCGAGCTCGAGGACTGGCGCGGCCGGCGCGGCTACGACGCCCACGTCGGCGAACGCGGGGTCAAGCTCTCGGGCGGCCAGCGCCAGCGCATCGCGATCGCGCGCGTGATCCTCAAGGACGCTCCCATCCTCGTGCTCGACGAAGCGACCTCCGCGCTCGACAGCGAGGTCGAGGCCGCGATCCAGCAGAGCCTCGGCACGCTCATGGCCGGCAAGACCGTGATCGCGATCGCGCACCGCCTCTCGACCATCGCGCGCATGGACCGGCTGATCGTGCTCGACCGCGGCCGCATCGTGGAGCAGGGCACGCATCACGAGCTGCTGCGCGCCGGCGGCCACTACGCCACACTGTGGCGCCGCCAGTCCGGCGGATTCATCGACGACGCCGTTGACGTCGAGGCCGCGGAGTAGCCGCCTGCGCTTTTGCGCCTCTTCGTCCGCCGGGCGAAGATGAGACGACGGCAGTCGACTTTGCCGGCGAATTGCCACGGCGCCGCTCGTCATTTCTTTACTCTGTAAGTGGTTTCACATTCCGCGCGCGAAGTGCCATACTTCGTTGCGCTCCAGATCTTCGCGGGCTGCGGAGACACTCGCATCGTCAGACATTGCGGAAGCCGATCGGCAACATTTGTGTGGAGGTCCAGTCATGGCCGCTACGTCCCGCTCTGCTACGGTTACCCCTGTCGTCTCGAACACGATTTCCGGCCGCATCATTCACAAGGAGACAGGTGACGGTATCGCCAACCTGCAGGTCGACCTGTTCGACCTCGATGACTGGCCGGACCCCGAGCTCGATCGCGACATCGCGCGTGTCGGCGCCGACGGCCTGGACGTCGTGACGCTTTACAAGACCGGCTCCCGCATGGGCTCGGTCGTCACGGACGACGCCGGCCGCATCGAATTCAGCATCAGTTCCAAGGATTTCAACCTGCCCGGCAGGAAGACCGAGACGAAGCCGGACCTCGCCCTCGTCGTATTGGCGCCCGACGAACCCGGCCTCGAGCTCAATGCCCGCGTGCTGCACGTCACGCGCGACATCCGCCTCAATGCCGGCAGCCGCGAGGGCTATATCATCCGGCTTCCGACGGCGCTGCTGCAGAAGCACGACATTCCGCTGAATGCGCACAACGACGACACCGGCGAGACCGTCCGCAACAAGGTCAGTCTCTACATCGATCGCAAGAACAACGAGAAAGCCTTCAATGCCGGCGTGGCCGGCTATCATGCCAAGCAGTCCGAAAAGGAGATCGCGGAACGCAAGGTCTTCCGCAAGGAGTTCATGACCAAGGTCGCCACTGATTTTGCGGTGGTGCCTGCGAATGGCGTTCTGGTGACGGATGACGACAACATCCAGAAGAAGAACAACGAGGTAATCGCCGGCGGCATTGTGCGCGCCAACGGCCTGCTCGATGGGCCCGATGCCGCCGGAGTTCCCGTCAATCTCTATCTCACGCCCGACGACAAGACGCGCCTCGAGACATTCTTCGACAACGCATCGGGCGGCTTTGCGGAGATTCCTGACAGCGCCATGGGCGACATCCTGTTTCGAGCCAACAGCTCGGAGAATCCCGGAACGGTGCTCATCAACAACAATCCCATTGCGAACTTCTGCGCGCAGGAGACGTTCGAGATCAAATGCGCGCGCGAGCACACGGGCATGGACGGCCATGCGCACGACGCCTCCCCGCCGCCCGCGCTTCCCCAACCTGTGTCCGACGGCATCACCAACAACGATCTTCCCACCTACATCGGCCGGCTGCTCAGGGACATGCCGTCCCCCGACGTGGTGCTGCGGCCCGAGCTCGCGCAGAAGCGCCCGGACCAGGCCGCGGTCGAAAAGGCGGTGAATGATTTTTCGCTCCAGAAGGGGCCGGCCGAAGTCCCCGCGTTTTACGACTTCAACGTGCTGCAGATCGCCTTCGACCACGTCTGGAAGCAACTGTTCGACGAACGGATTCCGGACCTTGCCTATACGGTCAACACGCTCGGCCAGGAGCGCTTCGGCGTTCCCAACATCGTCTCCAGCCTGTTCAAGAACGGCAGGTCGCTGATCGGGACCTATTTCGCGATCGCGCCGGTCGAGGTGCCCCCGGTGGTGCAGCGCTTCTTCGACATCACCAAGGAGGAATACAATGACATGTCGGTGGCGGTGCGCGAGGCGCTGGTCGCGGTCGCCAATTCGATCGACGCCAAGAGCAATCCCAAGGAGGTCAGCAACGGCGGCCTTCTTGGCATTCTCGGCGTTTCAGTCTCACGCGGCCTGAGCATTCAGAACCTGCGCGCCATCCAGGCTCTCACCGAGCAGGGCGAGCGGCTGATCGATTCGGTGCGGCACGACAACTATTACACCCTGCACCGCACGCTGCGGGACCTGCACGACCGGCTCACCGGCAAATACAATTTCACGGTGTTCGCCGCCGACAAGGACTACCACAGCGTCAACTTCGGACTGTGGAACACCTACCGCGAGGTGCTCACCCCGTCGGCCTATCAGGCCGGCAGGCTGCTCAAGACGATCCCGCTCGCGCCCGGCGAAGAGAAGAAATACTCGGTCAAGCTCACGCGCACCGAAAAACGCTCGCGCAAAGAGGCGCGCAAGAACAACTCGACGCTGTCGAGCGAACAGGTGTCCACGTCGCGCGTCGAGGCCGACATCATGGCCAAGGCGCAGACCAAGACCAATTTCGGCATTGTCGCCGAAGGCGACTACGACATCGGCATCTCCAGCGGCAAGGCCACGACCACGTTCGGGGTCGAGGCGCTGAGCGAATCCGCCCAGAACCGCAAGGACTTCCGCGAGGCCGTGCAGAAGGCTGCGCAGAGCTACAACGAGGAGATCAACCGCGAGGTCGTCACCGAAACCGACGCCACGAGCGAGTACGTCGAGTCGGGAACGCTCAAGAACGACAACAAGGAGCTGGGCGTCACGTACCTGCTCTACGAGCTGCGCAAGCGTTACCTGCTCTCAGAGCAGCTCTATCGCGTCATGCCGGTCGTGCTGGTGGCGCAGGAGATGCCCTCGCCCGACCAGATCACCGAGTCCTGGGTGATCGCGAACGACTGGATTCTCAACCGTTGCCTGCTCGACGACAGCTTCCGTCCGACGCTCGCCTACCTCGCCAACAAGAGCGTCGGCGACGACTTCGCGCTGCGCGAGCTGCGCAAGAATCTCCGCCAGCAGCGCAATCTCGTCGCCACGCTGCAGATCGAGTTCTCGGCCGCCAGCATGGAAGCCGACAACCGCTACAAGGCTCTGGAGCGGGCGATCTCGACCCGCATCGACGAGGAGCACGCGGAGGCGACCGACGGGTTCGGCAGCGACCTCCTGGACTTCTTCGGCGGGGGCGGACAGGACCCGCAGGCGGCCAAGGCGCGCGAGCTCGCCGCCAAGGATGCGCACCAGTACGCGGTGGAGAAGGCGGAGAAGGCCGCCCGGGCGCTTCGGCAGGAGGTCAACACGTTGCACACCCTGACCGAGAACTACAACAAGACGCTCCAGGAGCGGCTCGACAACGAGACCAAGGTCAAGCGCCTGCTGGTGCACATCTGCAGCAACATCACCCACTACATGCATTGCATCTGGAGCATGGAGCCGCCCGACCAGCGCTACCTGCGGCTCTACAAGGTGCAGGTGCCGGTGCTCGAGCTCGAGAGCCGCAGCTACAGCGTCGACGTGAACGTCGCGGACGACATCTTCGCCGCTTTCCGCACGCCCGGCACCGAGAAGCACAAGGCGTTCCTGCGCGGCAAGCTCAAGCACAACCCGGACGGAACCTTCCAGACCAAGCCGCTGGTGGAGGTCGCACGGCTCGACCAGGTCGTGAGCTGCATCGGGAACTATCTCGTTTTCGAGATGAAGGAGCACAACGCGCTCACCCAGTTCATGGCGGCGCCTTATGTGGACTCCGCCTTCGGCGCCATGGATCCGGACGAGCTCGCCAACGTCAATCTCGAGCAGTTCAGCCGTTACGTCTGCTGCCTGCACGACAAGCTGCCGCCCGGCCAGTTCAACGCCATCAAGGGGGAGCTCAAGGCATGGCTTGAAAAGCTGCTGTCGACGCCGCTGCGCAACGGCGACGAGATCGTCGTCCCGACCGGCTCGCTCTTCATCGAGGCTCTGGTCGATGCGAATCCGGTGATCGAGGACTACCTCCTCAAGCATCGCGAGCTCGACGTGTTCGACGTCAACGAGAAAGTGCGCAGGGCCGGGCTCGAGAACATCCGCCTCGCAGCGCGGCTGCTCAACGCCGAGCGCGAGGACCCCGATGTCGACCGCAAGATCGTGGTCGAGGGAACCCTGCTGCCGGGGATCGACGTCGACAATCCGTAAGCTTCGCGGTCGGTCCGATGGACAAGAAGATCGAGACGTTCACCAGAGTGGTCGAGCGGGCTTTCTCGGCCGACATGGCGAAGCTCGCCGGCCACGATTTCAAGAAGTACCAGCGCCTGTTCAAGGAGGAATACGAAACCGCGATCAAGATCGTCATCTCGGTCAAGGACGCGAAGCTGCTGGCCGAGCTGATGAAGACCTACCACACGCTTTACGAGCGGTACGCCAACAACAAGGACAACATCGGCTTCTACCGCTCCGATCAGCTGTTCCAGATTCTGTACGAGCAGAGCGGCAAGGTCAGCGACCCGGCGCTGTTCGAAACCTGGGACGGCTATCTGGGTCCGCAGTCGGCGGCGCCCAGCTTCCGTATGCGCTATGCCGCACTCAACCCGACAACCCGGCGGGACATCGACGTCTTCCGCAAACGCGAGCGGGAGAAGCGGCGCAAGCAACGCTCGATCCTCGATATCCTCACGGAGGAGTTCGCGCGCCAGCACGACCGGCCGCCCAAGTCGGGCGACGAACTCGAGGCGTTCGATCCCCGGCCCGGGGCTTCGGCCGTGTCACTGGACAGCGCCGTCGGCAAGGTCATGAAGCTCTGGACCGCGTCCAAGGGCGACTACACCAAGGACAACATCGAGAGCCTGAATGCCGCGCTGGACAAGTTCAGCGACTACGCGAGGGCGCAAGGCAAGCGCGATCTGATCGGACTGTTCTGGACGATCCGCCAATTGCGGCTGGCGACGGCCGACAAGGTCGAGACCAGGAGCGATCCCGCGAGCGGGCGGACGTGGACGGTCCGGACGAGCGGCGACCTGCACGAGCGCGTGCTGTACTTTGCGCTCTATGCGCTCGCCTGCGTCCGGCTGCTCGGGGTGGCGCAAGCCGACAAGCTCTACCATCGCAACCGCCTCGGGTTCACGGCCGAGGAAGTCGCATATTTCTGCCGGCCGCTGGAACGCTTCGAATATGCCTCCAACATCCGCAAGGTGCTGAGCCCGCCGTACAAAGGCCCGCAGATCGCGCTCGGCGAGCTGCAGGCCTTCCTCAACATCTACGTGCTGACCAAAAACCAGCTCAAGGGCTGCGACCTCGTTCCCTTGGACAAGACGATGGAGATCCAGGACAAGTGGATCGCCATGAACGACGTCACCGATCTTATTCGGATGGCGGCGCGCACGGCCGACATCGGCCGCCTCAATCAGATCTTCCAGGATCCGCGCAACGAGAAGGGCATCGCACTGCTCAAGGAGGTCTCCTCCACGGTGATCGAGACGACGAATCCGTGGGTGCTTGGCTATGCACGCCTGGCGGCCGGCAGCAGGTTCGGCAGCCACACCAAGCACGGCGACATTGCGATCGTTTACATCGATCCCTCCGACACGGATCGCATCTACGTCGAGTTCACCACGCTGCGGCCGCATATCTTCCGCGTCCGCCGGCACTACGTCGACGACAAGGTCTTTGGCGACCGCATCCTGGAGATTTACCGCAGCACCGTCGGCATGGTGCACGTCACCCAGTTCATCCTGCTGGCGATCGGGTTCATGCCGGTGCTGATCGAAGCGGGCTTTGCCGGCCTGATCTACGAAATCGCCGTCGCGCTCGCCTCCGACCAGATCGAGAAGCAGGCCAGCAAGATCAACCCGGCGTTCGGCAAGGTGCTGGGTCTGCTGTTGCAGACCTTCGCGCCGCGCCCGAACTTCAAACCCAGGATCGACGACAGCATGGTGCAGACCGCGGACCGCACCGCGCTCAACGAGGTCCTGACCCGCCCATCTGCCAAGCCGCTCCTCGACCGCGGCACCGGCTGGTCCCGAGAGCGCTTCAGCGGCAGCTTCACGCCGCCGCAAAGACCGCCGAAGCTTCCCGGTCCGCCGGAGCATTTCCCGTTCGGCGGCGGCAAGCCGCTGCCGAAACCGGAGCAGCCCAACAAGGTCTACCGCATCATGGGCAACGACGAGGCGGCCAAGACCGTGGCGAACCAGAAGCTGCCGCCGCCGATCCGCGGGGCCGAAGGCGAGCGCTTCGTGTCGCTGGACAGCGACTACACGGCGCTGTTCCGCGAGAAGGAACTGGCCGATCTCGAGCGCAAGTTCGCCGGCCAGCTTGCCAAAGCCGAGCAGGCCGAATGGAACATCCGCAAGCGGATGGCCGAATTCAAGGTGAGCGGCGACGTCGATGGCGCCGCGAAGATGCAGGCGCGGCTCGCAAAACTGGAGGCAGAGCAGAAGGCGCGCGGGATCGCCAACAAAGCGGAGGCCGACGCCGTCGTCAGGAAATGGCATGCAATGGAGGGCCAGC
This sequence comes from Xanthobacteraceae bacterium, assembly GCA_035556735.1. Lineage (GTDB taxonomy): Bacteria > Pseudomonadota > Alphaproteobacteria > Rhizobiales > Xanthobacteraceae > CANJBX01. The sequence goes on along the minus strand of DATMFF010000006.1, from coordinate 436,313 downwards.
AGGCCATGGTGGAGATCGAACTTGCACCCGGCTCGCTGGACGAGATCCTGACGCGCTCGGTCGACGTCAGCAAATGGGGCCAATACAGCCGCAGCGGCAAGGACGTCTTCCTGTGGAAGCTCGAACGCGGGTACGGCCGCAACATCGGAATCCCGAAATGGCAGCTTGATGCGTTCAACGCGCGCATCGTCAAGGTCCGCCACTACGCCTACAAGCAGCCGCTCGGCAAAGCCGGCTTGGGCGAGGCATCCGCTTTCGGCCCGAATTGAGCGGCACGCAAGGACCCTCGATCGCGAATCCTCACCCCTTGAACGGGCCGTTGAAGATGAAATACGCCCCGACCGCGATGAAGACGAAGCCCACCGCGTAGTTGGCCGTGAACGGCTCGCGCAGGTAGACGATCGAAAAGACTGCGAACACCACCAGCGTCACCGCTTCCTGGATGGTCTTGAGCTGCGCGGTCGAATAGACCGCGCTGCCCCAGCGGTTGGCCGGCACTGCCATGCAGTACTCGATGAAGGCGATCGCCCAGCTCGCGACGATCACCCCGATGAGTGGCGCGCTCTTGAACTTGAGGTGGCCGTACCACGCCAGTGTCATGAACACGTTTGAGCCGATCAGGAGCACGATCGGCCAGACATAGGGAGACAGAAGCGGCTGCGGCATGGATGGCCTTTGCTGGGAATGCGGATGGACGGCCTTGCCTCATAGCAGAAGAAGGCCGCGGAACCGACAACAGCCTGTCGCCGGTGCGCTGTACGATCGCCGCAATCGTTGGCATATGCTCGGCGATCCCCGCCGGAGACAGCATCATGCGGCGACCGCTGACCCGCCCTGCCTGTTCCATGTGCATGCTCGCGGCGGCACTCGTCCTTGCCTGCGCGGGCGCATCCGCCGAGGCGCAAGGCCAGCCGCGGCCGCCGCAGCAACCGTCCGCGCAGACCGAGATGCCGCGCCCGCCGACCCCGAAGGGCTATCCGACCGTGGCGGTGCAGCCGGCGCAGCCCTTTGCCGATGCGAGTTTCACGGAATTCCGCGCGCGCCTCGCCGACGCGGCCGAACGCAAGGACCGGACCGCTCTCAAGAAGCTGGTCGCGCCGCAGAGCTTCTTCAGGATGACGGAGGGCGGCGACAAGGCCGACGACCGGCGGCCCGGCTTCGCCAACCTCACGGCCGCGCTCGGCCTCGACGGGGAGGACGACGATGGCTGGAGGCTGCTGGCGGCGATGGGCGACGATCCGACCCTCGAGCCGATGGAACGCCGGGCCGGCGTGATGTGCGGCCCCGCCGCCCCGCAGCTCGACGACGAGGCGTTCGAGCGGCTGATCGAGACCACCGACACCGGGCCCGACGAATGGGGCGTGCCGACCAGGGCGGGCCTCGAGATGCGGGAGACGCCGCAGCCCAACGCCCCGGTGATCGAGACGCTCGGCATGCATCTCGTGCGGGTCTTCCCGGAGGCGCCGCGCGAGCAGCCGCCGGAGATGTTGCGCGTGCTCGGTCCCTCCGGCAAAGTCGGCTACGTGCCGCTGGCCGCGCTCGCTCCGCTCGTGTCCGACCAGCTGTGCTATGTGAAACAGGCCGGCGGCTGGAAGATCACCGGCTACGTCGCACAATAATGACGTCTGGACGATGCACACCGGGAACGCCGAGACCCTCCATCCATTCCACGGCCGCGACGCGGCATTCCTAATCGAGGCGCGCGCCCGCCAGCGCGGCGATCATCCCATGCTGGTATGGGCGCCGTTCGAGGGCGACGGCGAGGTCTGGTCCTACGCGCGCTTCGCCGACGACGTGGCGCGCCTCGCGGGCGGGCTCGCGGCGCGCGGCATCAAGCCGGGCGACCGCGTGCTGGTCCATCTCGACAACTGTCCCGAGACGCTGCTGGCGCGCTTCGCCTGCGCCTGGCTGGGGGCCACCGCGGTGCTCAGCAACGCGCACTGGATGGGCCCCGAGATCGGCCCGGTGGTGGACATGCTCGGAGTGCGCGCCGCCATCACGCAGCCCAGGCTCTATGCGCGCGTGGCCGAGCACTGCCCGAGGCTCGACTGGATCGCCGTGACCGACACCGACGCGGGCGAGCCCGCGGCGGACGCGGCGCGGCCGGCGAGGTCGGAGCGCTTCGCCGCCCTCTACGGCGCGCCGCTGCCCCGCCGCGCGCCCGATCCGACGGCGCCCGCCGTCATCCTCTTCACCACGGGATCGACCGCGCGCCCGAAGGCGGTGCTGTGGACGCACGCGAACCTGCTGTGGGGCGGCAAGGTCGCCGCGGCGCAGCAGGCGCTGCGCGAGGACGACATCGTGCAGGTGCACCTGCCGCTGTTCCACGTGGTCGGCTTCACCTGGTCGCTGGTGCCCGCGCTCTGGGCCGGCGCCACCATCGTGCTGCAGCCGCGTTTCTCGGGCAGCCGCTTCTGGCCGACCGCGCTCAAGCATCGCGCGACCATCGCCTCGCACGCCGGCACCGACGGCTTCCTGCGCGGGCAGCCGGTTCCCCAGCATCACTTCCGCCAGTGGCTGTTCGCGCGGCATGACCCCGAGCGCGACGCCTATTTCCGCCTGCGCGGCGTCGCCGGCTGGGGCATGACCGAGATGGTGATCCCGCCGATTGCCAGCGACGCCTCGCTCGACCAGCGCCTGCATTCGATCGGCCGCCCCTATCCCGGCTACAGCGCGCGCATCGAGAACGAGGCGGGCGAGATGATCCGCCCCGGCGAGACCGGCCACCTGCTGATCGGCGGCGTGCGCGGCCTCTCGATCTTCCAGGAATACGTCGACAATCCGAAGGCCATGGCCGAGGCGTTCGACGATCGCGGCTTCTTCCGCACCGGCGACGTGGTCGCGTTGCACGAGGGCGGCTGGATCGAATACCGCGACCGCATCAAGGACATGATCAAGGTCGGCGGGGAAGGCGTCTCGGCCTCCGAGATCGAGGCCGCCATCACCGCCGCCGGCGGCGTGCACGAGGTGGCGGTGGTGGCGCGTCCCGACAAGGTCTACGGCGAGGTCGCGGTCGCCTACGTCGTGCTCAAGGACGATGCCGCCGCGCAGGCGGCCGGCGTCGTCGCGGCCATCGAGGCGCACTGCCGCACGTCGCTCGCGAAGTTCAAGGTGCCGCGCGCGATCACCGTCGTTCCCGAACTGCCCAAGATCGGCAACAACAAGATTCACCGCCCTGCCCTGCGCGAGATGGCGCGCGCCGCCGTCGAGCCCGCCGCGAAGGCGGGGTAGCGCGCCTTATTCCCGCAGTTCCCCGGTGCGAGGACCGGCCCTCGCCCGCCCGTGACGCCCGGGCTAACAGGTACGAGCGCGCCCCCCTGCGGCCTGCGAACGGGTGCCTGCACCCGCACGGCGGAGCCTGCGCCCCCGACCGCAACCCGTTTCGATTCCATGATGATGGCGGGCCCCGATCCGCCCCCGGCCTCACGGACCGGGCACGCCGCCGTGCGGGCGGGCGCATGTGCTGCGAACGTGGTGCGCGTTTGCTTTTGCGTCGAGCGGGGTGGGCGCGCCCCGCCAGCCTATCTCAGTCTCTCTCGCAAATCTCTCATCGGCGTCATCCGTAGCGCAGCTTGAGGCCGAGAATCACCGACATCAGCGCCAGCGTCACGATGTTGGAGCCGATCAGCGGCCAGTCGACGAGGGCGAGCCCGTAGATCAGCCACAGCAGGATCCCGAGCGTGAACGCCGCGGTGGCCGGCAGCGAAATCGCCCGGGTGTCGCGTTCACGCAGGATCTTTATGGCCTGGGGCAGCCAGCACACGGTGGTGAGCGCGGCCCCGGAAATCCCGATCAGGTCAACGAGGGTGGTCTGCATGGCCCGCATTTAGGCGAGATCGATTAAGGGAATGCGACGCCGCCGGAGATCTTCGCTGCCGTCAGGATTTCCCATGGCCCTACAACGACTGCGTCGCACTCGCATCATTGCTCGCGTCAGGCGCGTATCAGCCCCCTCACCGCCTCCCGGACGGGTGAAAATCTTAATCGCCGGGTGCCACAAAGGACGGGGCGGCCGACCGCCGCCATCGCCTTTCTCCGGGGACTCTGCACATGTTCAAGCTCTTGCACGCGGCGCGCCTGACCTCGATCGGCTCCCGCATCGCCATCTCGATGAGCGCGCTGATGATTCTTGCCGTCGGCGTCGTCGGCTGGTTCGGTTACGCGCAGCAGGAGGAGCTCGGCGCCGCGTCGGTCGAGGTGAGGCTGAAAGAAGCCTATGACCGGGTGCAGGAAGAGCTGAAGGCGCGCGAGCGCGTCGGCCTGCTGCTCTCCTACGACCTCGCTAATTATCCGGGCGTGGCCGAGCACATGGAGCAGAAGGACCGCGAGTGGCTGCTCAAGAATCTGATGGCCCGGCACAAGGCCACCGCCGAGCTAAGCGGCTTCAACCTTTCCAACGTCCATATGGCGCCGGGCACCGCGTTCGTGCGCTGGCACAATCCGGACGTCTGGGGCGATGACCTGCGCAGCCGCCGTCAGAGCGTGGTGCAGGCGATCCAAACCGGCAAGCCGCAAGTGGGCCTCGAGCCCGGCCGCGACTCGCTGGCCATGTTCGCCGTGGTACCGATCCGGCTCGGCGACCGTATCATCGGCGTCGCCGACACCGGCACCGCCATCGGCAAGCCGTTGGCGGACGACCTCAAGAAGCGACTCAGGATCGACATCGCCTTCCATATCTTCGGCAACGGCAAGTTCGAGACAGCGGCAGGCACGATCGCCGGCAAGTCGCTGCTCTCGACGGAGGACCTCAAGGCCGCCATGTCCGAGCGCCTTGCACCGCACGCCGTGCAGGTCGGAGATCACCAGGCGGCGGTCACCGCCGCTCCACTGATCAACTTCGCGGGTAACCCGATCGGCGCTATCGAGATCGTGCTCGACGTCACGGACATGGCGGCGCGCGCCGATCGATCGCTCTATGTGTTCGCGGGCGCTGCCGCGGCCGCGGTGCTGCTCGGGCTCATCGTGTCGCTTCTGCTCGCGCGCGGTATCGGGCGCCCGATCCGGGAGATCACCCGCACCATGGGCGGCCTCGCGGACGGCAACCTCGACCTTGCCGTCCCTCACGGTGCGCGTCGGGACGAGATCGGCCTGATGGCCCGCGCGATTGAGGTCTTCCGCAAGGGGCTGGTCGAGCGGCGCACCCTCGAGAGCGAGGCCGCGCGTCAGCGCAATGAGGCAGAGGAGATGCGGCGCCGCAACGAGGCGGAGCGCCAGCAAGCCGATGCGCACCGCATGCAGCTCGAGCGCGAGGCTGCCGAGCAGCGCGAGCTTGCCGACGCCGAGCGGCTGCAGGCGGAGGAAGAACGCCGCGCGAATGCCGAAGCGCAGGCCAAGGCCGCTCAGGAGCAGGCAACGGCCATGAAGGCGCTCGCGGCGGGACTGGCGCGGCTGGCTGAGGGCGACCTGACGGTGCGCATGAACGAGGGCTTCACCGAAGCTTATCGGCGCATCAAGGACGATTTCAACACGACGATGGACCGCCTGCACCAGACCATCAAAGAGCTCGCGGATACGACCCGCGAAGTCTCGAACGCGGCGGCCGAGATCGCGACCTCGACGACGGACCTGTCGCAGCGCACGGAAGAGCAGGCGGCGGGGCTGGAGGAGACCTCGGCCTCGATGGAGGAGATCGCGGCGACGGTGAAGAAGAACGCCGAGAACGCCCAGCAGGCCAACCAGCTCACCGCCGGCACCCGCGAGGTCGCCGACAAGGGCGGTCAGGTGGTGGCCAACGCGGTCGAGGCGATGTCGCGGATCGAGGACTCCTCGCGCAAGATCTCCGACATCATCGGGGTGATCGACGAGATCGCCCGCCAGACCAACCTGCTCGCGCTCAACGCGGCGGTGGAAGCCGCCCGCGCCGGGGATGCCGGGCGCGGCTTCGCGGTGGTGGCCTCGGAGGTGCGCAGCCTGGCGCAGCGTTCCTCGCAGGCGGCCAAGGACATCAAGGACCTGATCACGAACTCGAACGTGCAGGTGAAGGAGGGGGTTGACCTCGTCAACCGGGCCGGGACGTCGCTGGGCGAGATCGTGGAATCGATCAAGAGCGTGGCGCAGATCGTGGCGGACATCGCCAATGCCTCGGCCGAGCAGTCGACGGGCATCGAGCAGGTGAACCGGGCGCTGACGCAGATGGACGAGGTGACGCAGCAGAACTCGGCGCTGGTCGAGGAGAACGCGGCCACCGCCAAGACGCTGGAGACGCAGTCCGCCGCCATGAACGAGCGGGTGAGCTTCTTCCAGCTCGACGAGGGCTCCGAGGTGGTGCGCATGCCGGCCAAGCCTGCGGCCGCGCCGGCCCCGGCCCCCGCCCGCGGCGCCACGCCGGCCGCGGCCAAGCCCGCGCCCAAGCGCGGCGGCGTCGTCGGCCGCATGCAGTCCGCCCTCGCCACCGCGCTCAAGCAGGACGAAGACTGGCAGGAGTTCTGAGTTCTTGCGTAACAGCGCATGGTGACGCGGGCGCGGTGTTGCGCCGTGGCGCGAATTGACACGTCCCGGCGGCAAGACCACCATGAGGCTCGCAAGCAGCGTGGTGCAGCATGCACGAGCCCAATCGCAGCCTCGATCCACCTGACAGCTACGTCTACACCGGTCCGCTGTCGACCGCCGGCCGCGACCTCAACCGCTTCGCCCTCAGCCTGAAGGTTCCCGCCAACCGCCGGGCTTTCGTGCGCGACGAGGACGGCTACATGCGCGCGTTCAACCTCCCGGACACGACCATGAAGCTCGTGCGCGCACGCGACTGGACGGGCCTGATCGCGGCGGGTGGACATCTGCAGGCGATCCTCAAGATCGCCGCCACCGTCGGCCAGAACCTCTGGCACATCGGGGCGCACAACGCCGGCGTGCCTGTGGAGGAGTTGCTGGCGGCCTGTCCGCGTCGCGTCGGCGGCCTTCCTAAAGGACTGTAGCAATGGCGCGCGTCATCGGCGGCTTCGCCATCTCGCATTCGCCCTCCATGGGCTACGAGTACGACAAGGGCATCGCGGGCACCTTCGATCCGCGCTGGAAGGTCTGGTACGACGGCCTGCAGCCGGTGAAGCGCTGGCTCGCCGCCGCCAAGCCCGACCAGATCGTCGTCGTCTACAACGACCACCTCAACCACTTCACCTTCGATGCCTATCCGACCTTCGCGCTCGGGGTCGCTCCCGAGTATCCGCAGGCGGACGAGGGCTTCGGCCTGCGCAACTTCCCCAGCCTCGCCGGGGACACACGTTTCGGCTGGCATGTCGCCGAGCATCTCGTGCGCCACGAGTTCGACCTGACCATCTGCGAGGACATGAAGATCGACCACGGCGTCTATTCGTGGCTGCCTTATGTGACGGCGACGCCGTGGCCGGCGCCCGTGCTGCCGCTCGCGGTCAACATGATCCGTCATCCAATCCCGACGTCCGAGCGGCTGCGCAAACTTGGCGTTGCGATCCGTGCGGCAATCGAAAGCTATCCGGAGCCCGCGCGCGTGGCGGTGATCGCCACCGGCGGGATGTCGCATCAGATCAGTGGCACGCGCTTCGGCATGGCGAACGAGGAATGGGACCGCGAGTTCCTGACGCGCATCGAGAACGATCTCGAGGCGCTGGTCGCCATCCCGCAGGAGGAGATCATGCGGGTAGGAGGCACCGAGGCGGCCGAGCTGGCGATCTGGTTCGCCATGCGCGCGGCGCTCTCGCCCAGGGTGCGGCGGGCCTATGACTTCTATACATTCCCGCAGATCACCGGCTGCGGCGTCGTGGTCTTCGACGAGCTGGCGGCCTGATCCGTCCGGCCGGCTGCCGCTACTCCGCAGGCCGTCGGGAATGGTATATTCGCGTCCGCCCGCTCGGGGATGCTTCATGGCCATTCGGTTTTGCCCGCACCGCGCCGTTCCATTGCTCGCCGCCGCGCTCCTGCTCCTTGTTGCGGGGCAGCCGGCCTGGGCGCAGAGCCATGCCCAGATCATGGAAATGTGCCGCAACACGGTGGGCCGGCCCTTCATCAAGTCCTGCATGGGCGGCCGCCGGGACGGCGACTTTGCCGGCTGCCGCGCCAAAGCGGTGTCGGTCGTGCGCGGCTGCTATCAGCGCGAGGCCGCCAAGATCGCAGTCGGCAAGGCCGCGCCCGCCGCGCCCAAGGACGAGGCCGCTGCGGCGGCTGCCAAGGATGCGGGCGAGATCGTCCCGACGTTCGTCGCGCCGCCGCGCACCATCGCCGACATCACCGCCATCCTCGACAACGAGAAACCGGACGCGGCCAGGATCGCGGAACGCAAGGCCGAGGCGGACGCCATGCCGCCCAAGGCCGCCCCGGCGGGAGACCTTGCGCAATTCTATTATGACCGCGGCAATGCGCGCGCGCTGCTCGCCCGCAACCGGGAGGCGCTGGCCGACGCGCTCAAGGCGCTCGAGATCGCGCGCAGCGGCGGGGTCGAGCGCCGTCAGATCACGCGCATCGGCCAGTTCGTCTCGCTGCAGTATGCCGCGATGGGCGATCTCAAAAAGGCGATCGGCGGAGCCCAGGCCGTCGTCCGCGACGCGCACGCCGGCAGCCGCGGCGCCGCGATCAATGCCTCGCGCGCCATCGCGCAGATGATGGTACTCATGGGCGACGTCAGCCAGGCCGATGCCTACGCCCGACGTGTCGGCGGCATGGTCCAGGAGGCGCGCGGCAGTCCGCATCCGAGCTGGCGGACGTCCTATCGGATCTATGGGACATCGTGGGAGTCCGACGCCGATATCGCCCGCGCCGTGATCTTCGAGGCGCGCGGGCAGTATCGCGAGGCCGAGATGGCTTATCGGCGCGCGGAATCGTTCCGCCGCGCCTCGCTCAAGCACCTCGATGAGTTCGATTTTCCGCCGCCGGCAGAACAGGTCGTGCTCGCCGCTGACGACAATCGTCTGTCGGTGGCGCGGGTCGAGGCCAAGCAGGGTCGCCTCAATGAGGCCGAGGCTGACGCCCGCCGCGCGCTGCTGAGCGTCCTCAAGACCCAGGGCAAGTACAATCCGCAGACTCCCAAGTACATCGTCGGACTCGCGGCCATCCTGGTCGAGCAGGGGCGTTACGAGGAGGCGGAAAAGCTGACCCGCGCGGCGCTCGAGGTGCAGCACACGCTCGGCTTCCCCGACGAGTCGCCCGCCAGCGTCAACGTGCTCTCGCAGCTCGGCGGTGTCCTCACCCTGCAGCGCAAATCGGCGGAAGCGGCCGAGACCTATGCCTTGCTGGAGAAAGCGGTGGCGAGCTGGGAGCCGCGGCGGCGCGACGTGTTCCTGCTCAACGCCTCGCGCATCCACGCGCTCTATGCCTCGGGCCAGATCGAGGCTGGTGTCGCCGCCGCAGAGGCGCTGGTGAAGCGTCAGACCGCGCGCGTGGGCGAGAGCCATTTCGACGCCGCGGCCGCCCGCGGCACGCTCGCGGTCGGCTATGCCAGGGCCGGACGCGACGCCGACGCCATCCGCGAGTTCAAGGCCGCGATTCCCATCATGATGGCCGCCGCGCACGACAACGCCGAGGACGACGATCCGACGGTGGTCGCCGCCCGCAGTCAGCGGCTGCAGAATGTGGTGGAGGCTTACATCGGCCTTCTGGCGCGCGGGGGCGCCCGAACCGAGGAGATCGCGGTCGAGACCTTCGCGCTCGCCGACGCGATCCGCGGGCGGTCGGTGCAGCAGGCGCTGGCGGCCTCGAGCGCGCGCATGCTGGCGAAGGACGCCGCGCTGCAGGATCTCGTGCGGCGCGAGCAGGACCTCGCCAAGCAGATCAGCGCCCAGCTCGGCACGCTGAACAACGCGCTGTCCCTTCCTTCGGGCGAGCGCGATGACAAGGCGGTCGCTGCCATCAACGCCGCAATTCAGAAGCTGCGGGCCGAACGCGTCAAGGCGCGTCAGGAGATCAACCGACGCTTCCCCTCCTATGCCGATCTCGTCGATCCCAAGCCGCCGACGGTGGAGCAGATCAGGGCGACGCTGCGTCCGGGCGAGGCGCTGCTCTCATTCTACTTCGGCCACGACGGCAGCTTCGCGTGGGCGGTGCCGAAGGAGGGCGCGGTGGTATTCGCCGCCGTGCCCGGCACCGCGCTTACCCTCGAAGCCAAGGTGCGCAAGCTGCGCGAGGCGCTCGAGCCGCAGGCGGCGATGATCACCGACATCCCGCCGTTCGATCTCGGGCTGGCGTACGAGCTCTATGCGATGCTCCTCAAACCGGTGGAGCAGGGCTGGAAGCCGGCGAAGAACCTCATCGTCGTGACCAACGGCGCGTTGGGGCTGCTACCGCTTTCGCTGCTGCCGACCGCACCTGCCCATGTCGGGGATGGAGAGCCGCTGTTCGCCGCCTATAGGGACGTGCCGTGGCTTGCGCGCACGCATGCCGTCACCATGGTGCCCTCGGTGTCGGCGTTGCGCACCTTGCGCGCACTGCCGCCCGGCAGGCCGTCACGCGACAAGATCATCGCCTTCGGCGACCCGCTGTTCAGCAAGGAGCAGGCGGAGGAGGCCGCCAGACCGGTCCAGGTCGCCGACGTCAATGTTACGCGCGGCCTGCCGCTGCGGCGACGCAACAGTCCGCAGCTCGAGGGTGTGGACAGCGCCGAGCTCGGCATGCTGCCGCGGCTGCCCGACACGGCGGACGAGCTGATCTCGATCGCGGCGGCGCTCGAGGCCGATCCGAGCAAGGTGCTCAACCTCGGCAAGGAGGCCAACGAAAAAAAAGTGAAGTCGCTCGACCTGTCGGGCTTCAAGATCCTCGCCTTCGCCACCCACGGTCTCGTGCCGGGCGAGCTCAATGGCCTGCGCCAGCCCGCTCTGGCGCTGTCGGCGCCGGATGTGGCCGGCGGAGAAGGGGATGGCCTTCTGACCATGGAGGAGATCCTCGCGCTCAAGCTCGACGCCGACTGGGTCGTGCTCTCGGCCTGCAACACCGGCAGCGGGGCGGGGGCCGGCGCGGAAGCCGCGTCGGGCCTCGGACGCGCGTTCTTCTACGCCGGCACCCGGGCGCTGCTCGTCACCAACTGGTCGGTGCACTCGGCCTCGGCGCGTGAACTCGTCAGCGACCTGTTCCGCCGTCAGGCGAGGGACCCGCAGATCAGTCGCGGGGAGGCGCTGCGCCAGGCCATGGTGGCGCTGATCGACGGCGACGGCTTCAAGGATGACGGGGGCAGGACGCTGTTCTCATACGCCCATCCGCTGTTCTGGGCGCCTTACACGATCATCGGCGACGGCGGGGTGAATTAGCGGTCGGAGGACATTCAGTCCTCCACCACCTTGCCGTCGATGATGCGCCGAACGGGATTTTCCAGCGTGCCGATGCCGCTGATGGTGACCGTGACCGGGCCGCCGAGCGCAGTGATGTTGGCGGTGTGCAGGCTGAGGCGGCCGGTCTTTCCGGGCCGGAACGCCGTACCCATGGAGATCACGTCGCCGGGCCATAGCGAGTGATACTTCGTGATGAAGGCGATCGTCTGCGGCACCGAGTAGCTGTAGTAGGCGGTGGAATCCTCGGCGATCAGATCCCCCTTGTGCCAGCACAACACCTCGAGCGCGTGCGGGTCCGGCACCTCGTCCTTCGTCACCAGGAACGGGCCGAATGGCCCGAACGTGTCGGAGCCCTTGTAGCGGGCGGTGTAGGAGAGGTGCTGCTCGCGCCGCTCGGTCTGCGTCGGATCGTCCTTGGAGGGATAGAGTGCATAGTAGTGAACCATGTCCTGCGCGCGCATGCCGTTGCCGGTCATGTCGTTCATGATCGAGTAGCCGTAGACGACGGACATGGCTTCCTCGACCGGCACGTGACGGCAAGCCTTGCCGATGATCACCGCCAGTTCCGGCTCGGGATGCACGCTGCCGTAATAGTCGAAGACCTCGATCGGTTCGCGGTGGCCGACGAGGCACGATGCCGGCTTGAGGAAGAACAGCGGGTGGTCAGGCGCGGAGATCTTGCGCGCATCGCTCGCCGAGTTGTTGAGCGCGACGCCGCAGATCTTGGCGGGCCGCCGCACGGGCGGATGCCAGCGCACCTCCGCGATCGGGATGGTCTCGACCTGGCTGCGCTTCTCCTCGGCGAAGCGCTCCGCGTCCGCCAGCAACGTGCGGCCGCGCTCTCCGGCCTCGATCAGGCTCAGCATGTCGATCGGCGCCCAGGCGCCGATCTTCGCCGCGACTGCCGCCAGATCGACGAGGAAGGCATCGTCGACGGCAAAGCCGATGCGGTCGCGTCCGCGCCAATGAAAGCTGGCAAGCTTCATGTTGCTCTCGTTACATCTTGGGAATGGCGGCCCAGGGCAGGTCGGTGTCGTTCCAGTAATGGACGACGCGCTGCGCGAAAAGCCAGCGCCCGCCGGTCTTTACGACCACATCGTCGGAATGACCGGCGCGGTCGATTGCGATGGCGCCGGACGCCTTGGTCCATTTGGTCACCAGCCAATAGGCTTTGATCCCGACGCGGCCGTCGCTGCCGATGGCGAAGCGCTTGCCGCTGATGATGTGCTGCCGGCCGCGGAACGGCGGCGAGTGGACGAGGTCGGTCACGTAGCGCGCGATCGCGTCGGGACCGCGATAGCGATTGCCGGCGGTGTCGCCGAAGACACCGTCCGGGACGAACAGCGCCAGGAAGCCGTGCACGTCGCCCGTGTCGAGCGCCCAAACGTAATCGGAATAGAGGTCCTCGATGGCGAGGCGGTCCTCGATGGCGAGTGTGGTCATGGCGTTTCCCCGTCCCCCGCGATTTGACGCGAGCGGGCGGCACAAGACAAGCGCGGCGCGGTCGTTGTCCGGATATTCCTGACGGCCGGTTGCCGTCCGCCGCCCATCAAGTCAGGGCGTCCACCCCGGATCGGGCCGGAAACGTTCGCCATAGGTGGCGGCGAGCCGCTCGAGCGTGGATTTCACATCGGCAAGGCCGCGCGTGCGGGCATAGTGCATCGGTCCCCCGCGGAACGGCGCGAATCCGGTGGCGAAGACCATGGCGCCGTCGACGGTCTCCTCGTCAGCGACAACGCCCTCGCGCAGGCAGGTCATGCAGACGTCGACCATCGGCAGGATCAGGCGATCGGTCACGTCCGGTCCGGGGGCGGGTGCGCTCGACGACTTCTCCGGCTTGTCGCCATGCCAGCCGTAGAGGCCCCTGCCGGTCTTGCGCCCCAATTCGCCCTTCGCGACCTTGTCGCGCAGCCATGCCGGCACGTCGGGCATCGGGCGCGGGAGCTGCGTGCGCAGCACGTCGGCGACGTGCAGGCAGATGTCGAGGCCGACCTGATCGGCGAGTTCGATCGGGCCCATCGGCATGCCGAAGGCTTCGGCCGCGTGGTCGATCGTCTCCTTGGCCACGCCCTGGTCGAGCAACACCAGCGCCTCCACGAGATAGGGCGTCAGCGCGCGGTTGACGAGGAAGCCCGGCGCGCTCGCCACCGGGGCGGGCAGGCGGTCGATCTTGCCAAGGAAGGCGTTGGCGGCCGCGACCACGTCGTCGGCGACGCGGTCATGGCGCACGACCTCGACGAGCTGCAGGCGCGAGACCGGATTGAAGAAATGGATGCCGAGGAAGCGCTCGGGGCGCTGCAGCCCTTCGCGAAGCTGCTCGAGCGGAATGCTGGAGGTGTTGGTGGCGAGGATCGCATCCGGCCGCATCCTCGCCTCGGTGGCCGCGAACACCTTCTGCTTGAGCTCCAGCACCTCCGGTACGGCCTCGATGATGAGATCGGCCGTGCGCACGCCATCGCCGTGAAGGTCGGGGATCAGGCGGTCGAGCGCGTCGCGCTGCTCGGTCGGTTTGTGGCCGATCTTCCTGAACAGATCGGCTGCGCGCTTGATCGCCGCGGCGAGGGGCTCGGTCTTCATGTCGGCGAGCGTGACCGTGAGACCGTTCCAGGCGCACCAGGCCGCGATGTCGCCGCCCATGGCGCCGGCGCCGATCACGTGCACGCGCCGCCCCGCCCAGTCGCTGCCTGCGTTCGCCTTGAGCTTCTCGCGCAGGAAGAACACGCGCACGAGGTTTTGTGCGGTCGGCGTGGTGACGAGGCGGCCGAACGAGGCGATCTCGGCCTCCTGCATGCGGCGGGGCCTGCCCCCGTGCTCCGCCCACAGGTCGATCAGCGCATACGGCGCGGGATAGTGCTCGCGCGGTGCCTTCTTCCGGGTCGCGCGCCGCATGCGCGCGGAGAGCAACCGGCGCGCGGGCGCGCTGTTGAGTGCTGCGACGGAGAGGCGCGCACGCGCGGTCTTGAGGCCGCCGGTCATCGCCGCGTGCACCGCGGCGCGCACGTGGCGCTCCTGCGTGACGGCGTCGACCAGGCCGAGCGATTTGGCGCGGCGGGCGCGCAGGGTGCGGCCCGTCAGCATCGCAGTCATCGCCTCGATCGGGTTGATCAGTCGCGTCAGCCGCACGGTGCCGCCGAGCCCGGGATGCAGCCCAAGCATCACCTCGGGAAACCCGAGCCGTGCGTCGTCGATGGCGATGCGGTACTTGCAGGCGAGCGCAAGCTCGAGTCCGCCGCCCAGGCAATAGCCATGAATGACGGCGAGGGTCGGGATCTTGAGCTGCTCCAGTCGGTCGACGACCACATGCGCGCGCGCGAGATTGCCAGCGATCTCCTGGCCGCCGCTTTGCCTGAACTGATTGATGTCGGCCCCGGCGATGAAGCCGCCGCGCTTGGCCGAACGCAGCACCAGCCCCTTGGGCAGGTCGCGGGAAAGCTCGTCGAGGATGTCGTTGAGCTCGACGATGACCTCTTCCGACAGGGTGTTGGCGCTGGCATCGGCGCGGTCGATGGCGAGCCAGGCGATGCCGTTCTCGTCGCGCGCGAGCCGCCAGTTCTTCCAGCGTCCCGCGGTGACCGAGGGGAGGGGACCGAGTTCGAGGTCGCGCGGCGCGATGACGTCGTAGACCGTCATGGTCACACCGCCTCGATCAGCATGGCGCCGCCCTGGCCGCCGCCGATGCATTCGGTGGCGAGGCCGCGTTTGAGGCCGAGCCGCTGCATAGCATTGACGAGATGCAGCACGATGCGGTTGCCGCTCGCGCCGACCGGGTGCCCGAGCCCGATGCCGCCGCCATCGACATTGAGCTTCTCCCGATCGATCAGCCCGAGCGGGCCGTCGAGCCCCAGTGCCTCGCGGCAGAACGTGTCGTCGTTCCATGCGGCGCGGCAGGCCAGCACTTGCGCGGCGAAGGCCTCGTTGATCTCCCACAGGTCGATGTCGCCGAGGCCGAGCCGATGCTTGCGCAGCAGCGGCGTCGTGCACATCACCGGCCCAAGGCCCATGATCGAAGGATCGAGTGCGGCCCAGTGGCTGTCGACGATCACCGCCTTCGGCGTGAGGCCGTGTTTGCGCACGGCGTCTTCGGAGGCCAGGATCACCCACGAGGCGCCGTCCGTGATCTGTGAGGAGTTGCCGGGCGTCACCTTGCCCCAGGGCCGCTCGAAGGCGGGCTTGAGCTTGGCGAGTTGCTCCAGCGAGCTGTCGGGGCGCACGCCGTCGTCGAGGTCGTAGACCTTGCCGTTGCGCGCGAAGGCCGGCTCGAGCTCGCCCGCGAACCACTTCTCCTTCTGCGCGCGCGCGAGGCGATGGTGGCTCTCCATCGCGTAGGTGTCGGCGTCGCGGCGGCTGATCCCGAACAGGTGCGCGACGATCTCGGCGGTCTGGCCCATGTTGAGTTCGACCAACGGATCGGTGAGGCCGCGCTCGAGCCCGATCACCGGCTTGAAGAAGCTCGGCCGCAGGCCCGCGAGCGCCGAAAGACGCGCCCATAGGCTGCGCGCGGTGAACATGCGCGCGTACCACTCGACGGCGCTGCGCCGATAGACCAGCGGCGCGTGGCTGAGCGCCTCGGCGCCGCCGGCGAGGATCAGGTCGGCGGTGCCCTGTTGGATATAGCGGTAGGCGGTGTCGATCGACTGCATGCCCGAGCCGCAGTTGATCTGCACGGTGAAGGCCACCATGGCCTCGCCCATGCCGAGGCGCAGGGCCGCCACTCGCGCCGGGTTCATCTCGTCGGCGATCACGTTGACGCAGCCGAGGATCACCTGGTCGAAGGCGTCGGGCGCGAACGGCTGGCGCAGCAGCAGCGGCCGGCCGCACTGCACGGCGAGATCGACGGGCGTGAACGGGCCGATGCCGCGCGCCTTGAGGAAGGGCGTGCGGGCGCCGTCGACGACGTAGACGGGCCGGCCTACTCCGCTGCGTGGTTCACTGGCGATGGCATGCCTCCTGGCGGATCGCGGCGCTCGGTCTGTACCCTGGGAATCAGTTCATCGGGCGCGAAGCTGTCGACAGCAATAACGTCGGCCACGGCGCTTGCCAGCGCGTCGAGCTGGGCGCGCTCGTCCGCGGTGATCAGGCCCTGGGCCTGCGCCTGGGCGAGGTCGGTCAGCTTTGCCTTGCGCAGGCGGTCGCGCAGCGGTTGCGCGGCGACCGCGAGCTTGAAGGCGCGGTCGAGCCGCGCGACGCCGCTGTCATCGGTCGGCCGATAGAGGCTGGCGGTGATGCGGTCGCGCGTCGCGGACGGCTCGGTGATCAGGCTTGCGCAGGCGCGCGTGAGGGCGTCGGGCGCGCCGCGGTCGCGCGGGCCGAAGGGCAGCAGCATGAACCGCAGCAGCCAGGCCATCGGGCGGTTGGGAAGGTTCGCGAAGATCTCGTCGAAACGCGCCGCCGTGGTGGCGAAGCCCGTGTGCATGCACCATTCGACCAGCGGCAGGTCGGCGTCCTGCCGGCCTTCGTCATGCCAGCGCTTGAGCACGGCCGAGAGCAGGAACAGTTCCGAAAGGATGTCGCCGAAGCGCGCCGAGATCATCTCCTTGCGCTTGAGGCTGCCGCCGAGCGTGAGCAGCGCCACGTCGACGCACAGCGCGAAAGCGGCCGAGTAGCGCGAGAGCTGGCGGTAGTAGGGCCGCGTTGCGCCGGCGTCGGGCGCGGGCGCGAACAGGCCGCCGGTCCAGGCCCCCAGCATGGCGCGCCCCGCGTTGCGCAGGCTATGACCGACGTGGGCCCAGAACGCCTGATCGAATGCCGTGAGTCCGCGCTCGCGGTCGCTGTCCTCGAGCGCGAGCATCTCCTGCAGCACGTAGGGGTGGCTGCGGATCGAGCCCTGGCCGAACTGGATCAGGCTGCGCGTGACGATGTTGGCGCCTTCCACGGTGATGCCGATCGGGACCGCGCGGTAGAGCACGCCGAGATAGTTCTGCGGACCTTCGACGATGGCCTTGCCGCCGTGCACGTCCATGGCGTCGTTGACGCTGGTGCGCAGGCGTTCGGTCGCTTGGCCCTTCATGATGGCGGTGACGACGGCGGGATGATGGCCCTGGTCGAGCCCGGCCGTTGTGAAGCGGCGTGCGGCGTCCAGCAGATAGGCGGTGGCGGCCATGCGGCCGAGCCGTTCCTGGATGCCTTCGAAGCGGCCGATCGGGAGATGGAACTGCTCGCGGATGCGGGCATAGGCGCCGGTGACATGGGCGGTGTAGGCCGCACCCGCCGCCGACAGCGAGGGCAGCGAGATGCCGCGTCCCGCCGCGAGCGCGCTCATCAGCATCTTCCAGCCCTTTCCGGCCTGCGCCGGGCCGCCGATGATGTGATCGAGCGGAATGAACACGTCGCGGCCCTCGTTGGGGCCGTTCTGGAAGACGTGCAGCGCGGGCAGGTGCCGCCGGCCGATCTCGACGCCCGGCAGGTCGGTCGGCACCAGCGCGAGCGTGATACCGACCTCCTCGCGCTCGCCGAGGAGGTGGTCTGGATCGCGCAGCTTGAAGGCGAGGCCGAGGACGGTGGCGACGGGGCCGAGCGTGATGTAGCGCTTGTGCCAATTGAGCCGGATGCCGAGCACCTCGCGCCCATTGAAGGTGCCCTTGCAGACGACGCCCGTGTCCACCATCGCGGCCGCGTCGGACCCGGCTTCCGGGCTGGTGAGGCCGAAGCAGGGGATCTCGCGTCCGTCCGCGAGACGGGGCAGCCAGTAGTCGCGCTGCTCGTCGGTGCCGAACAGCATCAGCAGTTCGCCCGGTCCGAGAGAGTTCGGCACCATCGCGGTGACGGCTGCGGTGATCGAGCGCGTGGATAGCTTGCGCACGACTTCCGAATGCGCGGTAGGCGAGAAGCCGAGCCCGCCGTATTGTTTCGGGATGATCATGGCGAAGAACTTCTTCGCCTTCATGAACTCCCACGCCTGCGGCGGCAGATCACGCAGTTCCCACGTGATGCGCCACTCGTCGCACATGGCGCACAATTCCTCGACCGGTCCGTCGAGGAAAGCCTGCTCGTCCTCGGTCAGTCTGGCGGGCGGGAAGGCCAGCAGCTTGTCCCAATCGGGATTGCCGGAGAACAGGTCGGCATCCCACCAGACGTCGCCGGCTTCGATCGCCTCGCGTTCGGTGGCCGAGAGGGTCGGCAGCACGCGCTTGGCCCACCCGAAGATGAACCGCGTGACGTAATCTCGACGAAAGGATTGCATCGCACACCTTCCAGCCCGCGACGGGGATGAATGTTCACCGGCGTGAACGCACGGCCGCCATCGCGAGTTGCGGCCGACTCAGTGCGGTACCACCGAATTCTGCACGAATTTCCTATTGAGGCCGCCAGAATCTGCGGGCAAGCGACATATAGCTACGAAATTATTGCATATTGCCCTGCGCCGGGCGGCATTTTGCCGCCGCCGCGCACGTGTTACATGCCGCCGCAACGTGGAAATGGGTGTGGGGTAGATTGCGCATGGCGGCTCGTGCAAAGACCAAGCCCGATCGTCGCCAGGCCAACGTGCGGCTTGCGGCCGACATCGGCGGGACGTTCACCGACGTGGCGGTGTTCGACGATCGCACGGGGCGGCTGAGTTTCGGCAAGGCGCTGTCGACGCCGCATCATCTCGTCGAGGGCATCACGGCGGGCGTTGGAAAGGCCGGCGCGGCCTACGCCGACGTGCGGTTGTTCCTGCACGGGTCCACCGTCGCCATCAACACGATCCTCGAGCGGACCGGCGCGCGCACCGCGCTCGTCGTCACCGAGGGCTTTCGCGACATCTACGAGATCGGGCGCATCAACCGGCCCGACGCCTATAACCTCTATTTCAAGAAGCACGTCCCGCTGGTCGAGCGCGCGCTGCGTTTCGAAGCGAAGGAGCGCATCCTCGCGGACGGCGATGTCGACACGCCGCTCGACGAGGCAGGGCTCGAGCGCCTTGCCGAGCACCTCGGCTCGCTCGGCGTCGAGGCGGCGGCCGTGCTGTTCCTCAACTGCTACCGCAATGCCGGACACGAGCGGCGCGCCAAGGAGATCATCGAGGCGAAGAATCCCGGCATGTTCGTCTCGGCCTCGCACGAACTTTCGCAGGAGTACCGCGAGTTTGAGCGCTGCTCGACGGTCGTCGCCAATGCCTACGTCGGCCCGCGCGTGCGGCGCTACATCGGCGAGATCGAGGATCACGCCCGCGCGGCGGGCTTCGACGGCTCGCTGCTGATCGTGCAGTCCACCGGCGGGCTTTACGAGGCGGAGCAGGCGAAGTCGCAGTGCGTGCGCATGCTGGAATCGGGTCCGGCCGCGGGCGTGATCGGCACGCAGGCGCTGTGCCGCACGCTCGGCCTCGGCCGCGCCATCGCCTTCGACATGGGTGGCACCACCGCCAAGGCTGGCGTGATCCACGACGGGGAGGCGCTCACCAGCGGGCGTGCGCAGATCGGCAGCTACGGCCAGTCGCTGCCGATCCAGATCGCGATGATGGATATCTTCGAGGTCGGCACCGGCGGAGGCTCGATCGCGCGGGTCGAGGACGGCGCGCTGCGCGTCGGGCCGCGCAGCGCCGGGGCTTCGCCGGGCCCGGCCTGCTACGGTCTCGGCGGGGCGGAGCCCACCGTCACAGACGCCAACCTGGTGCTCGGGCGGCTGGGCGCCGATCGTTTCCTGGGCGGCGAGATGACGCTCGACGTCGCGGCGGCCGAGCGCGCGCTGCGCACGCACATCGCCGACCCGCTCGACCTGTCTGTTGTTGAGGCGGCGGACGGCATCCTGCGCATCGCCGCGACGGCGATGTCCTATGCAGTCAAGGGGGTCACCACCGAGCGCGGGCTCGACGCCGGCGACTTTGCGCTGGTCGCGTATGGCGGGGCGGGCCCGCTGCATGCCGTGCAGATCGCGCGCGAGATCGGCATCACGCGCGTCATCATCCCGTTTGCGCCGGGGGTGTTCTCGGCATTCGGCATGCTGTTCGCGGACCTGCGCTACGACTACGTGCGCACCGCGCCGTCCAGGCTGGAGGATGTCTCGTTCGACGCGTTCGAACGCATCTACGGCGAGCTGGAGGCGCAGGGGCGGGCGGCAATCGAAGCCGCCTCCGTCGCGCCGCGTCGCGTCACCATCAAGCGCGCGGCTGACATGCGCTACGTCGGCCAGGAACACCCGGTCACGGTCGATCTGCCGCTGCGCGTCTTCGCCAAGCAGGACCGGGCCGCGATCAAGCGGCATTTCGACGAACTCCATCTCCTGCGTTACGGCACGTCCGCGCCGGAGGAGCCGGCGGAGATCGTCAGCCTGCGCACGACCGTGACGGGCGAGATGCGCAAGCCGCCGCAGGAAAAGATCGCCCGCGGCAGGGCGACGCCCCCGCGCGCCGCCTTCACCGGCACGCGCAAGGCCTATTTCGGCCGCCGCTTCGTGGCGGCTCCGACCTACCGGCGCGCGGAGCTCGTCGCCGGCAACCGCATCGACGGCCCCGCGCTGATCGAGGAGCATGCCTCCACCACGGTGGTGATGCCCGGCGACAGGCTGGTGGTCGATGCCTACGGCAACCTCGTGATCACGGTCGGAGCGGCGTGATGGCCAGATCGAAATCGACGACGAAACGCAAGGCTGCCTTAAGGCGCGCGAAGGCCGATCCGGTGCTGACCGAGATCGTGCGCAACGGCGTCATCGCGGTGACGGAAGAGATGAAGACCAATCTCATGCGCACCGCCTACAACATGATCATCTACGAGGCGCTGGACTTCACCACCGGCCTCTTCACCGCCGACGGCGACACGGTATCGATCGGCATCGGCCTGCCGAGCTTCATCCGCGGCATGTCGAACACGGTGAAGGCCAAGATCGCGCATTTCGGGCGCGAGAACATGAAGCCGGGCGACATCTACGTCACCAACGACGCCTATACGACCGGCAGCCACCTCAACCATTTCACCTTCACGCTGCCGGTGTTCCACGGCGGGAAGCTCGCGGGATTCTCCTGCTGCATGGCGCATTGGATCGACGTCGGCGGCACGCTCGGCGGCATGACCACCGACATCTTCTCGGAAGGCCTGCAGATCCCGATCACCAAGTACCAGGACCGCGGCGTCGTGAACCAGACGCTGGTCGACATCATCCGGTTGAACGTGCGGCTGCCGAGCCGCGCCATGGGCGATCTGCGCGCGCAGGTGACGGCGGTGAAGACCGGCGAGCGGCGCTTCCTGCAACTGCTCGACCGCTACGGGCGCGAGCCGGTGCTCGATGCCATCGCCGCCATCATGGACCATTCCGAGGTGCAGGCGCGCGCGCGCACGCGCAGTATCCCGGACGGCATCTACGAGGCGGAATCCTTCATGGACGACGACGGCATCGAGGTCGGCAAGCCGGTGCCGATCCGCGTGAAGGTCGTCGTCAAGGGCGAGCGCATGACCATCGACCTGTCGGAGGTGGCGCGGCAGGTGCGCGGGTTCTTCAACTCGGGTCCCTCGACCTCGATCGGCCTCGCCCAGATGGCCTACAAGTGCATCACCTCGCCGACCGACTACCCGATCAACGACGGCTCGTTCCGCAGCCTCGATGTGATCGCGCCGAAGGGCACGGTGGTCTCGGCGGTGCGGCCCGCGCCGATGCGCTGGTGGATGACCTATCCGATGACGGTCGTCGACACGGTCTACAAGGCGCTGGCGCCGGCGATCCCGGAGCGGGTGATCGCGGGGCATCACGCCGACCTCGTCACCGCCCAGATCCACGGCATCAATCCGCGCACCAGCGAGTTCTTCATCGGCGGCATGGGACCGCTCGGCGGCGGCTGGGGCGCCAAGCTGACCGAAGACGGCATGTCGGCGACCGTCTGCGCCAACGACGGTGACACCCACAACTCCCCCAACGAGCAGGTCGAGGCCAAATTCCCGGTGGTGGTGGAGCGCTGCACGCTGATCCAGGATTCCGGCGGCGCCGGCAAATATCGCGGCGGGCTCGGCATCGAGAGCGTGGTGCGTGCGCGCAGCAATATGATCCTCAACACGCAGACCGACCGCTCGCACTGCCGGCCCTGGGGGCTCGCCGGCGGCCTCGACGGCACCGGCAACCACATTCACGTGCGCCACGAGGGAACCTGGAAGACCGACCAGCGCAACGCCAAGATGCTGGTGACGCAGCTCAAGGCCGGCGACGCCTTCCGGCTGCGCTCGGGCGGGGGCGGGGGCTACGGCTCGCCCCTCGAGCGCGACCTCGCGGCCGTGCGCAACGACGTGCGGCAGGGCTACGTGTCGGCCGCCGCCGCGCGCGAACTGTACGGCGTCGTGATCGATCCCGAGACGTTCGAAATCGACGAGGCGGCGACGCAGAGCCTGCGCGCCTCGCTGCGACAGAACGTCCCGCCCGCGCGGTCGGCCTGACGCCTGCTCACGTCCTGCGCTTGAGCTTGTAGGTCAGCATGCCGTTGCCGCCGCCGCAGCACGGGCAGGACATCGCCACCAGGATGTTCTGCTTCTGCTCCTCGTCGAGGTCGGCGGCGTCCATGACGGCGCGGACCTGCTGATCGAACAGGTCATGCAGCGCACTGGGCGCGGGCGCCGTCACCGGAAAGGCCTCCGCGATGACCGCATCGATCTCCGCGTCGCTGATCGGCTTGAGCTGGGGGCGGGACTTGCTGCGCTTCACCATGCTACGGAACCCTTTCGATAGCCCTAGATAGTCCTGCAACCTCGCCATGCAAAGCGCCGGATCGGTGTCGACTTCCGCGGCGGCCGGGGTATTGTTCGCGGGCGGGCGGTGACGCGCAGGCGGCGCGGCCCGTCGCCCTCGGCCGGCGACACGGGCTCGGCCGTCGACGGGCGCGAAATGCAATGACCGCGCATGGCGGGAAGCGGGGCCGTCCATCGGCTTCGCCCTGCCGCGCGCCGGAAGCGACCTTGACCAATAACGACCGGGATCATCATGAGCGACCTGCGCGTCGGTTTCATCGGCATCGGCAACATGGGCTGGCCGATGGCCAAGAACATCCTCAAGGCCGGCAACAACGTCCTGCAGGCGGACCATAAGCTGCACATCTTCGACGCCGACAAGAAGCGGATGGCGAAGTTCGTGCAGGAGGAGGCGGGCGCGCTGGCCACGGCGGAAGCGTCGGCCGTCGCCAAGGCCTCCAACGTGATCGTCACGATGCTGCCGACGGGACCGATCGTGCGCGACGTCGTGCGCGAGATGATCGACAGCGGCGCGCTCGCCAAGGGCACGATCATCATCGACATGAGTTCGTCCGAGCCGACCGGCACCCGCCAGCTCGCACAGGCCCTGGAGAAGATCGGCGTGACGCTGATCGACGCGCCGGTGTCCGGCGGCATCCCGGGCGCGCAGGCGGGCACCCTCACGCTCATGATCGGCGGCGATGACGAGAAGGCGATCGAGCGCGTGACGCCGGTGCTGCAGACCATGGGGCAGCGACTGTTCCGGACGGGCGTGTCGGGCTCCGGCGACGTGGTGAAGGCGCTCAACAACTATCTCGCCGCCGCCAACTTCCGCGCGATCTCGGAGGCGGTCGCGGTGGGCGAGAAGTTCGGCCTCGATCCGAAACTGATCATCGACATCGTCAACGCCTCGACCGGGCGCAGCTTCGCCTCGGAAGGCTCGTTCAAGAACCAGGTGCTGACCGGCAAGTATGCCGCGGGCTTCGCGCTCGGCCTGCTCGCCAAGGACGTGAAGATCGCGTCCGACCTTGCCGGCGAGCTCGGGGTGATGGCGCCGCTGTGCGCGGTGACGTTCAACGTGTTTGCCAATGCCAGCGTCGCGCTCGGCTACGGGGCGGACTTCACCGCCGCCCACCGGCATTGGACGCAGCCGGCGGCCAACGATCGGTAACCGCGAGAAAACGCTCCTACGCCAGCCCGCTCGGTCCCGGGCTCGTCTCCGACGTGGCAATCATTTCGCGCGTCAGGCGCTCGAGCATGTCGCGTTCGACGCCGTGGGCCGCTGGTGTGCCCCAAAGGTTCCGCATCTCCAGCGGATCTCCGGCGATGTCGTAAAGCTCGGCCCAGTCGACGCCGTGGTAGACACTGAGCCGGTGATCTTGCGTCACCAGGGTGCGCATGCGGATACGGCCTGGGAAGCCCATGTAGACGCGCTGCCCTTCCTCCTCGATCAGGACCGCGTCGCGCGGCACGCCGGCGCCGGTCAGCGCGGGAAGCAGGGAGCAGCCAAGCATGCCGTTGAATGGCCGCACGCCGGCGCGGTCAAGGATGGTGCGCGCGATATCGATGGTCGCGCCCAGATGGTGGCGGCGGCCCTGGGTGCGGCGCTCGGCGGTCTCGCGCCAGATGAAAGGGACGCGGATCAGGCCCTGGTAGTGGACGGGGCCCTTGAGCATGAGCTGGTGGTCGCCCATGAGATCCCCGTGGTCGGACGTGAAGATCACCACGGTGTCGTCGGCGCGGCCGCTGGCCTGCAACGCCGCGAGAATTCGCGCTATCGCATCGTCGATCATCGCGATCATGCCGTAGGTGAGCGCGATCAGCGGGCGTGCCTCCGCTTCCGTGCAGGCGAACAGCGCAGGCGTATCCTTGCGAGCGGTCCCATTGTCGCGTTCGGCGAGCAGGTGCCGCACGTGCGGCGGCACCGACGCGGGATCCACGTGCCAGCTTGCAGGCAGCATCACGTCCTCCGGCCGATATAGATCCCAATACCGGCCCGGCGGTGTGAACGGGTGGTGCGGGTCCGGAAAAGATACCTTCAGGAAGAACGGCTTGTCGGGCTCGGCGGCGAACTCCTTGAGCCGGACAATCGCCCGCTCGGCGATATAGGTCGTGGGATAGAGTTCCTCGGGCATGCGCGTGCGCCAAGTCTGGGGAAGGTCGGCACCTTCGTTGCTGAGCGCGTTGCGCGGCCCGCGCAGCGAGTCCGGATCGCGGTGGCGCTCGGCGAGCCAGCGCGTGTAGTGACCCTCCACCTCGTCGCCATGCTGGATCGCCAGGTCGACCGCGTCGAAACCGTAATAGGGATAGTCGAGGTCGTGACCGGGGTCGTTGCGCCACTTGGCGGCGATCTCCTGGTCGTAGCGCCCGTTGGTTCCGGTCCGGCGAGCTTCTCGACCCAGGGGACGGCCGCCGATCGCCGGGTGGCCAGTCATGTTCTGCAGGTGCGACTTGCCGCACAGGACGGTGCGATAGCCAGCCTCGCGCAACAGGTCGACGAAGGTGATGGATTCGAGCGGCAGGGGAATTCCATTGTGGCGCACTCCATTGAGCGAGGGCGGCCGACCCGTCATGAATGTCGCGCGGTTGGGCATGCACACCGCCGACGTGACGTAGAAGCGCTCGAACAGCACGCCATCCCTGGCGATCGAATCGATCGCCGGGGTTTTCACGACGGGATTTCCATAGCACCCGAGGTGGTCGGCGCGGTGCTGGTCGGTGATGACCACGAGGAAGTTCGGTCGCTGTACCACTGATACGTGCCCGTTTGGAGAACGGCGCCGGCGCCGTCAGGATCGCCGGCGACGAAAATGGCGTTACTGCTGCGCTTGAAAGCCGGATGCCTTGATGATGCGCGCCCAGCGCGCGATCTGCGTCTTGATGCTGTCCGCGAATTCGGGGCCGGACTGCCCGGAGACGTCGAAGCCCTGGGCTTCCAGCTTGGACTTCACCTCCGGGTCGGCGTGCGCCTTCTTGGCGGCATCGAGTAGCCGCGCGAGCACGTCGGGTGGCGTGCCCGCCCGCACCAGCAGGCCGAACCACACGCTCGTGTTGAACTCGGGGTAGCCGAGCTCGGCGAAAGTCGGCGTGTCCGGCAGGAAGCGCGATCTCGTGGTGCCGGTGGTCGCAATCGCCCGCAATTGGCCGGCCCGCAAGGCCGGCAGTGCCGACTGCATCTGCGCAAAACCGAGAAGGGCGTGGCCTGCGATCAGATCGGTCGTTTGCGGTGCAGAGCCGCGATAGGGCACGTGGGTCAGGTCAAGTCCGAACCGTTCGTTGAGCTGGAATCCCATGAACGCCGAGGGGGTGCCGGGGCTCCATGACGCGTAGCTGAGCTTGCCCGGATTGGCCTTCACCCAGGTGACGATCTCGCTCAGGGTCTTGGCCGGCACGCTCGGATGGGTGACCAGTACCGGCACCGACTCGACGCCCTTGATGAGCGGGGTGAAGTCGTCGATCGACCAATTCAGGTTGGGATAGGCGCTCGGGTTGATCTCGGTCATGGCGGCCGTCCCGATCCACACCGCCGTCCCGTCCCGCGGCAGCGTCAGCATGTATTGCGCCGAAATGTTGCCGTTGGCGCCCGGCTTGTTCTCGACGATGATCGTGCGCCCCAGCGTCCTCGACATCCGATCGGCGATCATGCGCGCATAGGGATCGATCGCGCCGCCTGCCACGGCGCCGACCACGAAGCGGATCGTGTTGGAATCGGATTGTGCGGACGCCGGTGGAGCGGCCACAAGGCCGATGCCGACGAGTGCAATCGCGAAGCTTCGTATGTCCATTGCATCCTCCCGATCCGTCTGAACGCTCTTGCGCGGACGCCGTTCGCCGGCGATTTGACCCAAGGCTAGCTCAAGTGCCCATATGCGAATAATAATGATACTCGATGAGGTCATATCGTTCCGGAATGAGCCCCGTGGATCCTCGCATTCAATACCGTCTCAAGCTGCGTGATCTCGACGTGCTCCTGGCGGTCATTCGTGCGGGCGGGATGGGAAAAGCCGCGCGCAGCCTGAACATGTCGCAGCCGGCGGTTTCGAAGGCGATCGCTGATCTCGAACGGGCCATCGGCGTGCAGCTGTTAGACCGCTCGCGGCATGGCGTGGTGCCGACGCCGTATGGACTCGCCCTGAGCCGTCGAGGCTTCGCGGTCTTCGACGAACTCCGGCAGGGGATGAAGGAGATCGGATTTCTGTCCGATCCGACGCGCGGCGAGCTCAAGATCGGCAGCACGGAGCCGCTGGCGGCCGGGCCGATCGCGGCCACCATCGACAGGCTGGTGCGGCGATCCCCGGCCTTCCTTTTCGACGTCGTAGCCGCCGACACGGCCACGCTGCTGCGTCAGCTCGAGGACCGCGCGGTGGACGTCGTCGTGGTGCGCATGTACGACGCCGTCGTCCCTGATCACATGCAGGCGGACGTTCTCTATCGCGATCGCTTGGTGGTGGCGGCGGGACCGCGCAATCCGTTGACAGCGCGGCGCAAGATCGGGCTGGGGCAACTGGTGGACGAGCCCTGGGCTCTGCCGGCAGCGGAATCGTTGATCGGGGCGAGCTTCCGGGAGGCCTTCTTCGCATTGGGCTTGCCGGCGCCCCGCACGGTCGTGATCACCCATTCGCAGAACGTGCGCTATCAGCTGGTGGTGGGGGGACGCTTCCTCACCATGGACGCCGCGACGCCGCTGCGCTTCACGGGTCGCCGCCTCGGCATCCGAGCGTTGCCGGTCGATCTGCCGACGACGGAGCGGGCGGTCGCGGTGATTACATTGAAACACCGCGCGCCGAGTCCGTTGGTCCCGATCTTCGTCGCCACGTTGCGCACGGTGGCGCAGCCGCGTTCCGAGACTGGCGGTCGTCGCAAAAGCGTTGGATAATCGCGGCACAACTGACGGGAGGACACCGATGGGGACGGTGAGGGCGCTGCTTGCGGCAGCTCTGGGAATTGTACTGCTGGCTTGCCCCGCGACGGCGCAGGAGGACAAGTTTCCCTCGCGTCCGGTGCGGCTGATCACGCTGACCACCGCGGGCGGCACGCTCGACCTGATCGCGCGCACGCTCTCGCGCTACCTGCCGGACTACCTCGGTCAGCAGGTCTATGTGGAGAACAAGGTCGGAGCCGGCGGCAACATCGGCGCCGACGCCACCGCCAAGTCCCCGCCCGACGGCTACACCATCGGAATGGTGACGATCTCGACGCACGGCATCAATCCGACGCTCTACGGCTCCAAGATGCCCTTCGATGCGGTCAAGGACTTCGCCCCGATCACCGTCGCGGCCACCGTCAACAACATCGTTGTGGTGCACCCGTCGGTGCCCGCCAAGAACATCCAGGAGCTCGTCACGTACCTGCGCGCCAATCCGGACAAGCTCTCGTTCGGATCGGCCGGAACGGGAACCTCGCAGCATCTCGCCGGCGAGATGTTCAAGTCGCTCACCGGCACGCGCATGACGCACGTGCCCTACAAGGGCGCCGCCCAGGCCATCCCCGACCTGCTGCAGGGCGTGATCCAGGTGATGTTCGTGTCCGCGCCGGAGGTGGTTGCCCACATCAAGAGCGGGTCGCTGCGCGCGTTGGCCGTGACCTCGAAGAAGCGCGCCGCGGCGTTCCCGGACATTCCGAGCGTCGCCGAGCAGGGCTATCCCGACTTCGACGTGGTCACGTGGTTCGGCGTCGTCGCGCCCGCCGGCACGCCGCCGGCGATCGTCGAGCGCTACAACACCGCGATCCGCGCCATCCTGTCGAAGCCCGACGTGAAGGAGCGGCTCGCACAGGTGAGCGTCGAGACCATGACCGACCAGACGCCGCAGCAGTTCGCCGACTTCATCAAGGCCGAGATCGCCAAATGGGCGCCGATCGTGAAGGCGAGCGGCGCCAAGCTCGACTGATGAGGTCGTGGCCTGGCGCCGTCGCCAGCTTCACATGCGCAGTCGCACGCCGGCGTAGACCGCGCGGCCGGAGCCCGGCTCGAACAGCATGGACGTGACGTTGGCCGTCTCCGCGATGCTCGCGCTCGCGATGTAGCGTTCGTCCATGAGGTTGCGCAGCTCGAGGTAGGCGGAGAGGCGCTCGCCGGAGTCCTGGCCGACCCGCAGATTGAGCAGGGCGTAGGGCTTGGTCGTCAGGCTGTTGGTGTTGTCGACGAAATAGGCCTGCGGCACCCATTCGATGTTGGGTCCGGCGTAGAAGCCGGACGGATGACGATAAAGCGCTTCTGCGCGCAGGAGGTGCGGCGGCGCGCCGGGCAAGCGGTTGTCGCCGTAGCGCTGGTCGCCCACGAAGTGGAAATCGCTGAACGTGTAGGCGAGGTTGATCCAGACGCTGTCCTGCGGGGACGCCAGGCCGTGCATGACGGCCGCGCCGAGCCCGGCCTCGATCCCCTGATGCCGGGTGCGGTCGGCATTGGTCACCGTGCAGGCTCCCGGCGTTGCCGGACCGGTCAGGCATTGCAGCTCGTTGCGCAGGTCTGCGCGGTAGAGCGCGATGTCCCAGGTGAGGTCGGCGTGGCGGCCGCGCGTGCCGATCTCGTAGGTGGTTGCGGTCTGCGCGCGGATGCCGGAGAGCGCCGCGGTGGCGAAGGAGTTCTCGCCGAAGCTCGGCACTTCCGCGCTGCGCGAGACGTTGCCGAACACTTGCCAGCCGGGGCCGGCATCCCACAGCACCCCGCCTTTCGGGCTCCAGATGTCGAACGTGTGCGTGCCGGACTGGTCGCCGTTGGCAAGGAAGCGGTCCTCGCGTTCGCGCACCGCATGCAGGAACTGCGTTCCCGTCACCAGCGCGAGGTCGGGACGCACGAAGAACGAGTTCTCGGCGTAGGCGGAGAGATTGCGTGAACGGTCGAGGGATGACGACAGCAGCGCGCCTTTCACCGCGCCGGGCAGGTTGGCGAACTGGCGATTGTCGATGTCGCCATTGTGCAGGTTGACTCCGCCGACGAGACGGTTGCGGAAAGCCCCGACCGTGCGCTCGTCGGTCGCGCGCGCGAAGCCGCCATAGTCCTGGTAGCGGTAGTCGAGCCACTGGAAGATCGGGTGCATCAGGTGGCGGTCGACGCCGAACAGGCCGAAGTCGACCGTGGCGGATCCGAGCCGGACGGTCGTCTTGTTGGCGACGCGCACGGTATCAATGTTGCGCTGCTGGTCGAGCAGCACGTTGTTGGGCGCGGCGGTCCGCGGCGTATCGAGGGCGGATGCTTTGGTGACGGAGCCCGGGATGCGTTGCCGCACAGTGTTGGCGTTGATGTAGAAGCGCGTCTCGGCGTCGGCCGAAACGCGGTAGCCGAAGTTGGCGCTGCCGCGTTCGCCATGGCCGTTGCTGTGATCGCGGAACCCGTCCTGGCGCTGCGCCGATCCGGTCACGAACCAGTCGAAAGGCCCGCGTGCGCCGCCGGTGCTGGCCTGCCCGCGCACGAAGCCGAAGCTGCCGCCGTCGACACGGCTGTCGAAAACGGACGCGTCGCGTCCGCTCGGGGTCACGAAGTTGATCGCGCCGCCGAGCGAGTTGGCGCCGAAGCGCAACGCGTTGCCGCCCTTGGACACCTCGACGTAGCGGTAGGCGGTGGGGTCGATCTCCTGGAAGTCGCCGTAGCCGTCGGCAGTGTTGATCGGGATGCCGTCCATGAAGAGCTGGACGCCGCGCAGGTGGAAGTTGCGCGAGAGGCCCGAGCCGCGGATCGAGAGCCGCGTGTCCTCGCCCCATTTGGGTTGCGCAAAGACGCCGGGCACCCAGTCGAGGACGTCCTTGATGGTTGCGGCGGGCCCGCTCTTGAACTGCGTGTCCGGGACGATCTCGACCGCGCCGGGCGTGCGCTGGATCTCGCTGCGCGCCTGCACCGCGTTCGGAACGGTGAGGGACGGCGCGGCGGCGGACGACGGGAAGGTGCCCTGCACGACGATCGGGGGCAGGGCGGTGGTGGATTGCGACCAGGCGAGATCGGGCGCCGCGGCGACAGCCACGAGCGCCGCGCCGAGGGCGCGGACGACGGATGACATGATGATGCTCCAGCAGGAAAGGGTGTAACCGGGACGACGAGGTGGTTACGCGGCCTGCGGAGGTCCTTGGCTGGTGCGGGGCGTGTGCCGGCGCGCGACGGTTGCGGGCGCGTCGGAGATCGGCGGCGTGACCTCGGCGGTGCCGAGGTCGAGCGGCGCCGCGGTGGCGACGCCGTTCGGAAGCGGCGGGGCATGCGCGGCGAATGTGCAGATGGCGCAGGTGTGGTGCAGGCGCGGAGCGTCGCCGTGGTCGGTGTCGACGCCGCCGTAGCAGAGGACGAATCCGTCGGCCGGCGCGGCTGCAGCCATTTGCGTCGCCGCCATGCCGGCGAACAACGCCTGCAAGACGAGCGCGTACGCAGCCACGACAGTGGCCACGCGGTTCAGTGTGCGTGGACGACGCAGGAATTGCAGCACGGCACCCCCCGAGGCGGTTGCTAGCACCTCGGCGCCGCCGTGAAAAGCAGCGAGCCGGACTGTCCGCAGGACAATCCGGCTCGGCTACGGCCTCTGATTGAGCGGAGCTTACGCCGCCTTCTTGCGGTTGGCCTCGAGGCGCGCGTCGACGAGCGCGACCTGCGCGTCGATGGCCGGATGGCTCAGCCCCTTCTGCTTGGCGATGAGCTGCACCAGCTTGTCGGCACGCTCGATGTTGGGAGCGCCGTTCTGCAGCGCGCGCGCCGCGGACGCCGGACGCGTCAGGCTCTGCGCGGCGGCGGCATATTTCTCGAACGGCACGAGGTCGTTCGGGTTGGCGCCAAGCTTCACGCACAGGTCGAAGACGAAATTGTAGACCGAGCGCGCTTCCTCGATGTTGGAGTGCACGGCCTCCTGCGCGGTGCGCATGCCGTCCTTGGTGATGCAGCGGTAGTTTCCTGCGAGCAGCATCGACCACTTGGCGAGCGGCACGAAGATCGAGTCATAGACCTTCAGCTTCACGGGAAGCTCGGTCTTGCCTTCGGGCGTGTCGAAGCGGATCGCCTCGATGTCGTCCTGCAGCTTGCGCAGAATAGCGGTGTCCTTGTCGTCGGCGAACTTCGCCACCTTGAAGTTCGTCGGCAGCGTCACCTGCAGCACGTTGACCTTCTCGTCGGGCGGACGGATCGCCTGCGGGTCGGGGCTGCACAGGGTGAGCTTGCCGGGCTCGAAATTGTTCCACACGGTGGGATCGGTGTAGGCCGGCTTGAGCGCTTCGGCATCGAGGCCGGGAATGCGCTTGAGATAGGTGAGGGGCGGCATGTTCATGATCGACATGCACGGCACCTTGGACTTTGCGACCGCGTCGAGCAGGTCGCGCACGCCGGGCGAGCGATACTGCGGCTCCTGCATGGCGAGGCCGACGAGGTCGAAGTCGGACGGATTGAAGTCGCCGGGACCGCCGGCGCGCACCTTGCCCGGCAGCTTGCGCGAGTCGATCTCGACCTGGTCCTTGCGCCCCTTGACCGGCAGCCGCACGCGAAAGCCTTCGGCGTTGATGAGGTCGGCCTCGGCGGGCAGGCAGACCAGGGTGACGTTGTGGCCGCCGAACAGCATCTTCGAGGCCAGCAGGGAGCCGTAGGACGCGCCCATGATCAGAATGTTGTAAGTCGCCGCCATCACCTGCTCCATTGCGAGATAGGGAAAGATGAGAGGGGCCGGGCCGCGAGTGTCCCGCCGCTGCTCACATGGTTGGGATGCTATGCGGGCCGCACGCCCGATGCAATCGTGGACGCCGCGAAGCGGGCCGGCGCTGCCTCTGGCGTTCGCCGCTGCGATCGCGGCCACGGGAATTTGTTTTGCCGGCTCGGGAACCTTTGCCCATCCTGCCCATTCGCGGGGACGAGGACGGCGCGCGGGGCGCCGGCTTTTTTCGCAGCATCCGTGTCTTGTCACTGCATCGATCTGGTGTAGCTTGAGCGCGCGGTGACGGGTCGGCTTCGGGGGCAGGTGTGCAGGTTTTCCGCCAGGAGACGCGATATGCGCGCGCGGCCGTCCGCGCGTCGGTGTTCGCGGTGTCGTCCATCGCAGTTCTCGCGACGCTGGTTCTGCCGTGCCGCGCGGTCGACGACGGAGCCTCCGCGCGCACGGTCGATCGGCAATCCGCCGATCCGTCCGGGTTTCGCACGGCGCAGACGTGGTTTCCGCCGGCGCCACGTTACGAGCGGCGCGATCCGACCGCACGATACTATCATGTCCGTCCGCGTGACGCATATGGCCGGCCGGGTCCGGTCTATCGCGTGCTCGGCGTCGAGAAGCGCAAGCGCAAGAAGCCGGTCGACCGGCACAAGCTGCGCGCGGCTGAACAGCTCCGGAAGGCGCCTCCGCCGCCGCCCACGACGGGGCCCTTGCTGCTCGCGGTGTCGCTCGCCAAGCAGCGCATCACGCTGTTCGACCAGGGCGTTGCCGTCGCCGACAGCCCCATTTCCTCCGGCAAGGCGCGCACCCCGACGCCGACCGGCGTGTTCAGCGTCATCCAGAAGCAGTGGTGGCATCGCTCCAATCTGTACAGCGCCGCTCCGATGCCGTTCATGCAGCGCCTGACCTGGTCGGGCATCGCGCTGCATGCCGGCGATCTGCCGGGCTATGCCGCCTCGCACGGCTGCATCCGCCTGCCGGACGATTTCGCCATCCGGCTCTGGGGCACCACCCGCGTGGGGACGCGCGTCATCGTCACGCATGGCGAGATCAAGCCGATCGAGATCGCGCATCCGCGTCTGTTCGCGCCGAAGCCGAAGCGCAAGGACGATCAGCCCGAGAGGCCTCCGGCCGTGGACGAGGCTTCGCTGCTCGAGCGTCTCGCCGAACGCAGTGGAATTGCAGCGCCGCCGGTCGCATCGCTGGCCCAGCAGGGCCAGCTCTCGCTCGCCGATGCGCCGACGAGCGCGCCGTTGCTCGAGCGCTCGGTCGCCAGCGACGGCATGGAATTCCTTGCGCAGAGCAATGGCCCCCTCACGCTCGTCAACCCGGACGGCTCGCCGCTCGCGGAAGGGGACGATGTCGCTCTCGATGATGCGGACGATGTGGACGATGCCGCCGACGTGAACGAGGATGGGCCCGCAGCGGCCGCCGCCGCCGCGCCGGCCGTGGCTGAAGCGCCGGCCGTGGCCGAAACGCAGGTCGTGGCCGAAATGCCGGCCGTGCCTGAGGTGCCGCACGACACGCCTGTTGCCGCGCGTGACCCGGCCCCCAAGGCTGCGCAGGTGAACCGGATCACCATCGTGCGGCCCGGCCAGCCCGATGAAGTGCTGGAGATCCCGGAAGCGGCCGGGACGGAGGAGACCGGGTCGGAGGAGAGCGCGCTTGCCACGATCACCGTCGTGCGCGGCGGTCGGCCGACCGAGATCGAGGTGATCGCTGTGAGCCGGCTGACGCCTCGGACGCAGGCCGCGCTGCCTCTGCCCGAAACGGAGCCCCCGCTGGTGGTGGCGTATAACGGCGACATGACCTTGGCGCTGCGCACGCGTCGCGCACGCAAGGTGAAGCCCGCGCAATTGCCCGTGATCCCGCCCGGGCCGCAGGCGCGGCCGCTGCGTCCAGGTCCGCTTTCGGTGTTCGTCAGCCGCAAGGAGCGGCGCCTCTATGTCCGCAAGGGCTTCGAGCCGCTGTTCGATGTGCCGGTCACCATTGCCGAGCCCGGCCGCCCCCTCGGCAACCACGTGTTCACGGCGATGGCGGTGAACGAGGCCGATGCTCGCTGGAATGTGATCTCGTTGCCGGTGGAGCGGTTGGCCAAGGTGCGGCGTACGGTCGAATATGGCCGCGGCAAGAAGAAGCGGCGCTACAGCCGCTGGGTCAAGGAATACATCAGCAGTCCCGCGCCGGCATCCGCCCGCGAAGCGCTTGATCGTATCGACATTCCCGAGGAGGCGGTGACCCGGATCTCCGAGTTGTTGTCCGTCGGCGCCACGCTGATCGTCAGCGACGAAGGTCTGGGCCGCGAGACCGGCCGCGAGACCGATTTCACGGTGCTGACGAAATAACCGGCCAAAAAGTCGGTCGCGGTGCGGCGAATTCACCGCATCGAAATCATTTCGCTTCAAAATATCGCCGCGATTGCAACCGCATATTCGCTGCAGAGTTATGCTCGTTGCAACGCAGCGTTACATGTCGCGTTGGTACGTCCGGCTGGCGTGTGCGGGTACCGGACTGGAAAGGGTACGTGTGTTGCGTAAGTCTGTGTCGGGTTCCTCTCGCGCCAGCATCGTTGCTCATGCATTGGGCATCATCGGTGCAGCCACGGTGGCGGGCACATCGTCGGGAGCGCTGGCTCGCGACTTCTTCGATTTCTCGCCG
This sequence comes from Xanthobacteraceae bacterium, assembly GCA_035556735.1. Classification (GTDB taxonomy): domain Bacteria; phylum Pseudomonadota; class Alphaproteobacteria; order Rhizobiales; family Xanthobacteraceae; genus CANJBX01. The sequence goes on along the minus strand of DATMFF010000006.1, from coordinate 401,207 downwards.
CGGGCTTACGCGCCGCGCTACATGGAGCCGCGCGCCTACTACGCGCCGTTCGACTATGGGCGTTCGCGGGGCGGCGACAGCGCTCGTGATCCGCTGATCAAGCGGACGGCGGAGCAGCTTCGCAAATCCCCCAAACCGCCGCCCGTGAAGGGGCCGTTGCTCATCGCGGTGTCGCTGGCCCATCAGCGGCTCACCCTCTACGACGACGGCGTTGCGATCGCACATAGCCCGATTTCGAGCGGGACCGCGTCCCATCCGACGCCCACCGGGTTGTTCAGCGTGATCCAGAAGGCGCGCTGGCATCGCTCCAATCTCTACAGCGCGGCTCCCATGCCGTTCATGCAGCGCATCACCTGGTCTGGCGTCGCCCTGCATTCGGGCCATTTGCCCGGATACCCGGCCTCGCACGGCTGCATCCGCCTGCCGAACGATTTCGCGATCCGCCTGTTCCGGACCACCCAGAACGGTGCACGCGTGGTGGTGTCCCAGCGCGAGGTTGCCCCGGTGGCGATCTCGCATCGCAACCTGTTCCGGCTGCCGACCAAGGATGACACTCCCGTCGCCACGGACGACCGGCCGGTGCTGCGGCCCAGCATCACGACCGTCCCGGCCAGCGCGTCGGCCTCGGGCGGCGCGGCATCTGCAGCGGATCCGGCCCCGGATGAGGCCGAGAGCGCCAAGCCTGAGACGAAGGTTGCGTCCATGACCGCCGTGGGCCCGACGAGTGGCGAGGGCACCCCGGATACGCCCCTGTCCGCCGAAAAGCCCCTGCGCCCGGGCCCGGTCTCCGTCTTCGTCAGTCGCAAGGAGCAGCGCCTTTATGTCCGCAAGGGTTTCGAGCCGCTGTTCGATGTGCCGGTGGTGATCCATAACCCCGACCAGCCGATCGGCACGCACCTGTTCCTCGCCATGAGCGCCGAAGACGGCGGCCCGTCACCTCGCTGGATGGTCGTTTCGCCTCCGCTCCGTGAGCCCGCCCACCTCACGCACAGCGCGCGTTCGCACAAGGGCAAAGGCAAGGGCAAGGCTGCGGCGGTGGAGCCGGCGCCACAGTCCCCGGCCGCGGCGAGCGCGGCCTTGGACCGCATCGAGTTTCCGTCCGACGCGGTGGCGCGCATTACCGAGTTGATGTCGGTGGGTGCCGCACTGACCGTTAGTGACGAGGGTCTCGGTCCGGAAACCGGCAAGGAAACCGACTTCGTCGTTCTGACCAGCCCACCTCAGCCCTCCAAGCGTGCCAAGCCGAAGTCCCCTCGGTACGAGGCCGACCGCTTCGACACCTGGCGGCCCAGCCGGTCGCGCTGGTTCTAGCCCCGGCGCCAGCTTTCCCGCCGGCGCGGCAATCGTCGTCAACCCCGACCCTGTCGCCCCCAGATCCACCGGGCCGCTCTCGCGCGGCCCGAGGCGCTGCATTGCGTTTTGCCGGGACCCTGGTGGCGAATCGCGGCGTATAAGGCGGTAGAGTGCCGGGCCGTGGGTTCGGCCGGTCGCTGGCGGAAGGGGCGGGATGCCGGTGGGTTTCAGTCTGTGGGTGGTTCCAAGTCTCTGGTGTATCGCCGGATTCTTCGCCGTCGCCGGAGTGGCGGTGCTGGCCGGCCGCTATCGCTTTGCCACCCCCCTGGTCTACGGAGCCGCATTCCTGGTCAGCCTCGTCGCGTTGGCCTCTGCCCTGCTGGCTCTGACCGGCGGCGAACCGACGGCCCTGCGTCTGCCGCTGGGGCTGCCCTGGGTCGGAGCCCATTTTCGCCTCGATGCACTCAGCGCGTTCTTCCTGGTCGTCATCAACCTTGGCGGCGCTGCGGCCAGCCTCTACGGCCTGGGCTATGGCCCGCACGAGTCCGCTCCCTTGAGGGTGCTCCCGTTCTATCCGGCGTTCCTCGCCGGCATGAACCTCGTGGTGCTGGCCGACGATGCCTTCACCTTCCTTGTGGCCTGGGAGTTCATGTCGCTGGTCTCCTGGGCGCTGGTCATGGCGCATCACCTCGTTCCGGCCAACACGCGCGCCGGCTACACCTACCTCGTGATGGCGAGCTTCGGCACGCTCTGTCTGCTGTTCTCCTTCGGCGTCATGGCCGGATCGAGCGGCGAATACGCCTTCGCGGCGATGCGCGCGACCCCGCCGGAATGGGGCATGGCGCTGGTCGCCTTTGCGGCAGCCCTCATCGGCGCCGGCTCGAAGGCAGGGCTGGTGCCCTTGCACGTGTGGCTGCCGCTGGCTCATCCGGCGGCGCCATCGCACGTGTCCGCGCTGCTGTCAGGGGTGATGACCAAGGTGGGCGTCTATGCCTTCGTGCGCATCGCCTTCGACCTGCTCGGCCAGCCGACGCCATGGTCGGGGCTGGTCGTGCTCGGCATCGGCGGCGTCACGGCGGTGCTCGGCATCCTCTACGCGCTGATGCAGCACGACCTCAAGCGCCTGCTCGCCTACAGCACGGTCGAGAACATCGGCGTCGTGTTCGTCGGTCTTGGTCTCGCGCTGGCGTTCCAGTCCAACGGCCTGAACGCGGCGGCGGCGCTGGCGCTCACCGCCGCGCTGCTGCACGTCTTCAATCATTCGTTATTCAAGAGCCTCCTGTTCTTCGGCGCCGGCGCCGTGCTGTCCGCCACCGGCGAGCGCCACATGGACAGGCTCGGCGGGCTCATCCATCGCCTGCCGGTCACCGCCGTCGTGTTCCTCGCCGGCTGCTGCGCCATCTCCGCGCTCCCGCCGCTCAACGGCTTCGTCTCCGAGTGGCTCACCTTCCAGGCCATCCTCGTCAGTCCGCAACTGCCGCAGCTCACCCTCAAGCTCATGGTGCCCGTGGTCGGCGCGCTGCTGGCGCTGTCGGCGGCCTTTGCGGCCGCCTGCTTCGTGAAGGCCTATGGCATCACGTTCCTCGGTCGGCCGCGCACGCCCGCCGCGGAGACCGCCACCGAGGTGGATCGCTTCTCGCTGACCGCCATGATCGTGCTCGCCCTGCTGTGCCTTGCCGCCGGCGTATTCCCCTCGGTTCTGATCGATCTCCTGGGACCGGTCGTGACGGGTCTTGTCGGGACGCGCGTTCCCGGTCAGGCGGCGATGCCATGGCTGTCGATCGTTCCGATCGCGCAGAGCCGCAGCTCCTACAACGGCATGATCATCCTGCTGTTCCTGGCGAGCTCCGGCACGTTGACCGCGCTGGTGATCCATCGCGTTGCGACGCGCGCGACGCGGCGCAGCGCGATCTGGGACTGCGGCTTCCCGCTGGCGTCGCCGGCCACGCAATACACCGGCTCCAGCTTCGCCATGCCGATCCGGCGCGTGTTCGGCGCCACCTTGTTCCATGTGCGCGAGCAGGTCGACATGCCGCGGCCTGGCGAGATGCGGGCGGGCCACTTCCGCGTGAAGGTGTTCGATCCGGCCTGGCGCTTCGCCTATGGGCCGCTCGTGCGCGCGGTCGGCGTCACGGCGACGCGCCTCAACCGGCTGCAGTTCCTCACCATCCGGCGCTATCTCACGCTCGTGTTCTGCGCGCTCGTCATCCTCCTGCTGGTGGTGGCGACATGGCGCTGACCTACGACCTCATCGCTCAGGGCGTTCAGGTGGGCGTCGTGCTGGCGGTCGCCCCGCTGGTGCTCGGCGTCACGCGCAAGGTGAGGGCGCGGCTGCTGCGCCGGGTGGGGCCGCCCCTGCTGCAGGCGTACTCCGACCTCTGGAAGCTGATGCACAAGGAGGCCGTGCTCGCCTACAACGCCTCCTGGCTCTACCGCGCCGTGCCTTATGTCGCGTTCGCCGCGACCTGGGTCGCCGCCGCGCTGGTGCCGACCTATGCGACCGGGCTGATCTTCTCCTGGGCCGCCGATCTCATCGCCATCGTCGCATTGCTGGGCACCGCGCGCTTCGCGCTCGCGCTCGCCGGCATGGATGTCGGGACCGCCTTCGGCGGGATCGGCTCCTCGCGCGAAATGCTGATCGCCTCGCTCGCCGAGCCGGCCATGCTGCTGGTTGCGTTCACGGTGGCGCTGGTCGCGGGCACCACGCAGCTTTCGGACGTCGCCGCGCACATGATCTCGTCGCCGGTGGGCCTGCGGGTGTCGCTCGGGCTCGGCCTGTTTGCCTTCGTGATGATCGCGGTCGCCGAGAACGCCCGCATCCCGATCGACAACCCCACGACCCACCTCGAGCTCACCATGGTGCACGAAGCCATGGTCCTGGAATATTCCGGCCGCCATCTCGCGATGATCGAGTTTGCCTCGGCGCTCAAGCTGACCCTCTATTTCTCCCTGCTGATTTGCATGTTCGTGCCCTTCGGGCTGGCGAGCGCGGGCGCGCCGCTGCCCGCGCTCGCGCTGGGGATGGCGGTCTACGTCGCCAAGCTGTTCGTGCTGGCCGCACTGCTGCCGATCGCGGAGACGGCGGTCGCGAAGATGCGGGTGTTCCGCTATCCGGTGTTCCTCGGCGGGGCCTTCGCGGCGGCCGCGCTCGCCGTGTTCCTGCTGTTCGTGTCGCAGAGGTTCTGATGGAGCAACTCCTCGCCTTCGACATCGCGCACATGCTGGCCGGCGGCATGGTCGTGCTCAGCCTGCTGCTGCTCTATCAGGACCGCATCACGGCGACGCTCAACGTGTTCGCGATGCAGGCGGTGGTGCTGTCGCTGGCGGTGGCGTGGCAGGCCTACGTCCAGGGCGCCATGCACCTGCTCGTGACTGCGGGGGTCGCCTTCGTGGTCAAGGGGGTCGTGATCCCGGCGGCGCTCCACCGCATCGTGCGCCGCCTCAACATCCATCGCGAGATCGAGCAGGTGATCGGCGGCGGCCCCACCATGCTCACCGGGCTCGGCCTGATCGCGCTGTCGATCCTGCTGGTGATGCCGGTCGGCGGCAACGTCAGCATGCTGGCCCGCGAGGACCTTGCCTTCGCCCTGGCGGTGATCCTGCTCGGCCTCCTGATGATGATCACGCGCCGCAACGCGGTGACGCAGATCGTCGGATTCATGTCGCTCGAGAACGGGCTCGTGCTGGCGGCCACCGGTGCGAAGGGAATGCCGCTGGTCGTGGAGTTCTCGGTGGCCTTCTCGATCCTGATCGCCTTCACCGTGTTCGGGATCTTCGTGTTCCGCATCCGCGAGCGCTTCGACACCGTCGACGTCGGCGCCCTCGACCGGTTCCGCGGCGAAAGAATGAACGTACCGTGATCGAACCTGCCTACGCCGTCGTCCTCGTTCCGGCCATCGCGATGGTCGTGCTGGCGCTCGTGCCGAACTATCGGCTGGGCGCGGCGCTCAACGTCCTCGCCTCGGGCGTGACCTGCGCCGCCGGCATCTCGCTCCTGTTCGCGGACCGGCTGCGCACCGACATCGTCATCGTCGACGACTTCAACATCTACCTGATCACCCTGACCACCTTCATCGGCTTCACGACGTCCATCTTCAGCGCCAGCTATATCGGTCACGAGCTGCAGGCCGGGCATCTGGCGCCCGCGTTCCTGCGCTTCTACCACGCGCTGTACCAGGCGATGATCGGCGCGATGAATGTCGCGCTGCTCGCCAACAACGTCGGCCTGCTGTGGGTCGGCGTCGAAGGTGCGACGCTGTCGACCGTCGTCATGGTCGGCATCTACCGCACGCCCGAGGCGATCGAGGCGGCGTGGAAATATTTCATTCTCGGCAGCGTCGGCATCGCGCTCGCCTTCTTCGGCACGATCCTCGTCTATCTCGTCTCCCAGGAAGTGCTGGGCGAGGGGCTTCCCGCCATGGCGTGGGACTCGATGGTGAAATCGGCGGACAAGTTCGATCCGCACCTGCTCTCGCTCGCCTTCGTGTTCCTGCTGGTCGGTTATGGCACCAAGGTGGGACTCGCGCCGTTCCACGCCTGGCTGCCCGACGCGCATGCCGAGGGGCCGACGCCGATCTCGGCCGTGCTCTCTGGCCTCCTGCTCAACGTCGCGCTCTATGCGCTGCTGCGCTTCAAGATCCTGCTCGCGGGCAATCCGGCCACGCTCGATGCCGGGGCGATCATGGTGGTGCTCGGACTCGCCAGCCTGCTGTTCGCCGGCATCATGCTGTACCGCCGGCGCGACATCAAACGCATGTTCGCCTATTCCTCGATCGAGCACATGGGCATCATCACCTTCGCCTTCGGCATGGGCGGGCCGCTGGCGAACTTCGCCGGCCTCCTGCACATGACGATGCATTCGCTGGTGAAGTCGGCGATCTTCTTCGCCGTCGGCCACATCGCGCAGGTGAAGGGCACGCAGCGCATCGTCGAGATTCGCGGGCTCTCGGTCACGCATCCGGTGCTGGCCGTCGGTTTCGCCCTCGGCGTCATCGCCATCGCCGGCCTGCCGCCGTTCGGGGTGTTCCTGAGCGAGTTCATCCTGGTCTCGTCGACCTTCGCACGTGCGCCGCTGCTCGCGATCGTGCTGGTGATCGGCATTCTCGTCGCCTTCGGCGCGCTCATCCTGCGCATGCAGGAGATCGTGTTCGGCGACCCGAAGGGTCCCGTCGGCCGCGTGCAGGCTTCTTATGTGCCGCTGTTCATGCACCTCGCCATCGCGCTGACGCTCGGCGTCTGGCTGCCGGCGCCGCTGGTGAGCTGGTTCAATTCCGTCGCCGCGTTGCTTGGGGGCTGACATGGCACTCGCACCGCTGCTCGCCCCGCTGCCCGCCGTTCCGCGCCATGGACCGTGGCCGCGCCACCGCGTCGACGTGGCCCGCTGGACCGCGGTCGCGGAGGCGGTCGGGCGCGGGGAGGGCGAGCTGATGGCGCTCTGGGGCGAGCGCGCGACCGTGCACATGGCGGTGCGCGGGCCTGGCGAGGTGCCGGCGATCGTGTCGCTGCCGGTGACCGACGGCGACTTTCCGTCCGTCGGGCGTCACCATCCCGCGGCCATCCGGCTGGAGCGCGCGATCTGCGACCTCTACGGCTTCACGGCCACGGGCGCGCCGGACACGCGGCGCTGGCTCGATCACGGTCAGTGGGGCGTGCGCGCGCCGCTGGGGGCAAGCACCCCGGCCCCGGTCGGTGATCCGGCGGACTATGCCTTCCAGCCGGTGGTCGGGCCGGGATTGCACCAGATCCCCGTGGGCCCGGTGCATGCCGGCATCATCGAGCCCGGGCACTTCCGCTTCACCGCCAACGGCGAGACCGTGGCGCGGCTGGAGGAGCGACTGGGCTACACGCACAAGGGCCTCGACGGGCTGACGAGCGGCGTCGACATCGCCGCCGCGGCGCGGCTGGTGGCGCGCACCTCCGGCGATTCCACCGTGGCGGCGAGCTTCGCCTTCGCGCGCGCGGTCGAGGCCGCGCTCGGCGTCGACGTGCCGCCGCGCGCCCGCATCCTGCGCGGCGTGATGGCCGAGCTGGAGCGCCTCGCCAATCACGTCGGCGACATCGGCGCGATCTGCAACGACGCCGCGTTCGCCCTGCTGCACGCCTACTGCGGCATCCTGCGCGAGCGCGTCCTCGCAGCCTGCGACGCCGCCTTCGGCCATCGCCTGATGATGGACTGCATCGTCCCGGGCGGGCTGTCGAGCAACATCGTCAGCGACGGGCCGCGGCTGATCCTGCGCATGATCGACGAACTGGCGCCGCGCTTCGAGGAGATCGTGCGCTACTACGACGATACGCCCTCGCTGCTCGAGCGCACGCGCTCGACCGGCACGCTCTCGCACGAATTGGTGCAGCGCTTCGGTGCCGGCGGCCACGTCGGCCGTGCGTCCGGGCGCGACTTCGACGCGCGGCGCGATCTGCCCTATGCGCCCTATGAGGGCATTCCGCTCGAAATTCCGCGGCTGACCGCCGGCGACGTCGACGCGCGGGTCTGGGTGCGCATCCACGAGGTCAGGGCGAGCCTGCAATTGCTGCGCGGCTGGCTGAGCACGCTCCCGGACGGGCCGATCTCGGCGCCCGTCGTTCTGGGAGGCGAGCCGCGTGAGGGCGTTGCGGTGACCGAGGCGTTCCGCGGCGACCTCTTCGTGTGGCTGCGCATCACCGGCGAGCGCGTCGACCGCTGCCACGTGCGCGACGCCTCGTGGTTCCAATGGCCGCTGCTCGAAGCCGCGATCGAGGGAAACATCGTCGCGGACTTCCCGATCTGCAACAAGTCGTTCAACTGTTCCTATTCCGGGCCCGACCTCTGACATGCGTACGCTGCTGCTCAAATCCCTGTTCGGGAACCCGGTAACGATCGCCCGGCCGACGCCGGACGAGGCCGCGCTGCAGGAGGTCGGGCGCGCGCTCGAGCAGCGCGCGCGCCGGCTGTTCGGGCGCTCGATCACCATCCGCGAGGTGGATGCCGGCTCGTGCAACGCCTGCGAACTGGAGATCCACGCGCTGAGCAATTCGGTCTATGACGTGGAGCGCTTCGGCATCAAGTTCGCGGCTTCGCCCCGCCATGCCGACGTGCTGCTCGTCACCGGGCCCGTGACGAAGAACATGAAGGTGGCGCTCGAGCGCACCTACGCGGCGACGCCAGATCCCAAGTGGGTGGTGGCGGTCGGCGACTGCGCCGCCGGCTGCGGCGTGTTCGCGGGCAGCTACGCGGTGGTGGGCTCGGTCGCGGACGTGCTGCCGGTCGACCTGCACATCAAGGGCTGCCCGCCCAAGCCGATCGACCTCTTGCGCGGGCTGATCGCGCTGATGGAGAAGGCGGCGGGCTAGCTCCGCTGCTTCGCCTCCGCGGCGCGATAGACGTCGAGCGCCGCGTCGACGCCGGCGCCCGCGGGCGCCTTGAAGCCGAGGCGGCGCAGCGAGGCCTCCAGCGCGCCGAGGCAGAGCAGCACGTTCTCCTTGCGGCAGACGTAGCCCATGGTGCCGATGCGCCAGATCCTGCCGTGCAGCGGGCCGAACGAGGTGCCGATCTCGATCCCGAAATCCTCCAGCATCATGCGCCGCACGCCGTCGCCCTCGACCCCTGCGGGAATGGTCACGCCGGTGACGTTGGGCATCTTGTGGCGCTGGTCGCCGAACAGCGTGAGACCCATCGCCGTCAGGCCCGCGGTGAGCGCCGCGCTCGCGAGCCGGTGGCGCGCGAAGCACGCCTCCAGCCCTTCGCCGAGGACGATGCGCGCCGCCTCGCGCGCGGCGTAGAGCATCGACGTCGCCTCGGTATGATGGTTGAGGCGGCTCTCGCCCCAATAGTCCATCAGCATTGCGAGATCGAAGTAATTGGACTGGATGATCGGGCCGTTGCCCTCCACGAACCCGGGCGGCTTGATGCCGGCTTCGACGTGCTTGCGGCGCGCGACGATGGCGGCGACGCGCTCGTTCACGGTCACGGGCGAGGAGCCGGGCGGCCCCGACATGCACTTCTGCAGACCGGCGGACACCGCGTCGAGCTTGAGTGCATCGACCGCAACGTCCATGCCGCCGAGCGTCGCCGTGGCGTCGACGACGAGGATGACGTCGTGGCGGCGGCAGATCTCGCCGATGCCTTCCAGCGGCTGCGCCATCGTGGTGGAGGTGTCGCCGTGCACCAGCGCCAGCACCTTCGGGCGGTGCTGCTTGATGGCGGCCTCGATCTCCGCGGGCGTGAACACCGTGCCCCAGTCGCGCGGCAGCTCCACGACCTCGCCGTGGCAGCGGCGGGAAATTTCCGCGAGCAGATGGCCGAAGCGGCCGAACACGGGCACCAGCACCTTGTCGCCGGGGGAGATGATCGACACCAGCAGCATCTCGGCCCCGGCGCGCGCCGAGCCGTCAACGAGCAACGTCCACCTGTTGGCGGTGCGGTAGAGCTGCCGGTACAACTCCATCGTCTCGTTCATGTAGGCGGTGAACGCCGGATCGAACTGGCCCAGCATCGGCATCGACATGGCGCGCAGCACGCGCGGATCGACGCCGACCGGCCCGGGGCCCATCAGGATGCGTGGCGGCGGATTGAGATCGGGAACCATGGTCAGATTTCCGGCACGCGCCCGGCCGGCGCGGCGAGGGGGGATTTGTCACGCGCAACGTAGGCGCCCGCGCCCTTGGCGCCGACGAGTTCGCCGTCGCGCACGACGAAACGGCCGCGCACCATAGTGGAGACCGGCCAACCCGTGACGGCGAAGCCCTCGTAGGGCGTGTAGTCGGAGCCGTGGTGCAGCAGCGACTGCGAGATCGTCACCGTGCGGTCCGGGTCCCAGAGCGCGACGTCGGCGTCCGCGCCGACCGCGATCGTGCCCTTGCGTGGATAGAGCCCGTACGTCTTTGCGTGGTTGGTGGCGGTCAGCGCCACGAAATCGTTGAGGCCGATGCGGCCCTTCTTGACGCCTTCGGAGAACAGGATGGGCAGCCGCGTCTCCACGCCGGGGATGCCGTTCGGCACCCAGCGGAACGAGGTGCGCCCGCGCGCCGCGAGCTTGCCGGTCTCGTCGTAGCGGAACGGGCAGTGGTCGGAGGAGTAGAGCGAGAAGATCTTCTGCTGCAGGCCTTCCCAGCAGGCCTGCTGGCTGGCCTCGTCGCGCGGCGGGGGCGAGCAGACATATTTCGCGCCCTCCATATTGAGGCCTTCGAGGTCCTTGGCGGTCAGCACGAGATATTGCGGACAGGTCTCGCCGTAGACCTTGAGGCCGCGCCGCTGGGCGCGCGCGATCTCCTCCATGGCCTCGCGGTTCGAGACGTGCACGATCATCACCGGCACGTCGACGAGTTCGGCGAGCGAGATCGCGCGGTGGGTGGCTTCGCGCTCCACCGGGATCGGGCGCGAGGCGACGTGATAGTGGGGAGCGGTCTTGCCCGCGCGCTCGAGCCGGTCGGTGAGGAAGCGGATCGCGTCGTAGTTCTCGGCATGCACCATGACGAGCGCGCCGGTCTCGCGCGCCACCGACATGACGTTGAGCATCTCCATGTCGGAGAGCGCGAGGCCCTCGTAGGTCATGAACACCTTGAACGAGGTGTAGCCGTCGTCGACCAGAGCGGGCAGCTCCTGGCCGAGCACGCGGTCGCTGGCGTCGGCGATGATCAGGTGGAACGACACGTCCACGTAGCACTCGCCGTCCGCCTTGGCGTGATAGTCCTTCACCACCTGCCGCAGCGACTCGCCCTTCTGCTGCATGGCGAAGGGCAGCACCATCGTGTTGCCGCCGAAGGCCGCCGCCCTCGTCGCCGAGGCGAAATCGTCGGCCATGACGATGCCCGGCCCGGACGGCTGCGAGATGTGGACGTGGCTGTCGATGCCGCCGGGCAGCACCAGCCTGCCGCGCGCGTCCACCACCTCGGCGGCCGGTCCGAGATCCTGCCCGAGCGCCGTGATCTTACCGCCGGCAATGCCGATGTCGCAGGCGAAGGTGTCGGACGCGGTGGCGACGGTGCCCCCGCGGATGATGGTGTCGAAGCTCATGACGTCACTCCGCCACCTGTTTAGCCGGGTTTCGGGCGGCGTGCGAGTGACGCAAGAAAGGTGCAGGAGGCAGGTGCCGCGCCGCCCCTACTGCCCAGGCGATGCGAGGCGCGGGTCAGGCCGCGCTGCTCTGTCTTGCGGCAGCGATCGCCTTCCAGATCTTCTCGGGCGTCGCCGGCATCTGCACGTAGGGCCCGCCGACCCGCCAGATGGCGTCGTTGATGGCGTTCATGACCGAGGCGAGGGCGCCGACGGTGCCCGACTCGCCCGCGCCCTTGACGCCGAGCGGGTTGGTCTTGGTCGGCACCTCGTTCTCGCCGAGGTCGAACGGCGGGAAGTCGTCGGCGCGCGGCATGGCGTAGTCCATGAACGAGCCCGACAGCAGTTGCCCCGACTTGTCGTAGACGATGTTCTCGAACAGCGCTTGGCCCGCGCCCTGCGCGATGCCGCCGTGAAGCTGGCCTTCCACCAGCAGCGGATTGATCATGTGGCCGACGTCGTCCACGGCGGTGTAGCGCACCAGCTCGATCTCGCCGGTCGTCTCGTCGATCTCGACCTCGCTGATGTGGCAGCCGTTGGGGAAGGTGCGGTGGCCGCCGTCGAAGGTGCCGCTCTCGATCAGGCCGGGCTCCATCCCCTTCGGGATCTTCGCCGGCTGGAAGGCGTCGCGCGCGAGCTGGGAGATGTCGATCGACTTGTCGGTGCCCGCCACCGTGAACTTGCCGTCCTTGAACACGATGTCGTGCTCGCCCGCCTCCATCAGGTGCGCGGCGATCTTGGTGCCCTTGTCGACGATCTTCTTGACGGCGGTGAGGATCGCGGTGCCGCCGGCCACGGCCGAGCGCGAGCCGAAGGTGCCGGTGCCGATCGCGATCTGGTCGGTGTCGCCCCACTTGAAATTGATGCGCTTGGGGTCGACCCCGAGCTTGTCGGCGACGATCTGGCGGAACGCCGTCTGGTGGCCCTGGCCGTGGTCGTGCGAACCGACCAGCACGGTGATCGCGCCGCTCGTGTCGAAGCGAAGCTCGGCGTGCTCGATGAGACCGACGTTGGAGGCCTCGACCGTGTTGGAGATGCCGATGCCGCGCAGCTTGCCGTTGCGGCGCGATTCCTTGAGGCGCGCGGGAAAGCCCTTGTAGTCGGCCTTCACCAGCGCGTCCTCGAGATTGCGGGCAAAGTCGCCGCAGTCGTAGGTGTAGACGAGCGCGGTCTTGTAGGGCATCGCCGACGCGGGGATGGTGTTGCGGCGGCGCAGCTCGGCGGGGTCGAGGTTCAGTTCGCGCGCGGCCTTGTCGACGATCGTCTCGATCACGTAAGCCGCCTCGGGCCGGCCGGCGCCGCGGTAGGGGCCGGTCATCATCGTGTTGGTGAGCACGGTCGTCACGTCGACATGCGCCGTCGGCAGCACGTAGGTGCCTGCGAGCACGCCGACGTTGACCGTGGCGGGGCCCGCGCAACGGTCGGTGGTGTAGTAGGCGCCGATGTTGACCAGCGTCTTCACGCGCAGGCCGAGGAACTTGCCGTCCTTGTCGAGCGCAAGCTCGGCTTCGGTGATGTTGTCGCGGCACTGCTCGTCGGCGAGCAGCCCCTCGCTGCGATCCGAGATCCATTTCACCGGCCGGCCCAGCACGCGCGCCGCCGCGACGCACAGGACGTATTCGTTGTAGAGGCCGCCCTTCATGCCGAAGCCGCCGCCGACGTTCTCGGAGATGATGCGAACCTTGTTCTCCGGCACCTTGAGCACCTCGCCGGCGAGCGTGCGGCGGATGATGTGCGGGCCCTGGATGGTGCAGCGGAGCGTCGTGCGGTCGTCGCGCGCGTCGTACTCGGCGATGCAGCCGCGCGGCTCCATGGAATTGGTGGTGATGCGGTTGATCACCATGCGGTGGCGCGTGACGTGGGCGGCGTTGGCGAAGGCGGCGTCGACCGCGGCCTTGTCGCCGGCCTGGTGCACGAAGCATGTGTTCTGCGGATAGTCCTGCCACAGCGTCGGCGCGCCCGGCGCGATCGCATCCTCGATCGCGCAGACCGCGGGCAGCACCTCGTAGTCCACCTGGATGGCTTCGGCCGCGTCCTTCGCCTGGTTGAGGGTCTCGGCCACGACGAAGGCGACGAAATCGCCGACGTAGCGCACGTACTCGCGCGCAAGGGCGGATTGCGAAGTCGCGGGGGCGGGCGAGCCGTCCGCCTTCTTGCGCGGGATGAGCGGCTTCTGCATGCCGAGCGAGGTGATCGCCTCGTCGCGGCCGGTGAGCACGAGGTGCACGCCGGGCATGGCCTTGGCCGCGCTCGCGTCGATCGATTTGATGCGGGCATGCGCATGCGGCGAGCGCAGCACATAGCCGCGCAGCTGGCCGGTCAGCGTGACGTCGTCGACGTAGCGCCCCAGCCCGCGCACCAGATAGGGGTCTTCCTCGCGCGGGACCGGTTGTCCGATGCCGTACTCACCCATGGTTCGTTCCTTCAGCCTGTCTGCGTCGTGGCCGCCGCGGGCGGCGGCTCCGGACGTCTATTTGATTGAAGCGTGATGTTAGCGGAAATGGCCGGCGGTCCGCCGGGCCGTTCGATGCGTGCGCCGGCGGCTCACGGCATGGGGATCGGCCCGGTGTCCTTGGGCACAGCATAGCCCTTCTTGACGGCCGGGCGGTTGGCGATCGTCACATACCAGCGTTTCACGTTGGGATACTGGTTCATGTCGATGGTCTGCCACTCGAAGCGCGAGATCCACGGCCAGATCGCGATGTCGGCGATCGAGTACTCGTCGGCGACGAACTCGCGCCCGGCGAGCCGCCGGTCGAGCACCCCGTAGAGCCGGTGCGCCTCCTTGAGGTAGCGCTCTTCGGCGTAGGGAGCCTTGCCCGGATTGTACTTCACGAAATGATGGACCTGGCCGAGCATCGGGCCGATGCCGCCCATCTGCCACATCAGCCACTCGATGACGCGGTAGCGGGCTTCGCCGTCCTTGGGCAGCAGCTTGCCGGTCTTGTCGGCGAGATAGATCATCAGCGCGCCGGACTCCATCAGCGCCGTGCCGGTGTCGCGGTCGACGATCGCGGGGATGCGGTTGTTGGGGCTGATCTTGAGGAACTCCGGCTTGAACTGCTCGTCCTTGCCGATGTCGACCGGATGGACCGTGTAGGGGAGGCCGATCTCCTCCAGCATGATGGAGGCCTTGCGTCCGTTCGGCGTGGTCCAGGTGTAGAGATCGATCATCGGCGTGTCCTTGTCACTTCAGCTTCCGCGATAGGTCGTATAGCTCCACGGGCTCACCAGCAGCGGCACGTGATAGTGCCCCTCCGGCTCGGCGATCGAAAATCGGATCGGCACGTGGTCGAGAAAGGGTGGATCGGCAATCTTGGCTCCAGCCCGATTGAAATAGGCTCCCACCGCGAATTGCAACTCGTAGGTCCCAATGCGCAAGGGCACGCCCGAGATCAAGGGGGTTTCGGTGCGCCCGTCGGTGTTGGTGACGGCCTGCGCGAGCAACCCGCGGGCGCTCGCTCCGACCTCGTAAAGGGACAGCGCCAGTCCCGCGGCGGGCCGGCCATGGGCGGTGTCGAGCACGTGGGTCGACAGGCGCCCGGTCGTCTGCGGAGCGCCGGGCCCGTTGACCTTCTCGACCAGCCGCAGGCGCGTGATGAAGCCGATCTCCTCCAGCGCGGTGGCGAGCTCGACGTCGGGCGGATTGGCGAGCCGCGCCTCGAAATGCCGCAGGATGGAATCGCGCGTGTGCCTCCGCACGCAGATGATGAAGGGAAAGCCGAATCGCTGCCGGTAAGCGGCGTTGAGCCGTTCGAACCTGGCGAACTCCGCTTCACTCAGGCGGTCGAGCCCGAGGCTGCCTTGCTCGGCCTTCGACTCGGCCGTCAGGCCCGCGGCCATTGCAACCTTGCTGGCGAGCTCGGGATGGCTGCGCATCAAAGCGAGCTGCTGATCGCGCGGCGCGCCGCGCATGACCTCGATCATCGCCTGATGCAATGCCGCGATCGTCGGAAATGGAGCGCGGCCGTGCGCAGTCTGGGCGACCCACGGCGCATGCTCGAACACGCCCGCGAGCGTCGCGACGAAGTCGTCGCGGCCGACGGCATTGAGCGTGTCGAGTGTGGTCGGGCCGCCGTCAGTCATTCCGATATCGATGTCCAGCAGATCACAACTTGAGCGTGCAATTGGAGTGTTGTGCGATTATCTAGCATGGACAGTTGTTGTGCAAAACTTCTGGTGACGGCTAAACCGAATCTGTTAATCGGTGCAAACTCACTTGTGGCAGGTTTGTGACGTCGATCGTGTGGTCCAGACCTGAGTTTATTGCAGTCCGTGAATTTCAGTTCAGTTCCCGCGTGGCGTTCCACAGTGATGAGTTCCACCTACACGCATTTCAGCTTGGCTACAGCCCAACCCGTTGGCATGGCCCTCACGATTCCGCACTCGATGTCGCCCGCAATGATCCGCCGGCTGCACACGCTGGCCGAGCATCGTTGCGCGTATCTCATCGAGTTGCACCAGAGCGGTCGCTGGCGCCGCTACTACACCGCGGACGAGCTGGCCGTTCTGATGCGGGAGGCGGCGCTCGTTGCCGAGCGGCTGCAGCAGATGGTCGAAGCCGACGCGTCGCGGCCAGCGCAGGGCCCCAACGTCATTCCGCTGTTTGCGCGGGCGAGCTGATCGCGCGATTCTCGATCAGCAGGCGGCGGTGCGGCAGCATGGCCGCGAACTCGTCGTCGTGCGTGACGAAGATCACCCCGTAGCCGCGCGCGCAGACGATCTCGATCAGGCGGGCGAACTGCTCGCGCGTGGCGCGGTCCTGCCCGAGCGTCGGTTCATCGAGCATGATCCACGGATGCGCACCGGCGAGCGGCCAGAGCCAGCTCACCCGTTTGCGTGCGGCAAGCGGCAGCTCGTAGAGGTGCGCATCGAGAGACTCGATGCTGAGCGCGTTCGCGAGCTTCGACATCCTCGCGTCCTCGAGCGTGCGGGCGCGCGTGCCGAGCGCCTGTCGCCGCCGCGCGAGGTCCTCGCGCAGCGTGGCGCCGCACCATTGCTGGTCCGGGTTCTGGGTCGCGAGCGCGAATGCGCCGTTGCCGTCGCGCCAGGGCCGATAAGGTTCGCCGCCGAGCCTGACCTCGCCGGCGTCGGGCGCGAGCGCTCCCACCAGCAGCTTGAGGAACGTCGTCTTGCCGGCGCCATTGGCGCCCGACAGCCGATGCGCCGTCCCGGGGGCTAGCGTGACGCTCGCCTTGCTGAAGATCTGCCGTCCGCCCGCGTAGGCGAAATCCAGCTCCGTGACGGTGATCGCCTTGCCGTCCTGCGCCGTGACCGTCTGCGCCAGCCTTGGCCAGTCGATGCGATAGCCGTCGCCAGCGGCAAAGTCGCGGCGCTCCCAGGCGTCCGGCACGATCCGGTTGTCGATCAGCGCCACGTCGAAGGCGCCGCTGTCGAGGAAGGCGAGGGCGGCGACGCGGTTGGCGGGATCGAGCTGCTCGAGCGCCGTGTCGACCGCGATCGCGCCATAAGCCGACTGTGCGAAACAGTGCAGCGCCAGCAGCACCTGCTCGCCGCCCGAGAGGCTTTGCGGCTTGCGCCTCGCGAGACCCGCCAGATCGAGCGCGGCGAGGGGCGGGCGCGGCTGCGGCGGCTCGCCGTGGTAGAGCGCAAGCTCGTCGGCGACGCTGGAGGTGAGGCCGGACAGTGCGGCCTCCGCATAAGGGCCGACGAAGAACGCGGGCGCCGCGCGCTCGCGCAGCATGGCCAGCAATGCGGCGCTGCGTCCGGAGAAGTTCGGGCCGGCCAGGGCCTCACGCCGCGACATGCCACCCCACGATCTGCGCGGCGAGACCGGCGGCGAGCGCCGCCGCGATCCATCCCACATCGCCGGGGCTCAAGCGCGCCCGGCCGCCCGCGAGCGCGTGGTCGAGCAGCGCGACCGTGTCCTCGACCGGCCACTTGTCGCGGATGCGCGCGGTGACGGTCGTGACGGCGGTGAGCCAGATCGTCTGCATGAGGATCCAGCCGTTGGCGAGATTGCGCAGCGACCACCCGCGCGTGAGGATGCCGCCGGCGATCAGCGCCGTGTGTGCCCGGTCGACGGAATGGCGCAGGGTCTCGACCAGCGAGAGCGTGAGCACCATGAGCCGCTTTGCGGCCACGGGCGCGTGCAGCATGCGCACGAAGCCGAGCACGGTCTGGTCGGCGAACCGCAGGCCGACCAGTTGCACCACCCATACGATCAGGAACAGCCGTCCCGCCACGGTCGCGACATAGACGAGCGCGGCCTGCCGCGAGCCGGCGGCTCCGGCCGCGATCTCCTGCGGCGCTCGTCCGACCACGCCGACCCAGACGATCAGCATGAAGGCCGCGAGCGGCACCATGACGAGGAGCGCGCGCCGCAGGGCGGCGAGACAGGAGGCGCCGCCGACCTCGAGCGTGGCGAACACGGTCGCGGCGGCGGCAAGGATCACGATCCCGGAAGGTCCGGCGAGGATGGCGGCGACGATGAGAACCGCAGCAAGAACGACGCCGCCGTTGGGGGTCATGAATGGGCCGGCTTGCCGCGCACGAGCGCGATGAAATCGGCAGGCGTCGCGCGGAACAGCAATGCGGCGATCAGCACCTGCAAGGTCTTGTCGATCGGGTCGGCGATCAGCCCGGACGCGAGGGTCGCGTTCCAGAGCTGCTGACCGGATTTCAGGAAGATGCCGACGAGGAAGGCCGAGCCCGATCCGGTGACGCCGCCGAACACGTAGGCGACGACCGGCGCCGAGACCACGGCGGCGGCGATGCCGGTGAGGATGCCATAGAGCAGCACCGAACCGACGAATGCCGTCGGTCGGGCCGGGCGGGCGCGGAAGGTCTCGCTGCCCCGCGTCGTGACGAAAGCCGACATCAAGGCGATGGCGAGGTCGGTGCCCACGAACCAGGGCAGGAAGGGGTTGACGAGGAGGCCGGTGACGAAAGTGGAGGTGAGCGCCGCGATGAAGGCGCAGACGAACGCGACGCGCCGGTTGCTCGCCAGCAGCAGGGCGCACAGGATCACGCCGATCGAATCGAGATATATCGGAAGCTTGACGAGATAGACGATCGACCCGATCACGAAATTCAGCGCCGCGCACAGCGCGATCGCGACCAGCCGTGGTGTGGTGAACATGTCGGCCCTCCCGCCGCACGAATAGATAGACCAGTCGAGCGTCTTTAGGAAACGCCATGGAAGTAGCGGTGTTCGTCGCGGTCCTGGCTGCCGCTGCCTGCCACGCCGGCTGGAACGCCGTGATCAAGGGCGGCGGCGATCCGCTCGTGACCACGGCCATCGTCACCATCGCCGCAGGCGCGGTGGGACTGCCGTTCTGGCCCTTCGTCGGGTTGCCCAACGCGGAGGCGTGGCCCTGGGTGGCGGCGTCGGTCGCCGTGCACCTCGTCTATTTCGCCAGCCTGATCGAGGCCTATCGCCACGGCGATCTCGGCCAAGTCTATCCGATCGCGCGCGGCGGGGCGCCGCTGATGACGGGCGTCGCCTCGACCTTGCTCATCGGCGAAGAGCTCAGCGTGCCGGCCTGGAGCGGATTGCTGCTGCTGGTCGCGGGCGTGCTGCTGCTGTCGCTGCCTGGCGGGCACGCGCTCGCGCGCTTCAACTGGCGCGGGATCGGCTACGCGCTCGCCACCGCCGTCACCATCTGCGCCTACACCATCGTGGACGGCATCGGCGCGCGCGCCTCGGGCAATCCGGCGTCCTACACGTTCGCGATCTTCGCGGGCGCGAGTCTCGTCATGGCGGGATATCTGCTCGCGCGGCGCGGCTTCGCCGCCGCTCTTGCGGGCAGCCGTCCTCAGTGGCGGATCGGGTTGTTCGGCGGCGCGCTGCAGGTCGCGTCCTATGGCGTCGCGATCTGGGCGATGACGGTGGCGCCGATCGCGATCGTCGCCGCGCTGCGCGAGACGAGCGTGCTGTTCGGGGCCCTCATAGCGGTTGTCCTGCTCAAGGAGCCGCTGCACGCCACGCGCCTCGTCGCTGCGCTGCTGATCGTCGCGGGGCTGGTCGCGCTGCGCGTGGGCTAGCCGAGCAGTTGCGGGAATTCCCGCCGCAGGCGCGCGAGATCGGCGGGCGTGTCGACGTCCCACACCCGCGCAGGCTCGCGCCATGCGAGGCCGAGGCGCGCGAGCCGCCGCCGTGTCTCGGCCATCACGGTCGGCGCGCTCCAGGTCATGCCGGTGAACAGCGCCGCGTGCGGCGCGCGCATGCCGATCAGGCCATAGCCGCCGTCTTCGGCCGGGCAGACGACGACGTCGATGCCCTCGCGCAGCGCGTGCGCGGCGGCGCACAGATGCTCGGGTGCCAGCGCGGGGCAGTCGGTGCCGATGACTAGGACCGGGCCGTCTGCGGCGGCGATGGCGGCGAGCATGCGCGCGCCGAGGTCGCCGTCCGGCTGACGCTGCATCCGAACCCGGCCGGCGAGCGCCTTGAATTGCGGGTGGCGCGCGTCGGGCGTCGCCCACACCGTCACCGGCCCCGCGGAGAGCGCCGTCTCGACCGTGTGCGCGATCAGCCGCGCCTGCAGCGCGGCGGCGCCCTCGGCGCCGAGCGCCGGGATGAGCCGCGTCTTGGCGAGATGCGGGACCGGCGCCTTGGCGAGCACCGCGATCGCCACGTCACTCCTTGCGCGGGACATAGCCGTACATCCTGGCGAGCCGCTCGGGCGACGCGCCGAAGTAATACGCAAGGCGCAGCCGCCACATCAGCAGCACGGTGCGCACAAAGCCGCGCTCGTCCCAGCGCCGCCCCGAGGTCGTGACGCGTGCGCGCAGGCAGAGCGGACGGCCGAGCCGCTTGAGTTCGCGCGAGAGCGCGATGTCCTCCATCAGCGCGATGTCGGGGAACCCGCCGACGGCCCAGAATGCATCGCGGGTGACGAACATGGCCTGGTCGCCGGTCGCGATGCCGGTGAGGCGCGAGCGCAGGTTCATGCCGATGGCGACCAGCGGCAGCAGCGGATGCTTGCCCACGATCCTCACGTCGAAGCGGCCCCAGGCGTAACCGCTGCCGGCGAAACGGCTGAGCAGCGCGAGGTCCGCATCCGGCGGCAGGCGGGTGTCCGCGTGCAGGAACAGGAACACGTCGCCCTTCGCGGCGGATGCGCCGGCGGTGAGCTGCGCGCCGCGGCCGCGCGCCGCGCTCACCACGCGGTCGCAGAACGGCCGCGCCAGCGCGACGGTGCTGTCCTCGCTGCCGCCGTCCGCGACGATCACTTCGACATTGCGCTTGCGCAGCGGCGCCAGCATGCCAAGCGCTTCGGCGATCCCGTCCACCTCGTTGAGCGTGGGGACGATGATCGAGAGGCGAGTCATGGGAGCCGCTGCGCCGCGCCGGAGAACGGTCGTGCGGCCGCGCCGCGCGCCGCCCTCATTCGGCGGCCTCCCGCAGCGCGCCTCCGCAGCTCGAGCCCTGGCCGGCGGTGCAGCCGAAGCAGTGCCCGGCCACCTTGATCGGGGCGCCCGCCAGATCGTCGTGCAGCAGGTCGGACAGGTGCAGGCGGTCGCCCGCCGGCAGGTCGAGCATCTGGTTGAAATCGCAGTCGTAGAGATAGCCGCGCCAGTCCACGGACACGTGGCTGCGGCACATCACCTCGTCGAGGTTCTCATCGCGATGGGCCGAGCGCAGCAGCGCGAGGTACTCGTCGAACGTGCCCCGCGAGAGCAGGATCGCGCCGAAGCGCTGGATCGGCATGTTGGCCAGCGTGTAGAGCCGATTGAACGCGACGCCGTGCTCCTCGCCAAGCACGCGCCTGTAGTCGGCTTCGAGCGCGTCCTGGCCGGGCGGCAGCGAGGGGCCCTGCGGGTTGTAGACGAGGTTGAGCGCGAGGCCGGAACCTTCGATGCCGTAGCCGAGCGCGTTCAGCCTCCTGAGCGCGCGAATCGAGCCCTCGAACACACCCTTGCCGCGCTGGCGGTCGACGTTGCCGACGAGGTAGCACGGCATCGACGCGACGATCTCGACCTGCTGATCGGCCAGGAACTGCGCAAGCGTCTCCTGGCCGTCGACCTCCAGGATGGTGAGGTTGCAGCGGTCCATCACGTGCACGCCCATGTCGCGCGCAGCGGCCACCAGCCGGCGGAAGTGCGGGTTGAGCTCGGGCGCGCCGCCGGTGATGTCGAGCCGGGCGATGCGTCGCCGTTCGAGGACCTCGATCACGAGATCGATGACGTCGCCGCTCATCTCCTCGGTGCGTCCGGGACCGGCATTGACGTGGCAATGCACGCAGGACTGGTTGCAGCGGTAGCCGAGATTGACCTGCAGCGTCTCCAGCCGGCGGCGCCGCAGCGCCGGGAAGGGGATCTGTTGGAGCAGCGGCCAGGTGTCTCGCATGGAACGTACTTCTACCGTTGGGTCGCGGAGCCCGGGAACCTTGCACAAAGCCTTGCGCCCGTCACCCGGCGCGGCCGCCGCCGCACACAACTGACCGTGAGCCGCGGCGATGCTTCAGAGCACGCGCGCTCGCTCCGTAAAGACCTGCTCCGTCGGCGTCGGCAATCCGAATCGCCCGATGCCCGGCAGCTTGATCGCCGGATTGCGCAGGTCGAGCCCGGCGACGAGCGTGAACAGGTTGATCTCGATGCCCTCGACCCAGGCCGCCTTGAGCCCGAGCAAGCCGAACAGCTCGACCTCGAACCCGGTGCGGCTCGGCGTCCATCCCGCGACCGAGTTGTCGGCGCGAAAGTCCTTGCCGATGGCCGTGGGCGGCAGCGCCACCTGCAGCTCCGGTGCTGCGCGTAGCACGGTGGCGACGAAGGTGTTGCTGTTGGGGCCGGGCCAGATGCGGTAGTCGCCGGACTTGGCATAGGCGTAGTTGTCCACCGCCGCGGTGATCTTGGGGATCGCCCGGGCGGCGAGCGGACCGCGGATGTCGGCGACGACCTGCGGCGTGTTGCTGTACCAATGCGCGTCGGGCGCCATCCAGTTGACGCGCACCGGCTGGCCGAAGCCCGTCACGTCGTAGCGCGTGTAGGGGCCGTTCTCCGGCTTGAGCACGATCCAGGTGTGGACCGCGAAGATGCTGCGCCACGTTCCGTTGCGCGCGGCGAACACCAGCACGCGCGGCGCGGAGTCCTCGGCGGAGGGCGGCAGCAGGCCGGTGCTCGACCAGTTGGCGCGCCGGAAGCTCGCCGGGTGGTCGGTGGCTGCGTAGAGTCCCGTCTGGTACGCAACCGGCACGACGAAGCAGGCGGCGAACAGTCCGTGCGGCAGCCATTTGCGCCGCAGGCGTCGGCGCGGCGGGTTGACGGCGGTGTGCTCGCTGGCCGAAGACATGGCGCACTGTAACCCGGCATTGCGGCCCGAAATGTGGCCGGCAGGTGCGCAGATATGAGCGACCCCGTCCTTGTGGAAGTGACGCGCGGCGGCCTCGTCGAGAGCCGCCACCACGGTGCCGTTGCCGTCGTGGACGCGGACGGTCGCATCGTCCTTGCGCTCGGCGATGTCGACGCGCCGGTCTATCCGCGCTCGGCGGTGAAGGCGCTGCAGGCGCTGGTGCTGGTGGAGTCGGGCGCGGCGGACCGCTACGGCTTCGGCGACGAGGACCTCGCGCTGGCCTGCGCCTCCCATGCGGGCGAGCCGGGCCACGTCGCCGGCGTGACCCGGATGCTGACGCGCGCCGGACTGAGCGTCGACGACCTGCAGTGCGGGGCGCATGCGCCGATGCACAAGGCCTCGGCCGAGGCGCTGGTGCGCGCCGGGCAGGCCCCGTCGCCGCTGCATCACAACTGCTCGGGCAAGCACGCGGGCTTCCTGTGCGCGGCCTGCCAGATGAACGCCGACATCGCGAGCTATTGCGAAGTCGCGCATCCCGTGCAGCGCGAGGTGCGCGCGGCGCTGGAGGCGATGTCCGGCCGCGCGATCCCCGACGCCGACATCGGCATCGACGGCTGCTCGGTGCCGACCTTCGCGATGCCGCTCGCGGGGCTGGCGCGCGCCTTCGCGCGCTTCGCGACCGGGCAGGGGCTCGCACCCGCGCGCGCCGAGGCCGTGCGGCGTCTGCGCGCGGCCTGCGCCGCCAAGCCCTGGCATGTCGCCGGCACCGGCCAGTTCGTCACGCAGGTGATGGAGCATTTCGGCGCGCGCGTATTCGTCAAGGCCGGCGCGGAGGGGGCTTACTGTGCCGCGCTGCCGGAGCAGGGCCTCGGCGTCGCGGTGAAGTGCGACGACGGCGCGGGGCGTGCGGCGGAAGCGATCACGGCCGCGGTGCTGGCCAAGCTCCTCGACCGCGACGCACGCGCGTTCCTTGCGACGTTCGCGCGCCGTCCGCTGCGCAACTGGCGCAAGGTCGTCGTCGGCGAGATCAGGCCCGCCGACGTGCTCGCGCTGCGCTAGTTCACCCGGTTTCCGCTGATCTCGAGCTGGCTGTATCGCGTGGCGCCGTCCTTAGCGAGATCGCCGGTCACCGGGTGCTCGTGGTCCATGCCGAGGATGGCGCCGCGCGCCGCCCCGCTGATCAGGTTGTTGGCGATCAGGGCCGCGCCCGCGCCCTGCACGACGGACACTCCGATGCCGATGCCGGACTGGCGCACCACGTTGCCGGTGATGCTGACGTCGCGCAGGTAGCGGCCCCAGCCCGCCATGATGCCCGCGCGCGCCGCGCGCTCGACCACGTTGCCGGTCACGGCGGTGTCGGCCTCGACATAGATGCCGATGCCGTGCGTGCCGTTGGCGATGCGCGCGCGCGCCTGCGGACCGAGATTGCGCAGGATGTTGCCCTGCACGACCGCGAGGCGGCCGCCGTCGTTGAAGTTCGTCACCGACACGCCGTGGCCGGCGCCGTCGACGGTGTTGTTGGCGATGACGGCGCCTTCGAAGCCGAACTCGGCATAGAGCGCGACCTCGCCGAGGCCGGTGCACGCGTTGTCGAGGATGCGCAGGTTGGACGCGGCATTGCCGCGCACGGCGGAGAACACGCAGTCCTTGATGCGGTTGCCGCGCACGGTCACGCCGCCGGCGCGGAACACGTTGACGCCGTTGCCGTTCTGTCCGGTGCCCCCGTCGCGGACGTCGATCTCCTGCACGGCGTTGTCGATCACCATCGTGCCATCTTCGCCGGGCGCGCGGCGCCAGACCTGGATGCCGTTGTTGCCGGCGCGGCGGATCTGGTTGCGCGCGATCACGAGGCCGCGCGCGTCGAGCGAGAAGATCGCGGCGTCGGCCGCGCCGATGATCGTGCAGCCGGTGACTTCGCCGGCGATGCCGTCGAGCTTGAGCGCGAAGCAGCCCGCGCCGATGAACGCGCAGTCGGTGATGCGGATGCGTTCGCCGTTCAGGAGCGTGACGAGGCCCTGGCCGTCGGGCAGCGCCTGTCCGCCGCCGTCGAACGTCAGGCCGGAGAGCTGCACGTCGTTGGCACGCGTCGAGGTGAAGATCGGCTTGTCGCGGTTGGCGACGATGCGCGTCGCGCCGGCGGTGCCGAGGATCTGCGTGCCGGGCGGCAGCGTGAGGCCGGACGCGCGATAGGTGCCCGCCGCGAGCGCGAGCGGCGAGCGCGTGCTCGCGGCCTGCTCGATCGCGCGCTGCAGCGGAATGGTCTGGTCGTCGCCGCGGCCGGGGCGCACGCCGAACTGGGCGACCTCGATGCCGACCGCCGACAAAGGTTGCTGCGCCGCCTGCGCCGGCAGGGCGGCGGCGCCGGCCGCGGTGCCGGTGAGGCCGGCAAGGACATGGCCGAGGAAATGGCGTCGTGTGGTCATGGACCCTCCGCGGGGCAGAACCTCTCACACTCGCTGGTTCAAGACTTGGGCCAGATCGGCTGTGCCGCGGCGAGACAGGGGACGTGGTTAACGGCCCTCCCGTGCGGCTCTCGCGCGGTCCATGGGCTGTGCCCCGAAGATGCGCGGACGATTTTGGGACAGCGGTGCTGTGGTCAGGATTGCGCGATCCCGAGCGCGGCCGCGATCTCGTCGACGGCGAGGGCGGGTGAGAGCTTTCCCGACGCGACCGCGGCCTCGATCTGCGGCAGGCGCGCGCGCAGCGCGCGGTCGGAGTGGATGCGCTCGCGCAGGCGCTCGTCGAGCATCGCCCACATCCATTTGACCTGCTGCTCGCGCCGGCGCGCGGCGATCTCGCCGGTTGCGGTCAGCTTCCTGCGGTGATCGAGGATCGCCGCCCACACGGCATCGATGCCCTCGCCGGTGAGCCCGGAGCAGGTGACGACCGGCGGCGTCCAGGTCGGCGAGCGCGGCGTGAGGATGTGCAGCGCCGCGCGATATTCGGCGGCCGCCTGGCGCGCGCGCACGACGTTGTCGCCGTCGGCCTTGTTGACCGCGATCATGTCGGCAAGCTCGACGACGCCCTTCTTGATGCCCTGCAGTTCGTCGCCTGCGCCCGGCAGCATCAGCGCCAGGAAGAAATCGGTCATGTCCGCGACCGCCGTTTCCGACTGGCCGATGCCGACCGTCTCCACCAGCACCACGTCGTGACCGGCAGCCTCGGTGAGCAGCATGGTCTCGCGTGTCTTGGCGGCGACGCCCCCGAGGGTGCCGGCCGCGGGCGAGGGGCGGATGAACGCGTTGGGATCGTTGGCAAGCCGCGCCATGCGCGTCTTGTCGCCAAGGATCGAGCCGCCCGTGCGCACGGATGACGGATCGACCGCGAGCACCGCGACCTTGTGGCCCTTGCCGGTGAGAAAGGTGCCGAGCGTGTCGATGGTGGTCGACTTGCCGACCCCGGGAGCCCCCGTGATGCCGATGCGGATCGCTTTGCCGGTGGCCGCCAGCAGCTCCTGCACGAGTGCCCGCGCGCGCTGCTGGTGGTCGGCGCGGCGGCTTTCGATCAGCGTGATCGCGCGCGCCAGGGTGGCGCGCTCGCCGGCGCGGATACCGGCGGCGAGCTTTCCGATCTCGGGAGGCATGTTGGCCGAATCGCGGTGCGCCGTCATGGAATCATAACCGCCGATGACGTGGCGAATGTTCGGGCCTGGGTGCCGATGCCACGTCTACTCTTTTGCTTTCTGGAGAAGTGCATCCACCGCGGCTTCGAGAGCGTCCAGATCCGACGTATAGATCGTCCACAGGATCTCTAGGTCGATGCGGTGGTAGGCGTGTCGAACGTGATTGCCGAGGTCTGCAACCTGTCGCCATGGAATCTGCGGATGACTCTTCTTCCAGTCGTCCGGGACGTGGCGCGATGCTTCGCTCAAGATTTCGAGGAATCGTTCAAACGCCGCGCGCACCGCACGGTCGGAGTTCAGCACGTCGAACTGCTTTCCGGCCAGCAGGTCCCTGATGTCGGTGATTGCCGCCTTCATGTCGGTGAGCCGCCAATAGACCCGGTCGGTCATCGAAAAATCTCGATGATGTCCGGCCGGATGCTTTCGGCCATCCCCGGCTCCAAGCTACGCCGCATGAAGATATTGGCCGACACAGCCAAGTGGTCTTCTATCACGTGAGCGACGCCCACCAGGTCCAGCAGCGAAAACTTCCGCTGTGGCTCGACGTCGATGAGGACATCCAGGTCGCTGTCGGGTCGGTGGTCACCGCGTGCCCGTGACCCGAAGATCGCAAGGCTGCGCACGCCGCGGGCGCGAAGTCGTGGCTCCAGGCTCCGCAGCCCGGAAATTACTTCGTCTCGGGAGAGGTCTGCAGAAATGACCATCGCTGACCATTAACATGAACCGGCCTTGCCGGCCTACGCGGAATCGACGTGGCCCAGCCGCCGGTTGAGCTTGTGCAGCAGCTCCTCGGCCGCCTCGGCGATCACGGTGCCGGGCGGGAAGATCGCCTCGGCGCCCGCCTTGCGCACGGCGTCGTAGTCCTGCGGCGGCACCACGCCGCCGACCACGACCATGATGTCGTCGCGGCCTTCCTTCGCGAGCGCGGCCTTGAGCTCGGGCACCAGCGTGAGGTGGCCGGCCGCGAGCGAGGAAACGCCGACGATGTGCACGTCGTTCTCCACCGCCTGGCGCGCGGCCTCGGCGGGCGTCGCGAACAGCGGTCCGATATCCACGTCGAAGCCGAGATCGGCGAAGGCGGACGCGATCACCTTCTGTCCGCGGTCATGCCCGTCCTGGCCGACTTTGGCGACCAGGATGCGCGGCCGGCGGCCTTCGTCCTCGGCGAACTCGGCCACCAGCTTGAGCACCCGTTCGACGGCGGGAGACATCGTTCCGACCTCACGTTTGTAGACGCCGGAGATCGCCTTGATCTCCGCGCGATGACGCCCGAACACTTTTTCCAACGCCATCGAGATTTCGCCGACGGTGGCCTTCGCGCGCGCTGCGTCGATCGCCAGCGCGAGCAGGTTGCCGTTGCCGCCGTCCGCCGCGCGGGTGAGGGCGGCGAGCGCCTCGTCCACCGCCTTCTGGTCGCGCTCGCGCTTGAGCCGCGCCAGCTTCTCGATCTGCAACTGGCGCACCGCCGAATTGTCCACGCGCAGCACGTCGACCGCGCGGTCCTCGGCCGGCTTGTACTTGTTCACGCCGACGACGGTCTGCTGGCCGGCGTCGATGCGCGCCTGCGCGCGGGCGGCCGCCTCCTCGATGCGCAGCTTGGGGATGCCGGCCTCGATTGCCTTGGCCATGCCGCCCAGCTCCTCGACCTCGCGGATATGGCCCCAGGCCCTGCGCGCGAGATCGTGGGTGAGCCGTTCGACGTAGAACGAGCCGCCCCATGGGTCGGCGATGCGGGTCGTGCCGCTTTCCTGCTGCAGGAAGAGCTGCGTATTGCGCGAGATGCGTGCCGAGAAGTCGCTCGGCAGCGCCAGCGCCTCGTCGAACGAGTTGGTGTGCAGCGACTGCGTGTGCCCTTGCGTCGCCGCCATCGCCTCGACGCAGGTGCGCACCGCGTTGTTGAACACGTCCTGTGCCGTGAGCGACCAGCCCGAGGTCTGGCAGTGCGTGCGCAGCGACAGCGAGCGCGGATCCTTCGGGTCGAAGGGCCTCATCAGCTTCGCCCAGATCAGGCGCGCGGCGCGCATCTTGGCGACTTCCATGAAGAAGTTCATGCCGATCGCCCAGAAGAACGACAGGCGCGGCGCGAAGCGGTCGACGTCGAGCCCGGCCTTGATGCCGGTGCGCACGTATTCGACGCCGTCGGCGAGCGTGTAGGCGAGCTCGAGGTCCTGCGTCGCGCCCGCCTCCTGCATGTGATAGCCGGAGATCGAGATCGAGTTGAACTTCGGCATGTGCTCCGACGTGTAGGCGAAGATGTCGGAGATGATCCGCATCGAGGGCGCGGGCGGATAGATGTAGGTGTTACGCACCATGAACTCTTTGAGGATGTCGTTCTGGATGGTGCCCGACAGCTTCTCCGGCGGCACGCCCTGTTCCTCGGCCGCCACGATGAAGAGCGCGAGCACCGGCAGCACCGCGCCGTTCATGGTCATCGACACCGACATCTGGTCGAGGGGAATCCCCGAGAACAGCGTGCGCATGTCGTAGATCGAGTCGATTGCGACCCCGGCCATGCCGACGTCGCCGGCGACGCGCGGATGATCGCTGTCGTAGCCGCGGTGGGTCGGCAGATCGAAGGCGACGGAGAGGCCTTTCTGGCCGGCGGCGAGATTACGGCGGTAGAACGCGTTGGAGTCCTCTGCCGTGGAGAAGCCCGCGTACTGCCGGACCGTCCACGGCTGCGTGACGTACATGGTGGGGTAGGGGCCGCGCAGATAAGGCGCGATGCCCGGATAGGTGTCGAGGAAGTCGACCGGCGCGAGATCGTCGGGGCCATAGACCGGCTTCACCGGGATGCCTTCCGGCGTGAGCCAGGACTGCGCGGCGCTTGCGGGCGCGGCCGTGTCGACCGGCGCGAAGGCCACGGTGGAGAAATCGGGAATCCGGCCCATCGTCTCGCTTCCTTGCCGCTCCGAGCCCGCCAACGGCTGATTATCCCATTCCGGGCGTGGCTTGTCGAACGCCGCCGACCCTTGCGTCGCTTACGCTGCTACGCCCAGCGCCGCCTGCGCCGCGCGCAGCGTGCCGAGCATGTCGCAGCCCACGAAGATGAAGCCGGTCACTCCGGCCGCCGTCAGGGCCGCTTCCTGCTCGCCCGGCCGTCCGGCGAGATAGATGCGGCGCGCGCCGGCGCGGGCGAGGGCCTGCGCGGCGGCTTGCGCGTCGGCGGCGTAGCGCGCGTCGGACGAGCAGATGCAGGCGAGCGCGGCGCCCGACACGTTGAACGCCGCTGCGGCGTCCGCAGGCGCCGCGAAGCCGTCGTTGGTCACCGCTTCGATGCCGCCTGCCTCGAAGAAATTCTTGGCAAAGGTGGCGCGCGCGGTGAAGTCCGACGGCGTGCCGAGATTGGCGAGGAAGACTTTCGGGCGGCCGCCGGCCGTCACCCGCGCGCGGTCGGACGCGTCGCGCAGCGCCTCGAACGGCTCGGCGAAGCGGATGCTTGGCAGTGGCTCGACGCGCACCTCGACGTCGGTGGGAATTGCGGGAGCCGGGCGCGCCACGTTAAGCACCGCCACCGGCTGCTCGTGGATGTCCGGGAAGGCGCTGGTGCCGGTGAGTGCGTCGCGACCGCGCGCGACGGCCCGCTCGTGCTCGGCGCGCACCGCGGCGACCTTGCCCTGGATGACGCGGGTTTCGAGCGCGCGCCACGCGCCGCCAGCTGCCTCGATCTCCTGGAACAGCGTCCACGCGGTGTCGCACAGTTGCCGTGTGACGTCTTCGAGCGCGCCGGAGCCCGCCGCGGGGTCGCTGACCTTGGCGAGATTGGCCTCCTCCAGAAGAATGAGCTGCGTGTTGCGCGCGAGCCGCCGCGCGAAACGGTCGGGCAGGCCGATCGCCGCGGTGAACGGGAGCACGCTCACCGAGTTGGCGCCGCCGATGCCGGCCGCGAACGCCGCGACCGTGGTGCGCAACACGTTCACCCAGGGGTCGCGCCTCGTCATCATGCGCCACGCGGTTTCGGCGGCGATGAAGGCCGGTTGCGGCGCGAGCCCGCACGCGTCCTCGACGCGCGCCCACAGCTTGCGCAGCGCGCGGAACTTGGCAATGGTCAGGAACTGGTCGGCGTCCGCCGCCAGCTTGAACGAGATCCATTGGCGCGCCGTGTCGAGCGCAACGCCGGCCGCCTCGAACGCACGCAGGTAGGCGGTCGCAACCGCCAGCGCCCAGGCGAGTTCCTGAGCCTCCGAGCCGCCCGCATCGTGAACGATGCGCGCATCGGCGGCGGCGAATGGGCCCGCGAAGCCCTGTGCCGCGAACTCCTTCACGACGGTGGCGAAGCGCGGCGCGAGCACGTCCCATCCCACGAGGTTCACGCCGGTTGCGGCCAGCGAGCCGATCGGATCGAGATTCATGCGCAGGTCGAGCGCGGCCGGATCGAGCTTGTGGCGCTCGGCGAGCGCGGCGAGGTGCACCGGAGCGCCGCTCGCGCTCCATGAAAGATCGAGGTCGAGCGAGATCGCGTCCAGGTAGATTCCGTCGAGCACGCGCCGCAGCGTGTCCGCCGTCCCGTCCAGGCCGAAGCCGCGGCTGCCGACCGAGCCGGCGAAGGCGAGCGTCAGCCCGGTGGCGCCGTTCTCGAGTTCGTGCAGGGCCTCGGCGTTGGCGGCGGCCGGATCGGGATGATCGGCGCGCGCGAGCACCTGCCAGGGTGTTCCCGGCGCGCGTCCGCGCAGCGGCCGCGCCGATGCGTCGCGCTCATAGAGCGGCTCGATCCGCAGCCCGTCATAGGTCCGGCTGACGAGTTTGTTGTCGAACGGGGCGCCCTTGAGCGCCGTCTCCACCAGCTTGCGCCACTGCTCGCGGCTGGCAGGCGGAAAGTCGCCGGCGAATGGGACATTCTCGTTTGTCATGCGCCTGCCGCCATCCAACGCGCCCGGTCCCGCATTGTCTCAGATCAACTGGCTCAGCCGGGGCGGAATGCGCGTGATGCCGCTCGGGTCGATGCGTTTCGCCGCGTCGCCGATGCGTGTGCCGCCGACGATGCGGTCGCCTGCGATCTCCGCCAGCGGAACCAGCACGAACGCGCGCTCGAACAGGTGCGGATGGGGCAGCTTGAGCGTCGGGTCGTCGATCTCGAGGTCGTCGTAGGCCAGCAGGTCGATGTCGATCGTGCGCGGCCCCCAGCGCACGTCCTTGCTGCGGTCGCGCCCGAGCTCCTTTTCGATCGCCTGGGTGCGTTCGAGCAGGGCATGGGGCGAGAGCTCCGTCTCCACGACAAGGCAGAGGTTGACGAAGTCGGGTTGCTCGGTCACGCCCCATGGAGGCGTGCGGTAGTCGGAGGAGCGGGCGACGAGGCGGACATCGCGCTCGTCGCAGAGCATCTCGATGGCACGGTCGAGTGTCGCGCGCACGTCGCCGACATTGCCGCCGAGCGCGATCAGGACCTCAGCCATGGCGTTTGCGCGTGATCGTCACGCCGGCGTCGCCGAAGATCGCCGCGATCGGCGCGTGCGGCTTGCGGACGGTGATGCGCGCGGCCTCGACTTTCGGGAATCCGGCCAGGACGGCCTCCGCGACTGCGCCTGCGGCCGCTTCGATCAGGCGGTAGTTGTGGCCGGTGAACACCTGCGTCGCCGTCTCGACGATCGCGGCGTAGGAGACCGTGTCCGCCAGCCGGTCGGAGCGCGAGGCGGCGCCGAGGTCCACGGTCAGCTCGAGGTCGATGACGAAGCGCTGCCCGACGTTGGCCTCGTGCTCCATCACCCCGTGGTGGGCGTGGATCAGAAGCCCGGTGACGAAGATCGTGTCGCTCATCGCCGGCTTCCGATCGCGCCGAGGACGCGCAACGCCTGCACGGTTTCGGGAACGTCGTGCGCGCGGATGATCATCGCGCCGTTCTGCACGGCAAGGGCGTGGCTGACGATCGAGCCGCCCAGCCGCCGGTCGGGCGGGGCAGGCGAGACCTTGTCGATGAAGCGCTTGCGCGAGGCGCCGACGAGCAGCGGCAGTCCGAACCGCTTGAACTCGGCGAGGCGCGCGATCACGGTCATGCTCTGCTCGGGCGTCTTGCCGAAGCCCACGCCGGGGTCGAGCACGATCTTGTCGCGGGCGATGCCGGCGCGCTCGGCGATCGCCAGCGAGCGCTCGAAGAACGCATGCACGTCGGCCATGACGTCCGGCGCGTCGGCCTGCTCGCGATTGTGCATGACGATCACCGGCACGCCGTGGCGCGCCACGACGCCGGCCATGTCCGGGTCGCGCTGCAGGCCCCACACGTCGTTGATGATCGCAGCGCCCGCGCGCACCGCCCAGTCGGCGACGGCGGCTTTCATCGTGTCGATCGACACCGGCACGCCCAGCGCGGTGACCGCCGGCAGCACGTGCTCGAGGCGCTGCTGCTCTTCATCCGCCGATACCGGCTTCGCGCCGCCGTAGGGGCGGGTGGACTCGGCCCCGACATCGAGGATGTCGGCGCCGTCCGCCGCCATCTGGCGGGCGTGCGCGAGCGCCACCTGCGGGTCGAAGAAGCGGCCGCCGTCGGAGAACGAATCCGGCGTGACGTTGAGGATGCCCATGACCAGCGGGCGGCCCCGGGAGAGCAGGGCGGCGAGCGGCGGCGCAGCGCCGCGGACGGGCGTTTCTGTGGCGATCATTCCGGTCGCTTTGCGCGGTCCGGCCATCCCTGTCAAGCGACGGCCGATGGGCGGCGGCCCGCGCGGACGAAGGTCCGTGCAATCGGCCCGGTGCGGCGGTCCCGGGGCGGCCGCTCAGTATGAAACTTCGTTTTTGAGCTTCTTGGCGTACTCGATCCAGCGCGCGACCACCTTTTCCGAGGGAAGCAGGCGCAGGCACTTGCGACTGTCGTTCACGGCGGCCATGGCTTCCGCGAGGTTGGCCGGATTGCGGTAGCGCAAGTCCTGCACGGTCTTCACGCCCGCCATCTCCAGCAGTTCCGCGTGTTCGCGGCCGATCCCCTTTACGCGCAGCCGGTCCGCCATCGTCACGCAGCGCAGGATCTGGTCGACTGGAACGCCGGTCTTCTGCGCCAGCGTCTGCCGCTTCTTGGGCGTGCGCGCACTTTCGAGCAGGCGGATGGTCGTCCGAATCTTGTTCGCCTTCAGAATGCTGCCAATTCCAGGCGTGATGCCGTCGAGTTCAGAGACAGGATAGTTCATGGATCACCCGCCGCCGCTCAAACGTATTGGCTGAGGCCCGGGATCGAGGCTGCGATGTCGCGCAGCGCGTCCTCCGCACCCTGTTCCCGGCTGTAGATCACCAGTTCGCGGATGACGTTCTGGATATCGTCCATACCCAGCCCCGCGCCCATCAGCCGGCTGCCGACGCCCATGATGCCGCCCATCCCGCCGAACAGGCCGCCGCCGTCGGCGCTGGCCGCGGCGATCAATGCGTCGTGACCCGGCAAACGCGCGAGCAGCGCCTGCACCTTATCGGGCGGACCTTCTTTCGACAGGAAATCAAGGATGATGCCGATGGATTTCTCGGCGGTCGGGCGGTCGACACCAACGCGCGCGACGATGCGGTCGACCAGTTCAGTCATAGCCCCTCAGCGCTCGCATCGTAGCGAGACTTCTTTCAGCTTGAACCAAGCTTCATTGCGCCGCGGTCGTATACAAGTGCCCGGGAGCGAGGCGTGTCAATAAGAATTCTGTTCGAACTTTCATCGCAGCTTCGCATTCTCTTTGGTTTGTCGACGTGTGTGTCGTTGCTGCATCGCTTAGAACGGCGTTCCACTTTATTTGGCGGCGTTCTAAAATCGGGTGGCGCGACGGCCGGGTGGTCGTCGCCATAAGGTGTAGGCAGCGATGAGCCCCGTTCAGCCAGGCAAGATCTTCATCGGACAAAGCGGCAAGCCGGAATACCTGACGTTGGCGCTCGCCAATCGGCACGGGCTCGTCGCCGGCGCGACCGGCACCGGCAAGACCGTCACGCTGCAGGTGATGGCCGAAGGATTGTCGCGCGAAGGCGTCGCCGTCTTCGCCGCCGACGTCAAAGGCGACCTGTCGGGCATCGCTGCCGCCGGCGAGATGAAGGACGCGTTGGTCAAACGCGCCGAGGGAATGGGCCTCGACTACGAGCCGGACCGTTTTCCGGTGGTCTTCTGGGACTTGTTCGGCGAGCAGGGCCATCCGCTGCGCGCGACCATCTCCGAACTGGGCCCCTTGCTGCTGGCGCGGCTGCTCGATCTCAACGATACCCAGGAAGGCGTTCTCAACATCGTGTTCCGGGTGGCCGACGAGCAGGGACTGCCGCTGCTCAACCTCAAAGATCTTCAGTCGATGCTCGCGTTCATCGCCGAGCACGCGTCCGAACTCACCACCCAGTACGGCAACGTGTCGAAAGCAAGCGTCGGCGCCATCCAGCGTCAGCTTCTGGTGCTGGAAAACCAGGGCGCCGACCAGTTCTTCGGCGAGCCGGCCCTCAATCTGAAGGATTTCCTGAAGACCGACCGCGACGGCCGCGGCTACATCAACATCCTTGCCGCCGACAAGCTGATGAACAACCCGCGGCTTTACGCCACGTTCCTGCTGTGGCTGCTCTCGGAGCTGTTCGAGGAGCTGCCGGAGGTCGGCGACCGCGACAAGCCGAAATTGTGCTTCTTCTTCGACGAGGCGCACCTCTTGTTCACCGATGCGCCCAAGGCGCTGCTCGACAAGATCGAGCAGGTGGTGCGGCTCATCCGCTCGAAAGGCGTCGGCGTCTATTTCGTCACGCAGAATCCGCTCGACGTGCCCGACAAGGTTCTGGCGCAGCTCGGCAATCGCGTGCAGCACGCGCTGCGTGCGTTCACGCCGCGCGATCAGCGCGCTGTCAAAGCGGCGGCCGACACCTTCCGGCCCAATCCGTCGCTGGATACCGGCTCCGTCATCATGGAGCTCGGCAAGGGCGAGGCGCTCGTCTCGTTCCTGGAAGGCAACGGCGCACCGTCGATCGTCGAGCGCGCGATGATCCGCCCGCCGGCCTCGCGCATCGGTCCGTTGACCCCGGATGAGCGCAAGGCGGTCATGCAGTCCTCGCCGCTCAAGGGCAAGTACGATCAAACGATCGATTCCGAATCCGCCTACGAGATCCTGACCGAGCGCATCAAGACGACGGCGGCGACCGCCGATCAGCCGGCGCAGGCGGGCGAGGGCGGCGTCCTCGGCCAGATCGGCGGCTTCATCGGTGCGATCTTCGGCACCAACAACAAGCGCGGCCAGCGCCTGAGCCCGGGACAGATCATCGCGCGCACGGTGGCGCGCAGCATCGGCTCGGAAGTCGCGCGCCAGGCCTCGCGCTCGGTCGGCGGCGGCATCACGGGCCGTGTCACGGGCCAGATCGTGCGCGGCACGCTCGGCGGTATCCTCAGGAGATAAGGCACGCAATGTCCTCACAGCAGCTCGACGCGGTGCTCGCGCATATCGACGCCGACCTCGACAACAGCCTCAAGCGTCTGTTCGACTTCCTGCGCATCCAATCCATCTCCACCGATCCCGCCTACGCGTCCAACTGCCGGCAGGCGGCCGAGTTCGTGGCAGAGGACCTCGCCGGCCTCGGCTTCGAGGCGAGCGTGCGCCCGACGCCGGGCCATCCGATCGTCGTCGCCAAGGCGCAGGATGCCGGCGCCGGCTCCGCGCCGCGCGTGCTGTTCTACGGCCATTACGACGTGCAGCCGGTCGATCCGCTGGAGCTGTGGGAGACGCCGCCGTTCGAGCCGCGCCTCGCGACGCTCCCGGACGGGCGCAAATGCGTCGTCGCGCGCGGGGCCTGCGACGACAAGGGCCAGGTCATGACGTTCGTGGAGGCCTGCCGCGCCTTCAAGGCCGTCACCGGCAAGTTGCCGATCCCGATCACCATGATGATCGAGGGCGAGGAGGAGTGCGGCTCGGCCCACCTGTTCGACTTCGTCAAGGCGAACGCGGGCGAGCTCACGCGCGACTTCGCGCTCGTCTGCGACACCAGCATGTGGGACCCGCAGACGCCCATGGTCACCACCTCGCTGCGCGGGCTGGTCTATGAGGAGGTGCGACTCACCTGCGCCGACCGCGACCTGCATTCTGGCCTGTTCGGCGGCGCGGCGCAGAACCCGCTGCGCGTGCTCTCGAAAGTCCTCGCCGCGATGCACGACGACAACGGCCGCGTCACCATTCCCGGCTTCTACGACGGCGTGCGCGAGTTGCCGCCCGACATCAAGGCCGATCTCGGCGGGCTCGACCTTACCGCCGAGAATTTCCTCGGCCCGGTCGGGCTGAAGGTGCCCGCGGGCGAGAAGGACCGCCTGCTGGTCGAGCAGGTCTCGACGCGCCCGACGGCCGAGATCAACGGCATCGTCGGCGGCTACACCGGCGCCGGCGCCAAGACCGTGATCCCCGGCAAGGCGATGGCGAAGGTGTCGTTCCGGCTCGTCGACGACCAGGACCCCGAGAAGATCCGCTCGGCGTTCCACGCCTTCGTGCGCGCGCGCCTGCCCGAGGACTGCGAGGTCGAGTTCGCCAACTACGGCAGCGCGCCGGCCTTCGCGCTGTCGTTCGACAATCCGGCGCTGACGAAGACGCGCGCGGCGCTGGCCGCGGAGTGGGGCCGCAAGGCGATCACCGTGGGCGAGGGCGGCTCGATCCCGATCGTCGGCGACTTCAAGCGCCTGCTCGGCATGGACACGATCATGGTCGGCTTCGCCCTCGACGACGACCGCGTGCATTCGCCCAACGAGAAGTTCGACCTCACCTCGTTCCACAAGGGCACGCGCAGCTGGGCGCGCATCCTGGCGGCGCTCGCGCAATGAGGCGGGCGGGGGCGCGCCGCCGTGGCGCGCCCGGGACCCTTGCGGTCAGTACACCACCACGCTGCGGATCGACTTGCCCTCGTGCATCAGGTCGAAGCCCTTGTTGATCTCCGCCAGCGAGAGCGTGTGGGTGATCATCGGGTCGATCTCGATCTTGCCGTCCATGTACCAGTCGACGATGCGCGGCACGTCGGTGCGCCCGCGCGCGCCGCCGAAGGCCGTGCCCTTCCAGACGCGGCCGGTGACGAGCTGGAACGGCCGCGTCGAGATCTCCGCGCCCGCCGGTGCGACGCCGATGATGACCGAGACGCCCCAGCCGCGGTGGCAGGCCTCGAGCGCCTGGCGCATGACGGTGACGTTGCCGGTGCAGTCGAAGGTGTAGTCGGCGCCGCCGATCTGGTCGGCGCCGCGCTTGGTCATGTTGACGAGATAGGGCACGAGGTCGGAGCCGATCTCCTTCGGGTTGACGAAGTGCGTCATGCCGAAGCGTTCGCCCCAGGCCTTCTTGTCGTTGTTGACGTCGACGCCGATGATCATGTCGGCGCCCGCGAGCCGCAGGCCCTGGATCACGTTGAGGCCGATGCCGCCCAGCCCGAACACGACCGCCGTCGCGCCCGGCTCGACCTTCGCCGTGTTGAGCACGGCGCCGACGCCCGTGGTGACGCCGCAGCCGATGTAGCAGACCTTGTCGAAGGGCGCGTCCTCGCGGATCTTGGCGACCGCGATCTCGGGCAGCACCGTGAAGTTCGCGAAGGTCGAGCAGCCCATGTAGTGGTGCAGCTTCTTGCCGTCGAGCGAGAAGCGCGATGTGGCGTCCGGCATCAGGCCCTGGCCCTGCGTCGAGCGGATCGCGGTGCACAGGTTGGTCTTGCGCGAGAGGCACGAAGGACACTGCCGGCATTCCGGCGTGTAGAGCGGGATCACGTGGTCGCCCTTTTTGACCGACGTGACCCCGGGCCCGACGTCGACCACGACGCCCGCGCCCTCGTGGCCGAGGATCGCGGGAAACAGGCCCTCGGGATCGGCGCCCGACAGGGTGAACTCGTCGGTGTGGCAGATGCCGGTGGCCTTGATCTCGACCAGCACCTCGCCGGCCTTCGGCCCTTCGAGCTGAACCGTGGCGATCTCCAGGGGTTTGCCGGCTGCGACTGCAACCGCCGCTTTGACGTCCATGCTTTTCAACCTCGCGCTGCTCGTGATGGCCTGCTTACGCCGGGCGAGCATAGTTTGCCACGGCCAAAGCCCGGCTCAAATTTTAGTCAATTCGGGCACAGGATTGTTAAACAGTCGCCTGCTAGAAGCGCGGTCCTGCGGGGACGGGTCATGCGTTTCGATCCCACAACATTGTTCGCGATCATCGGCATCGTCGGCACGACCGGCGGTCTCCTGCTGCTGTTTTCCTGGCTGCAGGAGCGCACGGTCACGGCCCTGGCTCTGTGGGGCGTGGGCTTGATCTGCGTCTCCACCGGCGTCGCGCTCGTGATCATGCGCGCGCCGGTCATCGACGTCTGGACGATCTACGTCGGTCCGCCCATCACCTATCTCGGCTATGGCCTGATGTGGTGCGGGGCGCGCTCGTTCGAGGGACGCCGGCCGCTTTACGGCTGGGCGCTCGCGGGCGCGGCGGCATGGCTGTTCGCCGCGCAGTTCGACGGCTTCGTCGCGGCACTGACGTTGCGCATGAGCGCCGGCTCGCTGGTGATCGCAGCCTATACGCTCGCGGCCGCCTTCGAATACTGGCACGCGCGCGACAAGGAGCTGATCTCGCGCTGGCCGGCGATCGTGCTG
This sequence comes from Xanthobacteraceae bacterium, assembly GCA_035556735.1. Classification (GTDB taxonomy): domain Bacteria; phylum Pseudomonadota; class Alphaproteobacteria; order Rhizobiales; family Xanthobacteraceae; genus CANJBX01. The sequence goes on along the minus strand of DATMFF010000006.1, from coordinate 362,503 downwards.
CTGTTGTTCCACGCCGTGTTCTTTGCCGGCCGCGCCGTGCTCGTCGACCAAGTGCCGTTCCCCGGAGGCGCCGCGCCGCCGGACCCGTCGTGGCCCTACGCGGGCTCCGTCTTCATCCTGCTGCACTACTTCTGCATGGCGTTCCTCGTCATGAACATGGCCAAGGAGCGCGCCGAGCTGCAGCAGCGCAAGACCGCGCTGATCGATCCGCTCACCGGCGCCGCCAACCGCCGCGCCTTCTTCGAGAGCGGGGAACGGCTGCTGCGGCGCACGGCCGCCGACGGCCAGTCCGCGGCGGTGCTGCTGCTCGATCTCGATCTCTTCAAGCAGGTCAACGACACCTTCGGCCACCAGACCGGCGATCGCGTGCTGTGCGCGTTCTGCGAGACCGCGACGGCGGTGCTGCGGCCGACGGATGTGTTCGCGCGCCTCGGCGGCGAGGAGTTCGCCTGCCTGCTGCCGGGCGTGTCGGGTGCTGAAGCGCTGCGGATCGCCGAGCGCGTGCGCGTGGACTTCGAGCGCCGGCAGGCCGCGACGGTCAGCATCGGCGTGGCGACCACCAGCGAGGCGGCGCTCGATCTCACGGCGCTGATCGCGGCGGCGGATCGCGCGCTCTATCAGGCGAAGGCGATGGGCCGCAACCGGGTCGAGCGCGCGCAGGCGGGGCCCGCAGCGCTGACGTCGGCGTTCGCCGCCGCATAATCGGGTCGCAAAACGAGAGTCGTTTGAGTATAAGAGGCGCCTCGCGGCCGCCTCAGCGGCCCACGCGCGCTCGTAGCTCAGCTGGATAGAGCATCAGACTTCGAATCTGAGGGTCGGGAGTTCGAATCTCTCCGAGCGCGCCAGCGCCGCCCGCGTGGCGCGGGCGATCGCAAACGCCGCCTGCGGCCTCAGATCGACTGTGTCCTAGCGAACGGTCGTGGTGTGCGGCGCGGAGGCGGTGGCGGCGTCGCCGTCCTTCCATTCCGACATGCCGAAGGTGAGGGCCATGGCCATGAACGCGACGCTGATGGCGGCGGCGATCAGGCCCCACTGACGCGGATTTCTGACGGACATGATTTACGTTCCAGTTGTGATGACCGGCAAAGCAGAAGCCCTCGAGCGGATGCCCGAGGGCTGCCGGTCTCGTAGCAGACGAGGGTCAATGCGACGTTAGCCGCCGCCCTCGTGCGAGTCGAGCGGATATCCCGGCCGTACACGCATAACTGCTTGTACTTCCACTCCAATCGCTCCAGCCGGAAGCGGCCCGCGACCGCAGGGAACCCATCGGCGCCTCGCGGTTTATGCTTACGTGGTTACCGAATTCGACTGGATGGACATCTGTCTGCGCCTTGGCGCTGCGGCGCTGGCCGGGCTCATCATCGGCATCAACCGCGATCTGGCCGACAAGCCGATCGGGATGCGCACGCTTGGGCTGGTCGCGCTCGGGGCCGCCGTGGTGTCGCTGGCCACGATCCAGTTTCACGATCTGAGCGATCACCCGGACGCGCTCAGCCGCGTGGTGCAGGGCATCATCCAGGGGATCATGGGCGGCATCAGCTTCATCGGCGCGGGCGTGATCCTGCGCGACGCGCGTGCGCGCACGGTCGAGGGGCTGACCACCGCCGCGACGGTGTGGGTCACGGCCGCGTTCGGCATCGCCTGCGCGCTCGCGGCGTGGCGGGTCCTGCTGGTGGCGACCGTCCTTACCCTGCTGCTGCTGTTCGCGGGTCACCTGACGGATGCGCTCGTGGGCAAGCGTCGCAAGACCTAGATCCGCCCGAAACGGCGGGCATTGCGTTGAGGGTTGGGGGCGAACGCGGAGAGAGAACATGCCGGCAGACCGTTCCGTCGAGATCGCGCAATTGGAGGCGCGCATCCAGCGTCAGCGCGAGCGCGTGGATGCACTCGTTCGCGAGGGCGATGCGCCCGACGCGCAGGCCGCCCGCGCGGTCCTGGCCGTCATGGTGGGTGCGCTCGAGACGATGCGCGGCGGCGCGCCGGCGCCCCGTGCCGACGCCCGTGCCGACGACGTCGATCCGCTGGACGAGCGCAGTCTCGAAGCCGTCATGCGCGAATGTCCGTTGTGACGCGGCGCGCGGATTGATCGGGCCCGCGACACGCGAGGCGAGACTGATATGCTGGGCCATGGTTCCCGCGCTTGGCGCGCCTGACGAGGACATCGCGATGGACATGTTCGAAGGACCGGCCATGCGCGCCGAACTGGAGATGCGCCTGAAGGCGGCAGGGCTCGACCCGGCCGATCCCAACGTCGGCGCGATCACGGCCGTGGTGAGCAAGTATTTCGCGGAGCGCACGGCCGAGGTGCTGGCCAAGGTCAATGAGGTCCTGAGCCAGATCAGCCCGGACGAACTGCACTAGCCGCGCGCCGCCGCCCGGGGCCGCGCCTGCGGCGGAGCGGTGCTCGCGTGTGTTGATCCTGCGCAATGCATCGGCGTCGCGTTCCCGCTCGGATTGCGAAAAATCCAGGGAGGCTCTGATGGGAACTTACCGCGTGTGCTTCTACAAGGAGCTGCTGAGTTCGGACGGGCACCCGTTCAAATGCCTGCAGGCGCGCGTCGAAGTCGGCGATGTCGACAGCGGCGCGCAGGCCGCGGACAGCGCGTGCCGCATCTTCGAGGCAAGCCAGCGTATCCGCCATTGGGCGCTCAATGCGGATACGCTCGAGGTGGAGGCGGTCGATCCGGCGGTCAGCCTGACCCCGCCGCCGTCGCATGGCGGGGTCTCCGCCATGCGATGACACGCACCGTGCGTCGCGCGGCGCGTGTCATGAGCCGGAGGGCGATGGCCCGATGGGCCGTACCCTATCGGGCTGAGTTGTTGGTGCTCGATCCGCTCATGCCGGAGCCCGACGAACCTGCCGGCGGCGGCGCCGAGCCTGCCGTCGAGGGCTGCGTGGCCGGGGCGGTCGCGGTGGTCGGTCCCTCGGGGCCGCTCAGGCTCCAGGCGATCGCGACGACCACGATGATGAGGGCGGCAATTCCGGCAATCCATCCCCAGGCAAAACCATTGCTGCCGCGGGTGGGGTCTCGATAATCGGTCATTTGACATCCTCGCGTGACGCCGAAGGAACGCGCGGTCGGACCGGCGGTTCCGAACGCGCGCGCAGTCGAGGGCTGCGGCAGACTGCGGCGGCGGAGGATGGCGGTATTGGGCGGCGGTCGCCCTGGCCGGAGGACGGCGCGCCGTTCCGGCGGGAGCGGCCCCGGCTTACCGCAGGGCGGAGACCTCGGTGTCGCGGCAGGGCCGCACCACGTTGTTGAGCTCCCGGCCCTGCAGGAAGATCATGTTGGCCTTCAGCCCGCCGTTGCGCGCGATCCAACCGCGCAGCGCGGCAGGGTAGATCTTGAGCATGCGCTTGGTCTGCGAGGGCACGATCGCCCGGCCGCCGTTGGCGGTCGGTGTCCAGGCGGCGTGGAAGCCGAGCAGCGCCTTCTTGGTGGCGCAGACGCGGTTCGGCGGCAGCAGTCCGACCACGAGCGTGCAGGCCGAGAGACACGGCCCGTCGATGAGCACGTGATCGCCGCGGCCGCGCAGGGCGACATAGCGGTCGACGTAGTTGTCGATGAGGCCCCCGACGTCGCGGGTAATTCGCACCTGGGCCGAAGCCGACGAGGTCCAGAGCGCGGCAATGGCGGCACACAGAAGAGCGCTGAAACGCATATCTCCCCCCACCCCGTGTGAGCTCGGCCGCGCATCGCGCGCCTTGAGTGTACGCGCTGACCGCGAGCCGGTGGCCTGAATCCTTATCAGTGAATCTTTGGATAGGGCGGTAGCTCGTTATTCAACCAAATTAACTTCAAAGCCTCCTGCGCTTCGCCGGGATACCGCCGCACGTTAACCTCATGCGGCGCGGAACGACACCGGCCTGCATCGGTTAGCTCATGCGATGCAGGCTTCGCGCGTACGGGGAGGTCGCATGGCGCATGAGCACGACGTCTGGAACAAAACATTCTATCATCGCCTCATTCAGACGTCCGTCGGAAGCGGGCTGCGCGCGCTCTACGACCTGTCCGAGCCGGTGCCCGACCGGCTGACGCGGCTGCTCCATGAGCTCGAAGACCTCGAGCGCGACGAGCCCCAGGGCGGCGGGGTCGGCGAGGATCCTCCGCAAAACCCTGGCTCCGGTGCATTGGATCGCGACAAGGATCGGCAATAATAGGGTCTGAAAATGATTCCCCCGGGCGCGGGCCGTGATCCGCGCAAGGCTCTCCATGACCGTCTTCGATCAGATCCTCAGGCTCCTCGACCACTACAACGTCAGCCTCACGACCGTGACCTCGACGGTCGTGCTTCTGCTGGCGGCCTCGTTCGTCGTGGTGCTGATCAACCGCGTGATCCGCGGCTGGCTGCGGCTGCTCGAAGGCCGCATCAGCCTGCCGTATCAAACCGTGCTCGCGGTCACCCGCGCGATCTCGACTTTGCTGTGGGTGATCACGGTGCTGATCCTCCTCGACATCTGGGGCGTGGGCCTGACCGGCATCTGGACCTTGCTGGTGAGCGCGGCGACCGTCGTCGGCGTCGGCTTCCTCGCCACGTGGGCGATGGTGAGCAACTTCACCGCCAGCTTCTTCATCACGCTATGGCGGCCGTTCCAGCTCGGGGACATGGTGCAGGTGCTGCCGGAGGCGATGCGAGGCCGCGTCATCGACCGCAACCTGATGTTCACGACGCTGCGCGAGGACGACGGCTCGATTCTGCAGATCCCGAACAACCTGTTCTTCCAGAAGATCTTCCGCGTGCTCGACCGCAACGACCGCTTCCTGTTCGAAGAGCTCGGCGCGCTCGATCGCGCGCGCAATAACGTCGTCCCGCCTCCGAAATGAGCGCCCTAGCGGCGGCGCGGCACCAGGCGGAATCCGTTGGTCCACAGCGCGCGCCACAGCTCCTCGAGGTATGGGAGCGCCTCCAGCAGCGCGGCGCCGGCCAGCACCGCCACCACGTACATGGGCGGCAGCGGCTCGCGCTTTAATTCCAGCACGAAGCGGGCCGGCTCGTCGCCGAGGCCGAACAGCGCCAGGAACTGCGGCCAGTGCAGCGTCGCCAGCAGCAGGCCGGCGGCAAACGGGATCAGCTCCAGGAAGCTGTGGACGTGCTGCTCGATCGGCGAGATGTCGCGGCGCGTCTTGGCGTAGCTGACGTCCCAGAGCGCCGTGACCTCATGGGCGAGGAAGGCGACGATCATGATGGCGAAGACGAGGGCGTTGATCTCGAGCAGCAGGGCCGCCAGCAGGGGAACGGCCATCTCCGCGAACATCAGCAGGTGAATCAGCGATTCCTTGGCGCCGGAGGTATGCGCGAGGTCAGAGCGCCGGTGGCACAGGTAGTCGGCCATGCCGGCGCAGAACCACAGCGGCACGACCACGTACATCAGAAGGATCTGGGCGGGCTGCATGACCGGACCGGAGTTGCCCTCGACGCTCCCAAGGCTCGAACGGATCGCACGGTAGAAAGTTCCGCTCCTCGGGCGGAACGCGGGTTGGCGTCCGCAGGTTGATCGCGGCGAGGGGCGATGCGTGCCCTCGCTCGCGGCGGCAGGAGAGACATGGCAGGAGAGACATGGCGCGGGTGGTCGTTGGGACGTCGGGCTGGACTTATGACGGGTGGCGCGGCCCGTTCTACCCGAAGGACGTCCGCAAGAAGGACTGGCTGCGCTGGTACGCCACGCAGTTTCGCACCGCCGAGATCAACGGCTCGTTCTATCGCACGCCCTCGCTGGACGCGGTGCAGTCCTGGCACGACCAGACGCCTGACGATTTCGTCTTCGCCTGGAAGGCCTCGAAGTTCATCACCCATTGGAAGCGGCTGACGGAGAAGTGCGACAACAGCATTGCCCTGATGGAGACCCGCCTGGACCTCCTCGGGAAAAAGCTGGGGCCGGTGCTGTTTCAGCTTCCGCCGCAGTTCCGGGCCAACAGGGAGCGGCTGGCCGCATTCCTCAAGATGCTGCCGCGCAAGCGTCGCTACGCGTTCGAGTTCCGCCACCCGAGCTGGTACGCCGCCGATATCCTGCGCCTGCTGTCGGACCACGACGTGGCCCTGTGCCTGTCCGATCACCGCGATGCTCCGGCACCCTGGGAGGTTACTGCCGGCCACGTCTATCTGCGCGGCCACGGTCCCACCGGCGCCTACAGGGATCGCTACCCGGAGGCGACGCTGCGCCGCTGGGCGCAGGACGTGCGGCGGTGGCAGCGCGGCAGGCGCGATGTGTTCGTCTACTTCGACAACGATCAAAAGAGCGCGGCGCCGAAGGACGCGCGGCGGCTGATCGAACTGCTCAGGGAACGGAGCGTCGCGCGTGCGGCGTGAAATCGCCCGTCGCGCGGAACCGGCCTTCACATCCCGCGTTCATGTGCACCGGTACCCATTCCCCAGGGAGACATCGATGCCCACGAAGAACAAGACACTCGACGACCTGTTCCATGACACGCTCAAGGACATCTACTACGCGGAGAAGAAGATTCTGGGCGCGCTGCCCAAGATGAGCAAGGCCGCGCAGTCCGACGAGCTCAAGGCGGCGTTCGAGAAGCACGAGACCGAGACCGAAGGCCAGATCGAGCGGCTGGAGAAGATCTTCGAGATGATCGACCAGACCGCGCGCGGCAAGACCTGCGAGGCGATCAACGGCATCATCGACGAAGGCAAGGAGATCATGCAGGAGTTCAAGGGTACTTCCGCCCTCGACGCCGGCCTGCTCTCGGCGGCCCAGTCGGTCGAACACTACGAGATCTCCCGCTACGGCACGCTCCGGACCTGGGCGCGCGAGCTGGGTCTCAACGACGCCGCCAAGCTGATCGAGCAGACGCTCGAGGAGGAGAAGAAGACAGACATGGCGCTGAGCAAGCTGGCGGAGTCGCTCGTCAACCAGCAGGCCGAGGCCGCCGAATAGGCTCTCTGCCCAGGCAACGGACTGGACGCGGCCGGGGTCACGCCCGGCCGTTTCATTTGCCGTTTCATTTTTTTATGGGAGCGGCCCCCACGGGACCCGCCGGTCCGCTTGCACCGGCGCTGCATCACACGCCAGGATTTTCACCCATGCTTGCGGCGCGGGGCTGACGGGGGCGACCGCCCGCGGATTTATATTGCCAGGGCGGCGGGCACCGCCTTATCTGCGTGGGACCAATGCGTCTGCGGCCGCTCGTCCGAGCGTCCGCTTCTTCAGAAACGACACCGGAGCGCCCAAAGCGATGTGGGACTTAGACAATCTGATCGCGATCGACATCCACACCCACGCGCATACGCCGCCCGAGTTTGCCGACCCGGAGGAACTGCGCCAGCGCGAGGCGATGAAGGTCTATTTCGGCCAGAAGGGCGAAGACCTGACCATGCAGCAGATCGCGCAGTACTACCGCGAGCGCAAGATCGGCTGCGTCATCTTCCCGGTCGATTCCGAGAGCCGCAGCGGCTTTCGGCGCTTCCCCAACGAGGAAGTCGCCAAGATCGCCGCCGAGAACAGCGACATCATGATCCCCTTCGCCAGCATCGACCCCGCCAAGGGTCTCGCGGGCGCCAAGGAGGCGCGCCGGCTGGTGCGTGAGTTCGGGGTCAAGGGCTTCAAGTTCCATCCCTCGACGCAAGCCTTCTTCCCCAACGACCGCATGGCCTACACGCTCTACGAGGCGATCGCGGAGGAGGGAGCCATCGCGCTGTTCCACTCGGGCCAGACCGGCGTCGGCTCCGGCCGCCCGGGCGGCGGCGGCATCCGGCTCAAGTACTCCGACCCGATGCACCTCGACGACGTCGCCGTCGACTTCCCCGACATGAAGATCATCATCGCGCATCCGTCCTTCCCCTGGCAGGAGGAGGCGCTCGCGGTGTGCCAGCACAAGACGAACGTCTACATCGACCTGTCGGGCTGGTCGCCGAAGTACTTCCCGCCGATCCTCGTGCATTACGCCAACACGCTGCTGCGCAAGAAGATGCTGTTCGGCTCGGACTACCCGGTGCTCACGCCCGAGCGCTGGATGGCCGATTTCGAGAAGATCGACATCCGCCCCGAGGTGCGCCCGCTGATCCTCAAGGAGAACGCGATCGACCTGCTCGGGCTGCGCAAGAAGTAGCGCGAGGCCGGACCGGCCGGATGGAGTTGCCATGCGCGGGCTCGGCCCGCGCATCCATCGTCGAATCAGGCGCGGCTGCCCGGCCGTGGTCTGATCGGATTGCTTACCGCCAGCGGCGGTGCAGCCACAGCCACTGCTCGGGGTGTTCGCGCACCCAGCCTTCGATCACCGAGGTGATCACCTGCATCGTGCCTTGCACGTCGATGCGGCCCTGCGCGTCGCGCGCGGGCGTGATCGCCTCCGTCAGCTCGGCGCGGAAGCGGCCGTCGGACAGGCGCACGACGCGCGTGCCGTGGATCGTGCATTCCGCCTCGCGCGCCAGCATGGCGATCAGCGGGTTGGCCTTGCAGGGGCGGCCGAAGAACGTCACGTCGACGCCTTTGACGTAGTGCTGATCGACCAGCATGGCGACGTGGCGGCCTTGCTCCAGTGCGTTGGCGAGCCGCAGCGGCGCCGCCATCGACGTCGCCACCATCTCGCCCATGTGGCCTTCGCGCATGCGGATGACGGCGTCGGCCACCGAGCCGAGATTTGGCCGACGGTAGAGCACGACGGTGTCGAGGCCGTCGGCGGCGGCGAGGATCGCCGGCAGCTCCCAGTTGCCGAGATGGGCGGCGAAGATGACCGCCGGCTTGCCGTCGTCGCGCAGCGCCTTGAAGCGCGCCGCGGTGCCCGGAAAGTAGTCGATGAAGGGGCGCTGCTCGGGATCGCCGACGCACAGCCGGTCGAGGTGCGCGAACTCGGCCGCGACGCGGCCGAGGTTGTCCCACACGCCGCGCAGGATGCGCTCGATCTCGGCGGGCGATTTTTCAGGAAACGCCGCCGCGAGGTTGGCGCGTCCGATCCGGTGCTCGCGCAGCCAGGGCCCGATGGTGCGCGTCACCGCGGCGGCGAGGGCGCCGATGAGGGCGCGGTTGAGCAGGCGGATGATGCGCAGGATGCTCCACACCGCGGCGCCCGCCGTCTTGTCGGCGAGACGGACGGCGAGGGCCTGCAGCTTGCGGCCCGGTCGTCGCGATGCGCGGGACATCGCCTCCGGACCCTAGAGCGTGACGATGATCTTGCCGAACACCTGCCGGCTCTCGAGCCGCGCAAGGCCGTGCTCGAGCTGGTCGAGCGGCACCTGCGTGTCGATCACCGGCGACAGGCCGGCCGCCATCTTGGCGAGGCTGTCGCGGATGTTCTTCATCGAGGCGCCGAACGAGCCGAAGATCTTGTACTGCTGCTGGAAGAGCTGCATCAGGTTGAACGTCACGGTGGGGCCCGAAGTCGCGCCGCAGGTGACGAGACGGCCGCCGCGCTTGAGCGAGAGCAGGGAGCCGGGGAACGTGTCCGCGCCGGTGTGCTCGAACACGACGTCCACGCCCTTCTTGGCGGTGAGCTTGCGCACGACGCCTTCGAAACGGTCGGTGCGGTAGTTGATCACGTGGTCCGCGCCGAGCGCCTTGGCTTTCTCCGCCTTGGCGTCGTCGCCAACCGTGGTGATCACGGTGCAGCCGATGGCCTTCGCCATCTTGATGGCGACGCTGCCGATGCCCGAGCCGCCCGCATGCACCAGCACGGTCTCGCCCGGCTGCAGCTTGGCATTGTCGAACAGCATGTGCTCGACGGTCGAGAAGGCGATGGGTGCGCAGGCGGCGTCGACGAAGCCGATGCCGGCCGGCACCGGAATGACGAGGCGCTCGGGCATGTTGACGAGCTCGCGCGCAAAGCCGTCGACATGGAAGCCCATGATGCCGGCGACGTTCTCGCACAGATTGTCGCGACCTTCGCGGCAGGCCTTGCACTGGCCGCAGGTGAGCGCGCCATACATGACGACGCGGTCGCCCGGCTTGAACGCGGTGACGCCGCTGCCGACGGCAGCGACCTCGCCCGAGGCCTCGGCGCCGATCACCAGCGGCAGCTTGCGCTTGGCGAAGGCCATGCCGCGATAGCCCCACACGTCGATGTGGTTGAGACCGACGGCGCGCACGCGGATCTGCACCTCGCCCGCGGCCGGCGGCGGCGGCGCGGGCAGGTCGGCGATCTCAGCCTTGCGATCGGCGACAAGTGTGATCGCGCGCATGCGCGCCTCCGAAGGGTCGTGAACGGAACGGGAAGTCAGCGATGGATGCCTAGCGCCGCCGTAAGCCCGCCGTCAACCGGCAGCACGGCCCCCGTGACGTAGGACGCGCCCGGCGACATCAGGAACGAGATCACCGCCGCGACCTCCTCCGGCTTGGAGAAACGTCGCGCCGGGATCTGCTCTTCCATCTGCTCGCGGAACTTGGCGTAGGGCGCCAGCATCTCGGTGTCGATGAAGCCGGGCGCGACGTAGTTCACGGTCACGCCGGTGCGGGCGATCTCGATCGCGAGCGTGCGGATGTAGCCGAGCAGGGCGGCCTTCGATGCCGCGTAGGCGGCGTTGCCCTGGTTGGCGCGCAGCGCGGTGACCGAGCCGATGACGGCGACGCGTCCGTCCTTGGCGCGCATCATCGAGCGCACGACCGTGCCGGTGATCTTGGTGAAGGACCAGTAGTTGACCTGCATGGCGGCTTCCGCCTTGGTCTGGTCCATCATCACCGCGAGCGCGTCGTAGGACTGGCCGGCGTTGTGCACGAAGCCGGAGAAGGTCTTGTCCTTGAGCGAGGCCGTGAAGGCGTCGACCGCGGCCTTGTCGGAGAGGTCGACGCGCTCGGCCGCGAAGGACTGGCCCGCGTGCGCGGACTTGAGGTCCTTGAGCAGGGCCTCCGCCTCGGCCGCCGCCGAGCGATAGGTGAAGGTCACGTCGTGGCCCGCGGCGGCGAGCGAACGGACGATGGCCGTTCCCAGTCCGCGGCCGCCGCCGGTGACGAGGATATGACGCTTGTCGGAAGAAGAGGTCACGCTGGCTCCCGTGCCATGATCAGCGAGACGTTCTGTCCGCCGAAACCGAATGAGTTGGACAGAACGTGCGTGACCTTGGCATCACGCGCGGTGTTGGGGACCACGTCGAGCGGGATGCTCGGGTCGGGGACCTTGTAGTTGATGGTCGGCGGGATGCGCTGATGCTCGAGCGTCATCAGGCTGATCACCGCCTCGACCGCGCCGGCGGCCGAGAGCGTGTGGCCGATCATCGACTTGTTGGAGGAGATCGGGATGGACTTCACGCGCTCGCCGAACACCGTCGTCGCGCACATGCCTTCCATCTTGTCGTTCTCGGGCGTGCCGGTGCCGTGCGCGTTGATGTAGTCGATATCCTCGGGCGCGAGGCCGGCGTCGGCGATGGCGTTGCGGATGCAGCCGACGATCGGCTTGCCGTCCGGGCTCGAGCGCGTGCGGTGGAACGAGTCGGCGAGCTCGCCGCAGCCTTCCACCACGCCGAGGATGCGGGCGCCGCGCGCCTTGGCCGCGTCGTAGCTCTCGAGCACCAGCGCGCCGGCGCCTTCCGCCATCACGAAGCCGTCGCGGTTCTTGGCGAAGGGCTTGACCGCCTCGCCGGCCGGCTCGTTGGAGGTGGAGAGGGCGGAGAGCAGGGAGAAGCGGATGAGGCTCTCCGGGTTCACCGAGCTGTCGGTGGCGACGCACAGCGCCGCATCGGTGTCGCCGCGGCGGATGGCCTCGAGGCCGAGCTGGATCGCGCTCGCGCCCGAGGCGCAGGCGGTCGACAGCGAGATCGGCGAGCCCTGCGTGCCGAACTTGTCGGCGAGGTGGTGGCCGACCGAGGCGAACACGAAGCGTTCGTGGAAGTCGCGGAAGCGGCCGGAGCCGGCCGCGCGGATGAGGTCGTCGTAGCTGACGGCGTCGTTGGCGCCGGAGGCGCGGGCGAGCGCCTCGCGCTGCGGCCATTCGAGCTCGATCGGGGCGACGGCGAGGAACAGCGGACCGGGGAAGCTGCCCTTGCCGCCGAGGCCGGATTCGGAGATCGCCTCCTCGATGGCGATCTCGGCGAAGCGCTCGCAGCGGGCGGGGCTCGACGGCGTCTCGGTCGTGACGAAATCGATGGCGCCGGCGACCTTGGTCTTGAGGCCGTCGGTGGGGAAGCGCTTGATCGTGCGGATGCCGGACTTGCCGGCGGTCAGGTTCGCCCAGTTCTCGGCCTTGCCGACCCCGAGCGAGGTGACCACGCCCATGCCGGTGACGACGACGACCGGCCGGCCGCTCTTGTCGCGTGTTGCCATGTGGTCCCCCGTTCAGTCGACCGCTTCGACGAGCGCAAGGCCTTCGCCACGCCAGTGTCCGACACCCGTGACGACCGCCTGGCGCAGCGAGCCGGACATCTCCCGTTCGACGCCGCTGCCATCCGCCGGCGCGAACAGCTTGCCGTGCTTGGCCGCGACCGCGGCCAGGGCGATGTTCATCGAAAACTGCGGCTCGAGTCCATGTCCTATATGGGTACCGGTCGCGCGCACCGGTAGTCCCGGATGCGCGGCGAGAAATTTTCGCTCCTCCGAGGTCGCCGGCTCGGCGCCCGTCGCGCCGGAGATGACGGCGGCGTGGGCCTCGTCGATCGGATTGGCGCCGGCGAGCTTGCCCCACAGGCGCTCGAGCGTGCCGGTGACGTCGCCCGGCCGGCGCTTCGAGCTGTCCGCCAGCACCGCCGAGAGCCGCGCGACCGGGCTCGCGCCGCGCGCGAGCGCATGCTCGCGGCTCTCGAGCACGAGGAACGCGCCGAGCGAGGCGAGCGCGAAGCCGCCGCCGCGCGGCGCGCGCTCCCACACCGGACGGAACTCGTCCTTGAGCAGGTAGCCGCCGCTCTCGTAGAGCATCAGCAGGTCCTTGCGCTCGCCGTTGTGGGCGCCGCCCACGAGGGTGATATCGCTCTGCCCGGCCTGGATGCGCGCCAGCGCGATGCGCACCGCGTCGACGCCGGCGGATTCCTCGCCCATGAACGTGCGCGACGAGCCAGTGACGCCGTGCACGATCGAGATGTTGCCGGCGAGCAGGTTGGAGAGCTGCGCCAGGAACAGGGTGGGGCGCAGGTCGCTCATCAGCCGTTCGTTGAGGAAGCTGTCGCGGTCCGCCGCCTTCGGCAGCCCCGAGAGCACGGCGCTGTCCACGGCGACGTCGCGCTCGCCGCCGCCGGCGGCGATGATCATGTCCATGCGCCCGGCGAGCTCGGCGTTGCCCTTGGCGCCCGCGCTCTCGAGCGCGAGGCCGGCCGCATAGGTGCCGATGCGCTGCCACGGCTCCATCTGCCGCTGGTCGCCCTTCTTGGGGATCTGCTTGTCGAAATCGATCGCCACGATCGGGTGCACGACGCAGGGCGCGAAGGTCTGCGTGTCCGCGCTCGGCTTGGCCTCGTTGAGCCTGTGCCAATGCGCCTCGGGCCCTTCGCCGAGGCACGAGACGATGCCGATGCCGGTGATCCAGACGTCGCGGCGCTGCTCAGCCATCGGCGAGGGCTCCCGTCGGGAAGCCGATGCGCTGCGCGGTCTCTTCCATGGTCGTGCGGAAATCCGGATTGGGGAACGGCATCACGCGCAGCGTGAGCTCGGCGTCGCAGATCGACTTGCCCTCGCTCGTGGCGGAAGCCTTGGTCACCGCATAGCCCGAGCCGTCATGGAGCAGCGTCGCGGTGAGCTCGAGCTGCGCGCCGGGACGCACGAAGGAGCGCAGCTTCGCCTCCTTGACCGCGGCGAGGAAAGGCATGCGCTCGAAGCGCACGAGGCCGATCACCAGCCAGCCCGAGGTCTGCGCCATGCTCTCGATCAGGAGCACGCCCGGCATCAGCGGATGGCCGGGGAAATGTCCCTCGAAGATCGTGCTCTCGGTCGGGACCTGCGCTGTGGCGCGGACGGTGCGTTGTGTCAGGTCGAGATCGACGATCCGATCGATGAGCTGGAAATACTCGAGGCGCATGAGGATCGAGCCTCACGCCCCCTTGGCGGCAACGAGACTATCGATCCGGTTGCTGAGGTTCTGGAGGACGAAGTACTGGTCGGTCGTCGCCTTGCCGTCGTTGACCTCCTGCGTCCACTGCTCGAGCGGCAGCTTGATGCCGAACGCCTTGTCGATGGCGAAGGCGATATCCAGAAAATCGAGGCTGTCGATGCCAAGGTCGTCGATCGCGTGGCTCTCCGGCTTGATCTTCTCGCGCGGGATGTCGCACGTCTCCGCGATAATGTTCGCGACGGTGTCGAATGTCGAAGACATCGGTCTGAAAAACCCCTGAATTGAGATCGCCCGCCCCCGCCCGGCGCGGGGCGCCCCAGCATCGGTCGCTCGGCTGGCCCGTATAACCAAGACGGCCGGGGAGCGCAATGGCGGGTGCCGAAAACCCCGGGAAACAGCGGGACTTCGCCGCAAACGACGGCGTCCCGGCCGCAAATCGCGAACGAAGCCCTCCGATTATCGCGCGAGCGCCGAATACCCTGCCGACGGAGCCGCCGCAGGCAGCGCCAGTTGCGCGCAGTTGCGCCGGCCCATCAGCACGCAGTCCTGGTCCCTGCGCATCTGCGCCATCGTCTCGACGATCCACGCGCCGCCCACGCCGAGCACGACCAGCACCACAAGGGCCAGCGCATTCATCTTCATGCGGTGGCCGTAATCGTCCGGCTCCTGGCGGCGGCGCTGGTAATCGTCGACGTCGGGCACGGCCGGATCGCCCGTGAGATTGGCGAAGGCTTCGGCCTTGCGCGCCGCGCGCGGCCGGAACGGCACGACGCGCCCGCGCTCCTCGGCGGCGGTGGGTGGGCCCGGGTGCGGGTGAGGGCTCATGGCTGTCCGGCGTGTCCTCTCGCACCCAGCATATCACCAATGCCCCGGATGCCGCGACGACCGGGCGGCGTGCATTTGCCCGCGTTTGCCGCGTTCCGCCCTTTCGGGGGAATGGAAAAGCGGCGTTGGGATATATTGGTGTTGGCTCTCCCCGCACGGTAGAAGGATATATGCCGGCAAAAAGACAAGCGCGCCGCTGGATCGGGCTGCTCACGGCCTATGCCATCGCCCTGCAGGCGATGCTGACGGCCGCGCTGCTGCCGGCGGTGGCGGTCGGCGTCCCGGTAGCGCTCTGCGTGGGCCTTGCCGGTCCGGATGCGCCGGCGAAGTCCGGGCAGCACGCCGCCTTCCAGTGCTGCACCGGCGGCGTCTGCCATGCCTTCGCGGGTGTGGCCCCCGATCCGGGCGTATCCGCGCCCGCGCGCGACGCGCGGCCGGCTGCGCAGGCCTGCGCCAACGCGCCGTCACGCGTCGGCGCGCCGGCCGGCGGCAGCCACTGGGCGCGCGCTCCTCCGGTGTGATTGCGGCGGCCTCGCGAGGCCGCCCCGGCGCCATCGCCGGCAAGCAGACGAACACCCGCGCGCGGGCCCGTCCGCGCGCGCCATGGCGCCGTCCGGCGCCGATCATCCATCACACCGGAAGAGACCATCATGAAGACCACCATCACCGCACTCGCCGCGCTGGCGCTGCTCGTCACGTCGGCCATGGCGCACGACTACAAGGTCGGCAGCCTCAAGATCGATCATCCCTGGGCGCGCGCAACGCCCAAGGGAGCCTCGGTCGGCGGCGGCTACATGAAGATCACCAACACCGGCACGACGCCCGACCGCTTGGTAGGCGGTTCCTCGACTGTCTCAGGCCGCTTCGAGGTCCACGAGATGAGCATGGACAATGGCGTCATGCGCATGCGCCCGCTCAAGGACGGGCTGGAGATCAAGCCGGGGCAGACGGTGGAGCTCAAGCCCGGCTCGTTCCACATCATGCTGCTCGACCTCAAGCAGCCGCTCAAGGAGAACGAGCGCGTCAAGGGCACGCTCACCTTCGAGAAGGCGGGCACCGTCGAGGTCGAATATGCCGTGGTCGCGGTCGGCGCATCGCCCGGCGGCAAGGACCGTGGCGGCAAGGACCATGGCGGCATGGACCAGGGCGGAATGAGCCACGGCCACTAGAGCATGATCCCGAAAAGTGGGTACCGGTTTTCGGACTAGATCATGCTCGAACTGAGCATGATCCCGAAAAGTGGGTACCGGTTTTCGGACAAGATCATGCTCAACGAGCGCACGGTCTCCGCGCCGCCTGTGCGCAGGCGGCGCGGCTCACGCCTTGGGCTCGGCGAACGGAAGCGTCGCGCCCTCCGGCAGCGGCACGCGAAACGTGTTCAGCACCATGCAGGTGAGGGTGTAGGAGCCCATGATCGCCAGCAGCTCCACGATGCCGCCATCCCCGAGCAGCTTCTGCACCCGCGCATAGGTGCGGTCGGACACGCGCCGCGTTTTATGCAGCTCCGAGACGAAGTCATAGATCGCGCGCTCGTCCCCGGGCGCCTTCGAGGGCGTCCGGCCGGCCTGCAGGTCCTTGATCGTCTGCGGCTTCACGCCCGCGCGCTCGGCCTCGGTGGCGTGCACGTGGAACTCGTACTGCGCCTTCCAGATGCGGCCGATGGCCAGGATGGCGAACTCGGACAGCCGCTTCTCCAGGCGCGTGTCGAAGCGGCAATAGGCCGCGAGCTGCTGGATGGCGTGGCCGATCTCGGGAGCGTGCATGTAGCAGCCGAACGGTCCATCGAGCTTGACCCGCGGGCCGCGCGGGCCCGAGCGCATGGCATCGAGCAGGGCGCGCTGGGCGGGGTCGAGCCTGTCCTCGGAGAGCGCGGGCAGGCGATACGTCAGCTTGGTCGGCTTGGACTTGGTCGGCTTGGCAGGCTTCTTGGCAGCCATGGGATGTCCTTGGGATGTCCTTGGGAATGAGGCGGCGGCGGGGCCGTGCGCAGACGGCGGCGCATGGTGAGGAAACCTCCGGCGGCATTCAAGCGCCGCTCGCATCGCGCCTGTGCGCGGCGCACGGTTAACGCCGTCCGCGCAATTTCAACGATCGTGGAAAACGGCCGGCAATCTCTCTGTGGCAGCTTTGCGGCAGCTCGGGGGGTACTGCCGCATGCGCTTGTTCATGCTTCCGATGATTGTTGCCTTGATCGCGGGCGACCAGCCGGTCGAGCCCAGCGAGGGCGCCATGCGTGAGGCGTTCCAGAGCCGGCTCGCCGCCGACGTCCAGAACGCCGTGGCCTTCGTGGCCGAGACCGCCGGCCCCGCCGGGGTGGAGCGGGTGCGTGCCGCCGGGACCGACCGGTTCGAGATCCGCAGCTTCAAGAAGCGCGACTGCGTGCGTGGCGACGACGGTCACGTCTGCGGCTTCGCGGTCGAGGTTGCGGTCGTGAACGGTACGATCCAGCAGACGCTCAAGGGCCGGTTTCTGCCCGGGCCGGGCGGCGCGCTGACCTTCGCGCACGCCATCTGATCCGGCGCGGGCGGCCGCCCGGGCATGAATCGGCCGCACAAGCCTTGTCCCGCGGCCATCCATTTGTTACATGGCGCGCGCCTGCCTGCCGGCGGGCTCAACTCCACTGCGGCCGTGGCGGAATTGGTAGACGCACTAGCTTGAGGTGCTAGCGGGTAACACCGTGGAGGTTCGAGTCCTCTCGGCCGCACCATCCCCGATCGAATGACAAGCGGGCCGGGCAGCGCCATCGCGCTGTGCGGCTGCTGTGCATGGACGGGGCCAGGCCGCCGCGCCAAGGCCGGCCTCGGATATCCCAGCTTCCACGTTCCCCACGATGCACGCGCTCCGCGGCGGGGCCGCGGGCTGTAGCCCTGCCATAGTGTCGCGTTTGCCCCATCGGCACGCCCGGCGTACAAGCCGGAAGACTCATCGCCTCCAATCACCTCCGGCCGCGGATCGGGCATGCTGGAAACTCAGGACGGAACCGACCCCGCCGAGCGCGCCAGCGAGCTGCGCGATGACGAGGGACGCATCCGCTCCGAGTATGTCGAGCGCGTCATCGCCGCCACCAACGCGGGCGACGCCGCCACCCTGCGCGAGCTCGTCGGCGAGCTGCACGAGGCCGACAGCGGCGACCTGATCGAGGCGCTCGAGCCCGAGGACCGGCCGCGCCTCATCCGGCTGATGGGCGCGGACTTCGACTTCACCGTCCTCACCGAGGTCGACGACGCGGTGCGCGAGGAGATCCTCGACGAGCTGCCGACGGCGACCGTGGCCGAAGGCGTCCGCGAGCTCGATTCCGACGACGCCGTGCGCATCCTCGAGGACCTGCCGCGCGACGAGCAGGCCGAGATCCTCGACCAGCTTCCGCCCGCAGAACGCGTCGCGCTCGCGCGCAGCCTGCGTTATCCGGAGGCGTCCGCCGGCCGGCGCATGCAGGACGAGTTCATCGCCGTGCCGCCGGACTGGACCGTCGGCCACACGATCGACTACCTGCGCGAGACCGAAGAGCTGCCCGACCGCTTCTACGAGCTTTACGTGGTCGACGGCGACCACAAGCTGCTCGGCGCCGTCGCCCTCGACCTGCTGCTGCGCAAGAAGCGGCCGACCCCTGTCGCCGAGCTCATGGACGAGGACCGCCGCCGCGTGCGCGCGACCGACGACCAGGAGGAGGTGGCGCGCATGTTCGAGCGCTACAATCTCGTCGCCGCGCCCGTCGTCGACGAGCAGGACCGGCTGGTCGGCGTCATCACCTTCGACGACATCGTCGACGTCATCGAGGAGGAGGCGGAAGAGGACATCAAGGCGCTGGGCGGCATCACCCGCCACGAGGAACTGTCCGACCCGGTGTGGAAGATCGCGCGCGGGCGCTTCAACTGGCTGCTGGTCAACCTCGCCACCGCGTTCCTGGCCTCCTCGGTCCTCGGCCTGTTCGAGGGCGAGCTGCAGAAGATGGTCGCGCTGGCGGTGCTGGCGCCGATCGTCGCCAGCCAGGGCGGCAATGCCGCCACCCAGACCATGACCGTGGCCGTGCGCGCGCTCGCCACCCGCGAGCTGGGCAGCGCCAATGCCTGGCGGATCATCACCCGCGAGGTGATGGTCGGTCTCGTCAACGGTCTGGCCTTCGCCGTGCTGACCGGCCTCGTGGCCTACGCCTGGTTCAGGGTGCCCGACCTCGGCATCGTGATCGCGCTGGCGATGGTCTGCAACCTGGTGGCGGCGGCGCTCGGCGGCATCCTCATCCCGATCGTGCTGGAGCGCTTCCGCGCCGACCCGGCGATCTCCTCCGGCGTGTTCGTCACCACGGTCACCGACGTGGTCGGCTTTTTCTCCTTCCTCGGCATCGCCACCCTCTGGTTCGGGCTCAGGTAGCGTCCCGTTAGGCTTGTCACGCCCGCGACGAGAGGGGCCGCTGACAAGCCCGGGGTGCCCCCCTAAACTTGCTCCATCCGGCGGGCGCACTACCGCGGCTCGCCGGCGGGAGGGCGGCGATGATCCGCAATGCCTGGGGCGGTTTCGATTTCGGCCTCGGCGGGGAGGTCGACCAACTGCGCGACACCGTCGGATCGTTCGCGCAGGACCGGATCGCGCCGCGCGCGGACGAGATCGACCGCTCCAACACGTTCCCGCGCGACCTCTGGCCCGAGCTCGGACAACTCGGACTGCTGGGCATCACCGTCGAGGAGGAGCTCGGCGGCGCCGGCATGGGCTATCTCGCGCACTGCGTCGCCATGGAGGAGATCTCGCGCGCCTCCGCCTCGGTCGGCCTGTCCTACGGCGCGCACTCGAACCTCTGCGTCAACCAGATCCGCCGCAACGGCACGCCCGCGCAGAAGCAGCGCTATCTGCCGCGGCTCATCTCGGGCGAAGAGGTCGGAGCGCTCGCCATGTCGGAGCCGGGCGCGGGCTCCGACGTCGTCTCGATGACGACGCGCGCCGAGAAGCGCGGCGACCGCTACATCCTCAACGGCGCCAAGATGTGGATCACCAACGGGCCGGTTGCCGACACGTTCGTGGTCTATGCCAAGACCGACCGCACCGCGGGCGCGCGCGGCATCACCGCTTTCATCGTCGAGCGCGGCTTCAAGGGCTTCTCCACCGCCCGGAAGCTCGACAAGCTCGGCATGCGCGGTTCCGACACCTGCGAGCTCGTGTTCGCGGACTGCGAGGTGCCGGAGGAGAACGTGCTGGGCGCGGTCGGCAACGGCGTCAACGTGCTGATGTCGGGCCTCGACTACGAGCGCGTGGTGCTGGCGGCGGGGCCGCTCGGGATCATGCAGGCCTGCATGGACGTGGTCATGCCCTACGTGCACGACCGCAAGCAGTTCGGCCAGCCGATCGGGCGCTTCCAGCTCATCCAGGCCAAGCTCGCCGACATGTACGTGACGATGAACGCCGCGAAGTCCTACGTCTACATGGTGGCGCGCGCCTGCGATGCCGGCCGCACCACCCGCGAGGACGCGGCCGGCGCCATCCTTTATGCCGCCGAGCGCGCGACCTGGATGGCGCTGGAGGCGATCCAGTGCCTCGGCGGCAACGGCTACATCAACGAGTTCCCGACCGGGCGGCTGCTGCGGGACGCCAAGCTCTACGAGATCGGCGCCGGTACCAGCGAGATCCGCCGCATGCTGATCGGCCGCGAGATCTTCGAGAAGACGGGGTGAGGGGGCGATGCAGGTCGTCGAAGCCAACGGGGCGCGCATTCCGGCGGTGGGACTGGGCACCTGGGACCTGCGCGGGCGCACCTGCGCGCGCGTCGTCGAGCAGGCGCTGCGGCTCGGCTATCGCCACATCGACACCTCGGAGATGTACGACAACGAGCGCGAGATCGGCGAGGCGCTGCGCGCGTCGGGGGTCAAGCGCAGCGAGGTGTTCGTCACCACCAAGGTCTGGCCCTCGCACCTTGCGCCGCGCGAGCTGGAGCGCGCCGCCAAGGAGAGCCTCGCTCGCCTGCGGCTCACCGAGGTGGACCTGCTGCTGATCCATTGGCCCAATCCGCAGATCCCGCTGTCGGAGACCATCCCCGCGCTCTGCCGCATGAAGCAGGCGGGCTTTGCCCGCCACATCGGCGTCTCCAACTTCACCGTCGCCATGATTGAGGAGGCGGTCGCGCTCTCGAGCGAGCCGCTGGTCACCAACCAGATCGAGTGGCACCCGTTCCTCGACCAGTCGAAGGTGCGCGCCGCCTGCGCCAGGCACGGCCTCGCGGTGACCGCCTATACGCCGATCGCGCGCGGCAAGGCGGGCAACGACCGCACGCTCGCCACCATCGGCATGCACTACCGCAAGTCCGCGGCCCAGGTGGCGCTGCGCTTCCTGCTGCAGGAGGGGGCGGTCGTCATTCCGCGCACGTCGAAGGTCGAGCGCCTGTCGGAGAACCTCGCCGTCTTCGACTTCGCGCTCAATGCGGCCGAAATGGACCAGATCCGCGCGCTGGCGAGCCCGCGCGGGCGCATGGTGACCATGGGCTCGGCGCCGGAATGGGACTAGCGCATGATCCCGAAAAGTGGGAGCCGGTTTTCGGGCAGGATCATGCGCAAGACAAAGCATGATCCCGAAAAGTGGGAGCCGGTTCTCGGGCAGGATCATGCGCAAGACAGCGCATGATCCCGAAAAGTGGGACCGGTTTTCGGGCAAGATCATGCGCAAGACAAAGCATGATCCCGAAAAGTGGTACCCGGTTTTCGGACAAGATCATGCGCAAGACAAAGCATGATCCCGAAAAGTGGTACCCGGTTTTCGGACAAGATCATGCGCAAGACAAAGCATGATCCCGAAAAGTGGGAACCGGTTTTCGGACAAGATCATGCGCAAGACAAAGCATGATCCCGAAAAGTGGGAGCCGGTTTTCGGGCAAGATCATGCGCAAAAGGGAATCTCAGATGAGCGCGGTTTTCGACGTCCTCAAGCACGTGACCACGGCGACGATCACGACGATGCTGCTGCAGAAGGGCATCCGCCGCTGCTGGATGAGCGGGCCCAAGCCGCTGGTCTCGCAGGGCGAGCGGCTGATCGGGCCGGCCTTCACGCTGCGCTTCGTCCCCGCGCGCGAGGATCTGGCCACGCCCGAGAGCTGGGGCAAGCCGATCTCCACGCGCGCCGCCATCGAGGAGATGCCCGAGGGCTGCATCGCGGTGGCCGACGCCATGGGCATCACCACCGCCGGCATCTTCGGCGATATCCTCACCGCGCGCATGATGAAGCGCAATGTTACCGCGCTCGTCACCGACGGCGTCGTGCGCGACCGCGCCGGCGTGGTCGCCTCGCGCCTGCCGGTCTGGTGCGCGGGCGTCGCGGCGCCGGCCTCGGTCAACGGGCTCACCTTCGTCGGCTGGCAGGAGCCGATCGGCTGCGGCGGCTGTGCGGTGTTCCCCGGCGACATCATCGTCGTCGACGACGACGGCGCGGTCGTGATCCCGCAGGCGCTGCTCGACTTCGTCGCCCACGAGGGCGCCGAGCACGAGCTCTACGAGAGCTGGGTCGTGAGCGAGGTCGAGAAGGGCGTGAAGCTGCCGGGCCTCTATCCCGCCAACGAGGAGGCGAAGGCGCGCTACGCGGCCTGGCGCAAGCAGCGCGGGTAACGCGCGGGGCGTAGGCCACATCGTCATTGCGAGGAGCGCAGCGACGAAGCAATCCAGACGGCGGTACCGTACGGCAAGCGGTTCAGTTCTGGATTGCTTCGTCGCGCTTCGCGCTCCTCGCAATGACAGAAGCGGATGCCTGTCTTTGAAGGCAAGGGCGCACGTGTGAAGCAGCCTGCGGTCTACATCATGGCCAACAGGCGCAATGGCACGCTGTACACCGGCGTCACGTCGAATCTCCCGGCGCGCGTGCACCAGCATCGTGAGGGAGCTGTTGCAGGCTTCACCAAGCGGTACGGCTGCAAGACGCTGGTGTGGTTCGAAGCGCACGAGAGCATGGTCGGAGCCATCACGCGGGAAAAGCAGATC
This sequence comes from Xanthobacteraceae bacterium, assembly GCA_035556735.1. Lineage (GTDB taxonomy): Bacteria > Pseudomonadota > Alphaproteobacteria > Rhizobiales > Xanthobacteraceae > CANJBX01. The sequence continues at coordinate 339,819 of DATMFF010000006.1, read as the reverse complement.
AAGGCCGGGTCGCGGCGTGACAAGCTTGCCCTGATCGAAGCGACGAATCCTGCCTGGGATGACCTCTACTCGCAAATCGTCTGATGCGCCCTGCGAGGAGCGGAACGGCGGCGCAAGGCATCGGCCACATCGTCATTGCGAGGAGCGCAGCGACGAAGCAATCCAGACGGCGGTGCCGCATGGCGACGCGGTTCAGTTCTGGATTGCGTCGTCCGCCTTCGGCGTCCTCGCAATGACGGGGGCGAGTCCAATCGTTGTGGCTGGTCATCTCGCTGACAAGCGCGGGGTGCAATTCCATGCGCAGAGCGTCATTCCATCTCGTCGCCTCCTGACCTAACGTGCCCCCATGTTCTTCGCCGCCTCGAAGATTTTCGCGTTCCTCGCCGTCCCGTCCAACATTCTCATCCTTCTGGCCGTCCTGGGCACGCTGCTGCTCGCCACGCGTTTCGCGCGCGCGGGTCGGGGGCTGCTGGCGGCGGCGCTCGGCCTCATCGTCGTCATCGGCCTCACGCCGGTCGGCATGGCGCTCGTCGGCTGCCTGGAGGACCGTTTCCCGCCCTGGGATGCGAGCCGTGGCGCGCCCGCGGGCTTCATCGTGCTCGGCGGCGGGCTCGACGCGGACCTCACGCAGGCGCGCGGCTCGCCCGTGCTCGACGGCGGTGCCGAGCGGATCACGGTCCTCGCCGACCTCGCGCGGCGCTACCCCGCCGCGCGCTTCGTTTACAGCGGCGGCAACGGCCGCCTGTTCGGCGGCGCGGCCGAGGCCGGCGAGGTGCTCGCGCTGCTGGAGACGTTCGGAGTGCCGCGCGCGCGCGTGGTGCTGGAGCCGCGCTCGCGCAACACCGCCGAGAATGCCGCGTTCAGCAAGGCGCTGATCGCGCCGAAGGCGGGCGAGCGCTGGGTCGTCATCACCTCGGCCATGCACATGCCGCGGGCGATCGGGGCGTTCCGCGCGGTGGGCTTCGATGTCGAGGCCTATCCGGTGGACTGGCGCACGCCAGGCAGGGGACGGGCCGTCGACTTGCCCGGCTCGTTCGTCGCCGGGCTCGCAAATCTCGATGCCGCCGCGCGCGAAATCGTCGGCCTCGCCATGTACCGGCTCGCCGGGCGCAGCGCGGAGCTGCTGCCCGCTCCGCGTTGAGCGGCGTTCGCGGGTGGTGACCGGATCGCCGCTTGCGGGTGACGACACCCGGCCTCGGTGACCCGATCGACATCGCCCTGCGTCAGCTCGCCATGGCCTGCTGCGAGTTCGACCGGAACTGCCGCCGCCACATCACCAGCACCACGGCGACCGTCGCGATGATGAGCGCGATCGGTCCCGCGAACCAGCCGAGATAGCCGAGCGCGAAGAAGAAGGCGCGCTGGCCGCGGTTGAAATGCTGTCCGGCGCTCTCGAACAGGCGCGCGGTGCGCCGCACATGCGCGGCCGCTTCCGGCGTGTCCTTCTCGGCCGCGGGCGGCATCGCGCCGTAAAGGATGTTGACGTAGTTGAACAGCCGGTACGACCACGCGAACTTGAAGAACGCGTAGATCAGGATCACGACGAGGCCGATGATCTTGAGCTCCCACAGCGCGCGGCCGCCCGACACGCCGAGCGGCAGGGCGGCGACCACCATGAGGATTTCCTCGGGCGAGCGCAGCAGGGTGAGCGCGCCGCCGACCGCCAGCAGCGAGGTCGAGGCGAAGAACGCGGTGCCGTTCTGCAGCGAGGCCATGATCTGCACGTCGGAGATGCGGACCTCGCGCTCGAGCACGCGGCGGACCCAGACCTCGCGGTAGACGTTCATGCGGGCGTTGAGCCCGTTGCGGCCGTGGGCGGTCTTCTCGATCACGAGCGCATAGCCGCCCCAGGCCGCCACGAAACAGACGATGGCCACCAGGTCCATCACAGACAGGATCTGCATCGAATCCCCCAGTCGAAGCACGCCATGCTGCCACCCCACGGCAGGCTTGACCACCGCTCCCACTTCGGCATTGTCGGGGGCGGGAGGCGATCATGCCGCAGCAGATTACGGTGCACGCGGACGACCTCGTCGCGCAGGCCGAGCGCGAGATCGAGAACCTCGAGGTGGCGCAGGCCATCGCGCTGCACGGGCGCGACGACGTCGTGTTCGTGGACCTGCGCGACATCCGCGAGCTCAATCGCGAGGGCCGCATGCCCGGCGCCTTCCATTGCCCGCGCGGGATGCTGGAGTTCTGGCTCGACCCGGCGAGCAAGTACCACAAGGACGTCTTTTCGCAGGACAAGCGCTTCGTGTTCTTCTGCGCCGCCGGCTGGCGCTCGGCGCTGGCGACGCAGACCGCGCAGCGCATGGGCCTCAAGCCCGTCGCCCACATCAAGGGCGGCTTCGGCGCCTGGAAGGAGGCCGGCGGCCCGGTCGAGGCGCCCGCGCCCAAAGGCTGAGGAGATCCCCGCGTGAGCTTGCGCCTCATCATCGGCAACAAGAACTACTCGTCGTGGTCGATGCGGCCCTGGATCGCCATGAAAGTGGCCGGGCTGCCGTTCGAGGAGACGTTGCTGCCGCTCTATCGGCCCGGCAGCCGCGACGAGGTCCTGAAATACTCGCCGGCCGGCAAGGTGCCGGTCCTGATCGACGGCGATGCCGTCGTGTGGGAGTCGCTGGCGATCCTCGAGCATCTGGCCGAGCGCTTTCCCGCGGCAAGGCTGTGGCCGCAGGACCGGGCGGCGCGCGCCATGGCGCGTTCCATTTCCGCCGAGATGCACGCCGGTTTCGTCGACCTGCGCAGCCATTTCCCGATGAACATGCGGCGCGATCGCGCCAGGAGGCGCGAGTTGACGCCAGGCGCCGCGGCCAACGTCCAGCGCATTGACGAGATGTGGCAGGACGCATTGCGGCGCTTCGGCGGGGAGGGGCCGTTCCTGTTCGGCGCGTTCTGCGCGGCCGATGCCATGTATGCGCCGGTGGTCTCGCGCTTTGCGAGCTATTCCATCCCCGTGAGCGAGGTTGCGCGCGCCTACATGGACGCCGTGATGGCGCTGCCTGCCTGGAAGGAGTGGGAGGAGGCCGGGCGCGTCGAGGAATGGGTCATGGAGAACAACGAGGTCTGACGTTCTCCGCGCAGTTCACACGCCCGCGCGCGCGTCCTCGACTTGCCCTGACGGCGCGCTAGGAGAGGGGACCACCACCAGCATTGCGGGACAGGAGCGGGCGCTTGCGCGTCACCCGCGCGGCGGAGCCTGCGCGAGACGAAAACGCGCCGCGCGCGATGCCGATGGAAGGCGAGGCTTCGCACGTCGGGGACCGGAGCATCAACTTGCGTTCGTGGGGCGGGAACGGGACACCTGGTGCGCGAGGTGCGCAGAGGAACCGAGGGGAGCGAGGCGTGCAATCGAGGCACACGGTGTCGCGCACGTCCGCGGCAATCACGTCCGTGCGGGCAATATCATTCCCGGAGGCGGCCGGTCCGCTCGCGCCTCCTATCTCATGCTCTCTCCATTCTCTCTCATTTTTGCGCCCGGCGCGTCGGCCCGCGCAACAATCTTCTACGAGCGCCGCTGCGCTCGCCCTCGGCGGCGCGTCTCCTCGCTCTCCGGCTCGGCCGCGTTCGCGGCGGGCCTGCGGTCGGCCTCGCCCTCGGCATACAGCGCCGCGTCGCCGACGATCTCGCCGACGGCCTTCTTGAGCGTGCCCCTGGCACGATCGGCGAGCCGCTTGAGCGAGGGCTTGGGCGCCTCGGATGTCATGGATCACCAAAAAGTGTCGATCATGGTTACGAGTGGCAACGGCGCGCCACACGCGGGGTTCCTGCACGTCCGTTGTCGCAGCCCCTTGCGACTGCGGCGATTTTTTCCCGGAAGCCGCCCAAAAATCTCCAAAATGCGAATTGGATTCTGTATATAGCCGGCTACCAAAGCTGGGTCCCCCCGCAACGCGGCCGGCGGTGGCCCATCACGAACATTTCGACGGCTTCTTGCTGTTAGGGGAGAGATATCGCTATGCGCGTCCGCTTGCTTGCATTCGTCCCATTGCTCGCCCTTGCCTCGGCTGCCGCCGCGGCTGAGCGACCGGATGTCAAAGGGCTCTTCCTGTTATCCGACTTCCCCGCTGTTTCTATTCAGCCCGGCACGACGACCACGATCCCTCTGAAGCTGCAGAATCTCGGCCTTGCGCCGGAACGCTTCCAGCTTTCGGTCAGCGGCGTGCCAAGCGGCTGGACCGCGACGCTGCTGGGCGGCGGCCAGCCGATCGCGGCGGCGATGCCTGCGACCGACGGGACCGTGAACCTCGATCTGCGCGTCGACGCGCCCGCCGGGGCCGCGGGCAGCAGCCAGACGCTGACCGTGAAGGCGCAGGGACCGACCAGCAACGTCGAACTGCCGGTCGTCATCACCCTGGCCAAGGAGCTGCCTGCCAAGCTCAAGGTCGACACCGCGCTGCCTGCACTGCGCGGCACGTCCAAGTCGAGCTTCGAATACCAGCTCACGATCAAGAACGATGCCGGCCGCAATCTCCTGGTGAGCTTCGCCGCCAACGCGCCGCGCAACTTCGAGACGTCGTTCACCGAGGCCTACGGCAGCCAGGAGCTCTCGTCGGTTGCCATCGATGCCGGCAAGTCCAAGGACATCAAGCTCAAGGTGCGCCCGCCCTCGACCGTGGACGCCGGCACCTATCCCGTGTCGGTGACCGTCTCGGCCGAAGGCGCGACCGCCAAGACCGATGTCAGCCTCGAGATCGTCGGCCAGCCGCGCCTGCAGCTCTCGGGACGCGACGGCCTCGTTTCGGCCCGCGCCGAGGCCGGCAAGCAGGCGTCGATCCCTATCCTGATCTCCAACACGGGCAGCGCGCCCGCCGATAGCGTCGAGCTGTCGAGCACGGCGCCGACCGGATGGAAGATCGAGTTCGATCCGAAGACCGTCGAGAAGATCGAGCCCAACAAAGACGTCGAGGTCACGGCTCTCGTCACCCCGACCGAAAAGTCGCTTGCGGGCGATTACATGACCACGCTGCGTGCCTCCTCGCGCGGGGAGAGCGCTTCGACCCAATTCCGCGTCACCGTCACGACCTCCACACTCTGGGGCATCGTGGGCGCGGGGATCATCGGCGCTGCGCTGCTGATCATGGTCGGCGCGGTTGCGAGGTTCGGACGCCGATGAGCGAGCCGGTCATCGTCGCGCGCGGGCTCACCAAGCGCTATCGCAACACCGTCGTCGTCGACGCCATCAACTTCGAAGTGGCCAAAGGCGAGATCTTTGGCCTGCTCGGTCCGAACGGGGCCGGCAAGACGACGACCATCCTGATGATGCTCGGCCTCACGGAAGTGTCGGCCGGGCAGGTGCGGGTGCTCGGGCAGGACCCGGTGCGCTCCCCGCTCGAGGTCAAGCGTCGCGTCGGGTATCTGCCGGATTCGGTGGGCTTCTATGATCAGCTCACGGCTTCCGAAAACCTCGCGTACACCGCGAAGCTGATGGGCATCGGACCCAATGGCCGTGCCGAGCGCATCTCGCTGGCGCTCGAGCGCGTGCGGCTCAAGGACGTCGCTGACAAGCGCGTCGCCACGTTCTCGCGCGGCATGCGCCAACGGTTGGGTCTCGCCGAGATCCTGATGAAGCGTGCCGAGATCGCGATCCTCGACGAACCGACCTCGGGCCTCGATCCGCAGTCGACGCATGAGTTCCTCGAGATGATCGAGGGGCTCAAGCGCGAAGGCGTCACCGTGCTGCTGTCCTCGCATCTGCTCGATCAGGTGCAACGGGTTTGCGACCGGGTGGCTTTGTTTCACGCCGGCCGGATTGCACTGATCGGCAGCGTAGGTGATCTCGCGCAGCAGGTGCTGGGTGGCGGGCACCTCGTCGATCTCGAGGTCGAGATGCCGCCGGGTGCCGATCTGGAGCGGCGGCTGCGCGACATCCCGGGCATCACGTCGGTGCAGCGCCGGGGCCATTCGCGCTACCTCATTGCCGCGACCCGGGACGTTCGCCCGGAGGCCGCGCGCGTGGTAGTTGCCGCCGACGGCGCCCTGACGCGCCTATCGGTCGAAGAAGCAAGCCTTGACGCCATCTATACTCGCTATTTCCAGCGCCAGACGGCAAGCGGGGAGGCGCGCGATGCGGCGTGAAGGTTCTGCGTTCCAGGGTCTGGGCACCGTGGTCCTCAAGGAGTTGTCGGACCATATGAGCAGCGCGCGCATGCGCGTGCTGGAATGGCTCGTCGTGCTGGTGGCGTTCGCCTCGCTATACGGCACCATCGATCGCCTGCGCGACACCACGGCAGAGGATCCGTTCCTGCTGCTCAAGCTGTTCACGGTCGAGCGGCCGCCGCTGCCATCGTTCGTGGGCATCCTGGGCTTCCTCATCCCCCTCATCGCCATTGGGCTCGGCTTCGATGCGGTGAACAGCGAGCACAATCGCCGCACGCTCTCGCGCGTTCTGGCGCAGCCGATCTACCGTGATGCGCTGCTGATGGGGAAATTCCTCGCCGGCCTCGCGACACTGGCAATCATGCTGCTGTCGCTCTGGCTCCTGGTGGTCGGCTCGGGCGTGCTGCTGCTGGGCGTGCCGCCCGGCACCGAGGAGATCCTGCGTTCGCTGGTGTTCCTCGGCGTGGCGCTCGCCTACTGCGGGGTGTGGCTCGCGCTGGCGATGCTGTTGTCGATCGTCTTCCGCTCCCCGGCAACGGCGGCGCTGGTAGCGCTCGGCCTGTGGCTGTTCCTCACGCTGATCTGGCCAATGCTGGCTCCGGCACTGGCGCAGATCATCTCGCCGCCGGACATCCGCTACCTCATGCTTGGTTTGCCCAGCCCCAATACGGTGGAATGGCAGCAGGCGCTGGCGCGCCTTTCGCCCAACCAGCTGTTCGGCGAATGCGTGCTGGCGATCCTCTCGCCGACTACGCGTGCGCTGGGGCCGATCTATCTCGAGCAGCTGCAGGGTGCGGTCACCGGGACGGGGTTGCCGCTCAGCCAGAGCCTGCTGATCGCATGGCCGCAGATCGTCGGGTTGGTGGCGGGCACGATCGTCCTGTTCGTGGCGGGATACGTCGTGTTCCAGCGCCAGGAGGTGCGCGCCTGACGTCCGCGACGTCGGTTCAAGAAAACAAAAGGGGCGGCGCTGGGCCGCCCCTTTGCATTGGCGTCGATGCCTACGCGGCGATCACGGCGACGATCTTGTGCGACGCCGGGTCCACGATCACGATGCGCTCGCCAGCTACGAAGTACATGTAGCCACGCCAAGCCGGCCGAATTTCGACGATGGTCTGCGGGACCGTGACGAGCTTCACCCTTCGTGGCACCACTGTGCCGACGCTGACCGAGAAATCCATTTTGCTGACACGCGGCGCATTGCTCTGCTTGAGCACCGTCTGGCGGATCTGGGTACGCTGTTCCGTCGTGAGGTTGGCCGATGAACCGGACGTGGCAGACCCACTCTGCGACTGTGCCGTAGGCGGCGACGTCTGAGTGCCCGATCGTTGCTGGGACTGGGTGCCCTGCATGCTGTTGCCGGGGCCGCTGCGCTGTTGGGGCGTGCTCGATGCGCCGCTTCGCTGCGGGGTGGTCGACGAACCGCTTTGCGACTGGGAGGTGGACGGAGCCTGGCCGGACGTCGACGAGCCTTGGCGCTGGATCATGCTGTCGCCGCGGCCGCCGGCTCCTCCCTGGCCCATGCTTCCAGAACTCGGTCCGGACTGGCTCATCCCGGGCGTGCTCTGGCCTTGGGAGCCAGGGTTCGTGCTCTGGGCCACCGCGTAATAGGTCCCGGCCGCCAGGGCGGCGGCGGTCGTCGCGATCAGGATCTTGCTGTTCATCAAGACGCTCCTCCTGCTCAGGCTCCCCCCGCGGCCGTGCTTCCGGCGCACGAACAACGAGTTCCCCCGCAGGCTGTTCCACACCTCGTTCGGCGCGAGTCGCGCATGCCTTTCCGGTGTGGCCGGGGAAATGGGTATCGCCTGCCGGCATCTCTGTTGTGCGTCGCGCCGGCATGCGAAAACATCGCGGCGTGCCGTGGTACTTTCCGCGGCGAGAGGGGGCCGCATGCCCAAGATCGGTTCTGCCGTCGATACCGCGAGCGCGGATTTTCGGGGCAACGTCGCCGCGATGGGTGCCCTTGTCACCGAACTCGTGCGCCGTCGCAGTGAGGCGGCTCTCGGCGGCCCGGCGCGGGCGAGAGAACGCCATGTTGCGCGCGGGAAATTGCTGCCGCGGGCACGCGTCGAACGCCTGCTCGATCCGGGCGCGCCATTCCTCGAGTTATCGCCGCTTGCCGCCAACGGTATGTACGATGACGCGATCCATGCGGCCGGTTTGATCACCGGTATCGGACGGGTGGAGGGACGCGAATGCGTGATCGTGTGCAACGATTCGACGATCAAGGGCGGTACCTACTTCCCGATGACGGTGAAGAAACATCTGCGTGCGCAGGAGATCGCGCGCGAGAACCGCTTGCCGTGCATCTATTTGGTCGACAGTGGCGGAGCGAACCTGCCGCATCAGACGGACGTGTTCCCCGACCGAGAGCATTTCGGCCGCATTTTTTATAATCAGGCTACGTTGTCCGCCGCCGGAATCCCGCAGATCGCAGTGGTCATGGGGTCATGCACAGCGGGAGGAGCTTATGTTCCAGCGATGTCGGACGAGTGCATCATTGTCAAAGGGCAGGGCACGATCTTCCTTGGCGGGCCGCCGCTCGTAAAGGCTGCCACCGGCGAAGTCGTGTCGGCGGAAGATTTGGGAGGCGCCGACGTTCACGCACGTCAGTCGGGCGTCGCCGATCATTATGCGACGGATGACGACCACGCGCTCATGCTATGCCGACGCGTTGTCGCCACTTTCAACACGACGAAAAAGGTCGACATCCCTTTGAGCACGCCGCGTGAGCCGGCCTTCGACATCGGGGAGCTTGAAGGTCTCGTGCCGGTGGACCTCAAAAGGCAATATGACGTGCGCGAGGTCATTGCACGGCTCGTCGACGCGTCGGAGTTCGACGAATTCAAGGCGCTATACGGCACAACCTTGGTCACCGGCTTCGCGCATCTGCATGGAATGCCGGTAGGGATCCTCGGCAACAACGGCATCCTGTTCTCCGAATCCGCGCTCAAGGCAACCCACTTCATCGAGTTGTGCTGCCAGCGGCGCATCCCTTTGCTGTTCTTGCAGAATATTTCGGGGTTCATGGTCGGGCGTGACTATGAGGCGCGCGGCATTGCGAAGGACGGAGCGAAGATGGTGACCGCCGTCGCGAACGCGCAGGTGCCGAAGGTCACGCTGGTCATCGGCGGCTCTTACGGTGCGGGTAACTACGGCATGTGCGGACGGGCTTTCGGCCCGCGCTTCCTGTTCACCTGGCCGAACGCGCGCATCTCGGTGATGGGCGGCGAGCAGGCGGCAAGCGTGCTCGCGACGGTGCGGCGCGACAATCTCGCAGCGGAGGGGAGGACCATGTCCGCCGAGGAAGAAGAGGCTTTCAAGCAGCCGATCCGCGATCAGTATGAGGCCGAGGGCAATCCCTATTTTGCCACGGCACGACTATGGGACGACGGCATCGTGGCGCCGCGCGAGACACGCCGCGTGCTGGCACTCGCGTTGTCGGCGGCGCTCAACGCACCCATCGCCGAGACGAAGTTCGGTGTGTTCAGAATGTGAGCGGGGCGGCAGGAAGCACCTCTCGACGAGCTAAAACTCGACGATCATCCCGTCCTCGGCAGTCTCCTGCGCAATGTCGGCCAACCGCGCAAGCATGTCCTCGCTCATATGAGTGAGGATCACACGCTTCGCGCCGATGTCGGGCAGATGCTGTTCGAGGATTTTCAACGACAGGTGCGCGCGCACTGGTTTGTCGTACATATAGCACTCGGAGATGAAGAGGTCGGCCCCGCGCGCGGCGTCGTTGAGCGCGTCTACCCATTCGGTATCGCCGGAATATGTGATGGTCTTGCCCTCGGCTTCGATGCGGTAGGCGAGGCAGGGGCCAGCACGATCGTCGTGACGGACATGGAAGGGCGTCACGCGCAGATTACCGATGTCGTTTTGACGGCCAATGTCGACCTCCCGGAACGTGAGAGGGAACGGGAGTTGGCGCTCGCCGGGGAAGGCAACGCCCATGGCTCGCTCAAACCAGCCGTGGACGCCTGGGGGTCCCGCGATCAGGAGCGGGCGTGTCCGCTTGGCAATGAACTGCGCATCGAGAATGAAAAACGGGACACCGCCGAAATGATCGCCGTGGAAGTGAGTGACGAGGATCGTGTCTACGGCATTACGATCGATACCAAGGCGTTTCATCGACGGCAGCGATGAAGCGCCGCAGTCGATCAGGAGATTGGTCCGCTCACCCGTGATGTGGAAGCATGTGTTAGAGCGTCCGCCGGACCCGAAGGCATCGCCACTTCCAATGAATTGCAGGCGCATGGGAATCCTGTGTGATGTGGACGCAGATGGTCATGAGTCGTCGAGTGGGATGCAAGACGGCCGGGCTACGTCAACGATTGACCAGCCAGAGGAGCAGGGATCCGGCGATGCTCAGGATGATGCAGGTGACGATGGGAAAGTAAAACGAGTAGCTCTCGCCCTGTATGGCGATGTCGCCCGGCAGGCGGCCTAAACCGAGACGGCTCAGGAATGGCCACATTACGCCGGCGGCAACGAGCACCAGCCCGAGGATGATCAGGACGCGCGAGATTCCCATTCATTCGAGGTGGTGTTGAATGGGCGAGGTCTCAAGGCGGAAGTGCTCGGGACGCGCTCGGCTATGAACCGGGATGATGGGCCGGCCAGCCGTTGCAATGGGCGATCTCGTGGCGACGGATTTGAGCCTGCATGTGTGCGGTGACCTTGCCGCCGATCCGCGGGATCATGACGAAACAGGCGCCGGGAAATTTCTTGGCACATCCGAGGGCACGGTAGGACGACACGATGCCTTCCATCGTGTGGCAGATATGCTCAACTTGGGCCAGCGACCCCTGCTTGACTTCCAGCCGGCCCTTGTAGGGCTGATCGTACACCGCAGGTGGCGGTGGTATGTCCATGGCCGTCCTCCCAGGACGGATAGAGATTATCTGTTTCTTGCCGATGAAGTTTGCGCTTCTTGCCGTTGCCGGCGCAAGCTAAAAAAAGCTGCAACGGGACAGGAATACTGCCATGCTTTCCAATGAGCAGGCCTCGCAAAAGTTCGCGTCCGCGCTCATCGTCGGCGCGGGACCAGGACTGAGCGCGTCCTTGGCGCGGGCCCTGAGTGGCGACGGCCTGAAGATCGCACTGGCTGCTCGCACGCCCGATGATCTGGCCGAACTGGCCGGCGAAACCGGCGCCCAACGCTTCGCGTGCGATGCCAGTCGGCGCGAGGACGTGGAGCGGCTCTTCCAGGAGCTCGACCGCGCATTTGGGGCCCCAGAGGTCGTCATCTACAACGCCGGCTATCGCATTCGCGGTCCTTTCGCCGAGCTCGATCCAGCCGGTGTGGAAAAGACCCTTGCGGTGTCGGCTTTTGGCGGCTTCCTGGTCGCGCAGCAGGCCGTTCGCCGCATGTTGCCGAAGGGGCGCGGAGCGATCCTGTTCACCGGCGCCTCCGCGAGTATCAAGGGCTATGCGGAATCAGCGCCATTCGCCATGGGCAAGTTCGCGCTACGGGGGCTGGCGCAGAGCATGGCCCGCGAGCTTTCGCCGCGAGGCATCCACGTGGCGCATGTGGTGATCGACGGCGGCATCCGCAGCGAAAAGCGCCCCGAGATCGCGGACAAACCTGACAGCCTGCTCGATCCCGATGCGATTGCGCAGAGCTACCTGCACCTTATCCGCCAGCCGCGCAGCGCGTGGACCTGGGAAATTGAGGTGCGGCCCTGGATGGAACGGTTCTGACCGGTTAGTCGAGGATCTTGTATAGCCGCTCGTCGTACGGGGCATCGAGAATGGCCTGCAGCCTCTCGCGAAATCGTATCGTCGGGGGCGCGGCCTGGTGCACCTCCAGCAGGCGCTTGTTGCCCCAGATCTCGACGACCGTGAAGTGATTGCTCAGTGGCGCAAGCTGTTGCAGCGCCTCCAGCCGGTTATTGCCGCGATCCTTACGGCCAGCGGCCGTCATCCGGGTCAACAAGTCGACTGCATTTGCTGTCTGCGCCGGGTTGGCGTCCAAATGGCCGATGGCGTACACGACGCGGCCGGGCGGTGTTGGCTGTGGTGCCTGTGCCGAGAGCGCCGTGTGTACGCGCTCGTCATAAGGACTGGCGAGCAGCGGCTTGAGCCTCGCTCGCATCAGCATGCCGGGTCCGGCAACGTGGGCTTGGTACGCCTTCTGGTCTCTCCACACTTCCAGGATCGCGAATTCGTTCTGCTGCTCCATGCGCTGCACGGCCTCACAGCGCAGATTGCCGTCCTCTCGTGCGCACCCCTTCCGGAACTGTTTGAGCAGCGCCATGGCCTGCGCCTTGGCCGGCACAACCACGTCGAGGTACCCAATGACATACACCGGCGCGTTCGCAGCGGACGTCGGTGCTTGGGCGCGTGCCGGAAATATGCAGCAGGCGACGAGCATAGTCGCCGTGAGGAGACCAACCGGTTTCATGAATGCCCCATGCACAGCCTTCGAAATTGAAGCTCGCGCCCCGCAAAATCTCGAAATTCGATCAATGCAAGTGGATCACGCAACGGTCACCACTACCTTCCCGACGGCGCCCGTCTCCACCGCCTCATGCGCAGCCACGATATTTTCCAGCGCGAACGTCTGAGCGATGTTATGGGTCAGGCGGTTCTCCGCCAGCATTTTTGAGATATCGGCGATCGCGCGGTCGGCCTCTGCCTCAAGCATCTCGTAGACGAGAATAAAACGGATGCTGATGTTGTTGGTCAGGCAGAACTGTGCGGGTATGACGTGGTCGGCCGCACTGGTGCCATAGGCGACGACGACGCCGTGTGGCCGCAGAATGCTGCTCCACAGCTTCGCACCGGCGCCTACGTCAACTTCGAGAACGGCATCGGCGCCACGCTTGCCTGTGAACTCTGCCACGCGCGCGGGGACATCCTCGCGCTTGTAGTTGATCACGTGGTCGGCGCCTGCTTCGAGGGCGATCTCCGCCTTCTCGGGCGAGCTCACCGTCGAGATCACGTGCGCGCCACGCATTTTCGCGATCTGCACGGCATAGAAGCCGACGGCGCCGGCGCCGCCGGGGACGAAGAGGGTGGTTCCCTCGGCTACTCCCGCGAGCATCACCGCGTACCAAGCCGTCATGGCCGGAATGCCGATACCGGCACCGATTTCGAAGCCGATGCTGCGCGGAAGAGGCACCGCCTGACGTTGCGGCAGCACGATGTATTCCGCTGCTGTGCCGAGGGCGCGCCGCCATTGACCGTTCCAGGTCCACACGCGTTCGCCAAGGCGCGTGGCGGGAACACCCTCGCCGATCTCATCGATCTCTCCCGCGCCGTCGCTGTGCGGGACGACGAGCGGGAAAGCGATCTTGCGCGTCAAGCCGGCGCGGCTCTTGACATCGGAGGGATTGACGCCCGACGCATGCAGCCGGATGCGTACCTCGCCCGGACCGGGCTTTGGCGTTTGGATCTCGCCAATGCGCAGCACATCGCTCGCCGCTCCATTCGCTTCGTAATAAGCCGCCCGCATGCGCCCCCCGTCGTTGACGTCACCTCGCTGTCAGTTTGCCCCATTCCTCGCGGGCGCGTTCGACGCCGGAGCGGCTGAGATCCGCCGCAGTATCCCAATTGACCAGGCGCTGGCTCGATCCCGCAGGCAACCCTGTGTCGTGCAGGTAGGCGCCGGAAACCGTAACGACGATGCCGATGATGAATCCGAAAAGCGTACGCATTCCTACGACCTCATCCAAATTGTCCGGCACAAAAACTGCAATGTTCAAATGGCGACAAGTTGGCCGACAACCTAGCACGCACCCATTCGTTCCGCCCACCCGGTATCGATTGCGGTGCTGCGTCGCACATTTGCAGCATTGCATCGACGCCGCCGTTTTAGGTGGCAGACCGATTTGCGCGTGCTTGAATGGCGGGAGGGGGAGCGAATGCCGACCTGTGGGACGCAGGGACGCTACACCCGGAAAGCGGTCAAAGGCATGCTGGCCCGACCCGAGATCGCAGGGAGCACGGCCGGCAGCGGCGGCGTCACCGACCTGCGGACGACCTTCGCTCTGTCCGCTGCTGAGACCGAAGGGACCCTTTCGCCGCCGGGGACGAATTGGCGCGCGCGGCTTCCGCGCTCCGGAAGGCGTCATGTGAATCTCACCCCGGCCATGCGGCCGGGGCGAGAACCTGCCTGTCAGTGGCAGACATTGGTCACGCGCAACTGCGGCCCCCAGGCAGTAGGGACCCAGCGTTTGCCGGCGCAGGGATCGTATGCGCCATAGACCGGGTCGCGATAAAGCGCCCTCGGGCCGCGCCACTGGTATCGGTGGTGCCAGCCATGGTGGTGCCAGCCATGATTGTGGTGCCATCCGCGGCTGTGCGCGGAGGCGGTGGTGAAGGTGAGGGCCGCGCCCGCCAAGACCACGAATGTGGCAGCGGTCAGCACGAATATGCGCAACATTGCGGGTTCCTTTGATGTCCACGTGGGTTGTCGCGCCCGTCTCGGAGGTTCCGAGGCATGGCAATCCTGAGTGGAGGCGGCTGAACGGGTCCTGAGCCTCGGCAGCGCATGGCGTTTAGCCAGCTGAACCGCGTCTTGGAGGCGCGTTCAGCGGCGATTAATGTCGCCTTGCCCGGCGTCCATGGGCCATCTATAAGCGCGCGTTGATTTTCCGCTGACCCGCAACAAGGAACGAGTATAGATGGCGATCGAGCGTACATTTTCGATCATCAAGCCCGACGCGACTGCCCGCAATCTCACTGGCGCGATTAATGCTATGATCGAGCAGGCGGGACTACGGATCGTTGCCCAGAAGCGCGTGCGCATCACCCGCGAACAGGCGGAGACTTTTTATGCTGTGCATCGCGAACGTCCGTTTTTCGGCGAGCTCGTCGATTTCATGATCTCCGGTCCTGTGGTGGTGCAGGTACTGGAAGGCGAGAACGCCATCGCGAAGTATCGCGAGATCATGGGAGCGACCGACCCCGCCAAGGCTGCGACGGGAACGATCCGGAAGGCTCACGCCAAGTCGATCGGCGAGAACTCTGTGCACGGCTCGGATGCCGCCGAAACCGCGGCGCAGGAAATTGCCCAGTTCTTCTCCGGCAACGAGATCGTCGGCTGAGCAGGGCGGTAATGCGCAAGGCTCCGTGGGCTCTGCGCCGAAGCCCTGATCGGACACTAGCCACCGATGGCCGAGGTTTGTAAATTGCCGCTGGCCGCCGCGCGGCGCCGATGAGAGCGATGGGAGGAGTATCCAGTGACTTACTTCTGGGCGGATCTGACGCAGCCGGCGTTCTGGGTTGCCGCTGGTCAGATCATCTGGATCAACATCCTTCTGTCCGGCGACAACGCCGTGGTCATCGCGCTGGCGTGCCGGTCGCTGCCGCCGAAGCAGCGCTTCTGGGGCATCGTGCTCGGCGCCGGGGCAGCGGTGTTGCTGCGCATCGTTTTCACTATCGTTATCGCCCAGATCATGGCGATGCCGTTCCTCAAGCTGATCGGCGGGCTGCTGCTGTTGTGGATTGCGGTCAAGCTCATCGTCCCCAGCGAGGAGCATGGCGAAGACAGCGTGAAGTCGGGCGATACGCTTTGGCGCGCTGTCTGGATCGTGACGCTCGCCGATATCGTGATGAGCCTGGACAACGTGATCGCCATTGCGGCGGCTGCAGAGACTGCGTCCATGCGGGTCGATATGGCTCACGCCGTGATGATCAAGACCTTCCTGATCGTTTTCGGCCTTGCCACCAGTGTGCCGCTGATCATTGCGGGCAGCGCCCTGCTGATGGCACTGCTCGAGCGCTTTCCGATCCTGGTGTGGGCCGGCGCAGCATTGCTGGGCTGGATCTCCGGCGAGATCATGGTCAAGGATGCTGCGGTCGCGCAGTATCTGGGCGAGGACTTCGTGGATCGGGTGCACGTGTTCTCCGCCGCCGCTGGCGCCGTTTTCGTGGTCGTGCTTGGCTGGATCATCCGACGAATGCGACGCGACGGCGAGACGCTCGATGCGGCAGGCTCCGAGGAAACACGGCGCGCGGCCGAGTAGCCCGCGCCCCTCCCGTGCAAGCGACGGGATCGCCCACGCCGCCTCGCCGGATCAAAAGACTCCGACCCAAAGCGCTGACGCTCGCGCGTCGTGCATCGTGCTGATGCGCATGTCGCGCCGCAACCGCATTTGAATCGTTTTGATCGCGCACGTCTGCGCAACCGATTAACTGCGTCGGTTCTCCGAGCCTTGCTTAAGCCGTATTTTTCCGATCTTTTTGCGATGCAAACGGATTTTGGCCGTTCTGATCGAAAGCGAATCCTGTCGGCTGACGTCATGGGGCGCGTTGCTTCGGAATCCCTCCCAAAATTCGGATGTAGCATGCGGCGCAGCGATGCGTTTCAGGCTCCACCCCCCAAAGTCTTGACTTACCTAGGAGACAGACGATGCAAAAAGGCACCGTCAAGTGGTTCAACCCGACCAAGGGCTACGGGTTCATCAGCCCCGCCAGCGGCGAGAAGGATGTATTCGTTCACATCTCGGCCGTTGAGAGGGCGGGAAAGACCACCCTGAACGAAGGACAGCCTGTCGAGTTCGAATTGGTGACGAATCGCGGCCGGACTTCCGCGGAAAATCTCAAACTGGCGTAACGCGTTCACGGCCGGCGACGCCGGCCCACGGGTGATCCCGTAGCCCCCGGTTTCGCCGGGGGCTTTTTGTATCTAAGGCCGGGGTGGATCGCACGGAACGATCAGGGCGTCCGCCGGCGCGCCTTCGCCGGCGATGCGGCAGCGCGCTCCGGCAAGGGCGATGCGGCCCTCGGCCAGCCATCGCAGCGCTTGGGGATAAATCCTGTGCTCGACTGCGAGCACGCGCTTAGCCAGCGTTTCCTCGGTGTCGTCCGCAAGGACGGGAACTGCGCCCTGGACGATGATCGGCCCCGCATCCACCTCCGGGACCACGAAATGTACGGTGGCTCCGTGAATCCTTACGCCGGTAGCCAGGGCGCGCGCGTGCGTGCCCAGCCCTGGGAAGGCGGGGAGCAGCGCGGGATGAACGTTGATCAGGCGGGCCGGCCAGCGCGATAACAGCCACGGCGTGAGCACGCGCATGAACCCGGCGAGGCAGACGACGTCGATCTCGTGTTGCTCAAGCACCGTCTGCAGTGCCTGCTCGAAATCTTCTCTGCCTCCGGCGCGCTTGTGGTCGACGACCTTGGTCGGAATCCCGCATTCCTGGGCGTGTGCCAGCCCGGCGGCGTCGGGGCGATTAGAGATGACGAGCGCAATCTCGGCAGGGTAGGATGGGTCGCGCGCCGCGCCGATCAGCGCGGCCATGTTGGAGCCACGGCCCGATATCAAGACGGCGGCGCGCTTGCGTGCCATGTCAGCTCAGGTCGAGACGGCCGTGGAACGTGACGCCGGCTGCGCCGGCCGCGCGCGGCCCGATAGTGCCAAGCGTCACCACGCGTTCGTGGTGTCGCGATAGCACATCGATCACCGCTTCTGCCCGGGCAGGGTCGACGATCGCGATCATCCCGATGCCGCAGTTGAACGTGCGCAACATTTCGGCTTCGCTGATCCCCCCGGTCTGTGCCAGCCATTTGAACACGGGAAGCACGGGAACATGCGTCAGGTCGAGGCGCGCCGACAAGCCGTCGGGGAGCACGCGCGGAACATTGTCGGGAAATCCGCCGCCGGTGATGTGCGCGAGGCCCTTCACTGCCTTCGTCTCACGGATCGCCGCGAGGCATGACGCGACATAGAGACGGGTGGGGGTGAGCAGCGCCTCGCCAAGCGATCGCGCCGGTTCGAACGGTGCAGGTGAGGTCAGGGCGACGCCGCTTCGCTCGACCACCTTGCGCGCCAGCGAGTAACCGTTGGAATGCACGCCGGTGGACGCCAGTCCGAGCACCACGTCGCCCACCGCGATATCAGGCCGCGGCAGCAACTGACCGCGTTCGGCCGCGCCGACAGCGAACCCGGCCAGATCGTAATCACCCGGCTGGTAGAGTCCCGGCATTTCAGCGGTTTCGCCCCCGATCAGGGCGCAACCTGCCTCCCGGCAGCCCGATGCAATGCCAGAGACGACCGCCGCGCCGACCTTGGGGTCGAGCTTTCCACAGGCGAAATAATCGAGGAAGAACAGCGGCTCGGCCCCTTGAACGACCAGATCGTTGACCGACATGGCAACCAGATCGATGCCGATGGTCTCGTGCCGCCCGGTATCCACCGCCAGCTTCAATTTCGTGCCTACCCCGTCGGTGGCCGCGACGAGCACCGGGTCCGAGAACCCGGCACCCTTGAGGTCGAAGAGGCCGCCGAACCCGCCGATTTCGGCATCTGCGCCGCGACGGGCCGTGGCGCGTACGAGCGGCTTGATCAGATCCACCATGCGGTTGCCGGCGTCGATATCGACACCGGCTCCGGCATAGGTAAGCCCCTCTTTTTCGCCCGTCATGACGGCCCATCCGAGAACTGACGCGCGGGTGGTACGGCGGAATCGGGTCGGGTGCAATGGCCGGGAGCCGGCGCTTGGCATTCAGGCCGGGGATTGTATTTATAGGGCCGCGGCGGATCGAAGCTCGAGCAGTGCCGCGCGCCTTGCCGGGGGGCCACGTGCTCAATCTTCCCAATCTGATCACGATCGCCCGGATTCTTCTCGTCCCGGTCATGGTCTGGGCGATCGCCTCCAACCAGATGGCCATCGCGTTTGTCTTGTTCGTGGTGGCCGGATTGAGCGACGGGGTGGACGGATTCCTGGCCAAACGCTTCGGGATGACCAGCGAACTCGGTGCCTATCTTGATCCGCTCGCGGACAAGGTGCTCATCGTGTCGATCTACGTGTCGCTCGGGATCACCGAGGCGATTCCACGCTGGCTGGTGATCTTGGTGGTCTCCCGCGACCTGCTCATCATCGGTGGGGTCATGCTGGCTTGGATCCTCGGCAATCCCATGACCGTGAAGCCGCTGGTCGTCTCGAAATTCAATACACTCGCCCAGATCGTGCTTGCCGGCGTGGTTCTCGCGGCGCTCGGATTTGGTTTCGACGGGCGGCTCGCCATTCTCCTGCTGATGGTGCTGGTGGCGGTGCTGACGCTGCTGTCGATCGGCTTTTATCTGCGGGAATGGGTTCGGCACATGGGCATGGCGCAGCGGGGCTAGGGGCAGGGGATGACACTCCAACGGCAGGTTCTCTTCTGGGGAGCGTCGCTCCTGGTCTTCATCGCGCTGGTCTGGCTGCTGCACCAGGTCCTGCTGCCGTTCGTTGCCGGCATGGCGCTTGCTTATCTGCTTGACCCGCTCGCCAATCGCATCGAGCGGCTGGGCGTCAACCGGCTGCTCGCGACTTTCATCATGATTGTTGTATTCGCGCTCGTGCTGGTCTTGCTCGCAATTCTGATCGTGCCGCTGCTCGCAGCCCAAGCGACGGCATTTATCGAGAACATTCCCGCTTATTCGGCACGCCTGCAGGCCTTGATCACCGATCCCAGCCGTCCATGGTTGAGCAAGCTCGTCGGCAGCGGCTTTCCCGATCTGCAGGTCGGCGCGTTCGTCAAGGACGCGGCTGGGGCCTCCGCGGTTTTCCTCGGCTCGCTATGGTCAGGCGGGCAGGCGGTTGCCTCGCTTGTCTCCCTTTTTGTGATCGCGCCGGTGGTTGCGTTCTATCTGCTCCTGGACTGGCACCGGATGGTTGCTGCGATTGATCGATGGTTGCCGCGGGACCATGCCGACACCATCCGCGCCTTGGCCCGTGAGATCGACAGGGCGGTCGCCGGGTTCGTCCGCGGGCAGACTCTGGTCTCGCTGATCCTTGGTGTCTGCTACGTTGTCGGATTCGTGTCGATTGGGCTGCACTTCGGACTGCTAATTGGCTTGTGCACCGGCCTCGCGAGTTTCATTCCTTATGTGGGGACCTTTGCTGGGATGGTCGTCGCGTTGATCGTTGCGGTGCTGCAGTTCTGGCCCGACTGGATGCCAATACTTGCCGTCCTTGGCGTCGGCGTTGTGGCTGGTGCTCTCGAGAGCTACGTGCTCTCGCCGTACCTGGTGGGGCCGAGCGTCGGCTTGCATCCGGTCTGGCTGATGTTCGCGCTTTTTGCCTTCGCTTCCTTGTTCGGATTCCTCGGTCTGATCGTGGCTATCCCGCTCTCAGCGGCCGTGGGTGTGCTGGTGCGCTTTGCGCTCAAACAGTACCTGACAAGCCGAGTCTACAGCGGAAGCCGGATTTCCTGACATGGTGCCGCGCCAACTCGCTCTGGCGCTCGAACACGCCCCCAGCTTCGCGCGCGACAATTTCCTGGAAGGGCCGTCGAATGTGGCGGCGCTGGCGCTGATCACGCGCTGGCCCGACTGGCCCTCTCTCAACCTGCTCCTGGTTGGCCCACAAGGGGCCGGCAAGACCCACCTGGCCTCGATTTGGGCGGAAACGGCCGGCGCACGCGTGGTGTCCGCTCGTATGCTCGGCGAGGTGTCGGTGCCCACTGCGCTCGCAACCGGGGCGCTGGTCGTGGAGGATCTCGCGCCACAAGAGTTGGACGAGCGCGCACTGTTCCACATCCTCAATCTGGCGCGCGCAGAGCGCGCCTCGATCCTTCTCACGGCGCGAACTGGTCCCGCTGCTTGGCGGCTGGATATTCCCGATCTGGCCTCTCGTCTGCGTGAAGTTCCGGTAGTGAACTTGGCGCCGCCCGATGACGCGTTACTGCGGGCCGTCCTGGTCAAACTGTTCGCGGATCGCCAACTGGCTGTCGACGAGAGTCTGATTGCCTATGTGATGACCCGAATTGAGCGATCATTCGGCGCAGCGCAGGCGGTCGTTGCGGCGCTCGACCGCGAGGCGCTGCGGCAAAAGCGTCCAGTGACCCGTGTGCTGGCTGCCGAATTGCTCCGTGAATCAGCCGATTAACTGCAATTCCAAAGTCATCGAAACGTCATCTTGGGCCCCAATCATGGGGCAATCATTCATTTTTTCGGGTTATGATTTGGCATGGACGAAATCACCCAATCCGCTGCTGTTGCGCCGGAATCCGGACGTCAGCCTGGTACCACGGCCGGAGCCGCGGAGGGCGGCGCGATCGGTCCTGAACGCTTTATCAACCGTGAGCTTTCCTGGCTGCAGTTCAACCGGCGGGTTCTCGAGGAAGCACAAAATCCCAATCATCCGCTGCTCGAGCGCGTCCGTTTTCTCTCGATTTCGGCAAACAACCTCGACGAATTCTTCATGGTGCGGGTGGCCGGCCTGAAGGGGCAGGTGCGAGCGGGGATCACAACCCGCAGCCCAGACGGCTTGACGCCTGCGGAGCAACTCGCTCGGGTAACCGACGCCGCCGCGACATTGGCCAGCGATCAGCAGCAGCGCTGGAACGAACTACGCGAAGATCTCGCCGCCGAGAACATCGTGCTGGTGGAAGGTCCGACCATCAAGAAGGCCGACAGGACTTGGCTCGAAGACTATTTCTTGCGCCATATCTTCCCAGTGCTGACCCCACTTGCAATCGATCCTGCGCACCCGTTCCCCTTCATCCCCAATCTCGGCTTCACAGTTGCGCTGCAACTCGCCCGCAGCAGCGACGGGCGCACCATGAACGCGCTGCTGCGTGTGCCGCAGAAGATCGAACGCTTCATCCGGCTGCCAGCAGCCGAGGGGCACGTGCGGCTCATCACCTTCGAACAGGCGGTGGGCCTCTTCATTCCGAAGTTGTTCCCAGGCTATTCGGTCAAGGGGCAGGGAGCATTCCGAATCATCCGCGACAGCGACATCGAGATCGAAGAGGAAGCGGAAGATCTCGTGATGGAGTTCGAACGCGTGCTCAAGCGCCGGCGACGCGGATCGACCATCCGGTTCGAGGCCGAAGCATCGATGCCGACGGAACTCCGCCGCTTCGTGCAGCGCGAACTCGCGGTGACCGACGACGAAGTATTCGTCGTGCAAGGAATGCTGGCGCTCAACGAGATTTCGCAGATTCTCAGTGTCGACCGGCCCGACCTGGAATTCGTACCTTACAATCCGCGTTTTCCGGAACGTATACGTGATCACGCGGGCGACTGTTTCGCCGCGATCCGGCAGAAGGACCTGATCGTTCACCACCCCTATGAGTCATTCGACGTGGTGGTGCAGTTTCTGGCCCAAGCGGCGCGCGACCCGGATGTCGTGGCGATCAAGCAGACCCTTTACCGCACGTCCTCGAACAGCCCGATCGTGCGTGAACTGGCGGCGGCGGCTGAAGCCGGCAAATCGGTGACCGCGCTGGTCGAGCTCAAAGCTCGCTTCGACGAGGAGGCCAACATTCGATGGGCGCGCGACCTCGAGCGCGCCGGAGCGCAGGTCGTTTACGGATTCATCGAGCTCAAGACGCATGCCAAGTTGTCGCTCGTGGTTCGGCGTGAGGCCGGAGCGCTGACTTCGTACGTCCATGTCGGCACAGGCAACTATCATCCGGTGACGGCTCGCGTTTACACCGACTTGTCGTTTTTCACTGCCGATCCCGTGATTGCGCGCGACGTCGTGCGCATCTTCAATTACATTACGGGCTATGCCGAGCCGGCCGAGCTCGAGCGTATGGCGGTCTCGCCGGTCAATCTCAAGAAACGAATCATGGAGCATATCTCGGCCGAGATCGCGCACTCGCGCGCGGGGCGGCCGGCGGCGATCTGGATGAAGATGAACTCGCTGGTCGATCCCGAGATCATCGACATGCTGTACCAGGCTTCCCAGGCTGGCGTGAGCGTCGATCTCGTGGTGCGCGGTATCTGCTGCTTGCGGCCCGGCGTACCCGGCCTGTCTGAGAACATCAGAGCCAAATCCATCGTGGGCCGCTTTCTCGAGCATGGTCGAATCTACTGTTTCGGCGATGGGCACGGGCTGCCGCATCCCAAGGCGGCTGTCTACATTTCCTCGGCGGATATGATGCCGCGCAACCTCGATCGGCGTGTCGAGGCGCTGTGCCCCATTCTCAATCCGACCGTACATGAGCAGGTGCTGGATCAGATCATGGTGGCAAACCTCAAGGACAACGAGCAGAGCTGGGCTTATCTGCCGGACGGCACGACCCGTCGGGTGGCCGTGCGTCCCGGGGAGGAGCCGTTCAACGCGCATAAGTACTTTATGACGAATCCAAGCTTGTCAGGCCGCGGAAAATCGCTCAAGGAGTCGCAGCCCCGAAGCCTGACACGCCGAATGGACCGTGCCTGATCGCAAGCGACCCAAATCCCGAGCCAAATCGCGCCTTGCACAGGGCCGGCTCGATCATGGACCGCCGATCGCGGTCATTGACATCGGCTCCAATTCGGTCCGTCTCGTGGCCTACGAGGGATTGACGCGGAGCCCAACCCCGATCTTCAACGAGAAGGTCTTGGCTGGCCTCGGGCGCGAGGTGCAGTCGACAGGATTGCTCGCTAAGGATTCGATCGAGAAAGCCATAGCGGCCCTGAAGCGGTTTCGCACGCTGTGCGACACGATGGGTGTCGTACGGTTGCGGGCGATCGCCACCGCGGCCTGCCGGGATGCCGAGAACGGACCGGAGTTCATCCGTCAGGCGGAACGCATCTGCCGGGCCCGGATCGAGGTATTGTCCGGTACGCGGGAAGCTAAACTGTCGGCGCTCGGTATCACATCCAGTTTCCACAAGCCTGATGGGATTGTCGGGGACCTCGGCGGGGGGTCGCTCGAACTCGTTGACGTTCGCGGAACGCGTACCCGCGGAGCAGCAACCTTGCCCCTGGGTGGTCTGGCCCTGCAAGACCTGTCCAAGAAGTCACTCAAGCGAGCCGATGATGTGGTGCAGCAGCAACTGGGCCACATATCGATGCTCGCTCAGGGCCGGGGCCGCACGTTCTATGCCGTGGGCGGAACATGGCGTGCGCTCGCACGCTTGCACATGTGGCAGACAGGCTATCCGCTGCACGTGATGCACGGATACTCCATTCCGGCGGACGAGGCGCTCGAATTTGCGCGGTTGGTTCGACGGGTGGATGCCGAGACGCTGTCGCGCATCGAAGTGGTCGCCGATGCGCGCCGGCCGTTGCTCGCCTATGCCGCGGTCGTGCTGGAATATCTTGTTCGAAAGGCTCGCCCCAAGAATGTAGTCATCTCGGCGCTCGGCGTGCGCGAGGGCCTGCTGTTCGAGCAATTGCCGGCCTCCGTTCGCAAGCAGGACGCGCTGATCGCCGCGTCGCAAGAGCTCAACACTTTGCGTTCGAGATCGCCGAAGCATGGCGAGGAACTCGTCGCATGGACGGATCGTCTCATGGCGACGTCGGGCATAGATGAAACCGCGGAAGAGAAGCGCTTACGTCACGCCGCATGCCTTTTGGGCGACATCGGCTGGCGCGCCCATCCCGACTATCGCGGAGAGCAATCGCTCAACATCATTGCGAATGCCGCCTTCGTGGCGGTCGACCATCCGGGCCGCGCTTTTCTTGCGCTTGCCGTGTTTTATCGCCACGTCGGGTTGATCGACGAAGAACTGTCTCCCAACGTGCGTGAACTCGTTTCGTCACGCCTGCTCGACCATGCCCGCATTCTGGGCGCGGCCATGCGTGTTGCTTATCTCGTCTCGGCGGCGATGCCCGGCGTGCTGCCCCAGACGCCGATCATGGTCTCCCGCGGCAAGCTGCGGCTTAAGTTGAGAGGGCGGTTTGCCAACGCCAATGGCGACCGCCTCTTCGCGCGTCTGCGGCAACTCGCGCGGCTGATCGGGCGCGAGCCCATCATCGACATCGAGTGACGGCGGCGTCGCCAGCCGCCCATGACAGGCCGCCGGTCAGGTTGCGTCGTGCGTCGTTTCCTGTGCCACCACGCGGCCGCGCCGGATCGAGAGCGCGAGTCGGCCATGCTTGAGCGCCAGGGCCCGCTCACCGAACATTTCCCGCCGCCAGCCTTGCAGTGCCGGCACGTCGGCATTGTCATCGGCGGCGATTGCTTCGAGATCATCAACAGTAGCAATCACCTTTGCGGCGACGGCGTTCTGCTCCGAGGTCATGCGCAGCAGGACCTTCAACAGTTCGACGATCGCCCCGTTTCCATTCTGCCGCTGTCGCTCGATCGTGGGGAGTGTTTTTGGATCGCGCGCGAGGCCACGTTTGACCGCTTCGATCACATCCTGTCCCCAGCGCGAGCGCTCAAATCCTTTGGGCAATGAGCGCAGGTGCGTCAAGCGTTCGAGGGTTGTCGGCGCCTGGGTAGCGATATCGGCCAATGCGTCGTCCTTGAGCACGCGTCCTCGGGGGACATCACGCTCCTGTGCTTCCCGTTCACGCCAGGCCGCCACCTCGATCAGGACGGCCAAGTCTCTCGGCTTGCGTACCCGCGTCTTGAGACGCTTCCATGCATGGTCCGGTTCGGCCCGATACGTGTCAGGCGAAGTGAGAACCTTCATTTCCTCTCCGACCCACTCGGCGCGGCCGCGACGATGGAGGTCGGCATCCAGGGCGAGAAAAACATCGCGCAAGTGGGTAACGTCCGAGGCGGCGTAGGCGATCTGCGCATCCGACAGTGGGCGGCGCGACCAGTCGGTGAAGCGGCTCGACTTGTCGAGTTGGTCGCCGGTGATGCGCTGAACCAACTGCTCGTAGGAAATGGAGTCGCCGTAGCCCAGCACCATGGCTGCGACCTGCGTATCGAAGACGGGCCTGGGGATGAGTTCCGCCATGTGCCATACGATCTCGATGTCTTGGCGCGCGGCATGGAAAACCTTCAGCACGTTCTCGTTGGCCATCAACTCGAACAGCGGCGACAGATCGAGCCCGTCTGCGAGGGCGTCAATCACTATCGACTCGTCCGTGCTCGCGATCTGAGCGACGCAGAGGAGGGGATAGTAAGTCGTCTCGCGCAGAAATTCGGTGTCGACCGTCACGAACCGATGGCGAGCCAAGCGGGTGCAAGCGGCGGCCAAGTCGCTGGTCGTCGTAATCGTATGCATCGGGCCGATGTTAGCGGAGCCGGCTCGGTCTGTCGCGACTCTGGCGGATCTTGCGGTCATTGCCCGCGCACCTTCGGCATATGGATGAACTCCCACGGTGAAGGCATCGGGCCGACCGGCACCTCGATCAGGGTGGGACCCTCACGGCGAGCGAATGCGCGGCGCAATGCAGCGCGCAACTCGTCGGGGGAGCGCGCCCGCTCGGCGGCGGCACCGAAACTCTCCGCAAACCGGAGGAAATCCGGATTGACGAGATCGCTGGCAATGACGTGGTTGCCGAACTGCTCCTGCTGGATTCGTCGCACATTGCCGAACGCGCCGTCCGCGAACACGATGACGGTTAGCGGAATGCGGTGCCTTACCGCGGTCGCCATTTCGTTGGCGGTGAACATGAAACCTCCATCGCCGCTGATTGCAACGACAGGGACGTCGCGTCGGGCATCCTGCGCGCCGAGCGCCGTCGCGAATCCCCAGCCGAGGTTGTCCTGATAGCCGGGCGACAGGAACGTCCGCGGCCTGTAGACCGGATAGGCGAGGCGGGCGGCGAAGCCGATCTGAGTCACTTCGTCGACCAATATCCCGTCATCGGGAAGCGCATCCCGAATGGCGGCAAGGTAGGCGAGTTGTGGTGCGATCTGCGCCTGCAGCTTGTGTGCCCAGTGCGCCTGACGTTCTTCCATCTCTGCTTTGCGCGCGGCGCGCTTTTGATTGCGCGTCGCCAATACGTCGATCAGACGTCGCAGGATCGGCTTGGCGTGGCCGACGAGGGCAGCCGCGGGTCTGCCTGCGCGCGCCGGCTCCTGGTGGTCGGCGTCGATGCGGATGATCTTCAGGTCGTCGTCCACGCCCCATTGGGAGTGTTGGATCATCAGGCGCGTGCCGATGCCGATTGCGACGTCCGCTTCTCCCCATAGCTCTCGCCCCAGCGGCAGCGTGACCGAGAACGGATTGCGGCCGTCGATCACACCTCGGCCCCGCCGATAGGCCAGCACCGGGGCCTGCAACATGTGCGACAACTCGGCCACCTCGGCCGCCGCATCCTGCGCACCACCGCCGCAGACGATCATGGGGCGCTTTGCCTTGCCCAAGAGTTTGGCCGCCGTCAAAACCGCGTCCTCGTCGATTACGGTTGGCGGGATGGGAAGGGGCTGCTGCAAGGGGGCGGCACTCGCGCGCCCCCACATGTCGATCGCGCATTCAAGCGCCGCCGGCCCGGGACGCCCGCTGAACATGGCACGCACCGCGTCCGCTACGTGTCGTGAGGCCACCTCGGGACTGCGAATACGCGCGGAGAAATCGACCAGGCGCGCGATGATACCGGCCTGATCACGGATTTCGTGCAGGTGGCCCAGCCCCCTGCCGATGTCTCTTTCAGGGATCTGGCCAATGAGTGCCAGCACCGGGGCATTCATCGAATAGGCGGTCAGCAGCGCCGCCCCGGTATTGAGGAGGCCCGGCCCGGGGACGACCGCGTAGGGATGGGGCCGGTTCGTGGCCAGGGCGGCGCCCAACGCCATGTAGGCGGCTCCTTGCTCGTGACGCGTGTGGACCGTCCGAATACGCTCGGAGGCCTTGAACAGCGCTTCGAACAGGTGGTCGTTGTGGACCCCGGGCAGGGCGTAGATCGTCTCGATGCCGTGGGCGATCAGCGAGGCAACGGTTGCCTCGGCAGTGGTCATGGTCTCCATCGGCGAATCCGAACCAACTGTTTACGGCCGAAGTGTGCAGATTGGCCCCAGCGCTGTCGAGGCCGTTGCCTTGACAAAGAGGGCCTCGCATGCGCTTTTCGCCCGATTTTTCAAGGATAGCGACCGGCAGAATCATGCACCGATACCGCACCCACACCTGTGGCGCACTTCGCGAAAGCGACATCGGCCAGACCGTGCGCGTAGCCGGCTGGTGCCACCGCATCCGCGACCACGGTGGTGTGCTGTTCATCGACTTGCGTGATCACTATGGGCTGGTCCAGTGCGTCGCCGATCCGGACTCCCCGGCCTTCAAGACGGCCGAAACGTTACGTGCGGAATGGGTCGTGCGCGTGGAGGGCCTGGTCCGCCGCCGCCCGGAGGGCACCGAGAACCCTGATCTTCCCACCGGGGCGGTCGAGGTGTTCGCGGCCAGCATCGAGGTCCTCGGCCCGGCCGGCGAACTGCCAATGCCGGTGTTCGGCGAGCAGGAATATCCCGAGGAGACACGGCTGCGCTATCGGTTCCTCGATCTGCGGCGCGAGCGTCTCCACAACAACATTGTGAAGCGCGGGCAGATCATTGATTCGCTTCGCCGCCGTATGAAGGAGCAGGGCTTCTTCGAATTCCAGACGCCTATTTTAACCGCGTCTTCTCCGGAAGGCGCCCGCGACTACCTTGTACCCTCGCGCATTCACCCCGGTAAGTTCTACGCGCTGCCGCAGGCGCCGCAGCAATTCAAGCAGCTCATCATGATCTCGGGGTTCGATCGCTATTTTCAGATCGCGCCTTGCTTCCGTGACGAGGATGCACGCGCCGACCGCTCGCCGGGCGAGTTCTATCAGCTCGATATCGAAATGAGCTTCGTCACGCAGGACGATGTATTTGCCGCTGTCGAGCCGGTGCTGCGTGGTGTCTTCGAAGAATTCGGCAACGGCAGCCCTGTGACGCAGAAGTTCCCGATGATCCCGTTCGCCGCCGCGACGCGCGCGTTCGGCACGGACAAGCCCGATCTGCGCAATCCGCTCATTATGGCGAACGTAACCGAGATCTTCCGCGACTCCGGTTTCAAGATCTTCGCGAGCCAGATCAAGAACGATCCCAATTTCGAGGTGTGGGCGATCCCGGCCCCGGGCGGCGGCAACCGTGCGTTCTGCGACCGCATGAACTCATGGGCGCAAGGCGAGGGGCAGCCGGGCCTCGGATACATCTTCTGGCGCGAAGGCGAAGAAGACGGTGCCGGCCCCATCGCGAAGAATCTGGGACCTGAACGTACGGCGCAACTGAAGAAGTTCATCGGCGCACAGGCCAATGAGGCGGTGAAGATCGCCTCCGGCTTGCCGGACGAGTTCCTGCGCAAATACCTCGACCTGCGTCCCAACGGATTCGAAACCGGCGACGCGGTGTTCTTCGTCGGCGGCGTTCCTGCGAAGCAATACAAGTTTGCCGGAGAAGCGCGCACGCGTGTTGCCGCCGAGCTCGGGCTGGTGGGTAAGCACCGCTTTGAGTTTTGCTGGATCGTCGACTTTCCGATGTACGAATGGAACGAGGACGAGAAGAAGATCGACTTCTCGCACAATCCGTTCTCGATGCCGAACTTCCCGATCGACGATTTCCTGGCGCTCGACCCGAACGATCGCGAGACCATTCTCGGCATCCAGGCCTTCCAGTACGACATCGTGTGCAACGGGGTGGAGCTGTCGTCCGGCGCGATCCGCAATCACCGGCCGGACGTGATGAAGAAGGCGTTTGCGATTGCCGGATATGATGAGGGCGTGCTTGAGAAGAAGTTCGGGGGGATGCTGCGCGCACTCTCGCTGGGAGCGCCTCCGCACGGCGGCATCGCGCCGGGGGTCGATCGCATCGTCATGCTGCTCTGCGGCGAAGAGAATTTGCGCGAAGTAGTCCTGTTTCCGATGAATCAGCGCGCGGAAGACCTGCTGATGGGTGCTCCGTCGGAAGTGACGCCGAAGCAGCTTCGTGAGTTGCACATTCGGCTGGCCCTGCCGGAGAAGTGACCGTGCCTTCTCACGCTGAGCCGGCGTGAGTTGTTTGAGCGCCGTTCCAGCCGCTTCTTCCCGCCGGGTTCGACACTTGGGCGCCTGAGCGGTGGATCCGCTACGACCAGACGATCGCGCGCGATCAGAATGGCTCGTGCAATTGCCACTGGAGCAGGCTGACGGCGTTGTACGGTCATGCCGAGCGCCTGTCCAAGGCGGGCTGCCCGAGTGGCTGCCAGCCGCCGGGGGGCACCGAAGTCGCCCCGGAGTGATTTGCCAGTATTTCCAAGGCATTTGCGGCATCGGCCGGTGGCGTCGGAACGTGGTTGATGCTATTCACACGGCAAATCACCCGCCGGTCAACGCCATCTGACGCATGCGCCTTTCCGCTTTCCAGCCACCATGTCCAACCCGGTTCGTGCCGCCAGCGTGGCGAACGACCATGCGGTGCCGTCGGCCAGCTTCACCTCGGGCGATCCCGATGCCACACGAGTGAACGATCCATGCAACGCGCGCCCAGCCGCTCAACGCCGGGCGGCTCTGAAGCCGGCCGAGATATGACAGGTGTGAAAGACGGCAGCCCCGCGACGTCGAATCTGTCCGATGACCTGCGCTCGGGTGCGCTGGTCTATCACCGGATGCCGCGTCCGGGAAAACTAGAGGTTCTCCCGACCAAGCCGCTCGCGAACCAGCGAGACTTGGCCCTCGCCTATTCGCCGGGCGTCGCCGCCGCATGCGAGGCAATCGTGGCCGATAACGCTGCGGCCGCAGAATTGACCGCGCGCGGCAACCTGGTTGCAGTCGTATCGAACGGCAGCGCCGTGCTGGGGCTGGGCTCGATTGGTCCGCTGGCCAGCAAACCCGTGATGGAAGGCAAGGCAGTTCTTTTCAAGAAATTCGCCGGCATCGACGTGTTCGATATCGAGGTTGCCGCCGACGATCCCGAGAAGCTGGTCGACGTCGTTGCTGCGCTTGAACCTACATTCGGCGGAATCAATCTCGAGGACATCAAGGCCCCAGAATGCTTCGAGGTCGAGGCTCAGCTCCGCGCTCGCATGACGATTCCGGTGTTCCACGATGACCAGCACGGCACCGCAATCATCGTCGCCGCCGCCATCGAGAACGCGTTGCACCTCGCCGGCAAACGGCTCGACCAGATCAAGTTGGTGACGTCAGGGGCGGGCGCTGCGGCGATCGCGTGCCTCAATCAGCTCGTTACGCTTGGATTGAAGCGAGAGAACGTCTGGGTCACGGACATTGAAGGTGTCGTGTACGAGGGCCGCCCGGTCCTGATGGACCGCTGGAAGGCGATCTACGCACAAAAAACCGAGAAGCGAACCTTGGCCGACGTGATCGATGGCGCCGACGTATTTCTCGGCCTATCGGCCCCGGGTGTCCTGACGCGGCAGATGGCGGAGCGGATGGCCGCCCGCCCGCTCATCATGGCGCTGGCCAATCCGACACCCGAGATTACGCCGGAAGACGCGTTGGCGGCGAGACCAGACGCGATGATCTGTACCGGCCGTTCTGACTACCCGAACCAGGTCAACAATGTGCTGTGCTTCCCGTACATCTTTCGCGGGGCGCTCGATGTCGGGGCTACCGCCATCAACGAGGAGATGAAGCTTGCCGCGGTTCGCGCGATCGCGGCTCTGGCACGGGAGGCGCCATCCGAAGTGGCTGCGCGGGCGGCTGGCGGAGAGGCCCGGAATTTCGGCAGCGGCTCGCTCATCCCCAATCCGTTTGATCCGCGTCTGATCCTGCGCATCGCGCCGGCGGTGGCGCGAGCGGCCATGGACTCCGGCGTGGCGACCCGGCCGATCACGAATTTCGATCAGTACCTTGAGCGGCTCAACGGGTTTGTATTTCGGTCCGGTTTCATCATGAAGCCGGTGTTCGCCAAGGCGAAGTCGGCACCACAGCGGGTTGTCTACGCCGAAGGCGAGGACGAGCGCATCCTGCGCGCAGCTCAGGTCGTCGTGGAGGAGGGGCTCGCGCGTCCGATTCTTGTCGGCCGTCCCGCGGTCGTGGAGGCGCGGCTCGCACGCTTCGGGCTCTCGATGCGGCCGAAGCAGGATTTCGATCTGATCAATCCTGAGGATGACCCGCGTTACCGTTCGTACGTGCAGGACTATATCGCGGTCGCTGGCCGCAAGGGAATCACGCCCGATGCGGCTCGCACGCTCCTGCGCACCAATGCCACGGTCATCGCGGCGCTGGCACTGCGCCGCCGCGAGGCAGACGCCCTGATCTGCGGCGTCGAGGGGCGTTTCATGAGCCACCTGCGGCATATCCGCGACGTGGTCGGCTATGCGCCCGGAATCACGGAGTTTGCGGCTCTGTCGCTGATCGTCACTTCGCGCGGGCCCTATTTTCTGGCTGACACGGAGGTGCGGCTCAATCCGACCGCCTCGGAAGTGGCTGAGATGGCGGCGCTTGCGGCCACGCAAGTTCGACGTTTTGGAATCGAGCCGAAGATTGCGCTGATCTCCCATTCGGATTTTGGAAGTCACGACAGCGACTCGGCGCGCAAGATGCGGGATGCGACCGCTCTTCTGGCGGCGCGACATCCCGAGCTCGAGGTCGACGGTGAGATGCATGCGGACTCCGCGCTGGACCGGGCTTTGCGCGAGCGCGTCTTTCCGCACTCACGTCTGACCGGCGAAGCCAACGTTCTGATCATGCCGAGCCTCGATGCGGCTAATATCGCTTTCCAGATGATCAAGGTGGTCGCCGATGCGTTGCCGGTCGGCCCCATCCTGATTGGCGCTGCTCAGCCCGCACATATTCTCACGCCCGCAGTCACGGCCCGCGGCGTTGTCAACATGACCGCGTTCGCCGTCGTCGAAGCCCAGGATGCAAGCTCGGAGCGCGGTCTCTTCGACTAAAGTCGAGGTGCTGGGGCGCCGAGGAAGGAATGGATTAACCACATTTGGCTACCGGAGCGTCCGTCTGCTGACCGGCCGGATAAGCTTAATCGTGCGTTAAAGCTCTGCCGCGATTCTGGACCGAGATTGTCCGGGGGGCGGCTTGTACAGCGTGGGACGGAAGTTTGTTCCGGTGGTCGTCGGCGTGTTGCTGGCGTGCACCCCTTTCGTCGCCTTTGATTTGTGGCTTGGAGGAAGGGTCGAGCGCGAGACCCGAGCCGAAGTCGCCCTCATTGCCAAGCGTGCAATCAACTTGATCGATGCCCGTCTTGGGCGCGCGACCGCCAAATTAGAAAGCCTGGTCGCCGATGGCGTCACGTCGTGCAGCCCGGCGCACGTGGAAGCCCTACTTGCTGCCACTTTCGCGACGTCGCCGGTCAAGGAGTTCAGCATTCTCGGGCTGGACGGACAGACGTCTTGCACGGACAGCGGATTGGCAGTGGGACCGCGTCGTGTCGTCGGGCGGCCTTACAAGACCGACAGGCGCGACACGTTTGTGGAGATCGTGTATTTCGCCGATCTCAAGCGCAACATGGTCCGGATACGGCGTGTGCTCGACAATGGCGATGCCATCGCTGCGCTCCTTGCCCCCGATATCGTATTTCCTACCGATGCCACGTCGCCAGCCGGAGCTCTCCATGCCCGTATCCATGGCGCGGACGGCACGTTGATAGCGGACATCAACAGCGCCGAGGTGGGGCAGACGCCGGTCCAGGACCTGTTCACCGCAACCGCTGAATCGGGCAACTTCGGTGTGCGCGCGACGATCATGCGGACGCGGGCTCAAGCCCTGGCGGCAAACGAGGATGCGCACACGAACGGACTCATCTTCAGCAGTGCGGCCGCTTCGGTCATCTTCGGAATCACAATGCTGCTGATGCAGCGCCGGCGGCAAGCGCCGCATGAAAAGCTTGCGGCTGCGCTCGCCGCGGGTGAGTTCGTTCCGTACTATCAGCCTATAGTCGACATCACGACAGGCCGCCTCGTGGGTGCTGAAGTGTTGGCACGCTGGCGTCGGCCTGACGGCTCACTGGGCATGCCGGGCACGTTCATTCCTCTGATGGAGGAGAACCGTCTGATCAACGAGCTCAACCGCAGTTTGATGCGGCAGGCATGCGCGGATCTGGCCGGGCCGTACGGACGTTGTCCGAATATCCGGGTCAGCTTCAACCTGACGGCCGAACAGTTCGAAGACGAGGCTACTGTCGTCGAGGTCCGATCGATCTTCTACGGCTCTCCGATCAAGCTCTCGCAGATCGTGCTGGAACTGACGGAGCGCCAGGAACCGCGCAGTTTCAAGAAAACCCGGCAAGTCATTGCGGCGCTCCAGGTGCTGGGCTGCAAAGTTGCCCTCGACGACGTGGGAACCGGCCACAGTGGCTTGTCGGCGATCCTCAAGCTCGGGGTGGATATCATCAAGATCGACAAGATGTTCGTGGATTCGATGGACGATGATCGAAATTCCGCGGCGATCATAGCGACCCTGGTCGAACTGGCGCGCAAGCTGGGAATGGATACGGTGGCTGAAGGCGTCGAACACTTCGATCAGGTCGTGGAACTGCGACGCCGAGGCATCCGCGCCGCCCAAGGTTTTGTGTTCGCGCCAGCCTTGCCCGCCTCAGCCTACGTGCAACTGATCGACGCGCTCGATCCGCCGGAACAGGTCGATGCCAGTCGGCTTCTGCCAGCCGTGGCATAGCGGGTTTTCCTTGCGAGTTGAGCTATCGCAATGTTTGAAAACGGGTGATCCGTTTAATATTCTGGCGCGGTCGAGAAGGGGGATTTTCATGAAACGGATGTTTGTCGCGGCAGCGCTGCTGCTGGCGTTGCCCGCAGTCACGCCATATCCTGCGGCGGCTCAGGACGCGATCGGGGGCGCAATCGTCGGGGGCGTCGTTGGGGGCGTGATCGGCGGCGCCGCGACCGGACGCGCTGAAGGCGCTATTGTCGGCGCCGTGATCGGCGGAGTTGCCGGCGCAGCGATCGGTGCTGAAGCCGAGCGCCGCCGTGGCTACTATTGGCACCGCGGCGTCTGCTACAAGCATGTGCAGGGTGGCTACGTGCGGGTCTCGTCGCGTCGCTGTGGCTTCTAGTGACGCTGAGGCACGTTAGGGCTGGCGTTGTCTCTGGCCCGGGTCATGGCCTGACGCCCCCATGCGATGTTGGACTTCGAGAGGCACGCCGTAGTCCCGCATGATTTGCCGGGTGTCGCGCAAGCCGCAGGCTTCCCGCTGCACCACGAATTGCCACAGCGCCGTCCCCGCGGCACCGACGAGCGCTCGGCGCGCGTCGCGGTCGGCGGTTCGCATGGCGTCCCGCGGGTGCGCGGCGTCAAAATCTGCAAGTGCCTTCAATGACATCTCGAGCGCGTGGCCCAGTCGGCCGAGCGCCGATGCCATCTCCTGGGCGATCTCGTAATCGAGGGCCGCGACCGGCTTTTTAGCGGCCTCGACCATTGAACTGCGGTTCACGGTCATGCGGCAATCTCGCCGTGTCGGCGCTCGCGCGTCAACAGGACGGTGAGGCGGATGCTGCGGCGCTAATAGACGGCGAGGTATTTCAGCAGCGACAGGACGCCAATGATGATGACAATAACCCGCACGATCTGTTTGGCGCGGCCATCGATTGGCAGCATGTTGACGAGATAGAGAACCAAGATCACGACAAGAAAAGTGATCAGAATGCTGATGAGTATGGCCACGGGTGCCTCCTGCGCGATCGCGGGCCGCGCGAGTTCGGGGATAGGTGGATTGGGATCAGTGCGCGCGCGTGTGGCGCCGTCGGCGGGCCGCGACGAGGGTGGGGCGACTTTGGGCCGAATGACCAGCCCACGGCCGAGCGATCAGCACGAGGCAGACCGCACACAACAGAGATAGCGTCATCAGACAACGCCTCCAGCGCCGCGGATGCGGCGCTGGATAACGTTTCTAGCAGTATTCGGTTCCGGCCGATTATTCATTGACCGTTTTGACGACGTCCGAAGTCGGGCGGGAGCTCACGGTCGGCAGCTTCTGCTCCTTGACCAGCATCGCATCATACTGCGGCAGCGACTTCACGTTCGTCTTGGCTCGCATATGCACGACCTTGTAGCCGTTCAGCTTGAGCTGATCGAGCAGTGTCGGCAGGGCCTCGGCGGTCACGTGTTGAAAGTCGTGCATCAGGATGATGCCTTTTCCGTGCTTCTTCAGCTTTTCCATCACGGAACGGAGAACGTTGTCGCTCTTGCGCATCTTGAAATCGAACGAATCGAGGTCGGTCGAGAACATCGCGACGTTGCGCTGTCCGAGATAGGTCACAAGTTCGGGCGGATGGCGCAGGGCCGGGAATCGGAAGAAGGGCATAGCCGCGTCTCCCACCGCCGCCCGCACAGCGCTGATGCCCAATTCGATCTCGCCCTTGGCTTCCTCTAGCGCCTTTTCCTTGGCCTCATCCGAGCCGTGGGTCTTCGCCACCTCGTTCAGGCGCTTCGACAGATCCGCATGGGACCACGTATGCGAGCCGATGGAGTGGCCAGCCTCGGCAACCTGCTTGAGGATCTCAGGATAGTAGGTTGCGTGCTTGCCGATCGGGAAAAATGTGGCTTTCACGCAGTGATGCGCAAGAGCGGCCAATACGGCCGGGGTGTTGTGGAGCCACGGGCCGTCATCAAACGTCAGGACGACCTCGCCGGCACGCAGAAAGTCGTGCTGCTTGAAATGCTCAAATCCGAAGCCTGGGCCGCCGGTCGTGTCGATCTCCACAGTGCGCGCCACTCCCAGCGCGTCGGGATTGCCCGGGCAGGCAGGTTTGGATTCAGCCGGCGGCGCAGGGGCGGGCCGGCCGGCCGGTGGTGCCGCCTGCGCAAGCATTTGCGCCGGAGCGGGTGCTTTGGCCGGCGCCGGGACGGCGGTGCTCGCAAGGGCACCGGTGGCTTCGGCTGCGCCAACCGTCGCAGATGAAGCGGGCGCGGGTGATGCCGTGGTGACTGGGGTGCTGACGGCGGGGGCAGCGGCCGTCATGCTCGGCGTGCTGGCGGCCGGGCGCTCTTGATCCTTGATGACCGCGATCTGCTTCGCTGGCTCCGGGGTGGTCGCAGCCGTCGCCGACGTGCCGGAGATGCGGCCCGTAAGGGATGAGACGACGTTCTGGTTCTGCGCAACACCAAGCGCCGCCAAAACCGATAGCACGACGAGCGCGCATGCGATGACAACCCGCATAAGGGGACCTCCAAAATTGAAATAGCTTCGCGAGAAAGACGCCGGATTTCGTCGTTCTGGGCGATGTGCGCCCATCATAGGCACGACGTCCGCTTCCCCACCCGAGAATCCATCTTTAAGGTTAGTGCAGGGGCGAATTTTAGGCCAGCCCAAACACTTGTGCGGAATCGCAGATCGCAAATATTCTCAAGCACTTGCGGTATGCAAGTGTGGTCAATTTGATACGATTCGCGCTCTGATTGCAGAAACCAAGACTAGAACACAGGCAGCCAGTGCCCCCGAGGGCACACCTGAGTTCGTCTCGCGTCGGTTTCCGTCAAACATGACGGGGATGTCGACGTGATCGTCTGACCGATCGCGAGTGATCTCTGCTGGTGA
The DNA here is from genome assembly GCA_035556735.1 of Xanthobacteraceae bacterium. Lineage (GTDB taxonomy): Bacteria > Pseudomonadota > Alphaproteobacteria > Rhizobiales > Xanthobacteraceae > CANJBX01. The sequence continues at coordinate 302,695 of DATMFF010000006.1, read as the reverse complement.
AGCGCAACGATGAGAATGTGACGGCCTGCTGCGATCAGTGCGTCCTGCGTTTGAACCTGGCGCGGCTGATGGGCAGGTGCATCGTTATTCACCCCCGGGCCGGCGTCTTGGGCCTCGTCCGGATACTCTTCGAGCGATATGATGGCTACTCGCCGTGAAGGCGCGCGAGGCGTTGCACATTCGCAATAGGATTGGTTCAAGCCAACGTGGTGGGGGGCGTAGGGGATGTTTCTATGAGCATCGTGTTCTTGCTTGGCCGCATTGCCTTTGTTGCTGTCTTCATCATCTCCGGAATTTTCACGCTGCTGGACCGAGTACCGACTGCGCTCCTGATCGAATCCAAGTTCCGCATTCCCGCCAGCTTGGGAGAAATCGCCATTGAGGCACAAAATGCGACCGGGCTGGCACCTTATGAACTCCTGGCGACAGTCGTTGCATGTATTCAGATTGGGTTCGCGGCCCTCATCATCTTCAATATCCTGACTCGATTTTCTTCTCTAGTACTGCTCGTCTTCACCCTCGTCGCCACTTATTTCCTCTACGATTTCTGGAACATGACCGGAGATGCACGCGCGTTGAATCTGGTGCTCGCGTTACAGAACCTCTCAATCGCCGGAGGATTGGTGATGCTGTTCGTTCTTGGCTCGTGGCAGCCTCCCATTCCCAATGACGACTACGATCTCGTCTAGGAGACCTGCCGTTAGGAGACCTGCCGTGCGCCTACGCTGCGATGCAGGTGAGCAGATGCCATGGAGTTGGAGACCGGAGCTCATGTGGCACCTGTCGCGCGCAGCACCGGTGGTCTATGCAGGGACGGGCTGCGCAGAGGGGCGGAAGCGCGACTTCGTAAGGTGCCGCTCACGCCAACTGGCACCAATTTTGGGATGTCGAGTGATGCAATTTGTCGTGACGATTTTGGAAACGACTGGCAAGTACAAGGTCAAAGGCGCGCCGTCTTGCCCGCAATGTGACCTTCGCTTCCGCCACTAAGCCATCCTAGTCAGCCATCGTCTTGCCAACCAGGCGAGCGCATGCGGCTCGACGCATGCGGACGTGGCGCAATTGAGCCGCGACTCCTCATGAGTGCACGTTTGGCAGCCATTTCCCTGATGCTGGGCAACCTGGTGACAGCCATGGCTGTTCTCAGCCCTGCCGGCATGTTGAGCGATCTTGCAACGGGATTGTCGGTGACCATCCGCGACGCCGGGCTTCTGATGACATTTGGCGCCGTTGTTCTCTGCTTTGTGTCGCCCCTCATGGTCTGGTTCACGAGCGGAATAGACCGCCGACTCGTTCTCGCGGCGATGTTGGCCATATTGGGTGCTGGGCACTTCGCTTCAGCCCTGGCGCCGAATTATGCAACCCTGCTGGTGGTGCGCGTCCTGATGCTGACCATGGCGGCGGCTTATACGCCGGTCGCCGCGAGCACTATCGCCCACCTTGTCGGCGAAACGCGCCGGCCGAGCGCGATCGCGTTCGTTTTTCTCGGGTGGTCGATCGCCATTGCAGCCGGACTGCCGGCCGTTACATTCCTGGCGGCACATGTCGGATGGCGCGAGACATTTGCCGTATTCGGCGTGGCGGCGGTGGTCGTGCTGGTGATGTTAGTCGCGAGCATTCCCCCGGGCCTTCGTAATCCGCCTTTGTCTTTGGGCAGCTGGGAGGCTATTGCGCGCCAGCCGCTTGTCCTCGTTCTGCTGCTCATTACCGCTTTGTGGACGGCGGGCCAGTTCGTCGTGTTTCCTTATCTCGGCCCATTGCTATCGCGGCTTGCCGGCGGCGGCGTCGAGGCCGTCGGTGCGAGCTTTGCCGCGATGGGAATTATGGGGTTCATCGGCAACGTCGTTGCGACGGGGATCGTCAATCGCTTCGGCGCGTTCCCGACGTCCGTCGTCTTCCTTTCTGCTTTGCTCATCGGGGCGGCGGCTTTTGCGTTTGGGGCAGGCTCGCTGATCGTGATGGGTATGGGCTGCGCAATTTGGGGCCTCGGTTTCGCGGCCTTCAATTCGATGCAACAGGTGCGCCTCGTGGCGGCCGCGCCGCCGTTGGCAAGTGCAACGGTCGCGCTGAACACCTCCAGCAACTACGTTGGGCAGGCGATCGGATCGGCATTGGGCGCCGAACTCTACGCGCGCGACCTTCTGTATGCGATGGGGTACGCCGACGTGGCCTTCATGGGCGCCGCGCTGGGGGTGTTGATGGCCAGTCGCAGATTAGGCTGAAGCGTACTGTTGCGGTCCTGTGCGCCACCCCTACATAGGTCGAAATCCACGGAGACTGCGATGATGCGCCGTGAGCTTATGGGGAAGGTCTATACGGGCATGCTCGCGCTGACCGCGCTGCTGCTGGGGCATGCCGTGCCAGCCCTCGGGGCGGACGACCCAGATCTGATCTTCAAACGGTCGACGGTGTTCAAACTGCTGACGCCCAACGACAAGCTTGCCACATACGGGATCGACGATCCCGAGGTGGAGGGTGTGGCATGTCACTTCACTGTCCCCGAGAGGGGAGGAGTCAAAGGGTGGCTGGGGGTGGCCGAGGAGGTTTCCGACATTTCGCTCGCCTGCCGCCAAATTGGGCCGATTCGCTTCAAGGAGAAGTTCGAGCAAGGCGAGGACATGTTCCGGCGGCGCCGGTCGCTGTTCTTCAAGAAGATGCAGATTGTGCGTGGCTGTGACGCGAAGCGGAACGTGCTCGTTTACATGGTCTACTCGGACCGCATCATCGAGGGCTCACCGAAGAACTCCACGTCGAGCGTTCCGATCATGCCTTGGGGCGCAAACGACCAAGTGCAGCGGTGCGGCGAGTTCGTACGGAACTGAACAACCCGATCGGAAAGGCAGGAAATGATGCCGGTGGCGAAAGCAACTACCACAACCGTGATTCCCGCGCTGCGCTATCGTGACGCCAGGCGCGCGATTGAATTCCTGTGTGATGCGTTCGGATTTGAACGGCAGGCCGTCTACGAAGGCGAAGGGGGAGTAATCGAGCACGCTCAGCTCACTTTCGGTAACGGCATGGTCATGCTCGGATCGGAGCGAGACACTGCTTACGGCCGGTTGATGAAATCGCCGCGGGAGGCGGGCGGCGGAACGATGAGCAGTTATCTGGTCGTCACGGACGCCGACGCGCACTACGCGCACGCCAAGGCAGCCGGCGCGGAGATCGTGATCGAACCCGCCACCCAGGACTATGGCGGTCGGGACTACACGGCTCGCGATCCCGAGGGGCACATTTTGGACGTTCGGGACATATGATCCTTGGGCGGGGTCCTAACGCCTGGACTTCTCTGGCAGCACCGCCTCCGTCTCGAACGTGTAGCCGCAAACGTGGCAGTCCCAAACGTCGCGCACACGCCTGCCGCCGACTGCCTCTGACCATGAGGACGACAGGATCAATGCGCCGCATTGTGCGCATTCCGTCATTGGTCGCGGGAGCACAGCCGGCGTGTCTCTGGCCCGCAGTTCCATCCGCGCCTCCTCACTACATTCTTTGCTTTCAGCAACCCCCTCGGTATCCGTGCCGAAGCTTTGATCAGGAGGTGACGGTGTTGAAGCAGCGCCGCTGACCTAGTTTTCTCGTGGCCATCTTGCAGATGGTACCGCGATCTGCCGCAACGCTTGCGGGTCTTGCGCGTTGAACGGCAAGAACAGGAGTAACGCATGAACAATCTCGGCAAACGTGTCCAACGGCGCGCGCAGAAACTTTGGGAGGAAGCGGGGCGCCCGCCCGGCGGCAGCGGGGCGTTTGTAGATCAGGCGACCGAGTTGCTCGCCATTGAAGACAACCCCCACGAGGGGCGGCGTCCGCTGTACGAGAGCGAGCGCGCCAAGCCTGAAGAGGATGCGACCCTGCCCGCCGAAGAGGTAGGTCCCAGCGGGGAGCCGGTGGAGCCGATCGAGGCCCTGGAGAATGCGGGGGAGTTTCCCACGCTGACCGATCAGGGGGAGGAGCAGGTGCCGCATCGCGAGCGCCGCGGTTCGTGACGAGCGATCCTTACCCGGGGGAAGGGCCGTGCTCCTTCAGTTCGGCGTCCTCTCGCCATAAGGATTCCGCCAGAGTGAGCATCGGTTGGAGCCGCCGGCGCAGCGAGCTTTCAACCAACTCGACATGGCGCTGACGGGTGATGGCAATGTAAAGCCGCATCGGCGCGCTTGCGGCGCGGACGGTGGCGGCGAGGGTGACCTGTGTCCCGCCGCGAGGGCCTTCCACGAAGCGATAGTCGGAACGCGCGTCAAAACCGGCAGCCCGGCTGGTGGTGACGAGGTGGTGCGGGGGCTCCGCCTCGAGAACGCTGTAGGCCATGTCCACCGCCATCGTGCCCGGCACGGCGCGCGAGCGGAGCACGGCGCCGGGTGTCAGCCGGCCGTCGGGTTCGATCCAAGCCTCGGCGACATCACGCAGGACTTCCGGCCATCGTTGGGGCGTTTCGAATGCACGCCAGACAAATGCGCGGGGCGCGTCCGTCGTCAGTGTGACCGACGCGGCGATGGGACCAAGTGGCATGGGCAATCAGCTCTCTTGTCCCGGGATCAGGGCGGCCTGATGGAACACCATGCGCCAGCCATCGTCATGTTTCACGAAAATGTTCGTGCCGTAGTTCGTACTGCGCGACATCTTGCCGTCCTTGGCGCGCCGCTGCGACGTCTCGATTCCGTGCACCCATGCGACCGGCCCGTTGATGTTGACGGTTGGTTCCGTCATCGACACGCGCAGATCCTCGAACCGCGCCCAGTAACGTTCCCAGTTGCGCCGGATCGCCTCCCAGCCGACGTATGTGACGGGATCCACAGGCGGCGCAATCAAGATATTGTCCGAACCGCAGGTCCAGACCTGCTCCATCGCCTGCAGGTCGCAGGCCGACAGCGCCTGATAATAGGCGCGGTTCGTCGCTATCACCTTGTCGACTTCGGATGTGCTTGCGGCCTGCATCGTGACCTCCGATACAATCTTACGCCCGGGCGTAGCAAGGTCGATGGCCCGCTTTTTGCCGCGGCTGCGGTTGGCGGGCATGCGCCATCAAGCCACACGCGCTTTGGCTCAGGAATGCGGATATGATCGTTCAGGGGTGGGTGCAAGGGAGACGCCCATGACCATCTTGCAGAACACGCCGGAACGGCTCGTGGTGCAGGCAGGTTCGGCATTTGGCCGGACGACATTCACATTCGACAAGACCGCCGGCCGCGCCCGCATCGAACGCAGCTTCGCGCTCTGGCAGCGCAGGCCCTTGGAACTCGCGCTCGCGGAGATCGACCAGGTCGACGTCGTCACGACCCACGACGGCGCGTCCGGAGCCGAGCTCCACCAGCCGGTGCTTCACACGCGCAGCGGCCAAGCCATTCCGGTGCCGGTCGCCGACGAGGAGGCGAGCCGCACCGTGGCCGAGCTGCGCGGATTTCTCGGGCTCTCGTCGTAGGGGCAAGGCCCGGCTGCGCGCGCGTTGGCAGGTCACGCTGCCGACGAGGACGAGGATTCGAGCAGCCCCTCGATCGACAACAGCTCGCGCAGCGCGCCGATGGCTTCGATCGCGTCTTCTTCGGTCTTCACCGCATCAAGGCGGTGCCCCATCTCGCGCCACATCGCAGTCCGGCGCTGGGCGAGCAACTCGTCCGTCAAGGCACGCGCGTCGTTGAACGTCGTGAGCTTGCGCGGGTGCGGGGTATCCTTGACCGCGATCGGCGGGGCAATGGGGATGTCCGAAATGCCCATCGGGTGCTCCTCGGTGGTTCGTCGCCGGGAAGGAAACCCACGGCGCGGCGGAATGTTCAGGGCCGGCCTGCCGCGGAGCGGCCGGTCTCGCTAGGGACAGCGGTGCCGGAAGCCGTCGTAGCCGAGGTAGGTCTGGCTGTAGGGGTCGTATGAGCGGTAGCGGCGCGCGCACCAGGCGATCGCGTTGGCCGGGACCGGCGGGGGTCCATAGACCCGCGGGCCATAGACGGGGCCGCAATAATGCGGCGCCACGACCACATAACCGGGCGGGCGCGGCCGATAGCAGCCGCCGTTCCAGTAATAATAGCTGCCGCGGCGCTGGCCTTCCGCCGCGATCACGGCGCCGGCGGTGGCCCCGATGATCGCACCGATCGCCGCGCCCTGGCGTCCGCCCGCTGCGCCGCCGATCACGGCGCCAGCCGCGCCGCCAAGGATGCCGCCGATCAGCGGATCCTGCGCCGCCGCTTGTTGCGCCGGCATGGCGAGCGCGATCGCCAGCATCGCGCCGGCGGCCAGCGTGCCGAGCCGCCTCGAGCGGCCCGCATTAATCTCCGTCATCTGGTCTGCTCCCTCTCCATCCACGGAGCAGGAATGACGCATGTTGGCAGCGGCGGCCTTGATCCAGCGCAAGCAGTCGTCAGAGCGAAATCCCGAACCTCGCCAGCAGCCAGATCATGATCGCATAGAGCACGATCGTGAGCGCGCAGCCGGCCGCGAGCGCCGGCCAGAATCCGACGCCATGGCGCAGCAGCGCCGGGACGACGAGGAACATCGGCAGCGTCGGGAGCACGTACCAGAACGTCGCCTCGGTGGTGGCTGCGATGCGCTCGATGTCGCCGCCCGTGTCGCGCCACAGCCAGACGACCGACAACAGAAACACGAGCGGCAGTGACACGATCAGCGCGCCCAGGGCCGGAGCGCGACGCGACGCCTCCGAGACGGCGCCGATGATCAGGCCGGAGAGGGCGGACTTGATGATGAAGTAGAGCATGGCACGCACCCTTCAGTGCGCCGGCTTCGACGCCGGCCGCGCCAGCCACAGCAGCGCGAAGCCGATCAGCGGACCGAGGATGTCGGTCCAGAACACGCTGCCGGCGTTGCCGGGCGCGAAGTTGCCGGCGGTGATCATCTGGTGGATGTGCCCGGCTGCCGCGCCGAGCAGGAACAGTGACGGCCCCACCACCGCCGCCGCCCGCATGCCATAGCTTCCGCGCGCCGCTATCAGGCCGACGACGCCGAAGCCGAGACTGGCGAAGCCGACCTCGGCCTGGAACGGGCTCGGCTGCCAGCCGATGAAGGCGGCGACGAACGGCCCGAAGAACACGTGCATCACGAAGTTGTAGAGAAAGCCGACGCCGACGGCGAACAGCAGGTAGCTCGCGAACAGCGCCTCGACCAGCCCCGCGCGGCTGCGCGGCGGCGGGTGTGACCAGTATGCGATCAGCGCCGCGATCAGCGCGACCACCAGCATGGTGACGCTGAAGTTGGTCAGCGCGGTGCGGATGAAGCCTTCCATGCGGCTGCCTTGTCGTGGCGTCTGCGAACTCTATGCGAGTCGCTGCCCGAACGGGCAGAGCAATGGCCGACCGCTGCACGGGGCGTCACGCCAGCCAGAAGCGGATCACCAGGCCGACGAGCGCGGTCACGGCGACGCCGGCGGCCCACAGGCCGACGAACCACGCCAGCCGGCGCAGGATCGAGCCCGGCTGCGCCTGCGGCGCCGCCGCCATCAATGGTAGCCTTCGTGCCCGACCTTCCCGCGGAACACCCAATAGGCATAAGCGGTGTAGGCCAGGATGATCGGCACCAGGATCACCGCGCCGACCAGCATGAAGATCAGGCTCGCGTCGGGCGCCGCCGCCTCGTGGATCGTGACCGCTCCGGGGACGACGTCGGGGAACATGCTGATGCCCAGTCCAATGAGACTGAGCGCGAACAGGCCGAGCGCGAACAGGAACGGCCAATAGTCCCACCGCCGGTTCAGGCTGATGAAGAACAGCACCGAGCCGATTGCAACGAGCAGCGGCACTTGCGCGGTGAACAGCACCTGCGGCCATGCGAACCAGCGCTGGTAGTAGGCTTCGGATAGGAACGGCGTGGCCGCGCTCACGAGCGCGATGGCGAGGATGGTGGCAGCCCCGAGGATCCTGGCGAGGCGGAAGCAGTGCTCCTGCACGTCGCCCTCGGTCTTCATGATCAGCCAGGTGGCGCCGAGCAGGCCGTAGCCGATGACGAGGCTGACCCCGACCAGCAGGCTGAACGGCGTGAACCAGTCCCACCAGCCGCCGGCATAGGCGCGACCCTCGACCGTGATGCCCTGCAACAGCGCGCCGAGCGTGATGCCCTGCGCCAGCGCGGCGACCACCGAGCCGAGCGTGAAGGCGAAATCCCAGTAGCGGCGATGGCCGGGATCGCGCCAGCGGAACTCGAAGGCGACGCCGCGGAAGATCAGCGCCAGCAGCATGGCGATCAGCGGCGCATAGAGCGCCGGGAGAATGATGGCATAGGCGAGGGGGAAGGCCGCCATCAGGCCGCCGCCGCCGAGCACGAGCCACGTCTCGTTGCCGTCCCACACCGGCGCGACGGAGTTCATGGCGCTGTCGCGCTCGCGTCCCGGACGGAACATCGGAAACAGGATGCCGATGCCGAGATCGAAGCCGTCCATGACCACGTAGGCGAACACGGCGAAGGCGATGACGAAGGCCCAGATGGTGGGAAGGTCGATGGTTGTGATCATGAGCGCGCTCCCGCGGGCACGGCGTGGTCGGAGCGCACGGCTGGGGCGGGCGTGATGCCGGCGGTGCGGATCGGTCCTTCCGGCTCGGGCTCGATCGCGCCCGTGAGCGGAGGCCTGCGCATCAGCCGGAGGATGTAGGCGGTGCCGGCGCCGAACACGACGAAATAGACGACGATGAACGCAATGAGCGAGGTCCCCACGGCGGGCGCGGCGATCGGCGACACCGAGTCCGCCGTGCGCAGCAGGCCGTAGATCGTGAACGGCTGGCGCCCGACCTCGGTCGTCACCCAGCCGGCGATGACGGTGACGAAGCCGGCGGGGCCCATGGCGAGCGCAAACCGGTGCAGCATGCGCGCGTCGTAGAGCCGGCCGCGCATGCGCGCGACGAGGCTGACGAGCCCGAGCAGGAGCATCAGCAGCCCGAGGCCGACCATGATGCGGAACGACCAGAATACGATCGGCACGTTCGGCCAGTTCTCGCGCGGCACGGTGTCGAGACCGGCCAGCGGCGCGTTGAGGTCGTGCTTGAGGATGAGCGAGGAGCCCTTTGGAATCTCGATGGGGTAGCGGACCGTTCCGGCCTCCTGGTCGGGCAGGCCGAACAGCAGCAGCGGCGCCCCGCCGGTGTAGCTGTGGAAGTGCCCTTCCATCGCCATCACCTTGGCCGGCTGGTGCTCGAGCGTGTTGAGGCCATGCTGGTCGCCGGCGATGACCTGCAGCGGCGCCGTGATGGTGATCATCCACATGGCCATCGAGAACATCACGCGCGCGCCGGCGTTGGCGCGGTCGTGCAGCAGATGCCAGGCGCCGACGCCGCCGACCACCAGCGCCGTGGTGAGGTAGGCCGCCAGCACGGTGTGCACCAGCCGATAGGGGAACGAGGGATTGAAGATGATCGCCCACCAGTCGGCTGGGACGAACTGGCCGGCGGCATTGACCGCGTGACCGGCGGGCGTCTGCATCCAGCTGTTGGCGGAGAGAATCCAGAATGCGGAGAGCAGGGTCCCGCCCGCGACCGCGAGCGTCGCGATGAAATGCAGCGTGCGCCCGACGCGCTGCATGCCGAACAGCATGATCCCGAGGAAGCCGGCTTCGAGGAAGAACGCGGTCATCACCTCGTAGGCCATCAGCGGACCGATGACGGCGCCGACCTTGTCGGAGAACACCGACCAGTTTGTCCCGAACTGGTACGAGAGCACGATGCCCGACACGACGCCCATGGCGAAGCTGAGCGCGAAGATCTTCAGCCAATACTTGAAGAGCGTCAGGTAGACGTCGCGTCCGGTCCACAGCCACAGCCCTTCGAGGACGGCCAAATAGCTGGCAAGTCCAATGGTGAAGGAGGGAAAGATGAAGTGGAATGAAACGGTGAAGGCGAACTGCAGCCGGGCGAGGATGACGGGATCGAACTGGTCGAACATGCGCTTCTCCGCAGAGGCTGCCGACGCACGGCCGCCGGGTTGTCCGTCAGGCAGTCGCGCGTTTCATGTGGTGAGTCGGGTACCGCCGCGGTAGGGGTATGGCGACATCTCAGGCATGCCATCTGCAATCGAGCGCGATCGACGGCAATTTGTCGCGTGCCTGGGCAACGCGGGGTGACGGCGGTCCGCGCGCCCGGTGGATTTGACGCTGGCGGCCCTGCCGATCGCGGCGCGCGATGCTACATATGGGTCCGATGAGGAGACTGGCCGCATGACCACCAAAACCTATCCCGTGACGCATACCGAAGCCGAGTGGCGCAAGCTGCTGACCCCGGAGCAGTACGAGGTGATGCGCGAGCACGGCACCGAAGCGCCGGGGAGCTGCGCGCTCAACTACGAGAAGCGGGCGGGTACGTTCGAATGCGCCGCCTGCAACCAGCCGCTGTTCGTCTCGAAGATGAAGTTCGAGAGCGGAACCGGCTGGCCGAGCTTCAACGATCCCGTGCCGGGTTCGGTGGAAACCGAAACCGACTCGAGCTACGGCATGGTTCGCACCGAGGTGCACTGCAGCCGCTGCGGCAGCCACCTCGGCCATGTCTTCAACGACGGACCGCCCCCGACGTTCCTGCGCTACTGCATCAATGGCGTGGCGATGAACTTCAAGCCGGACGGCAAGTGAGGGCCGGCCGGGGCTGGAATGTCCCCGGGTCGTGACAGGTTCTGAGGGATTTGAGGGCGTTGCCCGGTCGTCTGCGGGCCGCGCCGCAGGCGCGTGACCGGGTGATCCATCGTTTTTCGGAGAACATCGATGGATGGCCGGGCCGAGCCCGGCCATGACGAGCCGGGCGGCCTCGCCTGGCGACGACGACCCTGCGACGTGCTCCGGCCGCATGACAGGTTGGGAGGGATTTGAGAGCGTCTCCGCGTCATGGCGAGGAGGGCGTGAGCCCGACGAAGCCGTCCAATGAGGCGCCTCGGCGCTGGATTGCGTCGTCGCGTCGCTCCTCGCAATGACGAGCGGGTCGGAGTTGTCCTCCATGACAGGTTTGGAGGGATTTGAGGGCGTCTCCACGCCGTCGCCACCTGGCCGCGCCACGGGTGCGTGACCCGGTGGTCCATCGTTTTTCGGACAAGGTTGATGGATGGCCGGGTCGGGCCCGGCCATGACGAGCGGGTCGGCGGCCAGTTCCGTCAGCAAGGCCAGCAGATCGTCGCCCTGCGCGCTCTGCGCAGCCTCGGGTCGGCGCTCGCACGGGGCCTCATCCATCATGCGCAGCAGCGCGAGCAGGGCCGAGCGCTTGTCGTGCAGCTTGATGCGAAATTTCGTGACGGTGCGGCCGTTGCGCAGCCTGCGGCAGGAGTAGGCTGCGCGCTTGATCGCGCCGGCCTTCTCGCGGTCGATGCGGGCGGGATCGATCGTGACCGTGCCGTCCTCCAGCGGAGTGAGGAAGTCCAGCACGTTGGCGAAGCCGATCACCTTCAGCTCGCGCATCACCTCGGCCCGGAGCTCCGCGTGCTTCGTTGCGGCGGCGTGCATGGCCGCCAGCGTGCGCACGTTCTCGGCGAGCTGGAGCTCCGCGATGCGTGACGCGATCTCCGGCCGCCGCAACAGGCGCGCGGCGTTGCCGCTGTCGGGCGTATAGCCGGCGGCGGCATGGGCGGCGCCGGCGCGTCCCCTGCTGGGACCGTCCGCGTAGGCGCGGCAGAAGGCTTCGTGCTGGGGGTTCGACAAGGCGGGCATGACCTGAATCTCCCGCGCGGACCCGCGCGTCGCGCGCTGCTGTTCGTGGTGGTCGACCGATACGCTCCGCGCCGCGCGAACGGAACGAGGCGCCTTCGCGCGTGTGAACTCTGCGGAAAACTCGGGCGGTCGGGACGGGCCCGAAGGCTGCCGTCGTCATTGCGAGGAGGGCGTCAGCCCGACGAAGCAATCCATCGCGGAGAGTCAGAGCTGGATTGCTTCGTCGCTTCGCTCCTCGCAATGACGGGCGTTGCGACCTCATGTCGTGACGCGGTCGCGCGCGGTGATAGACTGACGCCAAGAACACCCCGGGAGGAGCGTCCATGGCCAACGCGCAACATGTGCACGTCGATCATGTCGGAAGCCTGCTGCGCCCGCCGGAGCTGCGGGACGCACGCTTCAAGCTGCTCGGCGTGCACGACGCCGACCACAACCTCGGCCAGCACGACAATGCCGAACTCGGCGCGATCGAAGACCGCTGCATCCGCGACGTGGTGCGCTTCCAGGAAGAGCGGGGCCTGTCGATCGTGACCGACGGCGACTACCGGCGGCGCAGCTGGTGGACCGACTTCCTGCTCAGCTTCACCGGCCTGTCGATCTCCTACGACGGCAAGACGCCCATCACCATGATCAATGCCGCCGGCGAGAAGCGGCCGATCGCGGGCATCCGGGTCGAGGGGCCGATCCGCGCGCGCGACAGCGGCACGGCCAAGGCCTTCACGTTCCTGGCTGGCCTCACCGACCGCACCGCGAAGGCGACGATCCCGGGTCCGCCGATCGTGCATTTCCTGCGCGACGCCGAGTTCCCCGCGGTCTATCGCGACATCGACCTGTTCTGGCACGACCTGATCGCAGCCTACCGCGCCGAGGTGCGCAAGCTGGCCGACGCGGGCTGCAAGTTCCTGCAGATCGACGAGTGCATGCTGCCGTACCTGTGCGATCCGCGCCATCGCGAGTTCTCGCGCACGCGCGGCGACGATCCCGACACGCTGGTCGAGACCTACGCCCGGGCGATCAACGAGGCGGTGGCCGACAAGCCCAAGGACATGGTGGTCGCGATGCACATGTGCCGCGGCAACATGAACGCATACTGGGGCGCCGAGGGCAGCTACGCGCCCGTGGCCGAGATCGCGTTCAACCTGCCGAACGTCGACGCCTTCCTGCTCGAATACGACACGCCGCGGGCGGGCGACTTCGCGCCGCTGCGTCACGCGGGCAAGGGCAAGCAGCTGTTGCTCGGGATCGTGTCGACCAAGGACCCGGCGCTGGAGGACGGCAGCGCGCTCAAGCGGCGGATCGAGGAGGCGGCGCGGCACGCCGATATAGGCCAGCTCGGCATCTGCCCGCAGTGCGGCTTCTCGACCAACCTGTTCGGCACGTCGTTCACCGTGGACGACGAGCGCCGCAAGCTCGACCGGCTGGTGGAGGTGGCGCAGGAGGTGTGGGGCGGGTGAGGGTGGACTGTCGTGCGTTTAGCCCGTTTGTTCGAAGGGATGGATGACCGGGTCGAGCCCGGCCATGTGTGGAGCCATCGCGAGGAGGGCATGAGCCCGACGACGCGATCCAGTTGGGCGGGGGCTGGTCTGGACTGCTTCGTCCGCCTTCGGCCTCCTCGCAATGACCGATGGTTGCCATGATCGCAAAGTCTCTCCGCTTGTCATCATCCGCCAACGCGGATGATCCAGTACCCAGCAGCGCTCGCGTGTCAGCACAAAACGCAGTGGTTACTGGATGCCCGCGTTCGCGGGCATGACAGCGTCTGAGTTTGAGCTCTCGGGCCGTGTGACAGGTCCGTGAGGATGCGACCGCTTCGTCACGTCGTCATCACCGGGCCGCGTCGCAGGCGCGTCGATCCGAGCGCCAATTCAGGCGACGCCCAATATCTCCTCGTGGACGCCCGTCGCGCCCCAGCGAACGATCTCCGCGAGGATCGGCAGGAGTGCGCGTCCCCGGTCCGTGAGGCTGTACTCCACCCTGCGCGGCACCACCGGATAGGCTTTGCGATCGATGAGGCCCCGCCGTTCCAGCTCCTTCAGCTCGCGGCTCAGGATGCGGGGCGTGATCGGCTTGCCGAGGCCGCCCTTGAGGAGCGAGCGTCCGATCTCGCCGAAGCGGTGCGGCCCGCGATGCAGGACGCAAAGAATGTGGAGCTTGTAGCGCCCGCCGACGATCTGGTTGAAGGCGATGGCCGGACAAAGCCGGATGTGACTCATGTCGAGTCCCGTCAGCAGCGAGACGGCCGGCCCGCTGAACGCGCCCGATGCCTTCGGCACGATTGCCTCCATACTATCCTTTTTGTCCGTATTTACGATATCGTACTACCCGGCCTACGCTCCCTCCAATCAGAAAATGGAGGAGACGATGACAGCGTCCGACAGGCCGATCCGCCAGGCAGCCATTACCGCGCGTGCCGATTTCGCGCGGGGGGACATTTCCGCAACCGCGCTGCTTGCGGCCACGCCGGACCGCGTCTTCCGCGCACTCACGTCGGCCGAGATATGTGACTGGTGGGTGCGCCCGGGCGTATTCGATACGCGTGAATGGCGCGGCGACGTGCGGGTGGGAGGCCGCTGGGAAGCGGCCGGCGTCGGAGGCGGCCAGCCTTACAAGCTGGAGGGCGAGTATCTCGAGATCGCGGCTCCCGCCCGGCTGGTTCACACATGGAAGGCGGCCGGCAGCCCGGGAGAACCGGGGACGGTCAGCTACCGCCTCGACCAGGAGGGCGATTGCGTACGCCTGAGAGTCGATCACACCGGTTTGAGGGCGCAAGAGATCTGCGAGAAGACGCGCGCCGGCTGGGAGACCAGCCTGCAGCGCCTCGCCGACATGCTTGCCGAGGAGCGGGCCCTGGCTTCCGCATGAGCTACGATGGCAGGCTCGCGGCGAGGGTGCGGAGCATCCTGGCCGCGCACGGCGCGGTGGAGGAAAGGCGGATGATGGGCGCGCTTTGCTTCATGGCAGGCGGCCACATGTGCTGCGGCGTGACCGGCGCTTCGCTGATGGTCAGGGTCGATCGCAAAGCCTATGCGCAAACGCTGACCGAGTCTGGCGTCAAGCCGATGCAGATCGGCAAGCGCCGGGCAACCGGATTCGTGCTGGTCGAGGCGGACGCAATCTGCTCCGACGCGGCGCTCGCGGACTGGATCGCGCGGGCGATGCGCTTCGTGTCGACGTTGCCGCCCAAGGGGCAGGTCAGGCGTTCGCGTTCGACGAAGTGAGAAAGAGTGCAGGGCGCCTCTTGATGACGCCGCGAGTCCGTGCAGTCGCCATGCAGGGCTTGTCGCGCCCGCCACATCATCTCACGTCGCGCGGCAAAACGTGGATGCCCGGGACAGGGCGCTGCGCACCGGCCCGGGCATGACGGGGAGAGCGTGGAGCGTCGCGGCCTCACGCCGGCTGCAGGCGCGCGGCCGCGCGCTGCGGCAGCGGCGGGAAGGCGAGGGCGATCGCCGCCGCGCCGAGGCCGACGCCGAACGAGCCGATGAACAGCCAGGCGTAGCTGTTGTACGCGTCGAACACGGCGCCGCCGGCGAGCGGGCCGACGGCCATGCCGAGGCTCGAGAGCATGGTCGCGGCGCCGAGCACGGTGCCCATGATGCGCTGGCCGAAATATTCGCGCGCGAGCGCGGCGTAGAGCGGCATCACGCCGCCGTAGGCGGCGCCGAAGATCACCGCCATGGTGTAGAACTCGGTCAGCCGCGTGACGAACACATAAGAGCCGATGGCGACCGCCTGCAGCAGCAGGCCGGCGGCGAGCACGCGCTTGACGCCGAGGCGGTCGGCGAGCACGCCGAAGAGCACGCGGCCGCCCAGGCCCGCGAGGCCCTCGACGCTGTAGATGCTCACGGCTGCCATGGCCGGGACGCCGCAGACGATGGCGTAGCTCACCATGTGGAAGATCGGTCCTGCGTGCGCCGAGCAGCACAGGAAGAACGTGAGCGCGAGGATGATGAACTGCGGCGAGCGCAGCGCCTGCGCGGCGGTGAGGCCCGCGCCGTCCTCCGGCGCGGCGCCGGCAGGGCTCTCGCTCAAGGACGCGGGCGCACGGCGCAGGAACAGCGCGGCCGGGATGAGCAGCACCCAGACCGCGAGGCCGATGACCAGCATGGCGAAGCGCCAGTCGTAGGCCGAGATCAGCCAGCGCGCGAACGGCGATACGGTCATCGGCGCGACGCCGATGCCGGCCGAGACGAGGGACACCGCAAGGCTGCGGTTCTCGACGAACCAGGCGGTGGCCGCCGACATCAGCGGCGCGAAGAAGGCGGCGCTGGCGAACCCGACGAACAGTCCATAGGCAAGCTGGAACACGAGAAGCGAGGTGGCCTGGCTCGCCACCACGAGACCGATGCCGAGCAGCACCGCGCCGATGATCGTGACGACGCGCGGACCCACGCGGTCGCTGGCGGCGCCCCAGAAGAACCCGCCGAGCCCCATGGCAAGGAAGTTGACCGTCATCGCGGTCGAGATCGCCGCACGTGACCAGCCGGTGGCATGGGCGAGCGGATCGAGGAAGACCGCGAGCGAGAACATGGCGCCGGCGGAGACGCAGGTCATCAGGGCGCCGATCGCGACGATCACCCAGCCGTAGGAGCGAGTCATGGGGGGCCTCCTTTGTCTCACGCGTTGATCATGCTCCGTCATTGCGAGGCGGGCGCCAGCCTGCCGAAGCAATCCAGTGGTGAGCTAGCGGTCTGGATTGCTTCGTCGCGCGTCGCGCTCCTCGCAATGACGGCCATGTGGCGTCTCGGTTCAGCGTCAACTCTATGAGCGCGCAGGCGCGCGTCCTGCCGATTTGGCGCCGAACAACAATTCCACATAGCGGATGAGATGGTCGACGCTGTCGGCCGCGACCGCGCCGCTGCCTTCGCCCTTGGCGAGGATGAAGCCGCCCTGCAGCACCGCGAGAACGTGCTGTGCGAGGCTGAGCGCGCGCCACGGCGCGGTCACGCCATGTGTGCGCATCGCCGCCTCGATGATCTCGCCGAGCCAGGCGGTGTGGCGCACGATGCCGGCCTCGCAGGCATCGCGCAGGTCGGGATGCGTGACGTAGGCTTCCTGGATGACGGTGCCGGCGTAACAGGTGAACTCGCCAAGCTCGCCGGCAAGCATCGCCTTGCGGAAGGCGAGATAGCCGAGCAGGCGGTCGAGCGGATCCTGCGCCGCGTTGTAGGGCGCGGACGTGAACAGCGCGTGCGCGCGCTCGTTCCACAGCGCGGCGGCGGCGAGGGCAAGCTCGTCCTTGCTGGCGAAGTGATGAAAGAAGCTGCCCTTGGTCACGCCGGCGGCGGCGCAGATGTCCTCGACGCGCGCGGCCGTGTAGCCCTTGGCGCGCACCACGTCGAGCGTGGCCTCGAGCAGCCGGGTGCGGGAATCGGGGGCGGCCATGGCGGGCTCTCCAGAGTCGCCTGGAACGTACCAACTGGTTGGTATGGAGCAAATCACGGCTGTGTGAACGATGGAGGAGAGGAGACCAAGGCACTGAACAAACGATGACATCCGCCGAAGCCCTCACCCGACGCCGTGGCGGATACAGCCAGGAATCGGCGGCCCGGGACTACGGCTGCAGGCCGGGCAGCGGACAGGTCTTGTGCACGGTGTCGAGCGCCGCCATGACGAGTTTGCGCTCGGGCTCGTCGCGCCACTCCACGTCGGCTTCGCCCTCGCACATGCGCTCCGCGGCGGGTTCCGCCACTCCGCCCATCAGCAAGCGGGTGCAGACAAGGTCGTCGCCGAGGATCCTCGCCTTGATCACGCCGGGATCGGCGCGCGTGGTCCGGTTGTCCGCGAAGTAATCACGGACGAACTTGATGCCGGTGGCGCGCCGCAGATTGATCTGGCTGCTCTGGAACAAGGGGAAGGGGCCGAACTCCATGAGCGTGACGAGGTTGACCTGGCAGCGGTCCTTGCGCTGCAGGCTCAGGATCATCGAGATGCGCATGGTGCCGTCGTTGGCGTAGCCGGACTTGGCGTCCTCGCCGGCATCGACCCACCAGTCGACGGGCTGCGGCTGTTCGAGCCCGAACAGGACGCTGATGGCGTCGAGATGCTCGTCGGCGTGCGCCGGCGCCGCAAGGCCGAGCGCGGCCCAGAGCGTGGCCCTCAGCAAAACGAACGACATCAACGGCCGGCGCATGCGCATCTTTCTCGTGACAGGTCGAGCTTGCTCGATCATGCAGCGGCCTCCGGTCATTGCGCGGATGACGGCGCGACCCCGGGCAGGGGGCACGTCTTGTGGATGGTCCGCAGCGCCGCGAGCATGTGTTTGCGCGGCCGCTCGCCCTTCCAGATCAGCTCGTACTCGGCGTAGCAGGAGCGGGTCGCCGCCGTCCGGTCGATCCCGGGAATCAGGGTGCGGACGCAATTCATGTCCTCGCCCTCGATGACGGCCTTGATGGTGTTTTCGTCGTCGGGGCTGATGTCGTCCACCATGCCAATGTCCGCGAAGAACCTGACCCGTCTGGCGCGCCGCAGATCGACGTCGCGCGTTTCGAGAATGACCACGCGATCCGCCCGGGTGGTCTGGGCGATGTTCACCTTGCACCGGTCCTCGGGTTGCAGCGTGAGGATCATCGAGACGCGCGTGCGCGTGACGTCAACGACTTCGCCCGACTTGGCGTCGGGACCGGCATCGACCCACCAGTCCACCGGGTCGGGCTGGCCGAGGCCGAACACGACGCCCATCGCGTCGAGGTGCTCGTCGGCGCGGGCGGTTGTCGTCGCAACAATCACGACAAGGAGCGCGCCGGCGAATGCGCGCGACCACATCAATCCCCGATGCATGCTTCGCCCCCGCGACGCCAGCCGCCATCAACCGGACAGTTCTTGTTTTGTTCTAGCAACTCCCGGGCGAGCTGGCAAGGGCGGCCGGGATCGCCCGTCGCGTGCGGCCGTGCAAGTGCCGGCAACAGCCGGTGCCGTCATCCCAGGCGCACGCCGCTGCGCGCGAAGGCCTCGCGCGCGGTGGGCGTTGCAAGGAACGCGAGCAGGGCGCGCGCGGCCTCGGGCTGCGCGCACGAGGTCAGCACCGCGGCGGCATAGGACACCACCACCTGGATCTCGTCGGGCACGAGGCCGATGCAGGCGACGCCTGGCGCGCCGCGGATCTCGCTCTCGGGCGAGAAGCCGATGGCGTCGTCGCCGCGCGCGGCGAGATGCGCGAGCAGCTTCGAGGAGGTGTCGAAGCGCAGCAGCTTCGCCGTCACGGCGTCGGTCAAGCCGAGCCGCGCGATCACCTCCATCAGGTGATCGCCGGTCGGCGCGCTGGTCAGCAGCACGGCCGGCGCCGCGACGAACGCGGCGCGCAGCTCCGCCATCGTTCCGATCGCGGGCGGCGCCGCGCCCGCGCGCACCGTTCCAGCAATGGCAACGGTGCCGAGCGCGAGGCGTTCGCCCACGCGCGTGCCCAGCGCGTCGAGCATGTCGGTGGGCAGCAGCACGAGGTCGGGCTGCGCCGCGCCGCTGCGCACCGCGTCGCGAATGAGGTGACCATGGTTGGTCGTGATGTCGAGCGTATGCCCGACCGCCTGCGCGGCGGAATCGGCGCAGGCGCGAAGGCCGTGAAGCGTGGAGCCGGCGGAGAGGACGTGCAGTGGGAGCATCGGGAGATGGTGGGCAGGGACACCGCGCGTGGCGGCCACGGCTGTTGCCATAGTCGAGATCGTCCCGTGTGGGAAGCGACGCGTGATGCCGATCGACGGATCGCGCCGGCTTGACTGGCGGCCATCGCGCGGCGTGATAGTCTTTGCATCGATACGGGACCTGATCTCTCGTGGCCGCCAGACCGATCGCCGCATGCGGAAGCTGCGCGCAGCGTCTTCGGCCGGACACGCGCGGCAGGTCGCGACAAGATAAGCGCACCGCGCGCACGATATCGTCAGGGAGGATTTCGCATGGATCGCCGCACGTTCCTGGCCGGCACGGCCGCCGCCGCCGTGGCCGCCCCCGCCATCGCCCGCGCACAGGGCAGCCGCGTCATCAAGTTCGTGCCGGAGGCGGACGTCGTCATCTACGATCCGGTGCTCTCGCCCTCGTGGCAGACGCGCGACCACGCCTTCCTCGTCTATGACACGCTGTTCGGCGTCGACAACAATTTCCAGCCGCATCCGCAGATGGTCGCGGGCGTCAGCGTCGAGAACGACGGCAAGCTGTGGAAGCTGACGCTGCGCGACGGACTGAAGTTCCACGACGGCGAGAAGGTGCTGGCGCGCGACGCGGTGGCGAGCGTGAAGCGCTGGGGCGTGCGCGACGCCTTCGGGCAGGCGCTGATGGCGGCGACGGACGAGCTGACGGCGACCGACGACCGCACCATGCAGTTCCGCCTCAAGCGGCCGTTCCCGCTGCTGCCCGATGCGCTCGCCAAGCCGAACGCCTCGATGTGCCCGATCATGCCGGAGCGGCTGGCGTCCAGCGACCCCAACAAGGCGGTGACCGACACGACCGGGAGCGGGCCGTTCAAGTACGTCCCCGGCGAGCGGGTCGCCGGCTCGCGCATCGTCTACGAGCGCTTCGCCGACTACGTTCCGCGCAAGGACGGCGTGCTGCAGTTCACGGCCGGGCCGAAGGTTGCCAACGTCGACCGCGTCGAGTGGCGCATCATCAACGACCAGGCGACGGCGGCGGCCGCGCTCGAGCGCGGCGAGATCGACTGGCTGCAGACGCCGCACACGGACCTGCTGCCGCGTCTGCGCGCCAACAAGGACCTCGTGATCAAGTCGATCACGCCGCACGGGCTGATCGCGTACCTGCGCTTCAACCACCTGCACCCGCCGTTCGACAATCCGGCGATCCGCCGCGCCATCATCGGGGCCGTGACGCAGTCCGACTACATGATCGCGCTCAACGGCCCGGACAAGACGCTGTGGCGCGACGGCGTCGGCTATTTCGCGCCGGGCACGCCGCTCGCGAGCAACGCCGGCATGGACAAGCTGATGGGCAAGCGCGACCTCGCCAAGGTGAAGAAGGAGATCGAGGCCGCCGGCTACAAGGGCGAGAAGGTGGCGCTGCTGGTGGCGGTCAACATCGGCTACCTCAAGATCATGGGCGACGTCACCGCCGACATGTTCAAGAAGATCGGCCTCAACGTCGACTACCAGGCGATCGACTGGAGCACGCTCTCGCAGCGCCGCGCCAAGATGGAGCCGCTCGACCAGGGCGGCTGGAGCGCGTTCGCGATCTACGACAACGGCTCGAGCCAGGTGAACCCGGCCGCGCACTCCTGGCTGCGCGGCAACGGCAAGGCGGCGAGCTTCGGCTGGCCGTCGAGCCCGAAGATCGAGGAGCTGCGCGCGGCCTGGTTCCTCGCCAAGACCCTCGACGAGCAGAAGAAGATCACCGCGCAGATCCAGCTGCAGGCGTTCGAGGACGTGCCCTACATCCCGCTCGGCCAGACGATCCCGTTCACCGGCTTCCGCAAGAACGTGACGGGGGTGCTGGAGGGGCAGCCGGTGTTCTGGAACGTGAAGAAGGCGTGAGGAGCGGGCCCCGTGCCGTCATTGCGAGGAGGGCGCCAGCCCGACGAAGCAATCCAGTGCGGAGACGTTGTTCTGGATTGCTTCGTCCGCCTGCGGCGTCCTCGCAATGACGCTGTCGCGGGCGCTGCGCGTGTCACGCGGCGTCGTCGCGGTGACATCCGCATCGGAAGGGCAATTGCATGCTCGCCTATGTGATCCGCCGCGTGCTCGCCACGATCCCGGTGATGGGCGTGGTGGCGCTGTTCGTGTTCTCGCTCCTGCACCTCGCTCCCGGCGATCCGGCGGCGATCATCGCGGGCGACCAGGCGACCACCGAGGTGGTCGAGCGCATCCGCGAGCAGCTCGGGCTCAACGAGCCGTTCCTCACCCAGTTCGGGCGCTGGATCTTCGCCGTGCTGCACGGCGATCTCGGCTTCTCGATCTTCTCCAACCAGCCCGTCAGCCTGATGATCTTCCAGCGCGTCGAGCCGACGATCGCGCTCGCCGTCTGCGCCATGCTGATCTCGATCGTCGTCGCGGTGCCGATGGGCGTGCTGGCCGCCTGGAAGGCGGGGACTTGGATCGACCGCGCGGTGATGGCCTTCGCCGTCGCGGGCTTCTCGTTCCCGACCTTCGTGATCGGCTACCTGCTGATCCTCGCCTTCGCGCTGTGGCTCAACGTGCTGCCGGTGCAGGGCTACACGAGCATCAGCGACGGCGTGCTGCCCTTCCTGGAGAGCATCATCCTGCCCTCGGTGACGCTCGGCATCGTGCTGATCGCGCTGATCGCGCGCATGACGCGCGCCGCCATGCTGGAGGTGCTCAGCCAGGACTACATCCGCACGGCGCAGGCGAAGGGCCTGGGCAACGCGCGGGTCTTGCTGGCGCACGCGCTCAAGAACGCCTCGGTGCCGATCGTCACGACGATCGGGCTCGCCTTCGCGCTCTTGATCAGCGGCGCGATCGTCACCGAGACGGTGTTCTCGATCCCCGGCGTCGGGCGGCTCACGGTCGACGCCATCCTGCAGCGCGACTATCCGCTCATCCAGGGGCTGGTGCTGGTGTTCTCCGCGAGCTACGTGCTGCTCAACCTCCTCGTCGACATCAGCTACACCTTCCTCGATCCGCGGATCCGCTACTGATGACGGCGCTGCCCTACGAGAGCGAGCAGCCCGCCGCCGCCGTGGTGCGGCCGGGGCTCCTGCGCGAGACGCTGCGCCGGCATCCCACGGCGGTGCTGGGCGGCGTGCTGCTGGTGCTGGTGATCGGCGCCGCGGTGCTCGCGCCCTGGCTCGGCACCGTCGACCCGGAGGCGCTCAACCCGATCCGCCGGCTGCGCCCGCCCAACCTGGAGAACTGGTTCGGCACCGACTCGGTCGGACGCGACATCTACAGCCGCGTGCTCTACGGCACGCGTGTCTCGCTGATCGTCGGCTTCAGCGTGGCGGTGGCGAGCACGGCGATCGGCCTCGTGATCGGGCTCGTCGCCGGCTTCAGCCGTATCGTCGACGGGATCGTCATGCGCGTGATGGACGGGCTGATGTCGATCCCGCCGGTGCTGCTCGCGATCGCGCTGATGGCGCTGACCAAGGCCAGCATCGAGAACGTGATCATCGCCATCACCATCGCCGAGGTGCCGCGCGTGAGCCGCCTCGTGCGCAGCCTCGGGCTCACCCTGCGCGAGCAGCCGTTCGTGGAGGCCGCGCGCGCCTGCGGCACGCGGCCCTGGCGCATCCTGGTGCGCCACATCCTGCCCAACACGGTGGCGCCGCTGATCGTGCAGGCGACCTACGTGTGCGCCTCCGCGATCATCGTCGAGGCGATCCTCTCGTTCCTCGGCGCGGGCACACCGCCGACGGTGCCGAGCTGGGGCAACATCATCGCGGAAGGACGCATGCTGTTCCTGGTGGCGGCCTACATGATCCTGATCCCGAGCGTGTTCCTGTCGGTCACGGTGCTGGCGATCAACCTCGTCGGCGACGGACTGCGCGATGCGCTCGATCCCCGCTTGGCGCGCGCGCTATGAGCATGCCCGCGCCCACGATGCACGAACGCGAGGCGCCGGCGCCGCAGCCGGCGGAGCCGGTCCTCGCGATCGAGGATTTGCGCACGCAGTTCTTCACGCGCGACGGCGTGGTGCGCGCGGTCGACGGCGTCTCCTATACGCTCCGGGCGGGCGAGACGCTCGGCGTCGTGGGCGAGAGCGGCTGCGGCAAGAGCATCACCGCGCTCTCCATCCTGCGGCTGATCCAGAAGCCGGGCCGCATCGTCGGCGGCGCGATCCGCTTCAAAGGGCGCAACCTCATCGACCTGCCCGAAGCCGAGATGCGCGCGCTGCGCGGCAACCGCATCTCGATGATCTTCCAGGAACCGATGACCTCGCTCAATCCGGTGCTCACGATCGGCAACCAGATCGCCGAGAGCCTGATGCTGCACCAGGGACTCGCGAAGCGCGAGGCGCTGGCGCGCGCGGTCGAGATGCTGGCGCTGGTGCGCATTCCCGAGCCCGCGCGCCGCATCCGCCAGTATCCGCACCAGCTCTCCGGCGGCATGCGCCAGCGCGTGATGATCGCGATGGCGCTCGCCTGCCATCCGCAGGTGCTGATCGCCGACGAGCCGACCACGGCGCTCGACGTCACCATCCAGGCGCAGATCCTGCATCTCATCCAGGAGCTCAAGGACAAGTTCGGGACCGCCGTCATCCTCATCACCCACGACCTCGGCGTCGTCGCCGAGACGGCGCAGCGCGTCGTCGTGATGTATGCCGGGCGCAAGGTGGAGGAGGCGCTAGTCGCCGATCTGTTCGCGACGCCGCGCCATCCCTATACGCGCGGGCTGATCGCGGCGGTGCCGCGGCTGGGCTCTTCGCTCGCGGGCCCGCGGCCGCGGCTCGCCGAGATCCCCGGCATGGTGCCCTCGCTGCGCGAGGCCGCGCGCGGCTGCAGCTTCGCGCCGCGCTGCGCCTTCGCGAGCGAACGCTGCCGCGGCGAGGTGCCCCCGCTCGAGGAGACGGCGCGGGGCCATCACGTCGCGTGCTGGAACTGGCGCGCGCTGCCCGCCATGGAGGCCGCGCCATGAGCGAGGCGGCGCCGCTGCTCGAGGTCGAGGGCCTGCGAAAATATTTCCCGATCCGGCGCGGGTTCCTCGCGCGCGGTCGCTCGCAGGTGCATGCCGTCGACGGCATCAGCTTCACGTTGCGCACGGGCGAGACGCTCGGCCTCGTCGGCGAGAGCGGCTGCGGCAAGTCCACCGCGGGCAAGACCATCCTCAAGCTGCTGGAGCCGAGCGAGGGCACGATCCGCCTGCGCGGGCGCGACATCACGCAGCTCTCGCCGAGCGAGATGCGGCCGCACCGGCGCGACATGCAGGTGATCTTCCAGGACCCGTATTCCTCGCTCAACCCGCGCCTGTCGGCGGGCGCGATCGTGGCCGAGCCGATCACCAACTACGGGCTCGCGAAGGGCAGCGAGGTCGAGGCGCGCGTCGCCGAACTGTTCCGCCGCGTCGGGCTGCGGCCCGAGCAGATGCGGCGCTATCCGCACGAGTTCTCCGGGGGCCAGCGCCAGCGGCTCGGCATCGCGCGCGCGCTCGCGCTCAACCCGGGGCTGATCATCGCCGACGAGCCGGTGTCGGCGCTCGACGTTTCGGTGCAGGCGCAGGTGATCAACCTGCTCATCGACCTGCAGGAGGAATACCGGCTCTCCTACGTGTTCATCGCGCACGACCTCGCGGTGGTGGAGCACATCAGCCACCGCGTCGCGGTGATGTACCTCGGCCGGATCGTCGAGCTTGCGGACAAGGCGCCGCTGTTCATGGAGCCGTTGCACCCCTACACGCAGGCGCTGCTCGCCGCGGTGCCCAAGCCGCAGGTGCCGGCCAATGGCGCGCGCAGGCGCATGCTGCTCGCGGGCGACGTGCCGAGCCCGATCAATCCGCCGCCGGGCTGCCACTTCCACACGCGCTGCCCGCTGGCGGTCGCGCGCTGCAAGACCGAGGCGCCGGCGCTGCGCGAGGTGCGCCCCGGACACTGGGCGGCGTGCCACCTGGCGGAGTAGGGCCGCGGCGTTTGCCCGTCCTTCTGAATGCTCTGCGGGTGACGTTCTCCCGTCGTCACGCCCGGGCCGGCGCGCAGCGCCGGGTCCCGGACATCCGCGTCAGGCTGTGCGGGCGCAGACAAGGAAAGGCGTGGATGGCCGGGTCGAGCCCGGCCATGACGATGTGCCATGACGATGTGGAGAGGTGTGTCGCGTCCTCGCGAGGAGGGCGTCAGCCCGGCGACGTGATCCAGCGGAGCGCATCGGAGGTGGATTGCTTCGTCGCCGCGCTCCGCGCAATGACCCAGGGAACCTGACGCTGCAAAGAAACGGCCGCGCCCGTGAGGCGCGGCCGGTCGAGGCGATCAACGGGACAGCTAGTGGAAGAGGTAGTTCACGCCGATCTTCACGGTGTTGATCTGCGCATCGGTGCGGAAACCGCCGGCGACGCCGGCGAAATAGGTCTCGTCATCGAACGAGTGGTAGAGGTACTCGGCCTTGAGGGTCCAGTTCGGGTTGAACGCCCATTCGAGGCCGCCGCCGATGTTCCAGCCGACGTGGGTGTTCTCGCTCGACGCGGTGCCGACGAAGGGCGGCAGCGCGGCCGTCAGGCGGATGATGTTCTGCATCCAGCTCGCGCCGCCGGTGACGTACCAGAGCGTCGGGCCCTGCACATAGCCGCCGCGCAGCCGCGCCGTGCCCAGATAGCCGATCTCGGTTTCGGCGGTGAGCGTCGCCGGCGGCACCACGAACGTCTCGCTGCGGCCGATGCTCGCCCAGGCGCTGTCGACCTCGGCGCCGAGCAGGAAGCTGCCCATCTGATAATTGTAGCCGATCTGGCCGCCGGCGAAGCCGCCCGACATGTCGAACTTGCCGGCGCTGTCGTTGATGTGGCCGTCGCCCCAGGCGCCGCCGCCGTGCACGCCGGCGTAGAAGCCGGTCCAGGTCCAGATCGGAACGGGCGGTGGAAGCGGCGCGGGGCGGATGAGATCCGCTGCGTGACCGGCGCCGGCGAGACAGACCGCGCCGGCGAGAGCAAGCGCGCGCAGAACGAACAGTCGTGCCATGTGGTGTCCCCCAGCGAATCACAACCTATGGTAAGTCCGCAGGACTTAACCAAAGGTTGTCGGAGGCGGCGGGGAGTTCGTCCCGCGTCACCGCGCGGGCGCGAGCCAGATGACACGATCCCGTGCGTCGCGTCAGCGCGAGAGAGGGGCGGCCCGACGACGCGATGCAGTGGGGTACGCCAGAAGCTGGATTGCTTCGTGACTGCGCTCCTCGCAATGACGGATGGTTGTGATCGCAGGCCTCTCCGTTTGTCATGCTCCGCGACAGCGGAGCATCCAGTAGCCGCCGACCTCGGAGGTTGGTTTCGCACGCTGCGGAGTACTGGATGCCCGCGTGCGCGGGCATGACGGCGGCGGGCAATGTGTGTCATCGCGAGGACGGCGTCAGCCCGACGACGCGATCCCGTGTGGCGGCTCGGAACTGGATTGCTTCGTCGCTGCGCTCCTCGCAATGACGGATGGTTGTGATCGCAAGCCTCTCCGTTTGTCATGCTCCGCGACAGCGGAGCATCCAGTAGCCGCCGACCTCGGAGGTTGGTTTCGCACGCTGCGGAGTACTGGATGCCCGCGTGCGCGGGCATGACGGCGGCGGGCGTTGTGTGTCATCGCAAGGACGGCGTCAGCCCGACGATGCGATCCCGTGTGGCGGCTCGGAACTGGATTGCTTCGTCGCTGCGCTCCTCGCAATGACGGATGGTTGTGATCGCAGGCCTCTCGGCTTGTCATGCTCTGCGACAGCGGAGCATCCAGTAGCCACCGACCTCGGAGGTTGGTTTCGCACGCTGCGGAGTACTGGATGCCCGCGTGCGCGGCCATGACGGCGGAGAGGCTTCGGCCCCGCCGCGACCCGTGCAGGCCGCATGTCCGCGCGATGATACCGCGGCGGCGCGCCAGATCGCGTGCAACCCATCCCGCAGTACCGGCTGCCGTTTTTCCGCCCACACCGCGCCCTTGCGCTGCCCTCACGCGCCTTTACGCCCGCTTAACCACGCTGGGCCATCCTGTTCCTTCCAAGTTGATGCAATCTGTACCGAGTACCGCGTAACCCATGACGTCGGCGACCCGAACCTCGTTGCGCGTCACGGGCGCGCGTCCGCGCCGTCGCGCGGCGCGCCGCCGGCCGCTGCGCACGCTCGGGCTGGGCGTGATGGGACTGGCCCTCGTGGCGAGCACCGTCGCCGCCGCCGTCGTCGGCGCCGGCAAGATCGCGGGCGCGATGCTGGCGCGGGGCGAGCACCGGTCAATGCTCGCGCTGGCGCCGCCCGGCAGCGTGATGCCGATCATCGGACGGCGCACGCAGATCGACATCATCGCCGGATTGAACCTGCCCGAGCCGCACATCCGCCAGGCCGAGGCGCCGCATGCGGAGCCGCGCGCGAGCGGCGTGCTCGCGCTCGCGGGCGACGCGCTGTTCGCCGCCGCCGTCAGCTTCCCGGACGTCGAGGCAACCGGCTCGATCGGCGATGTCTCGCACATCGCGCTGGCGCCGCCGGGCTCGGTGCGCATCCCGTCGCGCGACGGCGTGCGCGCACCGCTGCCCCCGACGCGGCCGATGCTGGCCACGCTCACCCCGCCGGGCAGCGAGCCGCTCGACGACGGCAACCTGCAGCGCACGGCGGTCTACGACATCGCCGCGAAGGTCGTGTACATGCCGAGCGGCGAGCGCCTGGAGGCGCATTCCGGCCTCGGCAGCATGATGGACGATCCGCGCCACGTGCATCAGAAGAACCGCGGCCCGACCCCGCCCAACGTCTATACCCTCAGACTGCGCGAAAGTCTGTTCCACGGCGTAAAGGCGATCCGCATGACGCCGGTCAACGAGCGCACCATGTTCAACCGCGACGGCATCCTGGCGCACTCCTACATGCTCGGCCCGAGCGGGCAGTCGAACGGCTGCGTGTCGTTCAAAGACTACCCGCGCTTCCTCAAAGCGTTCATGCGCGGCGAGGTCGACCGCATGATCGTGGTCACGCGCCTGCGCGAGGCGCCGCCGATGCTGGCCAAGCGCGCGATGCGCAGTGCAAGCGCCAGCGCCGCCGACACGCACGCGGTGGAATAGAGCGGCGGATCGGAGCTGCGGCGTCGCGAGGAGGGCGTCAGCCCGACGACGGATCCAGCGTGGCGTCGCCGCTCTGGATTGCTTCGTCGCTGCGCTCCTCGCAATGACGGATGGTTGTGATCGCAGGCCTCTCAGCTTGTCATGCTCCGCGAAAGCGGAGCATCCAGTAGCCACCGACCTCGGAGATTGGCTTCGAACGCTGCGGAGGACTGGATGCCCGCGTGCGCGGGCATGACAGCGGAGGGCAATGTGCGTCATCGCGGGGAGGGCGTCAGCCTGGCGGTCCATTGTGGCGGCTCAGAGCTGGATTGCTTCGTCCGCCTTCGGCGTCCTCGCAATGACGGCGAAGGCGTGTCGGACGGAACTCTCAGCTTGTCATGCTCCGCGACAGCGGAGCATCCAGTAGCCACCGACCTCGGAGATTGGCTTCGAACGCTGCGGAGGACTGGATGCCCGCGTGCGCGGGCATGACAGCGGAGGGGCTCGCGTGAACGACATGAGAGGTGCCGGCGGCGACGCCGCTTCGTGCGCGCGGGATTCTTGGGCGCGCGCGGCCGTTCATGCAAATCCGCTCCTGATTGTATCGAAAGTGCGCCGATTTTGATCAGCGCCGGTTGACGTCTTTCTGCTCCCTTCGCACGTCGGTCTGCAAAGCCGGTCGAGGAGGGCGATACCATGCGCATCCGGGAACTTCTGGTCTTGAGCGCCGCCGCGCTCGTTCTCATGACGGGGCCCGGCCAAGCCGGGCCGTGCAGCGACAGCATCGCCCGCATGCAGTCGGTCATCGATGCGCGCCTTGCCGCGATGGCCTCGCGCGGTCCGGGCGCGCGCCAGAGCACCGACGCCCAGCTCCACCGGCAGCCGACGCCGCGTTCGATCGCCGAAGCCGAGGCGAGCCTCGGCGACATCTCGCAGGGCGCGATCACCTCCATGCAGGAGGCCATGACCCGGGCCCGCGCCGCCGACGCGGCGGGCGACAAGGCCGCGTGCGATCACGCACTGGCCGAGGTGCAGAAGCTGGTCGGGCAGTAGTCGGCGCTCCGGGTTGCCGCCGGCCATGCCGCGGGCGGCAGCGACGCGCGGCCTATCGGCTCAGCTCGCCCAGAAAACGCTCGCGCCAGGCCGAGATGCTGTTGCGGCGCAGGACCTCCATCATCGCGCGCCAACGCGCGCTTCGCTCCGCGAGTGGCATCCGCAGCGCCGCGTTCAGGGCTTCGGCGACGGCGTCGGGATCATAGGGATTGGCGATCACGGCGCTGTCGAGCTCGTGGGCCGCCCCCGCGAAGGGCGAGAGAACGAGCACGCCGGGGTCGTCGGGGTCCTGCGCCGCGACATACTCCTTGGCCACGAGATTCATTCCGTCGCGCAGCGGCGTGACGAGCCCGACGCGGCCGAGCCTGAAGAAGCCGGCCAGCGAGCGCTGGGAGAAGCTGCGGTTCAGATACTGGATCGGGGCCCAGTCGAGCTCCGCGAAGCGGCCGGCGATGTCGCCGGCGAGCGCGCCGAGCCGCTGCCGCAATGCGCGATATTCGGGAACCTCGCTGCGCGTGGCCGTGGCGATCTGAAAGAAGCGGACCTCCCTGCGGTGCTCGGGGTAGTTGTCGAGAAGGCAGGCGAACGCCTTGAACCGGTGCTCCAGCCCCTTGCTGTAGTCGAGGCGGTCCACCCCGATGATCATCCGGCGGCCGCGTAGATTTTCATGCAGCCGGCGCGCCGTCAGGGAGGTCACGGCGCGGCTGGCCGTGCCGGCGACGGCTTGCGGATCGACGCCGATCGGGAAGACCCCGGCGCGCAGGACGCGGTCGAAGGCGCGGACGACGCCATCGGACGAGATCGTGCCGGCGGCACGGCGCGCGAGGGCGTCCTGGAACGCGGTCAGGTCCTCGATCGTCTGAAACCCGACCAGATCGTAGGCGCACAGCGCCTTCAGCAGATCCTTGTAATGGGGAAGGGCGTCCAGCACGCCCAGGGCGGGAAACGGCGTATGCAGGAAGAACCCGATCCGCTGCGCGGCCCCGCGGCGGCGCAGCTCCTCGCCCATCGGGATCATGTGATAGTCGTGCACCCAGACGACATCGTCCGGCCGGAGCAGAGGGGCGAGCGCATCGGCGAGCAGGGCATTGACGCGGCGATAGGCGGCGTGGTCGCGGCGGGTGAAGTTCACGAGATCGAGCCGGTAATGGAACAGCGGCCACAGCGCCCCGTTGGAGAAGCCGCTGTAATAGCCGTCATGGTCCGCGCGGGTGAAATCGACCGTCGCGTAGGTCACCCCGTCGGCCTCGACGATCGCCGGCGCCGGCGAGGGTTCTCCCAGCCTGCCGCTCCACCCGAACCACAGTCCGCCGGCCTGATGCAGCGCGTCGAGCAGGCCGGTCACAAGCCCGCCGCTGCGCTGCGCGCTCTCGCCCGGCAGCGCGACTCGGTTGGAGACCACGACCAGACGGCCCAAGCGGATTACCCCCAAGTGTCTGTACATTCGTGCATGCCCACGCCGCCAACTCAAGGGCGCGCGGCACAGACGCGGCAACGCGTCCTGCGAGGAGGCCAGCCCGACGAAGCAATCCAGCGCGGCGAGTAGGGATTGGATGCGTCATCGCTGCACTCCCCGCAATGACGTGGGAGGAGCGGCCGGAGGGAAGCGAAACCTCTCAGCTTGTCATGCTCCGCGACAGCGGAGCATCCAGTCGCCACTGACCTCGGAGGCGGGCCTCGAACGCTGCGGAGTCCTGGATGCCCGCGTGCGCGGGCATGACAGGGGGAGAAACTTCGGCCAGCAGCGCCGTAACGCCTCCTTAAGCGCGCTGCCGCATTCTCGATCGCGGTCGGGGACGTTTCACATGGCTGCCGCGCGCGCATTCACACGCCTTCTCCTGCCTGCCGTCTGCGGCATGGCCGTCGGCGCCGTGGCGGCTTTCGCCCTGCATGACGCGAAGCCCGCGCGGATGCCGATGATGCCGCGGCCCGAGCCGCGCATCGCCACCGTGGTGACGCCGGAAGGTGGCGGCGCCTGCCGCCGCGTCGTGCTGAGCAACGACGCGCCGCTGCTGATCTCGGACCAGACCGTGTCGTGCGAGGCCCTTCGGCCGAAAC
This sequence comes from Xanthobacteraceae bacterium, assembly GCA_035556735.1. Classification (GTDB taxonomy): domain Bacteria; phylum Pseudomonadota; class Alphaproteobacteria; order Rhizobiales; family Xanthobacteraceae; genus CANJBX01. Next base: position 271,388 of record DATMFF010000006.1, on the reverse strand, counting down.
GCGCGGACCTGCCGCCGGTGCTCAAGGGCTATCAGGCCTCGCTGCGCGATTAAAGCGCGCGCCGCAGGCCCCATCGATCAGGCATGGGTGAAGGGCGGGGGTGTTGTCCGCACATCGTTGCGCGTCGCTCCGCGCAATGACGAGGGCAACGATCTGCCTTATCCTTCCGTGCGCAACGACAAACAGTCCGGGAGCGAACACGTGCCACAGCCCATCCGCGCCCACGCGATCCGCATCCACGAGAACGGCGGGCCGGAGGTGCTGCGCTTCGAGGAGGTCGAGGTGCCGCCGCCGGGGCCGGGCGAGGTGCGGCTGCGCCACACCGCGATCGGGCTCAACTACGCCGACGTCAACCTGCGGCGCGGCACGTTCTATCTGCACACCAAGCTCGCGCTGCCCGCGATCATCGGCAACGAGGGCGCAGGCGTGATCGAGAGCGTCGGCCCCGATGTCGCGGCGCTCAAGCCCGGCGACCGCGTCGTCTACGTCGCGCCGAGCGGGATGGCGGCGCAGCCGGGTGCTTATAGCGAAATGCGCGTGATCGAGGCCGAGCGCCTCGTGCGCATCCCCGACGGCGTCTCCGACGAGCAGGCCGCGGCGGCGCTGCTCAAGGGCCTCACCGCGTGGTGCATCGTGCGGCGTGTGTTTCCGGTCAAGCCCGGCCACTCCGTGCTGGTGCACGCGGCGGCCGGCGGCGTGTCGAGCTTTCTGGTGCAATGGGCGAAGCACCTCGGCGCGACGGTGATCGGCACCGTCGGCAGCGCGGAGAAGGAGCGCACGGCGCGCGCGCTCGGCTGCGACCATGTGATCCGCTATCGCGACGTGGACTGGGTCGCCGCGGTCAACGCCATCGTGCCCGGCGGCGTGTCGGCGGTGTTCGACGGCGTCGGCAAGGACGTGTTCTTAGCGTCGCTCGACTGCCTCGACGGCTTCGGCACGCTGGTCAACTTCGGCAACGCCTCGGGCGCACCGCCGCCGCTCGACATCCGCCCGCTCGCGCACCGCGGCGCGCAGATGGTGACGCGCATCGGCATGGGCTTCTTCTTTTATGAGCGCAGCGTCCTCGACGAGGCGACCGCCGAGCTGTTCGGGCTGATCGAAAAGGGCGTGCTCACGCCGAGCGTGACGCAGCGCTATGCGTTGCGGGATGCCGCGCAGGCGCACCGGGACTTGGAGGAGAGGAAGACGACGGGGAGTGTGGTGCTGGTGCCGTAGAGGGGGCGCGCACGTCAGCACCCGTTTCTCCACCATCCAGCAAACCACGGATCCGCTACTCGGCGGTCAGGTTCGTTTTATTCGGCACGTCGCCATCATTCGTTCTGAGCAGGCATCGCATCGCGCGCGCCGTCGGCACAAACGCCTTATCGTACGAAAAGGCATGCCAGTCGATTTCCTCTCGGGCACCCAGTCTATCTTGGTGAAGCTTGTCTCTGACGCTCTTTACTGTATCGACGTCCGCGCCAAGATTGTACTTCCCTTCGGGATCGAACTTCTTGGTCAGAGGGAGCTTCCAGTCATCGATGGAGATGCGGTTGGCAGCGGATCCATCCAAATTGTTTTCCCGCAACCAAAGCGCGGAGCCCAGCCCTTCGCATATTGAGAACATGCCGACGCAGAATTCGAAGTTGAGCATGTGGAAATAGGACTCGAACAAAAGTTTGCCCTGATTCGCGTGAGGAACGATCAGTGCGGCCTTCATCTCCAACCCGACCAGAACGTGTTTGAGATTGGAGATCAGGCGTCGCTGAATGTCCTGGTGGAGGCCCGCTGGGAGACATTTCCGAATCCACTTCTCCCAATCGGAGGCAGTGGAAAGGTGAACGTATCCGCAGGGTTGCTCGGGCAAATTGATGAGGTAGAACAAAGCTGGTCTCCGTATCGCATCTAGCCGCGGGATGGCGGTCGGTGGACTTCTTCTCTCGTCACTCTCTGATTGGCCGCGGGCAACGCGGCGGGGTGGCTTGCACGGCGCTGGTCACTGACTACTCGAAGTTCAGAACGCCGGCAGCCGCACTACGCTGGCTAGAACAAGAAATCGAACAGCCTTAGGCGCCGATATATTGGCGAACGAACGTCGCCAAATCGGCGCTTGCGATTTTGTTTACTTGAGCGCCATTTCGGATGAAGTACTCCCCGTCGTAATTGCTGGGATCGTCTTGGCCCTTGATTTCGAAGACCAAAATGCTCTTATCATAATAACGTACAAGCTTCAGATGTTTGCAAATATGATCTCGAAGAGGCGCCGACACCTTCGACGCTTTTATCTTTTCGACTATCATCTGAAACAATTGATCTAGTGTTTTGCCCATTTGCTGCGCTTCGTGCTCAACTCCGACAACAAAAAAGCGGTCAAAGGCACGGGCAGATATTCCGAACAGTTTTTCCACTCGAATGGCGGTGGCCGATGTGTCGGCCACGCCTACCAACACATAACCGCGCGCTCCCTTCTCAAGATTGGCTATGCCCACGCACGTTTGGAGAATTTTGGCAAAGCTATCTTCGTCAAAGGACTTGTCGTCCAGTCTAAGGAGTCCTTGTTTGAAGTCGTAAGCGCTCTGCTCCGTGTAGGATTGGGATAGAATATTTTCCAACTGCGTTATCCAATGAACGAGTGCTGGATCCTGAGCGGTAGCGTCCCCAAAAAAGGGACCATATACTCCCACAAGCGCGTGCACGGCTGTTTGCCGTTGCTCTGCCCCCCACCGTCCTCCCTCCGGCACGGCTATTCCCTTTGCCCCATTGTCCATCCTCTTCACAAGTGAAGAGCGGTCTTTGACCTCCTTACTTTTGCGGATAGTCAGTTCGTAGAACGCCAGCAAAACTGCCTGAAAGTATCGTGGCGCTCTTGCTGGCTGCTCATCGAAAAGCAGCTGGCCAAACGTTTTTCCGGACGCATCCAACGTCAGGCGAAGCTGGTCGAAGGCCCGTTGAAAGTCGATAATGGTTATTTCGGCGGTGCGCTTCTGAATCGCTCGTTCAATTTCCTCAAACCGCGTTTGGGAGGCTTGATCATCGCCAGGGGAGAAAAAGTCGTCGAGAAATTCCGCTCGTGAGGAAGGGGGCGGATCACTCACCATGTATGCGATGATATCGGCAAGTAGCTCTTCATCGCGGCTTTCGCGTACCTGTTCCTTTGTGAGAATGCCCTGCTTGACCCAAAACAACTCATCCACGGCAATGCCGTAAGCGAGGTCTTTATTTGTGATGCTGATATTTTTCATCTCATTCAGACGCAAGACGTCGGAATGGGAATCGTCGCCGCGAATCTTCGCCGCAATTTGGCGGACCACCTGAGCAAATTGCCCTGTTGCGCCGGCCGCGCGCAATTCTTGGCGTGATAGTTTTCGTCCGCCTGAATTGATCCGGCGGAACACCTCATCGACACTTGAGCCTTCGGAAAATTCAAAAATTGAGAATGGGACGAGATAGGAGGCAATGCGGACGCATTTCTGTCGGTCCATAATAGGAGTTTTTTGTCCGATCTCGCCCCTGTCCAGCTTTGCCTTTGTGATTGCCATAGTGTTCAAATCGAAATAGCAGCTGTCCACCGCGTAATCATTCTCGATAAACGACGTGATGGCATTTATGCGCTGCATGCCGTCAATAATCTCGAGATAACTATCTCCGCGGCTTCGGTTCTCCGCTAAAAGTATAATTGGTACCGGATAGCCTCGAACAATCGAATCGATGAAGCTGATTTTCTCGTCGAGAGTCCAAATGAGTTTGCGTTGGTAGCGCCGGTTCACTACGTATCTGCGGTCGTTATACTGACCGTAGACCCGCTCAATTGACTCGCCCTTGACCGTGAGATCGTCGCTTGAAGCCATGTAATCGGTCCGAACCGCGGGTAAGTGGAACTTCTTAGCTGCGCCACTCGCATCCCTGTCCTAAGAACACCCCGTCGTGGACCCGCACGTGTCGCACTTCATGCACGTGCCGTTCCGCACCAGCGTGAAGTTGAAGCACTCCGGGCAGGCTTCGCCTTCGTAGCCGCGCGCCTTGGCCTCGGCGCGGCGCTCGGCCGCGAGGGCCTTGGCATCGTTCTTGGCGTCGGGCTTCTGCCAGGGCAGGGCTTCCAGCGCCTGCGCGGGTGAGAGCTTCTGCTGCTCCTCGTGCTTGAGCGCGGTCGCGCCTTCGACGTCGCCCGCGCGCGCGGAGGCGAGAGCGGTGACGCGGGCTGACCCTCCCTGACCCTCGCCACGGGTTTCTCCTGCCGCGTCGCGGACTGCGCTCGACGACGCGGCAGAGGTTGCCGCGTCGCGGACTGCGCTCGACGACGCGGCAGAGGTTGCCGCGCCACGGCCTTCGCTCGACGATGCGGCGGAGCCGCCGCCTTCCATCACGCGCAGCTTGTCGGTGCGCGAGCGGGTGAGGCCGCGCGAGACGAGGCGCGAGGCGCTGCGCATGTCCTCCTTGCCTTCCTCGACGCCCTTGCCGAGCGCGTCGAAGGAGCCCTCGGTCGGATCGACGTGGGCGAGGTCGAAGCGGTTGAGGTAGCTCACCGCCAGTTCGCGGAACACGTAGTCGAGGATCGAGGTCGCGTACTTGATCGAGTCGTTGCCCTGCACCGGGCCCGAGGGCTCGAAGCGGGTGAAGGTGAAGGCGTCGACATATTCGTCGAGCGGCACGCCGTACTGCAGGCCGAGCGAGACCGCGATCGCGAAGTTGTTGAGGAGCGAGCGCAGCGCCGCGCCCTCCTTGTGCATGTCGATGAAGATCTCGCCCAGGCGCCCGTCGTCGTACTCGCCGGTGCGCAGGTAGACCTTGTGGCCGCCGACGACCGCCTTCTGGGTGTAGCCCTTGCGGCGGTCGGGCATGCGCTCGCGCTCGCGCAGCACGGTGACGCGCTCGACGATCTTCTCGACCACGCGCTCGGACAGCGCCGCCGCGCGCGCGGCGGTCGGCTTCTCGAGGAAGGCGGTGACGGTCTCGACCTCGTCGTCCTCCTCCTCGTCGGCGATGAGCTGGCTCTGCAGCGGCTGCGAGAGCTTGGAGCCGTCGCGGTAGAGCGCGTTGGCCTTGAGCGCGAGCTTCCACGAGAGCAGGTAGGCCGCCTTGCAGTCCTCGACCGTCGCCTCGTTCGGCATGTTGATGGTCTTGGAGATCGCGCCCGAGATGAACGGCTGCGCCGCCGCCATCATGCGGATGTGGCTCTCGACCGAGAGATAGCGCTTGCCGGTGCGCCCGCACGGGTTGGCGCAGTCGAACACCGGATAGTGCTCGGGCCTAAGGTGCGGCGCGCCTTCCACCGTCATGGCGCCGCAGACGTGGATGTTGGCGGCCTCGATCTCGCGCTTGGTGAAGCCGAGGTGCGCGAGCAGGTCGAAGGTCGGGGCGGCGAGCTGTTCGGGGGACACTTTCAGTGTGTCGCGCAAAAAATCCTCGCCCAGCGTCCACTTGTTGAAGGCGAACTTGATGTCGAAGGCGGTCGGCAGCGCCTTCTCGATCTTGGCGATGAGCTCGTCGGAAAAGCCCTTGGCGCGCAGCGAGGTGTGGTTGATGCCGGGCGCGTTGGAGAGCGTGCCGTGGCCGACGGCGTAGGCCTCGATCTCGGCGATGTCGCTCTCCGAGTAGCCGAGCACGCGCAGCGCCTCCGGCACGGCGCGGTTGATGATCTTGAAGTAGCCGCCGCCGGCGAGCTTCTTGAACTTCACCAGCGCGAAGTCGGGCTCGATGCCGGTGGTGTCGCAGTCCATGACGAGGCCGATGGTGCCGGTGGGCGCCACCACACTCGCCTGCGCATTGCGGTAGCCGTGCTCCTCGCCGAGCGCGAGCGCGTCGTCCCACGCCTTCCTGGCGTGCTCGATCAGGCGCTGGTCGGGGCAGGCGAGGTGCTGCAGCGGCACCGGCGGCGTCGCCACCTTCTCGTAGCCGGTGCGCTCGCCATAGGCCGCGCGGCGATGGTTGCGCATGACGCGCAGCATGTGCTCGCGGTTCTTCTTGAAGCCGGGGAAGGGGCCGAGCTCCTTGGCCATCTGCGCCGAGGTCGCGTAGGAGACGCCGGTCATGATCGCGGAGAGCGCGCCGCAGATCGCGCGGCCGGCGTCGGAGTCGTAGGGGATGCCCGACGACATCAGGAGGCCGCCGACGTTGGCATAGCCGAGCCCGAGCGTGCGGTACTCGTACGAGAGCTGGGCGATCTCCTTGGACGGGAACTGCGCCATCAGCACCGAGATTTCGAGCACCATGGTCCACAGCCGCACCGCGTGCTCGTAACCCAGGATGTTGAACTCGCGGGTCTTCGGGTCGCGGAACGCGAGCAGATTGAGCGAGGCGAGGTTACAGGCCGTGTCGTCGAGGAACATGTACTCCGAGCACGGGTTGGAGCCGCGGATCGGGCCCGACGCCGGGCAGGTGTGCCAGTCGTTGACCGTGGTGTGGTACTGCAGGCCCGGATCGGCCGAGGCCCAGGCGGCGTAGCCGATCTTCTCCCACAGGTCGCGCGCCTTCACGGTGTCCGCGACCTTGTGCTTGGTGCGCCAGGTGAGGTCCCAGGCGGCGTCGGACTCGACCGCCTTGAGGAACTCGTCGGTGACGCGCACGGAGTTGTTCGAGTTCTGGCCGGAGACGGTGAGGTAGGCCTCCGAATCCCAGTCGGTGTCGTAGATCGGGAACTCGATGTCCTTGTAGCCCTGCTTGGCGAACTGGATCACGCGCTGGATGAAGTTGTCCGGCACGAAGGCTTTGCGCGCGAGCTTGATCTCGCGGCGCAGCGCGGGGTTCTTGTCGGGGGTGAAGCAGTCGTCGCCCGAGCCTTCGCAGTTGACGCAGGCCTTGAGCACGGCGCGCAGGTGCTTCTGGTTGGTCTTGGAGCCGGAGACGAGGGCGGCGACCTTCTGCTCCTCGATCACCTTCCAGTCGATGAATTTCTCGATGTCGGGATGGTCGACGTCGACGATCACCATCTTGGCGGCGCGGCGCGTGGTGCCGCCCGACTTGATCGCGCCGGCGGCGCGGTCGCCGATCTTGAGGAACGACATCAGGCCCGACGACTTGCCGCCGCCCGAGAGCTTCTCGCCTTCGCCGCGCAGGCGCGAGAAGTTGGAGCCGGTGCCCGAGCCGTACTTGAACAGGCGCGCCTCGCGCACCCACAGGTCCATGATCCCGCCCTCGTTGACGAGATCGTCCTCGATCGACTGGATGAAGCAGGCGTGCGGCTGCGGATGCTCGTAAGCCGATTTCGATTTCGTCAGCTTGCCGGTCTTGTAGTCGACGTAGTAGTGGCCCTGGCCGGGGCCGTCGATGCCGTAGGCCCAGTGCAGGCCGGTGTTGAACCACTGCGGCGAGTTGGGCGCGACCATCTGCATCGCCAGCATGTAGCGGTGCTCGTCGAAGAAGGCCTGCGCGTCGTCCTCCGAATCGAAGTAGCCGCCCTTCCAGCCCCAGTAGGTCCAGGTGCCGGCGAGACGGTCGAACACCTGCTTGGCGGAGTGCTCGCCGACGTAGCGCTCCTTCTCGGGGAGCGTCGCGAGCGCATCCTGGTCGGCGACCTGGCGCCACAGCCAGGAGGGGACGGTCTCCTCCTCGACCTTCTTGAGGCGCGCCGGCACGCCGGCCTTGCGGAAATATTTCTGGGCGAGGACGTCGGACGCCACCTGCGAGAACTGCGCGGGCACTTCCACATTCTCGGCACGGAACACCACCGAGCCGTCCGGGTTGCGGATCTCGCTCGTCGTCAGGCGGAACTCGATGTCCGCGTAGGGAGACTGTCCTTGCTTGGTGTAGCGCCGCTCAATTCGCATTTTCGCCCCTTCGGCTGTTGGGCGTCGGATCACTCTATCTTGGCGCAGGGCCTGCACAATTCCGAGCGCGGCCTGCGCTTACATATAGTGACTCGACACCTGTCCCGCGACGCGTGCCAGTCCCGCACGCGCCCCGATTCCCCTAAAGCTCTCTCTGTCTGACGCCGGTACTCGGGACCGAGGTCCGAAAGGGCTTGCCGCCCGCCGGCCCCGGCTTCTCCCTGCTTCGTCTGGCGTGCGGGACGGACTCGACCGCCGTCCCACAAAGGCCGATTGGCCCCGGCGGGTGGGTCTCGCAAGCCTCTCAGGGAGCGCGCGCCGAGGGACTTGCACCGACCCCCGCCGCACGACCAGGAGGCTAGGACGACTCCGCCGCGCCGGTCAAGACCTAGTGGCCAAATCTGAATCAACCCCTAAATCTGGGGGTAATCCGGTGAATTCTGGGGATCGTTTCGGGGAGGGCGAGCCAAGTATCGGATGAGTCGGGGAGATTCGAAAAGGCTGCGGCGTCGCGCGAGCGTCATAAACTGTCAAAAACTCCGTCACATGAGGAAAACGGGGACGGCGCCGGCGCTGCATCGCGCAAGGTGAGTCGGCGGCTCGGAGCGGGCACCGGGGCCGGCCGGCACGGGGCGGCAGATCCCTCTCGCCGCAGCGCGAGCTCCGGCCGTCACCGGCCCGCGGCCGCGGGGCGCGGCTCGCCGCGGACCGGCTCGGATTGGTGCGCGGCTGCCGGGTTCCTGTCCCCGCGCAGGGGACGCTCGCTGCGGCCGTCCACCAGCTCCTGGCGCCGGCGGGGCAGGGCCGCCGGATACTCGCGCTGCAGGAGGTCGATCAGCTTCTCGCGCACCTCGCAGCGCAGGTCCCAGGCGGCGCCGGAGGAGCGCGCGCTCACCAGTGCGCGCAGCTCGATGGTGGTCTCCTTCACGTCGGTCACCTGCAGGTTGGCCACCTCGCCGTCCCACAGCCTGGAGGCCCGCACGATCTCCTCGAGGGCCTGGCGCAGGCGCGCCACAGGCACCGTGTGGTCGACGTAGAAATAGACGCTGCCGATGAGGGCGGCGCCCTCGCGCGTCCAGTTCTGGAACGGCTGCTCGATGAAGCGCGAGAGCGGCACGATCAGGCGCCGCCAGTCCCATACGCGGACCACGACGTAGGTCGCCGTGATCTCCTCGACGGTGCCGAACTCGCCCTCGAGCACGACCACGTCATCGATGCGGATTGGCTGCGTCATGGCGATCTGCACGCCGGCGATGAGATTGGAGAGCACCGGCCGCGCGGCAAGGCCGGCGACAAGGCCGGCGACGCCGGCGGACGCGAAGATGCTGACGCCGACGTTGCGCACCGCTTCGAACATGGCGAGCGCCCCGCCGATGGTCAAAAGCACGATCAGCACGTCGACCGCGCGCTTGAGGATGCGCACCTGGGTGACGTGCTTGCGCGCGAGCAGGTTGTCCTCGGTGTCGATGCGGAAGCGCAGCAGATAGACGTCGGCGAGAATGGCGGTGGCGACGATCGCGGTCCAGCCGGCGAGCACGACGAAACCCACCAGCACGAGCTTGGACAGGGCGATGGCGAGCGCGTCCGCGAACAGGCCGGAGCGCAGCGCGAGACCGGCCGCCAGCAGCAGCAGCGCCATGCGGGTGAGGCGGCGCGTGCGGCGCACGAGCGAAGCGAGGAACGGCCAGCGCGGCGCCACCGCCCGCCGGATCAGGGCGCTGCCGATGCCGTGCAGCGCCAGGGCGGCCAGCACGGCGAGCGCGAGCAGCGCCAGGCCCAGCGCCCAGCGCGGAATCATGGCGATCCAGGCGATCGAGGCTTCGATCGCGCCCACCAGCGGCTCCGGCAGCATCGAGATCCCTCCGTCCGTCCAGGTATGGGGCAACGTATGGACCCGGGATGGGTTCGCTGCATCGCGGGCGGTAGTACGGGAAGGCCGGCTGGACATCGCAGGGCCGCGATGGCATCAACGCGCCCATGACAACGCTGCTGCTGCGCTTCTTCACCTGGTGGAACGGCCAGACCTTCGGCATCCAGCTGTGGACCTGGCTTTACGGCGAGTACGTCGGCTCCGACGAGTTCGGCAACGCCTACTACCGGACCAAAGGCGGCAAGATCGACCCGGCCCTGGGCTTCGAGCGGCGCTGGGTGATCTACGGCGGCTATGCCGAGCCCACGACGGTGGGGCCTGCCTGGCACGGCTGGCTGCACCATATCGTCGATGTTCCGCCGACCGTGGCGCAGGTGACGCCGCGTCCGTGGTGGAAGCCGCACCGTCCGAATCTCACCGGCACCCCCGGCGCGCACCGCCCCCCGGGTTCGACCCTAGCGCAGGGCCGCCGGCCCAAGGCGACGGGCGACTACAAGGCGTGGCGTCCGGAAAGCTGACGCCCTGCGTGCAATCGGCGAAGATGGCGTTTGGACCTCGCGTCCGATTGCGAGCACGACGGCCGGTGCAGCACCTGATCTTCGCCGGGCTCGGCACGCTCGCGCCCCTTCTCCGCCGCATTCGCGCGTGATAACCGCAGGCATGGGGCGGAGCACGCGTCGCCTCGCTTCCCGCCACAGCCGGAACACCTGATCGCAATGGCAACGCCTTCTCCGTCTGTGCGCGTGCTTGCTGCGGCTGCGATGACCCTCGTCTCGAGCGCCGCGCTCGCCCAGTTCGGCTCGATCTTCCAGCCTCCGCGCCCTCCGGCCGACGTCGGCCGTCCCTCGGCGCCGCCGCCGCTCGGGATGCCGCAGCAGATGCCACCCGAAGAGATGGACGATGAGGAGATGACGCCGCCACCGCCGCCGAGCCAGCGGATGCCGTCGCCGGGGGCAAGCCGCCAGCCGCCGGGTGGCGTCGTGCGCTCGCAGCCGCTGCCGCCGCCGCCGGGCGGATCAGCCGCCCCGCCGCAGCAACAGCAGGGTGCGCTGCCGCCGACCCAGGCAGTGCCTCCGGGAGCGACGCTCCCGCCAGTGCAGCAGACGGCACCGGGCCAGCCGCGCGGCACGCCGCAGCCGGCCAATGCCGCGCCGCAGCCCGGCGACGAGGTCATCACCGAAATGCCCTCGCAGAAGATCCCCAATCCGACGGCGGTGTTCACCGGCCTCGACAAGGTCACCGGCCGCATCATCACGTTCGACGTGGCCTTGAACGAGACGGTACAGTTCGGCGCGCTGCAGGTGACGCCGCGCGTCTGCTACACGCGCCCGCCGACCGAAAGCGCCAACACCGATTCGTTCGTCGAAGTGGACGAGGTCACGCTGCAGGGCGAGGTGAAGCGCATCTTCACCGGTTGGATGTTCGCCTCGAGCCCGGGCCTGCACGCGGTCGAGCACCCGATCTACGACGTGTGGCTCAAGGACTGCAAAGGCGGCGCCTCCGTGGTTGCCGACACGCAGCCGGCGCAACAGCAGCCCGCGCCGCGCCAGCAGCCCTCGCGCGGCGACCGCGCTCCGCGCCAGACCACCCAGCCGGCGCCGCCGCCCGGGTTCCGCCGGTAGCGGACGCAGCGAACAGGGGAAGACCTTCCGCCCCTTATACGCTCCCGTTACACGCTCTTGCCGGCTGCATTCCCCGCGCTCCTCGTGAGCCAATAGCGCGCAGCGAACAGCGCCAGCGACGTCAGCACGAAGGCATAGCCGGCGCCCGGCAGGCCGAGCAGCGGCACCAGCACCGTGTTGAGCGCCGCCGAGCACAAGACGCCCGCGACGCTGATCACGGCGATCGCGCGGTCGCGGTGAAGCGCGAGCAGCGCATAGCCGTAGCTGTCCGCGCCGGTGCGCAGCACCATCGCGGCGAGCACGATCCAGAACACGGAAAGGTGCTCCGCGAGCAGCGGTCGGCCGATCAGCGGCAGCAGCAGCGGCATCAGCACCAGCGCGCCAATGGCGAGTGCGGCGGTCCAGGCTCCCAGCTCGATCTGCAGGCGACGCTCGGTCGCGTGGAAGGACTCGCGTCCTTTCCGTGCCGCATCGAACAGTTGCGGCAACTGCGGCTGCACGATCGAGGCGACCGCGAGGTTGTGCACGACGTTGGCGATCGACCAGAAGAGCGTATAGACGCCGGTGAGCTCGAGCCCGAGGAAGAGCGAGACCAGAAAGCGGTCGAGGTAGAGATTGAGCGCGCCCGCGAGGTCCTTGATGTAGAGCGGGACGCTCGCGCGGATGCCCTCGAGGAGCCAGCGCGGCCGCAATGCCATCAGGCGCCATCGGCCGCCGCTGGCGAGATAGATTGCGAGCGCGACGCAAGCCAGCGTGAGCCCCCCGATCCAGAACGCCAGCAACCAGCCGAGCGAACGCGACGGCGGATAGATCATGCCGGCGGCAATCAGCGCGAAGGGCCAAAGCCCGGCGCGCACGAACAGCAGCATCGCGCAGAACATCGCGCGGCCGCGCGCGAGCAGCAGATCGCTGGCATCGCATGCGACATGCTCGAGCAGCAGGATGGCACCGCCGGCGAATGCGATCGGCCAGGGGATCGGCGCGCCGAGCGCGGCGTTGAGCGCATAGGCGAGCGGCTGCGCGACCGCATGCAGGACGAGCGGCTGCGCGAGGCGCGTCGTGATGCAGGCCGCGGCGTCCTCGCGCGGCATCGTCGCGATCTGACGCATCGTCCATTCGGTGGTTCCGAGCCCGAGCGCCCATGGAGCCATCGTCGCGGCGCCGACAAGCAGGCCGTAGATGCCGAGGTCCGCAAGCCCGAGGTAGCGCGCCGTGTAGATCGCGAGCAGGAACTTCGCCGCCATGCTGCCGACGCGCAATGCCATCAGGACGAGCGGACGGGTCTGGCTCTTCAGACGTGACAGCATCGACGGCGACTCGCGGCGCGCCTGCCGCGCCTCAAGCGCCAGCGATACTTAATAAACGTTTACAATTGGTGCGTTGGACCGCGTCACGCTCGACGGCCCGCGGTCCGCCCGAGCCGGCGGATCCGCCCCGGTACGCATGCACGCACGGGAGCGCATTTGCTCCGCACACAATTGGCCCAAGGGGCAATTTACCGTCCCGGCGGAAGGAATAGCTAGCCATCTGATGGCCAGCGCGATGCCGCGCGGGCCGTGGACGTCGCCGCGAACCCAACGGTGTTCGGACGGGCGCGTCATATAACAACGTGGAGAATGCGATGTCTCTATCCAAGCTGTTCCTCGCCGCGGCCGCGACGATTGCCGTCGTGGGCGGAGTTTCGACGGCCACGGTCGCTCACGCGCAGCCATACATGTACTGGGGTCCGGGCGGCTATCAGTACAGAACGGGCATAGCCTATTTCGACATGCCGGGACCCTATTTCTACGGCGCACCTTACGCCTATTACGGTGGTGCACCGGCCTATGGCTACTACGGTTCGACGCCCGCGTACGGAATGGCCTATGGCATGGCGACGGCGCAGCCGGCGCCGAGAGTGCGCAAAGCCAGACGCGGGCATGTCCGCGCGCAGGCGAGGGCGACCGCCGCGGACCTAGCCTACGCTGGGGCCGGGCGGCAGCAGGTGCACGATCTCAAGCAGTGGTGCCCCACCTGCACCTGGGTCACGCCTGGCTCGTTCGCCGCCCCGGGCAAATAACCCGTCAAGCGTCCGATCGCGACCGTCAGCGGTCGGTCGCCAGACGCAGCGCATCCTCGCCCGATAGGGAACGATCGGGCGGGATCGCGAGAAAATCCGCGTCGCTCGCGAGCGCATCGGACAGGAGCTTGTGGTACTGCCGCCGCGGCACCTCATAGGCGCCGAACGTCTTGAGATGCTCGGTGACGAACTGCGTGTCGAGCAGGCGAAAGCCACCGGCCTTCAGCCGCGCCACGAGATGCACGAGAGCGACCTTCGAAGCGTCGCGCGCGCGGTGGAACATGCTCTCGCCGAAGAACGCCGCGCCCATGCTCACGCCGTAGAGCCCGCCCACCAGCACATCGCCGTCATAGGCTTCGATGGTGTGGCAGTGGCCGATGTCGAAGAGCCCGCGGTAAAGCTTGCGGATGCGCTGGTTGATCCAGGTGTGCGCGCGGCCGGCCGCGGGCTGCGCGCACCCGTCGATGACGGCGTCGAAATCCCGATTGGCGACGACGGTGAAACGCTCGGCTCGCACCGTGCGGGCGAGCCGCGCCGGCACGTGGAAGCCGGTGAGCGGAATGATGCCCCGCATCTCCGGTTCGACCCAGTAGAGCGCGGGATCGTCGGCACGCTCCGCCATCGGGAAGATGCCGCAGGCATAGGCCTTGAGCAGGACCTCCGGGGTGATCTCGACGATAGCGCTGTCGCGGCCGGCCATGGGCTGTGTCTTGGCCTTCGAGGTTGGGGTGGCTGTCGTGTACCGTGTCAGAACGATAGCGGATGGACTTGGCTCGAACGCACAAGCGAGCGAGTGAGCCCGCCCGGGCGGCGTGTTCCCTATATTTCGGGATCAGGCTTTCGGTTTCAACCGCTCCAGGAGATCGATCGGCAGCGGAAAGATGATCGTGCGTGCCTGCTCGCCGGCGATGTTCTGCATCGCGGTCAGATAGCGCAACTGCATCGCCTCGGTTCTGGCCGCGAGGATCTGGCCGGCGTCGGCCAGCTTCTGCGCCGCCTGGTACTCGCCTTCGGCGTCGATCACCTTCGCGCGCCGCAACCGCTCGGCTTCGGCCTGCTTGGCGATGGCCCGCACCATGCTCTCGTTCAGATCGATGTGCTTGATCTCGACATTGGCGACCTTGATGCCCCAGGCGTCCGTCTGATCGTCGAGGATCTTCTGGATGTCCTGATTGAGCTTGCTGCGTTCGGCCAGCATCTGGTCGAGATCGTGCTGGCCGAGCACGGAGCGCAGCGTCGTCTGCGCCAGCTGGCTCGTCGCCTCGAAGAACTCCTCGACCTGCACGATCGCCTTTTCCGGGTCGATGACGCGGAAATACAGCACCGCACTGACCCGCACCGAGACGTTGTCGCGGGAGATCACGTCCTGGGCCGGAACGTCAAACACGCGCGTGCGCAGGTCGACGCGCACCATCTGCTGGACGATCGGAACGACGACGACCAGGCCGGGGCCCTTCACGCGCCAGAGCCGTCCCAGCATGAAGACCACGCCGCGTTCGTACTCGCGAAGGATGCGGAAGGCGTAGAGCAGCAGCCATACGAGAAGTGCCACCGGGATGAGCACGGCGGCGGTTTGGGCATAATCGAACATCAGGGCCTCCGGTTCTATTCGGGTTCGATCAACAGGGTGAGTCCGTCGCGCCCGCGCACGCGGGCGCTGTCGCCGCGCCGCAGCGCCGCGTCCGATCGCGCGCTCCAGACTTCCCCGTGGATGCGCACGTTGCCGCGGCCATCCTGCCAGTCGAGCACGGCGGCGCGCATGCCGATCATCTGCTCGGCGCCGGTGACCACGGGCCGTCTGCGCGCGCCGACGGCGGCGCCGACCACCAGCATGGTCAGGAGCGCGCAGGCTATGGCGGCGCCGATGATCAGCGGCAGCGAGAGGGAAAGATCGACCGCCTCCGGCTCGAACAGATAGACCGAGCCCACGATGAAGGCGATGATGCCGCCGATCCCGAGCGCGCCGATCCCGGGTGTAAAGACCTCTGCGACCATCAAGCCGACGCCGAGCACGAGCAAGGCGAGGGCGCCATACTGGACCGGCAGCGCCGAGAGCGCGACCAGCGCCAGCAAAAGGCTGATGCCGCCGATCACGCCAGGCACGAACGTGCCGGGGCTCCAGAATTCGAACAGCAGCCCGTAGAGGCCGATCAGCAGCAGGACATAGGCGATGTTCGGATCGCCGACGACCGCGAGCAGGCGCGTGCGCCAGCCGGGCTCCATGGTCACGAGCGCGGCGTCTCGGGTGGCGAGCGTGCGCTCCCCAGCGGCGGTGGTCACGGTCCGGCCGTCGGCCTGGACGAGCAGGTTGCGCACGTCGGGGGCGACGAACTCCACGACCTTGTCGTGAAGCGCGTCATCCGCCGTCAGGGTGGCGGCATCGCGCACGGCCTTCTCGGCGAATTCGATGTTGCGCCCGCGCATCTGCGCCAGGCTGCGCAGCAACGCCACCGTGTCGTTCAACGCTTTCTGCGTGCCGGCATCGGTGTCCTTCTTGTCTTCGCCCCCCGACCCGCCCGGAAAGCCGAGCGACACCGGCGTCGCGGCGCCGAGATTCGTGCCCGGGGCCATGCCTGCGAGATGCGCCGCATAGACGAGGAACGTGCCCGCGGAGGCCGCGCGGGCGCCGCTGGGGCCCACATAAACGATCACCGGAACGCGCGAGCCGATAATGGCGCTCACCATCTTGCGGGTGATGCTGACAAGCCCGCCCGGCGTATCGAGGCGCACCAGCAGTGCAGCGGCATTCTCGTCCCTGGCGCGCGCCAGTCCGCGCGCGAGATAGCGTTCCGAGGCGACGCCAATGGCGCCGTCGATCGCGATCATGACAACCTGGCCGGACGGCGGTTGGGCGCGAGCGGGCGCCGCGGACGCGCACAACAGGGCCAGCATCGCCGTCAGCGCAAAAGCCACGGCGCGCGACCGCCGCGCGAAACGGCTGGCAGGCGCGGGACCGGCAGCGGGGGAGCGGACGAGGCTGGCCATACCCCTTCAACGCGCGAGCGCGCAAAGTGGCCCCGCGGCCGCGACCGGGACATGGGGTCGCAACATTCGTCGTGAATTCAGTGGGCTGGCGTGCGATCGGCGACAGCGGCTGGCGGTTTCGCGTCCGACCGGGAACCGAACGGTCACGGATCGTGCGTGTGTCCCGAATCCGGGCGTCAACGATGGCCGTGCGGATGGCTGCCGGCGACTATTCTTCCATTCCGCCGCTGGCGAGGAATTGCTCGAGCCAGTGGATGTGGTAATCGCCGTCGAGGATGTGCTTGTCGCGCACCAGCGCCCGGAACAGCGGCAGGGTCGTCTCGACGCCGTCGACGACGAACTCGTCGAGCGCGCGCTTGAGCCGCATGAGGCACTCGGGGCGCGACTTGCCGTGCACGATCAGCTTGCCGAGCAGCGAGTCGTAATAGGGCGGAATGGTGTAGCCCTGGTAGGCGGCGGAATCGATGCGCACGCCCATGCCGCCGGGGGGGTGATAGTGGATGATGCGGCCGGGCGAGGGACGGAAGGACACCGGGTTCTCCGCATTGATGCGGCACTCGATGGCGTGGCCGTGGAACTTCACGTCCTTCTGCCGGATCGAGAGCGGAGCGCCGTTGGCGATGCGGATCTGCTCGAGGATGAGGTCGATGTCGGTGATCATCTCCGTCACCGGATGCTCGACCTGGATGCGCGTGTTCATCTCGATGAAGTAGAAGCGCCCGTCCTCGTACAGGAACTCGACCGTGCCGACGCCGACGTACTTGAGCTCGCGCATGGCCTTGGCGACGGTCTCGCCGATCTCGTCGCGCATCGCCGCGTTGAGCGCAGGCGAGGGGCTTTCCTCCAGCACTTTCTGGTGACGGCGCTGCAGCGAGCAGTCGCGCTCGCCCAGATGGATCGCCTCGCCGTGCCCGTCGCCGAGCACCTGGATCTCGATATGGCGCGGCGTCTGCAGGTATTTCTCCATGTAGACGGCGTCGTCGCCAAAGGCGGCCTTGGCCTCGCTGCGCGCGGTGGCGAGCGCGGTGGAGAGCTCGCCTTCGTTCTGCGCGATCTTCATGCCGCGGCCGCCGCCGCCGGCGGAGGCTTTGATCAGCACCGGGAAGCCGATCTCGCGCGCCGCGGCGAGGGCCTCGGCATCTGACGCGAGACCGCCGTCCGATCCGGGCACGACCGGGATGCCGAGCCGCTTGGCGGTGCGCTTGGCCTCGATCTTGTCGCCCATCAGGCGGATGTGCTCGGGCTTGGGCCCGATGAAATGAATGTCGTGCTCGCCGAGGATTTCCGCAAAGCGCGCGTTCTCCGACAGGAATCCATAGCCGGGATGCACCGCGTCGGCTCCGGTGATCTCGCAGGCGGCGAGCAGGGCCGGGACGTTGAGGTAGCTGTCCCTGGCGGGGGGCGGGCCGATGCACACGCTCTCGTCCGCGAGCCGCACGTGCATGGCGTCGGCATCCGCGGTGGAATGCACGGCGACGGTGGGGATACCCAGCTCCTTGCAGGCGCGCAGCACGCGAAGCGCGATCTCTCCGCGATTGGCGATCAGGATCTTTTCGAACATGCCGGGCTCGCTGCCAATTCGCTTCGGGGCACGGCCGTGCGCGGCCATGACGACCCTGCGCGTTCTTGCGGAACGCAACAGGCCAATGTCACTCGACCACGATCAGCGGTTCGCCGTACTCCACCGGCTGGCCGTCCTCGAACAGGATCTGCGTCACCGTGCCGGCGCGCGGCGCGGGGATCTGGTTCATCGTCTTCATCGCCTCGACGATCAGCAACGTATCGCCGGCCTTCACGACGCTGCCGATGTCGACGAACGGCTTCGCGCCGGGCTGCGGGGAGCGGTAGGCCGTGCCGACCATGGGCGAGGTGACGACGCCCGGGTGCTTGGCGGCATCGAGCGGACGCGGGGCCTCGGCGGCGACGGAGCGCGGCGCTTCCGCCGCGAGCGGGGCGGCCGCGGCATAGGCAGGCGCGGCCATGACGGCGGCGTGGCGGGCGACGCGCACGCGCATGCCGCCGCGCTCGACCTCGATCTCGGTCACGTTGGTCTCGTCGAGCAGCTTGGCGAGCGAACGCACCAGCTCCTCGTGCTGCTCCGGCGCGGACTTCGGCGGATTGGGGGTACGCGCCACGTGCTAGCTCCTGTTCGAGACGATGCTGGCGAGGCCGTCGATGGCGAGGCCATAGCCTTCGACGCCCAGCCCGCAGATCACGCCGCGGGCGGCCTTCGACACATAGGAATTGTGGCGGAATTCCTCGCGCGCGTGGATGTTGCTGATGTGGACCTCGATCACCGGCAGGCCGATGCCGAGGATGGCGTCGAGCAGCGCAATCGAGGTGGTGGTGTAGGCGGCCGGGTTGAGCACGACGCCGACAGCCTGCCTGGCGCGCGCCTCCTGCAGCCAGTCGACGAGGACGCCCTCGTGGTTGGTCTGACGGAACTCGACCGCGAGGCCGTGCGCCTTGGCCCGGGCGTGGCACAGCTTCTCCACGTCCGCGAGGGTGGCATGGCCATAGATGTCCGGCTCGCGGGTGCCCAGCAGATTGAGGTTGGGCCCGTTGAGGACGTAGATGGTCTTCGGCATGGAGGTTCCGCCGCGTTGGGACGCGGATCACGTGTCGCTTGGGCGGCTGTTATAAAGGCGGTCCCCGGCCAGGGAAAGGCTTGGTCCCACTGCCGCATGGTTAATGGTGGGCATTGGGGAAAGCTGTGGACCCGCGCTTGCGCGCCGCTCCGCGACCGTCACGGCGCGACTCGCCCCACCGCGACCTTGATTGCGGAACGGCGGCGGCGCCGCGGCCGGTCCTGCGGGGATGGCGTGCCGCGCCCGGCTCAGCAGGTCGCCGCGCCGTCGCAGCGGGCGACGCGCACCTTCTCCTTGAGCGTGTTGAGCCCGACCGCGCCGACCACGACGTCCGAGCCGATCACGTAGCTCGGCGTCCCGTTGAGGCCGAGGTTCTGGGCGAGGGCGAAGCTCTCCTCCAGCGAGGCCTTGACCTCGGGGCTGGCGAGGTCGCGCTCGAGCTGCGCCATGTCGATGCCGACCTCGCTGGCGGCGGCGAGCGCCTTGGCCTTGTCGGCCTGGCCGCGCCCGCCGAGCAGCTTGTTGTGGAAGGCGAGGTACTTCTCGCCGGTCGGGTCCTGCATGCGCACCGCGACGCCGACCTGCGCCGCTTCGAGCGAGCCCGGCCCGAGCACCGGGAACTCCTTGAGCACGACGCGCAGCTTGTCGTCGGTTTTCAGCAGGGTGTTGAGGTCGGCCAGCGCGTGCTTGCAGTAGCCGCAGTTGTAATCGAAGAACTCGACGAGCGTCACGTCGCCGTTGCGGTTGCCGAGGGTGACGTGATGCGGCGAGTTGAACAGCGCCTGCGCGTGCTCCTTCACGGCGGCGCGGGCCTTCTCCGCTTCGTTGGCGGCCTGGCGGCGCTCGAACTCGGCCATGGCTTCCTGCAGCACTTCCGGATGGCCGACGATGTACTCGCGGATGATGCCGGGCAGCTCGGTGCGCGAGATATCGTTCTGGCCCGGCGCGAGCCGGTGCCATGCCTCGACCGCGACGATCGCCACGGCGGCGCTGGCGAGGGC
Organism: Xanthobacteraceae bacterium; assembly: GCA_035556735.1. Classification (GTDB taxonomy): domain Bacteria; phylum Pseudomonadota; class Alphaproteobacteria; order Rhizobiales; family Xanthobacteraceae; genus CANJBX01. The sequence goes on along the minus strand of DATMFF010000006.1, from coordinate 251,521 downwards.
GGTCACAACGGTCTTGAGGCTCATCGGTTCTCGTCCTTTTCAAGCGGCGCGTCACGGCGCGCCGCGGCAATGCCAGTCTAACCGGCTCACGTTAACGGCGTGCGACGTCAGCGTCCCATGATCGGCGCCGACGGCGGCTTGAAGCTGGCGATGTCGTCGGCCTTCACCCAGCCGGGCGTGCCGATCGGGAAGCGGCCTTTGGCGCGCGCCGCGAGCTGGCGCGCGGTCATGAAGTCGCCGCGTGAAAAGGCGGCCTGCGCCGAGGCAAGGTCGGCCTTGGCGAGATCGCCCTTGCGGCCGTAGGCCATGGCCAGGTTCGTGTAGGCGTCGGGAATGTCGGGATCGCGGGCGATCGCCTTCTCGAGGTTCGCCACGGCCTCGTCGGCATTGCGCGGATTGTTGGTTGCGATCAAAGCTTGGCCGAGCATCACCTGCATCAGCGTCGGGTTGGGCGCGAGCGAGATCGCCTGACGCAGCGGTGCGACCGCCTCGGCCGGGCGGCCTGCCTCGAGCAAGGCCTGGCCCTTGAGCTCGTGGAAATAGGGATTGCCCGGGTGCGCGTGGATCAGGCTGTCGATCTGCGCGAGCGCATTGGCGACGCTGCCGTGGCGGTACGCCGCGATGGCACGGGCATAGCGGCCGGGCAGGGAGGTGTCGCTCGGCGGATAGGCGCGGGCGAGCGTGTCCGGCCGGTCGAGGAAGCCGTGCAGCTTGGCGCGCATGAGATCGTGGCGCAGCTGCAGTTCCGGCGGATCCTTCTTGTTCCAGTAGGGACTGTTGGCGGCGAGCGTGCTGAGCGCCTCGATGCGTTCGCGCGGCATCGGATGCGATTGCACGTAAGGGTCGATGTAGCGCGAGGTGAAGAGGATCTGGTCGGCGAAGCGCTTGAAGGTGTCGTACATGCCCTTCGCGCTCTGGCCGGTGGCGGCGAGGAACTTCACGCCGGCCTTGTCGGCCTGCTCTTCGTGCTGGCGCTGGTAGGCGAGCAGCGATCGCATGGCGATGTGCTGCGGCGCCGCGAGCGCGGCGGCGGCGGCATTGCCCGAGCCGCGGCCGGCCACGACCGCGCCCATGCCGAGCAGCATGGCGAGCAGCATCGCCGTCTGAACGTTGGCGAGTTCCTGCCGCAGCTTGGAGAGGTGGCCGCCGGCGATGTGGCCGGTCTCGTGCGCAAGCACGCCGATGATCTGGTTCGGCGTCGCCGATTCCATCAGCGCGCCGGCGTTCACGAAGATGCGGCGGCCGTCCATCACGAAGGCGTTGTAGGAACGGTCGTTGATGATGACGACGCGGATGTTGTGCTGACCCAGCCCGGCGGCCTTGAGGATCGGGTTGGTGTAGTCGCGCAGGAGCTGCTCGATCTCCGCATCGCGGATGACTGGAAGACCGCCGCTCTTCTGCGCGCGCGCCGGAAGGGCCGAAAGCGCGACGGCGGCAGCCGCCGTCATCGCGATGGCGCGCGTGCGCAGTGGCGCCCGCTGTCCGCGCGCGGGGGCCGCCGTGTCCGCCATGGTCTTGCTGCGGAAAGTCATCCGGTCCAAGGCGTCGTCCAGTGGGTCGTCCAATGGTCCTTGGCGGTAAGGACTAGGTTATGCCATCACGTGGGGTCAACAGGCGCTCCGACCGCACGGGCAATCGTCGGTTCAACAAACCGTCAATTGCGGCGGGAGCGGGGCGATTGCTCGGGATCCGACAATGCTGGATGCGGCCAAACGGCTCATCACCGCCTCCGCGCGCAGCGATGTGCCGCCGTTCATGGTGATGGACGTCGTGGCCGCGGCTGCGCGGCTCGAGGAGCGCGGCGTCCGCGTCATCCACATGGAAGTCGGACAGCCGGCGGCGCCGGCGCCGTCCACCGCGATCGCCGCGGCGCGCGCGGCGCTCGACGGGCGGCTCGCCTACACCGAATCGCTGGGCATTCCCTCGCTGCGCGCACGCATCGCCGCCCATTACCGCGAGACGTACGGGACGGACGTCCCTCTCGAGCGGATCATCATCACCACCGGCTCCTCCGCCGCCTTCATCTTCGGCTTCCTCGCGCTGTTCGAGCCGGGCGACCGCGTGGCGCTGGCGGTGCCGGGTTATCCGCCCTCACGCCACATCCTGACCGCGCTCGGGTGCGAGCCGGTGCTGATCGAGACGCTGGCCGACACGCGCTACGCGCTCACCCCCGACCTGCTGCTCGCCGAGCACCGCAAACGCCCGCTCAAGGGCGTGCTGGTGGCGAGCCCGGCCAATCCGACCGGCACCATGATGACGGCCGAGGCGCTGCGCGCGCTCGTCGCGGCCGCGCACGACGCCGGCATCCGGGTCGTCTCCGACGAGATCTATCATGGGCTCGACTATGCGTTTCGCGCGCAGAGCGCGGCGGCGCTCTCCGACGACGTGGTGGTCGTCAACTCGTTCTCGAAATATTTCTGCATGACCGGCTGGCGCGTCGGCTGGATGATCGCGCCGGAGCCGCTGGTGCGGCCGATCGACCGCCTGCAGCAGAACCTCGCCATCTCGGTGCCGACGCTCTCGCAGATCGCCGCGCAGGCGGCGTTCGATGGCCGCGCCGAGATGGAGGCGGTCAAGCACGGTTACGAAGAGAACCGCGCGATCCTGGTCGAGGGTCTGCCGCGCGCGGGGCTCGACAAATTCCTGCCCGTCGACGGCGCATTCTATCTCTACGCCGACGTATCGCGCTTCACCGACGACAGCTTCGCCTTCGCCAAGCGCATGCTGGAGGAGGCGCACGTGGCGGCGACGCCCGGCGTCGACTTCGACCCGTTCGAGGGGCGAAAGTTCGTCCGCTTCTGCTACGCGGGCCCGGCCGCCGAGATGCGCGAGGCGGTGGAGCGTATCGGCGCCTGGCTCAAGCGCGGGTGAGTCACAGCCTGATGCTGATGGCCGTGCGCCCGCTTTCGGCGGCGAAGGTGGTGAGCCATTGCTTGGGGTCGGCGAGGGTCGCGCGATAACGCGCGGCTTCGCCGCCGAAATCGAGATTGGTCGAGATCAGCACGCCGCCCGGACGCAGCAGTCGCGTGAGCTGGCGCAGATCGGCGAGCGTCGGGCCATGGCCGTCGAAGAAGCCGACGTCATAGGACGGCGTCAGCGTCGGCAGGACATCGGCGAAGCGGCCGTGATGGACCGCGATGCGCTCGGCAAAGCCCGCCGCCGCGATGTTGGCGCGCGCCAGCGCAACATGATCGGCATCGGCCTCGATCGTATCGACGTGCGCGTCCTTCGCTCCGTGCGCGAACCAGATCGACGTATAGCCGAGCGCGGTGCCGAGCTCGACGATGCGCCGTGCCTGCGCTGCGCCGGCGACGACCCCCAGCAGCGAGCCGTCGAAATAGGGATAGCAGTTGCATCCGTGGCTGCGCAGGTGCGCCAGCGTGGCCTGGCGCACCCCCGCAAACGGGTCGTTGTCATTGGCGGCCATCGCAGTCGTCAGTTGATCTTGATCTTCGCCGCGTCGATCACCGGCTTCCAGCGCGCGATGTCGGCCTCGGTGCGGGCGCGGAACTGCGCCGGCGTGGTGGGGATCGGCTCCATCAGCTGCGGCTTGAGCTTCTCGCGCACGCCTTGCGAGGTGACGGCCTCGGTGAAAGCGCGCCCGATCGCCGCCACCACAGGCGGCAGCACGTTGCCGGGCGCGATCAATCCCATCCAGGCATCGGCCTCGACGTCGATGCCGCTCTCCTTGAGAGTCGGCACGCCGGGCAGTAGGTCCGAGCGCTTCGCCGTCGAGATCGCCAGCAGCTTCACCTGTCCGCCGGCGAGGTGCGGGGTGACCGCGATCGCGGGCAGGCAGGCCATCTGCACGTCGCCGCGCATCACGGCGGTCATCGCCTGCGGCGAGGACGCATAGGGCACGTGCACCATCTTGGTGCCGGTCTTGAGCGCGATCGCCTCCATGGCGAGATGCGACAGCGAGCCGTTGCCGATCGAGCCGAAGTTGTACTTGCCCGGGTTGGCTTTGATCAGCGCCACCAGCTCCGGCACGCTGTTGACGTTGAGGCTCGCGTTCACGACGAGCGCGCTCGGCTGCGTCACCAGCATGGTGACGAGGGTGAGGTCCTTGGCGGGATCGTAGGGCAGCTTGCCGAACAGCAGCGGGTTGATCGCGAGCGGGCCGCCGATGCTGATGCCGACGGTGTAGCCGTCGGGGTCGGCCTTGGCCACGGCGTCGGTGCCGGTGTTGCCGCTGGCGCCGGCCTTGTTCTCGACCACGAAGGGCTGCTTGAGCTTGGTCTGCAGATAATCGGTGAGCAGACGACCGACGATGTCGGGCGTGGAGCCGGCGCCGAAGGGCACGATCAGCCGCACGGTCTTGGTCGGCCAATCCTGGGCGGCGGCGGGCAGGGCGACGGCGGCGAGGGCCAGCGCGGTCAGTAGAGTGCGCGTGAGCGAACGGTTCATGGACGTCTCCCGGATTTTACCTTGTGTGACGCGCGGGGCGGGGGCCGTCAATGGCGTGCCGCGGCCTGCCGTCTTCCCGCCTTGCGCCGGGGGCCGGCTTCGCCTCTACTCCGGCCGCCGCCCCGCCGGGCGGCAGGCCAGCGGCCACAGCGGCGTCGGAAGAGGCGATCGGACACATCATGGGCTTCGCCATCCTCATCCTGGGACTTATCGTTTTCATCGGCGCACATCTGTTCGTCACCCGGCGCGAGGCGCGGGCGGCCGCGATCGCGCGCATGGGGATGGGTGCCTACAAGGGCGTGTTCTCGCTGGTCTCGCTCATCGGCCTGGTGCTGATCGCGTTCGGCTTCGCAGGCTACCGCGCCTTCGGCTGGATCGACGTCTGGGATCCGCCGACGTGGACGCGCCACCTTGCGATCCCGCTGGTATGGCTGGCGTTCATCAGCGTGACCGAGGCCTACATCCGCGGCGACATCGCGCGCCGGCTCAAGCATCCGATGCTGGTCGGCATCAAGCTGTGGGCGGTGGCGCACCTGATCGCGAACGGCGACCTCGGTTCGATCGTGCTGTTCGGGTCCATCCTCGCCTGGGCGGTCGTCGACCGCATCACACTCAAGCACCGTTCCGATGCGGGCGCGCCGGCCTTTCCGCAGGGCGGCCGGAAGAACGACATCATTGCGATTGTCGTCGGGACCATCATCTTTCTTGCATTCGGTTACGTGTTTCATCCGCTGTGGATCGGGGTTCCGGTCTTCGGCAAGACGACCCTGGGAACGTAAGGACCCCGACCATGTCCGCACAGATCGAGCAGAAGCGCCTGACCGCGCCCGACATCCGCGCCCGCAAGGGTGGCCTGCCCATCGTCATGCTCACGTCCTATCACGCGCACACGGCCATGCTGGTGGACCGCCACTGCGACGTGATCCTGGTGGGGGATTCCCTCGGCATGGTGATGCACGGGCTCGAGAGCACGATCCCGGTCACGCTCGACATGATGATCCTGCAGGGCAAGGCGGTGATGCGCGGCTCACGCCATGCGCTGGTCGTGGTCGACATGCCGTTCGGCTCCTACGAGGCCTCGAAGGAACAGGCCTTCGCCTCCGCGGCGCGGGTGATGAAGGAGACGGGCTGCGGCGCCATCAAGATGGAAGGCGGCGCACGCATGGCGGAGACGATCGCGTTCCTGACCGAACGCGGGATTCCCGTGATGGGGCACATCGGCCTCACGCCACAGTCGATCAACGCGCTCGGCGGCTTCCGCACGCAGGGGCGCGACGAGAGCGAGTGGGAGCCGATCGAGGCCGATGCGCGCGCGGTGGCGGATGCGGGCGCGTTCTCGATGGTGGTCGAAGCGGTGGCCGAGCCGCTGGCGGCGAAGATCACGCGCGAGGTGGCGATTCCGACCATCGGCATCGGGGCGAGCGCCGCCTGCGATGGCCAGGTCCTGGTGCTCGAGGACATGCTGGGTCTGTCGCCGCGCGCGCCCAAATTCGTCAAGCGCTACAGCGATCTCGGGCCGGCGATTGACAGGGCGGTTGCGGCCTATGCGGCGGAGGTGCGCTCGCGCGCCTTCCCGGCCGCCGACCATACCTATGGGATGAGGTCAAAGACGCCTGCCAAGGCGAAGTGAGCGCGGGCGAAACCCGCCCTTCAACCAACATCTTAACGAACGTGTCGCAGGCGTTTTGCCTTGCCCGCGCCACATCGATAGGTTAGCCGCAGAGTGCCGGACCGGGGTGGGCCGGCTGCGTCGTTAAGGGGCCCGCGTGTCCGACATTTTCACCGAAGTCGACGAGGAAATCCGCCGGGAACAGCTCAGGAAGCTGTGGGACCGGTACGGGGGGCTCGCGGTCGCGGCCGCCATCGTGCTGGTGCTCGCGATCGGCGGCTGGCGGGGCTGGCAATGGTGGGAGACCAAGAAGGCCGCCGAAGCCGGCTCGGCGTACGACGCCGCAGCCGCTCTCGTCGAGCAGGGCAAGCTGAGCGAGGCGGAAGCCGCGTTCGGCAAGGTCGCCAGTGAGGGTACCGCCGGCTATCGCGTGCTGGCGCGTCTGCGTGACGCCGCGCTGCTGGGCGAGCGCGACCGCGCCGCGGCAGTTGCCGCCTATGACGCCATCGCGAAGGACGCTTCGGTCGATCCGCTGCTGCAGGAGCTGGCGTCACTGCGCGCCGCGCTGCTGCTGGTCGACAGCGCGCCGCTCGCCGAAATCACGCAGCGGCTCGAGCCGATGGCCGCCGCGGGCAAGACGTTCCGCCACACCGCGCGCGAGCTTTTGGCCGTCGCTGCGGTGCGCGCATCCGACAACGCCGCCGCCAAGCGCTGGATCGATACGGCGCTCAGCGATGCCGAGACGCCGCAGGGCATCCGCGCGCGCCTCGACGTGCTGGCGACGCTCACCGAAGGCCCGAAGGGCTAGCGGCAGTGCGCGCGTTCGCCGTCACGCTGATGCTCGTGATCGCCGGCCTCACGCTCGGCGGGTGTGACGACGCGAAGTTCAACAGCATGTTCGACGGCAAGCGCAAGCTGCCGGGTGAACGCAAGCCCGTGTTCCCCGAGGGGGTCCCGGGCGTGCAGCAGGGCGTCCCGCCCGAGCTGATGAAGGGCTACCACGACAAGCTCGAGCAGCAGCAACAGGAGGCGGCTGCAGCAGCCGCGGCGGAAGAGGCGCAGCGCAAGGCGGAAGAGGACGCCAAGGCTGCGGCCGCCGCCGAGCGCGCCAAGGCGCGGCCGAAGCGCACCGCGCAACCGCGCCCGCAACGGCAGCCCGCGGTACAGCAGGCGCCGCAGCCACAACAGGCGCAGGCGTCGCCGCCCGCAGCGCCCTTGCGCCCCTGGCCCGGCCAGACGCAGCAGCAGGCAGCTCCCCCACCTCCGCCACCGCCGCCGCAGCAGCAGCAGGCGCAACAGGCGGGCCCGCCGCCGCCCGGCAACCTCAAGCCCTGGCCGACGCAGTAGCCTGATCCGCATCGCCCCGTCGGCGCGCGGCCGGACGACGCGAACGTCCATCTCCGCGCCTCCCGGCGTCGTGCGGGACAATTCCATCCTGGCATGGTTTAACGGCGCGCATGGATTTCACCGTCGCCATCGTCGGCCGGCCCAATGTCGGCAAATCGACTCTGTTCAACCGGCTCGTCGGCAAGCGCATCGCGCTGGTCGACGACACGCCGGGCGTGACGCGCGACCGGCGCGAGGGCAGCGCCCGCCTGGGTGATCTCAGCTTCACCGTGATCGACACCGCAGGCCTCGAGGAGGCGGCGCCCGACAGCCTGAGCGGACGCATGCGCGCGCAGACCGAGGCCGCGATCGCGCAGGCCGACGCGGTGCTGTTCATGATCGACGCGCGCGCCGGGCTGACGCCGAGCGACCGCGCTTTCGCCGAGGTGGTGCGCCGCTCCAGCAAACCTGCGATCGTCGTCGCCAACAAGTGCGAGAGCCGTGTCGGAACGTCCGGCAGCTACGAGGCTTTCGCGCTCGGGCTCGGCGAGCCGGTGGCGATCTCGGCCGAGCACGGCGAGGGCCTGTCCGACCTCTACGACGCGCTGCGCGAAGCGCTGCCCGAAGAGACCGAACTGCCCGAGGAAGCGGAAGAGCAAGCTCCGGAAGAGCCGCGCCCCGCGCGGGCGATCCGCGTCGCCGTGATCGGGCGGCCGAATGTCGGCAAGTCGACGCTGATCAACCGCCTGCTGGGCGAGGACCGCCTGCTCACAGGTCCGGAGGCCGGCATCACCCGCGATTCCATCGCGGTGCCGCTCGTCTGGGAGGGCAAGGAGTTCCTCGTCCACGACACCGCGGGCATGCGCCGCCGTTCGAAGATCGACGACAAGCTGGAGAAGCTGTCGGTCGGCGACGCGCTCGAAGCGATCCGGTTCGCCGACGTGGTGGTGGTGCTGATGGACGCGCAGACCTCCTTCGAGGAGCAGGACCTGCGCCTCGCCGACCTCGTCGAGCGGGAAGGCCGTGCGCTCGTGCTCGGCGTCAGCAAATGGGACCTGCAGGACACGGGCGGCGGAGCGGTCGGCAAGCTGCAGCGCGAGGCCGACCACTGGTTGCCGCAGGTCAAGGGCGTGCCGATCGTCGCGCTCTCCGGACTGACCGGCTTCGGCGTTGATCGCCTGATGACCGCGGTGCTGGAGGCGCACGCGGTCTGGAACAAGCGCGTGCCGACCAATGCGCTCAATCGCTGGTTCACGGGAGCGACGGATTCCAATCCGCCGCCGGCGGTGTCGGGGCGCCGGCTCAAGCTCAACTACATCACGCAGGTGAAGACGCGCCCGCCGAGCTTCGTGCTGTTCTGCTCGCGCGCCGACGCGGTGCCGGATTCCTATCTGCGCTACCTCGTCAACAGCCTGCGCGACACGTTCGACCTGCCGGGCACGCCGGTGCGCATCACGTTGCGCGAGAAGAAAAACCCGTTCGCGGGCAGGGCCAAGAAGCGGTGACCGTGCAGCAGATATCCGCGCCGCGGCGGCAGGCGGCGTTCATCTTCATTTTCGTCACCGTGCTGCTCGACATGCTGGCGCTGGGGATGATCATCCCGGTGCTGCCGCAACTCGTGCTGCAATTCGTCGGCGGCGACCACGCACGCGCGGCGGAAATCTACGGCATCTTCGCCACGGTGTGGGCACTGATGCAGTTCCTGTTCTCGCCGGTGCAGGGTGCGCTGTCCGACCGCTTCGGGCGGCGGCCGGTGGTGCTCGCCTCCAACTTCGGGCTCGGCCTCGACTACGTGCTGATGGCGCTGGCGCCCTCGCTCGCGTGGCTGTTCGTCGGACGGGTGCTCTCGGGCATCACCGCCGCGAGCGTCGCCACCGCCAACGCCTACATCGCCGACGTGACGCCCGCCGAGAAGCGCGCCGCCGCCTTCGGCATGATGGGTGTCGCGTTCGGCACGGGCTTCATCCTCGGCCCGGCGCTCGGCGGCTTCCTCGGCGCCATCGACGTGCGCCTGCCATTCTGGGTGGCGGCGGGCTTCAGCCTCGCAAACGGGCTCTACGGCCTGATCATCCTCCCGGAGTCGCTATCGCCGGAGAAGCGCGCGCCGCTCGCCTGGCGCAAGGCCAATCCGGTCGGCTCGCTGACGCTGCTGCGCTCGCACCGCGAGCTGTTCGGGCTCGGCGCGGTGAGCCTGCTCAACTCGTTCGCGCACGCAGTGCTGCCGACGGTGACGGTGCTTTACCTGACATTCCGCTACGGCTGGGACGAACGGATGATCGGCATTGCGATGGCGGTGATCGGGCTGTGCAGCGTGATCGTGCAGGGAGGCCTGATCAAGCACGTGGTCGGCCGCTTCGGCGAGCGCGCCGCGCTCGTGGCGGGCCTCATGTTCGGTGTGGCGGGGTTCGCGATGTTCGGCCTCGCGCCGACCGGCGCGTGGTTCCTCGCCGGCATTCCCGTGATGGCGCTGTGGGGACTCGCGGGGGCGGCGATCCTCGCGCTGATGTCACGGCGCGTCTCGGCCTCGGAGCAGGGGCGGCTGCAGGGCGCCAACGCCAGCCTGATGGGCATCGCCAACATGCTGGGCCCCCCGGTGTTCACGGTGATCTACGCCGGCGCGCTCAAGGGTAACTGGGGCGTGAGCCAGCCGGGCGCGGCGTTCCTGCTGGCGGCGGGGTGCCTGGCCGTGGCGCTGGTCGTCGGAGTGCGGGCGACCAGCGGGAAGTGAGAGTGCTGATGATGAGAAAACTTATCATCAGGGAACGAACCGGGCGCGTGCGAAGCTGATCTGGCTTCTTCAATACTCCCCGAACATCCTTTGCACCTCATCCGGATCGCTCGTCCGCGTCAGCGCGAGCGTGAGCAGCATCGCGGCCTTCTGCGGGTTGAGGTTGTCGGCGGCGACGAAGCCGGGCTCCTGCCAGTTGTCGTCGCGGATGACGCGCGCCTCGCCGACGCGGGCCGAGCGCACCACGACGATGCCCTGCTGCGCGATCGCGGCGAGGTCCTTGCGCATCTCGCCTGCGGAGCCCGCGCCCGAGCCGGCGACGACGAGACCGCGGGCGCCCAACTGCACGGCGGCGCGCGCGAGGTCGCCATTGGCGCCGGTGAAGACATAGAGCACGTCGACGCGCGGCATCGCCGTAACGCCCGTCAGGTCGAATTCGCTTGCGCGCGTGTGCCGGCGCGTGACCGCGCGATAGAACACGATCTGGTCGGGATCGGCGTAGCCGAGGATGCCGACGGCGCGGCTCTGGAAGGTCTGCAGGCGATAGGTGTTGGTCTTGGTGACGTCGCGCGCGGCGTTGATCTCGTTGTTGGTGGCGACGAGCACGCCGCGCCCGCGCGCGGCCGGCGTCGCCGCGACGCGCACGGCGTCGAGAAGGTTCATGCCGCCGTCGCTCGAGAGCGCGGTGAACGGGCGCTGCGCGCCGGTGACGACGAGGGGCTTGTCGGTGCGCACCGTGAGGTTGAGGAAATAGGCGCTCTCCTCGATGCTGTTGGTGCCCTGCACGAACACGATCCCGTCGATGCGCGGATCGTCCGCCACCGCCTGCATGGCGAGGGCGAGGCGGCGCAGGTCGTCGGGCGTGGCGATGGGGTGCGGATTGCCGGGATGCACCTCCACCTTGGCGAAGCCGGCGATCTCGGGAAGGGCCTTGAGCAGTTCGTGGCCGGTGAGGTTGGGCTTGCCGCTCGCCCAGGGCGCGTAGCGCAGCGTGTCGAGACGGTCGGCGCCCTGGCCGGGCAGGGTACCGGGACCCATCATCAGGCAGACGGTTGGCTGGCTCATCGATCCTCGTCCGGTTGGTGCGCCATCGGCGGGCGCCGGGATTTGCGCAAACCACGATAGCGCCAGGCACGCGCGACGCGAGCACGAATCTGCGGCAGGTCACGTGCGCGTTTGATGCAGTTGCCCAGCCGCGCGGCGGGGAGATGCGACCGGCGCGGCTTACAGCATGCCGGGGCGGAACAGCGCGCGGCGGCTGATGATCCTGCCCGAGACCATGAACACGCCGTCGCCGGTGTAATGCAGGGTCCGCGGATGCTTCGGCGTGGCGGCGACATGGGCGTGCACCACCTCGAAGACGAAGAAGTTGTATTTTTTCACCAGCGCGTCGTCGTGCAGGCGGCACTCGAAGCTGGCGTGGCATTCGCGGATGAGCGGCGCCGCGACCTTGCGGGCGGGATCGGCGGTGAGGCCGAATGCGCGGAACTTGTCGATCTCGGCGCCGCTGGTGTTGCCGATCTTCACCGCGATGTCGGTGAGTGCGGTGGTCGGCAGGTTGATGACGCACTCACCGCTCTTGCGGACGAGCTCGAAGCTGTGGTTCGCCTCGGATATGACGCAGCCGACGAGGGCGGGCGTGAACTCCATGGGCGTGTGCCAGCCCAGCGTCATGATGTTGGTCTGATCGCGCCAGCGTGAGGAGACGAGCACGATCGGCCCGGGCTCCAGGAAGCGGCGGATCTTGCCGACGGGAAAGCTTGTCTTGGTCGAGCGGGGCGCCATGGGACGGTCCTCCGTGGCAGGGTGGTCGAGACAACGTGGTTTCGCCCGGGCCATGATCAAGGCCCGCTGGCAGCGCGACCCGCGACAACGCTTGATTGCGTGCCGCGGGCGGCTCTGACAGACTCTCTGGCGGGGGGAGAGTGTTTCCATGACACCACGAAAGAGTGGCGTGTTGCGCGCGGCCTCGGCGCTCGCGCTCGGCGCGGCCATGGCGGCGCTGACGCACGGTGCCGCGCTCGCGGCCTGCTCGGTGCCGCGCTTTTCGTTCACGTTCGGCGGGCAGTCCTATGCGTCGATGACGACCCACAGCGGCACGCCCTGCACCATCAAGCTGCGCGAAGGCAGCGGCACCATCATCACATCGATCATCACGCTGGCGAGGCCGGGCAAGGGCTCGCTCAAGCCGCTCAACTCGGTGAACATCGCCTATCAGGCGCGGCCCGGCTTCAAGGGCGAGGACAAGTTCACGATCGGCATCGTCGGCACCAAGAACGGCGCGCGCGGGACGGCGCGGGTGACGGTGGCAGTGTGGGTCGTCGGCGACGGCCCGCACGGACAGCGCGCGGTCGCGGCTCCGGCGCCGAACAAGCACGCCGCACGCGGCGCGAGTTCAAGCTGGGCAGAGACCGCCATATCGCCCGGCATCGCCGGCGCAGCGAAAGCCACATATGCGCAGCAGATCGTTGCGCATCTCAATCGTCATAAAAGGTACCCTGAGAGCGCGCGGTCCCGCCGCGAGCAGGGGACCGTCATGCTGACGTTCACGCTTGATCGGCGCGGCAGGCTCATTTCGCGTCAGATCTCGCGGGGGTCCGGCCATCGAAATCTCGATCGCGAGGCGCTCGATATGCTCAGACGCGCGCAGCCGTTTCCAGCGCCCCCTGCCGAGCTGACCCAGCAGCAATTCCGTTACACCGCGCCCATGGCGTATTACTTGAACGATCACGTCTATTGACGCGCCGTGCCGCACCCCGAGGGGGCTATGCCGGACGCTGGAACTCCAAGAATTTGCCGGCGCGCAGGTCGTAGTACTTGCCGGTCTCGGTCATGGCCGGCAGGCAGAGCTCGACGATCTTGTCGGCGACGACGTCCGGCGGGGTCGCCGTCGCGGGATCGAGGCCGGGCATGGCGGTGGCGAGCATGCGGGTGCGCACGGGGCCGGGTCCCAGCACATTGACCCGCACGTTGGTGGTGACGGTCTCGGCCGCGAAGGTGCGCGCCAGCACCTCGAGCGCGGCCTTGGAGGCGGCGTAGGGGCCCCAGTAGGCGAGGCCCTGGGAGGCGACGCCGGACGTGAGGAACACCACGCGGCCGGCGCTCGACGCCTTGAGCAGATCGGCGAAGGCGCGGATCAGCCGCCAGTTGGCGGTGACGTTGGTGGCGATCACGCTGTCCCAGTCCATGGGCGTGACGTGATCGAGCGGCGAGAGCGTGCCGAGCACGCCGGCGTTGCCGACGAGGATGTCGAGCTTGCCGTAGCGCTCGCGCAGCGCAGCGGCGAGCCGGTCGATGCCGTCGTAGTCCTTGACGTCCACGGGAACGAGCGTGGCGGTGCCGCCTTGCGCGCGGATGGCGTCGTCGAGTTCCTCAAGGCCGCCGACCGTGCGGGCGACCGCGACCACGTGGGCGCCGGCCTTCGCAAGCGCGAGGGCGGCGGCGGACCCGATGCCGCGCGAGGCCCCGGTGACGAGCGCGATGCGGGAGGCGAGGGGTTTTGAGGAGGTCATCAGTTGGTGCTCGATGGTCTCTCGGCCGTCATCGCCCGCGCAGGCGAGCGATCCAGTAACCCACGGCTTTGGTGGGCACTGAATGCCCCGCTTTCGCGGGGCATGACAAGAGGGAGCGGCGGTGCCGCGACGGGCCGGCTAGCTCGCCTCAGCCAGCAGCGAGAGCTGGCGCACCGGCGAGTCGTGGGCGGCGGTCTGGTCGGTGAGGGCCGTCGGGTATTCGCCGGTGAAGCAGTGGTCGGTGAACTGCGGACGCAGCGGATCGCGTTTCTTCTCGCCCATGGCGCGGTAGAGCCCGTCGATCGAGAGGAACTGCAGCGAGTCCGCGTCGATGAAGCGGCGCATGCCCTCGAGGTCGTGCATGGCGGCGAGCAGCTTCTCGCGCTCGGGCGTATCGATGCCGTAGTAGTCGGGATGGGTGATCGGCGGAGAGGCGATGCGGAAGTGCACCTCCCGGGCGCCGGCCTCGCGCATCATGCGCACGATCTTGACGGAGGTGGTGCCGCGCACGAGCGAGTCGTCGATCAGCACGATGCGCTTGCCCTCGATCACGGCGCGGTTGGCGTTGTGCTTCATGCGCACGCCGAGCTCGCGGATCGACTGCGTCGGCTGGATGAAGGTGCGTCCGACGTAGTGGTTGCGGATGATGCCGAGCTCGTAGGGGATGCCGGCGGCCTGCGAATAGCCGAGCGCGGCCGGCACGCCGGAGTCGGGCACCGGCACGACCACGTCGGCCTCGGCGGGCGCCTCGGCGGCGAGCTCGCGGCCGACGTTCTTGCGGATCTGGTAGACGCTGCGGCCGCCGACCACGGAGTCGGGGCGCGCGAAATAGATGTACTCGAAGATGCAGGGCCGCGGCGGCGCCGCCGGGAACGGCTTGAGGGTGTGGACGCCGTCCTCGTCGTAGACGACGACCTCGCCGTTCTCGACGTCGCGCACGTAGCGCGCGCCGATGATGTCGAGGGCGCAGGTCTCCGAGGTGAAGATCGGGCAGCCGTCGAGCTCGCCGATCACCAGCGGGCGGATGCCGATCGGGTCGCGCGCGGCGACGAGCTTCTTGTTGGTGAGCGCCACCAGCGAGTAGGAGCCCTCGATCTGGCGCAGCGCCTCGATGAACTTGTCGACGAAGCGGCCGCGGCGTGCGCGCGCGACGAGATGCAGGATCACCTCGGTGTCGGTGGTGGACTGCATCATGGCGCCCTCGGAGACGAGGTAGCGCCGCAGGGTCAGGCCGTTGGTGAGGTTGCCGTTGTGGCCGACGGCGAAGCCGCCGCCATTGAGCTCGGCGAACAGGGGCTGCACGTTGCGCAGCACGGTCTCGCCGGTGGTGGAGTAGCGCACGTGACCCACGGCCATGTTGCCGGGCAGACGGTCGATGACGTCGCGGCGGGAGAAGGTGTCGCCGACGAGGCCGAGCCGGCGCTCGGAGTGGAAGCGCTGGCCGTCGTAGGTGACGATGCCGGCGGCTTCCTGGCCGCGGTGCTGGAGGGCGTGCAGCCCGAGGGCGGTGATGGCGGCGGCATCGGGGTGACCGAAGATGCCGAACACGCCGCACTCTTCGCGCAGGCGGTCGGCGTTGAGTTCAGCGTCCAGCAGGCTGTCCGGATCCTGGTCAGCGTGGCCGTCGGTCATCTGCATGCTGTCTCCCGCTGACGCTCTCATCTCACCTTGCCGTCGATAAACTGGCGCATGTTGGCCCGATCGGTACGGCCGTAGCCCTGCTGGTCCTGGCCGGGGACGAGGTCGGTGCGCTGCTCGGGGCTTTCCGCCCCATCCTCGTCGGGCTTGGGCTTCTTCAGCCTCTTCAAGATGGTGCTCTCGGGGTCTTCCGGCAACAGGGAGATCATCCAGTCTCCCGTTCCTTTGAGCACCACGCGCGACTTGGCGTTACCGACCCAGGACGGCTGCGAACTGGCCGGTACCAGCCAGTCGAAGAAGATGAAGGCCACGACCACGATCAGCAGGCCGCGGGCGAGCCCGAAGACGAAGCCGAGGGTGCGGTCGAGCGCGCCGATGCGGCTGTCGAGTATCTTGTCGGAGATGCGCACGGTCAGGACGGAAACGATGATCAGCGTGCCGAGGAACACGCCCGCGACCGTGACGGCGGCGGCGATGATGTCGTTGTTGATGTAATCCTTCACCGCCGGGAGCACGCGCGGGTAGGCGTAGAGGGTGGCGGCGGCCGAGCAGATCCAGGCGGCGATCGAGAGGACCTCGCGCATGAAGCCGCGCACCATCGCGAGCAGCCCGGAGATCAGCATCACCGCCAGCAGAAAGATGTCGAGCAGCGTGATGGGCATCAATTCCGCCTTGCGTGCCTTTCGAACCGAACCATCCGGCGGATCGCGCCGAATCGAACAGCGCCTCACCTCATCACCTGACCCTACCGGCCGGTTACCGGCAAGCGCGGGAGGGACTTGTCCAGTTCGGTTGGCGCGCCCGCTGTATAGCGGGCCGGCCGCGCCCCGTCACCCGTATAGCGCGCCGTCCGCACGCATTCCTGCCCGTCGATCCAGCCTTTTTGCGGTCGTGCTTACGAAATCGCAATCGCCGGCCGGGCACGCGGGCACGGAGGAGCGTTAACGCAGGCGCGTGACCGTGCGGTCCTTGTCCATTCCGGTGGCGGCGATGTCGGCCACCAGCGCCTGAAGGGTGGCAACCGCAGACGTGGCGAGGCTCGTGTCACCCGCGTCGCCGCGGGCGCCCTCGGGCAGCACGGCGCGGCCGAAGCCGAGCTTCTGGGCTTCCTTCAGGCGCGCGGCGGTCTGCGCCACCGGGCGCACGATCCCTGACAGCGATACCTCCCCGAAATAGACGGCATCGGCGGGCAACGAGGCGCCGGTGAGCGAAGACACCAGCGCGGCAGCAGCGGCCAGGTCGGCGGCCGGCTCCACGATGCGCAAGCCGCCGGCGACATTGAGGTAGACGTCGTGGCCGCCGAGCCGGACGCCGCAATGGGCTTCGAGCACGGCGATGACCATGGACAGGCGTGCCGGATCCCAGCCGACCACGGCGCGGCGCGGGGTGCCGAGCGAGGTCGGCGCCACCAGTGCCTGCATCTCGACGAGGAGCGGGCGGGTGCCTTCAAGCCCGGCGAAGACCGCGGTGCCGGGCGTGCCGCGGTCGCGCTCCGACAGGAACAACTGGGACGGGTTGGCGACCTCCTGCAGGCCGCCGCCAGTCATCTCGAAAACGCCAATCTCGTCAGTTGGTCCGAAGCGGTTCTTCACAGCGCGCAGCACCCGGAAGTGCTGGGCGCCTTCGCCTTCGAACGAGAGCACCGCATCGACCATGTGCTCGACCACGCGCGGTCCGGCGATCTGGCCGTCCTTCGTGACGTGGCCGACGAGGATGATGGCGGTGCCCGAACGCTTGGCGAAGCGGATCAGCACCTGGGCGGCGCTGCGCACCTGCGTGACCGTGCCGGGAGCGGAGTCGACGGTGTCGGTCCACATGGTCTGGATCGAGTCGATGACCACGAGACGCGGCGGCTTGCCGGTGGACAGGGTCGCGAGGATATCCTCAACCGAAGTCTCAGCCGCGAGTTCGACCGGCGCATCGGTCAGTCCGAGGCGGTCCGCGCGCAGGCGGACCTGTGCGACGGCTTCCTCACCTGAAATGTAAACGACACGATGCCCGGCGCGGGCGAGGGCAGCGGCGGTCTGGACCAGCAGCGTGGACTTGCCGATGCCGGGATCGCCGCCGACGAGCAGCACGGAGCCGCGAACGAAGCCGCCGCCGGTGACGCGGTCGAACTCGGCGACGCCGCTGGCGAGACGCGGAGCCTCCGGGGAGGAGCCGCCCAGGGGCTCGAGCGCAAAGGCACGGCCCTTGCGTGGCGCACGGCCGGGGCCGCTCGGCGGGAGCGCGGCGTTCTCCTCGGCGATGGTGTTCCACTCGCCGCAGCCGTCGCACTTGCCCTGCCAGCGGCCATAGGCTGCGCCGCAGTTCTGGCAGATGAAGGTAGGCGCGTTACGGGCCATGACGATGCTCGGTCCTGTCGGAATCAAAACGAACGCCGCCGCCGTCATAGCACGGCGCAACATGGCGGCATGCGTCGAGAGGCGAGGGCCTGTACCGAGTCTGGCTTCGCCGGATCAGCTCTTCCAGACGCGGTGATAGCGACGGCCCAGGCGCGTGAGCACGTCGTAGCTGATGGTGCGGCTCCAGCCCGCGAACTCGTCCACGGTGATCTGGTCGCCGATCAACGTGACGAGATCGCCACGCCGCACGGCATTCTCCGGAAGCTCGGTGATGTCGACCGCGATCAGGTCCATCGACACGCGCCCGACCACCGGGCAGCGACGGCCGGCGACGACGACCTCGCCGCCGGTGAGCGTATCGGAGGCGCCGACCGGGCGCGGATAGCCGTCGGCATAGCCCGCGGTCACGATCGCCAGGCGCGTGGGGCGCTTGGCCGTCCAGGTGGCATTGTATCCGACGGTGACCCCGCGCTCGACCGTCCGGAGCTGCGCAACGCGCGCCTTCAGATCGATCACCGGTTCCATGGGATTATCGCCGCCGGGAACGGGATTCCCGCCAAAGAGCGCGATCCCCGGCCGCACGACGTCGAAATGCGCCGAGGCGCCGAGGAAGATGCCCGCCGAGTTGGCGACGGAGACGGCAATGCCACGAAACATCAGGCGCAAGTCGCGCAGGATCTCGATCTGCCGGCGGTTGAGCGGGTGATCCGGCTCGTCGGCGCAGGCAAGGTGGCTCATGATCAGCGTGATGCCGTGGCCCGGCATCTTGCAGCGCGTGGCAAGGGCTTCGGCTTCCGCGAGCCCGAGACCGAGCCGGTTCATGCCGGTGTCGAACTGCAGGGCCGCGCCACCGTGCCACTTGCTGACCGCGCGAAAGCCATCCCACTCGGCAAGCTCGGCAAGATTGCCGATCACCGGCTGGGCATCGATTTCAGCAAAGGCGGCTGCGCTTCCCGGCACGATTCCATTGGTGACGTAGATGGCGGCGTCCGGAAGGACCGCGCGCAGGCGGCGCGCGTCGGGGAGCTGGGCCACGAAGAACGTTCTGCAGCCAGCCTCGGCCAACGCCTCGGAAATCGGCTCGAGGCCGCACCCATAGGCGTCCGCCTTGACCACGGCCGCGACCTCCGCGGGGGCGGCGTAGTTCGTCAGCGCCTTCCAGTTCCGCACGATGGCGCGGCAATCGATCGTCAGGATGCCGCTGGCTTCGAGCTCGGCCGGCCCCCCGGTGGTAATGACCGGCTCCGGCGCGCCCGCGCCAGGGAGCTCAGCCTCGGAAGAATTGGCCTTGCGAAACAGCATGTTGAGGATTTCCCCGGATCACGCCTCCGGCGTGACCTATGTCAGGCGAATATCGGCCCGCGCAGCCAGCTCGGCAAGGGTGGCGGCCCCCGGCCGAAGCTTACGCCGGCAGCCGGTGGGCCTCGTCGAGGTCGGCAAAGCGCGTGACGTTGGCCTCGAACTGCAGCTTCACGGTGCCGGTCGGGCCGTGGCGCTGCTTGCCGATGATGACCTCGGCGAGGCCGTGCACGGCACTCATCTCGATCTGCCACTTCTCGTATTCGGGCGTACCGGGCCGCGGCTCCTTGCCGGCGAGGTAGTACTCCTCGCGGAAGACGAACATCACCACGTCTGCGTCCTGCTCGATCGAGCCGGATTCGCGCAGGTCCGAGAGCTGCGGGCGCTTGTCGTCGCGGCTCTCGACCGCGCGCGAGAGCTGCGACAATGCCAGGACCGGCACGTTGAGTTCCTTCGCGAGCGCTTTGAGATTGGTGGTGATTTCCGTGATTTCCTGCACGCGCCCTTCGGCGGCGCGGCGGCCCGAGCCGGACAGGAGCTGGATATAGTCCACGACCAGCAGGTCGAGCCCGCGCTGCCGCTTGAGGCGACGGGCACGGGCGGCGAGCTGGGCGATGGAGAGGCCGCCGGTCTCGTCGATGTAGAGCGGGATCTGCTCCATCTCGCGCGCCTTCTCGGCGATGCGGTCGAAGGCGGCCGGGTCGATCTCGCCGCGGCGGATGCGATAGGACGGAATCTCGGTCTGCTCGGCGATGATACGGGTCGCGAGCTGCTCGGCCGACATTTCGAGCGAGAAGAAGCCCACGATGCCGCCGTTGGTGGTCACCACGCGGCCATCGACCTGGGTCTCGCCCTGCCAGGCCTTGGCAATGTTGTAGGCGAGGTTGGTGGCGAGCGCGGTCTTGCCCATGCCCGGACGTCCGGCGAGCACGACAAGGTCCGAGCGCTGCAACCCGCCCATCTTGGCGTCGAGGTCCCTCAGGCCGGTGGCGATGCCGGAGAGGCGGCCGTCGCGCTGATAGGCCTGCGCGGCCATGTCGACGGCGGTGGTCAGCGCGCGCGAGAAGCGCTGGAAGCCGCCGTCATATTTGCCGGTCTCGGCCAGCTCGAACAGCCGCCGTTCGGCGTCTTCGATCTGCGATTGCGGTGCGAAATCGACGGGAGCGTCGTAGGCGACGTTGACCATGTCCTCGCCGATCAGGATCAGCGAACGGCGCAGTGCGAGGTCGTAGATCGTGCGGCCGTAGTCTTCCGCATTGATCACGGTCGTGGCTTCGGCGGCGAGGCGCGCGAGATATTGGCTCGCCGTGAGCCCGACAATGTCGATGTCCGGCGGCAGGAACGTCTTGAGCGTAACCGGCGTCGCGACCTTGCCGGCGCGGATCAGGCTGCCGGCGAGTTCGAACAGCTTCTGATGGATCGGCTCGAAGAAATGCGGCGGCTCGAGGAAGTCCGAGACCCGGTAGAACGCTTCGTTGTTGACGAGAATCGCGCCGAGCAGGGCCTGCTCGACTTCGATGTTATGTGGCGCCACCCGAAAGTTTACGGGCGCCTGGGCCAATTGCAGGCGAGCAGTCGATTCGACAGCCATGGTATTCCGGCGAAGTTGTAACCCGATGAGCGAAGGGACTGGTCATACGCGTCTCAACAACGCCAACACAACACGACCTGTGCATGGAGACTTAACATCGCGTTTCGGTGCGCAATACGCGCCGACTCGCGCTGTCCCCGTTCATCACTGGCGGTAGATTACCCGGCAATGAAGGCTTGACCGTGGCGAAAATCCGAATCGCTGGCTACTCGCCGGCGAGGCGGATGGGTGCGCTCTCGCGCCCTTCCATCGAACGCAGCTTGTCCTCGACCTTGCCGATGTAGTCGCGCGTCATCGGCACGATTCCCTGGCGCTTGGTGAGCTGGAGCTGGAAATTCATCATGTTCTGCTGGCGGAACGCCATCTCGGAGGCCGCGAGATAGAATTCCCACATACGCACGAAACGGGCGTCGTAGAGGCGCTCGACCTCTTCCCGGTGGGCCAGGAAACGCTCGCGCCAAGCCTTGAGCGTCTCGGCATAGTGCAGGCGCAGGATTTCGATGTCGTTGACGAGGAGGCCTGCGCGCTCGATCGCGGGAAGCACCTCGGACAGGGCGGGGATGTAGCCGCCGGGGAAAATGTACTTGGCGATCCAGGCGTTTGTCGTGTTCGGGCCTTCCGAGCGACCAATCGAGTGCAGCAGGATCACGCCGTCGTCCGCGAGGACTTCCGCGCATTTGCGGAAGAACGTGTCGTAATGCCCGACCCCCACGTGCTCGAACATGCCGACCGAGATGATACGGTCGAATTTCTCGTTCAGGTCGCGGTAGTCCTGCATGCGGAAATCGAGCGCGTCCGTCAGATGCTGCTCGCCCGCGCGCGACTTGGCGATGGCAAGCTGCTCCTGCGAGAGGGTAATGCCGGTGACGCGCGCGCTGCAGAACTTCGCCAGATAGATGGCAAGGCCGCCCCAGCCGCATCCGATGTCGAGGACCCGCGCTTGCGGCTTGACCAGAAGCTTTGCGGCGAGATGACGCTTCTTGGCAAGCTGGGCGTCGTCGAGGCTGGCGCCGGGGGCTTCAAAGTAGGCGCAGCTATACTGCCGGTCGGAATCGAGGAACAGCGAGTAGAGGCGGGCGTCGAGGTCGTAGTGATGCGCGACGTTCTGGCGCGAGCGCCCGCGCGGGTTGTACTGCTGCAGACGCTTCCACAGGAGCCGAAAGACCCGGTGGGGCTTGGTCCAGCGCGGGGGGCCAACGACCATCTCCTGGCCGAGTGCGAGTTCGAGAAAATCGGCGATCGAACCCTGTTCGATCACGAGCTCCCCGTCCATGTAGGCCTCGCCGAGGCGCAATTCCGGATCGGACAGCACCTTGAGCTGGCCCGACCGGCTGGTGAAACGGATGGCGACGGGATTGCCGGTGCCATCGCCGGCCTGGAACGCGGTGCCGCCCGCACCCGTCACCTTCAGATTGCCGTGCCTGAACACCGAATGGATTGCGGTTCGCAGCAAGGTATCCATCGTGAACTCCACGCGCAGCGCGCCCCGCCGCATTGAATGGACTTCGGACTCAAATCAGAATGATGTTCGCCCAGGGCAACTGGCCCTGCCAGAATTAGACCAAAGTCCGACGATAGGGGCAATCGCGCAGGGGCTTCCCCGAAGGGACGTGACCTGACAAATAAGCATGACAGCGTCCGCAAGCATCCTGCGCCCATTCGGAGAACAGATGTTTTATCGCCCTTGGCTGATCGTCATTGGCATCGCGAGCCTTCCGGGCCCGGCCTTGGCGCAGGTGACCGACTACACGGCCGGCAAAACCCCGCCGCAACTGTTCGCAAGCGATTGCTCGGCGTGCCATTCCTCGCCGCGCGGCCTCGCCAAGAGCAAGGACGTGCGCTCGCTCGCGGGTTTCCTGCGCGAGCACTACACGACCAAGCAGGAAACAGCGGCCGCGCTCGCCGCGTTCCTTGCTGGCCAGCCGGCCGAAGCCCGCGCCCCGGCCGCCGAGCCCCGCGGGCGGCACGTCGCGCCGCGCAGCCGTCCGGCGGCAGCGCCGGCGGAGGCGCCTGCGGACACGACGATCGCCGCGCCGGAACCGGGCCCTGCAGAGGGAGGCCGGCGTGCACGTCCGGCCCGGGAGGCTGCCAAGCCCCCTGCGTCCACGCCGCGTGGCAAGAAGCCCGACTCAAAGGCAGATGCCAAGCCAGACGCAAAGCCCGACGCCAAGCCGGAGGTGAAGCCGGATCCGGCGGAAGCGGCGCGCGAGGCCGCGCACGCGACCGAAGAAGCCGAGAAGCAGCGTGCCGCCGAGGACGCTGCAAAGGAAGCCCGGGACGCCCGGCGCGCCAAGGTGCACGATTACGCCACCTCCGGCGATCCGGCGACGCCACAGACCGCGCCTGACGCGGCCGCGCCCGCGGCCGGTGCATCCGAGCAGGCGCCCGCAGACGCGGCGAAATCCGATGGGCCCGGCGAGTCCAACGCAAATGAGGCCAAGAGCGGCGAAGCGAAAGCTGACGCCTCCAAGACGGACAGCGCGCACTCTGACGATTCCAAGGCGAGCGGCGCCAAGACGACCGAACCGAAGACGAGCGAGCCCGCCTCCACCGACCCGAAGGCCGGGGAGCGGTCGCAGTCGGAGGCGCCGGCCAAGCCGGGGGCAGGGGAGGGCCGCTCCCCGCCCGGCTGAGTCTCGTGGCCGCAGAACAACTCAAAAGCCCCGGGCGTGAGCCCGGGGCTTTTGCATTTCGACGCGGGTGCGCCGCGTATCGGCGCGCTATTCCTTGCCTTCGGCCTCGGCCGGCGCCTCGCCCTCGGGCGCGCCGAGTTCGGCCTCCTCGGGACGCTCGAACATGCTCTGGGCGACTTCGAGCGCCTCCTGGGCCTCGGTGCGCTCGCGGCTGATCGTGATGTCCTCGCCCCGCTTCAGCCGCTCGATCTCATCGACATTGCGCGCGACGTTGACGGTGACGGTGACGTCCACCTCGGGATGCAGCGCGATCGGCACGACATGACGGCCGATCATCTTGATCGGCGCGTTCAGCGCGATCTGAGTGCGGTTGACGGTGAAGCCGGCCTCGTCCAGCAGGGCGGCGAGGTCGCGCGTCGACACCGAGCCGAAGAGCTGGCCGGTCTCGGAGGCCTGGCGCAGCACGTCGAGGGCGTAGCCGTTGAGCTTGTCCGCCACCTTCTCGGCCTCACCGCGCTGTTCGAGGTTGCGCGCCTCGAGCTGCGCCTTCATCGCCTCGAACTTGGCCTTGTTGTCCTTGGTCGCCCGCAGCGCCTTGCCCTGCGGCAGCAGGAAGTTGCGAGCGAAGCCGTCCTTGACGCGGACTGTCTCGCCCATCTGCCCGAGCTTGGCGATGCGTTGCAGCAGGATCACTTCCATTGGTCTGTCTCCGTTGTTCGTTCGTGACTCATGTGGTGGGTTTCGGCGGTCCGCCGCGCGAGGCGCGCGTGCGGAAATCAAATGCGGTGTCGGCGAGGCCGAGGATGCTTGCGAGGATGATGGGCCAGCCCAGCAGGAGAAGGGCCGCATAGAGCGAGCCCAGCAGCAATGGGCGCGCGTTCATGCCGCGCGTGAGGACGTGCAGCACCGCCAGGCCGAGAGCGCCGTACGCCACGAGGAGGGCGGCCGACGTGACTGCTCCGACGATGCCGATCATGCCGGGCAGGAACGAAGCCGCGATCGCGACCGCGGTGGCGCCGGTCGCAGCGAGTGGAAAGCGCATCGACGGCACGTCCGGCCACGGTCGCCGCAGTCCGCCGGAGACGCGGATGACGCGTCCGGCGAGCCACAGGTTGAGCAGATAGGTCACGGTGCCGAGCGCGGCCGCCGCCGGCGGGATCACCGCCACCAGGAAGTCGAGCAGCACCTTGGGATCCGAGCCGCCGGGTGTCGCAAGAGGAGCGTCGGCAGGCGTGCCTGTCTGCGCGCGCAGCACACGCTCGAAGCCGCCGCGCAATGCGCCTTCGAAGCTCGCCTGGTCGAAGCCGAAGTAGGGAATGGCAAGCACCACCGACAGGATGCCGAGCGCGGCTGCCCACAGCACGAGACGCCCGGGGGGATACCATTCGAGCTCGCCCTCGAGGGTGCCCGGCCGCGCCAGCATCGCGAGATAGCCAAGCCACCACGCCGGCAGCCCGACCCCTACGAGATACGCAGTGAAGAACTTGAAGCTGAACACCGCGCCGAGGCCGGCTGCCGAGACGATCGCGGCGATGAGACCGGCCCAGTGGCTCCAGCCGATCGCGGCAATGAGAATCGGGAGCGGCGCGAGATAGAAGAGGGCCAGCGAGAACGCCGAGCCGGACGCAATCGAGGCGAACAGCAGTGCCGCTGCCGCGCCCGCGCCAAGTCCGACCATGAGGATCTGCGTCATCGCAAGCTGTCCCGCTTTCGCGGTTAGAGGCGGATCGCGTCCGCCCCAACCATGGCCCGCGGATCATCCGCGGACCTCGCTATGTTTGCCGCAGGCGCTCTCGCCTAACGGATGACGTACGGCAGCAGGCCGAGGAAGCGCGCACGCTTGATCGCGGCGGCCAGCTCGCGCTGCTTCTTGGCCGACACCGCCGTAATGCGGCTCGGCACGATCTTGCCGCGCTCGGAGATATAGCGCTGCAGGAGCTTCACATCCTTGTAGTCGATCTTCGGAGCATTGGCGCCGGAGAACGGACAGGTCTTGCGACGGCGAAAGAACGGGCGGCGCGCGCCACCGGATGACATCATGCTCATGGCTTATTCCTCAACGCTCGCGCCGGCCTCGTCCTCGTCGCGGCGACGACGCTCGCCACGATCGCCGCGGTCACGGTCACCGCGGTCACGGTCGCCGCGCTCACCGGCCCGACGCTCGTCGCGCTCGGCCTTGCGCATCATGGCGGACGGACCTTCCTCGAGTTCCTCGACGCGGATGGTCATGAAGCGCAGCACGTCTTCGTTGATGCGCTCCTGGCGCTCGACCTCGGTGATCGCCGCGGGCGGAGCTTCGACATTGAGAAGGGTGTAGTGCGCCTTGCGGTTCTTCTTCACCCGGAAGCTGAGCGACTTGAGGCCCCAGTATTCGGTCTTGGTGACCTTGCCACCGAGCCCTTCGATGACGCCCTTGAACTGATTCGTGAGATCTTCAACCTGCTGGGCCGAGACGTCCGGCCGCGCAAGATAGACGTGTTCGTACATTGGCATGGAATGCCTTTCCCTTGTTCGAGCTCGTTCGGCGCTAAGCCCTTCGTGCCCTTCGGGAAGGCTCGAAAGTTCTCAGGAAGGCGGGAACACCGGACGCCGGATCACACGATCCTGCCAGGGAGCGACCTGCCCACCGGCCGTCCGTTCAGCTCCCGGCCGGGGCGAGCGGAAGCCGCGGTTATAGGGATTTTGGGGGCAAAAGCAAGGCGATCGGGCCTGTTAACGGGGCTGGCAGCCTTGACAGGGCTGTCACACAAGTGTCTTTCGGCGCGATTTTTGGTCGGGGGCCAACATGTCGATTGCATTCGTCTTTCCGGGCCAGGGCAGCCAGGCGGTGGGCATGGGCAAAGCCCTGGCGGACGCGTTCCCGGTCGCCCGGGCGGTATTTGACGAGGTCGACGGGGCTCTGGGCGAGCGGCTGTCCGCGGTGATGTGGGACGGCCCGGCCGACACCCTGATGCTGACCGAGAACGCCCAGCCGGCTCTCCTCGCCACCTCGATGGCGGCGCTGCGGGTGCTGGAATCGGAGGCGGGGGTCGACCTTGGGCGCGACGTCGCGTTCGTCGCCGGGCACTCGCTCGGCGAGTACTCCGCGCTGGCCGCGGCGCGGGCGTTCGCCCTCGCGGACGCGGCGCGCCTCGTGCGTCTGCGCGGCCGTGTCATGCAGAAGGCGGTCCCGGTCGGGGTCGGCGCCATGGCCGCGCTGCTCGGCCTCGAATTCGAGGCGGCCACGGCGGTCGCGGCCGAGGCGGCTCAGGGCGAGGTGTGCCAGGCCGCCAACGACAACGGGGGCGGCCAGGTCGTGGTCTCGGGCGACAAGGCGGCGGTCGAGCGCGCGGTCGAGCTCGCCAAGGCGCGTGGCGCCAAGCGCGCCATGATGCTGCCGGTGTCCGCCCCCTTCCATTGTGCGCTGATGCAACCGGCCGCCGATGCGATGGCGCAGGCGCTGGCCAAGGTGGAGGTGAAGGCGCCGGTGGTGCCGGTGGTCGCCAATGTCGTGGCAGGCCCCGTCACGCAGCCGGGCGAGATTGTGCAGAGGCTGGTCGAGCAGGTCACCGGCACGGTGCGCTGGCGCGAATCCGTGGCCTTCATGGCGGGACAGGGCGTGGCGACGTTCTATGAGCTCGGGGCCGGCAAGGTTCTGAGCGGTCTCGTCAAGCGGATCGCAGAAGGCGCGAGCGGTGTGGCGATTGGCGCGCCGGCCGACGTCGCCGCCTTCAAGGCTTCGCGTGCGTGATTTCGCAGGTGCACGTAAGGGGCCGGAAACGCCCGGCTTTCGGACGCCGCCCGTGCTGGCAAACGGATTCGAACTATGATAACCGAACCTCCGCTTCGGTTGGCAGTGCCCGGCGGGCGGTTGCTTTTCGCCTCTGCTTGGATCACAACCAGCCGGGATCGACATGACGATCGAACGTCCGCATAGGGCTATTTCTCAGCTCCACTCCGGGGCCTGAAGACGAGGGTTGAAAATGAGTGATATCGCCGAGCGCGTTAAGAAGATCGTCGTGGAGCACCTGGGGGTCGAGCCGGAGAAGGTGAACGAGTCCGCGAGCTTCATTGACGACCTCGGTGCCGACAGCCTCGATACGGTCGAACTGGTCATGGCGTTCGAGGAAGAGTTCGGCTGTGAGATTCCAGATGATGCCGCCGAGACCATTTTGACGGTCGGCGACGCGGTGAAGTTCCTCGAGAAGAACGCCAAAGGCTAAGCTTTCGGCGAGGCCGGTGCGGCCCGCAGCGGTAGTGGCGGGCAGTCCCTTCGGCCCGCCCAACTGCGGCACGTTGCTGGATACCCCTTCCGGATCGCGCTTGGCGTCCGCGCAGCGATTGTGGCGCGCGGGCGCTTTGATCACGTGGGCTTTGATAGCGTGGGCCGAGGGGTTAGATACTAGATGAGAAAAACAGGCCGTTGGGCCGGAGCAGGGAACCAGCAATGAGGCGTGTCGTCGTCACCGGTCTAGGCATGCTCACGCCGCTCGGTTGCGGGGTCGAACCAACGTGGCGGCGCATCGTCGCGGGCGAGAGCGGGGCGCGCAAGATCGAGAAGTTCGACGTCTCCGATCTTCCGTGCAAGATCGCGGCGAGCGTCGAACGCGGCGACGGCAGCAACGGCTCCTACAATCCAGACAAATGGATGGAGCCGAAGGAGCAGCGCAAGGTCGACGATTTCATCATCTACGCCATGTGCGCGGCGCGTCAGGCGCTGGACGATTCCGGCTGGAAGCCCACGAGCTATGAGGAGCAGACGCGCACCGGCGTGCTGATCGGTTCGGGCATCGGCGGGATCGAAGGCATCGCGGAGACCGCGATCATCCTCAAGGAGAAGGGTCCGCGCCGCGTGTCGCCGTTCTTCATTCCGGGACGGCTCATCAATCTCGCATCAGGCTACGTTTCGATCGAGTTCGGACTCAAGGGCCCCAATCATGCCGTGGTGACGGCGTGCTCGACCGGCGCGCACGCCATCGGCGACGCCGCGCGGCTGATCGCGCTCGACGATGCCGACGTGATGCTCGCGGGCGGCACCGAATCGCCGATCAACCGCATCAGTCTCGCGGGCTTCGCGGCTTGCCGCGCACTGTCCACCGGGTTCAACGAGACGCCGCAGCGCGCCTCGCGGCCCTACGACAAGGACCGCGACGGCTTCGTGATGGGCGAGGGCGCCGGCGTGGTCGTGCTCGAGGAGTACGAGCACGCGAAGGCGCGCGGCGCCAAGATCTATGCCGAAGTGGTTGGCTACGGCCTCACCGGCGACGCACACCACATCACTGCGCCGGCCGAGGACGGCGACGGCGCGTTCCGCTGCATGTCGGCGGCGATCAAGCGTGCCGGCATCTCGCCGGCCGAGATCGACTATATCAATGCGCACGGCACCTCGACCCCGCTGGGCGACGAGATCGAACTCGGCGCCGTGCAGCGCGTGGTCGGCAATGCCGCCGGGCGCATCTCGATGTCGTCGACGAAGTCGTCGATCGGACACCTGCTCGGTGCCGCGGGCGCGGTGGAGGCGATCTTCTCGGTGCTCGCGATCCGCGACCAGATCGCCCCGCCGACCATCAACCTGGAAAATCCATCGGTCGAAACGGCGATCGACCTCGTCCCCAACCAGGCGCGCAAGCGCGAGATCAACGTGGCGCTGTCCAACTCCTTTGGGTTCGGCGGTACCAACGCATCGCTCGTGTTTCGTCGCGTGGCGTGAGCGCGGCGCGACCGACTGTGCGATTTAGCCACGATCGGGAAAACTTCCTCGCGCGCGGCCGCTGGTGTAACGTCCCGCCAGGAACGGTGTGAATCGACGGGTATCGTGCAGGCATGCTGTGGCGCAAAGGTGAGGCGAAGCGGGGCGCTTCGGTAGATCGTCCGGGCGACCGCATGCCCGAGCCGGAAAGGCGCGGCCCGACGGGCGCTGGCCCTGATCCCTCGCTCGATCGCCGCCTCGCCGCCAAGTCGCCGCGCGCCGCCTTGGAACCGGAGCGCGTCAGGCCGCCGACGCGGCGCTCGGCTGCGGCCAAGCATCCCATGGTCGTCGCGGCAAGCCTGGTGCTCACGCTCATCACCGTTGCGGCACTGCTGGCTGTCGCGGCCGTCGCTGTCGGAAAGCGGCAACTGCAGGCGGCCGGACCGCTTGTCCAAGAGAAGGTCGTGAACATTCCGCGCGCAGGCGTGCGCGACGTTGCGGATACGCTCGAGCGGGAAGGTGTTATCGAGCAGCCGTGGTTCTTCATCGCGGCCGTGCTGGTGCAGAAGTCGCGCGGCGACCTCAAGTCGGGCGAATACCTGTTCGCCAGGCACGCGTCGCTGCAGGACGTGATCAACACCATCATCGAAGGCAAGGTCGTCCAGCATCCGATCACGATCCCCGAGGGGCTCACCTCCGAGCAGATCGTGCAGCGGCTTCTCGACATCGATATTCTCGCCGGCAACATTCGCGAGATCCCGCGCGAAGGCAGCCTGCTGCCGGAGACCTATCGTTTCACGCGTGGGACGCAGCGCGAGCAGGTGATCCAGCGCATGCAACAGGCTCAGCGCCGCCTGCTGCAGGACGTCTGGGAGCGCCGCAACCCGGACCTGCCGCTCAAGTCGCCGGAGGAACTGCTCACGCTCGCCTCCATCGTTGAGAAGGAGACGGGCAAGCCCGAGGAGCGTGCGCGCGTCGCCGCCGTGTTCGTCAACCGGCTCAAGCAGCGCATGAAGCTGCAGTCCGACCCGACGATCATCTATGGCCTGGTCGGAGGGAAGGGCACGCTCGGCCGCCCGATCACGCGTAGCGAGATCACGCAGCCCACGCCCTACAACACCTACACCATCGAAGGGCTGCCGCCCGGGCCGATCGCCAATCCGGGGCGAGCCGCGCTCGAAGCCACCGCCAATCCCGCGCGCACGCGCGAGATCTTCTTCGTCGCCGACGGCAGCGGCGGCCACGCCTTCTCGGAGACGCTCGACCAGCACCAGCGCAATGTCGCCAAGCTGCGCGCGCTCGAGCAGCAGCAGAACGACTCCTCGGTCGGTGCGACGGCCGAGCCTGCGGCGCCAGCGCCGGCCAGCGAAGCGCCGGCCCCCGCGGCGGCGCCCACGAACGGCCGCCCGCGCGCCGCGGCCCGTCCTGCAAATCCGCGCCCGGCGCCCGCTCCGCAGCAGCCGGCGACGTCGACGATGCCGCGGCTCAACCAGCCGCGCCATTGACGCGCGGGGCGGCCGGGGCGGCGCGGAACGGTTCCCACATCCGCTCCTGATGCGCTAGTTTCGCCCACCATTCCGAACGGGATTCGCACGAGCCGCCGATGGCCTTGTCCAGCATGACCGGGTTTGCCCGCAGCCAGGGCGTGTCGGGCACCTATGCCTGGGCCTGGGAGATCAAATCCGTCAACGCAAAGGGCTACGACCTGCGGCTGCGGCTGCCGCCCGGCTGGGACGCGGTCGATCCGCTCGTGCGCGCGCGGGCGGCGGAAGCGTTCACGCGCGGGACCTTGCAGGCCGCACTGACGGTCGAACGTCAGGGCGTGGCGCCCACGGTGCGCGTCAATGAGTCGGTGCTCGATGCGGTGGTTGCCACGCTGCAGACGCTTGGCACGCGCATCAAGGCAGAGCCGGCGCGGCTCGACGGCATCCTGGCGGTGCGCGGCGTGATCGACGTGGTTGATGCGCAGGAGAACGCCGACGAACGCCGCGCGGCGGAGACGGCGGTGACAGCCGGCTTCGGCGCGGCGGTGAAGAGCCTCGCCGACATGCGCCGGCACGAGGGCGATGCGCTGGGACGTGTCCTGGCCGAACGGCTCAACGAGATCGCCGCGCTGACCGCGCGGGCCGACGCCGCGCCCGGGCGAAAGCCCGAGGCGATCCGCAAGCGGCTCGCCGAGCAAATCGCCGCCCTGATGGAACTCGGCCGTTTCGACGAGGACCGCCTGCACCAGGAAGCGATCCTGATGGCGGCCAAGGCGGACGTGCGCGAAGAGCTCGATCGACTGGCGGCGCATGTCGCGCAGGCGCGCAGCTTGCTGGATGCCGGCGGGCCGGTGGGCAGGCGGCTCGATTTCCTGTCGCAGGAACTCAACCGCGAGTCCAATACGCTCTGCGCGAAGTCGAACGATGTCGAGCTCACCACGGTCGGGTTGGAACTGAAGTCGGTGGTCGAGCAGTTCCGCGAACAGGTCCAGAATCTGGAGTGAGCGATGGCGCATGAAGGCGTCGCACGCCGCGGATTGATGCTCGTGTTGTCCTCGCCGTCCGGCGCCGGCAAGACGACGCTGTCGCGCCGCCTGTTGGCCGAGAAGCAGGCGGAACTGTCGGTATCGGTGACGACCCGGCCGCAGCGGCCGGGCGAGATCGACGGCCAGCACTATCATTTCATCGACAAGCGGCGCTTCGAGGAGATGGTGCGGCAGAGCGAGCTGCTCGAATGGGCGACCGTGTTCGGCAACAGCTACGGCACCCCGCGCGCGCCCGTGGAGGCGGCCCTCGAGGCGGGGCGCGACATGCTGTTCGATCTCGATTGGCAGGGCACGCAGCAACTGCGCGAGAAGGCGCGCGACGATCTCGTGAGCGTATTCGTGCTGCCACCCTCCATCCCGGAGCTGGAGCGCAGGCTGCGCAGCCGCGCGCAGGATCCCGATCCGGTAATTCGTGCGCGCATGGCCAAGGCCGGCGACGAGATGAGTCACTGGGCCGAGTACGACTACGTGGTCATCAACGAAGACATCGAGCAGAGCGCGGCGCAGGTGCGTGCGATTCTCGCTGCGGAAAGGCTGCGGCGCGAACGTCAGATCGGCCTGACCGAGTTCGTGCGCGGGCTGCAGTCGCAGCTATAGAGTTGGTTCCGGCGGTCAGCCGAGAAAGCTGCCGCTGCGGAAATCCATGAAGGCTTGGCGGACCTCGGCCTCGGTGTTCATCACGAACGGGCCCCCGAACGCCACCGGCTCGTTGATCGGCGGGCTTGCGAACAGCAGCGCGCGCAGCGGCGCCTCGGCGGAAATGGTCACCGTGTCGGTGCCGTCGCCCGGTGAAGGATCGAGCCAGGCAACCTGCGTCGTGGCGACAGGGACTTGCTTGCCGCCGAACCGGCCCGTGCCCGCGAGCACATAGATGAAGCCGCGGTGATCCGCCGGTAGCTCTTGCGTGAAGCTCTTGCCCGCTTCGATGCGGATGTCGACGAGCATCATCGGCCAGTCGCTGCCGTGCGGCTGCGCCACGTCGCAGGAGCGGCCCGCATAGAGGCGGACCTC
This sequence comes from Xanthobacteraceae bacterium, assembly GCA_035556735.1. GTDB lineage: Bacteria > Pseudomonadota > Alphaproteobacteria > Rhizobiales > Xanthobacteraceae > CANJBX01. The sequence continues at coordinate 219,224 of DATMFF010000006.1, read as the reverse complement.
GGTGCCGTCGATGCGCCGCACGGGGACGTCGGCGGCGCGCTGGTTGACATAGCGCGCCCTGGTCATCTTCAGCCTGGCGGGCAGGTTGAGCCAAAGCTGCAGGGTATGCGCCATCTCGTTGCGATACGGCATCTCGCTGTGCATGACGCCGCGGCCCGCCGTCATCCACTGCACGTCGCCTGCGTGCAGGACGCCATGCCCGCCGGTGTGGTCGCGGTGCTCGAGCGCGCCCTCGAGGACGAACGTGACCGTCTGCATGCCGCGGTGGGGGTGTGTCTCGAAACCGCGCGGCGCTGCGAACCAGTCTTCCGACAGCATCAGGAAGGGCGTGGTCGAGCCGTAACCGTCGGGCGGAAACACGAGTTGCTTGTCGTGCACCTGCTCGGAGGGGCCGCGGCGGATGACGCCGTGAACGCGCGCAATCTCCCTGTCCATGACCTCTCCCAAATCCATTCGGCTTATCTAGCGCGCGGGCGGCACGCGTGTCGGCATGGCGGGCGCACCCGCGGGTTATTCGGATCATGACCTCAGGGTGAGCCGCCCGGGCCGCTCGCGGCGAACGCACGCGCCAGGGCGGCAAAACCCTCGACGGGAACGTCTTCGGCCCGGTTCGTGGGATCAATCCCGGCCGCGGACAATAGTGCGGCCGGGTCCTTGCCGAGCGCGCGCAGGCTCTGGCGAAGCATCTTGCGGCGTTGGCCGAAGGCCGCGGCAGTGACGCGCTCCAGCGCCGGAAGTTCGCAAGGCAGCGGCTGGCCCCGCGGCACGAGGCGCACGAGCGAGGACGTGACCTTGGGCGGCGGAACGAACGCGGACGGCGCGATATCGAACAGAATCCTGGTTTCGCAGCGCCAGTTGGCCAGCACCGACAGCCGTCCATAGGCCTTGGTATTTGGCGAGGCGACGATGCGCTCGGCGACCTCGCGCTGGAACATCAACACGAGTGAATCGTACCACGGCGGCCAGGGTGTGGCCGACAGCCAGCCCGTCAGCAACGCCGTGGCGATGTTATAGGGCAGGTTGGCGACGATGCGGGCGGGGCCGTCGAGATGCGGCCGCGGATCGAATTCCAGTGCGTCGGCTTCGATGATCTGCAGCCGACCGGGATAGCGTTCGCCGATCTCGGCGAGCGCGGCCACCGCCCGCGCATCGCGCTCGATCGCGATCACGCGGCGCGCGCCGTGGGCGAGAAGGGCGCGTGTGAGCCCGCCCGGCCCGGGTCCGATTTCGACGACGGTCACGGCCTCGAGCGGGCCGGCGGCGCGAGCGATGCGGCCGGTGAGATTGAGGTCGAGCAGGAAATTCTGGCCGAGCGATTTCCTGGCGGTGAGGCCGTGGCGCCGGATCACGTCCCGCAGCGGAGGGAGGTCGTCGACGGCGCTCATGGCGCTGCGGCGCCAGCAGGGCTCTCCTGCATCGCCAGCCGCGAGGCGAGCTTGAGCGCCGCGATCAGACTCGAGGGATCGGCGCGGCCGGTCCCCGCGATGTCGAAGGCGGTCCCGTGGTCGGGCGAGGTGCGTACGAAGGGCAGACCCAGCGTAACGTTCACCGCATGATCGAAGGCCAGTGTCTTGATCGGGATCAGCGCCTGGTCGTGATACATGCAGAGCGCTGCGTCATAGTTCGCCCGCGCGCCGGCGTGGAACATCGTGTCGGCCGGCAGCGGGCCACGCGCGTCGATACCGTCCGAGATGAGCTGGCGCACCGCGGGTGCGACGATGTCGCGGTCTTCGCTCCCCATCGCACCGTTTTCACCGGCGTGCGGATTGAGGCCGGCGATTGCGAGCCGCGGCTGTGTGACCCGAAAGCGCTCCCTAAGATCGCGCGCGACGATGCGGCCGGTTGAGACGATCAAGTCCGTGCTGAGCACCGCCGGTACCTGCGTCAGAGGCAGATGGATCGTCACGGGCACGACGGCGAGTTCGGGCGCCCAGAGCATCATCACGGGCTGAATGGTGCGGCCAACGTGCTCAGAGGCGAGGCGGGCGAGAAACTCGGTATGGCCGGGTTCGGCGAAGCCGGACCGGTAAAGCACGTTCTTGGCAATCGGGTTGGTGACGACCGCGCGGGCCTTACCCGCCAGCACGTCGGACACCGCGCGGCGGATGGCGGCGATCGCCAAGGGGGCACTGCTCTCGTCCGGATGTCCGGCGGGAGCGGTGGCGGGGAGGCCGACATCTACCACGGGCAAGGCACGGACGAACGCCTCCGCGGCCGCATCGGGCATGACCTCGGCGACCGGCAGATCGATGCCGAGCGCCTTTGCACGCCGCGTCATGAAGCGCGGATCGCCAATCAGATAGAACGGTGCCAGGCCAAGTTCGGATCTCTTGAGCCAGACCGCAATGACGAGGTCGGGTCCGATGCCGGCGGGTTCACCGAGTGTTACCGCCAACGGCTTTGGCATCGCTCCCGTCCTTGAATTCGATCATCGCTTGCCTGCGAAGGTCCTTGAGGTACTTCTCCGCAGCCGCCTTGAACTTCTCGGAGAAGAGCTCGTTCTGCACCTGTCGCTTCGCGATTGAATCGCCCCTGGCCTCCCGCTTCGAGCAAAGCGCGAAGACTTCGACGCCTTGCTGCGTCACTTCGGGCGCGGTCAGTTTGCCGACCGGGGTTTTGTCGAGGATCTCGCGCAAGGCCGGCGCGAGGTCAGCCGAGGACTTGCGGATCGGCTCGCGGACGGCGACGTCGCGCATCCTGCGGGCCAGGGGGACGCCGCTGTCGCAGTCGGCAAAGCGCTCTCTGAGGGTTTCCGCGTCGCGTTTGCGCGCCTCGAACGCTCCGGCGGGGGAATTGCGCGGCACCACGAACAGGATCGGACGCAGCGTGTAGTCGTATGTGACCTCGGTCTTGTCGTCCTTGCCCCTGGTCTCGAGCGCGAGCGCGACCTCTTTCTCATTCTGCTGCAGGCTTGGAGAGAATTTGCCGCGCACGATCTGCTGCCAGACCATCTCAGAGCGAATACGGTCCTTGAGCGTGTAGGCGGCGACACCCTGCTGCGCGAGCACCTTCACGAGGCCTTCACCATCCAGGCGCATGCGATGCGCCATCTCGTTGAAAGCCTTGTTGACGTCGTCATCGTCGATCTCGAGCCTGTAGCGCTTTGCGATGTGGATCTTGAGCTTGTCGTTGATCAGGTCGTCCACGACGTCGCGACGCGAGGGCGCCTTGCGGGTGGTGAGCTGTATCAACTTGCTGCGCTGTTCGACGTCGTAGCTCGTAATCGGATCGCCGTTGACGGTGACCACGACCTGGGCATGCGCGGGTGGGCACGCCAGCATCACGGCGACGAGTGCGGCGGGGAGGCGGGCGAACAGCTTTGGAAAATGGATGGCCGGCATCTTCCTCACGTCTACCTGGTTCATGCGTGTGTCCATGCCGCCCCGCTGAACGGGACGGCGGCGGGTGCCGCTAGGGCGACGGTGCCACTGAACCGCTCTGGTTCGTTCCGCCAAGCGTACGCAGGCTGACTTGTAGCATAACACTGTGGTTGGCGTTGACGTTGCCACTATACGTGTAATCGGTGATGTAGTTGAGCGACATCATGAAGCAGTCGTCGATGTAACCGATGCCGGTGCGGAGCTGGCTGACCTTCTCGGCGTGCAGATCGTAGCGCGCGGCGCCGTTCACCACCCAATTGGTCGTTAGCTTCACCGCGCCGTAGGCCACGACGCCCTCACGACGCTCGAGGAAGCCGAGCAACGGCTGCGCATCGTAGTTGCCGTAGAGCACGGACGCATTCCAGCGATCGAAGGTCATGCGACCTTCGATCTCCAGGCGCTTGAGCGTGAAGTCGCCCTCGTCGAAACGGAATCGCGAAATGAAGCTGTAGATGCTGTTCGGCTGATAGCTCGCGCGGGCGACATAGTCGGACCGGCTGGTCTGGAGGCCGCTGTCCAGCCCCGTGTTGGTGATGTCGCCGATCGCAAACGAGTTCTCCCCGAACAAGTGATAGGACTGGCCGAAGAGCGCATTGAAGAAGCCGCCGCGGTTGAACTGCGCGGTGTACTGGAGGCCGGCATTGAGGCGTCCGCCGCCTTCGGCCCGGTCCCAACCGGAGAACTTGTCGACTTTGAAGAGGTTGGTGTCGTCGAAGACGAGGCTCTGCGCATCCTCGTTCGGGAGCTTGCCGATCTGCGACTCGTTCGGCCGCACGATGAGCTGCGCGACCGGCTCGATGGTCTGCGTGCCCCACGCCTGCACGCCGATGAACGGATAGCGGTACTCGACGCCCGCGGTCGGCATGCCGCGCGTGATCTGTGTGTCGCCCGGCGTCAGGTAGTTGGCGACACCGATCTGGTTTTCGATATTCACCGACGCCACGTCAGCGCGGGCAGAGACGAATGGCGTCCAAACCTGACCGATCGGATCGACGACTTGGCGGCGCCAATGGGCTTCGCCGGAAAAGCGCGAGTAGTCGCCTGGCGTGCCGCGCAACAGGCAGTTCGTCGGCGTCTTCATCGCCGGGTCGGCGGTGATCGTGCTGCACTGGCCGTTCAGGTAGGCATTCTTGCTGATCGGATCGAACTGGGCCGTTCCACGCGACAGGCTGGTGAGATTGAGGGTGTAACCGACTTCGCCGCCGAAGATCGGGGTGTCGAGTGTCTTCGTGTAGTCCATCACCGGATGGATGACGGGCAACTGGCTCTGGATGTCGGCTTCGGAGAAGCCGGTGTAGTGCATGGCGCGCACGTCGAAGTAGCTGCGGTCGCCGCGGCCCGCGAGGAACACCTGCGACACGCCTTCGGTGAGGCCGAAGCTCACGAGGTCGCCACTCTGTGCCTGCAGCGAGCGGATGCGATAGTTCTGGAAGAAGGTCGGATCGGAGACGGCGACGGCATCCCAGCCCCAAATCCAGCGCGGCGACAGTGCGAACCGTCCGGTGGATTCGATCGAGCCGCGCCAGTCGCGCCAGCCGGAGGTCGGCACGCCCGTGTCGCGGATGAAGTAGTCGCGATCGAACTGATAGAGGCCCGCGCCGCGGATCGTGAAGGAGCCGTTCTCGAGCCGCTGGCGCCATTCGGCCTGCATCAGCGGACCTTGCCCGGTGGTGAATCGCGGAGCGAGCGTGAGGTCGTAGTCCGGTGCGAGCGCGATGTAATACGGGATCTCGGTCCCGAAGCCGTAGACGTTGTTCGAGGAGAACAGCGGCATCAGGAAGCCGGTCTTGCGCTTCACCGTCGGATCGGGCGCCGACATGTAGGGGAACCAGGCGATCGGCTTGCCGAAGAATTCGAGGCTCGCGTCCTCGAAGTACATCATCTTCTCGGTCTGGTTATGGATGATGCGGGCGGCCTTGACCTGCCACAGCGGCGGCTTGCGCGGGTCCTCGCGGCAGGGTTCGCACGCCGTGTAGACGCCGCTCTGCAGGATGGTGAAGTTGCCGGAGCTGCGGTCGGCGCGTGCAGCCGCCATGCGCGTCTGGTCCGGTGTGTCGATGCGCAGCGAGTCGACGAAGCCGTCGCGGAAATCGTCGGTCAGGTCGATGATCTCGCCATAGCTCACCTTGCCGTCGGACTCGGTGAGGCGCGCGTTGCCTTCGGCGCGCAGGCGCTTGGACTTCTGGTCATAGATGACCTTGTTCGCCTCGAGCGTCGCGCCGCCATAGTAGATCTGCACGTTGCCGATCGCCGACACCGTGTGGTTGTTGTAGTCGTAGCTCATCTCGTCCGCCTGGACGAGCATGCGGGAATCGCGCGTTGCGGCCCTCGGACCCATCTGGCCGACGATGCCGGACGAACTGTTCGGGCGCGGCGGACGGAGCTGCGTCCTGAAATCCAGATACTGAGGCGGAGCCTGCGCCTGCGCCGGCTCAGGGACGAGCACGGGCGCGAACGCAGGCACAGCGAGCGCGAGCGTCAGCAGCAGTGATGAGGATGAGAATCGCGAACAGAGGACGGACATCTAGCCATCCTCCTGGTAGAGCAGGGCGACGAAGCCGATGAGCGCACCGGTGATGACCGGCAGCCAGGCTGCCACCGTCGCCGGCATCATCTCGGCCTTGCTCAGATCGTCGATGATCTTCGAGAAGACGTAGAGCAGGAAGCCGGACAAGATGCCGGCCATCACCATCTTCTGCACGCCGCCGAAACGGAAGAAGCGCAGGCTGACCGCCGCGGCCAGCATGACCATCGCCGCCAGCAGGAAGGGCCGGGCGATGAGCTTCTGATACTGCAGCCGATAGCCTGCAGCAGCCAAGCCCGCGCGTTCCGCGGTGTCGATATAGGTCGGCAGCTCCCAGAATTGCACCGATTCCGGCGTGGCGAAGCTCTCGCGTACCTGGGTGGCCGTCAGGTTGGTCTTGAGCTCGTAGTCCGAGCGCTCGACCGGCGGCTCGTTGCCACCGTAAACGCGCGCATGCTGCAGGGCCCAGTGGCCCTCCATCAGAGTCGCCGTCTTGGCCTCGATACGCTCCTGATAAATGCCGCTCTCGTTGAATGTGAAGACAGTCACGCCCGCAAGCTTGAGACCCTGGTCCGTGCTGGTCTGCGCGCGGATGATCGACTGGCCGTCGGGACTCTTCTGGCGCAGCCATACACCCGAGGTGGTGGTCTGCAGGCCCGATTGCGAACGTCCGCCGAAGATCTCGGCTTCGAGCCGCTTCGACTGCTCGTTCAGGACCGCCGCCATCGGATTGTAAAGAGCGGTTGCGACTGCGCCGAAGACGATCGCGAGCACGACCGCCGGGGTGACGAACTGCCACGCGGAGATTCCGGCGGAGCGGGCGATCACCAGTTCGTTGCGGCGGGAGAGGCTCAGGAAGCTGACCATCGCCCCGATCAGGACCGCGAAGGGCATGATGCGTTCGGTGAGCTGGGGCACCCTGAAGAACGAGGTGCGCGCCACCAGCCAAGCCGAGGCGTCGCGCTCGTTGGCGCTGTGGCGCAACAGCTCGATGTAGTCGATCAGGGCGACGAGAAGGAACACGCCGGCGAAGACGGCGATCACGGCGCGCAGGAAGCGCAGCCCGAAGTAACGCGAGAGAGTACCCGCCACCATCGGCATTGCCGAACTCACCACAACGTGACGACGGGCTTGCCCGACGTTCCGGCCGAAAGACGCTTCGACGGGCGGGAACGGGCACACGACAGCGGACCGATGCGGGCCAGCCGGATCATCGCCTCGAGGCGAAATGTATAGCGGCCGATCGACCCCATTGTCCCCACGCACTCACGGCCGGCGAACCGGCCTGCCCCTGGCCGCGAATCCCCCCGAGATTCGCAACCTGTCCCCTGACAGTTACCATTGATTCACAAAATGGCCGTCCCGAGGCAAACCTGTTGAAATTCCATGTGGAATGGTTAAGGCCTTACCACTAAGAACGCGCCGGATCGAGCCCGAAATTCACTCCGCGACATCCGTGCTTGCGCATCTTGCGTGAGCCGCTTCCAGCGGGTGCTGCAAACCGAGGATCACCATGCCAGATTTCAAGCTTGAATTCGCGAAATTCGCGGCGCCGGCGCGTGGCGTTCTTGTGGTATTTTGCGACGAGGACCTCAAGCTGGGGCCGGAGACGCGCAGGATTCTCGGCGGGGCGGCGGAATTGGTGACCCGCGCGGCAGCCACCGAGCGCTTCAAGGGGAAACTCGGGTCGGCGCTTGAACTGGTTGCGCCGGGCGGGCTGCGGGCCGGACGGCTTGTGGTTCTGGGATGCGGCAAGCCCCGTGACCTTCAGGCCAAGGATTTCACGCGGCTCGGCGGATTGGCGCAAGGGAAGGTTCCGGCCACGGCCGGCGAGGTCGTCATCGTCGCCGAACTGCCGACCGGGGCCATGAAGCCGGACGAAGCCACAGACGTCGCCCTTGGGGCACGCCTGCGCGCCTACAGCTTCGACCGCTACAAGACCCGCAAAAAGGACGAGGAGGCGCGTCCCAACGTCACCAAAGTCACCGTCGGGGTGGGCAACGTCCCCGCAACCCGTCGGGCCTGGGAACGCCGCGCCGCCGTCGCCGATGGCGTCGTGATGGCCCGCGACCTCGTCAACGAGCCGGCCAACGTCCTGTTTCCCGAGGAATTCGCCCGCCGCGCGACGGCGTTGCGTAAGCTCGGCGTCGCGGTCGAGGTTCTCGACGTCAAGGCGATGCAGAAGCTGGGGATGGGGGCGCTGCTCGGGGTTGGGCAGGGGTCTGCCCACGAGAGCCGGCTCGTGGTCATGCGCTGGAATGGCGGGGCCAGGGGCGAGAAGCCGGTGGCCTTTATCGGCAAGGGCGTGTGCTTCGACACCGGCGGCATTTCGATCAAGCCGGCCGCGAGCATGGAGGACATGAAGGGCGATATGGCAGGTGCCGCCTGCGTGGTTGGGCTGATGCACGCGCTGGCGGCGCGCAAGGCCAAGGCCAACGTGGTCGGCGCCATCGGGCTCGTCGAGAACATGCCAGGCGGCAAGGCCCAGCGGCCGGGCGACATCGTCAAGAGCATGTCCGGCCAGACGATCGAGATCATCAATACCGATGCCGAGGGGCGGCTCGTGCTCGCCGACGTGCTGCACTACGTCGCGGACCGATTTGCCCCCAAGTTCATGGTCGATCTGGCGACCCTTACGGGCGCCATCATCATCTCGCTCGGCCAGGAGTTCGCGGGATTGTTCAGCAACGACGACAAGCTGGCGGACCGCCTGACGCGCGCGGGCCAGGACACGGGGGAGCGGGTGTGGCGCATGCCGCTCGGCCCCGAGTACGACAAGATGATCGACTCGAAGTTCGCCGACATGAAGAACACCGGCGGGCGGCATGGCGGCTCGATCACGGCCGCGCAGTTCCTGCAGCGCTTCGTCGGCAAGACGCCGTGGGCTCACCTCGATATCGCCGGCACGGCGATGGGGTCGCCGCAGACGGACATCAACCGGAGCTGGAGCTCGGGATGGGGCGTGCGCCTGCTCGACCACCTCGTGGAGGAGCACTACGAGCGCAAATGACCGAGGTCTATTTCTATCACCTGCAGAGCCGGCCGATCGAACAGGCGCTGCCCGTCCTGCTGGAGAAGTCGCTGGAGCGGGGCTGGCGCGTCGTCGTGCAGGCCTCGGACGACCGGGTCGAGGCGCTCGACGCCCATCTGTGGACGTATCGCGAGGACAGCTTCCTGCCGCATGGCACGCACAAGGAGCCGACCGCCGCGCATCAGCCGATCCTGCTGACGGCGTCGCCGGACAATCCCAACGGGGCCGCTGTCCGTTTTCTCATTGACGGTGCGCCGATCCCGGAAGATGCCGCGAGTTATCAGCGAATCGTCCTGATGTTCGACGGCGACGATCCCGACGCCGTCGAACTGGCGCGTCAGCACTGGTCGAGCGCAAAAGCGCTGGGCCTCGAGGTGACCTACTGGCAGCCCGACGAGCAGGGGCGATGGCAGCGGAAGGCGTGAGCTTTCCGGTTAACCAAGGCCCCGCCGTGCGACAGCGCCGCAGCCTTTGCGACGTTGCTCTTCGCCACGGTTGTGACGCAAAATTCGGCTGCAACAGCGCCTCGTCGGCTGGGCGGTTGCGCAAGCGGGTAGGGTGAATGCACAACGGGCGCAAATCTTCGGCCAGCCATGTTCCGGCGCGCCAGTGTTCGATCGCAGGCGCGGCGGCCTGCATCGTCGTCGGCGGGCTCGCGCTGAGCGCGTGTCAAATCCCCGATTTCAACCAGTTCAATTCGCCCAAGTTCGACGTCGGCGCGATTGTTCCACCCGACCCGAACGAGTTCGCGCGCAGCCAGAGAGCGCTTAATCCCGTCGGGCCGGCAGACCTCGTCGACGCGAGCGGCGTCTGTCCAGGTGCTGCAGCGCCGCCGGTGCCGCAGTCCGACTCGACCGGCGACACTCAGGTCTCCGCGGCGCCGCCCGCGTTGACCGTACCCCGCGGAGTCGCTCTGGAAATGACGGAGTGCGAGGTGGTGCGCGCGGCCGGGGTGCCGGCCGAGGTCCAGATCAACGCTGACCCGCAGGGCCAGCGTACCGCCACCCTCATCTATGCCACGCCGGAGCGGCCGATCTATCGGTTCGTCGGCGGCCGCCTGAAGGTCATCGAGCGCGGCGCGGAACCGCCTCCGCCGGAACCGGTGGGCCGCAAGCCGTCGCGCAAACCCGCAAAGCGACAGTCGTCGTGATGTCGAGCGCGCGCAAGCGTCCCCTCGCGCGCCTCCTGCCGGCGATTGCGGCGACGATGCTGGCCTGGTCGGCTTATGCCCAGGCGCCGCGCCCGGCCGAGCCGCGGCAACAGCAGCCTGCCGCCGAGGCGGGCGACGCGGGCCGCCCCGCACGCCCCAGCACTGCGCCGCGCCTGCCGGCGGACGCAACGAGCGAGCATTCGGTGGATCTGCCGGGAAGGGTCCTGCGCTTCAAGGCGACCGCGGGCACGATCCCGATCTACGATGGCAACGACCATTCGCTGCAGGCGGAGATCGCCTACATCGCCTTCACGCGCGCCGATGCCGACGGGGCGCAGCGTCCTGTCACATTCGTTTTCAACGGCGGTCCGGGCGCGGCGTCGGCCTATCTCAATCTCGGGGCCATGGGCCCCTGGCGCCTGCCGATGGAGCAGATCGCGCCGTCGTCACCGCCGGTGGTCGTGCCCAATGCCGAGACCTGGCTCGATTTCACCGATCTCGTCTTCGTCGATCCGCCGGGTGCCGGCTACAGCCGCCTGGCAGGATCGGGTGAGGCGCTGCGGCGCCAGTTCTGGTCGGTCGACGGCGACGCCGAGACGTTGGCGCTGTTCGTGCGCAAGTGGATCGAGAAGTTCGGACGGCAGACCTCGCCCAAGTTCCTGGTCGGCGAGAGCTACGGCGGCTTCCGGGTGCCCCGCCTGGCGCGCATCCTGCAGGATCACCAGCAGGCGGGCCCCGCGGGTCTGATCATGATCTCGCCGGTGCTCGATTTCGGCTGGCGCGGACATTCGCGACACGCGCCGCTGGCGTGGGTTTCGCGGCTTCCGTCCATGGCGGCGGCGGCGCGCGAGATCAAGGGCGCGCAGTTCGATCGCGAGGCGCTGCGCGACGTCGAACGCTACGCCGCCGGCGAATATCTGCAGGACCTGATGCGCGGCGAGCGCGATGCCGCCGCCCGCGAGCGCATGAGCGAGCGCGTCGCCGCATTCACCGGCCTCGACCTGGAGACGGTGCGCCGGCTCGGCGGGCGGGTCGATGCGGACACCTTCGAGCGCGCGCTGCTGCGCAACCGCGGACTGGTGTCATCGAGCTACGACGCCACCGTCACGAGCCACGATCCAAACCCATACGCTGCGACCTCGCGCTACCGCGATCCCGTCCTGCAGGCCATGAGCGCGCCGCTCGCCGCGGCCATGACCGACGTGTACCGCACCAAGCTGGGGTGGAAGATCGAGGATCCATACCGACTGCTCAACTCCGAAGTCAGCAACAATTGGAACTGGGGCAGGGGACGCGTCTCGCCGCAGGTGGTGGATGATCTGCGCTCGGTTGTTTCGCTCGACCCACGCCTGCGCGTGCTGGTGACGCACGGGGCCAGCGACCTCGTCACGCCCTATTTCGAAAACCAGCTCATCCTCGAGCAACTGCCCGCGTTCGGTCCGCCCGACCGCATCAAGTTCGAACTCTACGGCGGTGGCCACATGTACTACAGCCGGGATGCCTCGCGTCGAAAACTGCGCGACGACGCTCAGGCCCTTTACCGCGCCGTGCTCACCGAGACGCCCAAAGCGCGCGAGTGAGGAACGCCGATCGCCAACCCGGGATCGCGTCGGTTATCCCGGGGCGATCGACGCGCCGGCCATTGCGCTCTCGTATTCGCTGCTGAGCGTGAGCCAGCGCTCCTCCGCATCGCGGAGCGCGGCCACCGCCTCTGCCCGCTCCTTGCCGAGCGCGGCAACGCGCGCCGGATCGGTGCGATAGAGCTGCTCGTCCGCCAGCAGGCCATCGATCCCGGCGATGCGCGCGCCAAGGCGCGTGACGTCACTCTCGGCCGCCTTGATCTGGCGCTGCAGCGGCGCCAGCTCGGCGCGCCGGCTGGCGGCGGCGCGGCGTTGTTCCGCGCGGCCCGGCCGCTCGGCACGATCGCCACCGTTCTCGCCGCGCTTTTCGCCACCGGCGAGCACGAGGCGGCGATAGTCGTCGAGATCGCCGTCGAACTGGGCCACCCCGCCATCGGCGACGAGCCACAGCCGGTCGGCGCAGGCCTCCAGCAGGAAGCGGTCGTGCGAGACGAGGACGACGGCGCCGGGGAAATCATTGATCGCTTCGATCAGAGCGGCGCGGCTGTCGATGTCGAGATGGTTGGTGGGCTCGTCGAGCACGATCAGGTGCGGACCCTCGAAGGTGGCAAGGCCCAGCAGGAGCCGCGCTTTCTCGCCGCCTGAGAGGCTTGCGACGCGAGTGTCGGCGGCCTCGCCGGAGAAACCGATGGATCCGACGCGGGCGCGCACCTTGGCTTCGGGCGCGTCCGGCATCAGCGCGCGCACGTGGTCGTAAGGGCTGGCGTTTGGGTTGAGCTCATCGAGCTGGTGCTGCGCGAAATAGGCCACCTTCATCTTGTCGGCGCGGGTGACCTGACCGGACATCGGCGCAAGCCGGCCCGTCAGCAGCTTGGTGAAGGTCGACTTGCCGTTGCCGTTGGCGCCGATGAGCGCGATGCGGTCATCGTCGTCGATGCGCAGCGTGAGCCGCCGCAGCACCGGCTTGCCCGGCTCGTAGCCGACGGAGACGCCTTCGAGCGCAACGATCGGCGGCGAGAGCTGTTTGTCCGGCGCGGGGAAGATGAACTCGCGCACCTCGTCGGCGACGCGCGCGCTGGTCGGCTCGAGCTTGGCAAGCATCTTCAGGCGCGATTGCGCCTGCCGCGCCTTGGTGGCCTTGGCGCGGAAGCGCTCGACGAAGGCGGTGAGACGCTTGCGCACCGCCTCCTGCTTCTTGGCGAATTTCATGTCGAGGGCGAGGCGTTCGCGCCGCTGCCGTTCGAATTGCGAATAGCCGCCGCGATAGAACGTCAGCTTGCCCTGATCGAGGTGCAGGATCGAATCCACGACCGTGTCGAGGAGGTCGCGGTCGTGGCTGATCACGATCACCGTGCGCGGATATTTAGCAAGGTGGTCTTGGAGCCACAGCGTGCCTTCCAGATCGAGGTAATTCGTGGGCTCGTCGAGCAGAAGGATGTCGGGCTGCGTGAACAGCAGGGCGGCGAGCGCGACCCGCATGCGCCAGCCGCCGGAGAATTCGGAACAGGGACGGGCCTGTGCCTCGTGCGAGAAGCCGAGGCCGGCCAGGATCGCGGCGGCGCGCGCGGGGGCCGAATGCGCGTCGATGTCGGCGAGGCGCGTCTGGATCTCCGCAATGCGGTGCGGGTCGGTGGCGGTGTCGGCTTCCGCCATCAGTGCGGTGCGCTCGCGGTCGGCGGCGAGCACGGTGTCGATCAGCGACTCCGGTCCGGCGGGCGCTTCCTGCGACAGGCGGCCAATTCGCTCGCGCGGGCCGGCGGCCGCCCGGCCGTGCTCGGGTCCGAACTCGCCGGTGATCACGCGGAAGAGGGTGGTCTTGCCGGTGCCGTTGCGGCCGACGAGGCCCACGCGCGCGCCATCCGGGATGCGGGCCGAGGCAGAGTCGATCAGCAGACGTCCGGCAACGCGGACGGATAGGTCATCGATGACGAGCATGGGCGTGTTCTGCCGCCTTGCCACCGCAGAGGCAAGCAATCTTGTGCCGTCATGGGCTTTGGGCCCATTCTTCATCGCAAGGTTCAGGGAGGCCGGTCATGTGTGTTGCGGGATGTGAGGAAGCCGTCCGAAGCGCCTTGTCGCGCCGAGGGTTTTTCCGAGGCGCGGGCGCGACCGCCGCCGCCGCATTCACCGCGACAGCCGTGCAGGCACAGCCGGCCGTGCCGCGCTCGTTCACGAAGGTGGTCGATCTGACGCACACCATGTCGCCGGCCTTTCCCACGTTTTTCGGGACACCGGGCATCGAGCTGCAGCGGCAGTTCTCCTTCAAGAAGGATGGCTTCAATCTCTACTGGTGGCGGATCGTCGAGCACGCGGGCACGCATCTCGATGCGCCGATCCATTTCTCGGAGGCGGGCATCACCGCCGACCAGATCCCGGCCCGCGATCTCGTCGTTCCTCTCGCCGTTGTCGACGTCGCCGCCAAGGCGGCGGCGGATCCGGATTACCTCGTCACACGCGAGGACCTGATGGCGTGGGAGAGCGCCAATGGGCGGTTGCCGGATGGCTGCTGCGTGGCCATGCATGCGGGTTGGGCCAAATTCGCCGAGGATGAAAGCAAATTCACCGGGCGCGACATTGCGGGCGCGCTGCATTTCCCCGGTTTCGCTCCCGAAGCCGCTCGGTGGATGATGCAGGAGCGGCGTGTCGCGGGCATCGCAGTCGATACGCTCTCGCTCGACAACGGCGCGTCCAAGGATTTCAAGGTGCACTATACGTGGCTGCCGTCGGGCCGCTGGGGTCTCGAATGCGTGGCCAACCTCGATGAGGTGCCCGCCCGCGGCGCAACCCTCGTCGTCGGCCTGCCCAAGGTCAAAGACGCGACCGGCGGCCAGACCCGGCTGCTCGCCTTGGTGTGATGCCTTACACCCGTTCGGGTGGTATCTTCCGTGGGCACAACGACACGCGATCGCGCCAATGACGATCGCATCGGGAGGAAAACAGCATGAGACGATATCTGCGAGCGCTCGCCATCGCGTGCGCGCTGACGGGCTCGGCCGGTCTCGCGGCTGCGCAGGACTATCCCAACCGGCCGGTGAAGATCATCGTGCCGTTCGGCGCGGGCGGCCCGGCGGACATCTATGCGCGCCAGCTCGCGCAGCACCTGTCGGAAGAACTCAAGCAGTCGTTCGTGGTCGAGGACCGGCCGGGCGCGGGCTCGATCATCGGCACCGACGCGGTCGCGAAGTCGGCTCCCGACGGCTACACGCTGCTCGCCATGTCGAACACGCACACCACAAACGAGTCGCTGGTGCCGAACAAGCCGTTCGAACTGATGCGTGACTTCGTGCCGGTGGCGGGCATCAACTCCTCCGATCTGCTCATGGTCGTGCATCCGTCAGTGCCGGCCAAGAGCCTGAAGGAGTTCATCGCGCTCGCCAAGTCCAAGCCGGGCCAGCTCAACTATGCCTCGTCAGGACCAGGCACGCCGTACCACATGGCAGGAGAGCTGTTTAAGTTCATGAGCGGCACAGACATCGTGCATGTACCACACAAGGCCTCGGGCGAAGCGCGCAACAGCGTGCTGGGCGGCCATGTGCAGATGATGCTCGATGCCATCACGACGATGGCGCCGGCCGTGCGGGCTGGCCAGGTGCGCGCACTTGGGACCAGCGGCGCCAGCCGCTCCAAGATCATGCCCGACATGCCGACCATCGGCGAAGGCGGCGTGCCCGGCTACGAGGCGACGATCTGGCTGGGCATCATGGCGCCGGCGGGGACGCCGAAGGCGATCGTCGACAAGCTCAACAGCTCGATCAACGCGACGATGAAACGGGCCGCGTTGCAGGAGGCCTGGGCCAAGCAGGGCGCGACGCCGATGATCATGACGCCGACCGAGTTCGACGCCATGCTGCGTAAGGACATCGAGAAGTGGGCAAAGGTGGTTAAGACCGCCAACATCAGGCCGCAGTGACGGCGGATGCAGGTGCGGCGACCGGCACGGCAGGGATCACTCGTCCCACTGCACCGTGCCGGTCTGCCACTCGGTCTTCATCTTCGTGGTGGTCTTGACGTACGTATCAAGCGCGTTGGCCGGCTTCCGGTCGGGGTGCGCCTTGCAATAGTCCTGCACCATCCGCAGGAGACCGGCCACCGTCAGATCGGCCATGTTGACATAGCGGCCGTCGTACTCGAGCAGCGCGACGTTGGCAGCGCTGACGTAGCCCTGGACCCATGCGTAGAGCATCAGGTTCACGGGGTCGTTCAACCCTTCGCTCGGCTTGATGTCGTCAGCGAGCTTGGCGCAGCTCGAGCTGCCGACGCCCTGCGACAGCAGCGGTTCGGACCCGAGCGCAGGGAGGGGAGCCAAGGCCAGCAGCGAGGCCGTCGCGAGGAGACGCGTCCAGGATCGCATCATCGTGGTTTTCCGTCATGCCCAAATCGGTGCGGGTTTCTAGCTCATGATCCGCCGAAGTGAAATGCGGCGGGCCTTATGACCGTGTGCGAGCAGGGATTGCGTCCTTATTGGGCCATGACGCGGCTTTTCCACATCTGCCACGGCCGGTCGAAGTTCTTGTCGCCGCGGTTGGCGATGAGTTCCCATTCGCCCTGGGCGAGATAGGTCACGCCGCCGCCGAGCGCGATGGCCTGCGCCTGCAGCTTCGCGTTCACCTCGGTGTAGACGGCCCGATAGACCGCGGTGATGATGTCGGATCCCACGCACACATTGCCATGCCCGCGCATCAGGCAGACGTCGCGTGTGCCCAAGGCCTGGGCGAGAGCACGTCCCAGCGCCGAGTTGCGGATCAGAAGGTCGGTCATTCCGGCAGCGTCGCGGATCTCGAAATTCGGGACACCGCCTCCGAGAAAGGCGGACATATGGCAGACGGGCTGCAGCTTGACGGTGGAGACGCCGAACGGGATCACCGTGGGCGAATGGCTGTGCACGATGGCATTGACGTCCGGCCGGGCCTTGTAGATCTCGCCGTGGAGGAAGCGCTCCAGGTACATCTTGCGTCCGCGCGGATCGACCGGCTGCGACTCGAGATCGAATTCCATGATATCGCCGGCGGTAATGATGGCGGGCGATAGCGAGCGCGACAGCAGATAGCGGTCTGGCGCGCGTGGATGGCGCAGGCTCACATGGCCGTAGCCGTCAAGCACGCCCTGGTCCGCGAGGATGCGGTTGGCGACCACCAGATCGTCGATAACGGCCGAATCGACCGGCCCGCCCGTGACAGGAGCGAGGTCGCCGAAGGAACTTGTCTCAGTCATGCGCGCAACGGACCGTGGAAGCGGGGGGGGACCTTACAGTAGATCGCTCGGCCTCACCAACGACACGATTTCATGGCGTCATCCGGGTGCTGGGAGAGGCTGGTGCAATTAACCATTCGAGCAACGTCGGGCGGTCTCCCAACCGTCCGCGTGTTCCGCAAGCGTCCTGTGCCCGCTAAGCCGTTGGGACGGCGGATTGGGCCGAGTGGCTTGCTGGCGCTGGCGTGTCTTGAGACTTGCGCCTGGCCGGAAGGGCGTCCGGCAAGGAGATGGTCATGATGCAGTTCGATCCGACGACGGGCACGCTCGTCCTTCCGGTCTGGGCATCGGCGGCCGCGGCTGCGGTGTTGGTGGCGCTTGCCCTGCTGGCGGTCTGGCGCGCCGGAGCATTGCGTGTCCTGGCTGTGCTGGTCGTCTTGGCGGCGGTGGGTTACGCGGGCTGGATCGGGTCGTCGGTCCTCGATCGCATCGCGAACGGCCATCGCATTGATGAACTCCGCTCCTTCGAAGCGCGGGCCCATGACCTCCTGGCGCGGGCGCTGCTGCCCGGCTCTCCACTGAGTTGCCTCGACAACGGCGCCGGCGAGCAGGTGGCCCTGAGCTGCGAGAGGGTCCTGTTCGGCAGTCCGGAGAACGTGGCAAGCGCCGTCGCCTACGTCACCGCCCGCATATCCCTGATGATCGATGGACTGGATGCCGCAAGTCGCGACGGCGATGATCGATACGAGGGCGTCCTGCACATGCTGCGCCGGGGACTCGAAAGCGATCCGTACGGCATCGTGGCGCATGTGTTCCTGCAGCAGCCCAATTGTGAGCCCGAAAGCTGCGAGATGCTGTCGCTGCTGCGCGATCCGAACAAGGTACGGGTGAACCTGCAGGACAAGACATTCGACATGGTGGTGGCGCGCAACGCGGTCCATTGGACGCAGTCCAGCGGCGGTTCTCCGCAGGCGGACGCAGCCAAGGGCGACGCAAGCAGCCCCATTGCCGGTGCATCCGCGCCGGCCGGCGCGCCGGTCGCGTCGAAGTACGACTTCCCATCCGCCGACTCGATCCCGCCGGTGAGCATCATGAATGCCGAGCCGTCGCGGCCGCCGGCGGCAGCGAGCGGCAGCACGGCAGCCGCGCCGGCCTCCAAACCGGCTCCGCGGCGGTCGTCGCCCAGCGCCCGCACCCCGGCGCGCCAGACTGCGCAAGGCGCTCCGGCCCCGGCGCCGCGGCAAACGACGCAAGGCGCTCCGGCGCCGGTCCAACTTGCCCCCTCGGCGCAGGCCGGAAACGAAGCGAAGACCGCGCGCTAGCAAGCCGGTCCTTCTCGCATGCACGCGCGGGCGCGTGTACTAATTGCGCATGCATTCGTCCGTCCTGATCGCCAATCGTGGTGAAATTGCCGTGCGCGTGGCCCGCACGGCCAAGCGACTGGGCATGCGCACGATTGCGGTGTTCTCCGAGGCGGACGCAGATGCGTTGCACGTGCGCGTCTGTGACGAGGCGCATCTCATCGGTCCGGCGCCCGCGCGCGAGAGTTACCTCGCGATCGACCGCATCATCGCCGTGGCGACGCGCACGCGAGCCGAGTGCATCCATCCCGGATACGGATTCCTCGCGGAGAACCCCGAATTCGTCGACGCCTGCCGCGCCGCCGGTATCGCCTTCGTGGGGCCGTCGGCGGAGGCGATGCGCGCGATGGGCTTGAAGGACCGCGCCAAGGCGCTGATGGCGAAGGCGGGTGTGCCGATCGTTCCCGGCTATCACGGGGAGCGACAGGACGCGGCATTCCTGCGGCAGAAGGCCTATGAACTCGGCTATCCGGTGCTGATCAAGGCGCTGGCGGGAGGCGGCGGCAAGGGCATGCGCCGCGTCGACAAGCACGCGGATTTCGATGCGGCTCTCGCCGGGGCGCAAAGGGAAGCGGAGGCGTTCTTCCGCGACCCGCGCGTGCTGATCGAAAAATACGTGTCAGCGCCGCGCCATATCGAGCTGCAGGTGTTCGGCGACAGCCACGGCAACGTCATCCATCTCGGCGAGCGCGACTGCTCGCTGCAGCGTCGCCACCAGAAGGTGATCGAGGAAGCGCCGGCGCCCGGCATGACGCCGGCCCTCCGGGAGGCAATGGGCCGCGCGGCGGTGGAGGCCGCTCGCGCCGTCGACTACGTCGGCGCGGGCACCGTCGAGTTCATCGTCGATGGGTCGCAAGGACTGCGCGCCGACGGATTCTGGTTCATGGAGATGAACACGCGCCTGCAGGTCGAGCATCCGGTGACGGAGGCGATCACCGGCCTCGATCTCGTGGAGTGGCAGTTCCGCGTCGCCGCAGGCGAGGCGCTGCCCATCTGTCAGCGCGACGTTGCCCTGCACGGCCATGCGGTGGAGGCGCGGCTTTACGCGGAAGATCCCGAACATGGATTTCTGCCTTCGGCGGGACGGCTCGTCGCGTTCGAAGTGCCCACGACGGTGCGCCTCGATACGGGCGTGGCCGCGGGCCAGATGATCACGCCGCACTACGATGCGATGCTCGCCAAGCTGATCGCTCATGCGCCGACGCGGACGGCGTCGATCGAACGGCTGGTTGAAGCGCTAGGCGGCACCGTTGTTGCCGGCCCTCGCACGAATGCCGGTTTCCTTGCCGCGTTGCTGGAAGCCGAGCCCTTTCGCAACGGCGGGTTCGATACCGGGTTCATCGACCAGAACCTCGAACTGCTCGGCGCGGTGCCACGAGCGAGCGACGCCGCCGCCGCGGCCCGGGGGGTGGCGCACCTGCTGGAGCGCGAGATGGCTCGGCTGGCGCCCTCTGACGCCGTCGAAGGCGGATCGGTCGCGCGCTCGCCGTGGGACGCGCGCGACGCGTTCCAGCTGACCGGGCCGCGCATCGTCGAGATGTCCGTGATGGTGGACGGCCACCCGGCGACCGCGCGGGTCGTCTACGGGCCGAACGAGCCGGAGGTATCGGTTGCGGGTTTGGCCTCTGCTGCAAATGCCACTGTTATCGGCGGGGCGAACGAAGTCCACGTCGTCCGCGACGGGCGGCAAACCGTCGTAGCGCTGCCGCAGGGCGATTCCACCCTCGCGACCGCCGCGGGCGGAGGCGTGCTGCGCGCGCCCATGCATGGCAGGGTGGTGGCCATTCTTGTGGAAAAGGGTGCAGAGGTGCGCAAGGGTCAGCGGCTTGCCATTCTCGAGGCCATGAAGATGGAACATGTCCTCGTCGCTCCCTTCGATGGGCACGTGGCCGAGATTTCTGCCACGGTCGGCAGCCAAGTCGCCGAGCGAGCCCCCGTGGTCACAATCGAGCCGCAGGAATGATCATTGGCCGCACGATATGGGCGTGGACGTGCGCCGCCGCGCTGGGGATATCTTCAACTGCGCCGGCGGCGGCGTGTACTTGTGCGCCAGAGCCCTATGACGAGGTGGTGGTGCAGACGCCGGTGGTGTTCGACGGTGAAGTCGTGCGGGCAGAGCGCGACGTCAGTGGCCGGCGCCAGATCACCAGCTTCCGCGTCTGGGGCGCGGTGAAGGGGGTGTCGCAGCGCGCGGTGGTACGACCGCAGTCGGTGCTGCGGCGCATGCCCCAGCGAACCGTCACGGTCATCTCATCGCTGGACGGTTGCGGGTGGGACTTTGCGACCGGTCCGCGCCGCCTGATCGTGGGGGCAACGCGCGACGCGGACGGTACGCTGGTTGCGACGCGTTGCACGATCTACAACCTGAACCGGCGACCCTGACGCCGGCGGATCAATTTTCGGAAACGGACATCAGTTGGCACTGCATCTCATCAAGCTTTGCGTCGGCGCCGAGTCGGTGGACGACCTCAAGGAATGGATCAAGAAGCGTCTCGCCGAGAAGAAGCGCAAGGGCGAGAAGCCCGAGCATATCCATGTTACGCGCATGGTGCCCAAGCGGACGGAGGAACTGCTGGATGGCGGTTCGCTGTTCTGGGTGATCCGCGGCCAGATCATGTGCCGTCAACCCCTGCGGGCGGTCCGGCCTTATGTCGACAAGGAGGGTGTCGGACGCTGCCGGCTGGTCCTGGGATCGAAGGTGGTGCTGGTCGAGCCGCGCCCGTTCCGTGCCTTCCAAGGCTGGCGCTACCTCGCCGAAAAGGATGCCCCGCGCGACCTCGACCGTGCCGCACCCGGGGCGCGCAAGATGCCCGAGGAATTGCGACGTGAGCTGCGCGGGCTGGGGCTGTTGTGAAGCATGGCAGACATGGCACCGGCGGCAAGGGCAGCCGCCCGGCAGCGGCATGCTATAAAGGACGAGACCACGTTCACCGGAAACGCCAGACATGATCATCAAGGACCAGAAAGACGTCACCCGCGCCGTGCTCGCCGAGCTGGAGCGGGCCAAGAATCCGCGCTTCAGGGAGATCATGTCCGCCGCGGTGCGCCACCTGCACGAGTTCGTGCGCGAGGCGCGGCTGACCGAGGAGGAGTTCCATCAGGTCTGCGCTTACGTGGCCGCGGTCGGGCAGCGCACCAACCCCAATCACAACGAGGTCGTGCTGGCCTGCGGCTCGCTCGGCGTGTCGACGCTCGTCTGCCTGCTCAACAACGGCAACAAGGGGCAGACCGAAACCACCGCCAACCTGCTCGGGCCGTTCTGGCGGCTCGACTCGCCGCGCACGGAGAACGGCGGTTCGATCGTGCGTTCACCGACGCCGGGGCCGGCGCTGTTCGTGACGGCGCATGTCAAGGACATGAGCGGCAAGCCGGTCGCCGATGCGGAAGTGGACGTCTGGCAGTCCTCGCCGGAAGGATTTTATGAGAACCAGGATCCCGGCCAGGCCGAGATGAACCTGCGCGGCAAGTTCACCACCGACAAGGACGGCAACTTCAGCTTTCGCAGCGTGAAACCGGCCGGATACCCGATCCCGGTGGATGGCCCGGTGGGTGATCTCATCCGCGCGCAGGGACGCCACAACATGCGGCCCGCGCATCTGCACTTCCTGATCTACAAGCCTGGCTACAAGACCCACATCTCGCAGGTCTACGTCAACGACGACAAGAACCTGGAGACCGACGTGCAGTTCGGTGTGACCGAGGCACTGGTGGGGAATTACGTGCGGCACGAGAAGGAGACGCCGCCGGCGCCGGACGTGGAAGGTCCGTGGTATTCGCTCGACTACACGTTCGTCGTCGAGCCGGGGGAGGCCAAGCTGCCCCGCCCGCCGATCACCGCCAAGGCGGTCGGCGAACGCGCAAAGCTCGAGATCCTGGAGCGGGCGTAGAGGGCCGCCCGCATGGGCCTCTCGGCGAGGCCCGAGGCCGCTTACACCTGAAGGTTGTCAATCAGGCGCGTGCCGCCGATGCGGGCCGCCACCAGCAGCCGGATCGGTCCGTCGCGGCGCGATGCCACCGGTGCAAGCGTGTCGGCATTTCTCGCTTCCAGATAGTCGAGCTTGAACCCGGCTTGGCGCACGCTCTTCCGCGCCGCGTTGAGGGCGCGGGCGAGGGGGGCACCTTTGCGGATCGCGGCAGCACAGGTCGAGAGTGCGCGATAGAGCGCCGGGGCGGCGGCCCGCTCCCGCGGCGAGAGGTAGGCATTGCGCGACGACAGGGCGAGGCCATCCTTCTCGCGCATGGTCGGCGCGCCGATGATGCGCAGCGGCAAGTCGAGATCGCGCGCCATGCGGGTGACGACCTTGAGCTGCTGGTAGTCCTTCTGGCCGAATACCGCCCAATCGGGCTGGCACTGCACGAACAGCTTGGCAACGACGGTGGCGACACCGCCGAAGAAGTGCGGGCGGAACTTGTCCTCGAGGCCGGCGACGGCCGGCCCCTCCGGCGCGATGCGGGTCGCGAATTGCGGCGGGTACATCTCCTCGACCGAGGGGGCCCAGACCAGATCCACGTCCTCGCGCGAGAGAGTGGCGAGGTCGGCGCGCCACGTTCTGGGGTATCGCGCGAGGTCCTCGTGCGGCGCGAACTGTGTCGGATTGACGAAGATCGAAACGATCACGCGGTCGGCCTGCCGGCGGGCGCGGCGCACCAGTGCGACGTGGCCGGAGTGCAGCGCACCCATGGTCGGCACGAGCGCGATCGATTCGCCCGCCTCGCGGAACGAGCCCACGTGGCGCGCGAGGGCCGCGCGCGTCCGGGCGACCTTCGGTCGCTTGAGCTTGGTGTCTGCCATTCCCGTTACCCCCAGCACAGTCCCGCGACGGCACGGTCTTTCACCGCCGCGTCGTGGTGATTCATCATAAACCTGTCGCCGATGATCAAAATCTTGACGCTCGAACAAATTACAAAGAAAAATGACGACATCGGAGGGACCATGTTGGTCAACGCGGGGGCTGCGGAGCAGGACGCCAGTCGTGCAGCGTCCGCGCACGTCGTGGTCGTGGGCAACGAGAAGGGCGGCTCCGGCAAATCCACAACATCCATGCATATCGCGGTTGCCTTGCTCAAGGCAGGCCAGCGCGTCGCCACCGTCGACCTCGATTCCCGCCAGGGCAGCTTCTCCCACTACATCGATAACCGCCGAAGCTGGGCCAAGCGCGCCGGCCTCGAGCTGGAACTGCCGCGGCACTACCGAGTGGCGCAAGGGCAGGGGCTGCGCATCGACGAGAACGAGGCCGCGGAGTTTTCGGCCTTCGCCGCTGCGATCACGAGCGTCGAGCACTCCCACGATTTCGTGGTGATCGACACCCCCGGGTCCGACACCTATCTCGCCCGGCTGGCGCATTCGATGGCGGACACGCTGGTGACGCCGCTCAACGACAGCTTTGTCGATTTCGACGTGCTCGCCCGCGTCGACCCGCAGACCTACACCGTTTCCAACACGAGCCATTATGCCGAGCTCGTGCGCGAGGCGCGGCGCCAGCGCCGCATCGTCGACGGCAAGATGATCGACTGGGTGGTGGTCCGCAACCGCCTGTCGATGCTGGGCTCGCGCAACAAGCGGCTGGTCGGCGAGGGAGTGCACGAACTGGCGCGTCAGCTCGGCTTCCGGTTCATCGACGGCTTCGCCGAGCGGGTGGTCTACCGCGAGTTCTTTCCGCGCGGCCTCACGGCGCTGGATAATCTCGACGAGGAGACCCTTGGCACCCGTCCGAGCGTCACACACCTGACAGCGCGTCAGGAAGTCGAGGCGTTGCTGGCAGCACTCAAGCTGCCGATCGATGAGCGCGGGCGCCGGCGCGTTGAAGCGCGCGCGGAATGGGCCCAGGCCGCCACGCAGCCGCTCGACCTGCACGAAGACATTCTGGCCGAGTAGCCTAGCCGCCGGTTGGGTCGTGGCGTAACGCCACGCCACAAGGCTGCGACGCGGGGAGGGCCTCCTATATAATTGGGAGAATGTCGCGAAGGCAGGCAACATGACCAAGGATCGCGCGCCCATCCCCGGACGGGATGCGCCCGCTGCAAGTTCGACCCGGACCGAGATCGACGCATTTCTCGACAAGGCGCGCAGCGTGCCAACGAAAGCGGTCCCCGGCCGCGGCCGCCTCATCTTCGCGCTTGACGCCACGATGAGCCGCCAGCCGACGTGGGACATTGCATGCCGGCTGCAGGCGGACATGTTTCAACAGGCCGCCACCATCGGCGGGCTTGACGTCCAACTCGTCTACTACCGCGGATTTGGCGAGTGCCGGGCCTCGTCTTGGGTATCCGACAGCAGCCGCCTCGGCGCGCTGATGAGCCGCATCGACTGCCGCGGCGGCCACACCCAGATCGGCAAAGTGCTTGCGCACGCACGGCGCGAGAACGAGGCGGGTCAGGTGCGGGCGCTGGTCTTCGTGGGCGACGCGATGGAGGAGAGCCTGGACGATCTGTGCGGTGCCGCAGGCGAACTTGGGCTGACCGGCGTGCCGGCGTTCGTCTTCCAGGAAGGTGACGACCCTGTCGCCGCCAACGCGTTCCGTGAGATCGCGCGCCTGTCGAACGGCGCCTATTGCCGTTTCAGCCCTGGGGCCGCCCGCGAACTGGCCGAACTCCTGCGCGCGGTTGCGGCCTACGCAGCCGGCGGCTATGCCGCGCTGGAAGCGGCGCCTGCCAACAATGCCACCGCCAAGCTGCTCGCACAGTTGAGATGACATGACCGTCCTGCTTGGAATCGCCGCGCTCCTGATCGTGCTGTGGGCCCTGCACGGGTTCGTCAAAGCCAATCCCAAAGGGTTGGCGATCGGGATGCGTGCGGCGGGCGGAGTGGCGGCGCTCGCCGCCGCGGCATTTCTCGCCATCCGCGGCCAGATCCAGCTTGCGGTGCCGCTCGGCGCGGCGGGCCTCGGCCTGCTTGGCTGGCTGCCATGGTCGGCCCTGGGTCTTGGCCCGCGCACGCAGAAGCGCACCGGCCAGACGTCGCGGGTCCACTCGTCCTTCCTGGAGATGACGCTCGACCACGACACCGGCGCGATGTCGGGGCGCGTGCTTGCGGGACGCTACCAGGGCGTCACGCTCGATGCGCTCGACCTGCCGTCGCTGCTCGGATTGCTCAAGGAGATCGACGAGGAGAGCCGGATGCTACTCGCAGCGTATCTTGACCGCCGGCATCCCCGATGGCGTGAACACGCTGACGGTGGTGCGGCAGCGGGGAAGCGACATGCGGCGCGTAGCAGCCACATGACCGAAGAGGAGGCCTATCAGATCCTTGGCGTTGCGCCAGGCGCCTCGGCGGACGAGGTCAGCCGCGCCCACCGCCTGCTGATGAAAAAGCTGCACCCCGACCAGGGGGGATCGACGTATCTGGCGGCCCGGGTCAACGAGGCCAAGGATCTGCTTCTTCGCCGCCATCGCTGAACGACATACTCACGCGTGAACACTGCGCTTCCAGCGCAGCCGCACGTTCGCACGCCGGCGTTACCAAACGGTTTCAGTTCCTCAGCGCGATGCAGACGATCTTGGCGCTCTTGAGCGTCTTGCAGGCGGCCTCCGCCTCGGTCTTGCTGATACCCGAGAAGCGCGCGCGCCACAGGCGCACGTCGGCCTTGATGATCGGCTCGGTGAACGGCTTGGCCTTGTCGAGGAACTTGGAGGCCTTGGCACGTGCCTTGGCAAGACGCTCGTCCGCCTGCTCGCGCGATTCCAAGGCGCCGACCTGGATCATCCAGTCGGACCCGGGCGTGCGTGCGACCGCCGGCGTCGTGGCCGGCGCCTCCGGCGGCGTCACCTTGGCGACGACGACGGGCGTGGCGGCCTGCCGGGCATCATCGGCGGGCTTGCGTGCGTCCGCAGCCGCGAGCGATTGGCCTTCGGAGGCAGCGGGGAGCTTGCTGCCGATGGCGATCGAGGGCAGCATGCTGGCCTTGACCTTCACCGTCTTCACGCGGATCGGCTCGATCTCCCCGCCGGCCTCGACCGCCGTGGCGGTGGTTTCGGGGCTCGCGTCTCCCTGCTCGGGAGCATCATCCGACGCTGCCACCGCAGGTTCCTGTGCCGAAACAGCGATCGACGCGGGGGCAGGGGTCGGCAGCGGGACCGGTGCCGCGACCGCGGCGACGCGGCTGCCTGCCGCCTCCGGCGCTTCGACGATGACGGGCGCCGTGCGGGTGGTCGATGCCAGTTTGAGATTGCCGTTGAGCAGTTCCCGCATGCGCGCATCGCGGGAGCCGCCGCTGCGGCCTCCCATGACCACCGCGACCAGGTGCCGGTGGTTGCGCTTGAGCGAGGCGAGCAGGTTGAAGCCGGACGCGTTGACGTAGCCGGTCTTGATGCCGTCGACGCCTTCCATGCTGCCCAGCAGCTTGTTGTGGTTGCGCATGGAACGCCCCTTGTAGGTGAAGGAGGCGGTCGAGAAATAGCGATAATATTTCGGGAAGCGATCCTGGATGGCGCGTCCGAGCAAGGCTTGATCGCGAGCGGTGGTGATTTGCTCGGGATTGGGCAGGCCGGAGGCGTTGCGATAGACGGTATTGCGCATCCCGAGCGCGCGCGCCTTGCTCGTCATCAGGCGGGCGAAGCTCGCTTCATCCTGGCCGAGTGCTTCGGCCACGACCACGGCGACGTCATTGGCCGACTTCGTCACCAGCGCACGGATCGCATCGTCGACGGCGATCGTTTCCCCCGGCTTCAAGCCGAGCTTCGATGGGGCCTGTGCGGCCGCATGGGGCGAGACGGGCAGACCGCTGCGGAGGGTGAGTTGGCCCGCTTCGAGGCGCTCAAAGAGCAGATAGAGGGTCATCACCTTGGTGATGGAGGCCGGGTGGCGGGGCGCATCAGCGTTGGCTTCGTGCAGCACCTTGCCCGAATTCGCATCGACCACGATTGCGGCATAGGGCGGCGTGTAGCGCACGACCTTGGCACGATGGCTGCTCTTGGCGGACTTGCTACGCTTTTTGGCGTCCGCCGACGTGGCGGTCAGCGCGGTCGCGGCAACGACAGTGACGAGCCCCAAGGCAGCAACACGAAAACCGTACGAGAACCGCGACGCTCGACGCATGAACTGTCCCCTCGTTCCAGCCGGATGCAAGGCGCGTCCGGATCAGGCCGCAAAATCGCTCTTGGCGGCCTGACTTATTTGCCTTGCCCAAAACGGCGTCTTGCCAATGGTTTGCCCACCCCTGCGGACAAGGAACGGTGCCCAAATTCCATTGCGTTTGCAATGGCCCAGCCCGTTACCGTAGGGGTGCCGTGTTGTTAAACGGTTAATCTTACGGGAGTTTTGACGCTGGTGCGGAAAATGTTGCGCTGCAATATTTTCTCATTGACTTTTGTGCACCGCGGCATAACCTATGCCTGTCGGTTGCGCATCAGTGCAACGCCACAAGCGGCCGTGGGAGCAAACGCGCCGGGAGAACGAGCCATGATCACGAATTTCGAAGACGTGCAGAAATTCAGCAAGGACAGCATGGACGTCACCATGAAGTCGGTGGGCGCCGTGTCCAAGAGCATTCAGGCGATTGCAGCCGAGATGGCCGACTACTCGAAGAAGTCGTTCGAGGAAGGTTCCGCGGCGATGGAGAAGCTGCTCGGTGCCAAGACCCTGGACAAGGCGATCGAGGTGCAGACCGATTACCTGAAGGCGAGCTACGAAGGCTTCGTGACTGAGGCGACCAAGCTGGGCGACCTCTACAGCGACCTCGCGAAGGAGAGCTACAAGCCCTTCGAGACGATGTTCGGCAAGGCCGGTAGCAGCAGCTAACGGTTGCAGCACGAAGCCAGCGTTCAAGCCCGGCCGCAATGCCGGGCTTTTTGTTTGCGGATGCGGACTCGCGCGGCTCGGTACGGCGATACGTCGCGCGAAGCGCTCGCCGGCTAGCACGCCTGGTGCGCGCCGGGTGTGCCTGCAGGCGGCGCGAGACGCGGAAGTGGGAAGCGAATCGCCGGAAAGGCCGCATCCCCGCAGGCGCGTTCGACGGTGGCGCACTGGAAACCAAAGCGGACGCTGCATATTATAATTCCACTACAAAACCCGGGCCGTTTACGGCATGATTCCTGCGTCTTCGCACTGCAGCCGCCACGGTGAGCCGCAACTGATTCATTCCGCCATGACATCTATTCGCCAGCTCACGCCGTCCGCAGATGCTCGATCCGACTGGAAGCCGCGGCTGGCCGGCGGTGACGACAAGAAGCGCAAGTCGGAGGATGCCACCGGGACGGCGGTCATCGCGAAAACCAAGCCTCAGACGAAGCGTCCGAGCCTCTATCGGGTCCTGCTGCTCAACGACGACTACACCCCGATGGAGTTCGTGGTGCACGTGCTCGAGCGCTTTTTCAACAAGGATCGTGACGCCGCGACGCAGATCATGTTGCATGTCCACCACCACGGGATCGGTGAGTGCGGGATCTTTACCTACGAGGTGGCGGAGACCAAAGTGACGCAGGTCATGGATTTTGCACGCAAGCATCAGCACCCCCTGCAGTGCGTGATGGAAAAAAAGTGAGCGGTGCCTTCGGTTGACGGGGGGCGTCGGCGGTACCAAGTTGAACCGACTGGCGTCGACGGAATTGGTAGGATCAGAGGGAACGAACCGAACTGGCGACGAAACCGGAAACAAATCGAACGAAAGTGAATCGATCTGATGCCCACATTTTCAGGTAGCTTGGAACGTTCGCTGCACCGCGCTCTGGCGCTGGCCAACGAGCGCCACCACGAGTACGCGACGCTGGAGCACCTGCTGCTGGCCCTCATCGACGATTCGGACGCCGCAGCGGTCATGAAGGCCTGCAACGTCGACATCGAGAAGCTTCGCCGCAATCTCGTCTCCTACATCGAGTCCGAGCTGGAGAACCTCGTCACCGAGAGCGCCGAGGACTCCAAGCCGACCGCCGGGTTCCAGCGCGTCATCCAGCGCGCCGTCATTCACGTGCAGTCTTCGGGCCGCGAGGAGGTGACCGGCGCGAACGTGCTGGTCGCGATCTTCGCCGAGCGCGAAAGCCACGCCGCCTATTTCCTGCAGGAGCAGGAGATGACTCGCTACGATGCGGTCAACTACATCAGCCATGGCATTGCCAAGCGTCCGGGCCTGAGTGAGGCACGCGCGGCGCGCGGCGTCGACGAGGACGCCGACACCAAGTCGGGCGAGGAGCAGAAGAAGAAGGGCGATGCGCTGGACGCATACTGCGTCAACCTCAACAAGAAGGCGCGTGAGGGCAAGATCGACCCGCTGATCGGCCGCGACGCGGAAATCAGCCGCACCATCCAGGTGCTCTGCCGCCGCCAGAAGAACAATCCGCTGTTCGTCGGCGAAGCCGGCGTCGGCAAGACCGCGATCGCGGAGGGGCTCGCGCGTCGCATCGTGAACGGCGAGGTGCCGGAAGTACTCGAGAACGCGACCGTGTTCGCGCTCGACATGGGAACGCTGCTCGCCGGCACGCGCTACCGCGGTGATTTCGAGGAGCGCCTCAAGCAGGTGATCAAGGAATTGGAGGCCTATCCGGGCGCCATCCTGTTCATCGACGAGATCCACACCGTGATCGGCGCGGGCGCCACGTCGGGCGGCGCGATGGATGCTTCGAACCTGCTCAAGCCTGCGCTGTCTTCCGGCAGCGTGCGCTGCATCGGGTCGACCACCTACAAGGAGTACCGCCAGTATTTCGAGAAGGACCGTGCGCTGGTGCGGCGCTTCCAGAAGATCGACGTGAACGAGCCGTCGGTCCCGGACGCGATCGAGATCCTCAAGGGACTCAAGCCGTACTTCGAGGACTACCACAAGCTCAAGTACACCAACGAGGCGATCAAGGCGGCGGTGGAACTGTCGGCGCGCTACATCCACGACCGCAAGCTGCCCGACAAGGCGATCGACGTGATCGACGAGTCTGGAGCGGCACAGATGTTGCTGCCGGAGAACCGCCGCAAGAAGACCATCGGTTTGAAGGAGGTCGAGGCGACCATCGCAACGATGGCGCGAATTCCGCCCAAGACCGTGTCCAAGGACGACGCCGAGGTGCTCGCTCACCTGGAAGGCACGCTCAAGCGGGTGGTGTACGGCCAGGACAAGCCGATCGAGGCGCTGTCCGCCTCGATCAAGCTGGCGCGCGCCGGCCTGCGCGAGCCGGAGAAGCCAATCGGCTGCTACCTGTTCTCCGGCCCGACCGGTGTCGGCAAGACCGAAGTGGCCAAGCAGCTCGCCGCCTCGCTCGGGGTCGAGCTGATCCGCTTCGACATGTCGGAGTACATGGAGCGCCACACGGTCTCGCGCCTGATCGGCGCGCCTCCGGGCTACGTCGGCTTCGACCAGGGCGGTCTTCTGACCGACGGCGTCGACCAGCATCCGCATTGCGTGCTGCTGCTCGACGAGATCGAGAAGGCGCATCCGGATCTGTTCAACGTGCTGCTGCAGATCATGGATCACGGCAAGCTGACCGATCACAACGGCAAACAGGTCGACTTCCGCAACGTGATCCTGATCATGACCACGAACGCGGGCGCGGCCGATCTCGCCAAGGCGGCGTACGGCTTCACCCGCACGAAGCGTGAAGGCGACGATGCCGAAGCGATCAACAAGCTGTTCGCGCCGGAATTCCGCAACCGGTTGGATTCGATCATCACGTTCAACCACCTGAGCAAGGAGATCATCGCGAAGGTGGTGGAGAAGTTCGTGCTGCAGCTCGAGGCTCAGCTCGCCGACCGCGACGTCACCATCGAGCTGTCGGACGACGCCACCAAGTGGCTGATCAAGCACGGCTACGACGAGCAGATGGGCGCGCGGCCGATGGCCCGCGTGATCCAGGAGAACATCAAGAAGGGCCTCGCCGACGAAGTGCTGTTCGGCAAGCTCAAGAACGGCGGCCACGTGCGCGTGGTGGTGGTCAAGGACGAGGCCGGCCTGGAGAAGCTCGGCTTCGAGTATCCGGCCGGACCGGTGCAACCCAAGCCCGAGAAGGTGCCGGAGAAGCGCAAGCGCAAGCCGTCCGCGCGCCGCGCCAAGCCGTCCGGCCCGAAGGGGGGCGGCTCCTCCGGCAACGGGCGCGGCTCCGTGCCGAAGGTGCCGCTGGTCAAGGCCTAGCCGCCGCAGCCGAAAAGTTGAAAAGCCGGGCCGCAAGGCCCGGTTTCTTTCTTGTGGGGCAACCGTGCACATGCGCGGCATGCCGGAACGTGCGATTGCGCCTCCCGCGCCGACGTGACACAGACGCGGAATGCCTGCCGACGGAGCCGGAGCGCCGACGTCGTCAGCCGCGGCCTTCGCGCACGGCGTGAAGACCGGGGCGACCTCCGTCTTCGCCTACGTGCTGCTCGGCACCTTCGTCGGCTACGGCGCGCTCTGCCATGACCTCGGCTTCAGCCTGCTGTGGTCGCTGCTCTCCACCATCCTGGTATGGGCGGCGCCGGCCCAGGTGATCCTGGTGACAACGCTTGGCTCCGGCGTGCCGTTGGCCGAGGCGGCTATCGCCGTGACGTTGTCGGCAATGCGTTTCCTGCCGATGGTCGCGGCGTTGCTGCCTGTCATCAAGACGTCCGACACGCGCGCACATCAATTGTTCCTGCCGACGCACTTTACGGCGGCGAGCATGTGGGTGGAGGGCCTGCGCCTTGCGCCGACGCTGCCGCGCGAACACCGCATAGCATTCTGCAACGGGCTCGGCACGGTGATGATGACGACGGCTCTCGTCGCAAGCGTCGTGGGCTACGCCATGGCGGCGAAGCTCCCGCCGCTGTTCGCGGCAGCGGTGCTCTTCCTCACGCCGATGTCGTTTCTGGTGTCCCTCGTTCGCAATAGCCGGCAACTCATCGATCGGCTGGCACTGGCGTTCGGATTGGTGCTGGCGCCGGCGCTCGCCTATGCCAAGGTCAGTCTCGGCTTGCTTCTGGCCGGGCTCGCCGCCGGCACGCTCGCCTACGGGGTCCATCGCCTTCGGAGGGGCCGATGAAGGCGACCATGGCCGAAATCGGCCCGTATTTGGCGTTGATCCTTGCCGGATTCCTGCCAAACGAGGTGTGGCGCTTCCTCGGTCTCGTGGTGGCGCGCCGGCTCGACGAGGAGTCGGAACTGCTGGTGTGGGTGCGCGCCGTCGCCACGGCCGTCCTGGCGGGGGTGATCTCGCAACTCGTGCTCATTCCGCCGGGTCCGCTGGCCGAGGTTACGCTGACGGTACGGCTTGGCGCGGTCGTGGTCGGCTGCGTCGCCTTCTTGCTGGCTCGCCGCTCCATCTTCGTCGGTGTGCTGGCCGGCGAGGCCGCCCTTGTGCTTGGCGCGTTGCTGCTGTGAAGGTCAGGCGGTCTTCAGGGCAGCCGACAGTCGCTGGGCGTGCTCGGAGAGCACGGCAGCTTCCTCTTTCACGCTCGCCGGCGGTTTCATCGCAACGCCGTTCTTGCGGGGGATGACATGGAAGTGCAGGTGGAACACCACCTGTCCACCGGCGGCCTCATTGAATTGCTGTAGCGTGATGCCATCGGCGTCGAACACAGTTGTGGCCGCCCGCGCGACCTTCTGCACGACTGCCATCACGTGAGAGAGGTCGTCGGGTGCGATGTCGAGCAGCGTACGCACCGGCGCCTTCGGGATGATCAGCGTGTGGCCGGGTGCGCGCGGCATGATGTCGAGGAATGCGAAAGCCCGATCATCCTCATAGACCTTGTGGCATGGCAATTCGCCCCGCAGGATTTTGGCGAAGACGTTATTTGCATCGTAGGTTGGCATCGCGCCCTCGTGGTTGCACTCGCCGGGTCACGCACTGGCGTCGCGGCGGAAAGGGGACATCTCTTCGAGCTCTTCTCCTGCGGCGCGCACATACGCGCGCTCGCGCGCCAGATAGTCGGCCACCGCACGGCGGAAACCTGCATCGGCGATGTAGTGCGCCGAATACGTGGTCTGGGGCAAGTACCCGCGCGCGAGCTTGTGCTCGCCCTGTGCGCCGGCTTCGACCCGCGCCAGCCTGTGTGCGATGGCGAATTCGATGGCCTGATAGTAGCAGACTTCGAAATGCAGGAAGGGGTGATGCTCGGTGGCGCCCCAGTGGCGGCCGAACAGGGTGTCGGAGCCGATGAAGTTGATCGCGCCGGCGACATAACGGCCCGCGCGCTGCGCCATCACGAGCAGGACCTTGTCTGCCATGCGTTCGCCGATCAGCGAGTAGAACTTGCGCGTCAAATAGGGCCGCCCCCACTTACGCGAGCCGGTCTCCATGTAGAACTCGAAAAATGCGTCCCATACGGATTCCGTCAGATCAGATCCGGTCAGCCATTTGATCTCGATGCCATTGGCGACGGCGTCGCGGCGCTCGCGCTTGATCAGCTTGCGCTTGCGTGAGGTGAGGGCGGCGAGGAAATCCTCGAACGAGCCGTGCCCGGCGTTGCACCAGTGGAACTGCTGATCGGTGCGCTGCAGGAAGCCGTGCGCGGCCGCGAGCGCGCACTCCGCCTCCGGCATGAAGGTGATGTGTGCGGACGAGGCCTCGCGCAGGGCGCACAACTCGGTCAGTCCCTGCAGCAAGCCCGCGCGCACGGCATCCTCGTCGTCTCCCGGAACGACGAGCAGGCGCCGGCCGGTCGCCGGCGTGAAGGGCACCGATACCTGCAGTTTGGGGTAATACTCGCCGCCGGCCCGTGCGTAAGCCTCGGCCCAGCCGCGGTCGAACACATACTCGCCGAGCGAGTGCGCCTTGAGATAGCAGGGCACCACCCCGCGCGCGCGGCCGTCAGGCGTTTCCGCGACAAGGTGCTGCGGCATCCAGCCGGTCTTGGCAGTCGCTGAACCCGATTCCTCAAGGGAAGACAAAAAGCTGTGTGAAACAAATGGGTTGTACGGAAATCCTGAGGTCCTTGACCGTTCAGTTTCCGGTTGAGACGGGTTCGCGCAGGTATCCCACACGGCGGCCGGGATGTCGGCGATCTGCGGCACGACGCGGATCTGCAGCACGTCCTCTTTCTTGGTCATTGGATTCCTTCGGCCGTCCCCCACTCCAGATAGGCATTCTACGCCCGAAAACCCTCGAAAATGATCTGGTCCGCATAGCGCGCCGCGCGGGCCTGATCTTCCGCCGTGCGCACGGTCCAGGTCAGCAACGGCAGCCCGAACAGCATGCGCGCAATCATGGGGATGGTCGCCGGCAGATCACCGACGCGGTAGGCGATGAACTGCGGGCGGCTGCGCGGCGCGTGCAGGAAGTGCGTCAGGTTGCGCCTGCGCGCCGCAGGAAGCATGTGCCAGTCGGGATGATCGTAGTGCCCCTCGGCGACGATGCCGCGTGGCAGCGAGGGGGCGAGGTGGCGCAGCGCCTCAACGAGATCGGGATCGAACGACATCAGGGCGACGGGGCCCGAGTAGGATCGCAGGGCCTCGACCGTGCGATGTGCGATACGTGTGTTACCGTCGAACGCGCTCTTGAGCTCGAGCACGAGCGGCACCCGGCCAGCCACGAGGTCGCACAGCTCGCGCAACGTCAGGATGCGGTCACGGCTGCCCGTGTAGCGGATCTGCTGCAGCGCCGCGGCGGGTCTGGCTCCGACCGGGCCGCGTTCGTTGGTCAATCGGTCCAGCGTCTCGTCGTGGAACACCACGACCGCGTCGTCGGCGGCGAGCTGCAGGTCCGTCTCGATGGCGTAGTTGCCGGCGATCGCCGCGCTCGCGGCGCCCGCGCTGTTCTCGATCACGCCAGCCGTAACGTCGTGCAGCCCGCGGTGGGCGATCGGTCGCGCGGTGAGCCACTGCAATCCGGTCATGGCCAGGGCGCTCAAGCGATCTCGAACAGTCCCTCGACCTCGACCGCGGCGTCGAGCGGCAGCACGGCCACACCGACGGTGGTGCGCGCGTGACGGCCCTTGTCGCCGAACACCTCCACGAACAGGTCGGACGCTCCGTTCATGACCTTGGGTCCATCGAGGAAGGCGGGCGTCGAACTGATGAAACCGCCAAGGCGGACGACCCGGGTGAGCTTGTCGAGATCGCCGATCGCGGCCTTGATCTGCGCGATGAGGTTGATGGCGCAGGCACGGGCCGCCTGCTGACCTTCCTCCACCGAGACCGCCGCGCCGAGCTTACCGGTCGCCACCAGTTTGCCGTCGGCGCCGAGGCAGAGCTGGCCCGACACGAACAACAGGTTGCCGGAGCGTGCGGAACCCACGTAATTGGCGATCGGCGCCGCGACCTTGGGCACGGCTATCCCAAGTTCCGCCAGCTTTTTGTCGATCTGTCCGGCCATGTGCGGCTCCTTCGTGCGTATTGATGGTCCCGACGCCGGAATTCCGCCGAACTCCGTTTAGGGTTTCTTCCCGAAGCCGCCCGGCAAGGCAAGCGGCGCCGTTGCGCCTCCAGGCGGCCACTCCTATGTTCCGACTGGCTTTGGACAAGGTGATGACGCGAGCTTGCATGCAGCCCTTCCGCTTCCTCGTCGCGCTCGCCGCGGCAACCGCCGTAACGGCATCGATGGGGAGCGCTGCCCGGGCGGCGTCGATCGAGCTCGCCGCCCACCGTGCCGTCTATGACCTTACGCTGGCGCGCGCCACCGGCAAACGGCAGATCGTAGCCGTGCGCGGCCGCATCCTCTACGACTTCAGCGGTAGCAGCTGCGAGGGATACGCGCTGCAGTTCCGCCAGGTCTCCGAGCTCGACTCCGGCGAGGGCAAGGTGACGCTCAGTGATCTGCGGGCGACGACCTGGGAGGATGGCGCCGCGAAGACGTTCAAGTTCGCGTCGCAGAACTACCTCGACCAGCAGGCGGTGGACACGGTCGACGGGCAGGCCGAACGCAGGCCGGACAGCGTCAGCGTTTCCCTGAGCAAGCCTCGCACCAAGGAATTTGCGCTCGACGCCGGCATGGTGTTTCCGGCCGAGCACATGCGTCGCATCATCGAAGCTGCGCGCGCCGGCACGTCCATCCTCGAGTTGCCGGTGTACGACGGTTCGGAAACGGGCGAGAAGGTGTTCAACACCCTGACGGTGATCGGGCGCGAGATCGATCCAAGCGAGAAACCGATGAACGACGCTGCTGCGTCGCATCCTGAACTGGCCGGCCTCAAGCGCTGGCCCGTCACGATCAGCTATTTCGACAGGACCTCGGCCAGTGGCGAGCAGACGCCGGTCTATTCCCTCAGCTTTGAGGTTCTCGAGAATGGCATCTCGCGTGCGCTCTCCCTCGATTACGGCGACTTCGTCGTGTCTGGACACATGACGCAGCTTGACCTGAAGGAAGCCAAGCCCTGTCAGTGATAGACGGCGCGATGTTCCGTTAAAGGTCGAAGATCTTGCGCGTGTTGCCTGCAAGCACCTTGTCCCGCTGCGCGGCCGGAAGCGTCCCGACGTATTCCACGATCTCTTCCATCTTGCCGTTCTTGTGCGGGTAGTCGGAGCCGTAAAGGACGTTGTCCGCACCCATCACCTGAATCGTCATCGCGAGCGTCTCTGGCGCATAGACGATGCTGTCCACGTAGATCTGCTTGAGGTAAGAGCTGGGAAGCTTGTCGATCTTGGCGCGGCACGACTCGAACGCTCGGAAGCCCGCGTCGAGCCGGCTGATCACGAACGGCAGGTAACCGCCGGCGTGGCCGCCGATGATCTTCAGCCGCCGATATCGCTCGAAGAACCCGTCCATGATCATGCGCGACAGCGCCAGCGTCGTATCGAACGTGAAGCCGACGCTCCAAACGAGATGGTAGCGGCTCATGTCCATCTGCTCGACGCCGATGGGCGAGGCCGGGTGGAGCAGGACGGGCAGAGCACGCCGGTCGATCGCGTCCCATATCTCGGCGAAGCGCGGATCGGTGACGGATGCGCCGTCGATATTGGCCGTGACCATGACCCCGACGGCGCCGTTGGCGCAGGCGCGCTCGAGTTCCGCAAGAGCCAGTCCTGGATATTGCCAGGGGAGGCTGGCGAGATAGCGGATGCGCTCCGGGAAGCGCGTCTGCGCCTTGGCCATGTCGTCGTTCATCGCGATCGCGGTGCGGTTGCTGATCTCGGCGCCACCCCAAAACACGTTGGGACAGGTGAGCGAGATGACGGCGATATCGACCCCGGCGGCGTCCATGGCCGAAATGCGCGAATTGTAGTCGAACATGCCCTCGGTGAGGGTCATGAACGCCGTGTCACCCCGGTAAATGGCGTCATTGCCGCCGGGCACCTTGCCGACCGAGTAAGCGCCGCCGCTGTGTTTGAGAAACGTGTCCAGCCATTCACGCGTGAGCATGTGCGTGTGGATGTCGATGATCAACGGAATCTCCTTGGACGGTTGTTCTTGGGCAGGACGAAGTGAAGGGGGGCGCAAGAGTGGGCGCACCGGGGCGGCGACGCAAGCCCGTTGTCGGCCAGCCTTCGGCGCGGCTAGTCCTCTTCGAGAGCCAGGCCCCTGACCACGGCATCGCTCCCGAACTTCTTGCGCACGCGGTCGACGGCATGCTCGGCCGCTGCGGTGCGGCGCGCGCGCACGTCGATCAGGTCGTCCGGGTCCGCCGCATCGGCCTCGTCGAGTGCCGAGAGGCCGACGCCCAGCAGGCGGAACTTCGTGCCGTCAGCTTCGCGCGCCAGCAGTTCGCGCGCGGCGGCGAAGATCCTTGCGGCGAGCTGGGTCGGAGCTTCGAGCGTGTGCGCGCGCGTGCGGATGCGGAAGTCCGCGGTCTTGAGCTTGAGCGTCACCGTATGGCCGGCGATTTCCTGCGCTTTGAGGCGGGCGGAGACGCGCTCGGTCATGTCCCACAGCGTGCGCTCCAGGGATCGGAAATCGGAAACGTCGCGTTCGAAGGTCGTCTCCGCCGATACGCTCTTGGCCTCGCGGTCGGGGCTGACGCTGCGATCGTCGATGCCGCGCGCCAGCCGCC
This sequence comes from Xanthobacteraceae bacterium, assembly GCA_035556735.1. Classification (GTDB taxonomy): domain Bacteria; phylum Pseudomonadota; class Alphaproteobacteria; order Rhizobiales; family Xanthobacteraceae; genus CANJBX01. Next base: position 181,222 of record DATMFF010000006.1, on the reverse strand, counting down.
ACAGCCGGCGGCCTTCAACGCCGAAGCGGCGCATCAGCTCGGTCTCGTCGCTGCGCTGGATGTCGGCGATCGTGGTGAACCCGGCGGCCGCCAGCGTCGCGCCCATGGCCTTGCCGACACCCCAGATGAACGTGACCGGTTTCGGCGCGAGAAAGGCTGCCGCCTCCGACTGGCTGAGCACTGAAAACCCGCGCGGCTTGTCGAGGTCGGAGGCGATTTTTGCGAGAAACTTGTTGCTCGCGAGGCCGATGGAGACGGTGATGCCGATCTCGGATTCCACCTCCTTGGCAAAATGTGCCAGGGCCTTGGCTGGCGTCATGCGATGCAGCCGCTCTGTGCCGGAGAGGTCAAGGAAAGCTTCGTCGATCGACAGCGGCTCCACCAGCGGGGTGAGCGCCAGCATGCGCGCGCGCACCTCACGTCCCACCCGTACGTATTTTGCCATGTCGGGCTTCACGATCACGGCGTGCGGGCACAGGCGGCGGGCCTGGAACATCGGCATGGCCGAGCGCACGCCATAGGTGCGCGCGATGTAGCAGGCGGTGGATACGACGCCGCGCTGGCCGCCGCCGATGATCAGCGGCTTGTCGTTGAGCGAGGGGTCGTCGCGCTTCTCGACTGCGGCATAGAACGCGTCGCAATCAATGTGTGCGATTGCCATGGTGGTGAGCTCCACATGGCGCGCCAGGCGCGGCGAGCCGCAACGGCGGCAGCGCGCTGCGGCATCCGGCGCGTCGGTGAGGCAATCGCGGCAGAAGCCGGGCATAAGCGGTGCGGTCCGATTCGGCGTTTCGCCTGGCGGACATGGTCGGGCGGCGGAGGCGCCAGATCAAGCAGACGCCATCGGGATCCCGAAGACGCGCCAGTAGCCTTAGGGGATATCCCGCTGCCAATGCCCGCCCGTGAGTTCGCCATGTGCGCGCGCGACCTCAGCCGGGGCGGCGCCGATCGAGGCGGCGAAGTCGGTGAGGAGCGCTTCGTCCGCGCAGAGGTAATCCAGCACCCCTGCCAGGAACCCGGGCTCTGCCGCAGCGGAGCGAATCTCGCCTGCGTCGAGGCCCGACAGGGCAAGGAAGCGGGCCAGCCGTTCCGGCTCCTCCGCGAGATAGCCAAGGGCTTGAATGGCCAAGGCTTCTGCCGGCTGACGGTGGTCGGTGGTGCGTGGCATTTGGATCAAATGTTTGCGTTTCCTAAAGGAATCTCACTTAGCATACCGGCGGTTAACAGGGGTGGCGCGGCTTGACCATGTGCCTATGTGCACACCGGCGTCGCGATCATGAGCTCCCTTCGTGGGGCGGAAGACCAAGAAATGGCCAAGACCGTCCTCATCGTCGAAGACAACGAGCTCAACATGAAGCTCTTCAATGACCTTCTGGAGGCTCACGGCTATCGCACGCTGGGCACCCGCAATGGCATCGAGGCGCTCGATCTCGCGCGCAAGCACCGGCCCGACCTGATCCTGATGGACATCCAGTTGCCGGAAGTATCCGGGCTGGAGGTCACCAAGTGGCTCAAGGACGATCCGGAGCTCAAGGTGATCCCGGTGGTGGCCGTGACCGCGTTCGCGATGAAAGGGGACGAGGAGCGCATTCGCGAGGGCGGATGCGAGGCCTATCTGTCCAAGCCGATTTCGGTCGCCAAATTCATCGATACGGTTCGTCACTTCCTTGGAAATGGTGAGGTCGTTCGATGACGGCGCGCATTCTCGTCGTCGATGACGTCGCAGCCAACGTCAAGCTGCTGGAAGCGCGACTCTCGGCGGAATACTTCAGTGTCGTGACTGCTACGGGCGGCGTGGAGGCTCTGGCGATCTGCGAGCGCGCCGAATGCGACATCGTGCTGCTCGACGTGATGATGCCCGACATGGACGGCTTCGAGGTGTGCCGCCGCCTCAAGAGCAATCCGGCCACCCAGCATATTCCGGTGATCATGGTGACGGCGCTCGACCAGGCTGCCGATCGGGTGAGGGGGCTCGAGGCGGGCGCAGACGACTTTCTGACCAAGCCGGTGTCCGACGTGGCGCTGATCGCCCGGGTTCGCTCGCTCGTCCGTCTGAAGATGATGACCGACGAACTGCGCATGCGAGCGGTGACGTCGAAGGAGATCGGCATCGAAAATCCGGCGCGCGAAGCGGTGGTCGATACGGGCCGCGGCGCGAAGATCCTGCTGATCGATGACCGCAAGACCTCCTACGAGCGCCTCGCGCCCGTGCTGGCCAGCGACCACACGGTCGACGTCGAGCCTGACCCGGCCGAGGCGGTGTTCCGCCTGGCTGAAGGCGATTACGACGTGCTGATGATCTCGCTCGGGCTCGAGGGCTATGATGGGCTGCGCCTGTGTAGCCAGGCCCGCTCCCTGGAGCGCACCCGCAGCACGCCGATCCTCTGTATTGCAGAGGCCGAGGACCATGCGCGGCTCATGCGCGGGCTCGAGATCGGGGTCAACGACTACCTGATCCGGCCCATCGACAAGAACGAGATGCTGGCGCGCGTGCGCACGCAGGTGCGCAAGAAGCGGTTTGCCGACCGGCTGCGCGATAACGTGCAGATGTCGATCGAGATGGCCGTCACCGACGGGCTCACGGGCCTGCACAACCGCCGCTACATGGAAACGCATGTGACGACCCTGGTCGAGCAGGCCGCCGCGCGGGGCAAGCCGTTGAGCGTGCTGGTGCTCGACATCGACTATTTCAAGTCGATCAACGATACCTACGGTCATGACGCCGGCGACGATGTGCTGCGTGAGTTCTCGCTACGCCTCAAGAAGTCGATCCGCGGCATCGATCTGGCCTGCCGCTACGGCGGTGAGGAGTTCGTTGTGGTGATGCCGGAGACGGATCTTGCCATCGCGGCGGCAGTGGCGGAGCGCGTCCGCCGCGGCATCGCGACCGAGTCCTTCCCGATCAGCCAGGGGGCCCGCGCGGTCGACGTCACGATCTCGGTCGGTATTGCCGGGCTGATGCATCCCACCGACACGGCCGCCGAGATCCTCAAGCGGGCCGACCAGGCGCTCTACCGTGCCAAGCGCGACGGCCGGAACAGGGTCGTTGCGGACGCTGCGTAGGACCCTGAGGTATTGCGCGGCTCCGCGCTGGTAACGCGTGGCTCGCCGTTGGCCGATAAACCATAACCGTTTAGGTTTACAGCGAGATTCGCTCGCGCCAGGGCGTCTGTTGCGTTGCTTTCCAGCGGCCGTTCGATACGCTGCGGGTGACGGGGAAGCCTTTGGATGACGTGCTCGAGCGAGCGCTCGCATCCCAACCAGATGCCCTACGGAATGCTCAGGTCCGCCGCATCTCCTGGGTTTTCGTGGGGTTCGGCCGGCTCGGGAGTGGTGGGAGTGGCCTCCTCATAACACCATTTCCGGCCGGCCACCTTCCGGTCAGTTTCCGACCACACCGAGAATCATGAGGGCGCCGCGAGGCGCCCCATGCCGTTCAAGCCATGAGAATCGAGCGGCGCGAGCCGCCCGGATCACTTGATCTTGGATTCGCGGAATTCCACGTGCTTGCGCGCGACCGGATCGTACTTCTTCTTGACGATCTTCTCGGTCTTGGTGCGCGAGTTCTTCTTGGTGACGTAGTAGTAGCCGGTGTCCGCGCTCGACACCAACTTGATCTTCACCATCGCGGTCTTGGCCATAATTCCTCGCAGGGAGCTGTCGTCTTGGCCGGCAAGCTAGTGCGGACCGCCGAAAAGTCAAGAAAAGCCGCTAAAATCCTGTATTCTCATAGCAACTCGCGGACAAAGCGCCGACGCACCACGCGATAAAAAGGGACGGGCAGGTCGCGGCGCAGGCCGGCGGCCACCCTGGCCTCCAGGTCTTCGAGCGCGGCCATGGTAATGGCCGGCATATCCAGGTGCCTTGCCTCGGCGATCGGCACCCAGACCAGCTCCACCAATTCCGTATCCGGTCCGACAACTCCGTCTATCCGATGGCTGATGGCGCTCGCGTCAGCCGTGAAGAAGCGAGTGTCGAAGCGACGCGACGGGCCGGGCGGCGTGATGGCGCGCGCCACGAAATGAATCGGGTCTAGATTGGGCGGCGTCTGCGCCAGCGCGGGCCAGCCCCCGCCGAGCGGCATCGGGGGCTCGGTGTTCTTGGAAAAGCCAAGCAGCAGACCGGTCTCCTCGAAGGTCTCGCGGATGGCAGCCATCACCAGCGCGCGGGCGCGTGCGGCGCTCGGCCGCTGCATCCTGCGCATCAGCCGCAGTTCCAACTGTGCATCGAGACGTGCGGCCGCCGCCATGCGCCGGTCGAGCGGCTCCACACGTCCGCCGGGAAACACGTATTTGCCGGGCATGAACTTATGCCCGTGATGTCGTCGTCCGAGCAAAACCTTCGGCGGATGCGCGCTGCGATCCACCAGGATCAACGTGGCGGCGTCGCGCGGCCGTACCGAGGGATGCGAGAGATCCCTGTCTGCTGCTGCGATCCGCTGCAGCAGATCGTCGGTCGATACGCTCATCAGGTCGGCTCGGCGGTTCCCAGCTGTCGCGTCTCGGGATCGCCGTGGCGATCGAATCCATGCATACGGTGGGCCCATTGCCAGCCCACGATGGCGCCCTTGATCGGCTGCAGGAGGCCGATGGCCAGTCCGAGCGTCAGCGGTAGCCAGAGCGCCACGTGCACCCAGTAGGGGGGATAGAACTCGGTCTCTACGAACAGCGCCAGCGGCACCACGATGTGCCCCACCAGGACGATCACGAAATAGGCCGGTGCGTCATCCGCGCGGTGATGGTGGAGTTCCTCGCCACATGCGGGGCACGTGTCCGCCACCTTCAGGAAGGCGCGGAACAGCTTGCCGTGGCCACAGGAGGGGCATCGGCCAGCGAGTCCGCGCCGGATCGCGGCGGAGAAATCACGTGCCTGATTGACGGAACTGACCATTTTTCTTTCTGCCTTTCTACCGATGTTGCCGGCGGCGGCTGCGGGGATGAGCCTTGCGTGTGTGCACCGCGGCGCGCGCGCGGCGGTGCTGCGTGGCCGAGAGCTTGACCTTGCGGCCTTCCGAGAGGATTTCGAAACGTAGCGCTCCCGCAACCGGCGCAGCTTCGACCAGGCGTACCGTCGCACGATCGCCGAGCCGGTACATCGCCCCGCTATCGTCCCCGATCAGAGCGTGCTGGGCCTCATGATAGCGGAAATATTCGTCGCCGATCGTGCGGGCAGGCACAAAGCCGTCGGCGCCGGTTCCGTCCAGTTTCACGAACAGGCCTGCCCGCGTCACGCCGGCGATATGGCCTTCGAATGTGGCGCCAACGCGATCCGACAGGAAATGCGCAATCAACCGATCCGATGTCTCGCGCTCTGCCGCCATGGCGCGCCGTTCGGTGGCGGAGATCTGTGCGGCCACCTCGGCCAGTGTCTCGACGTCTGCGTCGCCCGGCAGCGGGCCGTCGCCAAGCCCGAGCGCACGCACGAGCGCGCGGTGAACGACGAGATCCGCATAGCGCCGGATCGGGGAGGTGAAGTGTGCGTAGCGACGCAGATTGAGACCGAAATGCCCGTAGTTTTCGGCGGCGTACTCGGCCTGCGACTGCGAGCGAAGCACGATCTGGTTGACGAGATCCTCGACCTCGCGTCCTTTTACGTGCGCCAGCACGCCATTGAAATGGGTAGTGCGCAGCGTGCCACCCTTCGGCAGTGAAATGTCGATCGTGCGCAGGAATTCGCGCAGCGCCTCGACCTTTTCGGGAGAGGGCTCGTCGTGCACACGGTAGATCAGCGGAGTACGCGCCCGCTCGAGCGTCTCGGCGGCAGCGACGTTGGCCATGATCATGAACTCTTCGATCAAACGGTGAGCATCGAGTCGTTCCGGCGAGATCACCCGGTCGACCGTGCCGTCAGACTTGAGCAGGATCTTGCGTTCGGGCAGATCGAGATCGAGCGGATCACGCTCGGCGCGCGCGAGCTTGATCGCACGGTAGGCGGCGTAGAGGGGCTCGATGATCGGATCAAGCAGCGGACGGGTGGTGTCGTCCGGCTGTCCGTCGATGGCGGCCTGCACCTGCGCATAGTGAAGCTTCGCTGCGGAGCGCATCAGGACGCGATGGAACCTGTGCGAGCGTTTGCGGCCGTCGGCTCCGATGACCATGCGAACGGCGAGGGCGGCGCGATCCTCTCGCGGCCGCAGTGAGCACAGATCGTTGGAGATGCGCTCGGGCAGCATCGGGACGACACGGTCGGGGAAATAGGCCGAGTTGCCGCGGGTCAACGCTTCGCGGTCGAGTGCCGAGCCGGGACGGACATAGTGCGCGACGTCGGCGATGGCGACGTCGATGATGTGCCCGTTGCGGTTGGCCGGGTCGGGATCCGGACGCGCGAACACCGCATCGTCGTGGTCTTTGGCATCGACCGGATCAATGGTGACGAGCGGAACGTCGCGCCAGTCCTCGCGCCCGGCGAGGGTGGCGGGCCGGGCGGCTTCCGCTTCGGCTACGACCTCGCGGCTGAACACGGTGGGGATTCCATGCGCATTGATGGCAATCAGGCTGACGGCGCGTTCACTCTTGATGGAGCCGAGCCGCTCCTTCACGCGCGCACTCGGCAGTCCGTAGCGGCCGCTGCGGGCGATCTCGGCGGCGATGAGGTCTCCGTCCTCGGCGTCGAGCGTCATGCCGGCCGGAATGTTCAGCTCGCGGCCCAGGCTCTTCTTGTCGACCGGCACCAGGCGTCCGCCGCCCGACGGGAGCGCGCGGAATATGCCGAGCACGCGATGCTTGGCGCGGTCGAGGATCTTGATGACCCGTCCGCGATAGGGGACCGCACCTTCGCCCTCGCGCGTTTCCTCCGCCCGCACCAGGGCATGGTCCCCGACCCCCGGAATTTCGCCAGGCCGGGCCTTGCGTGGAACATGGATGCGGATCTTGGGAGCGGGCCCGCGCGCGTCTTCATCCCACTCGCTCGGCGTCGCGATCAACTCGCCGTCCGCATCGCGGCCAATGATGTCGGCCAGGACGGTCGGGGGCAGGGCGCCGGGATGGTGCAGCTTCCTGTGGCGGCGTTCGATGACGCCTTCGTCGGCAAGCTCGCGCAGCAGGCCCTTGAGCGCAGCGCGATCGGCGTTCTTGAGGCCAAAGGCGCGCGCGATTTCCCGCGTCCCGACCTTTCCGGGTTGCCGCCCAATGAAGGCAACGAGCTCGGTCTTGCTCGGGATGCTGGGTGCTGTGCGAAGACGTGAAGCCAATGATCTGCCCGGTTCTGCCACTCTTAAATAGGCCGCCGGGCGCTTTCATGCCAGCTATCCGGCGCGCGGCAGCCATCTGCCGCGCCAGGTGGCGGGGCGCATAGCCTCGGCCGGATCACCGCGCCAAGGGGTCAGCGGGCGGCTTTGGCCTTCGGTTTGGCGGGTGCCTTGGCCTTTGGTTTCGTGGCGGCCTTTGCGGGTTTGGCCGGGGCCTTGGCCGTCTTGGCGGCGGCCTTGGCCGGCTTGCGGCCTGCGGCCCGGTGCGGCTTGGGCGCCTCGGCAGTCTTGCCCGCGCGTGCGTCGAGAAGCTCAACCGCCTCTTCGAGCGTGACCGTATCAGGGGTCTTGTCGGCCGGCAGGGTCGCGTTGACCCCGTTGTGGCTGACATAGGGTCCATAACGGCCGTTCTTGACTACGATCTGTCCGCCCTTCTTTGGATGATCCCCGAGCGGCTTTCCCGCGGCACCGCCGAAGCGGCGTTTGCTCGGTCCCTTGGCGATCTTTTCCGCGATCAGGGTGACGGCGCGGTTCAATCCGACCGTCAGTGCCTCCTCGGGACTCTCCAAGCTGGCATAGGTCTTCTCGTGCTGCACGTAAGGTCCGAAGCGGCCGATGCCGGCAACGATCGGCTGGCCGGTTTCCGGATGCTTGCCGACCTCGCGCGGCAGCGCGAGCAGCTTCAACGCCATCTCGAGATCGAGGCCTGACGGATCGGTACCCTTGGGCAGGCCGGAGCGCTTCGGCTTCTCGCCATCCTTGCCTTCGCCGAGCTGCACATAGGGGCCGAAACGGCCGGCGCGCAGCGTGACGTCGAGGCCGGTGACCGGATCCTGACCGAGGGCGCGCGTGCCGCCCTCCGGTCCAGCGCCGGCGGCCGAGAGCGGACGCGTGTTCTTGCACTCGGGATAGTTGGAGCAGCCGATGAACGCGCCGAACTTGCCGAGCCGCAGCGAGAGCCGTCCGGTGCCGCAGACGGGGCACACCTTGGGATCGCCGCCGTCGGCGCGTGGAGGGTAGATGTGCGGCGCGAGCAAGTCGTCCAGCGCGGTGAGGACCTCACCGATGCGCACGTCCTTGATGTCTTCGACCGAGCCGATGAAATCGCGCCAGAAATCCCGCAGCAGGTCGCGCCAGGGCAGCTCGTTGTTGGAGACGCGGTCGAGCTTGTCCTCGAGATCGGCAGTGAAGTCATACTCGACGTATTTCGAGAAGAAGCTCTCAAGAAACGCCACCACGACGCGGCCTTTGTCCTCGGGGTAGAGGCGCCGCTTGTCGAGACGCACGTAGCCGCGATCCTTGAGCACCTGCAGGATCGACGCGTAGGTCGAAGGACGGCCGATGCCGAGTTCCTCCATGCGCTTGACCAGCGAGGCTTCCGAGTAGCGCGGCGGCGGCTCGGTGAAATGCTGATCGGCGGCGATGGCCCGGCGTTCCAGTGCCTCGCCCGCGCTCATGGCGGGCAGGCGGCGGGACTCGTCATCCTCCTCGGGTTCGTCCCGATCTTCCGAATAAACCTTCAGGAAGCCGTCGAACCGGATAACGGAGCCGGTGGCGCGCAGTTCGATGGTGCGCCCATTGGCCTTGGCGTGGATATCGACAGTCGTGCGCTCGATCTCGGCCGATTCCATCTGGCTGGCGATGGCGCGGATCCAGATCAGTTCGTAGAGCTTGGCCTGATCGGCATCGAGATGGCGTGCGATGTCGCGCGGGCGGCGCGTGATGTCGGTCGGACGGACCGCCTCGTGCGCCTCCTGGGCGTTCTTCGCCTTGGTCTGGTAGCGGCGCGGCGCGTCGGGAAGGTAGCGGTCGCCAAACTCCGCGCCGATCATCTTGCGGATATCGGGGAGGGCTTCCTCGGCGATTTGCACGCCGTCGGTACGCATATAGGTGATAAGGCCAACCGTCTCGCCGCCGATGTCGATGCCCTCATAGAGGCGTTGCGCAATACGCATCGTATGCGCCGGCGCGAAGCCAAGCTTACGGCTTGCCTCCTGCTGCAGTGTCGAAGTGGTGAAGGGCGGATAGGGATTGCGCTTGCCCGGTCGCGATTCGACCGAGGCGACGGAGAAGGCAGCCGCTTCGAGGGCCCGTTTGAAGTCCTCGGCCTCCGCGCCTGTGCCGATGTCGAGGCGCTGGATTTTCCTGCCGTCAGCGCCGACGAGGCGCGCTTCGAAGGTCTCACCGCGCGGCGTCGCGAGCGTCGCCGCGATCGACCAGAACTCGCGCGGGACGAACTTCTCGATTTCGAGCTCGCGATCGCAAACAAGACGTAGCGCGACCGACTGCACGCGGCCGGCCGAGCGTGCGCCGGGTAGCTTGCGCCACAGCACGGGCGAAAGCGTGAAACCCACGAGATAGTCGAGGGCGCGGCGGGCGAGATAGGCGTCGACCAGCGCCCGGTCGATCTTGCGCGGGTGTTTCATTGCCTCGCTCACCGACTGCTTGGTGATGGCGTTGAACACGACACGCTCGATGTCCTGGTCCTTGAGCGCCTTCTTTTCCTTGAGAACTTCCAGGACGTGCCAGGAAATGGCTTCGCCCTCGCGATCCGGGTCGGTTGCAAGGATCAACTTGTCAGCACCCTTCACGGCCTTGGCGATATCGTTGAGCCGCTTCTGGGCCTTGGAATCGACTTCCCAGATCATCCGGAAGTCGTGGTCAGGATCGACCGATCCGTTCTTCGCAGGCAGGTCGCGCACATGGCCGAACGACGCCAGGACTTCGTAGCCCTTGCCGAGGTATTTATTGATGGTCTTGGCCTTGGCGGGGGACTCGACGACCACGACGTTCATGAAAAGCCTTGATTTTTGAGGTACTTATATGTGATTCCCCGGTCTGAATCGGGGATCAGGGTCGCCCGGAAAATGGTTATGTCGGGCGACAGTGTCAAATGATCAGCGTGACAGTTAACCGGCTTTCATGACTAAATCATTGACACGTCAGGATTTTATGGCACCGTGCCGGGCACGCATCAAAGGTAGAATTTAATTCGTCGCACGACTATTGGTGGCAGACCGCGGGGCGTCGGCCGCCGCCCAGCGCGTTCCAGCTCTTATTTTATATGTCGAGTAGCGCGACCAGTCCGCCCGGCTGGCGGACCAGCCTGCCGGCAAGCTCCAGCTCCAGCAGGATCATTCGCACCACGGAGGGCTGTTGCCTTGACAGGCGGATCACCTCGTCAATGGACGCAGGCGTCGGACCGAGCAGGCTGACGATGAGCCGGCGGGCCTCGTCATCGGCGGGCCTGCAGGCCGGGATGTCCCCTGGCACTCCCCCTGGCTCGCGCAGCGAAAGGCGCGGCGGCTTGTCCAGCATCGGCTCGAGCACGGAGATCACGTCGGCCGCCCCCGTGGTCAAGGCAGCTCCCTGCTTGAGGAGTCCGTTGGTGCCCTCGGTGCGTGGGTCGAGCGGCGAGCCCGGCACGGCAAAGACCTCGCGTCCCTGCTCCAGCGCGAAGCGGGCGGTGATCAGCGAACCCGACCGCTTGGCGGCCTCGACGACGACCACGCCCAGCGACAGACCGGAGATCAGGCGATTGCGGCGGGGGAAATCATGCGCCCGCGGCTCCCAGCCGAGCGGCATCTCGGAGATCGCGGCGCCGTGCGCGAGCAGCGCGTCGAGCAAGTCCTCATGTTCGGCCGGATAGACCCTATCGTGGCCGCCCGCGAGCACTGCGATCGTGCCGGTGGCGAGGCTTGCGCGGTGTGCGGCGGCGTCGATCCCTCGTGCGAGGCCGGACACGACCGCGAATCCGGCCTCGGCAAGATCGCGCGCCATCCGCTCCGCGAACCGAACGCCGGCTGCCGAAGCATTGCGCGCGCCGACGATGGCCACTTTCGGTTTTGCCGTCACGTCCGATCCGCCGCGCAATGCCACCAACGGGGGCGGATCGTCGATCGTGTCGAGCGGATGCGGATAGTCCGGCTCGCCCAATGCGACGAGTGCGATGCCGAGCCGGCGGGTCGCTTCCAACTCGCGCGCGGCATCCGCGAGCGGATAGACCTTGATAGAGCGGCCGGCGCCGCCGCGTCGGGCCAGATCGGGCAACGCCTCGAGCGCATCGCGCGCGCTGCCGAAATGCGCAAGCAGATTGTGGAAGGTGCGCGGACCGACGTTCTCGGAACGGATCAGGCGCAGCCAATCGAGGCGTTGCTCGTCGCTTAGCCTCGTGCCGCCCGTGCTCACGCGTCGCGCTCGCCCGCCGTCGCGGCCTGTTGCTTATGTCCGATCTTGCCTTCGGTGCCTTCGATCAGCCGCGCGATATTGGTGCGATGCGTGACCCATAAGATGACCGTAAGGCCAAGGAACAGTAGGGCCTCGGGGCGGTGCTCCATGTACCAGAGAATGGCCGGCGTGGTCGCGCTGGCGACCAGGGCGGACAGCGAGGAATATCGCGTTAGCGCAGCGACCGCGAGCCAAGCGGCGCAAAACCAGACGGCCGCCGGCCAAGCGAGGCCCAAGAGCAGGCCGATGTAGGTAGCGACGCCCTTGCCGCCCTTAAACCTCAGCCACACTGGAAACAGATGGCCGAGAAACGCGCCGGCCGCGGCGACCAGCGCCGTTTCCAGACCGCCAAGCCGGCGGGCGATGAGGACGGCGAGAGTGCCTTTGAGTGCATCGCCAAGCAGGGTGGCGGCGGCGAGACCCTTCCGGCCCGTGCGCAGGACGTTGGTCGCGCCGATGTTTCCCGATCCGACGGAACGGATGTCCTGCGTGCCCGCAAAGCGGGTCAGCAGCAGGCCAAACGGGATCGAGCCCAGAAGATAACCGAGGACGAGCGAGGCGACGGCGGGCAGGGCGGTCGGAAACATCATGGACGCAGCATAGCAAAACGCCGCGTCAGACGTACTCGTAAACCGTCCGGCCGGCGACGATCGTGTGGATCACGCGGCCCTGCAGCCGCGCCTCGTCGAAAGGTGTGTTCTTGCATTTCGACTTAAGCTCGGTGGGATCGAGCACCCAGGGAACGTCGAGATCGATGACGATAACGTCGGCCGGGCTGCCCGGACGCAAGTTGCCGCCCGGCAGGCCGAGCAGTTCCGCCGGCCGCGTCGACATGGCGGCGAGCAGCTTGGTCAGCTCGATTTCCTGGTTGTGGACGAGGCGAAGCCCGGCCGTGAGCATCGTCTCGATACCGATGGCACCCGGCGCAGCCTCCGCGAAAGGCAATCGCTTGGTTTCGACGTCCTGGGGATCGTGGTCGGACACCACGACGTCGATCAGCCCGCTGGAGAGTGCGCGCACCAGCGCGATGCGATCTTCTTCGGCGCGCAGTGGCGGCGCGACCTTGCAAAAGGTGCGGTACGAGCCGACGTCGTTCTCGTTCAAGGTGACGTGGTTGATGGAGCAGGACGCGGTCACCGGCGCGCCGGCATCCTTGGCGCGACGCAGCACCTCGAGCGAGTCGATGCAGGTAAGCGAGGCCGCGTGATAACGCGCCCCCGCGAGGGCGGCGAGGCGCAGGTCGCGCTCCAGCATCACCGTCTCGGCGGCATTGGGAACGCCCACCAGTCCCAGCCTGGCGGCAAACTCGCCCTCGTTCATCACACCGTCGCCGACGAGGTCGGGATCTTCGGTGTGGTGGACGATCAGCGCGTCGAAGTCACGGGCATACGTCAATGCGCGCCGCATGACCTGTGCGTTGGTGACGCTGCGGTTGCCGTCGCTGAAGGCAACGGCGCCCGCAGCCCTGAGAAGGCCGAATTCGGTCATCTCCGCGCCCTTGAGGCCCTTGGTCAGCGCCGCCATCGGATGCACGTGCACGATTGCCGTATCGCGGGCGCGCCGCATCACGAAATCGACCATTGCCGGCTCGTCGATGGCGGGGGTGGTGTCGGGCCGCATGACGATCGTAGTGACGCCGCCCGCGGCGGCCGCCTGGCTGCCGGTCGCGAGTGTCTCGCGGTAGTCGGCCCCAGGCTCGCCGACGAAGGCACGCATGTCGATCAGTCCCGGAGCTACCACTTTGTCGCGGCAGTCGATGATCTCGGTGCCCTCGGGAACGCCGGCGGCGCCGATGCCGCGCTTGGCCTCGCGGATGACGCCGTCCGCGATCAGGATGTCACCGACGAAATCGGAATCGCGCGACGGGTCGATGATGCGCGCATTGGTCAGCAGGATGGGGCGGCGTTCGGACAGCATGAGCGACCTCATGCGTTCGGCAGGTTTTGGGCCAGCGCCTCGAGGGCGGCCATGCGGACGGCAACGCCCATCTCGACCTGCTCCCGGATCAGCGACTGCGCGCCATCGGCGACGCCGGACTCGATCTCCACGCCGCGGTTCATCGGGCCGGGATGCATCACCAGCGCATCGGGCTTGGCGTAGCTGAGCTTCTTCTCGTCCAGGCCGAAGTAGTGAAAATACTCCTGCGAGGATGGCACGAAGGAGCCGCTCATGCGCTCGCGCTGCAGCCGCAGCATCATGACGATGTCGGCATCGCGCAGCCCTTCGCGCATGTCGCGGAACACTTCGACGCCCATGCGCTCGATACCTGGCGGCAACAAGGTCGAGGGCGCAACGACGCGCACGCGCGCCCCCAAAGCATTGAGCAGGATGATGTTCGAGCGCGCCACCCGCGAGTGGAGGATATCGCCGCAAATGGTCACGATCAGGCGCTCGACGCGACCTTTGTTGCGCCGAATGGTGAGCGCGTCGAGCAGCGCCTGGGTAGGATGCTCATGGCTGCCGTCGCCCGCGTTGATGACGGAGCAATCGACCTTGCGGGCGAGCAACTCGACCGCGCCGGACGCATGGTGCCGCACGACCAGGATGTCGGGACGCATGGCATTGAGGGTGATCGCGGTGTCGATCAGCGTCTCGCCCTTGCGCATCGAGGAGGACCCGACCGCCATGTTCATGACGTCGGCCCCGAGGCGCTTGCCGGCCAGTTCGAAGGACGACTGCGTGCGGGTCGAGACTTCGAAGAACAGGTTGATCTGCGTGCGCCCGCGCAGCGTGGACTGCTTCTTGTTGATCTGGCGGTTGTACTCGACAAACTGCTCGGCGCGGTCCAGCAGGCCGATGATATCGTCGCGCGAAAGGCCTTCGATCCCCAACAAATGCCGCTGGCTGAGGACGAAGGAGGGTTTTGACGTAATGTCCATTAAAGGCGGTGCTATAGGCGCAACCGTCCCCCCGGGCAAGGGCTAACTGCCTCCTCCACAGGAACATGGTGTCCGGATTCCGACATTCACAAACCTTGCCGCGCATCCTCCGTTGCAAACTGTGGACGCCAGCAATTTTTAATTTTTTGGCGCCCGTTTGAACCCGAAGTTCCCGGCCGGGCTCGCGGCCGGGGTGGCGAGCTTCGGGTTCGGGGCGCCGGTTAACGCCGTGCTACGATCGCCGCAAGGGAGAACAGCCATGGCTCAATTCGACACCCATGAGGTCTTCAACCAGTCGCCGCCCTACGTGGATGTCGATCTGTTCGCGAGCGATCCGCCCCTTCAACAGGCGGTGGCGACGAACGGCGCGGGCGACGAGGCGGGGGCACTGTCCAAGTTCGGGCGGCACTGGGGTGCCGCCGACATGTTCGAGGCGGCGCGGGCGGCCAATGAAAACCGGCCAAAGCTGCGGACCTTCGACGCCAAGGGCTTTCGCCGCGACATCGTCGAGTTTCACCCGGCCTACCATCAGTTCATGGCTGAGAGCATTTCGTCCGGGATGACCGCGATGACCTGGACGCAGCAGGGGAGGCGCGCCGCCGCGCCGGCCGAGGTCGCACGCGCGGCGCGCTACTACATGATCGCCCAGGTCGAGAACGGGCATATGTGTCCCGTCACCATGACGCGGGCCGCTGTCGCCGCGCTGGCTGCTGAACCGGCCCTGCTTGCCCAAGTGACGCCAAAGATCATCTCTTGCGCCTACGATCCGAGCGTCCGCCCGTGGACCCAGAAGGCGGGCATCACCCTCGGCATGGGCATGACCGAGAAGCAGGGCGGCACCGACGTGCGCGCCAACACCACGCGCGCCGAACCAGCTGGCGAGGGCTATCGCATCACCGGACACAAATGGTTCATGTCGGCTCCAATGTGCGATGCGTTCCTGGTGCTGGCGCAGGCGCCGGGCGGCCTCACCTGCTTCTTCATGCCGCGCTTTGCGCCGGACGGGACTGCCAACGGCCTGCGCTTCCAGCGCCTCAAGGACAAGCTGGGCAACGTCTCCAACGCATCGTCCGAAGTCGAGTTCGCGAACGCCTTCGCCTGGCGCGTTGGCGAGGAGGGACGCGGCGTGCGCACCATCATCGAGATGGTGCAGCTCACGCGCCTCGATTGCGCGATCTCGTCGGCCGGCATGATGCGCATGGCACTGGCGCAGGCCGTGCACCATGCCCGCCATCGCACTGTGTTCCAGCGCCGCCTTGCCGACCAGCCGCTGATGGGAAGCGTGCTCGCCGACATGGCCCTCGAGGTGGAGGGGGCGCTGGCCGCGATGATGCGCCTGTGCCGATCCTATGATCTCGCGCCGACCGATGCGGCGGAAGCGGGTCGCGCCCGTGTGCTGACACCCGTGGTGAAATATTGGGTCTGCAAGACGGCGCCCGCACTGATCTATGAGGCCATGGAATGCCTGGGCGGCAACGGCTACGTGGAAGAGGGCGTCCTGGCGCGCCTTTATCGGGAGGCGCCGGTCAATGCGATCTGGGAAGGATCGGGCAATGTCGTTTGCCTCGATCTTCTGCGCGCGTTGTCGCGCGACCATGAAGCGGCCGGCGCCGTGCTCGCGCAGATTGCCCGCGCCACCGCAGATCTTCCCGGCGGGACGGACGCCTTACGTTTCGTGGAACGCACCTTGTCCGGAGCGGGCGCGGAAACACACGCGCGCGCCGCCGTGGAAGTGCTGGCGCTGCTCGCTGCGGCTGAGGCACTGCGCGCGAGCGCGCCGGAGATTGCGGAACTGTTCGCCCGCGCGCGGCTCCATGAACGCAGCGGCCGCTGCTACGGCAGCGCCGATCTGTCGCAATCGGAGGCGATGAGGCTGGTTGAACGCAATCTACCGCCCGTTTGATTTTACTAAGTTTTTTCGTTTCATCTCCCCGCGGCGGCCGATGCCCGCCCCACCGGAACCGTGCGATCCGCCTCGCGTTTGTTGACCGCGTCGTGGCGCGTCCTAGCGAGGAGATCGAGATGACGTCCTTTTCCAGGCACGTACTGAAGCTTGGGTTGGCGGGCCCTCTGACTGCTGCGGCCTTGGCCACCAGCGCTGCGGCGGACCCGAGTTGGCAGTCGCGGTATTACGGACCTTATTACGGCGCCTATTACGGCGCGGCTCTCGACCCATATTATTATCAGCCGACCTATGGCTGGAGCGGATACGCCGGCTACTCGGGATATGCCCCTTGGGGCGCAGGGTATGGGTACGTTCCGTCATATCCGAGCTATTGGCGTCCCCAGACCTACGCCATCGTGACGACGGCTCCGGCTTATGCTTACGCGCGCGCGCCGGCCTACGCCGCCTATGACGGCCCCGTGGTTACGCGTCGCGTGCGGGCCCCGGTCTATGGGTCGGCGGCCGTCGCGGCGGTCCCGATCTACGGCGCCGCCGAAACAGAGAACACGGACGGCAATGCCACGTACGTCCTTCAGGCTTTGCCCAGTTCGATGGGTGTCCCGGAATGGCGCTACTTCCAGGGTCGCTACGACACCAACGCGACCCTGAACTGGTAGCCTCTCTTCCAGTTGGCGTCCTGGCGGTCGACCTGCACGCGAACCGTGCAGGTCGACTCGTTTTCAGCGCAGGGCCAACTCGATCGCCACCGGCATCGTCGCCCCGGCGAGGATCGTCTCGACCGTGAGGATCGCGGCGAGCAACCTGGTGTCTCCCCCCATCTGCTTCGCGAGCACGTAGGCGCCGGAAGCCGACGGAACGGCCGCGCAGCAGGCGATCACCGCCAGCGGCGCGCCGGTCATTCCGATCGCGCGTGCGAGCGTGATGGCGATCGCCGGCATCACCACCAGCTTCAGGGCTGTGGCGACGAGCGTCGCCGGCTCCGGCCGGACAAGGCCGCGCAGATGCAGCCCCGCGCCCACCAGCAGCAGGCCGAGGGGCAGAGCGGCGCGCCCGAGCGCATCGGCAAAGACGTGGAGTGAAGCAGGGATCGGCACGTGCAGCAGGTTGAGCGCAATGCCGACGGCACAGGACCAGATCAGCGGGTTTTTGGCGATCGCGATCAGCACGTCGCGCCAGTGAGGCCGTTTGGGCGCAGCGTAGCGCGCGAGAACCCAGACGTTGATCACGTTGAGCAGCGGAATCATCGCGATAGCTGCGACCGAGGCGAGCGCCAGTCCATAATCGCCATAGAGGCTGCCGGCGATCGCGAGAGCGATGAAGGTCTGCCAGCGGGTGGCGCCCTGGAACACGGACGTGAACGCCGGACCGTCCACGCCCAGCACCGAGGCGAGCGGGCGACGAAGCGCGAGACAGATCAGGGCCATGATCAGCACGGCGGCGAACAGCGTGCCGCCGACCTGCTCGACCGGGACACGGCTGAGATCGGCGTGGGCCAAGGTGTCGATCAGCAGCGCCGGGAACAACAGGTAGTAGATCAGGCGCTCGACTCCGATCCAGTGCGCGTCTTCGGTGATGAGGAGGCGCCGCGCGAGCACGCCCGCCACGATCAGGAGGAACACCGGCAGCAGGGCCGAGAATACGACGGGCGCCGACATTGGAGACGACCTAGGTGTCGCGCAATCGCATGAGCCGGTCGAGCGCGCCCTGCAGGATGAAAACGGCGGCGTGCTCGTCGATCACGGCCTTGCGCTTGGCGCGGCTCGCATCGGCCGCGATCAGCTCGCGTTCGACGGCCGCGGTGGAGAGGCGCTCGTCCCAGAGGGCGATGGGAAGTTCCGTCAACTTGGCGAGGTTGCGCGCGAACGCGCGGGTCGACTGCGCGCGGGGGCCCTCGCTGCCGTCCATGTTGACGGGTAGCCCGAGGACGAAGCCGACGGCGCGGCGTTCATGCGCAAGGCCGAGGATGCGCTGCGCGTCGGCCGTGAAGGCGGTGCGCGCGATCGTGCCGACGCCGGTGGCCAGGCGCCGGTCGGGATCGCTGACGGCGACGCCGATCGTCTTGGTGCCGAGGTCGAGGCCGATCAGCGATCCACGGCTTGGCAGGAGCGGGGCGGCTTCGACGAGTGGGAGGACGGGCATCCGGGGGAGTTACCACGAAATCAGCCCACGCGATGCGCCAATCGCCCGGGATTTCCGCAACCGGCCTTTGCCGCGGCAACCTTGGTCCGCGCCCGGCGCTCTGCTATAGCCGGGGCCGCCAGAGTTTCGTTGGGATTGCCATGTCTGTCGATGCTGAGACCGTTCGCCGTATCGCGCATCTCGCCCGCATTGCCGTGGCGGAGGAGGAGATCGGTCATCTCCAGGGGGAGCTCAACGCCATCCTGGCGTTCGTCGAGCAGCTCCGCGAAGTGGACGTCGAGGGCGTGGAGGCGATGACCTCCGTCACGCCCATGACCCTGCGCCGGCGTCCGGACGAGGTCACCGACGGCGGGATTGCCGAGGACATCGTCAAGAACGCCCCGGCGGCGACGGACGACCATTATTTCATGGTGCCGAAAGTGGTGGAATGAACTGGCAACAGGGGACATATTCGGCCGGTGCCCAGGGCGGCGGCGCCCGAGACGGCTCGTAACACGGTGGTGATCGCCCATGTGCATGGCGTGTCAGGAAGCAGAACTGTACTACCGCTGGCAACTCCTGGAGCAGATCGCGAAAGGCGAGATGCCGCAGGGGATGAGCGAGGACGATCTGCGCGCCATGGACATGCCGCTGCCCGGAGAGATCGAGCTCGTCGAGGCGCCTGACGGACAGGTCATCATCCGCAAGACCGACAAGTTCCCGCGCAAGGCCGCCAAGCCGGAGGCGTTCGCCTGCGACAGCCCGGACAGCGAATGAGCCGCGCCCGCATGTCCGCCGGATATCTCCCAGCACGCCACGCGTTCAGCCAATGACAGACCCGACCTCGCTCTCGCTCGCGGAGGCGCGCGACGCTCTTCGCGCCCGGAAGATGTCCGCCAGCGAACTCGCCGACGCACATCTCGCGGCGGTGGAGAAGGCGCGCGAATTGAATGCATACGTCCTGGAGACGCCCGAGAAGGCGCGGGCGATGGCGAAGGCTTCCGACGCGCGGCTGGCCAAGGGGGAGGCTGGGCCGCTGGAGGGCATTCCGCTCGGCATCAAGGATCTCTTTTGCACCAAGGGGGTGCGCACCACTGCCTGCTCCAAGGTCCTCGAGAACTTCGTGCCGACCTACGAGTCGACGGTCACCGCGAACCTGTGGCGTGACGGCGCGGTTCTGCTCGGCAAGCTGAACAACGACGAGTTCGCCATGGGCTCGTCGAACGAGACGTCGTGCTTCGGCCCGGTGCTGTCGCCGTGGCGGCGCGAGGGATCGAACACGCCGCTGGTTCCCGGCGGCTCGTCGGGCGGCTCCGCATCGGCCGTCGCAGCCAATCTGTGCCTGGGCGCCACCGGCACCGACACCGGTGGCTCGATCCGCCAGCCGGCGGCCTTCACCGGCATCGTCGGCATCAAGCCGACGTATGGGCGCTGTTCGCGCTGGGGCATCGTGGCGTTCGCCTCCTCGCTCGACCAGGCAGGCCCGTTCGCCCGCACGGTCCGCGACGCCGCGATCCTGCTGCGCTCGATGGCCGGGTTCGATCCTAAAGATTCGACCTGTGCGGACATTCCGGTGCCGGATTATGAGGCCGCAATCGGAAAGTCCGTTCGCGGCATGAAGATCGGCATTCCGAAGGAATATCGGATCGACGGCATGCCGGCCGAAATCGAGAGGCTGTGGCAGCAGGGCGCCGAGTGGCTCAAGGCGGCAGGCGCCGAGATGGTCGAGGTCTCGCTGCCGCATACGAAATATGCGTTGCCGGCCTATTACATCGTGGCGCCCGCCGAGGCCTCGTCCAATCTCGCCCGCTATGACGGCGTGCGCTACGGCCTGCGTGTGCCTGCCGGCGACATCACCGACATGTACGAGGGAACGCGCGCCGCAGGCTTCGGCAAGGAAGTGCGCCGCCGTGTGATGATCGGAACCTACGTGCTGTCCGCGGGCTATTACGATGCATACTACCTGCGCGCGCAGAAAGTGCGTACGCTGATCAAGCGCGACTTCGAACAAGTGTTCGCTCAAGGGGTAAACGCGATCCTCACCCCGGCAACGCCGTCGGCTGCGTTCGGCATTGGCGAGAAGGGCGGCGATCCCGTCGAGATGTACCTCAACGACGTGTTCACGGTGACGGTGAATATGGCCGGTCTGCCAGGCATCGCGGTTCCGGCCGGACGCGACGCGCAAGGGCTGCCGCTCGGGCTGCAGCTCATCGGCAGGGCCTTCGACGAGGAGACGTTATTCTCGCTCGGCGGCGTGATCGAGCAAGCCGCCGGCAGCTTCACGCCGCGCCGATGGTGGTGAAACCGCCGCCGCCGCGCGGCCGCCTCTCCTAAGATTCAACCTGTAGTCGAATGGCATTGGCCGTTCTTTCCGCCACACTATGCGCGTATGGGGGGATTCGCGTGGCGGCTGAAAGCCTGCGGGACCAGATTTTGCGTCAGAACGCGGCCTACCAGCAGGGTGACCGCGCCTTCGTGGCCGATTTGTTTCACGAGCAGATCGACTGGCGGTTCTTCATCTCTTCCGAGGCGCTGCCGATGCCCGACCGGGTGCTCGGCAAATGGCACGTCTTGCTGGCGCTGCAGAAGATCCACGATCACGTCGAGGTCATCCGGAATGAGATCACGCTGCTGATCGTCGAAGGCGAGCGCGCCGCCATGATCTGCGACCGGGTCGTGCGCCTGCGGCAGACCGGACGCGTCATGCATTACAAGGTCGCGGCGTTCCACCGGTATGAAGGCGGCAAGCTGATCGAGTATCAGGAATTCGGCGACGGTCTCGACTTGCTGGAACAGGCGCTCGGGCGCGGGATTGATGCCCCGGCGGCGTATAGGTGAGGGGTGAGCCGGCGGCCGGTGCAGTGGAAGCCGGGTTCGATGACACCGGACGACTTCCACCATTCACTGAACACGCCGGCGCCGCCTGCAGGACTGCGGCCTGCGCTGGCCGCCCGCTGGTGGGCGGCGAAGGGCGACTGGACGCAGGCGCACGAGATCGTCATGTCTCATGAAAACGACCGCGACTGCGCCTGGGGTGCACGCCTATCTGCACCGGCTGGAGGGCGACCTGCCGAATGCGGCGTGGTGGTACGGGCAGGGGAATCGGCCGGTGGCCGTGACGGAACTGGACGCCGAGTGGCGCCGAATAGCGATGGCGCTGCTGGCTGGCTGTGACCTGCGGTAACCGCAGGCCTTGACGCGCCGGCGGGCGCGCGCACATTGGCCCCCCACAGAGGTTGGGACCGCCATGAACGCGCAGAGCAAGCCCTCGAAGTACCTCAAAGGCGCCACCGGCGACTGGGAAGTCGTCGTCGGCATGGAGGTGCATGCCCAGGTCACCTCCAAGGCGAAGCTGTTCTCCGGGGCATCGACCGAGTTCGGCGGAGCTCCCAACGCGCATGTCTCGCTGGTGGATGCGGCGATGCCTGGCATGTTGCCCGTGATCAACGCCGAATGCGTGGCGCAAGCGGTGCGCACCGGGCTCGGGCTGAAGGCGCAGATCCATCTGCGCTCGGTCTTCGACCGCAAGAACTACTTCTATCCCGATCTGCCGCAGGGCTACCAGATCAGCCAGTACAAGTCGCCGATCGTGGGGGAGGGCGTCGTCGCCGTCGACATGCCCGACGGCGAGACGATCAGTGTCGGGATCGAACGCGTCCACCTCGAACAGGACGCCGGCAAGTCGTTGCACGATCAGCACCCGACGATGTCCTACGTCGATCTCAACCGGTCGGGCGTCGCTCTGATGGAGATCGTGTCGAAGCCCGACATCCGCTCTGCCGAGGAGGCGAAAGCTTACCTCTCGAAGCTGCGTTCGATCCTGCGATACCTCGGGACTTGCGACGGCGACATGGAGAAGGGGAGCTTACGCGCGGACGTGAACGTATCCGTGCGCCGCCCCGGCGAGCCATTCGGAACGCGCTGCGAGATCAAGAACGTGAACTCGATCCGGTTCGTGGGACAGGCGGTGGAAACCGAGGCTCGCCGGCAGATCGAGATTCTGGAGGACGGCGGCAGGATCGAGCAGGAGACTCGCCTGTTCGATCCCGGGCGGGGAGAGACGCGGGCGATGCGCTCCAAGGAGGAGGCGCACGACTACCGCTATTTCCCGGATCCGGACCTGCTGCCGCTCGAACTGGCGGTCGAGGAAGTCGATCGCCTGCGGGCAGGCTTGCCAGAACTGCCCGACGAGAAGAAGTCGCGCTTCATCAGCGCCTTTGGCCTGACGGGCTACGACGCCAGCGTGCTGGTTGCGGAGAAGGAGACCGCCGAGTTTTTCGAGGCGGTGGCCACCGGCGGTGCCGGGCGTGACGCGAAGGCGGCGGCGAACTGGGTGATCAACGATCTGTTCGGCCGGCTGAACAAGGAGGGCAGGGATATCTCCGCCTCTCCGGTCTCCGCAGAGCAGCTCGGTGCGATCCTCGACCTCATCTCCGACGGCACCATCTCGGGCAAGATCGCCAAGGACCTTTTCGAGATCGTGTGGTCGGAAGGAGGCGATCCGCGTGCCATCGTCGAGGCGCGCGGCATGAAGCAGGTCACCGACCTTGGCGCGATCGAGAAGGTGGTGGACGAGATCATCGCCAAGAATCCGGACAAGGTCGCGCAAGCGATGGCCAAGCCGCAGCTTGCCGGTTGGTTCGTTGGCCAGGCGATGAAAGCATCCGGCGGCAAGGCCAACCCGCAGGCGGTCAACGACCTGATCAGGCGCAAGCTGGGTCTATAGGTTCGCGCGCGCCGGCGCGGCGCGAAGATTCTACGACAGTGCAAATAGTTAGCAGGAGCTTGCCTGCGGCTGCGCCTGTCCCGCGGTGAGCGACGTCCCGCGCGCGGTCTACGATTGCATCGGCGCGAGAACGTCAGCAGCGGCGCGCCGTCTGTGCGGAGCATTCGTCAGCAGGGCTGGCGTCGCTTCCTCGTTCAGGCGGAACGCGCGAGGCGATGACGTTGGCCGGACAACGAAGAAGGTCGTCGCGGTGAATCGTGCCGGCGAGAGATGCATGTCGGAGCGAGACCGCGTTACGCCCGCCCCGAATCGCCGCGCGCGATTCGCTCGAATTTTGTCGAGTGAGGTGCCGCGAACTGGTTTTTTCCATGCGCACGCGGAAAAATTATTCACATGTCGCATTTTTGCATGGACACGTAGGGGACGCGTGAAACGCGATGTCAACTGCGGCTTCGAACAACATCGGACGCGTTCGATCGGGCACGCATTGACATGCAAGAAGCCCTTATTTCATGCGCCTTTCTTCAATCGGGTGATTTTCGGAAATACCCATCGCGAAATGCGCCGGTGAGTGAGCTCGCGCTCACGTATCGTGCGCGCCGACCGTTGTCGCACAGCGAGTTCTGGCTGCGCGTATACGCTTCGTTAAGGCGGAACCGTGTTTTTTTTGTTCGTCCTGTAGTAATCGGGATGCAGTGCTTGCGATTCGCGCAGGCACTGTTCCGACACCGCCATGAGATCATGGCTAGGAGGGCAGCAATGGCGAAGAAGGCAAAGAAGGCGAAGAAGGCGACGAAAAAGCGTAAGGCGAAGAAGAAGAAGTAACGTCGTCGGTTCGAGGCGATCGCCTCGAATATCTTCGCAAGCTTCAGCGATTGAACCGACGGCGTTGTTGGCGGACCTCAACCGGGCCGCAAGCAATAGACCGAGGTTCGTGTTGAAGATCGAGGGCGTCGGCGAGACCGAGGCCCGAACGTCCGAAAGTCGGCTCCGTCCAGTACGTGACAGACTTTCGGGTACAGGATGCGGCAAAGTCGCATCCCGTCGTCGGCAGCCACTGCCGATGCGTTCGGCCCGGAGCCTCGCCGACGCCCTCACGTTTTTGGCGCCTTCCGCTCGCGCCAATATGATTGCGCTCCGGCATATTGTTACGGCGCGCCGATTTCCCTCCGGCTTGGCTTTGGGTAAGGAGTCGCGCCGTACCCGCCGCGCGATCAGCCATGTATCCGATCAGCGTCGCAGCCGAGCCCTTCGGTTCAGGGCCGGGTTCTCGCGGGCAAGCGTCGGAACGACAGGAGAACATCGATGGCCCGCCGACCGAAAGCCCAACCGAAATCAGCTTCAAGGTCCAAGACGAACCGCAAATTCAAGACCGCGAGCAACCGCGCCGCGCGACCTGCGGCGGCGAAGCCATCGCGCCCCGCCGCGCGGCGGGCTGCCAAGCCGATCGACCTCTACTACTGGTCGACGCCGAATGGCTGGAAGATCACGATCATGCTCGAGGAATGCGGGCTCTCCTACAATCTGATCCCCATCAACATCGTGACCGGTGACCAGTTCAAGCCGGAGTTCCTGAAGATATCGCCGAACAACCGGATGCCGGCGATCGTCGATCCGGATGGACCGGGAGGGCGGCCGATCTCGGTGTTCGAGTCCGGGGCCATCCTGCAATATCTCGGCCGCAAGACTGGAAAGTTCTATCCGACCGACGAACGCCAGCGCGTCGAGGTCGACCAGTGGCTCTTCTGGCAGATGGGCGGGCTTGGACCGATGGCGGGGCAGGCAAACCATTTCCGCCACTACGCGCCCGAACAGATTGAGTACGCGGTCAAGCGCTATACTGACGAGGTCAACCGCCTGTTCGGAGTGATGAACAAGCGGCTGGCCGACCGTCCGTTTCTCGCCGGCAGATATTCGATCGCGGACATGGCTTGCATCGGCTGGACCAATCCGTGGGAACGACTGGGGCAGGACATCAACGAGTTCCCGCATCTCAAGCGCTGGCGCGAGACGATCCTGGCGCGCCCCGCGGCGAAGCGCGGACTGGCGGTGCGCGTGCCCGACGCGCCGCAGGTGAACATGCATGATCCGGCAGTGCGGGCGGTGTTGTTCAATCAACGCGCCCGGTCGTGAGCGGAAGCGGGTGAACGGGCGGCTGGCGTAGCGGGCGAGGCTTGCCGCGTCCAAGTCTCGCCCTGGCAGACCAGCATCACGCAGCCTTCGACGCGCAAGCGGCCGTCGGGGAGGGCGGTGAGCTTGCCAGTATAGGTCTTGCCGTCGTCGATGTTGTAGATGCGGCCGTCCCAGCGGCCGCTCGCCGCAGAAGGCCTCATGTCGAGGACCACCGGCAGCCCCAGGATCGGACGGCCGCGCAGCTTCGGGTCGACATTCTTCGCATCCACGGGAGGGCGACCGGTGGTGCGGTCGACCGCATCGCGGATCCACACCACGTGTCCGCACAGCAATCCTGTTTCCGGCTGTCCTCGCAGCCGCCCGCAGTCTGCGATCTCAACCATTCCGTCCTTGTCCTCGTTCAGCCAAGTGCCCGCCGGCATTGCCGTCTGCGCGGAGGCCGCGGCCGGCAAGCTCGAGAACAGGGTGAGGGCGCAGAGCGCTCTGATCATTGGCACCTTCCTTTTTTGGGCGAGCCGTCGACGCGCCTGGAACGCTGGCTTGGTTACCCGTAGGCAAATCCGGAGCGTAAATCGAATCTAAGCAGGTGCCGAATTCGGGCGATTTGCGGCCATTTCCAGATTGATTCCCGTCCTGACACGGCATGCGCCTCGTCGGCGTTCACATCCGATTCATCGCGATGCTTAAACTGCTATTCAAATTTTCTGCACAGGATCGCGGACGTGACGAAGAGGCGTGGCGTGAGCCATGCGGATAAGGCCAGGGGAGGCCACACATGACTGCGATCGAACTTGCCGGCATCGACGTTGCCAAGCTCGACCAAGCGAGCGCCGACGTCTTCTACCAGCTCGGCATCCTGTATTCGGCGGGTGGGGAAATTCCGGCCGATTACGTCAGCGCGCACAAGTGGTTCAATATTGCCGCCGCCCGCGGAAACAAGGAGGCCGCGCGCCTCCGCCGCGAGATCGCGTTCGAGATGTCGGAGAACGAGATCGCCCTTGCGCAACGCGCCGCGCGCGATTGGCTCAAGGCTGCGCCCGCGACGATCGGCGAGGTCAAGCCTGCTGCTCAGCCGGCCCATGAACGCCAGGCCGCTTAGGCGACCGCTTGCGCCGGGACAACTCCGGCAGGCGGGGGCTGCTGTCCCCTGACGCAGCTCCTGGTCGGTCGTTCACGCCAGTGGTTGAGGAGAGCTGGCTTGCCTCGCCGTGCGGCCTCGGGCATACCGGGCAGCACGGGAGCGGGTGGTGACAGCGGCGCGCACCACAGGAAACTCCGCACCGCTTGGTGCGCGTGCGTGCGCAGGACGCCGCTCCTTGCTCACCGCGCGCAGTCGCGTGTGATGGAAGCCAATTCCGCATGAGCACGCTCACGGGTCGCGCGCAGATGCGCCGGCTCCTCCAGCAGGTCCCCGCCAAGCTTGGCGCCGCATGGCTGATCAACGTTGCACGTCCGGTTCGCGGCTTTCGCGTCGCCTACTTGCCACTGCTCACGGTCTATTTTGCTTACGGGGCGCTCGGCCTGATCGATGTCACACGTGACATGTGGATCAAGGAGGAGTTGGCGCTTGCTCCCGCGGAGCTCGCCGGGATCGGTGTCTGGCTGAGCCTGCCGTGGACCATAAAGATGGTGTTCGGCCATTTGGTCGACAGTGTTCCGCTGTTCGGCTCACAGCGGCGCTCCTATATTTTGATTGGTGCCGCATGCATCGCCTGCGGAATGTTGACGCTGGCCGGCGCTGCCGGCGGCTGGTTCCCCCAATATTCGGCGGACCATCTCTACATTCTCGGGGCGATGCTGATCGTGATCGGGACTGTGATCCAAGACGTCGTTGCAGACGCGATGTCGACCGAGGTCGTCAGCCGTGTGGACGCAACAGGAAATCCGCGGCCGGAGGACGAGCTTCGCGCCGAGCTCGGCATGGTTCAGGTCCTGGGTCGCTTGGCATTGGGGATAGGGATTCTGTCCGTGGCCGGGCTGTCCGGCTGGCTTGCTCAGTTCCTGGCGCGGGAAACCGTATTTCTTCTCGGCCTCGTCATCCCGGCCATCACCGTCTGCGCGGTCTTGCTGATCCGTTCGGAATCCCATGAACGGCATCCCATCGACTGGCGTATCCTTGGCGGGGGTCTCGCCTTTGGGGCGGTCGTCCTCGCGCTCGCTCTCAGCGGCCTTCAGTTCGCGCAGGAACTCATCTTCATCGTGTCCATGGCGGTAATCTGCACGATGCTGTTCTTCGTGACACGCGAGCTCGATACGTCGACCCGCCGCGCTATCTTGTTCACGACCATCATCATATTTGCCTTTCGCGCCACGCCGACGGTCGGAGACGGGTACTTCTGGTGGACGCTCGACGTTCTCAAGTTCGACGAGGCGTTTTACGGCAACCTGCGCCAGACGGCCGCGGTTATCGGCCTCGTCGCAATGTGGATGTTCAGCAAGCAGCTCACCGAAAGCTCCGTGACCAAGGTGCTGTTCTGGCTGGCTGTTGCGGGCGCGGTCCTTTCCCTGCCCAATATCAGCCTTTACTTTGGCTTCCACCACTGGACCGAACAGACGTTCGGCTTCGGCGCGCGCGCGATCGCGGTGATCGATGCGGCTGCTGCCTCGCCGTTCGTGCAGCTCAGCATGATTCCCTTGCTCACGCTCATCGCGTTCTATGCGCCGGCGGGCAACCGCGCGACATGGTTCGCACTCATGGCATCGCTGATGAACATGGCTTTGGTCGCGGGCCAATTGCAGACCAAGTACCTCAACGAGATCTTCGTGGTTCAGCGCGGCGATTATGCGGAGCTGGGGTGGCTCCTGATCGCGGCGGCGGTGCTCGGATTCGTGATTCCGATCAGCGCGATCGTGCTGTTCGGCCGGCGCACGTGATGAAGGTTTGTAGGGGCGGTCCGTCCGCGAAGGTCGGTCCGAGCCAGCCGTTTGCGCGCGTCCAGGAGCAAAAACCCCTCGGGCGGCAACGCCCTGCGCGGGTGGTCAACGCGGCGATTGACAGTAAATATCGATTTTGCAATGAGATTTCGGCGTGGAGCTGTGGCCGAGTGGCTGAAGGCGGCGGTTTGCTAAACCGTTATACGGTTGAAAAGCCGTATCGAGGGTTCGAATCCCTCCGGCTCCGCCATTCTTCCTTCCAAAGCACCGGCCGGGGTCTCGCATCACGGAATGGTGTGATCGGCGGAACCTGGTCCGGCCTCTCCGGAACGGTGCGGCTCTGGCCGTGTTGCGGCCATAAGCAACTCAGGCTCCTGCCGTGCGACCTGCGCGCTCGCAGGCCTCGATGATCACGCGGTGTGCCTCCTCGGTGCCGCCCCAGCGCGTGACCTTCACCCACTTCGACTCTTCCAGATCCTTGTAATGCTCGAAGAAGTGCTGGACCTGGTGAATCGTGATCTTCGGAAGATCGCTGTATGTTCTCACAGCGTCGTAGCGGCGCGTGAGCTTGGAGGAGGGGACTGCGATGATCTTCTCATCGTGACCGGCCTCATCCTCCATGAACAGCACGCCGATCGGACGTACGCTCATCAAGGCTCCCGGCGTGATGGCGCGCGTGTTGACGATCAGCACGTCGCAGGGATCCCCGTCAGACGAGAGCGTGTGGGGAATGAAGCCGTAATTTCCCGGATAGCGCATGGACGTGTACAGGAACCGGTCCACCACCAGGATGCCGGAGGCCTTGTCCAGTTCGTACTTGATCGGTTCCCCTCCGATCGGCACCTCGATGACGACGTTCACCTCATGCGGAGGGTTGGAACCGACGGCGATGGCATCCAGCTGCATGTATCGTCCTTTCCGCCATTTGCGTGGTCACTGCATATCGCCGCCCGGCAGCACCGTACAGCGTCGCGCGGTGCGGCCAGGCTTTGATAATGGTCAAGCCGGCGCCCGGGCCGGTCTAAGACACTGAACGCTCGACCGGTATCCAAGAACTGGCGTCGCGAGCCGAGCCGTGCGATGGCAGTTACCCAGCCGTCCGATCGATTTCGGCCAAGCTCATGAACCAAGATGACATCCTCACCCGTCTCGCCGTCTCGCTGGCCATCGGCCTGCTGGTCGGGTTGGAGCGCGGCTGGCGCACGCGGGACGAGGAGGACCATATGCGCGCAGCGGGTCTTCGCACGTTTGCGCTCTCCGGCCTGCTCGGAGGCGTGACCGGCGCGGTGTCGCGCGAGGCGGGCGGCCAGATCGTCGGCTGGGTCTTTTTCGCCTACACCGGCGCGTTCGCGGCGTTCCACTGGCTGCAGGCGAATGCCGAGCGCAATCTGAGTGCGACATCGGTCGTTGCCGGCATGCTGACATTCCTGCTCGGGACCATGGCCGTCATCGGAGACCTCCAGGTCGCGATCGCGGGAGCGGTGGCGATGACCGTCCTCCTGGCGCTGCGAGATCAGCTGCATCGCTGGGTGGCCAGGCTGACTTGGCCCGAGATCAGGGCGGTCCTCACGCTGCTCGCGATGACGTTCCTGCTGATGCCGATACTGCCGGATCGCGCCGTGGATCCATGGGAGGCGATCAATCCCCGGCAAATCTGGCTGCTCGCCGTCCTGTTGGCAGGCCTCTCCTTCCTGGGTTACGTCACGATCAGGGTGCTGGGCGACCAACTCGGCATCATCACGACTGCCATCGCCGGCGGGCTGGCCTCGTCGACCGCCACCACGCTGACGTTCGCGCGGATGGCACGCGAGCATCCCGAGGCCTGGCGCTTACTCGGTGCCGGCATTCTGATTTCAAGCGTCATCATGATGGTTCGCGTCGTGGCCGTCGCCGTCGCCCTGAATAGGGCGTTGTTTGCGTTCCTGGCGCCGGCCCTCGGCGCGGCGGCGGCCGTGCTCGCCATCGGCGCGGCGGTTGTCCTCTACCGGAACCGCGAGCAGGGCAATCCACATCTGCAGATCGGAAACCCGCTTGCGATCGGCACGGCCCTCAAGCTCGCCGTCTTCATTGCCGCGGTCATGGTCGTTGCGGAAGTGGTGCGGCGCGCCGTCGGCGACGTCGGCGTCCTCATCGTGGCCGGCCTCTCCGGCGTTGCCGACGTCGACGCCATCACCATCACCCTGGCGCGGCTGGGATTGAGCGAAATCAGCGCCGATACGGCCGCGAGGGGCATCCTGGTCGCCGTGGCGGTAAACACTGCATCAAAGGCCATGCTCGCGGCCTGGACGGGTGGACGCACAGTCGGGAGCCTGATCGGTGTGGTGAGCGCGCTGGCGATCGTCGCCCTCGCCGCAGCCGCGTGGGCCGTTGTGTGAGGACGTAGGCCAACGCGCTGCGAGAAGGGTTGCCGCGCACGCGGCGAGGACTCGTTCCGGGCGCGGCCACGTTCCCGGTACGGTAGCCGCCGCACCCTCGATCGATTTTGCGCTTTCTGCGTTGTCGAGCGTGCCGGTTATGCACCGGCGCGGACATGCGCCGAAAGGACCCTGCTTGCCGAAACTCGATCCCTCGGCCACCGCCGGCATCGGACTTGGCGCGGTCAGCGGAAACCTCGCCGCAGGTGCTGGCGTGTGTCAAACGCGACCGTTTGGTGAGATCACATGAGCGGTGGCGGTTTGCGGCGGTTTCTGGTCTGGGCGCTTGCCGCGCTCGCGGCCGCCGCTGCGGGTGCGCTGCTGCTCGCCTGGTCCGGGCTGTATAACATCGCCGCGAGCAGCGGCCATTGGCGCGTCGTAGAATGGTTCCTGGCGTTCGGGATGAGCAATTCGGTCGAGTTGCGCGCTCATGCAATCGAAGTTCCCGCCACCCTCGACGATCCAAATCTCGTCAGGCTCGGCGCAGCACATTTCCAGAATGGCTGCGCCCTCTGCCACGGTGCGCCTGGCGCGCCTCCCGACCCGACCGTGCAGCGGATGCTCCCGTCGCCTCCGGATCTGGCGGACGTGGTGCCGCAGTGGCGGGACGCCGAGCTGTTCTGGATCGTCAAGCACGGCATCAAGTACACCGGGATGCCGGCGTGGCTCGCGCAGCAGCGGGACGATGAAGTTTGGGCGGTCGTCGCATTCCTCAAACGGCTGCCTCAGCTGGATGCAGAGGCCTACCGTGCGTTGGCGCTTGGTGAGCGCGACAAACGCAAGGCGGGCGGCTGGCATGTGGCAAGCGCCGAAGGCGCGGTGGAAGCGGTGGGCATGTGTCAACGTTGCCACGGCGCAGCGCAGGCGGGTCCGCCCAGCAATCTGGTGCCGCTCCTGCATGGACAGTCGCGCGCGTTCCTTGCGCAGGCACTCACGGCCTATGCCCAGGGACGACGTGCGAGCGGGATCATGCAGACGGTGGTCGCCGAGTTGAATCCAGCAGCCATTCAGAACCTCGCCAAATACTATTCAGAGCTGCGGCCGCCGGCGGCAACAAAGTCGGTGGATCCCCGTGCGCTCCAGCGGGGAGCGGCACTTGCTGTGCGAGGAGACCCGCGCGCCGACATTCCAGCGTGCACGTCATGTCACGGCGACGGCGCGCTCGCGATCTACCCGCGTCTGGCGGGGCAGCACGCCCCCTATATGGCCGGCAGGCTCCGGCTGTGGAAACAGGGCATGACAGCCGTGACCCCGACCGAAAAGATCATGGCGCCCATTGCACGACGGATGAGCGATCAGCAGATCAACGATCTGGCCGCCTATTTCGCAGCCCTGACGCCGCAGGAGGATGAGTGATGGCGGGACGATGCAGGTCGTCCCGCCACAGTTGTCGCGGTTTTTAGGGCACTCAGAGTGAGTGCGGTTGGTTCGCCCGCTCAGGCCACATCCGCTTCGCGCACGATGAAGCTTTCGCCGCGTTCAAGAAAATCCGCCACCAACTGGCCAACCAGCTTTGGTTGATCGAACTCGACGGCGTGGCCCGCGCCGAACACATAAGTCAAGTGCGAGTGCCGGATCCGGGCCTTGAGCAGGTGGCCGGCTTCGATGGGAATCACACGTTCCTCGTGCCCCATTATGATCAGCGTACGCGCAGTGATCTCGGGCAGTCTTTCGGCCAGTTTGGCTTCGTAGGTAATTCCGTTGGCGTACCCCTCGGCAGCCTTGCTGTTGGCTGCCTGCTCGGCGGCGCTCCGGGTCTCATGGGGCGCGCGCTCAGGCCGTGCGTAAAGCATGCGATCGCGGGCAATCGGGTCGCCGGGCGTCGGCCAATCCTTCGTGGGCTGGCGAAAGCCGGTCGGACCTTCGAGCACGAGGTGGTCGACGAGCGCGGGATGTTTCACCGCCAGCCAGAGAGCGGTCCGCCCGCCGAAGCTCTCGCCCATCACGTCGCACGCTTCGCCGATCTCCTTCTCGATGAACTCGGCGTAAAGGTCAGCCAGCGCTTCGAAATCCTTGACCGCCGGATGCGCAGGCGTGCCGTCGAAGGCGGGCGTGACGGGCGCGATCACGCGGTGGCGTCCGGTCAGGGCGGTCACGACCGGGGAAACCCGTGGACCCGCTCCGCTATGAAGATGCAGCAGCGGACGGCCTTGGCCGGCAATACGCAGGCGCAACGGTCCGGTCGAAAGCGAGACCTCGTGCGTTTCAAAAGTGTCCATGACTGCGGCTCCTTACAGCGCGGCGACGTGCGGGCGGACCCGGTCGCGGAACAGCTCCATCCCGCGGCGCACGACACTGTCGGCAATGTTGCCGATCTTCATGTTGAGGATGACGTGGCCGGCGCCAAGGTGCTGACGCAGCCGCTTGATCTGCTTCACCACGCTCTCTGGGCTGCCGCACAGTACGGAACCGGCCTCGATCTGGTCCTCGAGCGTGCGAGCCTTGAGCTTGGACAGCCGACCGACGAAGTGCTCGCGCTGGGTGTCGGTGCCGAAGAACCGGGACTTCTGCAGCACGATGCGCTGGGCATCGAGCTGGGGACGCATGAGGAGGCCATGGAAATACTTCAGCGCAGGCTCCATCAGCGCACGTGCTTGTTCGTCGCTGTCGGCGATCACGGCCTGTTGCATGATGACGATGTCGTCCGGCGATGGATCGAAGCCATAACCGCGAGCGACGCGGCGATAGGTCTCGATGGCCTTGAGCGCACTGTCGAGGTCGGCAATCAGCGCCATTCCGAGCATGGCCGTGTGCTCGCCGACAAACTCCGCCGACTCCTCATTGCTTGCCGAGAGCAGAATCCGGGGGTGCGGCTTCTGGCGCGGCTTGGGCCAGATCGAGACGGAGCGGTATTGGTAATGTTCGCTCTCCCAGCCGAATGGTTCCGGCTCGGTCCAGGCCTTGGTGATCAATGCCAATGCTTCGCGCATGCGGGCACGCGACTCACTCGGCGCCACGTTATAGGCGATGTACTCGTGCGGAATGCCGCGCACGAATCCAGCGACGAGACGCCCGCCGCTCATCACATCGAGCATGGCGTATTCCTCAGCTACGCGGATGGGATTGAGGAGGGGCAGGAGATTGCCCAGCATGGCCAACTTGATCGATTTGGTGCGCTGGGCCAGGGCTGCGCCCACCAGATTGCAATTCGCCATCAGACTGTAGGGCGAGTAATGGTGTTCGTTCGCCGCCACCCAGTCGAAGCCGTATTTTTCGGCGTCGGCCATGGTCGAAATGTAGCTGTCGTAAAGCTCCGTACCCCGCTCACCGTTGAACTCGGCGTTGGGCGCCGGCCATTCGGTCGGCGCCTCCTTCAGGTCGGGCCACGGCATGAGGTGGAAGAACGTGAACTGCATAGGGGCTCCTTCGCGCACCGGACTGTTTTTGGTCGGCATGATGAGGGTGAGCCGGGGCGGCCCGGATCATGCGGATCGAAGGTCCTTAGGAATTTTCAGTCCGCGGGTATAGAAAATTCTTCGGTCGCCTCCGCTGACCGGATGCATGGCATGCGGGCGGCAATTGACATAGCGCAAGACGCAGCGGACGGTGACCGCCTAGCCGTCCCTGAGTCCGATCAGGCGGCGCGCGCGTCGCAGCGCTCGACGAAGCTTGTGAGGCGGGAGACGATGTCCCCGGAAAGCAGCGGCGTGTGCCCTTGATCGGCGACCTCAATCACCTCCATCCCGCGGCAGCGGCCGGCCATGGCGGCGACCGTCTCGGCGCTCAAAATATCCGACAGGGCACCGTGGACGAGCATGAGAGGCATTCGCGAAAGGGCATCGAATTGGGGCCAGAGCGGGGGAATTGGACTGTCGGCATCGAACCCCTTCAAGGTGTGGGCAAGATTGACATCATAGGTCACGACCATGCGGCCGTTCTCTTCCCGCCAGGCACGGCGTGCGGAGGCTTCCCACGCCGCATCGTCCAGATTGGGAAACTGGTGGCCGAATAGTCGGCGCAGGATTTCTCCGGCTTCGCCGTAGTTGCGCGG
Source organism: Xanthobacteraceae bacterium (assembly GCA_035556735.1). Classification (GTDB taxonomy): domain Bacteria; phylum Pseudomonadota; class Alphaproteobacteria; order Rhizobiales; family Xanthobacteraceae; genus CANJBX01. The sequence continues at coordinate 146,768 of DATMFF010000006.1, read as the reverse complement.
TATCGGCAACTTGCCGACATAACCCTTGATGCGCATCAGCCCTTTGGGTTCGATCACGGGACCGATGTCGTTGAGAATGGCGCCAGCGATCGCCATCGGCCGCTGAGCGGCCAGCAGCATGGTCAGCAAGCCTCCGCGAGACGAGCCGACGAACACCGCCGGCTCGGCCTCGCATGCCGTGAGCACGCCCATGAGATCGGCGAGTTCGACGGGCAGCGTGTAGTTGCCCGGATCGTCGTCATAGTCGGAGCGGCCGCGGCCGCGGGAGTCGAGCGCCAGCACGCGTCGCCCGCGAGCGGCGAGCGCCAGCGCGAAGGCATCGAAGTCCTCAGCCGTGCGCGTAAGTCCCGGCAGGCACACAACTGCCGGGCGCCGGCTGTTGCGCGGCCCGTACTCGCGAACGTGCAGTTTCAAACCGTCAGGGGCGGTGACAAAGACACTGGAGGCGGCCATGAGGAAAATGTGCCCGAACTTGTCGGCCGGAACGGGGCCGGCCTGGATGAAGGGAGGCTCCGAGGTCAGTTGGTGCGCGAGCCGCGGCGCATGTCGGCCTCGATATGCAACTGTGAACCTCCGCCGAAGCGTACGCGGTAGACCTGCAGATTTTCCATCACGCGCTGGACGTAGTTGCGCGTCTCGGAGAACGGAATCCGTTCGACCCAGTCGATCGGGTCAACGCCAGGATCGCGCGGATCCCCATAGCGTTGGATCCAGGTGCGTACGCTGCCACGGCCGGCATTATAGGCTGCAAAAGCGAGGATGTATGAGCCGCGGTAGTCCTGCAGGAGCGCGGCCAGCTCGGCCGCGCCGATCTGCAGATTGTAGATGCTGTCCTTGAGGAGACGCTGGCGGTTGTAAACGCATTTGAAGCGCTTGCACGTGTCGATTGCGGCGGCTGGTGTCACCTGCATCAGGCCCATCGCCTGAGCGCTCGATACGTCTCCCGGGTCGAAGGCACTTTCCTGGCGGACGATGGAATACACGATGGCGGGATCGAGTTTCGGCGCGATCGGGGTGTAGTCGGGGACGCCTACAGTCGGAAAGGCGTATTGCGCGAAGGGGTAGCCGCGCGCGAGCGCGGCCTTGCCGAGCTGCAGCATCGCACGGGAGTCCCGGTGCCTGGCGGTGATCTCTCCCAGCGCGGACAGCGCGCCGATGTCGTCCAAGCGCTCGCCGAGGTCGGCCATCAGCGGTCTGATCAGATTGCGTTCGTCGAGCGCGTAGAGGATCTCCGCCGCGCGCACGAGTTCGAGCCGCGCCACCGAAGCGCGGGCTCGCGCAGTTGCAACAGGGGCATAGAGCACCATCTCCGCAAGGCCGAGCTTGCCGCGTGCGATCTGTCCATAATAGGCGGTGGTCCACCGCGCCGCCGATTCGTAATGCTTGCGGGCTTCCTGCAGCTTGCCGGATGCCTCCGCGGTGCGGCCGAGCCAGTAACCGGCTCGCGCCAGCGAGATTGGGTTGTCGGTGACCTGCGGGATGCGGGCAAAGTGCTTCGCTGCCGTCTGCGGATCATGGAGGAAGCGCAGTGCGATCCAGCCCGCCGTGAAATGGTGCTCGACCTGATAGTTTTGGCGTTCCGGCGGAGCGGCGTCCCGCGCGATCACGTAGGCAGTCTTGAGATCGTTCACGTCCAACAGCTTGCGCGCCAGCAATCGCCGCTCGATCCACCATTCGTTGGTATCGTGTAACTGGGCGCGCTGGCGCGGGACGCTTTGCATCAGCCGCGCCGCCTCATGGAACTTGTCGGCGCGGCGCAGCATCTGCAACTGGGCGTAAATGTATCCCAGGTCCTCGCGCGCGCTGTGCGGCACGGCATCGACCAGCGCCTTGGCATTGCGGGCCTTGGCCGTGACTGCCATGCGCGCGCGGGCAATTGCAACCTGCGCGCCCCCGAGGCGGTGCGCGGCGCGCATCGCCGCGCTATTGTCGTTTGCGAAAAGCCGCCGCTCCATTCGCGCCTTGTCGTCGCCGGCTGTCAGGAACGCGCCGAACATCTCGCGCGTTTGCTGCTCCAGGTCAGCAGTCATCGGATCGTCGCGCCACGCATCGCGTACGAGCGCCTGCGCTCTCTCACGGTCGCCCTGCGCGAGCAGCGCGCGCGCGAGAGCGAGCTTGCCTTTGGCGGTCTGCGGTTCCTGATTGGAGAAGTAGTCGCGGATGGTCGCGAGGTCCTCGCGTTCCTGCCACAGCGTGGCTTCAGCGCGGCGGCGAAACAGGTTGATGCTTGGCCACGTCGGGTTGGCGTTGATAAAGCGCGCGTAACGTGCAAATCCGACGAAATTGTCGTCGAAGCGCAGGACGATCCACTCGGCGAGTTTGCGGGCGACCGGCTCGGCGATCGCATCGGCCATTCTGAGCGCGTCCGCACGGTTGCCATCGCGCATCACCTCAATGACGCGGCGGACCGCAGCGATGTCCGCATCGGAGGGCGGGCTCGCCGGCGCCTCCAGGAGCGGTGCCTGCGGCTGCTTGGACACACGCGGTTCTCGCGGCGGGGATGCAGGATCGATCGCCCTGCCAGGCGATGCCGTGGCCGCGGGGGCCGCCGGCGGGCGGACTGGTGGAATCGGCTTAGCGCCTGTCGCCGACGCCTTGCCGATCGCCTTTGTCTTGGCTCCGGAATGCTTGGACGGTTTCTTTGAACCGGGCGCCGTCTTGGAGGCGGCCGACTTCCGCGCGCTGTCGGGCTTGGCGGCGGTTGCCGGCTTGCTCGGCGCAGCCTTCGCCGCAGGTTTCGTGGCTGCGGCCGGCCTCGAAGCGGGTTTGGTGGCGGGGGTTTTGGATGCGCCGGTGGCTGCCGCAGCCTTCGGCGGGGTTGAGGGCCCAGTCTGCGCACCAGCCGGGACCGCAATCAGGGTCGCACCGAGCATGGCCAGCATGGCGATCATCGGGACCGCCCCACGGCGCTTGCGAAGATGCTGCTGCAATTCGGACCTCTGCCCCTTTTTTCGAATCGGAGATTTGGATCCCGTCCTACTCCTAGTCGGTTGACAGGGCGGTCGAAACCCTAATCCGATAGGGCGCGGGCGGCAATCCGCCACAGGCCCTGGCTCGCCAGCGGGTGAGTGGGCGATGGCCAATCGTCTACGGGATCGCTGGACCGGATTCCGGCCGTCGCCGCCAGATCAAGAAGGCGCTCCCTGCGTTGATCGCTGACCATCGCGGCTCTTTCTTCACAGGTTCTTAAGGGATATCAGTAGCAAACGGCACGGCACACGTGCCAGCGACGCTGAGGAGCGCATGATGGCTGCCAAGACGAGCTTTCGGGGGTCCTTCACGGCCTTGATCACCCCGTTCAAGAACGGCTCGCTGGACGAAAAAGCCTTCCGCGATCTTGTCGAATGGCAGATCGCCGAGGGTACCCATGGCCTGGTACCGGTTGGGACCACGGGCGAGAGCCCGACGCTCTCGCACGAGGAGCATCACCTCGTCGTCGAATGGTGCATCGAACAAGCGAAGGGCCGCGTCCCCGTCATCGCGGGAGCCGGTTCCAACTCCACGAAAGAGGCCATCGAGCTTGCCCGTCACGCCGAGAAGGCCGGCGCCGACGCCGTGTTGGTTGTGACCCCTTATTACAACAAGCCGACGCAGGAAGGGCTGTATCAGCACTTCAAGGCGATCAACGATGCGATCGGGATTCCGATCATCATCTACAACATCCCGGTGCGGTCCGTGATCGACATGTCGGTCGAGACCATGAAGCGGCTGTTCGAACTCAAGAACATCGCCGGCGTGAAGGACGCCACGGCCAACATGGCGCGTGTATCGCAGCAGCGGGCAGCGCTGGGGACGGACTTCAATCAACTGTCCGGCGAGGACGTGACTGCGCTCGGCTTCATGGCGCATGGCGGGCATGGCTGCATCTCAGTGACCTCCAATGTGGCGCCGAGACTGTGCTCCGAATTTCAGAACGCATGCCTGCGCGGCGATTATGCCACCGCTTTAAAGCTGCAAGACAAGCTCCTGCCTTTGCACATCAATTTGTTCGTGGAAACCAACCCGTCGCCGGCCAAATACGCAGCCGCGCTGCTGGGCAAGTGCGCCGACACCGTCCGCCTACCGATGGTTCCGCTATCGGATAAGTCGAAAGCGATCGTGCGCGAGGCAATGGTCCACGCTGGCCTCATCAACTAGCGTTGCATTCAACTGATTCTGTTTGGGCGGCTGGCGTGGCCGGCCCGTCCGCGCGTGCGCGCTTTTCTCGAAGGGGAGGACGGTCATGCTCGATGAATTCAAGAAATTCGTGATGCGCGGCAACGTCATCGATCTCGCGATCGGCGTGATCATCGGCGCGGCCTTTGGTGCGATCGTCAACTCCTTGGTCGGCGACGTGATGATGCCGATCATTGGGGCAATCACCGGCGGTCTCGATTTCTCCAACTATTTTCTTCCGCTAGCCAAGAACGTGACCGCGAGCTCGCTTGAAGAGGCGCGCAAGCAGGGAGCCGTACTGGCCTGGGGACGTTTCATCACGCTGACGATCAACTTCGTGATCGTGGCCGCCGTGTTGTTCGTGGTCATTAGGCTGGTTAACAAAGTCGTGCGCAAGGAAGAGGCCAAGCCGCCGCCGTTGACCAAGCAGGAGCAACTCCTTGAGGAGATCCGTGATCTGTTGAAATCTCGCTGATAAATCGTTGAGCGCACTGAATAAGTAGCCCGACAAGACATGCGGGGGCTGCCGAGCGCCGGTCGCGCGGACCGAGGGCCTGGCTACTCGGCGGGAGCGTTCGCGTGCGGCCGCCGTGTCGGAGGCGCCAATGCCTTCATGAGCGCGAACATGACGGCCAGCACGGTGAGGTAGACGACAAGCTGCATGCCGGTCGGCCGCTCGGTGTAGCCTACGAGCGTGTGCAGGATGCGGCCGACTGCGCTGCCGTCCGACAGCAGCCAGGACGTGTCCCAAACCGTGGCGTCCAGCGTAGTGACGAGGTTCGCCTGCTCGAGGAAGACGATGGCCTGGGCCGCCATGCCGGCGGCGAGAAATGCGATCAGCACGCCGGTGACGCCGAACAGATAGCGATCCGGAATTCGCAGCAGGCCGCGGTAGGTGCCAAAGCACACCACGGCTCCGAGCGCGAGTCCGGCCAGACCGCCGGCCAGAACCGATAGTCCGGTGGCGCCCTCCGTGGCCAGGACGCCATAGAGGAACATCACGACCTCGAAGCCTTCGCGCAGCACGGCAAGGCAGACTACGACCGCCAGTGCGGCCAAAGACTTCGCCCCGGCGCGGACCGCATCGCCCGCGGCCTTGAACTGCATGGCAAGCTCCTGCCCATGCCGGGCCATCCACACGTTGTGCCAGGTCAGCATCGCCACGGCCACCAGGAGAACCGATGCGTTGAACAGTTCTTGCCCCGCGCCGGCGAACGCCTGCGACAGTGCACCAGCGAACATCGCCACGATGCACGAGCCGACCACGCCGAAACCGACACCAGCTCCAATCCAGGCGCCACGCCGCGGAATCCCGGCGGTGGCGGCCATCACGATCCCGATGATCAGACCGGCCTCGAAGACTTCGCGGAAAACGATGATGAGCGCAGCCAGCACGTAAGCCTCTACTTCACGACGAGAGTGCCGCGGGTCGTGTCTTCGTGGAATTCGTCGAAGAATTCATATCGGCCGGGCTTCTGGGCCCGGATGTTGAACGTGGCCTCGCCGTTGCCGGTGATGATCTTCTCGACCCGCAGTGACTTGCTCTCGAATTCCATTGGCTTGGGATCGAGGTTCTTGACCTTCAGGCGGATCGGGGTGTTGGCGGGGGCCTCGAGCTCTGCCGGGCTGAACTTGTTGTTCTGCACCGACACGGACAGTTCGAGCGGCTGCTGCGCACGAGCGGCTGGAGGACCGGCGCCCAGCACGGCTGCGACTGCGAGCGTGATCCAGAACGATTTGGCCATGACCTTTCCCGCACAATGATTACATGGTACGCGGCACGCCACCGCGCTGGTCCGCGCCCGGCCCTCCGGTCCATGCCGATGTCTATGTGGACCCGGGCCGGCCCCGGGTGCAATCGATCTAGCTTAGAATTGCTGTAAAGTTCAGAAATCGCTTAACAATCGGATCAGCGGCGTTTCATGGCGGAGAAGAACCCGGGGATCAAGATCGTCGCCGACAACCGTAAGGCGCGCTTCAACTACGAAATCGGTGAGACCTTCGAGGCCGGGATCGCGCTCACCGGCACCGAGGTGAAATCGTTGCGCCAGGGCAAGGCGAGCATCGGAGAATCGTACGCCGACGCACGCGGCGGAGAACTGTGGCTGGTCAACGCCAACATTCCAGAATACCTGCAAGCGGGGCGTGACAATCATCCGCCCAAACGGCCCCGCAAGCTCCTGTTGCACAAGCGCCAGATCAACAAGCTGGCCGGCGCGGTCGAGCGAGAGGGCATGACCATCGTGCCGCTCAAGCTCTACTTCAACCAGCGGGGGCGGGCTAAGCTGGAACTGGCCGTTGCGCGCGGCAAGAAGCTCCACGACAAGCGCGACACCGACCGCAAACGCAGCTGGGACCGCGAGCGCGGGCGCCTGCTGCGGCTGAAGGGGTAACCGCGAGTCCTGGTCCGAGCCAGAAGGACAGGGGGCTTACTGGATCACGCCGCAGGCGATGCGGCCGCCGGCGTCCCCCGTGGGGTCGGTTTTGTAGTCGTCTTTGCCGGCATGGATGATGACGGCCGATCCATCAGCGTCGAACACCGAGTTCGGCTTGCCTTTCTCGAGTGTGATTGCATCATTCATGACCTCGACGGTCAGGCTGCCGCTTGCCGGCACGAAAAGGTTGGGCATGTCGCCCGCGTGGTGGCCTTCGGCGGCGAGGAGACCGTGCTTCCTGCTGCCTGGGTTGAAGTGCCCGCCCGCAGAGGTGAACGGAGGCTCGCACTTGCCAACCGCGTGAACGTGGAACGCATGCTCGCCAGCGGGGAGGCCGGTGGCCGATAGTTTGAGCAGCACACCGTCCGGAGCCTGGGTCAACGTGACCGTGCCGACGTCCTTGCCGTTGGCATCCTTCAACGGGGCGGTGGCCGTCTGCGCAGCTGCGGGGAGCGCTGCTGCCGCAAGGATGACCGCTGCAATGCCCGATATGACAAACGGCTTGCGGGACATGGTGTTTGCTCCCTGGAATCGATCTTGGTTCATGGGGCAACATATATCTGGCTTGCGCATCGCGGCAGGCACTTGCCTGCACGAGGGGTGCTCACGTTGCCGTGAGGCGCATCAAGCAGGAGCGAGCAACGATGCCACAGGTCAGCCTCGATCATTGCGTCATCCACGTGTCGGACTGGGAACGATCGAATGCATTCTATCGCGATGTGATGGGGGCCGAGATCGTCCGTTACGAGGGGCGGGTGGCGTATCGGTTCGGTGACAGCCAGCTCAATCTGCATGGTCCGGGACTGGACGTGGCGCCGGTTGCCCGGCTGCCGGTGCAGCCGGGCAACAGCGACCTCTGTTTCGAGTGGAGCGGCCCGATCGACGGCGCCATCGCGCACCTCCAGCAGCGCGGGGTGGCCGTGGAGCTCGGCCCCGTGACGCGCAGCGGGGCAAAGGGAGCGGGTACGAGCGTGTACTTTCGCGATCCCGATGGATCGCTGCTCGAATTTATTTCGTACTCGACCGCGTCACGCTGAACGGGCCGGCTCGGCCAGCGTGTCGAGATAGCCGCGCACCGTCTTGAACACGGCCCGGAACATGTCGGGAGTGAGAACGCCTGTGTTCGTGTTGTAGCGGGAGCAGTGATAGCTGTCGAACAGCCGCAGCTTGAGTGCGTGCTCCACACCATGGCCGAATGGCGCAGCGGCTAGCTTCACCCCGCAGGCGCGCACCACGCTGTCATGGGCGATGCGGCCGAGCGCAACCACTGCCGTGAGATTTGGCATCTCTGCGATCGTCGATTCCAGGAACGGGCGGCACGTCGCAATCTCGGCGGTGGTCGGCTTGTTCTCCGGCGGGACGCAGCGCACCGCGTTGCTGATGCGAGCGTCGATCAGTGTCAAGCCGTCGTCAGGCCGCGCACGATACTGGCCGCGGGCGAAGCCGAATGCGATCAGCGTATCGTAGAGGAGATCGCCGGCATAATCGCCGGTGAACGGACGTCCCGTGCGGTTCGCGCCCTGCATGCCGGGAGCCAGCCCGACGATCAGCAGGCGCGCATCGCGCGGTCCGAACGACGGCACCGGCGCGTTGAACCAGCCAGGCTCACGCTCGCGCAGGGCTTGCCGGAAAGCGACGAGGCGGGGACAGCGGGGGCAGTCGCGCGGCGGCTCTGCCGCAAGCATGGCTCGGCCTCGTTATTCGTCGTCGAAGTCCTCGTCCGCGCCGACGGGAGCGCGGCTGGGACTTGCGTGGCGTTGCAGGAATTGCGGAGTGTGACGGGATTCGCGCGTCTCGCGGCCTTCGCGTGGTGCGCGCTCGGTCGGATCACGGCCGACCTTTGCCTGCAAATCCGCGAGGTCGAGGAACACGTCGGCCTGGCGGCGCAGTTCGTCGGCGACCATGGGAGGCTGCGTCGAAATGGTCGAGACAACGGTCACGCGGCAGCCGCGTCGCTGTATGGCCTGGACGAGGGATCGGAAATCGCCGTCGCCCGAGAACAGCACCATGTGATCGATCGTGCCCGCGAGTTCCATGGCGTCGACGGCGAGTTCGATATCCATGTTGCCCTTGACCTTGCGCCGGCCGGTCTGGTCCACGAACTCCTTGGTCGCCTTCGTGACGACGGTATAGCCGTTGTAATCCAGCCAATCGATCAGGGGTCTGATGGAGGAATACTCCTGATCTTCGATCACGGCGGTATAATAGAACGCGCGCAGCAGGTAGCCCCGCGATTGGAACTCGCGCAGCAGGCGCTTGTAATCGATGTCGAAGCCGAGTGACTTCGCAGTGGCGTAGAGGTTGGCGCCATCGATGAAGAGGGCAATCTTTTCGCCGGATACTGTCATGTGAGGCCTGTGTTCTTGGGTCGTTATTGGGTCGGTTCGGTACGCAAACCAGACGGAATCGGACCAATCGTTTCGTGAGCGGGTTGCATAAGTCAGTGGCGGACAATGCGGCGTTGCAATGGCAACATGCGGGCGCGGCGAGGATTTGGGGACATGCAGCACAACAATTGCTGCGGCTGTCGCCGCGGCCGCCGGCGAAAGGCAAGTGGTCGCGGAGCCCAGCGCTCTGCTAACAGAGCGGGCTTGTCACGCCAAGTTAATAATGCCGGGCCTAATCTGGGTTTTGGCTTGATTTACCTTGCACTTTCCGCGTGCAGCGACTATCTAACCGCGCAATCATTCAACCAACCTTTTTTGAAGGAGCGCCGCGCCGATGGCCCGAGTCACTGTCGAAGATTGCATTGACAAGGTCGACAACCGGTTCGAGCTGGTCCTGCTGGCCGCGCATCGCGCGCGGATGATCTCGTCCGGTTCGCAGATCACCGTTGATCGGGACAACGACAAGAACCCGGTGGTGGCATTGCGTGAGATTGCCGACGAGACGATCTCGCCGGGCGACCTCAAGGAAGACCTTGTTCACTCCCTGCAGAAGTACGTGGAAGTGGACGAGCCCGAGCCCGAGGCCATGCCGTTGATCGGGGCCAACGGCGAGAAGGTCGAGCCGGATGACACCGAGGTCGTCATGGACCGCATGACCGAAGAGGAACTGCTGCGCGGCCTCGAGGGGCTGGCGCCACCGGAGGAGCGGCCGGAGCCGCCCGAAGTCGAGGACGAGGAATAGCCTGTCGCGCCTGCGAAATTTGAACGGCCCGGTACTCCGGGCCGTTTTCGTTTTGTGAACCTTGCGCGGCCAACATAGATGGTATGGCGCGCGAACAGCCGCGTGATACGGTGGACATCCTGACCGGAACGGGCCAGGGAACACAGGACCAGATAAGCAGGGATGGCGCGCTCGACCACCGATCTGCCGCGGATGCAAAACCAGGCGCGCTCGCGTGCGCCGTTGGCGCGCCCTCCTGCAATCGTCGGGCAGGCTATCGCAGCGCCGTCAATCAAGGCGCCGGCGCCCATGATGCGACAGTACGAGTTGGTCGAGCGGGTGCGTAAATACAACCCGAACGCCAACGAGGACCTGCTCAACCGCGCCTACGTCTATGCAATGATGGCGCACGGCGAGCAGAAGCGCGCCTCGGGAGATCCATACTTTTCCCACCCTCTCGAAGTCGCGGCCATCCTGACCGACCTCAAGCTCGATGACGCAACGATCGCCGCTGCCCTGTTGCACGACACCATCGAGGACACGGAGGCGACCCGCGCCGAAATCGACCAGATCTTCGGGAAGGACATCGGCACGCTGGTCGAAGGCCTGACCAAGCTCAAGAAGCTCGATCTCGTCACGCGCGAGGCCAAGCAGGCCGAGAACCTGCGCAAGCTGCTGCTTGCGATCGCAGACGACGTTCGGGTGCTGCTGGTCAAGCTGGCCGACCGGCTGCACAACATGCGCACACTGTCGCACATGCCGCCGGAGGCACGTCGGCGCGCGGCGGAAGAGACCCTCGACATCTATGCTCCGCTCGCGGCCCGCATGGGCATGTATGAGATGCGCGAGGAGTTGGAGAATCTCGCATTCCAGGAGTTGCATCCCGACGCCTATCGCGTGATCACGCGCCGCTTCGAGGAGACCGCGGAGCGCAACAGCGACCTCATCGCGGAAATCGAACGGCAACTCGCCAAAAAGCTCGCCGAGCGCGGCATCACCGCCAAGGTGAAGGGGCGCCGCAAGCAACCCTATTCGATCTGGCGCAAGATGGAGCGTAAAGCCGTCGGTTTCGAGCAGCTCTCGGACATCTTTGGATTCCGCGTGATCGTGAAGACGGTCGCGCAGTGTTACGAGGCGCTTGGGATCGTCCACACCACCTGGCCGGTCGTGCCCGGCCGGTTCAAGGACTACATCTCCACGCCCAAGCAAAACGACTATCGCTCGATCCACACCACTGTAATCGGCCCCGGCAAGCAGCGCGTTGAGCTGCAGTTCCGCACTGAGGAGATGGACGAGATCGCCGAATACGGCATCGCGGCCCATGCGCTTTACAAAGACCCCGCAAACTCGCCCACGGAAATGCTGTCTCGCGAATCCAATGCTTACGCGTGGCTGCGGCGCACGATCGAACTGCTGGCAGAAGGATCGAATCCCGAGGAGTTCCTCGAGCACACCAAGCTCGAGCTGTTCCACGACCAGGTGTTCTGCTTCACCCCCAAAGGCAAACTGATCGCTCTGCCACGCAAGGCGACGCCCATCGATTTCGCCTACGCAGTCCACACCGACATCGGCAATGAGGCCGTGGGCTGCAAGATCAACGGCAAGATCGCGCCGCTGACGTCGGAACTGCAGAACGGCGATGAAGTCGAGGTGTTGATCTCCAAGGCCCAGCTCGCGCCGCCGGCAGCGTGGGAGTCGATCGTCGTGACGGGCAAGGCGCGGGCCGCGATCCGTCGCGCGACCCGGGTTGCGGTGCGCACCCAGTACGCCGGTCTCGGCCGTCGATTGGTGGAGCGGTTGTGCCAGCGCGCCAAGCGCGATTATTCCGACGATCGGCTGACCGGCGCCTTGCCGCGGCTCGCGCGGTCGTCGATCGAGGAAGTGTTTGCGGCGGTGGGACGGCAGGAGATGAAGGCCTCCGACGTCGTGCGGGCCATGTACCCCGACTACAAGGACGAGCGCGTGCCGGCGGCACCGCCGCCGAAGACCGACAGCGGCTGGTTCGGACTGCGTAAGGCCAAGAGCGTCGTGTTCCGCGTTCCCGACGACGGGACGGATGGGGCCTCAATTCCGATCCGAGGCATCAACAGCGACCTCCCGGTGCGGTTCGCCCCAGGCGGCGCGGTGCCGGGGGACCGCATTGTCGGCATCATGACGCCAGGCGAGGCGATCACGATCTATCCGATCCAATCGCCCGCGCTGGCCGCCTTCGAGGACACGCCCGAGCGCTGGCTCGACGTGCGCTGGGACATCGGCGATCACGCACGGCGGTTTCCGGCGCGGCTGTCGGTGCAGTCGGTCAATGAGCCCGGCTCGCTGGCCCAGATCGCGCAGGTCATCGCCGAGCATGACGGCAACATCGACAACATGCGCATGGAGCGCAAAGCGCCCGACTTCACGTTGCTCACCATCGATCTCGAAGTCTATGACTTGAAGCACCTCACGTCGATCATTGCGCAGTTGCGCGCCAAGACCGTCGTGGCGGCTGTCGAGCGCGTCATGGGATAGACGCCCGTGGCCACGGTTTCCCATCTACGACTTGGGGTCAACATCGACCACGTGGCGACGTTGCGGAATGCCCGCGGCGGCCGGCATCCGGACCCTGTACGGGCCGCCGAGCAGGCAATCGCCGCCGGGGCCGACGGCATCACCGCCCATCTGCGCGAGGACAGACGGCATATCCGCGATGACGACATCGAAAGGATGAAAGCGCGAATCGGCAAGCCGCTCAATCTCGAGATGGCGGCGACAGCCGAGATGACCGCCATCGCCCTTAGAACCAAGCCGCACGCTGCCTGCCTCGTTCCGGAACGACGCGAGGAACGTACAACCGAGGGCGGCCTTGACGTCGTCTCGCAACGTATCCAGGTGGCGGACGTCGTCTCAAAGCTGAAAGCCGCCGGCATCCGGGTGTCGTTGTTCATCGCGCCTGATCCCGCCCAGATCGATATAGCGGCCGAACTGGGAGCACCGGTCATTGAGATCCACACCGGGACTTGGTGTGATGCGCTGGCGGCTGGCAAGAATCCGTTGGCCGCCGAGGAGTTCGGAAGGATCGCGGAAGGCGCCAGGCGTGCGGCCCGGCTTGGGCTGGAGGTGCATGCGGGGCACGGGCTGGACTACTCCACCGCGGAGGCCATCGCTGCCTTGCCCGAAGTCGTCGAGCTCAATATCGGCCATTCCATGATCGGGGAGGCCGTATTCGTGGGCCTCGATGCGGTCGTACGCGCCATGCGCGCCGCAATGGACCGGGGCCGGGCGAGGGCGGTGCGATGATCATCGGCATCGGGTCCGACCTGATCGATATCCGCCGGGTCGAAAAAGTCATCGAGCGGCACGGCGAACGGTTTCTGTCACGGATATTCACGGACATCGAGCGAGCCAAGGCCGAGCGGCGCGCGAAGTCGACCGACACCTACGCCAAGCGCTTCGCTGCCAAGGAGGCATGCTCGAAGGCGCTTGGCACCGGCATCCGTCACGGCGTGTGGTGGCGCGACATGGGTGTGGTGAATCTGCCGGGCGGGCGCCCGACGATGCAGCTCACCGGCGGAGCATTGCGCCGGCTGGAAGCCTTGACGCCCGCCGGTTACGATGCCCGGATCGATGTGACGATCACGGACGAATACCCGATGGCGCAAGCGCTCGTGATCATTTCTGCGGTCCCCCGCGAGCCATGAAACCGCCACCATTCGTTGCGCGTTAGGGTCCGAGCCGCTACAAGTGCCCGCTGCGTCGCCAAGGTCGGCTTCAAGGCCGGATCCAAAACCGCCGTTAATTGCATGAAAAATCTGGGATCAGGGAGCAAAGCGGTGTGTACGATCCACCGTCATGCGCTTGGCATGGACGCGGTCCGTGGCTGCGAGAGCGGGGCAAGATGAGCGTGTCGAGCGAGCAGAAGCGAAAGAAAGAAGGCGGATTTGTCGAGACGATCCGCGTCGTTATCCATGCGCTGATCATCGCCCTGGTCATCCGTACGTTCCTGTTCCAGCCGTTCAATATCCCGTCCGGCTCGATGGAAGCGACGCTGCTGATCGGGGATTATCTGTTTGTCTCCAAGTACAGCTACGGCTACAGCCGCTATTCGCTGCCGATCACGGTCCCGCTGTTCTCCGGCCGCTTGCCGGACGGGCTTACGCCGGAACGTGGCGATGTCGTCGTCTTCCGTCTCCCGCGCGACGACTCCACCGACTACATCAAGCGCGTGATCGGCCTGCCGGGCGACCGGATCCAGATGGTTGGCGGTCTGCTCCACATCAACGGCCAGCCCGTCAAACGGGAGGAGGCTTCGCGTTACGTGGACGAGGATCATCCGGACGGGATCCGGCGCTGGCGCGAGACGCTGCCCAACGGGGTCTCTTACGAGACGCTCGACCTCTATCCGAACGGCATGCTCGACAATACGCCCGTGTATACGGTGCCGGCCGGACATTACTTCATGATGGGCGACAACCGGGACAATTCGACGGACAGCCGCGTGCCGCAGGACCGCAACGGCGGCGTGGGCTACGTGCCCTTTGAGAATCTCGTCGGCAAGGCCCAGATCATTTTCTTCTCGGTTGGCCATGGTGAGGCCGCCTGGAAGTTCTGGCTGTGGCCATGGACGGTGCGTTGGAGCAGACTGCTCACAATCGTACGATGAGTCGCAAGACGGCAGACAGAACAGCGCTGCTCGACCGGATCGGCTACCGCTTCACAGACGAATCGCTGCTCGATCGGGCGCTGACCCACATTTCGGCGCTCTCGGGTAGAAGCCGCAACGGCAGCTATCAGCGCCTGGAGTTTCTCGGGGACCGGGTTCTCGGCCTGGTCATATCCGACATGCTGCTGCGCGCCTATCCCAAGGCAGACGAAGGCGAGCTTTCGAAACGGCTGGCAGAACTGGTGCGCAAGGAAACTTGCGCAGAAGTCGCGCGCGAGCTGGAGATCGGCTCCGCGATCAAGCTCGGAAGTTCGGAATCCAACGCCGGCGGGCGCCGCCGCGTTGCGATCCTGGCCGATGTTTGCGAGGCATTGATCGGCGCGGTGTTCCTGGATGGTGGCTATCCCGAGGCGGCCAAGCTGGTCGAACAGTTCTGGGGCCAGCGCATGCTGGCGACGTCGCGTCCTCCCCGTGATGCCAAGACGGCGCTGCAGGAGTGGGCGCAAGGCCGCGGATTGCCAACTCCATCGTACAAGGAAGTGGAACGAAAGGGCCCGCACCACAGCCCGGAATTTCGGGTGACGGTGGAATTGCCAGACCGGGATCCGGCCGAGGGAACCGGGCGCTCAAAGCGTGCTGCCGAGCAGGCGGCTGCGGCCGAGATGCTGCGGCGCGAAGGCGTCGAGTTCGCCGAAGGGACGGGTTGATCGCGCATGACCGAAGGTCCGAGCGCAGCGAGTGTAGAGGAAGCGACGCGCTGCGGGTTTGTCGCCCTGATCGGCGCACCCAACGTGGGCAAGTCGACGCTGGTCAATGCGCTGGTCGGCGCCAAAGTCACCATCGTGACCCCCAAAGTGCAGACCACCCGTACGCTGGTGCGCGGCATCGTGATGGAAGGCCACTCCCAGATCATCCTTGTCGACACTCCCGGTATCTTCGCTCCGCGCCGCCGGCTGGATCGGGCAATGGTGACGACGGCCTGGGGGGGCGCGCACGACGCCGACCTCGTTTGTGCCATCGTTGACGCCAAGCACGGTTTCGATGACGAGACAGCTGCGCTCCTTGCCAAGTTGGCGGACGTGCGGCAGCCCAAGCTGCTGGTGCTTAACAAGGTCGATATCGTCGAGAAGCCGGCGCTGCTCGCGCTGGCCGCGCGCGCCAACGAAACGCTGGCATTCGACGCTACGTTCATGGTGTCGGCTCTCTCGGGTAGCGGCGTCGCCGACCTGCGGCGTCACCTTGCGCAGACGGTTCCGCCCGGCCCATGGCTGTATCCGGAGGACCAGATCGCCGACGCGCCCTCACGTAGCCTTGCGGCGGAGATCACGCGCGAGAAACTGTTCCTGCGGCTGCACCAGGAACTGCCCTATCAGCTTACGGTAGAAACCGAGGTGTGGAAGGAATTGCGAGACGGCTCGGTGCGCATCGAGCAGACGATCTACGTGGCGCGCGAGAGCCAGCGCAAGATCGTGCTGGGGCAAGGGGGCCGCCAGATCAAGGCAATCGGCGCCGATGCACGGCGGGAATTGACGACTCTGTTCGAACGCCCCGTGCATCTGTTCCTGTTCGTAAAGGTGCGGGAGGGATGGGCCGACGACCCAGAACGGTACCGCGAGATGGGGCTGGAGTTTCCGAGGGAGTAGCCGGGCCGAGACAACACCTCGGTCGAGGATCGACATGGAGTGGATGGACGATGGGATCGTGCTGGGCACGCGCAGGCACGGCGAGGGCAATGCCATCGTCGAACTGATCACGCGTGCCCACGGCCGCCACTTGGGCATGGTGCGCGGCGGCGCGGGCTCCCGGCTGAGGCCTGTGCTGCAGCCGGGAAACGTGCTGCGCGTGGTCTGGCGCGCGCGCCTCGACGAGCATCTCGGCACCTTCTCGGTCGAAGCCCTCAACCTGCGGGCGGGCGCTTTGCTCGGCATTGCGCACGCGATGTACGCGGTTACTCATGTCGCCGCCCTCGTGCGCCTGTTGCCCGAACGCGATCCGCACGAAGCCATTTTCGAGACCGTCGACACGATTCTGGATCATCTTGACGACCCGATCGAGGCCGCCGCACGGCTCGTGCGGTTCGAATTGCATATGCTCTCCGAACTCGGCTTCGGACTCGACCTGACGTCGTGCGCTGCGACCGGGACAACAGAGGACCTCGTCTATGTCTCGCCCAAGTCTGGCCGCGCGGTGTCGCGGCAGGCAGGAGAGGCGTGGCACGACAAGCTGCTGCTGCTTCCGGCATTTCTGCGCGAAGACGTGGTTGAATTCCCCGCACCTGCGGAAATCGCTGATGCGTTCGCGTTGACGGCTTTCTTTCTGACGCGACACGCGCTTGAGCCGCGAAGGCTGGACCTCTCGGAGGCGCGCGCGCATTTCATAGCCGCGGTGTTGCGCAAACCGGCCGCCTAAGCCGGCGCGCAGAAGAGAAAGGGCCGGCGTCGCCGGCCCTTCGAATCGTCAGTAGCAGCGCCGGGTCCAGCGGCAGTGGCCCCAGTGGTCGCACACGCGGACGGTGCGGCACACAGGCGGGCGCACGTAGTGCCGCCGGTTCCGATGCCAGTGGCCGTAGCGGTCGTACCAAGCCTGCTGGATCCCATCAAGCGTGCCGGCGGCGCCCGCGATCGGGGCACCGCTAGCGGGCGCGGCCGATGCGTTCGAAACTCCGATCGTGCCGATCGCCATGGCAACGACCGCCGCGCACATTAACATTTTCATTGCATTCTCCATTGAATTCGCGCCCCGCTTCCGACTAAGCAAACTCACGCGCCGCTTACCGCCCGCGCCGGGGTTTCATGCTGTGCCGCGCGACGTGGCCGGCGGCATGATGATGCGGGACCGAATGCGGAGTTATGATGGCCGCGACGTTCATCTCGCGTTCATGCGCAGGGCGGTCATGCGTGCCGTTTGATATCGGCGCGACAGCGCACCCAGGTTGTTCGCGGCGGCGCCTCGCGGTATCGAACGGGCCATGGGCAAGCAACTGATTCCCCCACCTCCGGGTGAGTTCCAGGAAATCGCGTTGCGCGAAGCGCTCGAGGAGCGATATCTCGCATACGCACTTTCGACGATCATGAATCGCGCGCTGCCGGATGCGCGCGATGGACTCAAGCCGGTGCACCGGCGATTGCTCTACGCGATGCGGCAGCTTCGGCTGGATCCCGGCGCTGCGTTCAAGAAGAGCGCGCGCGTAGTCGGCGACGTCATCGGAAAGTTCCATCCGCACGGTGACCAGGCGGTCTATGATGCGCTGGTGCGGCTGGCGCAGGATTTCGCGCAGCGGTATCCGCTGATCGACGGGCAAGGCAACTTCGGCAATATCGACGGCGATAACCCGGCGGCGATGCGCTACACTGAATCGCGCCTCACGGAGGTTGCGCGATTGTTGATCGACGGCATTGACGAGGATGCCGTCGACTTCCGTCCTACTTACGACGGCAGCGAAAGCGAACCGGTCGTGCTGCCGGGCGCATTCCCGAATCTGCTCGCCAATGGATCTCAGGGCATCGCCGTCGGCATGGCCACGGCGATCCCGCCGCACAACGCGGCGGAGTTGTGCGATGCGGCGCTGTTCTTGATCGACAATCCAAATGCCCGCAGCAAGACTTTGCTCAAGTATGTGCCGGGTCCCGACTTCCCCACCGGAGGCGTGGTTGTGGACCCGCGCGAAGCGATCGCCGAGGCCTACGCCACCGGCCGCGGTTCGTTCCGCGTGCGCGCCCGCTGGGAAAAGGAAGAGACTGGCCGCGGCACCTACCAGATCGTAGTCACGCAAGTTCCCTGGCTGGTGCAGAAATCGCGACTGGTCGAACGACTCGCGGAACTCCTGAACGACAAGAAGCTTCCTCTTGTCGCCGACATTCGCGACGAATCCGCCGAGGATGTGCGTCTCGTCATCGAGCCCCGCGCACGCACGGTCGATGCCGAACTGTTGATGGAATCACTCTTCAAGCTCACCGAGCTGGAAGCTCGCATTCCGCTCAACATGAACGTGCTGGTGAAGGGGCGCATCCCAAAAGTCGTGGGCCTTGCCGAGGCCCTGCGCGAATGGCTGGACCACCGCCGCGACGTGCTGCTGCGGCGCACCCGCCATCGCCTGCAGGAGATCGAGCATCGCCTCGAAGTGCTGGGCGGCTTTCTGATCGCCTATCTGAACCTCGACCGCGTGATCAAGATCATCCGCAACGAGGACGAGCCCAAGCCGGCGTTGATCAAGGCTTTCAAGCTCACGGAGGTGCAGGCAGACGCGATCCTCAACATGCGCCTGCGTAACCTGCGGAAGCTCGAGGAGATGGAGATTCGCAGGGAGGACAAGGATCTGCGCGCCGAGCGCAAATCATTGCAGGACCTGCTGCGTTCCGAGAAGGATCAGTGGAAGAAGATCGCAGGCGAGATCAAGGAGGTCCGCGACAAGTTCGGCCCCAAAACGCCACTCGGCAAGCGGCGCACAACATTCGCACAGGCACCGGAGCACGACGAGGCTGCGATTGAAGAAGCGATGGCCGTGCGCGAGCCGATCACGGTGGTGGTGTCGCAAAAGGGCTGGGTACGTGCATTGCGCGGCCACGTCAGCGATCTCTCGGGCGTCGCGTTCAAGTCAGACGACGGCCTGCGGTTCGCCTTTCCCGCCGAGACGACCTCGAAGATCATGGTGTTCGCAAGCAACGGACGCTTCTACACGCTCGACGCGTCCAAGTTGCCCGGCGGCCGCGGTCATGGCGAGCCAGTTCGCCTGTTCATCGATCTGGAGCAGGACGCCGACCTGGTTGACGTTCGTCCGTTCGTCGGAGGGCGCAAGCTGCTGGTGGCAAGCCATGGTGGCAACGGTTTCATCGTGGCCGAGGATGAAACCGCGGCCAACACGCGCAAGGGCAAGCAGGTGCTCAATCTCAAGGCGCCGGACAGGGCATGCGTGCTCGCGTTGGTTGAGGGCGACATGGTGGCCACCATCGGCGACAACCGCAAGATGCTGATCTTTCCGATCGAGCAGGTCCCGGAGATGGCGCGCGGGCGCGGCGTGCGGCTGCAGCGGTTCAAGGACGGCGGTCTGTCGGACGCCAAGACGTTCAAGGGATCCGAGGGCCTCACCTGGACCGACACGGCGGGGCGCAGCTTCGCGCTTTCGCTCAAAGAACTTGCCGATTGGCGTGGGGAGCGTGCTGCTGCCGGGAGATTGCCGCCGAAGGGATTCCCGCGCAGCAATCGTTTTGGGTGACCGCCGGGGTGTGCCGCATCCCAGCCTGACGCGGCAATGAGAGCGTCTCTGGACTGGCGTCCAAACGTCCGCCGCTCCGTCTCGCGCAGGGCGGGTAATCGGACGACGTCAGGGCCGACTGCAGAAACATAAGATAGCGCCACGCGCCGAATAACCGAGGACGCGTGGCGCGGGTCTTTGTTCGCCTTCCGGAAAATTGCTAACCTTACGGCGACCGACGTTGAACGTCGGCGCCAACAGCACCGGGAGGAGAGAATGCTTTCACGTCGAGAGCTATTGTATTCGGCGGCAGCTTCACTGGCGATGCCAGCGGTTGCGCGTAGCGCGTTCGCGCAGGACAAGTGGCCAATTCGCGACATCCACTCGATCTGCGGATTTCCGCCCGGCACCGGAGCCGACATTTTTGTCCGCTTCTATGGGAAGGCGCTACAGGACCGCCTTGGCAACACGGTGATCACCGAGAACAAGTCCGGAGCGTTCGGCAACATCGCAACCGAGTACGTCGCGCGCTCGAAGCCTGACGGCTACACGCTGTACGTTGCGCCCGGCTCGTCGTTTCTCGCCGCCGCCGCCAGCCTCTTCAAGAAGCTGCCGTTCGATCCGGTCAACGATTTTGAGCACGTGACGACGCTCTCGAAGCTGCCGTTCATCCTCATCGTCGCCGGCGACAGTCCATACAAGAACGTCGCCGATCTCGTGAAGGTCCTCAAGGACAAGGGGGACAAGGCGTCCTACGGATCGGTGGCCAACACCGGCCTCGTCAGCAGCGAGCTGTTCAAGGCGAACTTTGGCCTCACCACCGTCGAGGTGAAGTACAAAGAAGCAACCGCGATGATGAACGATCTTTGGGGCGGCAACATCGCGTTCGCGCACCTCGATCCGGTCACCGCCATGGCCCACCTCAAGACAGGCAAGCTGCGGGCATTGGCGACCTCATCGAAGGAGCGCTTCAAGGCGCTCCCGAATATTCCAAGTGCGGGCGAGACCGGAATCGCGAATTCCAACCTGATCGCTTGGTGGTCGGTGCACATGCCCAAAGGCACGCCGAAACCAATTCTCGATCGGCTGGAGAAGGAGTTCAATCAGATCGCGGTGGCCGATGAGACGGTGAAGTTCCTCAACAATCTTGGCAGCGACCCGTTCCCGGGGAATGCTCAGTCGCTCAAGGAGCTGTTGAGGGCGGATATCAAGGCTTGGTCGGAGTACGTCAAGCTCGCCAAGATCGAGCCCGTCTGACAGCAGTGCAAGTGTGCTGCACAGACAGTCGGCGGACTTTGCCCGCCGGCTGTCCGTTTTTCGCATGACTGCTGCGTGCGCGCAACGCCTGCTCGCCGCAAAAAAGCTGCTAGAAATCAACGGTCTCGCGCTGCCAGGGTGCGGTCCACGCTCCGGCTGATCAATCAAAAAACTTGCCCAAGGAGACTCTGCGAATGCTTTCACGCCGCAATTTCCTGCGTTCCGCCGCGGCCGCTTCGGCGGCTTTGCCGTCCTTTTCGGGGGATGCATTCGCGCAGGAGACTTGGCCCGCTCGGGATATTCACGCGATCTGTGGCTTTCCTCCTGGAACCGGCGCTGACATCTTCGTGCGGTTCTATGCGAAGCAACTGCAGGACCGCGTCGGCAAGACCGTCCTCACCGAGAACAAGGTGGGTGCTTTCGGCAACATCGCGACGGAATATGTCGCGCGTTCGAAACCCGACGGGTACACGATCTACATCGCGCCTGGGTCGTCGTTCCTCGCGGCCGCGCCCGCGCTATTCAAGAAGCTCGCCTTCGATCCCGTCAATGATTTCGAACACGTAACGACTTTGGCGAAGCTGCCGTTCTTGCTGATCGTCGCAACGGACGGACCTTACAAGGACGTCGCCGGGCTCGTGAAGGATCTCAAGGCCAAGGGGGACAAGGCATCCTACGGTTCGATTGCGAATACGGGCTTGGTCGGCAGCGAGTTGTTCAAGGCCAACTTTGGCCTGCAGACCGTCGAGGTGAAGTACAAGGACGCCGGCGGCATGTTCAATGATTTGCTGGGCGGCAACATCGCTTTCGCTCACATCGACCCGGGCTCAGCGTCGGGTCAATTGAAAGCCGGCAAGGTGCGGGCACTGGCCACCACGTCGAAGGAGCGCTTCAGGGCATTGCCCGACGTTCCGAGCGCGGCGGAGGTCGGGATCACGAATTCGGACCTGATCGCTTGGTGGTCGGTTCATACCCCGAAGGGCACACCAAGGCCGATCCTCGACCGCCTCGAGAAGGAGTTCAACGAGATCGCTGCGAGCGAAGAACATCGCAAGTTCGCGACCCCGCTCGGCAATGATCCATTCGTCGGCAATTCGAAGGTTCTGAAGGAATTGCTTGTCAGGGACATCAAGGCCTGGGGCGAATATGCCAGGCTCGCCAAGATCGAGCCTTTGTAAACCCAAGTCCTCGCGTGCCCATGCAAAACGACCGGCGGCTGCTGCCGTCGGTCGTCGATCTCTCGGCGGGATACTGGCAGCTAGCGGGAGATGCGCCAGGCATTTTTGAACGCCGGCAGCGGTCGCAACGGATAGCGACGATAGATGTCGTAGTGCATGAGCAATCGGCGGGCGAATGAGAACATGGGGAGGGCTCGGGTCTCTGCCGTAGGTTCCAGGTGAACGCGGCTACGCAACGCTTTCATGCCATGCGTGGTTCCAGCTCCTTGCGGAGGTCAATCCGCGCATGTTCCTTCGGACATAGCCGGGGTCGGTATCAGATTCGCGACACAGATGTGCCGACTGTTCAGGCGGATTGCCGCCCGGATAACGTATCCGGGCGGCAAGATTCCAAGAGTGGATTGCCCTAGTTACAATTGCGACTTATTTGCAATTTAAGCTTTCCCATCCGAGGGACCGAATTTGCACCAGCCGTCCGCTGATCAGCCGACGACCGCCGAAGCCGGGTGGCGTAAGGAGCGCGTCGGGGTTTCGCTCTCGGAGGTATTTGGAAGCATCCCGACCCGGCCCACGGGATCGGTGTGGCGCCGGGTGACGGCGTTCCTCGGGCCTGGCTACCTCGTGGCCGTCGGCTACATGGACCCAGGCAACTGGGCAACCTCGCTCGCCGGCGGTTCCCGGTTCGGCTACGCGCTGCTCACGGTGGCGCTGCTGTCCAACATCATGGCGATCGTCCTGCAGGCCTTGTGCGCCAGGCTGGGGATCGGCGCCGGGCGCGATCTGGCCCAAGCCTGCCGTGACGCCTACCCGCGCGCTGTGGCGTATCCACTGTGGGCCCTCGCAGAGATCGCCATTTGCGCCACAGATCTTGCCGAGGTCATCGGCACTGCCATTGGTCTCAACCTCCTGTTCGGCATTCCGCTCGAAATCGGCGTGATTCTCACTGCGCTCGACGTGTTCTTGATCCTGTGGTTGCAGAACCTGGGTTTCCGCTGGGTCGAGGCTTTCATCGTTACGCTGCTTGGCGTCATCGCGGCGTGCTTCGCGATCCAGATCGCGCTCGCTGATCCCGACTGGGGCGCGGTGATCCGCGGCTTTGCGCCGACGATGCAAGTCGTCACCAATCCCGACATGCTGTACCTCGCGCTTGGCATCCTCGGCGCTACCGTGATGCCGCACAATCTGTACCTGCACTCCGGGGTGGTGCAGACTCGTCGGTTCGGAACGAGCGTCGAGGAGAAGCGCGAGGCGGTCAAGCTCGCCACCATCGACTCCACCGTTGCGCTGATGTTTGCGCTCACAATCAACGCCTCAATCCTGATCCTGGCTGCAGCGACGTTCCACAAGGTCGGCCAGACCGACGTGGCCGAGCTCGATCAGGCGCACGCATTTCTGGCGCCGCTGCTGGGCTCCGCGTTGGCACCAACTCTGTTTGGCATCGCGCTGCTATGCTGCGGACTGAACTCGACGGTGACCGCCACCCTTGCCGGGCAGATCGTCATGGAGGGCTTTCTGGAGATCCGCCTCCCGGGATGGGCGCGGCGCCTGATCACGCGAGGGATTGCCATCGTGCCGGCGGCAATAGTGACCGTCTGGTATGGCGAAACAGGAACGGCGCGGCTTCTCATTCTTAGCCAGGTGATTTTGAGCTTACAGCTCTCTTTCGCGGTGGTTCCGCTGGTCTGGTTGACCGCGGATCGCGCCAAGATGGGCGCGCTGGTCGCCCCGCGCTGGCTGACGGTCCTCGCGGGCGCGATCGCATTGATCATCATTGCGCTCAACGTGAAGCTGCTGGCGGATCAACTCCCGGGATGACGCCGCACGGCATCAGGCGCCGATCTTCATCCAGCCGTTGGGCATGAGCCTTTCCTGCGGCAGGAAGCGGCCCTTGTAATCCATCTTGCGCGAGCCCTCGACCCAATATCCGAGGTAGACGTAGCGAAGGCCCATGCGGCGAGCCCGGGAGATGTGGTCCAGGATCATGAACGTGCCTGGGGAGCGCGCGCTCTCGCTCGGCTCGAAGTATGAGTAGACCATCGACAATCCGTCGCTGAGCAGGTCGGTCAGGGCAACCGCGACGAGGTCGCCCGCGCCGCGGCCGCTGAAGCCGCTGTCCGGGCCGCGCCGGCGGTACTCGACGACTCGCGTGCTGACGTGGCTGTCTTCCACCATCATTGCGTAGTCGAGCACGCTCATGTCCGCCATGCCGCCGTCGCGGTGGCGGGCGTCAAGATAGGCGCGGAACGTGGAATATTGCTCGGAGGTCGGTGCCGCCGTCCGCATCTCGCCGATCAGGTCCGCATTATGTTCGAGCACGCGCCGCATGCTGCGGCTCGCGATGAACTCGTCGACCAGAACGCGCACTGACACGCAGGCACGGCAGGTGTCGCATGCGGGCCGGTAGGCGATCGACTGGCTGCGGCGAAATCCGCCATGGGTCAGCAGTTCGTTGAGTTCTGAGGCACGCTCGCCGACCAGATGCGTGAACACCTTCCGTTCTTCCTTGCCCGGCAGATAAGGGCACGGGGAAGGCGCCGTCAGGTAGAATTGCGGGGTGTTTCGGGAATGCTGCGTCACGTCTTGAGCCTGTTGCCGTCCCCCGGCAGGAGAATCGCCTGTCGAGGCAGGGGCGTCAAATCCCTTTTTGGGAGGGCGGTTATCGCCTCGCGAGACGGGCCGCCCGGTTGGGATTATTGATGACGACGGTTCCAAGCACGAAGTCGTGTAGCAGCCTGCGACGGCTGTTGAACAATCCGACCAGCAGAATCAGCGGTGTGAGGGCCGACACGCTGATCCAGTACAGTACGGCATGGACCGCCCCGAGCACGAAATAGGCCGGCGCGCCGTACCATGTGCGCATCTCGATATCCATGACGCGCATGCCGAGCGTGGCCGAAGCCGGTCCGCCGAGGGTGAATCCATAGTAGAGGAGCGCCCAGATCACTGCGAGTGCGTGCAGGGGCCAGAACAGGATCCAGCCGAGGCCGAATGTGAGGAACCCCAATAGAAAAATAAAGAGAGCGGCTCCTACCACCGGCAGCGCGATGATTATAACGTCGATGATGAAGGCAATGGCGCGGCATGCCAGCACACCGTCGAAAAGCTCCGGGTTGGCGATCGGGTCGTAGATATGAGGTCGAGGTTCGGTGGGCGCGCCAATGCGGTCTGGCTCGGCAACCATGGCAGGGCTCCTGCGGTGACCCGGTCCTCTGCACATGGGCGAAAATCGCACGGCACGCAAGAGGTCGCCGCGTCGCAACCGGCAGGACCGTAACGCGGTGGAGGCGGGATGATCACGGTCAACGACATCGAAGCCGCCGCCCGCACGCTGGCCGGGCAGGTCTTGCGCACGCCCATGTTGCCGGCCCCCAAGCTCGCCGAATTGACCGGCGCACAGGTCTTCGTCAAGTACGAGAACCTGCAGGTGACGAACTCGTTCAAGGACCGAGGCGCCTATGTGAAGCTCGCTTCACTTGGCCCCCACGAGCGCGGCCGCGGGGTCATTGCGATGTCGGCGGGCAATCACGCCCAGGCGGTTGCCTATCACGCGAAGCGCCTCGGCATGGCGGCGGTGATCGTCATGCCGGTGACAACCCCGCTGGTGAAGATCGCATCGACCCGCGCGCATGGGGCCGAGGTCGTGCTCGAGGGCGAGTCGGTGGCGGAAGCGCAGGCGCGGGCGGAGGTGCTCGCCGCCGAGCGTGGGTTGACGCTGGTCCACCCATATGATGATCCGCACATCATCGCGGGGCAGGGCACGATCGCGCTCGAAATGCTTGACGAAGTCCCCGATCTCGACGCGATGGTGATCCCGATCGGCGGCGGCGGGCTGATCGCGGGCAACGCCATTGCCGCACGCGCAAGACGGCCGGCGATCGAGATCATCGGCGTGGAGACCGCGTTGTATCCGTCGATGTACAACGCGCTGCGCAACGAGCGTTTGCCGATCGGGGGGCCGACGCTGGCGGAAGGCATCGCGGTGAAGAACGTCGGCAAGCTCACGTTGCCGGTGGTGCGTGAGCTCGTCTCGGACGTCGTGCTCGTCGACGAGGCCCACCTTGAACGGGCGGTGAACGCGTATCTGACGCTTCAGAAGACGATGGCGGAAGGGGCCGGCGCCGCGGGCCTTGCGGCGATGCTGGCCGATCCCGAGCGCTTTCAGGGTAGAAGGATCGGTCTCATACTGTGCGGCGGCAACATTGACCCGCGCATCCTTGCATCGATCATGGTGCGCGAGCTGGAGCGAGCGGAATGCATCGTCTCGTTCCGGCTCACCATACCCGATCGCCCCGGCACGCTTGGTCCAATCGCCATGCTGCTCGGGCACCTGAATGCGAACATCCTTGAGGTGGAGCACCGCCGCCTGTTCCTCGACGTCCCGGCGAAAGGGGCGAAGCTCGACATCACCATCGAGACGCGAGACCGTGCGCACGCCGAGGAAGTGCATGCGGCCCTTGCCGAAGGCGGCTATCAGCCTGTCCGGATCCGGGCGGCGAGCACGATGGAATAGGCTGTCCTAAGGGGGATTGGCTTTCCTGCGGGACCGATCAGAATCGGCTAGCCTGGGAGCGGGAAGGACCGGCCTTTGTGGGACCGGCGCGGGGTTCCATGCGCGAGAAAGAGCTGCGCATCGCACTCGTCTGCTTCGGCGGCGTTTCGCTCGCCATCTACATGCATGGCATCACGAAGGAAATTCTCAAGCTGGTGCGCGCGTCGGCGGCGCTGCACGCGATCGGCGACCGGCAGCAGCGAGCCCGGGCCAGCTTCTTCGACAGTCGCGACGTCAACGATCCCGAATACGACACCGAAGCGATCTATTTCGAACTTCTGCGCGAGATCGGCCGCAAGATCGACCTGCGGGTGATCGTGGACATCATCGCCGGCGCCTCGGCCGGGGGCATCAACGGGACGATGCTGGCGCGCGCGCTCAGCCACGATCTGCGCATGAACGCACTGCGCGATCTTTGGATCGATAATGCCGATGTGAGCGTGCTGCTCGCGCCGGAGGCGCGCGCGACCGCCTGGAGCAAGTTCTTTTTGACACCGTTCATCTGGGGAGCGACGAGATACGGCGTCCTGCCGAGCGAAGACCCGGAGGTGCGCCGTAATCTGTCGATGTTCTTCCGGTCGCGCTGGTTCAAGCCACCGCTCAGCGGCAGAACCATGGATGAACTGATGTACAACGCAGCCGCCGCTCTCGGCCGGCCCAAAACGGATCAGGCATCGTTGGTGCCGACCGGGTTATCGCTCGACCTCTTCGTGACGCTCACAGATTTTCATGGCTATGCGCAGCTTGTACCCATTCATGATCCGCCGGTGATCCACGAGGTCGACCATCATCACGTCCTGCATTTTGGCTACCGCCGGCAGGCCAACGGCGACATCGAAAGCGACTTCGTGTCGGAAAACGTCCCGGCGCTCGCATTCGCGGCCCGCGCGACGTCGTCGTTTCCCGGCGCATTTCCTCCCGCCCGCATCGTCGACATAGACAGCTTGGTGGCGGATCGCCATGAGCGCTGGCCGATGCGCGACGCGTTTCTGGCCAGGAACTTTGATGGTCACCGCATGGCGGGAGTCGATCCGACCACCGCCTCGTTCATCGATGGTTCGGTGCTCAACAACCGGCCGTTCCGAGAAGCAATCAGCGCGATTCAGGGCCGACCGGCCTATCGTCAGGTCGACCGTCGGTTGGTCTATATCGATCCCGATCCGACCCCACTGGCGACGCTGTCCCCGCAAGATATGCCGGGATTCTTCTCGACGTTGCGTGGCGCAATGTCTGACATTCCGCGTACCCAGCCGGTCACCGACGAGCTTGGCTGGGTCTCCGCATTCAATGACCAGGTCGGTCGCATCAAGACCATCGTTGAGAGCTCGCGAGCGCGTGTCAGCGAACTGGTCACCCGAGCGGTCGACGGCCCGCTCGACCGGTTGGTGTCCGCGGACGAATTGCGGCACTGGCGGGAGCAGGTCAACGCCGAGGCCGTGCGCGACGCCGGCTTTGCCTACGAAGGCTACGTCCGTCTCAAGCTCGTGTCCGTGCGGGAATTTCTCACTGCAATCATCGTGAAGATCAGAGACGTGCCCGATAAGTCCCCCCTGGCGCACGCGGTATCGGCAATCATGGAAGCCTGGGCCGATGACCGGGGGCTGACCTACGATCCGAGGCAAAGCGCGGGCTTGCACGAGGACAGCGATTCACGGGCGCTGCCGCGATGGGCGGAATTCCTGTTGATCTTCGATATCAAGTACCGTGAGCGACGCCTGCACTTTCTGATCGAAGGTCAAAACCGGTTGTACGCGATGCTCGATAGCGAGCGTTACCGTGGCCTCGATCCTCTTGCCGTCGACGACCTCAAGGGCAAATTTTACGAACGTTTGGATGACCTGCGGGGTCGGCAATCGGTGCCTTGCTTCAGCGACGAGACCCAAAACCTCGTGAGGTCCGTCTTCGCCGCGGCGCCCTCGGCGTCCGACATGCGCGCGCGGGATGACTATGCAAGACGGTTCGTCGCCGCTCACGGCGAGACGATCGATCGCCTGATGGATCGGCTTGCGGTAGAGATCAATCTCGACGCGACCACGCGTGACCTCGACGATCTGCTCGCCGGGCTCGATCCGAAGGAATGGCAGCGCGAGGCCCGCCGCGAAGTGCTTGTGAACTATCTCGGGTTTCCGTTTTGGGACGTGCTCACGTTTCCGTTGATGGCCGCGCAGCCGAGCGGCGAGTTCAACCAGATCCTGGTTGATCGCATCAGCCCGCAAGATGTTCGTGTTCTCAAGGGCTTCGCCGGTCCTGCCAGCCTGAAGGGGGTCGGCTTTGGACACTTCGCAGCGTTCCTGTCACGAGCATACCGCGAGAATGACTATCTGTTGGGGCGGCTGCATGCGCTCGAGCGGTTGATCGATCTTGTCTGTGACTGCGCCGGCATCGGCCCGCAGGATAAAATTGACATCACCGCGCTCAAGAAGCGTGGATTTTTGCGCATCATCGCGGCGGAGGATAAGCACCTCAAGTCGAGCCGCTCGCTGATCGCCGCGCTTCAGAAAGCGATTGCTCAGATCTAAGCGCGGAAGTTGGCGCGGCCGGACGTGGGCACAGTCGCGGAACCGATCCCGCCCTACGGTTGTTGCCTTGGCACAAATCCCGAGGACCAATCATGGCGCATGACAAGCAGGGCGGCCTGCGCGGGCCGGATCAGCAGCAGCGTGATCACATCGAACGGGATGCCGGATTCCTGCAGGATCCGCCGGAGGGTCTGGAACGGGAGCGACGTGGACCGTTGGACAAGAACGTCGGACGAGGCAATCAGCGGCCACCGGAGCACATCCCATCCCCGGGCCAGCCGGCTAAGGGCGAATAGCCCCGCACGGTCAGCCGGAACTCGACTTGAGTTTCTCTGCGACAAATGGCGCGAAATAGGTAAGTACACCGTCCGCGCCGGCGCGTTTGAACGCGACGAGACTCTCGATCATCACCTTGTCGAGTTCGAGCCATCCGTTCTGCACCGCCGCCATCAACATCGAGTACTCGCCCGAGACCTGGTAGGCGAAGGTTGGAACCGCGAACGTGTCCTTCACGCGCCTTACGATGTCGAGGTAGGGCAGGCCCGGCTTCACCATGACCATGTCGGCGCCTTCCGCGAGGTCGAGTTCCACCTCGCGCAGCGCCTCGTCCGAATTGCCCGGATCCATCTGGTAGGTGCGCTTATCGCCGATCAGTGTTTTGGACGAGCCGACGGCGTCACGGAAAGGCCCATAGAACGCCGAGGCGTATTTCGCCGCATAGGCCATGATCTGTACATCGGTGCGGCCGGCGGCATCCAGAGCCTGGCGGATGGCGCCCACCCGGCCGTCCATCATGTCCGAAGGGGCAATAATGTCGCAGCCCGCCTCGGCCTCGACCAGTGCCTGGCGGACCAACACGGCGACAGTCTCGTCGTTAAGGATTTTTCCGTCGCGGATCAGACCATCGTGGCCGTGATCCGTGTAGGGGTCGAGCGCAACGTCACAGAGAAGCCCGATATGCGGGACTTCTTTCTTGATCGCACGGAGAGCCCGGCACACGAGGTTGTCAGGATTGAGCGCCTCGGCGCCCGTCGCGTCGCGCAGTGTCGGATCAGTGTAGGGAAAAAGCGCCAGGCAAGGGATCTTGAGTTCGGCTGCGCGCGCCGCCTCGCGTACGGCCTCGTCCACCGTGAGCCGGTCGACGCCGGGCATGGATCCGACCGGTGTGCGCCCGCGCGGTCCGTCGACGATGAACATCGGCCAGATCAGGTCGTCGATGGTGAGGACGCTCTCGCGCACCATGCGCCGCACCCACTCGGCTTGGCGCTTGCGGCGTGGGCGTATCGTCAGATCCAGCCGGTCGGAGGGAGCGGGCTCCTCGACAGGGGTAAAACGGACGCGGTGCTCAAGCGGCCGGCCGTACTTGATCGCCATAGAAACCTCGTGAAACCTTCTACCGGCCGGGCTGTCTTCGTTGCGGGTCGTTGCCCGGCGCTTCATCATATATCCCGCCTAACCGGCCGTGTCTCGGGTGCAGCAAGCTATGGATTTCGAGCTTTCCGAACAACAGCAGGCCTTTCGGTCTACCGCCCGCGACTTCGCGCGAGCCGAGATGGCACCGAATGCGCGCGACTGGGACGAGCACGAGACGTTTCCCGTGGACGCCCTGCGCAAGGCGGCGGCACTCGGCTTCGGCGGTATTTATGTCAAGGAAGACGTTGGCGGTTCCGCGCTTTCCCGCCTCGATGCCGCGGTCATCTTCGAGGAGCTTGCGCAGGGCTGCACATCGACGGCCGCGTACATCTCGATCCACAACATGGCGGCGTGGATGATCGACGCGTTCGGCAGCGAGGAACAGCGCAGGCGGCTGCTGCCGAAGCTATGCGACATGCAGCATTTCGCCAGCTACTGCCTGACTGAGCCGGGAGCCGGATCCGACGCCGCCAGCCTGACGACGCGCGCGTCGCGCGACGGCGAGCACTACGTGATCAACGGCGCGAAAGCCTTTATCTCCGGAGGCGGGGTGTCTGATCTCTACGTGTGCATGGTCCGCACGGGCGAAAGCGGCGCGCGTGGAATCTCCTGCATTGTGGTGGAGAAGGGAACGCCCGGTCTCGCTTTTGGTGCGCAGGAGAAGAAACTCGGCTGGAGGTCGCAACCGACCGCCATGGTGCTGTTCGAGAACTGCCGCGTTCCCGTCAGCAACCGCATCGGCAGTGAAGGGGAGGGGTTCAAGATCGCGATGGTCGGACTCGACGGCGGACGCCTCAACATCGCAGCGTGCTCGCTCGGAGGCGCGCAGTTCTGTCTCGATCGCACCATTGAGTACATGCGGGAGCGCAAGCAGTTCGGCCAACGCCTTGCCGATTTCCAATCGCTCCGCTTCCGCATCGCGGACCATGCCAGCAACCTGGAGGCGGCGCGGTTGCTGGTGTATCGCGCGGCCGACGCAGTGTCGCGCGGAGCACCGGGCGCCACGCGGCTCGCCGCGATGGCGAAGCGCGTTGCCACCGATGTGGGCTTCGATGTGGTCAATGACTGTCTTCAGTTGCACGGAGGTTATGGCTATCTGCGCGATCATCCGATCGAACGGGTGTTGCGCGATGTGCGTGTCCATCAGATCCTGGAGGGCACCAACGAAATCATGCGACTGATCGTAAGCCGAGATCTCCTTGGCAATTGACACATGACCATGGACACGTCGCGACGTCATGCACGGTGCGCGCGTTCGTCCTTTTACCGCCCGACTCTGCGCGGTTGTGTTTCCACGCGCTTTCCGCCATGACGTTGCCGCCATCGTCCGATCCCTCGCATCCATGAATTCCGAACCCGAGATCCTGTTCGACCGCCGCGGCGCCGCCGGCATCGTCACCTTGAACCGGCCGTCCGCGCTCAACGCAGTGACGCTGATCATGGTCCGCGCCTTACGTGAGCAACTCGACGCCTGGCGTGACGATCCGGCGGTAACACGAGTCGTGATCCGTGGAGCAGGCGAGCGGGCATTCTCCGCCGGCGGCGATCTGCGCCAGGTTTACGAGCTCGGACGCACGGGCCGTCCGGAGGAAGCGCTGGTCTATTGGCGTGAGGAATACGCCTTGAATGCCGTGATCAAGCGCTATCCCAAACCCTTCATCGCGTTGATCGATGGAATTGTGATGGGAGGCGGCGTAGGGGTTTCGGTCCATGGCTCGCACAGGGTGGGTAGCGAGAAGCTGCTCTTTGCCATGCCGGAGGTGAATATCGGTTTCTTTCCTGACGTCGGCGCGACGTGGTTCCTGCCGCGCATGCCCGGTGAGATGGGGACCTACTGTGGGATCACCGGCGAGCGCCTGCGCTGCGCCGATGCGCTATCCGCCGGATTCGCCACCCATCACGTGCCGTCGCGGAAGTTTCCTGATCTGCTCGAGGGGCTGTGCGGTACGGTGCCAGTCGATGCCCTGATCGCGGCCTTTGCCGAACCGATCGGCCAGGGCGTGCTGTCGCAGCGGCGCAAGGACATCGATCGCTTGTTCGCCGGGAGTTCGGTCGGGCAGATTCTCGCTGCGCTCGATGCACAGGCGGCGGGCGAGGGAACCGGAGCCGAATGGGCGGCAGCTACCGCCGCTACCATTCGCGTCCGCTCGCCGACCAGTACCAAGATAGCATTTGCCCAGGTGAGACGAGGGGCTAGCCTGTCATTCGATGAATGCATGCAAACGGAATTTCGCATCGTCTCACGGATCGTCTATGGCCATGATTTCTACGAGGGTGTGCGTGCCGTGATCATCGACAAGGACAACAAGCCGCGCTGGAAGCCCGGAACGCTGGCCGAGGTAGACGAGGTGGAAGTCGAACGGCATTTCGCGCCGCTCGCCCAGGAATTGGTGCTGGCATGATCGAGCAGGCGACACCGACAGACCCGCGCCAGCTTGCACCTGTGCGCGGAGGCGAGGACCCTAAGGGCATCTGGACCGAACGGCTGGTGCAGTACCTGCGTGTGATGGCCGCCGTTTCCATGATTAGCGGTCTGAAATACTGGGCGTCGATCTGCGGATTTGCATTCGTACCGGAGGGCGGGTTCGAGGCGCAGCCGATAGCTTGGCAGACAGCGACCATTTTCTTTGCCGTGATCAACCTGGTGGCCGCGGTCGGGCTGTGGTTGGCGGCGCCCTGGGGCGCGGTGGTTTGGCTGACCTCGGCGGTCTCGATGATTGTGGTGGAGGTGTTCTTTCCCCAGATCTACGACGATCTGCTGGTGGTGCTGGTGTTCCATCCGGTCGCGATTATCGCATATCTTGTGCTCGCGGTGCTGGCGGCCCGTGAACAGCCGCACTGACGGCACCGCAGGTGAGTTGCCACGATAGCAGCACGGGAGGGCGCCATGGCGCGGATCGGGTTCGTGGGCTTGGGCAACATGGGCCTGCCGATGGCGCAGAATCTCATCAAGGCGGGCCATCAGGTGGAAGGTGTCGACGTCAGTCCGGCGGCGGCGGAAAAGCTGCGGGAGGCGGGTGGCGTGGTCGTGGAAACCGCAAGGATCGCCGCAGCGCGTGCCGACGTCGTCATCACAATGCTGCCGTCCGGCCATGAGGTGAGGGAAGTCTATCTTGGCTCCGGCGGCGTCATCGAAAGCGCCAATGAGGGGACTCTGCTGATCGATTCGTCGACCATTGATGTCGACAGCGCACGCTTGGTCGCGGCGGCCGCCGATGCGCGTGGTCTGTTGATGGTCGACGCACCAGTGTCCGGCGGCGTCGCAGGCGCGCAAGCCGGCACGCTGACGTTCATGGTCGGAGGGCCATCGACGGCATTCACTCGCGCGCAGTCGATCTTGGCGGCGATGGGAAAGACCATCATTCACGCCGGTAACGCCGGCAACGGTCAGGCGGCGAAGATCTGCAACAACATGATCCTCGGCATTTCCATGATCGCCGTTTCGGAAGCCTTCGTACTCGCCGAGAAGATCGGGCTCGATAAACAGAAGCTGTTCGACATCGCATCCAAGGCGTCAGGTCAATGCTGGTCGCTGACGTCGTATTGCCCCGTGCCCGGTCCCGTACCGTCCTCGCCAGCCAACCGGGATTACCAGGCGGGATTTACCGTCGCGATGATGCTTAAGGATTTGAAGCTCGCGCAGGAGGCTGCGCGCGCAGTTGGCGCGACGACGCCCTTGGGCGCCGAAGCTGCGGCTCTGTACGGTCTGTACGCGGGGCAGGGTAGTGGGGCCGAAGATTTCTCGGGAATCGTGCGGTTCCTGCGTGGTGTGTAATCGGTTGCCGCGGAACGAAACACGATTGCGCGTGCCGATGGCCTGTTGCGCGCGCGGCGCATGATGACAGGGTAACTCCCGGGTAAAGGCCCGCAGCGTAATTCGAGCGGCATTCAAATTGCTGGCGGCCAAAGTAAACGGGATTTTTAGCGTATTGTTTAAGTCGATCTTCAACCGCGGCCCGTATGTTGCCGGCCCAGAAGACGGAGAGCAGGGCTCCGTCCCATATAAGAACTAAATGGAAAAGGGCGTCATCATGAAGACTGCTTTGAAGCCGGCTGAGCCGTCGCAGGCGCATGCGCAAACTGAAAAGCATGCGGAGGTCCGTCCGCTTTACCTTGAAGCGCTAACGTTGGTCGAGCGCCTGCATCGGCGTTTGCTCGACGTCATCAAGGATGAATTCGATCGCCGTGGCCGCGCCGACATCAACTCGGTGCAAGCCTTGCTGCTCTACAACATTGGCGACAAAGAACTGACCGCGGGCGAGCTGCGCACGCGTGGCTACTACCTTGGGTCGAACGTCTC
This sequence comes from Xanthobacteraceae bacterium, assembly GCA_035556735.1. Lineage (GTDB taxonomy): Bacteria > Pseudomonadota > Alphaproteobacteria > Rhizobiales > Xanthobacteraceae > CANJBX01. Next base: position 112,024 of record DATMFF010000006.1, on the reverse strand, counting down.
CTACAATTTGAAGAAATTGGTGGAGATGGGCTTCCTTGATCATCAGCGTTCACGCGTCGACCGTCGGTCGGTGCGCATCAAGCTGACTGACAAGGGGCGCGAGATCTACAGCATCGTCGACGCGCTGTATCAGAAGCACGTGCTCACGGTTGAGCAGGTGGGCGGCATCTCGTGCCAGGAGTTCTCCGCGCTGAACAAGGCGCTGCACCGGCTCGAGCGCTTCTGGACCGACCAAATTCTCTATCGGCTGTAATTAGCCGCAGCCGTTGCCGAAGTTCTAGGGAGGAATTCGGCGCGCGCGATGTGATCATCGCGCGCGCCGTTCAATGCCCGCAACGTTGCGCGCATTGTCTTGGGGCGCCGCCATTGGCGGCACAGGGGGGGACGGTAATGAAGCCGATCTTCGGGCTCGGCTGCGCGCAGATCGCGCGTGGCCTGTCGCCGGTTGCATGCGCGATCGTGTGTGCGCGCCGCACCGTCAGGAGTGCGGGACGCTCGATCAGGGGGCACATCAATTCCCTCCAGACGATCGTGCGGATGCCGTCGGTTTTGGTGAGTTCGCGTACGCACCGCGCTCTGCTCACCCGCAATCGCATGAGCTTCGTTGCGCGACGGCTCGGCGCCGTGTCGATCTTCCTTGCGGTGGCGACCATCGGCTGGATCCCGATCGACGTCTTCTTCTTCGGGATCGACGATCCTGGAGTACCGCAGCTGGCGCTGGGGCGCGTCGTCGCTGCATTGTTCTTTTTCGTCATGTCGGGCATCAAGTTGCGGCTGCACACCGAGCGTGACGGCATCGCGGCCTTGGTCTTCACGGTTGCGATCGGGATCGGCTTCTTCATGTTTGCGCATTCGGTGATCGCGCACGGCGAAGACATCGCCGGGCCTGGGCATGCGCAGTATCTACTTATGCCGATCGCTCTGGTGGCGGGATTGTCGATCTTTCCGCTGACGCTGATGGAGGCGGCGCTGCTCACCGCGGCGCCGTTGGCCGCCTTGGTGATCGAGATCATTTGGAATGACGGCGCAGCTGCCTTGTCGCAAGCCGGGGTCGGCGTACTCGTGATGTGTGCGGTTGCGATCACCACGATGACATGCTCGATCAGCCAGTTGAAGTTGCTCGTCGACTTGCATCAGCAATCGACGACCGATCCGCTGACCGGGCTGCTGTCGCGCCGTGCGGGGATAGAGCTTCTCAACGTGCTGTTCGCCGAGTCGCAGCGGGCCGATACTTCGCTGTCGCTTGCACTCCTCGATCTCGATCGGTTCAAGGATGTCAACGACAGCTTCGGCCACGAGGCTGGTGACGAGGTGTTGCGCGCCGTCGCCGCGAAGCTGCGTGCCGGCTTGCGGCGCCAGGACGTGGTGATCCGATGGGGCGGCGAGGAGATGATCGTCGTGCTGCCAGGCACCCGGGCCGCCGAGGCGGCGCCGTTGCTGGCCTCGCTTTGCGGCGGCGGCCTCGCCATGCGTCCGGACCGTTCGGCGCAGACCGCGAGCGTCGGCCTTGCGGAGCGTCGGATCGACGTGGCTGCGGACTGGCGCCAACTGGTCACGAGCGCCGATCAGCGGATGTATGCCGCCAAAGGGGCCGGCCGTGCCCGCCTGCAAGCGCCTCAGCTCCCCCCGATCGCGCTTGGCGGTACTCCGCGCGCCGCCGCGGCCTGATCTTCCGCGCCGGCCGTCGGGCGGCGATCCAAGCCCGCCCTAGATATTGCGTTGGGTCAGGGGGTTGCCTGCCACCGCTTGGCGGTGGCAGGTCGATATGCTAGGCCGCACGGAGGCGCCGGAGGCAAACTCCGCGGGCCCGGAGATCCAGCATGCCAGTTACCCGGAGAGCCGAAACATCGGCCGAAACCCTTTTCGAAGACGATCTGCGCCAATCCGACCCGGAAATTGCGTCGGCAATCGCCCGGGAGCTGGGTCGGCAGCGCGATGACATCGAGTTGATCGCATCAGAAAACATCGTCAGCCGGGCGGTGCTGGAGGCGCAGGGTTCGGTGCTCACCAACAAGTACGCGGAGGGCTATCCCGGCCGGCGCTATTACGGCGGCTGTCAGTTTGTCGATGAAGTGGAAACGCTGGCGATCGAACGAATTACGCGTCTTTTCCAATGCAAGTTCGCAAATGTTCAGCCGCATTCGGGGGCATCGGCCAATTCGGCTGTGTTCATGGCGCTGATGCAGCCCGGTGACACTTTCCTTGGACTCAACCTCGCGGCCGGCGGACACCTGACCCACGGCATGCATCTCAATATGTCCGGCAAATGGTTCAAGGCGATACCGTATGGTGTTCGCAGGCAGGATCAGCGGATCGATATGGACGAGGTGCGCTCGCTCGCACGCGAGCATCGGCCCAAGGTCATTGTGGCCGGCGGGTCGGCTTATCCCCGCATTATCGACTTCAAGGCGTTTCGCGAGATCGCCGACGAGGTCGACGCGTTCTTGATGGTCGACATGGCGCATTTCGCCGGTCTCGTGGCGGGTGGTGCGCATCCCAGCCCGCTGCCCTACGCGCATGTGACGACCACCACCACCCATAAGACGCTGCGCGGTCCGCGCGGCGGCGTCATTCTTACGAACGATGAGGCGCTCGCGAAGCGCATCGACCAAGCGGTTTTTCCGGGGCTGCAGGGGGGGCCGCTGATGCATGTGATCGCGGCAAAGGCGGTCGCCTTCGGCGAGGCGCTGCGACCTTCGTTCAGAGACTATGCGAGAGGCGTGGTGGAAAACGCGCAGGCGCTGGCGCAAACGCTCATGTCTCGCGGCTATGACATCGTTTCGGGCGGCACCGACACGCACCTCATGCTGGTCGATCTACGCTCCAAGAACCTGACCGGCAAAGTGGCGGAAGCCGCGCTCGGGCGCGCCCGCATCACGTGCAACAAGAACGGCATTCCATTCGACCCCCAGAAGCCGATGATCACGTCAGGTATTCGTCTGGGGACGCCGGCCGGGACGACCCGCGGCTTTGGAATTTCGGAGTTCCGTCAGATCGGCGAATACATCGTCGAGGTTCTCGACGTGTTGTCGAAAAGCGGCGTCGAGGAGGATGCGACGACCGAGAGCGCCGTGCGTGACAAGGTTGCGCGCATGGTCGCGCGCTTTCCGATCTATCAATGATCGCACAGGCTCAGTGGCTGGCGTGCGGGGCCGACTAGTCGCGCACTGCAACAACGGGGGAAGGGATGCGCTGTCCGAGCTGCGGCAGCCTCGATACGCAGGTAAAGGACTCGCGGCCGACGGAGGATTCCGCCGCGATCCGCCGCCGTCGGCTGTGCCTTGCCTGCAATTTCCGCTTCACAACGTTTGAACGCGTGCAATTGCGCGAGCTGATCGTGATCAAGCGCAACGGACGCCGCGTCCCGTTCGACCGCGACAAGCTCGCGCGCTCCGTCGAAATCTCACTACGCAAGCGTAACGTCGACCCAGATTTGGTCGAGCAAACGATCTCCAAGATCGTGCGCGAACTGGAGAGTCTCGGCGAGAATGAGGTTACGACTGAGACCATTGGCGAGACGGTGATGTCGCATCTGCGCGACCTGGACGATGTCGCTTATGTGCGCTTTGCCTCCGTCTATCGCAATTTTAGAGAAGCCAAGGACTTCGAGACCGTGCTTGGTGAGCTGTCGGGCGAGGAGGAGGGGGACGCAAAGCCGGCGCCGGTTCGTAAGTGAGCAAATCCAATTTGAATACGTCCCGGTGAACGCCTGCATGCTGCCGCCCGACATCGACGCGCGCTTCATGAGTCTGGCGCTCACACTCGGGCGGCGCGGGCTGGGCCGGACATGGCCCAACCCGGCAGTCGGTGCGGTGATTGTGCGCGAGGACGGCGGCAAGCCCGTGATCCTGGGGCGCGGCTGGACCCAGCCCGGCGGGCGCCCGCACGCCGAAACCGACGCACTGCTGCGCGCCGGGGCGGCCGCCGGCGGGTCGACCATGTACGTGACGCTCGAGCCGTGCTCCCATCACGGCAAGACGCCGCCGTGCTCGGATGCCATCATCGCTGCCCGGATGGCGCGCGTGGTTTCGGCGCTCGAAGACCCCAACCCGAAGGTCGCGGGCGAAGGGCACGCCCGGCTGCGCGCCGCCGGTGTCAGGGTGGACGTCGGCGTTGGCGCCGACGAGGCGCGCCGGGCGCACGCTGGGCACATTCGACGGGTGCGCGATGGACGGCCGCACGTCCTGCTCAAACTGGCGTTGTCGGCTGATGGAAAGGCGGGGCTCCCCGGGCGGCGTCCGGTCGTGTTGACGGGCGAGCTCGCACGCGAGCGCGTGCACCTTATGCGCGCGCAATACGACGCAATCATGATCGGGATTGGCACTGCGCTGGCCGATGATCCGCTCCTGACCTGCCGCCTGCCCGCGATGCTGGCGCTCTCCCCCGTTCGAGTCGTGCTGGATACCCACTTGCGGCTGCCGACGGAGAGTGCACTGGTGCGCACCGCCGGCGAAACACCGCTATGGGTGATCGCGGGCCTCTCGGCGCCGGACACAAGCGAACAGGCCCTTCGGGCGCACGGCGCCGAAGTTCTGCGGGTCGGCGAAATTGACGACAGGCTTGATCTGACGATGGCGCTCCGCCTGCTCGCCGACCGCGGCATAACCCGGCTGATGGTTGAAGGCGGGCCGACGCTGGCGGCAGCGCTGATCAGGGCGGATCTTATCGACGAGGCGGCGTTGCTGCACGGAACGAGGAGCCTTGGGCTAGGCATCGATGCGCTCGCGGGATTGCCGCTCACCGCGCTGACGCGGTCGCCGGGGTTCGTGCCGCATGCTATCGAGATGCTCGGTGAGGACCGACTGGAAATGTTCGAGCGAGGCTGATGTTCACTGGAATCGTGTCTGACGTTGGCGAGATCCTGGCGGTGACGCCGCGGGCGCAGGGGCTGCAGCGGGTGAAGATCGGCTGTTCGTATCCGCGCGCTTCGATCATCGACGGCGCATCGATCGCCTGCAATGGCGTGTGTATGACCGTCGTTGCGGCCGGTGAGGAGGATCGCACGTGGTTTGCGGTCGATGCCGCGGCCGAGACACTGGCCATCACCACGGTGGGCGACTGGCGGGCCGGCATGCGTGTGAACCTCGAACGGGCGCTCAGGATCGGCGACGAACTGGGCGGGCATATCGTCGCGGCCCACGTCGACGGCATCGCCGAGGTGATCGAGCGTCAGGATCTGACCGACATGGCACGATTCACGCTGCGTGCGCCGGCGGCGCTCGCGCGCTTCATTGCGTCGAAAGGGTCGGTTGCGCTTGATGGAGTATCGCTGACGGTGAACGAGGTTAACGGCAACGCCTTCACGGTCCTGATCATACCGCACACCCTGACGGTAACGACTGTCGGGTCCTGGCAAGTCGGCAGCCGGGTGAATTTGGAAGTCGACTTGATGGCGCGCTATGCCGCCCGCCTGATCGAGGCGCGTTGACCGCGCTTGCAGCGCGAGGCCTGGCCCTGTACTGACAGCGCGCTCAAGCGGAAGTTTACATGGCCAAACCACGACCACCGAAGGCGAAGAAGGACGACAACGCGCTGACCGGCGCGCGCATCCTTATCGTCGAAGCGCGTTTTTACGATGATATTGCGGATGCATTGCTCGAAGGCGCCAAGCGCGCGCTGGAAGAGGCCGGCACCGCATACGACGTCATCACGGTTCCGGGGTCCCTGGAGATCGCGCCGGCGATCGCCATTGCGGCCGATGCGGCCAAGCGTGCGCGCAAGCCCTACGAAGGCGCCGTTGCACTCGGCTGCGTGATCCGGGGTGAGACGATGCACTATGAGATCGTGTCGATCGAATCCGCCCGCGCCATTCTCGATCTCTCCGTCACGCTGCAATTGCCGATCGGCAACGGCATCCTCACCGTCGAAGATGACGCACAGGCCTGGGCCCGCGCGCGCGCGAGCGAGGAAGACAAAGGTGGTGGTGCCGCGCGCGCGGCGCTGGCACTTATCCGCATCAAGCGCAGCGTGACCCGGTCGCGGCGATGACGCGCCGGCCCACGGAGCGCGCGCCGGGCGGCGAGCGGAAAGCCAACCGGCGCAGCGCGGCCCGCCTCGCGGCCGTGCAGGCGCTCTATCAGATGGATGTCGCCGGCACAGGCATCAACGAGATCCTGGCGCAGTTCGAAAGCCACTGGATCGGCCGCGAGGTCGAGGGGGAGCAATACCTGCCGGCTGAGGCAGCGTTTTTCCGCAAGCTGGTCAGGGGCGTCATGGCGGAACAGCGCCAACTCGATCCGCGCATCGATGCGGCGCTGGCCGTCGGCTGGCCGCTCAAGCGCGTCGAGGCCATCCTGCGGGCCGTGCTGCGCGCTGGTGCCTACGAGCTTGAGCACGAGCGGGATATCCCGGTTCGGGTAGTGGTTTCCGAATACGTCGACGTGGCCCACGCCTTCGTCGATCGCGAGGAGGTGGGAATGGTCAATGCCGTGCTCGACCACCTTGCCCGGACGCTGCGGCCCGAGGAATTGGGGCGTGAGCCCCGCTGACTGGCGACGCACCGCTCACAAGCGGCTAAGATGCCGATGATGACCAATGCGGCTGAAGAATCCGGCGAAGACCGCCTGATCGCGCGCTATTTCAAGCCACTGGCGAAGCATCCGGCGGCCTTGGGGTTGATTGACGATGCTGCGGCGCTCACGCCCCCGGCGGGGCAGGATCTTGTACTCAAGGCCGACGCCATTGTGGGTGGAATCCATTTTTTCCCCGATGATCCGCCGGAAACCGTGGCGCAAAAGGCGTTGCGGGTGAACCTGTCAGATCTCGCTTCAAAGGGCGCGGTTCCGCTCGGTTTCTTGCTGTCGCTGGCGCTGCCCAAGAGCGCTGATGCAGGGTGGCTCGAGCGTTTTTCTCAGGGGTTGGGGGCGGATGCCGATCGCTACGATTGTCCCTTGCTTGGAGGCGATACTGTGCGCTCGCCCGACGCCGTGATGGTGTCGATCGCCGTGGTCGGGACGCTGCCGCAGGGCACCATGGTCAAGCGCAGCGGGGCGCGGCCGGGCGACCGTATCGTGGTGACTGGAACAATCGGCGACGCCGCCTTGGGACTGTGCCTGCGCCAGGACCCTGGTGCCGCGTCGCGCTGGCGGCTGCAGCCGGAGGACTGCGGGCATCTCGCTCGCCGCTATCTCGTGCCGGAACCGCGCATCGCTATTGCCGAGGTGGTGCGCGCGCATGCTAGCGCCGCAATGGATGTATCGGACGGGCTGGCCGGCGACCTCGGCAAGTTGTGCCGCGCCTCCGGCGTATCGGCCGATGTGCAGGTAGCTCGGGTGCCACTCTCCAGTGGCGCTCGCGCCGCCTTTGCCGCCGAGCCGGACATGATCGAACGGATTCTGACTGGCGGCGACGACTTTGAAGTGGTTGCCGCGGTTCCTCCGGCACATCTCCCCGACATGCGGACGGCGACCTCGATGGCCGGTGTCGCGCTCAGCGAGATCGGTGTCGTGATCGAAGGCAAGGGCGCGCCGCGATTTCTGCTGCATGACCAGCCGTTGAAATTCGCGCAGCGGTCGTTCAGCCATTTCTGATAGGGTTCGGTTGCATCCCGGCCGCCAGAACGCCGGATCGCCGAACTCATGCGTGGGAGACGTCCATGGATGACCGCACCAAGATCGTGCCGCCGGCGGCTGGCACCGTCCCCAATGCCCTGCCCATGAGTCGGCCCGTCCCGGGCCCGGAGCGCCAAGCCAAGCTGCGTCGACGCTTTCCCACAGTGTTCTACCTGCGCGAGGCCGCGCGGCGCCGCATTCCGCAATTCGGCTTCGAAGCCACTGACGGAGGCGCTGGTCGCGACGGGGGTGTCGCACGCAACGCAGCCGCTCTCGACGCCATCGAACTGATGCCCCGCTACGGCATCGACAAGGGTATCTGCGCGATGGAGACGGAGCTGTTCGGGCGACGCTACGCGGCACCGATCGGCATCGCCCCGATGGGACTCCCCGGCGTTGTGTGGCCTGGTGCCGAAAAGTATCTCGCGGCTGCTGCCAATAAAGCGCGCGTCCCCTATACGGCAGGAACGGTCGCAAGCTCGACCGTCGAAGAGCTCGCCGAGATCGCCGAGGACATGCTTTGGTTTCAACTCTACCGCATGCCGCACCGCGATCATGCCGATGGCTTCGATCTTGTTCGGCGCGCGCAGGCCGCTGGCGCGCAAGTCTTGATGATTACCATGGACGTGCCATTGCGCACGAAGCGTCCGCGCGAGGTGCGGCAGGGACTCGTGCTGCCGTTCCGCATGCAGGCGCATACGGTATGGGATGTGCTCACGCATCCGGCCTGGCTCATGGCATACGCCGAGCACGGGCTGGCGCGCTTCTCCAACTACAAGCCCTATGTCGAGGGTGAGCCGACGGCTGAGAAACTGTCGGCCTACAGCAACAGGGATCACGCGGGCGGAGGTGCCTTCTCATGGGAAGAGGTGGCGCGGTATCGCGACGTCTGGAAGGGACCACTGATCGCCAAGGGCATCCAACATCCGCAGGACGCCGAGAAGGCCGTGTCGCTTGGCTGCGACGGAGTGCTGGTTTCCAATCATGGCGGGCGCCAGATCGAAGGCTTGCCGGCTTCGGTCGACGTGTTGCCCGCGATCGTGCAGGCGGTCGGTTCGCGCGCGACCGTGCTGCTCGATTCCGGTGTGCGCACCGGTCTTGATGTGGTGCGCGCGCTGGCGCTCGGTGCGAAGGCGGCGTTTGCCGGCAAGGCCTTCTTGTATGGCCTTGGTGCTATGGGGGGCGAGGGGGCCGGTTATGTGATCGATCTCTTCAAGGAGGAAATCCGCGACGCGCTGCGCCAGTGCGGTATCAACAGCGTCGAGGACGCGCGCAAGATCGAACTGCGCCATCCTGGCCGCTGGACCTTCTGACTGCCCACGCGCCATGGTGGCGAGTGAGGCAGCGGAACGTTAACGTTCGCCAATCGCAGGACCTCAGATGGACGCTACCACTCCCGCCCAAGTCGTGCAGCCCGACGACCGGCTCGCGCGCAGGAACGCGCTCGTGCTGGCGGTGTGTCAGGCTCTCGCGGGGGGCAACAATACCGTCATCCTGGCGACCGGCGGCATCGTCGGAGCCATGCTGGCGCCCGAGAGAAGCTTCGCTACGCTCCCGATCAGCGTCTACGTATTGGGCCTGTGGTTCGGCACTTTGCCGTTCGGTTGGCTGGCGCGTCGCTTTGGCCGCCGCGCCGCCTTCCAGATCGGGACGGTGGCGGGCGTGCTCACGGGACTGCTTGCGTACACGGCGGTGATGCACGCTTCATTCCTGGTTTTCAACGTCGCCGCGTTCTTCAGTGGACTTTACGCAGCCGCTCACGTGGCCTATCGCTTTGCCGCCGCAGATACCGCCAGCGACACATTCAGGCCGAAGGCGATCTCCTGGGTGATGATCGGGGGTATCGCGTCGGGCATCGTCGGGCCACAGCTCGTAATTTTCACCAAGGATCTGCTGCCGCCGTATCTTTTCGCCATGACCTTCCTGGCGCAGGCGGCGCTGGCTTTGGTCAGCGCCGGCGCGCTGATGCTGCTGAGGATTCCGGTGCCGCCACGCAAGCAACCGGGCGGGGAGGGGCGCTCGCTCGGTGAGATTGCACGGCAGCCGCGCTTCATCGTCGCCGTCGCATGCGGCGTCGCCAGCTATTCGATGATGAACATGGTCATGACTGCCGCGCCGCTGGCCATGGTCATGTGCAGTCATTCGGTTGGCGAAGCCACCCTTGGCCTCCAGTGGCACGTGCTCGGTATGTTTGTTCCGAGCTTCTTCACAGGCGCTCTCATCTCGCGCTTCGGCGTCGATCGCGTCGTCGCGGCCGGCCTTTTGTTGCTGGTGGCAAGCGCCGCCGTTGGCACCACGGGAATCACGCTCTGGCACTTCTGGCTCGGATTGATCCTGCTCGGGGTCGGCTGGAACTTCGGCTTTATCGGTGCGACCACCATGGTCACGGAGTGCCACCGGCCCAACGAGCGAAACCGGGTCCAGTCGTTCAACGACTTCCTGGTCTTCGGGTCGATGGCGATCGGGTCATTCTCGTCGGGCGGCCTGCTGCACTACTTCGGCTGGGGGGCGGTCAATACCGTGGTATTTCCCGTCGTATTCGTGGCCGGAAGCCTGCTGGTCTGGAGCGCGACGGCCCGTCGGCGGGCGAAGACGGCATGATGCCCCGGGCCGGGGAAGCGGCCCGCCCTCGGGGCGGGGCGGCTCAGCAATTCACCTGTTGGTTGGAGGCGGCTGCGCCGCCCTCGAAGGGTCCGAAGCGTTGCCTTGAGGCGTATTTTTTGGCTATACCCGCCACGATTTGGGGCAGCAGCAAGATCGGGGGCGGCGGCAGCCGTTCCAGGGTTGCTTGCAGACTTTGACCGGCCAGCCGGTCCAATCCAGAAAAGGGTTATTCCATGACAGCTCTATGGCTGATCGTCGCCTGCGGCGCGCTCTCCATCGTCTATGCCATTTGGGCAACCGCTTCGGTGATGGCAGCCGATGCCGGCAGCGCCCGCATGCAGGAAATCGCAGCCGCGGTGCGCGAGGGTGCGCAGGCCTACCTGCGCCGCCAATACATGACCATCGGTATCGTCGGTCTGGTGATCTTCCTGATCGTCGGCTACTTCCTCGGTTGGTTGGTCGCCGCGGGGTTCGCGATCGGCGCGGTGCTGTCCGGCTTAGCCGGTTTCATCGGCATGAACATTTCGGTGCGCGCCAATGTGCGCACTGCGCAGGCGGCGATTGGCTCGCTCGCCGGCGGCCTTGAACTCGCGTTCAAGGCTGGCGCGATCACTGGCCTGCTGGTGGCCGGCCTCGCGCTCCTCGGCGTGACCCTTTACTTCGGCTTTCTCGTCTTCAGCCTGGGGATGGCGCCGAATTCGCGTACGGTCATCGACGCGCTGGTGGCTCTGGGCTTTGGCGCTTCGCTGATCTCGATCTTCGCTCGTCTTGGCGGCGGCATCTTTACCAAGGGTGCCGACGTAGGCGGTGACCTCGTCGGCAAGGTCGAGGCAGGAATCCCCGAAGACGATCCGCGCAACCCGGCGACCATCGCCGACAACGTCGGCGACAACGTCGGCGACTGCGCCGGCATGGCTGCCGACCTGTTCGAAACCTATGCGGTGACGGCTGTGGCCACCATGGTTCTGGCGGCGATTTTCTTCGCCAGCTCGAGCGCCCTGCTGTTGCCGATGATGACGTTGCCGCTCGCCATCGGCGGCGTGTGCATCATCACCTCGATCGTCGGTACCTTCTTCGTGAAGCTGTCGAGCGGCGAGAATCCCTCGATCATGGGCGCGCTCTACAAAGGCCTGATCGCCACAGCGATCCTGTCGCTGATCGGCATCGGCTTGGTCGTGCATCAACTCATCGGATTCGGCCCGTTGGCGGGGGTGGGCTACAGCGGCATGTCGCTGTTCATCTGCGGAATCGTGGGTCTTGTGGTCACCGGGCTCATTGTCTGGATCACCGAGTACTACACCGGCACGGGCTTCCGCCCGGTGAAGTCGATCGCCGCCGCTTCCGTGACGGGCCATGGCACCAACATCATCCAGGGCCTCGCCATTTCGCTGGAGTCGACCGCGATGCCGACGATCGTGATCGTCGCCGGCATTCTGATCACCTACGGTCTCGCCGGACTGTTTGGCATCGCCGTGGCGGTGACGACCATGCTTGCTCTTGCCGGCATGATCGTTGCGCTCGATGCGTTCGGTCCAGTCACCGACAATGCCGGCGGGATCGCCGAGATGTCGGGGCTGCCGAAGGAAGTGCGCAAGTCTACCGACGCACTCGACGCCGTCGGGAACACCACGAAAGCGGTGACCAAGGGCTACGCGATCGGCTCCGCCGGTCTCGGCGCGCTGGTGCTGTTCGCTGCCTACAATCAGGACCTTGAGTACTTCATCCGGAACTCATCGACCTACGGCTACTTCCAGGGCGTGACACTGAACTTCTCGCTCAACAATCCCTACGTGGTTGTCGGCCTGCTGTTCGGCGGCCTGCTGCCGTACCTATTCGGCGCCATGGGCATGACGGCGGTCGGCCGCGCGGCCGGCGCCATTGTGGAGGAAGTGCGTCGTCAGTTCCGCGAGAAGCCGGGCATCATGCAGGGCAAGGACAAGCCCGACTATGGCCGCGCTGTCGACATGCTCACCAAGGCCGCGATCAAGGAAATGATCATCCCCTCGCTGCTGCCGGTGCTATCGCCGATCGTCGTATACTTCGTCATCTACGTCATTGCCGGAGGCATCGGTGGAGATGCGGCGGCCAAGGCTGCGGCGAAGTCGGCGGCGTTCTCAGCTGTTGGCGCGATGCTGCTCGGTGTGATCGTCACCGGCCTGTTCGTCGCAATCTCGATGACCTCGGGAGGCGGCGCATGGGACAATGCGAAGAAGTACATCGAGGACGGCCACTACGGCGGAAAGGGTTCCGACGCCCACAAGGCGGCAGTGACCGGCGACACCGTCGGCGATCCCTACAAGGACACGGCCGGCCCCGCAGTGAACCCGATGATCAAGATCACGAACATCGTAGCCCTGCTGCTGCTGGCGATCCTGGCGCACTAGTTCGCCCGGAAGCACACGAGCAAGAAGCCCCGCGGCATCGCCGCGGGGCTTTTGATTCGTCGCCGGACACGCCCTGTCGCTAAGGATTGAGTTTGACGGCGCGTATCATGTAGGTGAGCACGTTGAGTTCCTGGCCGCCGGATGCCGTGGTGCGGCTGATGAAGTCGAATACCTTGCCATCCTTCATGCCATAGTCGGCGAGACGTTCGACCTTGCGGTTCTTGTCGAAATAGACGGCGATGACGCGGCGGTTGACTTCCTCCTGAGGCAGGAACGAGGTCTGCTCTGTACGCTGCGAAATGTAGTAGAAGACTTCGCCGCTCACGGTCGCCACCGTGGAGGGGGTACCGAGGACGACCAGCACCTGGTCTTGCGACGCGCCGAGCGGAATCTGCTCGAGCGCCCCCTCAGGCAGCACATAGCCGCGCTGATAGCTCTGGGTGAGCCCTTTGCACCCCCCGAGCGCGCCACCGGCGAGTGCGACGAGCACCGCGGCCGCAGCAGCCCGCGCATGGATACGGACCTGGGAATTCGCGTGGGTCGGTTGTTTTTTCATGGGCGATTGTGTTGACCTACCCCGCACCTGCGCGGATTTCAACGTGCTGCTGCGGCTTCGAGGCCGAGCGACCTGCGCCAAACGGTTCCGACCGATGATTTTCAGCCTATTGCGCCGACGAAACCCCTCAACGGACACCATCCGGGCTCTCTATGGCGCGATCGTGGCGCAGGCACGGTTACCAAGCTTCTACGCGCATTACGGCGTCCCCGATACCGTCGATGGCAGGTTCGACATGATCGTGTTGCACCTGTTCCTGTTGGCGCATCGCGCGGGACGCGAAGGGGGCGCCCTGGAGGGACTGGTGCGCGACGTCACCGAGGTCTTTTGCCGGGACCTTGACCACAACATGCGCGAAATGGGTGTCGGGGATCTGGCCGTGCCGCGGCGAATGCGGGCCTACGTGGAGGCGTTCTACGGCCGGGCAGAGGCCTATCGAGCGGCCCTCGGTGCGCGCGACCCCGACGTCCTGGCACGTGCCCTGGCCCGCAACGTCTTTTCTGTCCCGGAAGCCACAGGTGGCGCGCGCAGGCTGGGGTCCTATATGCTGCAGGCTGCACACGCGCTCGAAGCCCAGCCCGCCGGCGCGTTGAAACAGGGCCTGTTGAGCTTCCCGGACCCTGAGACGATCCTGACGGTATGCGATGACTGATCTGCCCCATGCTCCCCGGCGCCAGAGCCCCTGGAGCATCCCCATTCGGTTCGAGGACGTTCCGGAGACGGGGCGTCATGTGGATTTGCAGGCGGATGAGCACACCCGGGCCGAGCTTGCCCACTTTGTAAGCGTGCAGGTAGTGGCAAGCGCGGCGGCCTCGTTCGACGTGAGCCGGCACGGGCGGGACGGGCTGCGAGTCACCGGCGAGGTCAGGGCGCGGGTCGGGCAGATCTGCGTCGTGACCCTCGAGCCGCTGGAAAGCGAGATCGTCGAAGCTGTCGACGTGGTGTTCAGGCCGACAGGTGAGCCGAATTCCGATGGCGAGGACGCGGAGGAGGATGAGGACGAGCCGGAGCCGCTGGTCGATGGGATGGCCGATCTGGGTGCCCTCGCGACCGAGTTCCTGATTCTCGGGATCGACCCCTATCCCCGCAAGCCGGGCGCCGTTTTCGAGTCGCCGGCTGCCGGGAACCCGCAGGATGGCCCATTTGCCGCCCTCGCGAAGCTCAAAGGCGGCGGCGGCGAGCGAAAATAGAGCGATTTCGGGTGGTGACCCGCCCCCATTGAGTCCGCTGGCTGAATGGCTATTGTCGCCCCCCTGTCGGTCGCGAGGACCGGACGAGCGGCGCCGAGGACCTCCTCACAACCATGCCTCTGAAAGTTCGAATCGCGCTCGACGCCATGGGCGGGGACCATGGCCCTGAAGTGGTCGTGCCGGGCGCGGCGCTTGCCCTCGAGCGGCACCCGCAACTGGAGTTCCTGCTCTACGGGAATGCCACGGAGATTGCGCCGCTGCTGCAGAGCAGCCCAAAATTGGCCGCGGCCGCCAAGGTCATCCACACCGACGTGGCGATCCGCATGGACGACAAGCCAAGCCAGGCTTTGCGCAAGGGTCGCTGGAAGTCGTCGATGTGGCTTGCGATCGATGCCGTGAAGAAGGGCGAGGCCGAGGTCGCCGTGTCGGCGGGCAACACCGGCGCGCTCATGGCGATGGCCAAGTTCCACCTGCGCATGTTGCCGGGCATTGACCGTCCGGCCATCGCGGCGCTCTGGCCGACATTGCGCGGCGAATCCATCGTGCTCGACGTTGGTGCGTCCATCGGCGCAGACGCGCAGCATCTGGTTGACCTTGCAGTCATGGGCAGTGCCATGGCGCGCGTCCTGTTCGATCTCGAGCGGCCGACTGTCGGTTTGCTCAACATCGGGGTGGAAGAGGTGAAGGGCCTGGAGCAGGTACGCGATGCGGGCCGCATGCTTCGCGATCTCAACCTGGAAGGGCTCGAGTACATCGGCTTCGTCGAGGGCGACGACATCGGCAAGGGCACGGCCGATGTGGTTGTCACCGAGGGCTTCGCCGGCAACATCGCGCTCAAGGCTGCGGAAGGCACCGCGCAACAGATGGCCGGCTATCTGCGCAACGCGATGAGCCGCACCTTACGGGCCCGCATCGGTTATCTCTTCGCGCGCGGCGCGTTCAACCTGCTGCGCGAGAAAATGGATCCGCGCAAGGTCAACGGCGGTGTCTTGCTGGGCCTTAACGGCATCGTCATCAAAAGTCACGGCGGGACGGACGCGGAAGGGTTCGCGTCCGCCATCGACATGGGCTACGACATGACCCACTACGAGCTGCTCAATAAGATCAACCAGATGCTGCATCGTCCGCCCGACGACCCCAGCGCCCGCCGCGTCGTCGGAGCTTGATCGTGATCCGTTCCGTCATCACTGGGTGCGGTTGCTATCTGCCGGCGCGTGTCGTGACCAACGCCGAGCTGGCCTTGCGCGTGGACACGTCCGACGAATGGATCGTGCAGCGCACCGGCATCCACGAGCGCCGCGTTGCAGCCGAAGGCGAACTCACCTCAGACCTCGCATTGCACGCCGCGCGCGCCGCACTGGCCAATGCCAAGGTGGATGCGAGCTCGATCGACCTCATCGTGCTGGCGACCTCGACGCCCGACCAGACCTTTCCCGCCAGCGCGGTGGTCGTGCAGGCGGGCCTCGGGATCACGGGAGGTGCGGCTTTCGACCTTCAGGCCGTTTGTTCCGGGTTCGTGTACGGACTGGCCACGGTCGATGCGCTCCTGCGGACCGGAGCCCACAAGCGCGCGCTGCTGATTGGGGCGGAAACCTTCTCCCGCATCCTGGATTGGACGGACCGCACGACCTGTGTGCTGTTCGGCGACGGGGCCGGCGCTGTCGTGATGGAGGCACAGGAGCTTCCGGGCACCCGGGAGGACAGGGGCGTGCTGACCGCGCACTTGCGCTCGGATGGGCGGCACCGCGCGAAGCTCTATGTCGATGGCGGCGTGTCCTCGACGCAGACGACTGGCCATTTGCGGATGGAAGGTCGTGAGGTGTTCAAGCACGCGGTCGCCATGATCACCGATGTCGTCGAGGACACTTTCAAGGCGACCGGCTACACCGCGCAGGACATCGACTGGTTTGTGCCGCACCAGGCGAACAAACGGATTATTGACGGCTCCGCTCACAGGCTGGGAATCGATGCGGGCAAGGTGGTGATCACCGTCGATCGCCATGGCAACACGTCCGCGGCATCGATTCCACTCGCGCTCTGCGATGCGGTCGCGGATCGGCGGATCAAGCGCGGCGACCTTGTGCTTCTGGAGGCAATGGGGGGCGGATTCACCTGGGGTGCGGCACTGGTGCGCTGGTGACACACTCGCGCCAGAACCCTATTTCGCCCTGTTGACATGCGTCTCCAAGCCTATAACGTTGAAAAGACAATAGTATTCATCGGCGTCGAAGGCGGGGCGGGACGATGGCCGGAAAGACAGTTACGCGGGCGGACCTCTGCGAGGCCGTCTATCAGAAGGTAGGCCTCTCCCGTACGGAGTCGGCGAACCTCGTTGAGCTTGTGCTCAAGGAAATCACCGACTGCCTGGAGCGTGGCGAGACCGTCAAGCTGTCCTCTTTTGGGTCATTCGTCGTGCGCAAGAAGGGCCAGCGCATTGGGCGCAACCCAAAAACAGGCAAGGAAGTGCCAATTTCGCCGCGGCGCGTAATGGTCTTCAAGCCCTCTGCCATTCTCAAGCAGCAGATCAATACTGCCCCATCGCCGCCGCCCAGCGAGGGCGCAGGTCAGCCGACCTCTCAGGGCACCGCCTCGCGCTAAGTCGTTGCAAGTTGATTCAATAGCGAAGGCTCGGCGCCAGATCCCTCGCGCCATCATCCTGCGCTAACATACTCCGTCAGTCGATTCGAACGTTGCCGCACCCGCCGCGTCCAAGGGAGGCGCGGGTGCGCCGGACAGGAGCCCCTCGTCGTGCAGAAAGCCCCTGACGCGTTTCGCATCATCAGCGAGGTTGCAGAAGAACTCGATGTGCCCCAGCACGTCCTGCGGTTCTGGGAAAGTCGGTTCTCGCAGATTCGTCCGATGAAGCGCGGCGGCGGCCGGCGCTACTACCGGCCGGAGGACGTCGATCTGCTGCGCGGTATCCGGCATCTCCTGTACAGCGAAGGGTATACTATCCGCGGCGCCCAGCGGATTCTGCGCGAAGAAGGTGTGCAGTTTGTCCAGTCGGTCTGGCGTGAAGGCGCGCTGCAGCCATCCCGCGGCGAGGGCGAGGACGGGCCGGCGGGCGAGGACGCCGAGCACGGGCGGCGCCTGCTCGATCTCATACCTGGCTTTCGCAGGCCGGCCGAGGAGGACGATGAGGAAAGTGAAGCCGGCGAGCACGTTGCCGACGGATCTGACCGGCGTGAGCCGCGCTTTGCCGAGCAGGAGCCGAAGCCGGCGCGGGGACTCGATCGCGACCAGTTGCTTCAGCTCCAGATGGCGCTGGATGGTCTGGGCGAGTGCCGGCGGCTGCTCGATACCGCGATGAAGGAGAATGCGGCGCAGGATTAAGCGGCCGGCGCCGGCATTCGCACCAGCGGGAGCAGTCTGGCGTTCAGTATCACACGGACGGCTCGAGGGCGTAGCCGCTGCCACGCCGCACTACGTGCCCGATTCCTGAGCCGTCGAGGTGCGCACCTGCAACCCGGATTCGGTCAGTCGCTACCCAATCCAGCACGCGCATCCGTGCCGCCGCCGCGGCATCCTGGTCGAGATCATAGACCAATGTCGCCTGTGGACGCGCGAACTGGATCGGGGCGACGTGCACGATGTCGCCCCAGAACAGCAGCGGCTCGCTGCTTGCGCGAAGAAGCCAGCCGGTGTGGCCCGGGGAATGGCCGGCCTGCAGATGCGCGGAGATGCCGGGCAGAACCTCGCCGTCGCGCACGCGTCGAAGGCGTTCGCCGTAAGGCATGAGTACGCGACGCGCCGCCGACAGGTTGCGGCGCATAAAGTCGTTGTCTCGTGCATCAGGCTCGCGGTCGAGCCAGAATCCCGCGTCGTTCTCGTGCACGAGGATTTCGGCGTTCGTGTAGATCGGGCGGTCGCTGTCATCGACCAGCCCGTTGGAGTGATCGGGGTGAATGTGCGTGAGCAGAACGTGGGTGATGTCTTGCGGATCAATGCCGCCCGATTGGAGGTTATCGGCGAGCTTGCCGAGCGTCGGACCCATGGTGTTTCCGCTTCCCGCATCAACCAGCATCAGCTTGTCCTGTAGGCGCACAAGGAACGCGCGCACCTCTATCGGGACCGAGCCGATGCCGCTGTCGGGGCGGCCGACGAGCCGGACCGCGTCAGCGCGGTCAATGTTGCGGAACGGGTCGTAGGATGCGTGTAACACGCCGTCGTTGACGGCTGCCACTTCGAAATCGCCGAATCGATGAAATGCGAGAGGCGCCATGGACGAGTTGAATCCTGTTAATCGTTGAGCTTCGTCTCGATGACGCTCACGCCGCGAATGCGGTCGACGAGGTAGATCAGGCCGCGCTCGTCCATTGTCACGTCGTTCGACGAGGCGCGATCCGCGCCAGCCGGCGGGTCGGGCATGTAGTGACCGACCTCGCGCGGTGAGAAGGGGTCGTGGATGTCGAACAGGCGCAGACCTTGTGCGAACCACGCGAACGGAATGATCGTGCCGGAGAAACGCTCCGACGGCTGATGGCAGCCGGTCATCGGCGGCTGCCTGCTCCCGTCCTTGTCGAGGCCTTCGACGTTGATGGTCGCGATCGGGGTCGGCAGCGTCTCGTCGGTGACGTCGAACACCCATGCGAAGGCTGGCGCCGACGGACGTAACGCTGCCACGTCCTCGTCGGCGACCACCATGACCTTGCGGCCTTTCAGCGGGGTCGGCACGGACAAACACGTGTGAGTCGGATGCGGGAAGGCCGGACTGCGGCGGTGGCCCGAGATCATCTTCGGCCTCGTCAAATCCGAGATATCGAGAATGTACATCCCGTGATGCCAATAACTCACGTTGAGCCGATTGCCTGCGCGCAGAGGGTGGTGACAGCGCGGCTCGACGAAATCCGCCCACGGATAATCCTCGCCGCCCGCTTTCCACTGACCTGGAATCCACCAGCGCGAAACCTCCGTTGGCCGCGCCGGGTCGGCGAGGTCGAGGATCACGACAATATTGCCGACGTAGCCTTCGACGGTCGCCGACACGTAGGCATATCGTCCATCGAAGTCGTAGCGGTGAACGCCCGCTCCCGCGGTTTCCCACTTCGTGATCATCTTCGGCTGGTCGGGGCGGGATACGTCGTAGATCGCCAGGCCGCCGCGATGATCGGGCGGGCCGCCTTTGCCGACGGCCTCGTGATTGACGATCATGATCCCATTAGCGACACGCACTTTGTGGGAGTGCCAGCCGTCGGGGACGTCGATACGCGCAAGGGTCCTGGGATGGCGCGGGTCCGAAATGTCTACGATCGTGGTGCCGCTCGGCGCCTGCATGTGGCCGATGTAGAGCCGTTGCCCGTCGACCCAGACCTGGCCGCCGCCGGCGCAGTCAATGTAAGAGACGAGCTTCGTATTCTTGGCCGATGCCATTCCTGTCCTCGTGACGTGAGCGTGCGGGGAGCCTGCCCCGCGAGGCAGGAACCCGGCCGCGGGGCGGGCGTTGAGCGGGTGATTTTGCCGGGAGGCGCGCTCAAAGCAAGGAGTGGATCATGGGCCCGTCCATGCTGGAACAGCGGGAGACGACCGCGTTCATTGGCAGCGACAAGGTCGAGGGGACGCCGGTGTACCGGCCCAATGGTGAACGGATCGGCACGATCGAGCGGCTGATGATCGACAAGCTCAGTGGCCAGGTGGCCTATGCCGTGATGAGCTTCGGCGGCTTTCTCGGCATCGGCGAGGACTATTATCCGCTGCCCTGGGCGTTGCTGCAGTACAACACGACGCTCGACGGCTACGAGGTCAACATCAGCGAACAGCAGCTCAAGGGCGCGCCGAGATACTCCAAACGGGAGAGCTGGGACTGGTCGAACCCCGCCAACGACCGCAAGGTCTATGAATATTACCAAGTGCTGCCATACTGGCAGTGACGCGCCGGCGTGTCGCAGGCGCCAGCAGTTCGGCGGTCATGGCGCGCGCCCGTTCCAGCGGCAAGGCAGTTGAAGCGCCCGGGCGGCGCAAGCTCATCGCATTCGACGAGGAAACCTTTCGCGCGCTCGATCTGCTCGCGCGCGACCGGATGTCGACCATCCAGGAACTGGCGGACGAGGCATTTCGCGACCTGCTCAAGAAGCACGGCCGGCCGACGGATTTGCGGTCGGCGCTGCGCCAGAGTGCGGCCGAGGGACATGCGGCGCCAGCCGCGCGCAAGCGCAAGCCGAAATGAGGGGCGGCGAGGCAGTTTCGCGCGGCCGCGCGGCGCGTTGAGAGATATCGGAGGGAGAATGACATACGTGGGCGGCGCGCAGCCTCTGGATCAGCATTGGCAAAGCTCCGCCGTGCGGGGCGCAGGGCCGCTGCGCGCCGGCGGCGCGGATCGAATGGAGTCGTCCTCGATCGATCCTGACGCCGTGGACGAGCAAGTCGACGGCGCGGGCGCGGGCATGTGAACTGTGCGGACAACGACGTTCAAGAACGCCCAAAAACAGGACGCCAAAAAAGTGTCGGGCGGCCGAGGGGCCGGCCGCCCGATGTACGCCGACACGACACGTTCCCTTACCAGGGGCGGTGCTTGTCGTTCGAAGTGCTGTACGGGTTGTACGAGCCGTAGGCGTGGGTGCGGTCCTCGAGCAGAAAGACGTTGCCCTGCCGGCCCGCCGCCGCCTGCGAGCGGCCATGACGCTGGACCGCCACGTGCGACCCACCGTGCTGGTGGAGATAGGCGCGTGCCTTGTCGCTGATCGGCAGCCCCTGGCGCTCGAGGTTTTCGAGCGTGTCGTAGTAGTAGCGGGCCTCGAGGCCGGTGTTGGCGTCGTGCATGGTCGCGTCGGCGCGGGCGGCGAGAGTGGAACCGGCAACCAGCGCGGCGGCGAGGACGAGAGTGGTCTTGTTGAACATGGTGGTCTCCTGAGGGTGGCGCGGCGAGCAGGAGCGGATGCTCCGTCGCCCGTGGCCATGAGATGTGGTGGACAGAGCGGCGATTAATCCGCCGCAATCCGAAAGCAGTGTTTGCGAGGCCCGAACAATCCGGTCATCGATGGGACACCGCGAGACTGCGCTGCGAACAGCGCGGCGGGAGTTGCCGGAATCAGGCGTCGGACGGCCAGCGGGAGCTGGCCGTCCGACGATGTGGTTCGGCAATGTGCTGCGCGTTACCAGGGACGCTGCTTGTCCTCGGACGTGTTGACCGAGCCGAAGCCGCGGTCTTCGAGCAGATAGACGTTGCCCTGGCGGACCGCCGCGGCGGCACCGTGCGCCCGAACATAGGCGCGCGCGCTGTCGCTGATCGGCAGGCCCTGGCGCTCCAGATCGGCGAGCGGGCCGTAGTAGTAGCGAGACTCCAGGCCGCTGTTCGAGTCGTGGATCGTCGCATCGGCGCGGGCTGCAAGCGTGGAGCCGGCAACCAGCGCGGCGGCGAGAACGAGAGTGGTCTTGGCAAACATGTCAGTCTCCGTGGGGTGGCGCGGCGAGCAGGAGCGGGGGGCTCCGTCGCCCGTGGCCAGGAGATGGGGCGGGAAGGCCCCCGGTTAATCCGCCCGAAATCGAAAGGACTGTTTGCCGGGGCCGAATAATCGGCGTGCCAGAACGGACCTTCTCCGGCGCGGCCGCCGGCGGCGAAAATCCTGCTCCCTCAAGCGTGATCAATGGCATGGCTGCCCTCCCTTGATCTGGAGGGGGCCCGCCCACATTTAATCCGGAACGGAATCAGGGGCTTGATTGCATGGATCGCATGACCGGCATGACGACCTTCGTGAAGGTCGTCGAAGAGGGCGGGTTCGCGGCCGCGGCCCGCAAGTTGGACATGTCCCCGAGCACGGTGACGGGGCACATCCAGTCGCTCGAAGCAAGACTAGGTGTGAGGCTGCTCAATCGCAGCACGCGCCGGCTGAGCCTGACGGAAGTCGGCAAGGCCTATTACGAACGCTCCCTCAATATCCTCACCGACCTCGAAGAAGCCGACTCCATGGTGCAGGCGCTGCAGACGACGCCGCGCGGCCGGCTTCGTCTCAACGCATCGGTGACGATCCCGCCCCTGCTCGGGCCGGTGATCGCCGAGTACACGGCACTTTATCCCGACGTCACCATCAGCATGGAGATGAGCGACCGGATGGTGGATCTGGTGGACGAGGGCTTCGACCTCGCCATCCGCCTGCAGCCGGTGCCCGATTCCAGCCTGATCGTGCGCCGCATCGGCAGCTATCGCCTGCTGGTGTGCGGCGCTCCGAGCTATCTTGAGAAGAATGGAACGCCGCGCGAGCCGCGCGACCTCGTCAATCACAACGCCCTGAGCTTCTCGCAATCGCCCTGGAGCAGCGAGTGGCGCTTCAGCGGGCCGCACGGCGACGAGACCATCCCGGTGTCGGGCAACATGGAGACCAACAGCGCAAATGCGCTGCGGCTCGCGGCCGTGCTCGGGCAGGGTCTCGCGATGCTGCCGAGCTTCCTGGTGGTCGAGGAGATCAAGTCCGGACGCCTGGTGCCGCTGCTGTCGGAGTTCGCGCGGACCGAGTTCCCGATCAGCGCGCTCTACGCCCATCGCCATCACCTGTCTGCGAAAGTGCGCAGCTTCCTCGACCTGCTCTCCAAGCACTATCGCGAAAATCCGGCCTGGGCCGATCCGTGCAAGGCGCGCTCGGCGGACTGCTTCGCTCCCGATCTGTCGGTGGTGCCTCAGTTGGCGGTGCCGACGCCCATCCGGCCGAGCAACGCCGCGGTCGGGTGACCGTCCGGGATCATGCCCAGCTTTCGCTGTTCGCGGCGGATGGCGTCGCGCTGATCGAAATCCAGCCGGCCCTGAAAATCCTTCACGTCGTAGCCGAGCTCGGCCAGCCGCCGCTGCAGCGCGATGCGCTGGGCGCGCGACAATTGCGGATCGTCTGACGGCCAAGCCCCGCGCAGAGGGCCGCCCCCGCTCATGCGGTCGGCGAGGTGTCCGACCGCGAGCGCATAGACGTCCGAGTTGTTGTAGCGCTTGAGCGCGTTGAAATTCTCGGTCACGAGAAAGGCGGGTCCGGCCGCGCCGCTCGGCTGCAGCAGATAGGCCGTGCCGCTCCCGGACAGGGCCTTGCCATCGGCACGCCGCACCCCGCGCGCGCCCCAGTCGGAAAACGTGCCGCGGCTCTGCATCAGGTCGAATCCGTTCGGGAGGACGACCTCGAAACCCCACGGCACATCTGGCGTCCATCCCGACTTGCGCATGTAGTTGGCGATCGAGGCGAGCACGTCGGGCGTCGTGTTCCAGATGTCGCGACGGCCGTCACCCGAGAAATCGACCGCGTATTCATAGAAGCTCGACGGCATGAACTGCGGCTGCCCCATGGCGCCGGCCCATGAGCCCAGCATCTCGTCGCGCGCGACATGGCCGTCCTGCAGGATCCTGAGGGCGTAGATCAGTTCCTGCCGGAAGAACGGCGCGCGATAATCCGCACTCACCAGCGTCGCCAGCGATCGCACCACGTCCCAGCGGGGCCTGGCTTGGCCGAACGAGGACTCGACGCCCCACAGGCTGACCACGATCGCGCTCTCGACGCCGTAGCTGTGTTCGATGCGCCCGAGCGTGTCGGCCCAGCGGGACAGATTGCGGCGCCCATTCTCGATGCGCGTGCGCGACGCCATGCCGGCGATGTATTCGCCTACCGGCTTGCCGTATTCGGGCTCGCGCCGGGTCACGGCGACGACGCGCGGGTCCGGGGTGAGGCCGCGAAAGGCGAGGTCGAAGGTCGCGCGGGTGATGCCCTGCTCGCGGGCCAGCGGCCAAAGCTCGCGCGTGAGCGTATCGAACGAGGAGGCCTGCGCAAACGCATGGGACGCGATTGCCGAAGCAAGAACGAGCACCGCTACGAACCGCATGACCTCTCCGCCGGACGGGCCGCCGCCCCGCCGGCTCGATATCCCACCGCGGGCATGTACGACGGGCTTGTCAGGGAAAGCGAAAGAACGTCAGGCGAAACGCCTCGTCAACTGTGCGCCGCGGCCCCGGTTGAGGGTATCGGAGGGAAGCTCGCCGAACGCCGTGCGGTAGTCGCGCGCGAAATGCCCCATATTGTTGAAGCGGCAGCGCAGCGCGATGCCGGTGACGGTGGCTCCCGGCTCGGCGGCCTCGAGCATATGCTTCGCGCGCCTGAGCCTCACCTGCTTCACGAAGTCCATCGGCGAGTAGCCGCGCGCGCGCTGGAATGAATGGAAGATGGTGCGCGCGCTCGCGCCGCTGACGGCGGAAAGCCGTTCCACCGTGATCGCCTCGCTCCAGTTGGCCTCAATATATTCTTCGATCACTTTCACCTGCCACGGCGCCACCGGGGCCTGCGGCTGAGCCAGCAAGTGGCTGAAGCTGTGCCTGTTGCAGGTGAGAAATGCCGCGATCAAGGATTGCTCGAGCTCGTCGACGATGGGCTGCGGCAGCGCCGCGTCCTCGCATCCAAGCTCGCCGCAGACGAAGAGCACCAGCCGGCGCAGGCGCTGGGTGTCGGGATCCTGGAACTCGGCGGCGGGATAGAAAACCGGCGCGCTGCCGGGGTGGAATCCGAGAATGGCCGCGAGCTTCTGCTGCACCGAGTTGGTATCGAGCCTGAGAACGATCTGCTCGAAGCCCGGCTGATAGTGCATGGTCGTGGGAACGTTGGCCGGTGTGATCCAAGTCCGATCTGCTCCGAGCGGAACCTCCTTGCCGCCGACCACCGCCGTTCCCGTGCCCGAGAGCCCGACCTGCTGCCGCATATAATCAGCCTCGGGGAAACCGATCACCGTCTCGGCGCCATAGCCGCAGTAGCCGATCGTGACCGACCGCAGGGTCACCTTGTGGGCGACGGCGGAAAAGCCTTCCGGGCCGCGCGGCAGGTCGAACCTGCGTACGCCATAGGCGCGGGCGAGCGCGTCTCGCATTGCGTCGGGGCTGGTCGTCTCGATGAGCGGGAACCTGCGCAATGTGGAGTAGGGCATCGCCGCCTCCGATTCGCCTCGCGGTTGATTCCGAAAACGAGTCGCAAGTGATGTACTCTGGCTGCGCCGCTCTGTCCCACTCACAAAGTGCTGAGCGCATACGAAAACCGCAACAGGCGTTGCGGAATCTGCCCTGTTCTTGCGGCTGGCGGTTTCACTGCGTTTTCATTGCAATTTTTAATCATGACCGCGCCATCCAACACGGGGGGACGACGGTGAGTCTTTTCAGAACAACTGCAGGTCATGGTCCGAGCAATCACAATCTCAGGGAGCTCAAATCGGAACTCGCCGACCTGGTGTCGTCGGCGATCATGTCGATCGACCGCGACTTCATGGTCACTTACGTCAACCGCGCCACGATGGAGCTGTTGCGCAAGAACGCCGACGCGTTCCGCACGCTGCATGCCGCCTTTGATCCGGAAAAGATCGTCGGCACCTGCATCGACGTCTTTCACAAGAACCCCGCGCACCAGCGCGCGCTGCTCGCCGATCCCAAGCGCCTGCCGTTTCGCACCGAGATCACCGTCGGCGATCTCAAGATATCGCTGAACGTCAACGGCACCTTCGACCGGAAGGGCAATCTCGTCGGCCACGTGCTCGAGTGGCGCGACGTCACCGAAAGCCGCCTGAACGAAGGGATGCTGGCGGCGATCAACCGCGTGCAGGCCGTCATCGAGTTCTCGCTCGACGGCCGCGTCCAGAACGCCAACGAGAATTTCCTCGCCACGCTGGGTTACTCACTCGACGAGATCCGCGGGCAGCATCATTCGATGTTCATCGATCCGGCGTATCGTCAGAGCCCCGAATACAAGGCGTTCTGGCAGAAGCTCGCGCGCGGCGAGTTCGACAGCGGCCAGTATCAGCGCTTCGGCAAGGGCGGCAAGGAGGTCTGGATCCAGGCCAGCTACAACCCGATCCTGGATCAGAACGGCAAGCCGTTCAAAGTGGTGAAGTACGCGACCGACATCACCGCCCAGAAGCTGGCGAGTGCGGAGTTCGAAGGCCAGATCAATGCCATCGACCGGGCGCAGGCGGTGATCTCGTTCACGCTCGAGGGCAAGATCCTCACGGCCAACGAGAATTTCCTCAAGACCCTGGGCTACTCGCTCGACGAGATCAAAGGCCAGCACCATTCCATGTTCGTGGACCCATCCCATCGGCAGTCCGCCGAGTACCGGATGTTCTGGGACAAGCTGGGGCGCGGCGAGTTCGACAGCGGCCAGTACAAGCGCATCGGCAAGGGCGGCAAGGAAGTCTGGATCCAGGCGACCTACAATCCGATCTTGGACATGAACGGCAAGCCGCTCAAGGTCGTGAAGTTCGCTTCCGATATCACCGAGCAGGTCAAGGCGAGACAGGTGCTCGAACTCGCCGTGAAGCAGACCCAGGACGTGATCGCCGCCGCCAAGTCGGACGACCTCACCCGGCGCGTTCCGCTCGAAGGCAAGACCGGCGAGATCGCCGAGCTCTGCGCCGGCCTCAACGGACTGCTCGACACCATGTCGGACGTGATCTCGCAGGTGAAGACCGCGGCGCGCGAAGTCTCAAACGCCGCCGCCGAGATCGCGACCTCGACGACGGACCTGTCGCAGCGCACGGAAGAGCAGGCGGCGGGCCTGGAGGAGACCTCCGCCTCGATGGAGGAGATCGCGGCGACGGTGAAGAAGAACGCCGAGAACGCCCAGCAGGCCAACCAGCTCACTGCCGGCACCCGCGAGGTCGCCGACAAGGGCGGGCAGGTGGTGGCCAATGCCGTGTCCGCGATGTCGCGGATCGAGGAGTCCTCGCGCAAGATCTCCGACATCATCGGGGTGATCGACGAAATCGCCCGCCAGACCAACCTGCTGGCGCTCAATGCGGCGGTGGAAGCCGCCCGCGCCGGGGATGCCGGCCGCGGCTTCGCGGTGGTGGCCTCGGAAGTGCGCAGCCTGGCGCAGCGCTCCTCGCAGGCGGCCAAGGACATCAAGGACCTGATCACGAACTCCAATACCCAGGTCCAGCAGGGGGTGGAGCTCGTCAATCAGGCCGGCACGTCGCTGAACGAGATCGTGGAGTCGATCAAGAGCGTGGCGTCGATCGTCGCCGAGATCACCAATGCCAGCATGGAACAGTCGACGGGCATCGAGCAGGTGAACCGTGCGCTCACGCAGATGGACGAGGTGACACAGCAGAATTCGGCGCTGGTCGAGGAGAACGCGGCCACGGCGAAGACCCTGGAGACGCAGTCCGCCGCCATGAACAACCGCGTGAGCCTGTTCAAGCTCAACGAAAGTGAGGCAAGGGTCGTGAAGATGACGCCGGCCGCGCCCGCGGCCAAGCGCGAGCCCCCTCTGGCGAAGGTCGCGTCGTTCTAGAGCATGATCCGATCAGATTTGAATTAGTGATCGACACACTGCGGCGGCTCCCTGGACAGATCCGGGGAGCCGCATTCAGTTTGAATGCGGTGGCTGCAACGGCGTCTGGACGCGCGCCGGTCGGGCTCGACGCCCGGGATTGCGGCTACGACTGGAGCGCAGGCCTTGCTGTCTCCTGATCGGCCAGCGGCGAGAGCGCCGCCTCCGGCTGCAGGGTCACCGTCGGTGGCGGCTCCACGGGCTTGTCCAGCCGGCGCGAGATGCCTTCGAACTGCGCGTTCTCGCCGATATTCAGCGATTTGTTGAACACCTCGCCTTCGACGACTGCGTTGCCGTGCAGCTTGACCGTGTTGGACCGGATCGTGCCCTTGAAAACGCCGTCGATCACGGTGTCCTGGGCGATGATGTTGCCCTCGACGCGCGCGCCGGCGCAGATCGCGAGCTGGGCCGCGTGGATGTCGCCGAGCACATGCCCGTAAATCTGCAGCGCACCGTCGCAGACGATGTTACCCGTGATCAGCATGCCTTCGCCCAGCTTGGATACTGTCTGCGATGACGGTGCGGGTTGCGCGGCACCGTTGCCTTTGACGTCGGGCGCCTTGGCGGCGCGCTCGTCCTTGGATCGAGAAAACACGTTCGTCTCCCTCTTGAGCCCCGATGAGTCACCACCTGCGCGCCGCGGCGTCGCGGCTTGCAGAACCGCAGCTCATGATAGGCTAATCCAGGCGGCGGTCAGCGAGAACCGCGAAATATCGATAACGGAGCGGCGCGGGCCCGCTCGGCAATTGAGCAAAGTTACCGCCCGCTCCGCCGGCGCCGCAGCGTTAACCGCGCGGCGGCGGGCCGGAGAGGCAAACCTGAGGTTTGCCGGGTTAACCACTCAGCGGGCTCGCGCCTCGAACGTCGGCGCGGGCATGCTACGAATGCGGTGAAGGGCACGGCGATGAACGACGATGCGGTGCGTATGGCGGTGGCCAGGTTCGTAAAGGACGTTGGCCATACCGCACAGAAGGAAATCGAGAAGGTCGTCCGCAGTGCGCTGGCCAGCGGCAAGCTGAAGGGCCACGAGACCTTCACGGCAGCCGTGTCGCTGTCGAGCGAGAAGGTCGGCCTCAACGTCACGATCTACGACAAGATCGAGCTCTAGACGGCGCCGGCGGGCAAATCGCCGCCATTGGGCCGGCGATCGTCTGTGGCGTGCGGCGTCCCGGCGGGTTGATGGTCTGCTCGACATGGGTTTTTCCGCCGGAGGCCGTATCGCGTCGGAATCTTCCGAAGTGACGGCTCCCAGGGCGGCCGGTAAGACGAGCAACTGAGCAAGCCCGGGGCGAATACATTCAGCCGTTTTGAGCCGCATCAAAGCCGGCACGCCATTCTCGTCGATCCTGCATCCACGTCGCCGAGGATGCTCCATGCCCTGGGATCGAATCCGGAAGGGTCCAAAAGACCGCGCGGATGCCAATCTGCGCGACTACGATGCCTGCGTCGGCGCGTTTTCCTGGGAAAAGGCGCGGGCCTCGCTGGCGGGGCTGCCGAATGGCGGGCTCAACATCGCGCATGAAGCGGTCGATCGTCACGTTCTGGCCGGCGGCGGCGGCAGGCTGGCGATGCGCTGGATCGGGCGCGATGATGAGGTTCGCGACTTCACCTACGAGGATCTCGGCAAAGGCGTGAACCGCTTCGCCAACGTCCTGGCGCAGCGCGGCGTCGGGAAGGGGGACCGCGTGTTTTCGCTGCTCGGACGCGTTCCGGACCTCTACCTCGCAGCCCTCGGCACGCTCAAGAACGGCAGCGTCTTTTCCCCCCTGTTCTCCGCTTTCGGGCCAGAACCCGTGAAGGCGCGCATGAGCATCGGCGGCGCCAAGGCGCTGATCACGACGGAGGCGTTCTATCGCCGCAAGGTGGAGCCCTGGCGCAAGGAATTGCCGGGCCTCGAACATGTCTTCCTGACCGACCGCTCGGCCTCGCCGCCGGCGGGGACGATCGATCTCGCGGCGGCGATGGCGGATGCTTCCCATGTGTTCGAGACGGTTTGGACCGCGCCCGAAGACATGGCGCTGCTGCACTTCACCAGCGGCACCACGGGCCGTCCCAAAGGGGCCGTACATGTGCATGCGGCGGTGATCGCGCATCACGTCACCGGCCGCCTCGCGCTCGACATCCATCCTGACGACGTCTTCTGGTGCACGGCGGATCCGGGATGGGTCACCGGCACCTCGTACGGAATCATTTCGCCCCTGACCAACGGCGCGACCCTGGTCATCGATCAGGCGGAGTTCGACGCCGAGCGCTGGTACCGCATCCTGCAGCAGCAGAAGGTGACGGTCTGGTACACCGCGCCCACTGCCATCCGCATGCTCATGAAAGTGGGAGCCGACATCGCCAAGCGGTTCGACCTGTCCGCCTTGCGCCTGCTGGCGAGCGTGGGCGAGCCACTCAACCCGGAGGGCGTGGTCTGGGGCGTGGAGGCGTTCGGCAAGCCCATCCACGACAACTGGTGGCAGACCGAGACCGGCGGCATCATGATCTCGAATTTTCCAGCGATGGACGTCAAACCGGGGTCGATGGGGCGTCCGGTGCCGGGCGTCACGGCGGGCATCGTCGAACGGACCGGCGATGGATCCGTGCGCGAGATCGGCAAGTCGATGGTCATGGGCGAACTGGCGCTGCGGCCGGGCTGGCCCTCGATGATGCGCGCCTACCTCAACGAGGACGAGCGCTACCGCAAGTGCTTTGCCGGCGGCTGGTACCTGACCGGCGATCTCGCGATGCGCGACGACGAAGGTTACTACTGGTTCGTCGGCCGTGCCGACGACGTGATCAAGAGCGCGGGGCACCTGATCGGCCCGTTCGAGGTCGAGAGCGCGCTGATGGAGCATCCGGCCGTGGCGGAGGCGGGGGTCATCGGCGTGCCCGATCCGACCGCCGGCGAGGTGGTCAAGGCGTTCGTCGCGCTCAAGGCCGGCACCGAGCCGAGCGAGGCGCTGCGCAAGGAACTGCTCGGGCATGCGCGCTCGCGACTGGGGCCGGCGGTCGCGCCCAAGGACATCGCATTCCGTCAGAACCTGCCCAAGACGCGAAGCGGCAAGATCATGCGGCGGTTGTTGAAGGCGCGCGAGCTCGGGCTGCCCGAGGGAGACCTGTCCACGCTGGAGAGTGAGGAGCGATGAGCACGGCCGCCGACAAGCCTCACCTGACGCGGGCGCACGCACTCGAACTGCTGCGGCAGATGATCCGGGTGCGCCTGTTCGAAGACAAATGTGCCGAGTTGTACACCCAGGAGAAGATCCGCGGCTTCCTGCACCTCTATGACGGCGAGGAAGCGGTGGCCGTCGGCGTCATTCCCGTGCTCACGCCGGAGGACCGGATCGTCGCGACCTACCGCGAGCACGGCCACGCGCTGGTGCGCGGCGTGCCGATGTCGGCGGTGCTGGCCGAGATGTACGGCAAACAGGACGGCTGTAGCCGCGGACGCGGCGGCTCGATGCACCTTTTCGATCGCGCGACGAACTTCTACGGCGGCAATGCGATCGTCGGCGGCGGCCTGCCGCTCGCCGTCGGGCTGGCGCTGGCCGACCATATGCGCAAGGAGCCCCGCGTCACCGCCTGCTTCTTCGGCGAAGGCGCGGTGGCCGAGGGCGAGTTCCACGAGAGTCTCAATCTCGCGGCGCTGTGGTCGCTGCCGGTGCTGTTCGTGTGCGAGAACAACCTCTATGCGATGGGAACGGCGCTCGCGATCTCGGAATCCGAGACGGACATCCAGCACAAAGCGGCCTGCTACCGGATCGCATCGGAAGCGGTCGACGGCATGGACGTGGTCGCGGTAGAGGCGGCGGCGCGACGGGCCGTGCGAACCATCCGCGAAACGGGCAAGCCGTATTTCCTGGAATGCCGGACCTATCGGTTGCGCGCCCATTCGATGTTCGACGCCCAGCTCTACCGCGACAAGGCGGAGATCGAAGCCTGGCGCCAGAAGGAACCGATCGTGCGATTCCGCAGCTGGCTGGAGACCAACCACATGGTCCATCCCGAGGAGATCGCGCGGATGGAAGCCGACGTGGCCGCCGAGATCGCCGCCGCTGTCGCGTTCGCCGAGGCCGGGACGTGGGAGCCGGCCGACCAGCTCACGCGTTTCGTGCATGCAGACGATGTGCCGGGGTCCGCGCCATGAACGACGCCGCAGCGACCGTCACGGAAACAACCTATCGCGACGCGGTGCGCGAGGCGATCCGCGACGCGCTGCGCCGCGACCCGCGCGTGTTTCTCATGGGCGAGGACGTCGGACGCTACGGCGGTTGCTACGCGGTCAGCAAAGGCCTGTTGGCTGAATTCGGTCCCGAGCGGATCCTCGACACGCCGCTGTCGGAGTCCGGCTTCACGGGCGCGGGCATCGGCGCGGCGATCGCCGGCATGCGTCCGATCGTCGAGGTGATGACGGTGAATTTCAGCCTGCTCGCGCTCGACCAGATCCTCAACACGGCGGCGACGGTGCGTCACATGTCGGGCGACCAGTTCGGGGTTCCGGTCGTGATCCGCATGGCCACCGGCGCGGGACGCCAGCTCGCCGCGCAGCATTCGCACAGCCTGGAGGGCTGGTACGCGCACATTCCGGGCATCAAGGTGCTGGCGCCGGCGACGATCGAGGACGCGCGCGGCATGTTATGGACCGCGCTGCAGGATCCCGACCCGGTGCTGATCTTCGAGAACATCATGCTCTACAACATGACCGGCGCGCTGCCCGCCTCCGCCGGCGCGGTCGACATCGAGAAGGCGGCGGTGCGCCGCGCCGGGCGCGACGTCTCGCTCATCACGTACGGCGGTTCGCTGTTCAAGACGCTCGACGCCGCAACCGCGCTGGCGCGCGAGGGGATCGTGGCCGAGGTGATTGATCTGCGCAGCCTGCGGCCGCTGGACGATGCGACGATCATCGCCTCGGTGCGCAAGACGCGCCGCGCGGTCATCGTCGACGAGGGCTGGCGCAGCGGCAGCCTCGCGGCGGAAGTCTGCGCGCGCATCGTCGAGCAGGCGTTCTGGGAGCTCGACGCGCCGATCGGCCGGGTGTGCAGCGAGGAAGTGCCGATCCCGTATCCCAAGCACCTCGAGATCGCCGCCATCCCGCAGACGCCGAAGATCGTCGCCGCCGCCAAGGCCGCGCTCCGACAGGGATGAGGGGCGGCCGTGGTCGATTTCCGCATGCCCTCGCTCGGCGCCGACATGGAGGCCGGTACGCTCGTGGAGTGGCTGGTCAAGCCGGGCGCCGAGGTCAAGCGTGGCGATGTGATCGCCGTCGTCGAGACGCAGAAGGGGGCCATCGAGATCGAGGTGTTCGAGACCGGCCGGATCGAGGAGATCCTCGTGCCGCTCGATGCGAAGGTGCCGGTCGGAACGCCGCTGGCGCGCATCCGGACTGCGGGTGAGGTGGCGGTCCCGGCTGCCGCGCCCGTGCCGACCGCGGCACCAACGCCAGCCGCCGCCGCGCCCGCGGCCGTGATCATGGCCCCGCAGATAGCTCCATCCCCGCCGGCAATGCCGTCGCGCGGGCTGCGCGCGTCGCCGGCTGCGCGCCGGCTCGCGCAAGAGCGCGGGCTCGATCTCTCGGCGATCGTCGGAAGCGGCCCGGACGGCGCGATCGTCTATGCCGACGTCGAGCGCAGCGCCGCGACGCTTCCCGCGCGCGCGGAGAAGAAACGCGCGCTCGGCCTCGACCTCGCCGCGATGCGCGCGGCGATTGCCGCGGCCATGGCGCGCTCCAAGCGCGAGATTCCGCACTACTATCTCGAACATCAGGTGGACATCGGCCGCGCCGAGAGCTGGCTCGCGCAGACCAACGCGGACCGCCCTCCGGACAACCGCTTGCTGTTCGGCGCGCTCGCCCTCAAGGCCGTGGCCAACGCGGTTCGGCGGTTTCCGGCGTTCAACGGTTTCTATCGCGAGGGAAAGTACGAACCCGTCCCGGAGGTGCACGTGGGTGTCGCGATCGCCATCCGCGGCGGCGGGCTGGCGGCGCCGGCGGTGCGCGAGGCGGACAAGTTGTCGGTCGACGAATTGATGGCGAAGCTGCGCGACCTCGTGCAGCGCATGCGGGCCGGGCGTATCCGCAGCTCGGAGATCGCCGACGCGACCGTGACGGTGTCGAGCCTGGGCGAGCGCGGCGTCGAGGCGCTTTACGGCGTCATCTATCCGCCGCAGGTCGCGCTCGTCGGCTTCGGCAAGCCCGTGCAGCGCCCATGGGTCGTCGACGGAGCGATCGGTCCGCGCCCCATTGTCACGATCACCCTTGCCGGCGATCACCGGGTGAGCGACGGGCATGCGGGTGCACTGTTCCTCGCCGAGATCGGCAAGCTGTTGCAGGAGCCGGACAAGCTATGACCATCGCCGAGATCGAAAGCCTGGTGCGCGAAGAACTGAGCAACATCGCGCCGGAGGTGGATTTGGCTGCGCTGGATCCCGCCGCCGACCTGCGCGAGGCGCTCGACATCGACTCCATGGATTTTCTGAATTTCGTGACGGCAATCCATCATCGCCTCGGCGTCGACGTTCCCGAGCTCGATTATCCCAAGCTCCTGACCTTCGCCGGAGCGACACGCTATCTCGATGCTAAGCTCGGCCAGCGTAAAGGCTGACGGAGGCGGCCGGTCAGGCTCGCGCTGCGCGTTCCTTGGACCGAACCGACATTGATGGTCTCGCTCCCGCACGGATCAGGCGCTCGAGGCCGTCGAGCAGCGCATCGATGTCGGCATCCAGTGTGTAGGGGGCGATGCTGGCACGCGCGGCGCCGGTCACCCCGAAGGCTTGCATCAAAGGCTGGGCACAGTGGTGGCCGCCGCGCAGGGCGACGCCGCGCCCGTCGAGCGCGCGGCAGATGTCGGCCGCATCCAGGCCCTCGATCGTGAACGTGACCACCCCGAGCCGGGCGCGCGCATCGGTGGGCCCGAGCACCCGCACGCCAGGCAAAGCGGCAAGACCCGCCAGCAGGCGGCCGGTCAGCCGCGCCTCGTGGATTTCGACGGCGCGCCAGTCGAGCTCGCGCATCCAGTCGAGCGCGGCGGCAAGGCCGATCGCCTGGGCGATGGGCGGCGTGCCGGCTTCGAACCGTCGCGGCGGCGGCCGGAAGGTCGCCGTGGTCGTGGTCACGGTGTCGATCATCTGGCCGCCGGTCATGAACGGCGGCATGGCCGCGAGCAGGTCGCGCCGGCCCCACAGCACGCCGACGCCGGTCGGGCCGTAGGTCTTGTGGCCGGAGAATGCGTAGAAATCGACGCCGAGCGCATGCAGGTCGAGCGGACCATGGGGTGCGCGCTGTGCGCCGTCGAGCAGCACCTTGGCGCCGAGCGCATGCGCCGCGGCGACGACCCGTCCGACATTGGTGACGGCGCCGGTCACGTTGGAGGCATGTGTGAGCGCGACCAGCCGGCAGCGTTCCGTCAGCAGGGACGGCAGGCAGGCAAGGTCGAGCCGCCCGTCCGGGGTCATGGGCAGCACGCGCAGCATGAGCCCGCGTCTTGCGGCAAGCTGCTGCCACGGCACGAGATTGCTGTGATGCTCGAGCACGGACACGAGGATCTCGTCGCCCGCGCTCAGAAGCTCGCCGAACGCATGCGCCACGAGGTTGATCGACGACGTCGCGCCGTAGGTGAAAACCACCTCGTCGGAGCCTGCGTTGAGGAAACGCGCGACCGATGCTCGCGCGGCGTCGAACGCGGCGGTTGCCGCGCGCGCCCGACGGTGCAATCCCTCATGCACATTCGCTCTGGCTTCGATCTCGAAGCGGCGCAATGCCTCAAGCACGACTTCCGGCATTTGCCCCGTGGCGGCGTTGTCGAGGTAGTGCAGGCCGGGATCGGCGAGCCCGGGAACCTGCCGCTTGAGGGCGGCGGCGTCGAAGG
The DNA here is from genome assembly GCA_035556735.1 of Xanthobacteraceae bacterium. Taxonomy (GTDB): domain Bacteria; phylum Pseudomonadota; class Alphaproteobacteria; order Rhizobiales; family Xanthobacteraceae; genus CANJBX01. The sequence continues at coordinate 76,625 of DATMFF010000006.1, read as the reverse complement.
CCTTGGTCGATGACTGCATGGTCGTGCGGCGCCTCACCCGTTCCGGGGGCCACACGAGATTGGCGCATCCTGCGTTGGCGGTCTTGATCGCGATCAAGCGGGGGAGGCGACCGGCTTCACCAATTCGCCAGACCGGGCGCGCGCCCTGCGCAGCATGACGGGCCGCCGCCGCGGGCGTTGACATAGCTCAACGGCGCCGCCGCGGGAGGTGAGATAGATTTTTCGATGGCAAGCCTGCGACGTGAGGGCCGCATGTCCTACGCAGTGGTTCTGATTTATGTCGATGTCGACAAGGTATCACGGGAGCGGATCCGTCTCGCCGGCGGTCTTGCCGACAAGTTCAACGCCAAGCTGGTCGGCATGTCCGCGATGATCGTGCGCTCGCCGGTGGTCGCCGAAGGCGTCGCAATCGCCGCGATCACCGAGTCCGACATCCACGACGTGGAGGAACGGCTGGGCGCTGTCGCCAGATCGTTCCGCACATTCGCGGGGCGGGAAGACGTCGAATGGCGGCAGGCGATCGCGTTTCCCGACGACGCGCTGCCGCGGGCGGCGCGCGGCGCGGACCTCATCGTCATTGGGCAGAGCCAGGGGTTGGGCAACGCCTATTGTGCGCTGGATTCCGGCACGGCCGTGCTCACGGCGGGCCGTCCTGTCCTGGTCGTGCCGGACGGCATCGACCACCTGAAAGCGGATCACGTGCTGATCGGCTGGAAGGACACGCGCGAAGCCCGGCGTGCGGTGCGGGACGCGCTCCCGTTCTGCCATGAAGCCGAGCGCGTGACCGTCATGGAGATCTGCGAGCCCGGCGCGCAGGCGCAGGCGCGCGAGAACCTGGAGGATGTCGTTGGCTATCTGGCGCGGCACCGCGTCAAGGCCAAGGCGCTGGCGTTTCCCGAGCAGGGCGGCTCCGCGGGAGCCCGTCTGGCCGGCCTGGCCAAAGAGCAGGGCGCCGACCTGCTGGTGACCGGTGCCTATGGACACGGCCGCCTGCGGGAATGGATCTTCGGCGGCATGACGCGCGAACTCCTCAGGCACAGCCCGATGTGCTGCCTGATGTCGCATTGATCGCGAGATGGAACTCGCCGGCGAAACCCGTGACATCCGGATCGAACCGGTCGGCGTTGCCGGAACGCTGCAGCTTCCGCCCGGGGCGGGCGCGCTGGTCGTGTTCGCACACGGCAGCGGCTCGAGCCGCTTCAGCCCCCGCAATGTTGCCGTCGCCGGAGCACTGAACCGGCGGCGGATCGCAACCTTGCTGTTCGACCTGCTGACGCCGGACGAGGAGGATGTCCGTGCCAACGTCTTCGATATCCCGCTGCTGGCCGGGCGCCTGGTGGAAGCGATGCGTTCGGCCGACGCCGATCCCGCCCTCGCCAGGCTTCCCCTGGGCATGTTCGGCGCCAGCACCGGCGCGGCGGCGGCGCTGGTCGCGGCGGCGATGAAGCCGGACCGCGTCGGAGCGGTCGTCTCGCGCGGCGGCCGTCCTGATCTCGCGGGCGACGCCCTCGACGTGGTGCGCGCGCCGACCCTTCTGATCGTCGGCGGCGCCGATACCGCCGTGATCGAGCTCAACGAGCAGGCGCTGGCGCGTCTGCAGGGGCCCAAGGCCCTGGAAATCGTTGCGGGCGCGAGCCACCTGTTTCCTGAGCCGGGAGCGCTCGACGCGGTCATCGCGCTCGCCGGCGTATGGTTCGAGCGTTACCTGTTGCGACCACCAGCCGGCGGCCGATCGGGAGGAGCGTGATGTCATTCCAGAACCGGACCGAAGCCGGAAAGCGGCTCGCGGCGGCGCTGGCGCAATACCGCGACCAGAAACCGGTCGTGCTGGCGCTGCCGCGCGGCGGCGTGCCGGTGGCGGCCGAGATCGCCTCGGCGCTGGACGCGCCGCTCGACCTCGTCCTGGTGCGCAAGATCGGGGTGCCGTTCCAGCCGGAACTGGCGATGGGCGCGGTCGTCGATGGCGGCGCGCCGATCGTCGTGCGCAACGAGGACGTCATCCGAATGGCCGGCATCGGCGAGGCCGAGTTCAAATCCGTGTGCGACAGCGAGCTGGCCGAAATCGAGCGCCGCCGCCGGCGCTACCTTGGATCGCGGGAGCGGATCGACATCACCGATCGCACGGCCATCGTCGTCGACGACGGCATCGCCACCGGTGCGACGACGCGCGCGGCGCTGCGGGCGACGCGCGCGCGCAAGCCGCGGCGTCTGGTGCTGGCGGTGCCGGTCGCCCCGACCGAGAGCGTTGCCGAGTTGCGCACCGAGGCCGACGACGTCGTCTGCCTGGAGGACCACGACTTCTTCGGCGCGATCGGATTCTACTACGCCGATTTCAGCCAGCTGTCGGATCAGGATGTGGTCGCGGCCCTGGAACGGTTTCCTGCGAAACGGGCGAGCAAGACCGGCAACCCGTCGGGCGCGGCGGCGTGATTGCGGCACGCGCGTGAGGCGCATCGCACGGCTTGACTTCGATCAAGACCGGGACGGCCGCGCCGGCGCTTAATGGCCGGTATTGAATGCAGCATCGTCGGGCGGGGGACTGGCCGGATGGCCGTCCGCTCGGCGGCACCCTCGAACGGACACGCACATGAACGCGAAGCGATCCCCGACAGCGCCCGTCACCCCCGACGAGGTCGAGCCGCCGCTGACGATCTCGCCCGAGAAGGTCTGCTTCGTGATCTTCAAGACCCGCGAGTTCGACGCGAAGGACGAGGTGACCGAGCCGGACCCCGGCTCCAATCCCTCCGACGACAAGGAGGCCGCCGTGCTCGAGGATCATGCCGACGATCCGGTGGTCGAGGAGATCACGTCGCTGATCAACGCGCTGTCCGAGGACGAGCAGGTCGACCTCGTCGCGCTGGCGTGGCTGGGACGCGGCGAGTACACGGCGGCGGACTGGCCCACGGTGCGCGAGGAGGCCGCGAGCGCACACAACGAACGCACGGCCGAATATATTCTCGGCACGCCGCTGGTCGGCGATTTCCTGGAAGAGGGACTCTCGATGCTCGGCTACTCGTGCGAGGACTTCGAGATCGAGCGGCTCTAATGAGGGGCCGGGGGCGGCCGAATGTCGTCCCGCGGTGTTGAAGAGCGCCCGCCGAGGTCCATATCGATAGGAACGATCCTGCACAGGAGTTCCGGCATGGCCGCTGTCACCACGGTGAAACGCGAAGATGCCGCTGCCGCCGCGACACAGGAACGGCGGCGCACGCGGCGCAAGCGCATCGACGACGCGCTCGACGAGGGCCTGAAGCAGACGTTCCCGGCATCCGACCCCGTGGCGCTCACCGAGCCCGTCCCGCCGCGCCCGGACGACGGCACATGAGCGCGGCGGCCACCCATACCGGACACAAGCGGCTGCAGCATCTCGTCGAGCACGAGGCCTATCGGCGCATCATGGCGGGCGAGGCGCCCGAGACGCTCAGCGAGTTTGCGCGGGAGCTCCAGGGGTGGCTGCAGCGGAACTATCCCGACGCGGCGCCCACCACGCCCGACGCCATCGAGAACCAGATCCGCGAGACCTGGCATCGGCGGCATGAGCTAATCCGCGGCGGCTGACGGCAAAAGCGCCCGCGGTCAGCGCGGGCGCGGATAACGCAGCGGCGCGTCGTCGGCGGGCACGATCATCTTGCCGATCGGCCAGAGCGCCAGCCCCGCGAGCTTGAGGTGCGCCCACGCGAACGGGATGCCGATGATGGTCACCGCGAGCAGGACCGCCGTGACGAGGTGTCCGAGCGCAAGCCACCAGCCGGCGAGCACGAACCAGACGATGTTGCCGATCATCCCGAGCGCGCCGGTGCCGATGTCCTCGCGGCCGGTGTAGGCGTCGCGCGGCACCGCCTTCTGGCCGAACGGCAGCAACGTATAGAGAGCGATGTTGAACGCGGCGCGCGACCACGGCAGGCCGATGATCGTGATCGCCATGATGACGGCGGCGACGACCCATCCGAGCGCCATCCAGAAGCCGCCGAACAGGATCCAGAGCAGATTGAGCAGAAAGGCGAGGGGCGACATGCGTGCGTCTCCGGAGCCGGGGGGGCTGCAATCGTATCCGCGAGCGATCGCAGGACGTTGAACGGCTTGCGTTACAATGCCATGTTCAAGCGCAACGTTCCCGGCGTCAGCCTCATGGCCAGCTCACAATCATCCTTAACGTCCGCAGACAGGAAAGCCGACAAGTCGAAGTCTGGGCATGGCCGCTCGCCGGCCAAGCGCAGGCCGCGCGCGGCCGCGAAGCCGGCGCTCGAGGGAACGCGTGAGCGCATCCTGCGGGCGGCGATCGGCGAGTTCTCGGAAAAGGGCTACAGCGGCGCGCGCATCGACGTGATCTGCCGCGTGGCGCGCGCCAACCCGCGCATGATCTACCACTATTTCGGCGGGAAGGATCATCTGTACGTGGCCGTGCTGGAGCAGCTTCTCGGGGAGCTGCGCAGCGAGGAGCTCAAGCTCGACGTGGCGCACGTCGCGCCGATCGACGGCATGATGCAGCTGTTCGAGTTCACGTACGACCACTTCGGCCAGCATCCCGAGCTGATCCACCTGCTGAGCGGGGAAAACCTGCTGCGCGCCCGTTTCCTGCGCAAGTCGGTCAAGACGCCGATCGTGGCCTCGCCGCTGATCAAGCTGATCGACCAACTCCTGCGGCGGGGCGAGCGCGCGGGCGACTTCCGGCGCGGCATCGACGCGTTGCACCTCTACATCGCCATGGTCGGGTTCGCCTATTTCCATCGCTCCAACGCCCACACGCTGTCAGTCATCTTCCAGACGGATCTGCTCACGCCGGACTGGCAGGCGGAGCACAAGCGCTGCGCCCGCGACATGCTGGCGAGCTTCCTGCGCCGCTAGCGTCGCGGGGAGGGGCAGTGGCCATTCGCTGCTAAAAATTGGTCAGCGGCTGCCCAGGAATTGGTCAGCAAGTGAGCAGCCGCGCCATGGCCGGCAGGCGCACGCAGCGGCGCGGCGTCAATTTCACGCGTTCAATCAACCCCCGGCGCAGGGTGCTGAGGCTGGCACGTCTCTTGCCAAGTAAGTAAACACTTACTTCACCGACGCCGCAGGGCCGGTGGGTGATCAGGAGGGGTGATCATGAGACTGGCAATTCGCATGGCCGCGCTGGGCGCAACGCTCGCGGCGGCTTTCTCGGTTCCCGCAGCGGCCCAGGACAAGATTGGATTCATCTACGTCGGGCCGGCCGCGGACTACGGCTACAATATGTCGATGGATCTCGGACGCCAGTACGTCGAGAAACACCTGCCGGGCGTGACGACCACCGCGTTCGAGGCCATTCCCGAAACCGCCGAGGTCGAGCGCGTGATGGAGCGGCTCGTCAACAGCGGCCACAAGATCATCTTCGCGACCAGCTACGGCTATCTCGACTATGCGATCAAGGTCGGGGAGAAATATCCCGACGTGCGGATCCTGCACGCCGGCGGGCTCAAGACCTCCAAGAACGTCGGCACGTACTGGGCGGACAGCGACGCCGGCATGTATCTCGCCGGCGTCATCGCCGGCCACGTCAGCAAGGCGGGCAAGCTCGGCTTCATCGGCGGCTTCCAGATCCCGCAGCTGATGCGGTCCGCCAACGCGTTCACGCTCGGCGCCCAGTCGGTCAATCCGAAGGCGACCACCACGGTGGTCTGGAACGGCGGCTGGTGGGAGCCGCAGAAAGAGTCGGAAGCGACGAACGCGTTCGCCGACCTCGGCATCGACGTCGTCGCCGAGCAGGTCGACAGCCCGATCACCATCGCACAGGTCGCCGAAAAACGCGGCGTCTACGTCGTCGGCAAGGACGTCGACATCCACGACCGCGCGCCGAAATCCTGGCTGACCGGGGTGTCGTGGAACTGGGGCCCGATGATGGTGGAGGAGATCAAGAAGATCAAAGCCGGCACCTGGAAGCCGAGCCACGTGCGCGGCGACATGGCGAGCGGCAACGTCATCCTCGACCCGTTCGGTCCGGGCGTGCCGGAGAAGGTTCGCGCCGACGTGCTCAAGCTCAAGGCCGACATCATTGCCGGCAAGGCGTCGATCTGGCGGGGGCCGATCGCCAAGCAGGATGGCACGATCGTTGCTGCCGCCGGTCAGAAGCTCTCGATGGAGCAGATCGAGACCATGGACTACCTGGTGAAAGGCGTCACCGGGGCCACGAAGTGAGCGGATGGCGCGGCGAGGGAGGGGAGCCATGAACATCGCTGGAAAGCCGCGGGCGGCTGCGGTCGAGATGGGGGCGGCGGCGGGGCAATCCTGGCTGGTCACCCCCGACACGGTCGACATGACGCGGCCGTCGCCGCCGGTCCGCCCGCTGACCGTCGCGGCCGAGCCGCAGACCATCGTGGTCGACGCCGCGAAGTCCGCGCTGCTGATCGTGGACATGCAGAACGACTTCTGCACCAAGGGCGGATGGCTCGACAGCCGCGGCATCGACGTGTCGCCGAACCGGGCGCCGATCGCGCCGCTGCGGCGGCTGATCGATGCCTTCCGGGCCGAAGGCGTGCCGGTCGTGTGGGTGAACTGGGGCGTGCGCAAGGACCTCCTCAACATCAGCCCCTCGCTGCGCCACGCGCACAATCCGACCGGCGAGGAGCCGGGCATCGGCCAGTTTGTGCCGGGCACGCGCTCGCAGGTGATCGCAGCGGGGAGCTGGGGTGCGCAGGTGGTCGACGAGCTCAATCCGGGCGATCAGGACATTCAGATCACCAAGCACCGTTTCAGCGCGTTCTGGGACACCGAGACCGATGCGGTGCTCCGCAATCTCGGCGTGAAGACGCTGCTGATCGGCGGCGTCAACATGGATCAGTGCGTGATGACCACGCTCGAGGACGCCAGCTTCCTGGGGTATGACACGATCCTCGTCGAGGACGGCACCGCCACCACGTCACCGGATTATTGCGTGCAGGCGGTGCTCTACAACGTGAAGCTTCTGTTCGGTTTCGTCACGCGCTCTGACGCGGTCCTCACGGCGCTTGGCCGCCGCTAGTTCTTCCGGAATGCTGCAATGACAATCGACATGCGAGCAACGTCGGTCGACGAACGGCTGTCCCTGCTCGGCATCGAACTGCCGCAGGTGCCCATTCCCGTCGCGAACTTCGTGCCGTACCGACGGCACGGCGATCTGGTGTTCCTCGCCGGGCAGGTCTGCGAATGGAACGGCGAGGTGCAATACGTCGGCAAGGTTGGCGTGGACTATCACCTCGGCGACGCCCAGAAGGCCGCGCGCGTGTGCGGGCTCAACCTGCTGGCCGCGCTCAAGCTGGCGTGCGGCGGCACGCTCGACAAGGTGGCCGGTTGTCTGCGGCTCGGCGGCTTCGTCAACTGCAGTCCAGACTTCGCGGAAATCCCGCAGGTGGTGAACGGCGCGTCGGACCTGATGCACGAGCTGTTCGGGGCGCAGGGCGCGCACGCACGCACGGCGGTCGGCGTCGCCAACCTGCCGCGCGGGGCGGCGGTCGAGGTCGACGGCATCTTCGTGCTGGCCTGACCATGCCGGCACTCGCGACCATCGCGCTCTCGGGGATACGCAAGCGTTTCGGCGCGGTGGTCGCCAACGACGACGTTCACCTCGAGGTCAGAAGCGGCGAGGTGCTGGCGCTGCTGGGCGAGAACGGCGCCGGCAAGAGCACCCTGATGAAGATCCTGTACGGGTTCCACGCGCCCGATGCGGGAGAGATTCGGATCGACGGCGCGCCCGTCGACATCCGGTCGCCGCGCGAGGCGATGGAACTGGGCATCGGCATGGTGTTCCAGCAGTTCTCGCTGGTGCCCGCGCTCTCCGTCCTGGAGAACCTGCTCGCCGCGTGGCCGCATGCGCCGTGGCTGCAGACGCGAGGGAGGGAGCGCGTCAAGGGCGCGCTGGCGTGGCTAGGACGTCTCGCCCCCGGTCTCGACCCACGCCGGCCCGTGCGCACGCTGGCGGTCGGCGAGCGCCAGCTCGTCGAACTCGCCAAGGTGCTCAACCTCAACGCACGCGTCGTCATCCTGGACGAACCGACGTCGGTGCTCACGCCCGCCGAAACCGAGCGGCTCTATGGATTCATCAGAACGCTGGTGCGCGAAGGCAAGGCCGTGGTCCTGATCACGCACAAGCTCGCCGACGTCGCGGCCTGCGCGGACCGGGTGGTCGTGATGCGTGCGGGCCGCGTCGTTCACGAGTCTCGCGCCGACCTGCGCGATCCGGACGCGCTGGTCGCGGCCATGGTCGGTGGCCGCGCGCCGGGCTCTCTCCAGGCGCCTGCGCGGCCCGCAAGCCAGGTTCCGGTGCTGCAGGTGCGGGGCCTCTCGGCGGCGAGCCAAGGCGCGGCGATCGAAGACGTGTCGTTCGAGGTGGCTGCCGGCGAGATCCTCGGCATCGCCGGCGTGTCGGGCAACGGCCAGTACGTCCTGGCGGAGGCGCTGGCCGGCCTTGGGCGCGTTGGCGCCGGCGACATCGTGCTGGACGGCGTTCGCATCGCGCTGCGCGAGGGCGAGGGCGAGGGCGGGCTGAGCGCGGACGTTGCCTACATTCCCGAGCGTCCACTCGACAACGCGGTCGCAGCCGATCTCGGTCTCGCGCTCAACCTCGCGCTGCGCGGCCTGCGACAGTTGCCGCTGTTTCCGAGCTGGCGCTCCATCCTGGCGCGCGCAAGCAAGCTGATGGCCGCGTATGACGTGCGCCCGGCGCAGGCGTCGTTGCCGGCGGCGGCGCTGTCCGGCGGCAACCTGCAGAAGCTGGTGATCGCGCGCGAGCTCAGCGGCGCGCCGCGGCTGGTCATCGCCTGCTATCCCACCATGGGTCTGGACGTGGCGGCGACGCAGGCCGTCTATCGGCGGCTGTTCGAGCATGCCGAACGCGGGGCCTGCGTGGTGTGGATCTCCGAGGACCTCGACGACCTCTTGCGCTACGCCCATCGCATCGCGGTGATGCAGGCCGGCCGCATCGCCGGCCTCGTGGCGCACGCCGATGCCGATCGCCAGGTGATCGGGCAGTGGATGGCCGGCGCGGACCGGAGGGCGGCATGAGCGGGGCCGCGGTCCGCCAGTTCGGATTCGCGCTGGGCGGCACGGCTGCCTTCGTCGCGATGGCCTGCATCTTCCTGCTGGCCATCGGGCAGCCTCCGATCGCGACGCTGATGTCGATGGCCGTTTACGCGTTCGGAGACGGCTATTCGATCTCCGAAAGCCTGGTGAAGGCGACGCCGATCCTGCTGTGCGCGTTGGCCGTCATTCTGCCCGCACGCCTCGGGCTGATCTCCGTGGGCGGCGAGGGACAGCTTTACTTCGGCGCGCTCACGGGCACCGCCGTCGTGGTCACATACCCGCATGCGCAGATGGCCGCACTGCTGCCTGCGATGCTGATCGCGGGCGCCGCCGGTGGCGCGCTCTGGAGCGGCATCGCTGGTGTCCTGCGCGCGCGCTGCAACGTCAACGAGACGATCTCGACGCTGCTGCTGAACTATGTGGCGGTGCTGCTGGTCAGCTTCGCGGTCCATGGCGCGTGGAAGGACCCGGCCAATCTTGGCTGGCCGGCCACGATCCCGTTTCCCGACGCGGCAAAGGTGCCGAGCCTGTTCGGGACACGGGTCCACCTGGGTCTGGCGGCAGCGGTGGTCGCGGCGCTGCTGCTGCACGTCGCCGTCACGCGCACGCGATGGGGGATCTCGCTCGACGTGCTCGCGAGCAATCGCAAGGTTGGCGCGATGGTCGGATTGCGCTTCACCCGCCAAACCGTGCTGGTGATGACGCTTGGCGGCGCGCTCGCGGGCCTCGCCGGAATTTGCGAGACCTCGGCCGTGCAGGGACGCCTGCAGCCGGGTCTTTCGGTCGGGTACGGGCTGACCGGTTTTCTGGTTGCGTGGCTGTCGGGCCAGCATTTCCTGCGCGCTGTCCCCATCGCGACCCTGGTCGGCGGCCTGATTGCTGCAGGAGACGCTTTGCAACTCTTCTCGAAGATCCCGAGCGCCAGCGCGACCATCCTGCAGGGCCTGGTGTTCGTCGCGGCGCTCGCGGCCGGCGGGCTTGCCTCACGTCGGGGAGCGCCCCGTGGATGAGATGACGGGCCTGGCGCTGGGCCACTGGATCGCGGCGATGCTGCGATCATCGACGCCGCTGTTGCTGGTCACGCTCGGCGAGACGCTGACGCAGCGCGTCGGCATCATCAACCTTGGGGTCGAAGGGCAGATGCTCGTGGGCGCCTGCGTCGGGTTCGCCGCCGCGGCGACGACCGGCGATCCGATCGTCGGCTTTGCCGCCGGGGCCGGCGCCGGGCTGCTGCTCGCGGCGGTTCACGCGGCGCTCTGTCTCGGCTGCGGGGCGAACCAGATCGGCAGCGGGATCGCCGTGTGGACGCTGGGCCTCGGCTTCACGTCCTACTTCGGACGTGGCTTCGTCGGCGGCAAGGTCAGCGGGCTGGCGCCGCTCGCGGGGCCCGAGCTTGCCTCCGTCCCGCTGCTCGGCCCCGTCATCACCCAGCTCACACCGGTCGCGATCGCGGCCCTGGCGCTGGTGGCCATCATCGGCGCCTGGCTCTACCGCACGCGCACCGGGCTCAACTGGCGCATGGTCGGGGAATCGTTCGATGCCGCGCGGGCCGTGGGGCTGCGGCCGCGCCTGGTGCAGTTGCAGGGCATCCTCGCCGGCGGGCTGCTCTCGGGGGGTGCCGGCGCCGTGCTCTCGGTCGATTACACGCAGACCTGGGCCAACGATATGACCAAGGGACGTGGCTTCGTCGCGGTCGGGCTCGTCATCGTGGCGCGCTGGAATCCGTTCCTGGTGCTGCCGGTGGTGCTGGTCTTCGGACTGTGCGAGGCAGCCACGCTGCGGCTGCAGGCGGGCGGGCTGACGCTGTCGCCGTACCTGATCGGCTGCCTGCCCTACGTCGTGTCGCTGGGCTGCGTCCTGATCGCCAGCCTGCGGGAAGGGCGCATCGGCGGGATGCCCGCGCAACTGGCGAGCGTGTTCGGCAAGCGGGGGTGACGTGACACAGTTCGCGTGCGTAACAACTTCAATGCGTTGGAACGGGTCCTGCCATCAGAACCGCCACACGAGATTGCCGCTGACCGAATTATCCTGGGCCCGGTCTGCGAACTCGCCGACATAGACGAGCTGGAACCGAAGCCGGCTGCTCAGGGCCAGATCGAAACCCGCTTCGACCAACGCGGCGTCGCGCGCCAGCGGGACGCCGCTGGTGGTGAACGGCGCGCCGCCGCCCGCGAAGGCGAGGGATGCCGTCGGCGTGTCGCGGCCGAACACGTGCTGCCACGCGAGCGAGGCATGCGGGGTGAGGACGAAGCCGTTCGGCAGGGCGTAGTTCGCGGCGGCGCGCGCGCCGAGCGTCGAATAGCCGAGGTCGATGTCGCCGCCCGACCCGGTGAGCGCGGCGCCGCCGCCGTTCTCGGCGAAGCCGCCAGTGCTCAGGTGCACGTAGGCGAGCCCTGCGAACGGCTCGGCCGCGACTTGCCCGAAGGTCAGGCCGTAGCCGACCTCGCCGAAGACCTGCGCCGTCGTCGCGTGATAGCGGGCGCTCAGGCTGTCGGAATAGCCGGGGTAGTTGACGTCGCGCGTGGTGTCGAGCGCGTGGAAGCTTGCCGACGCGGCGCCGCGCAGGTTCCAGGCGCCGAGGCTGCCGCCCGTGTACGCGGCGAAATGGCCGGTGTTGATGTCGGCGGAGTTGATCCTGTCGGTGATTCGCACGAAGGAGTTGGTGTAACCGGCGGCCATGCCGGCGAGCCAGTTGAGATCGACGCGGCGATCGAGACCGACGAAGACGCCGGCGAGATCGCGCTTGGCGGCGGCCACGTCGCCGCGCCCGTCGAGCCTGCCCCACGCGCCGATCCCCTGCGCCCAGAACATCGTTTGCGGTGGCAGAACCGTGGACGGGGTGACGAGCGCCGGCTTGCCCGCGCCGGCAAAGGCCAGCGCCGATCCGGAAGGATCGGCGGGCGGCGCGTGCGTCCCGATCGCCTGCGCGAAGCCGGGCCCGCTCGCACCCAGCGACGCCATCGGCCCGAGGCCGTCAGCGACCGTCGCCTGACGCACGCGCCCGAGGATCGCCGAGCGCAGGAACAGGCTGTCGCCGAGCATCACGGTCTGCGCGCTGGCGTGCACCTCGCCCGTCAGCTGCACGAGCGCCGCCTGCAGCGGCCCGGCATTGCCGATGTTGAGCACATCGAGGCTGTTGTAGAGCCCGTCCATGGGCGTGAACAGGTCGGGGAACGGGCCGCGATCGAGCGCGCCCGCAACCGCGCCGATGTTGCCGCCGGTGCCGGCGCGCAGACGATAGAGGAATGCCCCGCCGCCGATCGGCTGCCCGTTGATGAAACTGCTCAGGGGAATGAACTGAGGGAACAGGGTCGCCGAACTGCAGCCCGCCCCGTTCTGCTGCTGGCCGATGACGAAGACCTGGGTGACGCCGCCGCGCCCCCACACGCCGACCGGCGGCTGGGTCGAATTGAGGATCGGTCCCGCCGTCCCGATGAGCAGGCACGTTCCCGCCGGCACCTGCACGAGGGTCTGCATGGTCGGCGTGTTCGGCAGCGCCAGCACGTCGCGGACCTGCGCCGCCGTCAGCCCGCGCACGACGTTCGACCCGGCGATGAAGGAGCCGGACTGGTTGCTGGGCGCGATCGGGTCCGTCGGATTGTAGAAACGCACGAATTGGGTTGTCGTCGTGGTCAGCACGACAACAGCGGGCGATGACACGGAATTCACGAACGACAGCGTCGATGGCGTCACCAGGCCGTCCAGGTAGACGTTGGCTTCGAGGCCATTCGTGATCTGGAAAACCGACGTGCCGCGCTGGGCGAAAGGAAAGGCCCGCCCGCGCACGACCGGACCGATGATGATCTGGCTCCCAGGCGGAATCGGCAGCGCCGTCTGCGCGATGACCGGCTCTGCGATCGCAACCGGCAGGAGCGCGATGACCGACAGGATGCGGACGATGCGTCGCCGCCCGACCTGCACACGCGGCCACGCGGACGGCATGAATGCGAGCATCAGCGCAGCCCCCAATCGCACGGACGATGTCGAAGGCCGGACGGTGCGCCAACTTCCGCGAGCGCGGCCGCTTCGGCCCATGCCGATCCAGTCCTGCAATGCGGATCGCATCGCCCGGGAGATCTGGACGGTCGCCGTTCGGTGAGTTGCTGGAGCGTATCACAACCGGTGCGGGAAATAGACGAGGGCTTGCCCTTCAAGCTGTGGAAAAGCTTGCGGCGGCGCGCAGCATCGCGTGTGGCGCGTGGCTGGTGCGGTCGGCGAGGCAGCGACCCGCTCAGGTGTCGAGCAGCCAGCGGAACGCGCGCCGCAGCTCGGCGGCGCCGTTCGTCTCGTACCAGCGGCCATGGGCGAGCACGATGCGCGCGGGGTTCCAGGCGATCATCGCCACGACGGCGGCTTTGAGGTCGTCGCGCCGGCGCCTGAAGGTCAGGCGCATGTCGCGCGGCATCTGCCCGTCGGGGTCCTGCACGCCGCCGAGGCGCGTGAGCCAGCGCATCATGAGCCCGAGCCTGCGCGGCTCGAAGTTCTCGATGAGGTCGGTGAGAATGAGCGTGCGGCTCTCGCGATGGAAGAAGACCGCTTCGGTCATGTAGCTGCCGGCGACCAGCAGCGTGGCGATGGCGCCGTCCCACGGATAGCCGTCGTTGCCGTGCAGCGGGCGGGTCGGAAAGTCGATGCGCGCGCCGGCCTGGTGCGCGACGCGCGGCGCCAGGAAGACCTCCGCGTCGGGAAAGCCGCGCTTCCAGTCCGGCACCCACCAGTAGTGGATGCGGTTCGGCGCGACGATCCAGCGCGGCGTGCCGATGGCGGCGACCTCGGCCGCGAGCGAGGGCTTAAGCGGTGTCGGCGAATGGATGAAGAGATCGGTGCCGACGCGGATCACGGTCATCCGGGTCGGGAACGACATCTTCGGCCAGGGCATCCCGAAGCGGATGAGCGGACCGTCCACGATCCAGACCTGCCCGGCGATGGGCTTGAGTGTGTTCAGGGGCGGATAGGTGGCGGGGGCGTTGGGCATGGCTCGGGGCATGCATGGACTCTGGGTCGAACACGACGGTCGCCGCAATGGTTCCGGGAAGCCGCGGCAACCAGACCGCGGGCCTGGGCCGTACGGTCAGCTATTCCTCGTTCAACAAGCCGGTCGAGATCACCCAGGGCGGGACGGCGCTTTACTTCTCCCACGATACCGACCACCAGCGGTTCAAGCAGGTCTCCCCCGACGGGGTGACGCTCTATTTCGAGGCGTTCGGCGTGCGTGCCGAGTTGTTCCAGGGGGCAAGCAACCGCTGGAATGAATATCTGATGGTCGGCAGCAAGCTGATCGGTTTGCGCGTGCTGCTTCCCGACGAGACGGACACGTTCCGCTACTTCCACAAAGATCATCTCGGCTCGGTGGCGGTGATCACCGACGGCGGCGGCGCCGTGGTCGAGCGCATCTCGTATGACGCCTGGGGCAAGCGACGGTTTGCCAACGGCGCCGACGACCCGAGCGGCAGTATCGCCAGCCAGACGACGCGGGGCTACACCGGCCATGAGCATCTCGACGCGGTTGGTCTCATTCACATGAACGGACGGGTCTATGACCCGCTGATCGGCCGCATGACCAGTGCCGATCCGTTTGTGCCCGACGCCATGAACGGACAGGCCTGGAACCGCTACAGCTACGTGGTCAACAATCCGCTGCAGTTCACCGACCCGGACGGCTACTGCTTCCTCGGCCTGTGCGGCATCGGAAAAGCGATCTCGCGCGTCTTCCACGGCGTCCAGAAGGCGTTCCGATCGATTTCCATCCTCGGGGACATCATCAAGATCGGGGTCACGGCAATATGCGCCGCCACGCCAGGGTGTCAGGCCTTCCTGCCCATCATCGCCGCGGCAGCATCGGCGGTTGTTGCGGGGGTGACCAGCGGCGATCTCGGAGTAGCCTTAAAAGCAGGAGCAATCGCCTTCGCAAGCGCTGCGGCGTTCAATGTGGTCGGCGGCTTAACAGGGCACCAACCTGCATTCTTGACGCCCGACCATTTTGCAAACATTGCTGGCCATTCGGCTATTGGATGCGGCATGTCAGTAGCATCGGGTGGGCGGTGCGGTCCGGGCGCCCTTGCGGGGGCTATTACTTCGTTCGCTGGGCCGGTGATCAATGGCAAGACGTTCGATGTTGGAAGTCTAGTTGCCAATGCCGCGCTAGGGGGTGCTGCATCCATTGCCGGGGGCGGTAAGTTCGGCAACGGGGCTGCTACCGGAGCATTCGGCTATTTGTTCAATTTTTGCGCAGGCGGCCGCTGCTATAATAATGGTACTAAGGCGCTTGGTGCTCTCACCCATTTTTTCGGTGGAGGTGGGGAGTCAGCGTGGATGAATCTGTCTGAAATAGACACCACCAGCTTCGATCTAACCAAATCGGCGGAATTCATGCGGCGGGTGGGACAGGGATATAATGGTATTTTGAATTTGTCGGTTCCTTTTGCGACCTCTGGCGAGGAGGCTGCATACATTGGTCGCATAATCATCGACGTGCGCGGTGTTCTGGCGACGAGCCCATCGGGGGGATGGTCATTCACGGGCGACTACTCTGCGCGGAAGGATATGATTTTAACGCATCGACAGGGAGAACTACTGCCGGCGAAGCTTCCACGTGGGTGGGCCGCCAAGTCCCTGGGCGAGCTTACGATATCAACATTTATGGAATAAAGTCGTTGCAGCTCCGTGGCCCATAAGGCCCACCATGCGTTGGCAAGTGTCAACACCGCGGCGTCGCGAGACAGTAATCGTGATGGCTGTAGTATTGTTTCTGACCGCTCCGATTGCAGTCACCTACTATTACTACTCCGCTCTTCAGCATGGGTCTTTCCCTATTGAAGCGGATTCCATCGGCATTCCAATCTTCAACTTTGTGGGCACCCTAATCGTCACTGCGCCTATTACATGGTGCATCGTCTGGCTGTGCGTGCGCCGTTATCCCGGCGCCGTGTCATTGGGAGTGTGGAATCGGAATCGACCACTCTGGACAGCGCTTTGGACTTGTGCGTTTGTCGGTGCAGCTCTCGTCTTCCTGGTGCAAACACCCTGGCTGAGAGTTGCTGAGCACCCGCTTGTAATCACGCATTCATTGCTCGATCTATATTTCTTGCTAGTTCTTAGGAGCGGGCTTGTTGCTCAAAATAAGGCCGGGTTACGGCATGATGCTACGTGAACCGTGCGGTGATAGAGTTGTCTGTTTCCACCTAGCTAAGTGGAACTTCTGTCGGGGTTACGGTGCCAACCGGAGAGGCACTTCTATTTGTCGACGCAGAACGCGGCGCCCAGGTGAGCGATAGCCGCCACGTCAGTATCCGGGGCCGAACCAGTCGAGCACTACCGCCATAGACGAAAGCCGCGTGTCATCGCCCAGACCTGGTTCGGCTGCTCGATTGCGATGCCCCGTAACCTGATCCCGTTCTTTCATCTGCGGATGAGGAGAGCCCCAGTGGGCGTGCTCTGAGACGAACGTTGGATCGCCGCCGGAGGCTAGAGTTTTTCGGTTCTTTCACGATAGCGAGCTGGCTGCGCCATTGTGGTTCAGCAACGTAATCGGGGGCCTTTGCCCGATCGCCCCATGCGGGCGCTCTTCGTTGTAGCATCTGCGCCAATCCTCCATTTTTTCAAGGCGTCTGCAAGACTCGGGAACCAGTCGCGTTCAGACATTTTGCCCGGAGGCGGCTGTGAACGCTTCGATGAACGCGTTGTCGGTCGGCTTGTCTGGCCGAGAGATCGGCGACCACCTTGCGCAGCTTCGCGTTCTCGTCCTCGAGCTGCTTGAGCCGCCGCATCTCGGTCGGGAGCTTCTTCATGGCGTTCGTCAGTCGAGGCGTCGCCAGCCAATCAACTTAGCTGACTGTTGATAATGCGACCCCCGTTAACGGTTCAACTTGCAACTCTGGATGCGTTGTCCCAACCTTCACAAGGGGTAGGGGTGAGCTGTTCTGAAGAATGTGCGCGACAGTGTTGTACTGTCGCCTTCGCAGTGTAGACGCAATCGCATCTTCATCCCTTTCGTCGAGCCGTTGGTCAGCCGTGTGGCCGTGACGGGCGCACTTGTTTTGCGTGGGCGATCGGAGAGTGGATTGTCGCGTCTAAATCAGGTCAGTCTGATTTTGCTAGTAGTCGCGGTGGGTGCCGTCGGCGGGTGCCAGACTGTCGATGATGAAGCCACCGTCGGTTCGCCAGTCTCAAATACCTGGGCCCGGGCACCCATCATGCGCGGTGAGGGGGCGAACAGGAGCGCGCCGGTCTTCGTGAGCCTTCCTGCGCCCGCAGAACAGCAACGCTTGAAGCCGCTCAGCCAAGAGGCTTGATTTGGTGGATGTTCGGGAGATGCGTGACTTCCGATCATTTCCCCGGCGTTTCCCGGACGCGGGGCTGCGCTTATGGCTCTCAAAAATAATAAATTGAATATGAGGGAATTTTGGTCGGAGCGCCGAGATTTGAACTCGGGACCCCCAGTCCCCCAGACTGGTGCGCTAACCGGGCTGCGCTACGCTCCGATGAGGGGGCGGACTATAGTGAGGCCGCGCGGGCGGTGCAACGGCGGAGGGGCGCAGCGCCATCAGGCCCCAGAGCAGCCCGATCAGCAGGTAAAAATGGCGCCAGTGCTGCACGTCGACGATGGCGCTTTCGCCGACCTCTGCCGCGAAGGTCGCATAGATCGCGATAAAGACCCGCTGGTAGGGGGTGCGGCGGAAGACGTGGCGCAGGCCGAAGGCCAGCGTCATGAAGACCAGCGCCGCATGGGCGATGCCGCCCAGCCAGCCGCCGGCCACGAAGGCGTTCAGGAACGAGTTGTGCGGGTCCTCGGGGAAATAGCGGGTGAACTGCAGCGGCCCGATGCCGAGGGGATGCTCGAGCATCAGCAGGAAGCCCGGCACGTAGCGGCTCAGGCGGCCCTGTGGGGCGATGTCGTAGCTCTGCACCAGGCTGGCGCGCTCCTGGAACAGCGCGCCGACCGACGAGATCGAGATCAACAGCACGATGAAGAGCGTCACGGCCGCCACGCCGATCGCGCCGATGATCAGGAGGCGCACGCGCTCGCGGTGGGTCGGCACGGTGACGAAGTTGAACGCGAACATCAGCATCACCGAGACCGCGAAGTGGCCCCAGGCGCCGCGTGAGAAGCTCAGCAGAAGGGCGGCGCTCAGCAGCAGCACGATCCCGGCGTTGAGGAGGAAGCTGCGGTACTGCCCGGAGAGCAGGCGGTCGATCACGATCATGGCGGGCAGGATCAGGAACGGGCCGAACACGTTGGCGTCCTTGAACGTGCCCAGCGCGCGGCCGTTGAGAAGGAAGAAGTCCGCGTTGGGAATGACGCGCGCCCAGGCGGCGATCGCGATGATGGAGGCGACCACGGCGCTGGCGATGTAACCGGCGAGCAGCGCCCGCAGGCGCCGCTCGGTATCGACGGCAAGCATGCAGGCGAAGAAGATCGAGCTGACCGCGAGGAACGAGGACACCGCCGACCACTGCAGCGTGTCCTCGCGGTCGAGCACCGGCACGACGCTGATGCCGTAGGCGACGGTGGTCGCGATCATCAGCATGATGAGCGGCACGTGGCCGGCGCGCAGCTTGAGGCCGCTCACCGCGAACAGCAGCATCGCGAGCGGCACGATCGCTTCATAAGGGGAGGGCTCGAAGCGCACGAAGGCGCCGGAGAAGCCGACGAGCCACAGCATCCCGAGTTGCAGGCGGGCGACGCCGGCGGGGATCGTGGTGTCGGGGCCGCCGTAAGGCGGGGCATGCGTCAGCGTCAATGCGCGTTCTCGGCCTTGATCAGGGCGAAGGGCGTACGCAGCACAATGTAGATGTCGAACAGCAGCGACCAGTTCTCGATGTAGTAGAGGTCGTGCTCGATCCTCTGGCGGATCTTGTCGTGGGTATCCGTGTCGCCGCGCCAGCCGTTGATCTGCGCCCAGCCGGTTATGCCCGGCTTGACGCGATGGCGGGCGAAATAGCCGTCGACGGCGTCCTCGTAGAGGCGATTGTCGGCCTTGGCGTTGAACGCATGGGGCCGCGGGCCGACCAGCGAGAGGTTGCCGAAGATCACGACATTGAACAGCTGCGGCAGCTCGTCGAGGCTGGTCTTGCGGATGAAACGGCCGACGCGGGTCACACGCTTGTCGCCGGGCCGCACCAGGGTCTGGGCCGAGTGATCGGTCCTGTCGGCGTAGAGCGAGCGGAACTTCCAGACCTCGATCGGCTCGTTGTTGAAGCCGTAGCGGCGCTGGCGGAAGAACACGGGGCCGGGGCTGTCGAGCTTCACGGCGAGCGCGATCAGGCCCATCAGGGGCAGGGCGGCGAGCAGCATCAGGCCGCCGACGGCGCGGTCGAAGACCGCCTTGGTGACGCGGTTCCAGTCGGCGATCGGCTTGTCGAAGATGTCGAGCACCGGCACGTTGCCGATGTAGGAGTAGGCGCGCGGACGAAAGCGCAGCTTGCTCATGTGCGCGGTCAGCCGCACGTCGACGGGCAGCACCCAGAGCTTGCGCACGAGATGCAGGACGCGCTCCTCCGCGGCGAGCGGCAGCGCCACCAGGATGAGGTCGACGCGCGTGAGGCGCGTGAACTCCACGAGATCGTCGACGGTTCCGAGCTTGGCGATCCCGCCGACGACGTCGGGCGAGCGGTCGTCGCCGCGGTCGTCGAACACGCCGCAGATGCGCACGTCGGAGTCGACCTCGGCCGCGAGCGCCTCGATCAGCGACTCCGCCGCGGCGCCGCCGCCCACGATGATCACGCGCCGCACGAGGCGGCCGTCGCGAGCCCAGCGCCGCACCAGCGAGCTCAGCGCGAGCCTGCCGGAGAGCAGGGCCACCAGGCCGACGAGGTAGAAGGTCGCGGCCCAGGTACGCGAGAAGGTGGTCTCGAACTTGGCGAAGAAGATGACCGCAAGGCCGACCAGGAACAGCACCGTCCAGCAGCCGGCGATGCGCGAGAGCTGGTAGATGTGCGTGCGGAAGGCGGGGATGGTGTAGAGGTCGAAGACCTGGAAGGTCGCGACCGCGGCAGCCGCCACGATGAGGCCGGCGAGCAGATATTGGCCGACGAGACCGTGGGCCTCCTCGACATAAAGCGCGAAGATGGCCGCGCCGAGCAGCGCGATCCCGACGAATTCGAGGGCGCGGACGATGCCGGTCACGATCACGGGGGAGATGGCTTGCGGGATCGGTTCCGCGGCGATTGCCCGCGCCAGGGGACTTAACGTGCGCACGTCGCCGCGCGCGACGCTCTGACCGCCGCTATCGTCGGTCTTCGCTGCGTTTGAACTTGCCATCCGCCTGATCTCGTGTGGTAAACCCGGACGTGGCCGCGCGGTCCGGATTTCACGAAAACTAGCGGCAATTCGTCTTCAAACGTTTAACGCAAAGTAAAGCGCCCGGGCCGCTTCGGGCCCAAATTCATCGCGCCTGGAGCGCCTCCCGGTAGAGCGCAGTGGTGTGCGCCTCCATAGTTGCCACGGCAAACCGGCTCTGGGCGTCGGCGCGGCGGGCGAGGGCGTCGGTGCGCGCACGGCCGATGTCGGCCAGCAGCAGATCGATCTTCCTGGCGAGGGCGTGGGCGTCGCCCGCGGGGACGAGCTCGCCCGCGCGGGAGCCGAAGATCTCCGGGATACCTCCGACGTCGGTGGCGATGACCGGCATGCCGGCGGCAATGGCCTCGAGGACGACGTAGGGCATCGATTCCGCGCGCGACGGCACGACGACGGCGCGGGCGGTGGCGAACGCGTCGCGTGCGCGCATCGGATCGTGGAAGGCGACCTGCCCGGAGATGCCGAGCGCGGCGGCACGATCGACGTACACGGCCCGCCCTTCGGGCTGGCCGACGAGGTTGGCAGTGATGGTCCGTCCCGACGCGCGCAGCGCCGCGATCGCGTCCAGGAGGACGTCGATCCCCTTCAGATCGCGGAAGGCCCCGAGGAACAGCAGGTCGCGCGCATCCGGCCGCTGGACGACCGGCTCGAACTCCTCCGGCCGCAGGCCATTGGGGATGACGCGCACGAGGCAGCGCGGGGGGTGGACCTTGCGGCAGTAGATATCCGCCTCGTAGCGGCTGACGTGGATGATCGCGTCGGTCAGGCGCTCGAGCAGGCGCTCGGCCGTGAAATAGAAGCGGCCGGCGAGGCTCGCGGGATCGTAGTGCATGCTGCCGCCGTGCGGCGTGTAGATGCGGGCGACCGCGCGCCGCCGGCGCAGCCACGTCCCGATCAGGCGGCCATAGGCGCCGCCCTTGGCGCCATGGCCATGGATGACGTCGGGCGCCAGCGCGCCGAGCCGGGCCAGGACGCTGCGCGTGCTCGCCAGGTCCTGCACCGAGGCGTGGCGGCGCATCGGGATGCGCACGAGCCCGAGCGGCATGCGCGCCTCCAGCTCGCGCAGGATCTGCGCTTCGAACGCGCCACCGGTCGCGGCATCGCAGATGATCCCGACCTGGTGTCCCTGCCGCACCTGCTCCGTGGCGAGGTCGGTGACGTGGCGAAACAGTCCGCCGACGGGGGCGCGGAACAGATGAAAGATGCGCAAGGCAGACGCGGGAGGCATCATTCAACCTGCCGCATCCGCGTTAAGAAAATTTCGCCGGCGATGCGGCGTGATCTCGGCGCAGTCGGGACTGCGGCGAAGCGCCACTTCGCGGCCGGTCACGATTTCGCCTGTCTTGGACCGGCAATTAACGCGCCGGAAACCATAATCCGGTCAGATCGGGGCGCGGGGGACTGGTGTCGATTCCGGCGGTCCTGCCCCGGCGTGCGGTCGCTCGCGCGCCGGACCAGGCAGACGCCCCATAGTGAGCCTGGAGTTCGTGATGGCAGCTTTCACCGCAGCGGCGCCCAACCGCCCCGACGGCGACATCGACCTCGGCGCAGTGGCGCGGGCGCTCTGGGCCCGCAGGATGTGGGTCCTGGTGCCGACGCTCGCGGTCTTCGTCCTCACCTTCGTCGGGGTGCAGCTCGTCACGCCGCGCTTCAAGTCGGAGGCGAGGGTGCTGGTCGAGGAGCGCGAGAACGTGTTCCTGCGGCCGGAGGCCGAGAAGACCCCAGACGCCAGCGTCGGCACGCCCGACGCGGTGGCGAGCCAGGTGCAGGTCATCCTCTCGCGCGAAGTCGCGCTCGACGTCATCCGCAAGCTCAAGCTGACGGAGCGGCCCGAATTCGATCCGACGGTCAACGGTGTGTCGTCGATCAGGTACCTCATGATCGCGCTCGGCCTCGCGCGCGACCCGTTCAAGCTGTCGCCGGAAGAGCGCGCGCTCGAGCAGTACTACGAGCGGGTGAGCGCGTTCGCGGTCGAGCGCTCGCGCGTCGTGGTCATCGAGTTCCAGTCGGCCGACGCCGAGCTGGCGGCGCGCGTCGCCAATGCGATCGCCGAGGCCTATATCGCGCGGCAACGCGAGGCCAAGGAGGAGCAGTCGCGCGGCGCGAGCCAGTGGCTGGCCGGAGAAATCGAGAAGTTGCGCGGCCGGGTGGCCGACGCCGAGGGGCGCGTCGAGAGTTTCCGGGCGAAGGCCAACCTTCTGGTCGGCACCAACAACACGACGCTGTCGAACCAGCGGCTCGGCGACCTCAATTCCCAGCTGACCGCCGCCCGCACGCAGAAGACCGACGCGGAGGCGCGGGCGAAATCGATCCGCGACCTGTTGCGCCGGGGCGGGGCGATCGAGGCCTCCGACGTCATCAATTCGGACATCATCCGCCGGCTCACGGAGCAGCGGGCCACGCTGCGCAACCAGCTCGCGGAACAGTCCTCGACGCTGCTCGACGGGCATCCGCGCATCAAGGAGCTCAGGGCGCAGATCGCCGAGGCGGACCGCCAGATCAGGTCGGAAGCCGAGCGTCTCGTGCGCACGTTCGAGAACGACGCGCAGCAGGCCGCCGCGCGCGTCGATGCGTTGAGCGCAAACCTCGACACGTTCAAGCGGCAGGCCGGCACGATCAACGAGCAGGACGTGCAACTGCGCGCGCTCGAGCGCGAGGCCAAGGCGCAGCGCGACCTGCTCGAGTCCTATCTGGCCAAGTATCGCGAGGCGACGACGCGGGAGACCATCGGCAGCGCGCCCGCCGCGGACGCGCGGATCATCTCGCGCGCGGTCATCTCCAACACGCCGTATTTCCCCAAGAAGGTGCCGACGGTCCTGGTGGCGACGCTGGCGGCGTTCATGCTCAGCGCGGGCTTCATCGTGACCGGCGAGATCATGCGCGCCAGCAGCGGCGGGGCGCGCGCCCCCGCCGCGCCTTCGGTCGTGCCGGACGCGGCGCCGCCGCCGATGCCCGGCGCTCCGGCCGCGGCGGGCGTGCCGTTGACCGCGATCGCCGACGTCGCGCGGCGGCTCGTCGAGACCGCGGATCTCGGCCGGCGGGTGGCGGTGTTCAGCGCCGGCAGCGCGGCGGCCACGAGCCTCGCGGCGCTCACCCTGGCGCGCGCGCTCAGCCGGGACTCGCGGGTGGTCCTGATCGACCTGGCTCCAGGGAACCCGCATCTCGCGGCCATCTCCAGCAACCCGAAGGCGCCGACCATCGCCGATGTCATTCGCGGGACGAGCACGTTCGGCGACATCATCACCCGGGATAAGCTGTCGCGGCTGCATCTGGTCGCCGCCGGGACGATCGACGGCGACATCGGCGGCGTGCTGACGCTGCCGGAGTTCACGGCCGCGGTCGAGGCGCTGGCGCGCTCTTACGACTACTTCATCATCGACGCGGCCATGGCGCCCGACGCGCTCATTCGCCGGATCGCCTCGGTGGCGCCGCGCGCCGTGCTGGTGGCGCAGGAGGGGGCTTCCGCACGCGGCTTGCAGGCGGCCTACGAGCACTTCGTGGCGGCGGGCTTCACCGACATCGCGGTCGCAACCGGTGCGGTGTCGCCTCCGCCAGCCGCGCCGAAGGCGGCGCGCGCAACCGTCGCGGCGTGATCCCCGCGGCGCGAACGCCGCCGCGCGAGCGCGATCCGGTGTGGTGGTTGAGACATTCGCGGCATTACTGCCGCGCGTTGGACTCAGTGGAGTGCTGAGGCCGGTTGAGCAGCCGGCGCGCCGTCTTGGTCGCCGCCCAAAGGGCCGGCGTCGACTTGAGCCAGCGCTTCAAGCCGCGCGACGTGACGAGCGCAGCGGCGGTTGCGCGGCC
Source organism: Xanthobacteraceae bacterium (assembly GCA_035556735.1). Classification (GTDB taxonomy): domain Bacteria; phylum Pseudomonadota; class Alphaproteobacteria; order Rhizobiales; family Xanthobacteraceae; genus CANJBX01. The sequence continues at coordinate 52,513 of DATMFF010000006.1, read as the reverse complement.
GGCGGCCGAGACGCCGAGGATCGTGTCGAACGTATCCTCGGTTTCCTTGCAGAAAAACGTCTTGTAGCTGGCGTAGCCCGCGCCGAGGTCGAGGCTGCCGACGCCATCTTCGCCGCAGCGTGCGATGAGGTGGGTCATCAGCACGAGGCCGGGACTCCATCGGCTCGCCTCGCCGGGCGTGTAAGAGTTGATCATGCAGGACAGGCGCCGCCCATTGTTCACGCCGCCGAAGATGGCGATCACCTCGGCGTCGGACTCGAGCACATGCAGCTCGATGACGGGGCGCCCCTCGGCCAATCCCTCGTGGCACGCCGCGCGCAGGAAGGCGACGACCTTCTCGTCATCGAAGATGTTTGGCAGGCCTTGAGCCGCCAGATGCGAGGCCTTCTGGGCCAGGAACGCGTCGAGATAGCGGTCGGCGGCTGCGGGTGTCGTCGCCACCGCGTAGCGATACCCCGGGAACTCCTGCAGTTTGCGTTCCTTGGTGCGCAGACGGCCGCGCATGCTGCTCTTGAGGACCGAGCGTAATGCTTCCTCGCCGGTCGAGCCGTGCAAGGTCGCGGAATAGACATCGTCGGGGCTGCGCCGGTTCGGCAGCAGCGCGAAAGGATTGGCGACGCCCTCGATGCGCGCCGGCTGCGACATCAGCTTGTACAGGTCGATACGGTGCTCGGTGGCGACCCGCGACAGGATCGCACGAAGCTCGCCGGCGGTGATCGCCTCGGCGACCTCGCGCCGCCACAGTCCGGCATTGAGATTGGCGTGTCGTCCGCCGAAGAATCCGGCGATCGCCAGCGGACCCTTGCGCCGGCGCGCGAGCGGCAGCAGCAGGAGCGGGGCGCCGTGCGGATCGCTGGCAACCACGATCAGCGGCTCGATCGCCTGGCTCGCGCTCACGTGCCGGTGCCACAGGTCGATCCATTCGAAGCGCTGGTAGGGCGTCGCCAGGGCGCCGGCGGCCTCGAGCTGGCGCCACGCCGGCTCGGCCGCGGACAGGGTCTCGAAAACCCTGATCTGGGCACGGGCGGTCGCCGGATTGCGCGCCGCTGCCGGCGATTGACGCGTGACGGTCACGTCGTGATGAAAAGCGACGTTCATAATCGTCTTGTCGACCTGGGAGATTAACTGGAGGTTGACGGCACCATCGCAAACAAACATCAATAAATGGTTGGCCGCCGTGCATACCTGTTGGGCATTCCATGGCCTCGCTCAAGAGAGCTGCCATCCGCGCCGGGCTGGAAGGGCTGTATTTCAGCGGGCTGCACCACCTGATGCGCCCGGTTTGCGGCGGTGTGGGCGTCATTTTGACGCTGCATCGCGTGCGGCCGCGGCGGCGCGATCCGTTCCAGCCCAATCGTCCCCTCGAAATCACACCTCAGTACCTGGAGGCTGCGCTCGGTCAGTTGCGCCGCTGGAACTTCGACATCGTCTCCCTCGGCGAGATGTACGAGCGCCTGACCAACCGCAACTTCGCGCGGCGGTTCGCGTGTCTGACCTTCGACGACGCCTACGTCGACGACGTCGAGCACGCCTACCCGATCCTCAAGAAGCACGGCGCGCCCTTCGCGCTGTTCGTGCCGACGAGCTTTCCAGACCGGCGGGGCGAACTATGGTGGCTGGCGATCGAGGCGATCATCGCGGGCAATGACGCGATCGGCTTGGTGATGAACGGGCGCGAGCAGCGTCTCGACTGCCGCAGTCTGCGGGACAAGCGTGAGCTCTTCGAGGCGCTGCACGCATGGCTGCGCGCGCGAGAGAGCGACGACGAGATTCGCCGCGTCGTGCGCGATCTTGCCGCACGCTATCACGTGGACCTCGCTCAGATCTGCGAGCGGGAGTGCATGAGCTGGGAACAGATCGCGCAACTCGCGCGCGATCCGCTGGTGACGATCGGGGCGCACACGGTCAACAACCCGATCCTGTCGAAGCTTCCATTGCCGCGCGTGACGAACGAGCTCAAGATGGGGCGTGCGGTGATCGAGGGCGCGATCGGCGTCACGCCGATGCATCTCTCGTATCCGTTCGGGCAGCGCGATGCGGCGGGACAACGCGAGTTCCGCGCGGCGCGCGATCTCGGGTACAGGACCGCGCTCACGACGCGCCCCGGGGTGCTGTTTCCCGAGCACGTCCATCAGCTCTGGGCCTTGCCGCGGATCCCGCTCAACGGCGACTTCCAGCAACTGCGCTACCTGCGCGTCATGGTATCGGGTGCTGCGACCGCGGTGCGCAGGGGATTCCGGCGGATCGACGCCGCGTGAGGGCTTGCCTACTGCGGACGATCCGGGCGCGCCATCCAGCTGACCAGCGGCATGGCCGGCAGCACCCAGCCCAACCCCGCCAGCACATAGTAGACGAACGCAACGAGGGCGTTCTCGAAGATGGCGGGCACCTGCGCGAAGGCCATGGCCAGCAGCGCCCAGACAATCACCAGGAGGATGAGGGCGATGCCTCCAACCAGCTTTCGGGTTCTCATCGACATGCGTGACCGGCGCTTTCGCGCAATTGCGAGCGTGCGCACGGGTCTATATGGTCGCCCCGCAGTTGCGCAACCTGGACCATGGACCCGACCACCCGCTCCGACGTATCTCTCCGCGCCATTCGCCTCTGGCTGGCAATGGTGGCGGCGCTGGTGTTCGCCCTCGTCGTCGTCGGCGGGGCGACACGGCTGACCGAATCCGGCTTGTCGATCGTCGAATGGCGTCCGGTGACGGGGGTGATGCCGCCGCTGTCGGAGACGGCCTGGCAGGCCGAGTTCGAGAAATACCAGACGATCCCGCAATACGCCCAGCGCAACCTGGGCATGAGCCTGCACGACTTCAAAACCATCTACTGGTGGGAGTGGACGCACAGGCTGCTTGGCCGCGTCGTCGGGGCCGCGTTCCTGCTGCCGTTCCTGTGGTTCTTGTGGCAGGGCTGGATCGTGCGCGGCCTGCGGGCGCAACTGTGGGGCATCTTCGCCCTCGGCGCGCTGCAGGGCGCGGTCGGTTGGTGGATGGTCTCCTCCGGCCTCGTCGAGCGCACGGAAGTCTCGCAGTATCGCCTGGCGACACATCTCCTGCTGGCCAGCCTGATCTATGCCGCGCTGATCTGGACGGCCCTTCGCCTGCCGAATGGCCGCTCCGACGCGTGGCCGGTGCCCGCGCGAATCCGCAGGGCAGCCGTGGCGCTGGTGGTCCTGGTGCTCCTGCAGATCTACCTCGGCGGCCTCGTCGCCGGCCTGCGCGCGGGCCTCATCTACAACACATGGCCGCTCATCGACGGCGCGTTCGTGCCGGACCTGAGCCGCCTCTTTTTCGATGTGCCGGTGTGGCGGAACTTCTTCGAGAACACGCTGACCGTGCAGTTCATGCACCGCATGGTGGGTTACGCGGTCTGGCTGGTGGCGCTGATCCACGCCGTCGACGCGACGGTTGCGCTCCGGCGCGGGCCGGCGGTGGTCAACGGCATCCTGCTGGCGCTCGCCGTCACGGCCCAGGCGACGATCGGGATCGTCACGCTGCTGGCACAGGCGCCGCTCGAGCTCGCGCTGCTGCACCAGGGCATGGCGATGATCGTTCTCGCCATCGCGGTCGCGCACGCCGCGATGATCGTCCCGCGGCACGCCGACCCGGCCGCGCGGTCGGTCAGTCCGCCAATGCCTGTTCGAGATCCGCGATGATGTCGGCGACGTCCTCGATGCCGATCGACAGCCGCACCACGTCCGGGCCGGCCCCCGCGGCGACCTTCTGCTCGTCGCTGAGCTGCTTGTGCGTGGTCGATGCCGGGTGAATGATGAGCGAACGCGTGTCGCCGATGTTGGCGAGATGCGAGAACAGCTTCACGTTCGACACCAGCTTCACGCCGGTCTCGTAGCCGCCCTTGAGGCCGAATGTGAAGACCGCGCCGGCGCCCTTGGGGACGTATTTCTTGGCGAGGCCGTGATAGCGGTCGCTCGGCAGTCCGGGATAGCTCACCCAGTCGACCTTCGGATGCTTCGAGAGCCACTGCGCGACCGCCAGTGCATTGTCGCAGTGACGCTGCATGCGCAGCGGCAAGGTCTCGATGCCGGTCAGGAACAGGAACGCGTTGAACGGCGAGAGGGCCGGACCGACGTCGCGCAGGCTCAGCACGCGGCAGGCGATGGCGAAGGCGAAGTTGCCGAACGTCTCGTGCAGCACGATGCCGTTGTATTCGGGGCGCGGTTCGCACAGCATCGGGTAGCGCCGTTCGCGCGACCAGTTGAACGTGCCGGCGTCGACGATCACGCCGCCGATCGAGTTGCCGTGGCCGCCAAGGAACTTCGTCAGCGAGTTCACGACGATGTCCGCGCCATGGTCGATGGGGCGGCACAGGTAGGGAGTGGCGAGCGTATTGTCGACGATCAGCGGCACGCCGGCGCGCTGGGCGATCTTGGCGACCTCCTCGATGTCGGTGATGACGCCGCCGGGATTGGCGATGGACTCGATGAAGATCGCCTTGGTCTTCGGGCTGAGCGCGCGCTCGAAGCTGCCGATGTCGTCGGGGTCGGCCCAGACGACGTTCCAGCCGAAGTTCTTGAAGGCGTGATTGAACTGGTTGATCGAGCCGCCGTAGAGCTTGCGCGAGGCGATGAACTCGTCGCCCGGCTGCAGCAGCGCGTGGAAGATGATCACCTGCGCCGCATGCCCCGAGGCGACCGCGAGCGCCGCCGTGCCGCCTTCGAGCGCGGCCATGCGCTCCTCGAGCACGGCGCAGGTCGGGTTTCCGATACGCGTGTAGATGTTGCCGAAGGTCTGCAGGCCGAACAGCGAGGCGGCGTGGTCGACGTCCTCGAAGACGAAGGACGTCGTCTGATAGATCGGCGTGGCGCGCGCGCCGGTCGTGGGATCGGGCTGGGCACCGGCGTGGATGGCCAGTGTCGAGAAACCGGGGATACGGTCCGTCATGCTCGTCCTCGTTGCGCGGCAGATGAGGGGAAGGTGCGGCGCCCACGGGGGTTTAGCGAACCGCGGTCGGGCGTCAAGACGACATTGGGAGCAGAACTAACGATGTGACAGCCGGCATGCGACACGCCTGCGCGATGAAATTTCCTTCCATGAACCGGGCATGGCTCACGACGTATGGCCTTTGTCGTCGCCGGCCTGAAACGCGCGCTCGGCGGCCGGCGTCGCGCCACCCGACGTGGTGGCCCGGTCGAGCGCCATGCGCTGGATGCCGCCGCCCAGGATCTTCGCGCGTTTCGAGGTCAGGGTGCGGGTGTTCACACCCATCCACGAGATCTCCGACGACAGGCGGCCATACTCGATCTTGGGGCAACGGTTCATCACGACCTTGAGGCCATTGGCCTCGGCGAGGGCGGCGGCCTCGTCGTTGCGGATGCCGAGCTGCATCCAGATCACGTGCGGGCGCGGAGTCATCGCCAGCGCCTGCTGCACGATGTCGAGCGCATATTGCGACGCGCGGAAGATGTCGACCATGTCGACGGGTTCCGGGATGTCCGCGAGCTTCGCATAGACCTTCTGGCCGAGCAGTTCGCCGCCGGCGAGGCCCGGATTGACCGGGATCATGTGGTAGCGGCGCTCGAGCAGATACTTGAACGCGAAATAGCTCGGCCGGCTGACGTTGGCCGAGACGCCCACCATGGCGATGGTCTTCACCGTGTTGAGGATGCCGCGAATGTATCGGTCGTCGTAGCTGTCGTGGTTCATGCCGGAATACATAAAGGCAGTAGCCGCCGCGGGAAAGGGCGTCACGCTCCCTGCTTGCTGACCCCTTGCGCCTGTGCGCGCGCGGCCAGCTCTGCGCGCAGGCGGGCATTGTCCTCCTCGAGTTCGGCGATGCGCTCGCGCAGCAGCGCCGCCGCCTCGGCGACTTCCGCCTGGGTGAAGCGGGCGGTGATGTGCTGCGAGCAGTTCACGTCCCACGCGTCGACGGTGAAGAGGATCACGCGCTCGGGCCGCGCGCGGTATGCCGTCTCGACCAGCCGATCGAGCAGCTCGGGATCGTTCTCGACGACGCGTGCGCGGCCCCACAGCTTGATGCGGCGGCGCGTGGCAAAGTTCATCAGGAACAGGTAGGCGCGGTCATTGCCGGCGAGGTTGCTGATGGTGATGTACTGGCGGTTGCCCGCGTAGTCGGCGAAGGCGAGCGTCTTGTCGTCGATGACCTTGATGAAGCCCTTGGGACCTCCGCGGTGCTGGATGTACGGCGCGCCGGCGGCGGACACCGTCGCCAGGAACGCGGTGTCGAGCTCGGCAATGTAAGCCGCGAGCTCCGGCGTCACGCGGTCGGGAAAACCATCCTCCACCCTCGATTGATAGGCGCGCGCCGAACCGCGCTCGGCCTGGGCGCGGCGGGCCGCCGGCGGAAAGACGAGGTCGCTGTTGTTGCTCATGGTTCGCTCCGCAGCCGGCGGCCGCTCATGTCGATCGGGGCCAGGATATCGACGTCCGAGGACCGGGTACGATCAGCTACTTATCATTGCGGACTGTGGATATAATCCCGGCTAAGAGAAATATGTAATTGCGGAAACGGCAATTATGGACCGGATTGAAAGCATCGCCACCTTTGCCGAGGTTGCGGAACGCGGCAGCTTCTCTGCCGCGGCCGCACATCTCGACCGCTCGCCTGCGGCGGTGACCCGGGCCGTCGCCGAACTGGAGGCGCGGCTCGGCGTTCGCCTGCTCAACCGGACCACCCGAGCCGTCAGCCTGACCGAAGCAGGACAGGGCTTCCTGGCGGGCGCCAGACGGGTGCTCGCCGATCTGCAGGAGATCGAGCAGGCGGCCGCGGGGCAGGGAGCGGCGCCGCGCGGCGAACTGCGCGTGACGGCGCCCATCGTGTTCGGGCGGCGGCACGTGCTCCCGGTGGTGATGGCGTTCCTGGGACAATTCCCGCAAGTCAACGTGCGGCTGACGCTGGTCGATCGCCCCATCGATCTCGTGGACGAAGCGCTCGACGCCGCGGTCCGCATCGGCGAACTCGCAGCCTCGTCGGCGATCGCGACACGGGTCGGCGTCTTGCGGCGGATTATCGTAGCATCGCCTTCGTACATCGCGCGTCGCGGCGAGCCGCGGATGCCCGGCGACCTCGTCGATCACGACACGATCGCCTTCGTCTCGCTCGACGCGCCGGACCGCTGGCAGTTCCGGGCCTATGGCATCGACGCCGCGATCCGTCCGCGCCTTACCGTGAACACCGCCGAAGCGGCGATCGACGCGGCGCTGGCCGGGCACGGACTGACGCGCGTGCTCAGCTATCAGGCGGCCGATGCACTCAAGGATGGATCGCTGGTGCGTGTGCTGGCCGGCCACGAGGATCGGGACATCCCGGTGCACGTGCTCTATCCGCACGGCAAGCATCCGGCGCGCAAGCTGCGCGCTTTTGTCGATGTCGTCGTGCCGCGCCTGCGTCAGACCTGCGAGGCGATCGAACGGTCGCTCGAAGGGGGCGTCCGCGCCTGAGCCTGCGTGCGCCCCAATGCGGCGACCGGGCCGATCGCGAGGATCCCGGTGCCGACCGACGTGATTCCCAGCCACGCCGTCTCGTCGAGGCAGATGCCGCCGCACTGCCACGCGCTGAGCGCAGTCAGGCCGGCCGCGAGCGCGATACCCCATGCGGCGCCGGCCATCACACCGCGCCGGAGCGCCGCGGGCTCGCGCAGCCGGGCCAGCAATGAACGCAGCAATTGCGAGTGTGCGAGGGCGGTCATGTGCCCGGCTCCCACCGTGGCGCGCGTTTCTCGAGAAATGCGCCGATGCCTTCCTGCGCATCGGAATGCAGCATATTTTCGACCATCACCGCCGCGGCATAACGATAGGCCTCGTCAAGGCCCATCTCGGCCTGGCGATAGAATGCCTCCTTGCCGATTTTGACCGTGGCGGCCGGCTTTGCGGCGATGATGCGCGCCAGCGCGACGGCTTCCGCGCGCTCGCTCCCGGGCGCGACCATGCGATTGATCAAGCCGAGCCGCTGCGCCGCATCGGCGGAAATGGTCTCGCCGGTGAGCAGCATCTCCATGGCGTGCTTGCGCGGCACGTTGCGCGAGAGCGCCACCATCGGCGTCGAGCAGAACAACCCGATATTGACCCCGGGCGTGCAGAAGGTCGCGTTCGAGGAGGCGACCGCGAGATCGCAGCTCGCAACGAGCTGGCAGCCGGCGGCCGTGGCGGGACCCTGCACGGCCGCGATCACCGGCTGCGGCAACCGCACGATCGCCGTCATCACGGCGCTGCAGGTCTCCATCAGGTCAGCGAAGTACGCGCGGCCGCGGTCGGCATCGCCACGCCGTGCCGTCACCTCCTTGAGATCGTGACCGGCGCAGAATGCCGGGCCGTTGGCCGCGAGGACCACGACACGCACGCCGCCGTCCCGCGCGATCGCAGCGAGGGCCTCGCCCAGCGCCGCGAGCAGCGCATCCGACAGGCTGTTGCGCGCCGCCGGCCGGTTGAGCGTGAGGACTGCGATCGATCCCTCGCGCTCCTGGAGCAGCGGCGGCGGGTCGGGGGCAAGATGGGCGGCGGCTGATGGGGTCATCTCAAGGCTCGCTCGGCTCGATAGTTAACCCGGCGCGGGCGGCAGGCAAGCCTTGGTCGGAACGGCTGCCTCGACGGCGCGTTTGAATTTGCGAAGCCAGCAATCCCGGAGGTGAGCCGTGGCCCGGATAGCGAAAAAGCGGCGGACGAAGGCGGCGGCGGGCAAACGAAGCTCGGGCACTGCGTCGCGCCGAAAAAAGTCAGCGGGCAAGGCGCGCGGCGGCGGAGGCACGACGCGCACGACCCGCCGATGGTCGGCCCGGGTCACGCGGGAGAGCGATGCGCTGACACTGGAGAACAAGGTCTTCACCAAGCGCACGCCGCGCGAGATCGCGCGCTCCTTGAAACGGTCCGCCGACGCCAGCCGGCGCCGGAAATCAGGTTCGTACCGGTCCGCGATGTCGATGCTGACGTTCTACATCAACCGCGCGGGTCGCAATCTGCCTGCGACGCAGAAGAGGAAGCTCGAGCGGGCGAAGGACGAGTTGCGCGAGCTCTATGGCCGCACGTGAGAAGGTGCTTTGCGTCGCCCGCCGAGGCGTCTATGACGGACGAAGGTTCATCGCGAGGCGGTCATGCGCGAACCTCTTCTGGACGTACAGGAACTGGAGCGGCGCCTGGCAGGCGAGTTCCCCGAGACGTTCAATGCCGAGAGCGGCCTGTCCATCCAGCAGGTCTGGCACGGCGGGGGCCGCGTGCGTCTCGGCTTCGCGTCAGGCTCGCTGCGGCCGGGCGGCACGATCTCGGGGCCGACCATGATGATGCTGGCCGATGTCACGATGTACGTGGCGGTGCTGGCGTCGATCGGATGGGAGCCGCTGGCGGTGACCACCAGCCTCAACATCAACTTCCTGCGCAAGCCGCCCGCACGGGCCCTGCTGGCGGAGGCCCGGCTGCTCAAGCTCGGCAAGCAGCTGGCCGTCGGCGACGTGTCGATCCGTTCGGAGGGCGAGGAGGAACTGGTCGCGCACGCCACATCGACCTATGCAATCCCGCCCGCCACCAGACTGTTGCCAGATGGTAATATCACACCAAAATTGTAAGTGTCTGTAATGTTGGAATGTTTTGGTGTTAAACTGCGTTGACCGCACGCAGGTAGCAGGTTAGAACCCGCCGCAATCGAAGTGCGCCGCCTTGCGCGGCCTATCCGGACGGATTCCCAATGAAAACCTATTCGGCCAAACCCGCCGACGTGGACAAGAAGTGGGTGATGATCGACGCCAGCGGGCTCGTGGTCGGCCGCCTCGCGTCGCTGATCGCGCTGCGCCTGCGCGGCAAGGACAAGCCTACCTTCACCCCGCACGTCGACTGCGGCGACAACGTCATCGTCATCAACGCCGCCAAGGCGGTGTTCACCGGGCGTAAGCTCGAGCGCAAGGTCTACCATCATCACACCGGCTTCATCGGCGGCATCAAGGAGCGCACGGCGAAGTCGATCATGGAAGGCCGCTTCCCCGAACGCGTCCTCGAGAAGGCGGTCGAGCGCATGCTCCCGCGCGGACCGCTTGGCCGGCAGCAGCTGTCCAACCTGCGCGTCTATCCGGGCGCCGAGCATCCTCATGCGGCGCAGAATCCCACAGCAGTCGACATCGCGGCCATGAACCGCAAGAACGTCAGGAGAGGGTAAGATGGCCGAGACCATGCAGTCGCTCGACCAGCTGTCAGCGCTCAAGCCGGCGGCCCCCGAAGCCCCGAAATACGTGCAGAAGCTCGACAGCCAGGGCCGCGCCTACGCAACCGGCAAGCGCAAGGACGCCGTCGCGCGCGTCTGGATCAAGCGCGGCGCCGGCAACGTCACGATCAACGATCGCACCGCCGAGGTCTATTTCGCGCGGCCGGTGCTGCGCATGCTGATCCAGCAGCCGCTCGTCGTCGCGAACCGCAGCACCCAGTACGACATCGTCTGCACGGTGTCCGGTGGCGGCCTTTCCGGCCAGGCTGGCGCGGTGCGCCACGGCATCGCCAAGGCGCTCACTCACTTCGAGCCGGAACTGCGCACCCCGCTCAAGCGCGGTGGCTTCCTCACCCGCGACTCGCGCGTGGTCGAGCGCAAGAAGTACGGCCGCGCCAAGGCGCGTCGCTCGTTCCAGTTCTCGAAGCGCTAGGCGACCTCTTTTATCGAAGCGAAAAGGGCGCGCTCGACGCGCCCTTTTTGTTTGCCCCGGTGCTTCATTCCGCCGGCTTCAGAGGCGCGCGTCGCAGCCGGCGCAGCAGCCGCCCGTCGATGAAGGCGAGGCCGCAGGCGATCAGGGCCATCCCCGCGATGTGGCGGACGGCGATGTCCTCGCCCAGCACGAGTACGCCAAGACTGATGGCCGTCACCGGCATCAGGAACGTCACCAGCATGAGGTTGGTGGCGCCTGCCGTCGCCACGATCCTGAAATAGAGCAGATAGGCCACCGCGGTCGCGATCAGTGCCGAACCGAGGACCGCCAGCACGACCGCGAGTCCGGGAATTGGCCGCAGCCATGGCTGGTCGACGACGAGCATGGCAGGCACCATCATCGCCGAGGACACGGTCAGCAGGCCGGCCGCGCTGGCGAGCGGAGGAACCCCGATGGCGCTGAAGCGCCGTGCGAACACGCTGGAGGACCCGTAGGCCACGGCGGCGCCCAGGATCGCCAGCTCGCCGGCAAGGTGCAGCGACATCTGTCCCAATGCGGTGCCTCCGATCAGCACGATCACGCCGATAAGGCCGAGCCCCGTCCCGATGGCACGGTTGACCGTCAACTTCTCGTCCGTCGTGGCGACATGCGCGATCAGGACCGTGAAGATCGGTGTCGTCGCGTTGAGGATCGAAGCCACGCCGCTGGCGACGTAGGCCTGGCCCCAGGTCAACAACGTGAACGGGATCACGTTGTTGATGACAGCCATGATGGCGAACGACGTCCACGCGCGCCGGGTCATCGGCAGGTGGATGCCCATCAGCCGGATGACGACATGAAGCGCCAGCGCGGCAATGAGCACGCGCAAGGCGACGATCGTCAGCGGCGGCAGCTCCCACAGGGCCACGGCCACGAAATAGAACGAGCAGCCCCAGATGCCGGCGAGCAGCAACAGCATGCTCCATTCGCGGGCATTCATCGAGCGATTGATTGGGGAGGGACTCATGGCCGGCATGTCGATTGCGCCGACACGCTTAGCAGTTATGCGGCGTCCCGCCACCTGGTTTGGTCCCGAACCGGAAAATTTTCGACGGACGACCGGCGCCGATCCGGATGGACGCAATATTCCGCAGAAAGCTTCGAAACGTTGCGCCGAATTTTAGCTGAAATCTGATGCCCGCGTGCAAGCGCTCGCAAAGGCTGAGCGCAGACCGTTCCCCCGTCGCACCTTCGGCGGTGCTAATGAGCCATAAGCCGCAAACAGGCGAGCCCGCCAGAACGCTCGCCGCTGCGCTACACACGGGAGATCCAGCCGATGCTTGCTCCGCTCGCCCAGGCGCCGCTGTCGCTCGACGCGTCGACGCTTGCCATCCTGGCCTGCTGCATTACCGCGCTGCTCGGTGCCCTCCTGCTGTTCGTCGGCAGCCGGGACCGCATGCGCGCCCTCGCCTGGTGGGGGACCGCCTACCTGCTCGGCGGCTTTGCGGTTGCGCTGTGGAGTCTCGAAGGCACCGCCGGCGAGTATCTGCCGCGGGGGACGCCCAACGCGCTGCTGTTCATCGCCTGCGGGATGATGTGGAACGCGGCGCGGCTGTTTCATGGCCGCAGCGTGCAGTGGCCGGCGCTGGTCGCGGGCGCGGCCGCGTGGCTGCTGGCGGTCGATTCCGGGGCGATCGACTCGCCGCTCGGACGGATGATGGTCAGCGCAATGATCATCGCATCCTACACCTTCCTGACGGCGCATGAGCTGTGGCGCGAGCGGCGCAAGGAGCGTGCAAATCGCCGGCTCGCGATCATCGTGCCTGCCCTGCACGGCACCGTTTTCCTCCTTCCCATGATCTTCGCAACGCTGCTTCCGGAGGGGCAGGCGCTCGTCGCCTTCTCGACGAGCTGGGTGGCGATCTTCGGGCTCGAGGCTCTGCTCTATGCCGTGGGCGCGGCGTTCATCGTCCTCGTGCTCACGCAGGACCACAAGGTCCACGTGCATCGCACAGCTGCCCTGACCGATCCTTTGACCGGCGTCCTCAATCGCCGCGGGTTTCTGGACAACGCCGCGGCGCTGCTGGCGATGCAGGCAAAGCGGCGCGCGCCCGTCACCGTCCTGCTGTTCGATCTCGATCACTTCAAGTCGATCAACGATCGCTTCGGCCACGCCACGGGGGACGATGCGCTGCGCCTGTTCGCCGCCACGGCGAGCAGCGCCATGCGCAGCGACGACATCTTCGGGCGCATCGGCGGTGAGGAGTTCGCGGCGATCGTCGCGGGAAGCTCCGAGGACGGCGCCGTCGTCGGCGAGCGCGTCCGTTTCGCGTTCGAGCTGCGTGCGGTCACGGTCGGCGAGCACGACATCGGAGGAACGGTCAGCGTCGGCGTGGCCAGCGGACGGCCCGCGCGCAAGGCCGATCTCACGTTCGTCGAGACGCTGCTCGCGCGCGCGGACGCGGCGCTGTATCTGGCGAAAGAGAACGGGCGCAACCGGATCGAGATCGCCGACGACCTGTCGAAGGAAACGCGCGCGGCGCCGGCACCGTCCAAGCACGTGGGCACGCCGGCGGCCGCCTCCTCGATCGCGTGATCAGCTTGCGATCTTTCCGCCTCCGCGCCGCGTGATCGCGACCACGGACGGGCGTGGCGGCGTGGCCTGATCGAAATCGGGCCAGCGCGTGGGCGGATTATCGAAGGTCGCTTCACCGGCCTCGCCAGGATGCTGCACGGCAACGAACAGCGTCTCGTCGTCGGGCGTAAAGATCGGGCCGCACATTTCGGCCCCGATCGGCACGCGATAGAAGCATTTCGACGTGCCGCGGAGCGGCCCGTCCGTCTCGACGCCCCAGATGCCGTCGGTGCGGCCGGTGCGCGCCGCTGAATTGCCATCGGTCGCGACCCACAGCCGCCCCTGCGAGTCGAAAGCCACGTTGTCCGGCATGCCGAACCAGCCGTTGCCCGTCGTGGCGGCCGAGAACTGCGCGCCGACCGTCGCGACGGACGGGTCACCGCACTTCACCAGGATATCCCAGGTGAACCGCGGCGCGGCGTGGTCACCGTCGGGAGGGATCATTTCGATGATGTGTCCGAACAGGTTGGGGCCGCGCGGATTGGCGGCATCGACATCCTCGGGCTTGCGCCGGCTGTTGTTGGTGAGCGTGACATAGACCTTGTGCGTCGCCGGGCTGGCCTCGACGTCCTCGGGCCGGTCCATCTTCGTCGCCCCGACGAGATCGGCCGCGCGGCGGGTCTCGATCAGCACGTCGGCCTGGCTGGAGAACCCGTTCTGCGGCGTGAGCGGTCCTTGGCCCTGCACGAGCGGAAGCCAGTCGAGGGTGCCGTCGGCATTGTAGCGCGCTACCGACAGGACACCGGAATCGAGAATGTCGCGGTTGGCCGCCGGGTTGGCGCGATCGACCACAGCGCTGGTCACGAAGCGATAGACGTAGTCGTAGCGTTCGTCGTCGCCCATGTAGACGACATAGCGGCCGTCCTTTGCGAGGGCGCCGACGGCGCCTTCGTGCTTCATGCGGCCGAGCGCGGTGCGCTTCACGGGCGTGGAGGCGGCATCGAAGGGATCGATCTCGACCACCCAGCCGAAGCGGTTCGCTTCCTGCGGCTCCTTTGCCACGTCGAAGCGCTCGTGAAACTTGCCCCAGGCGTAGGCGTTGCCCGGTACGCCGTAGCGCTTGTAGTTGCGCGCCTCCGGATGGCCCTCCGGAAGCTTGCCCGAGAAATAGCCGTGAAAATTCTCTTCGCAGGTGAGCCACGTGCCCCAGGGCGTCATACCCCCGGCGCAGTTGTTGATCATTCCATGCACGCGGCGGCCCGACGGATCGGCCTTGGTCTGCAGGCGCGCGTGGCCCGCGGCCGGGCCCGCGATCCGCATCGGGGTCGTGGCGTCGATGCGACGCGCATACCGCGAGTCGGAAGCGACATGCCATTTGCCGTTCTCGCGGCGCACCTCGATGACCGATCCGCCATGCGCGGCCATCTCGATCGCGACCAAATCGGGCGTCATGTGCGCGAAAGCGACGCTGCGGACATCCTGACGCCCGAGGCCGGGGAACATCAGTTCCTCGCTGGTGTACTCGTGATTCACCACCAGCAGACCATGGTGCGACGCATTGGCCGCGCCGGGCATCGCGAAATAGCCGAGGTAATCGTTGTTGTAGCCGAACTGCAGCCGCTGCGCGGCCGCGGTCTGCGCCGCAGGATCGAAAGCGGGTGATTTCGGAAGCACCGGATCACCCCAGCGGATCAGGACGTCGGCGTCGTAACCGGCGGCGACGTGGTGATCCGCGTCGGATCCGGCGGCGATCTCCTCGAAGCGGAAACGCGAAGGCACGTCGGCGCGGGCGGGCCGGGCGGCGAGGGCGAGGGGAGCGACCGTCGCGCCGATCGCGGCAACGCCGAGGGCGCCTTTGAGCAGGTCGCGACGGTCAAATCGGCGCGCGATCACGTCGCCGATGGTCGGGTTCGTCGTCGGATTGCGGCCGACATCGTCGGACAGCTCGTACCGCTGCGATCTGGTCAGCATGCGTGAATGGGACGGTTGATCGGTCATCGCGCGGGTCCCGCGTGCAGGGGGCGAATTCTTACGCAGAGTCAGATAGTCGTGCAGGCTTGTGACAAGGCCGCGACAGTTTGCACCGGGCCGCAGGCAATTCCGCATTTACCATTTGCGTCCATGCTGATGGCATGACCACGACGTCCAGCGACCGTTTTCGGCAGGACCTGGGGCAACTGGAAGCCAGCGCGACCAGGGCCGGCTTGGCGCTGGCCTGCTGCTATTCCTCGGCCGCAGAGTTCGAGGCGGAGATCATTCGCGAGCGGCGGGCCGCCGGCGCCTTCGGGCATCCGCTCGTAGCGCGCCTGCGCGTCATGCTGGCGCTGGCGGTTGCGACCTGTGTCGCAGCGCTGCTGGCCAGATTTTCCTGAGAGCATTCCGCCGCGCCAAGAAAAAGGGCGCCCGCAAGGGCGCCCGATTCAGTTGGATCGCAGAGCGATCTGGGAGGAAGCACACTACGCGGAGTAGTACATCTCGAACTCGACCGGGTGAGGCGTATGCTCGAAACGGATCACCTCGGTCATCTTGAGCTCGATGTAGCTGTCGATGAAATCGTCGTCGAACACGCCGCCGGCCTTGAGGAACTCGCGATCCTTGTCGAGATTCCACAACGCCTCGCGCAGCGAGCCGGACACGGTCGGGATCTTCTTGAGCTCCTTCGGCGGCAGATCGTAGAGGTCCTTGTCCATCGCCGGACCCGGGTCGAGCTTGTTCTTGACGCCGTCGAGGCCAGCCATCAGCAGCGCCGCGAAGCCGAGGTACGGATTGCACAGCGGATCCGGGAACCGCACCTCGACGCGCTTGGCCTTCGGGCTCGTCGTGTAGGGGATGCGGCAGGATGCCGAGCGGTTGCGCGCCGAGTAGGCGAGCAGCACCGGCGCCTCGAAGCCCGGCACCAGACGCTTGTAGGAGTTGGTGGTCGGGTTGGTGAAGGCGTTGATCGCCTTGGCATGCTTGATGACGCCGGCGATGTAGTGGAGGCAGGTCTCGGACAGGTCCGAGTACTTGTTGCCCGCGAACACCGGCTTGCCGTCCTTCCAGATCGACTGGTGGCAGTGCATGCCCGAGCCGTTGTCGCCGTAGATCGGCTTCGGCATGAAGGTCGCCGTCTTGCCGTAGATGTGCGCGACCTGCTGGATGCAGTACTTGTAGATCTGCATCTGGTCGGCCATCACCGTCAGCGGCGAGAACTTCAGGCCGAGCTCATGCTGGGCCGAGGCCACTTCGTGGTGATGCTTCTCGACCTTGGCGCCCATCTTGGCCATGGCCGCGAGCATCTCGCCGCGCATGTCCTGCACCGAGTCCTGCGGCGGCACGGGGAAGTAGCCCTTCTTGGTGCCGATGCGGTGGCCGAGGTTGCCGCCCTCGTATTCGGTGTCGGCGTTGGTCGGGAATTCGACCGAGTCCAGCTTGAAACCGGTGTTGTACGGGTCGGCGCGGAAGCGCACGTCGTCGAACACGAAGAACTCGGCTTCCGGACCGAAGAAGACGGTGTCTCCGATGCCCATGGACTTCACCATGGCCTCGGCCTTCTTGGCGATGCCGCGCGGGTCGCGATTGTAGGGTTCGCCGGTGGTGGGCTCGAGCACGTCGCAGACCAGCACGAGCGTGGTCTCGGCGAAGAACGGATCGATACAGGCCGACGCCGGGTCGGGCATCAGCGCCATGTCGGACTCGTTGATGGCCTTCCAGCCGGCGATCGACGAGCCGTCGAACATGATGCCTTCGGCGAAGGTCTCTTCTTCGATCATCGAAATGTCGAACGTGACGTGCTGCCACTTGCCGCGCGGGTCGGTGAAGCGGAAATCGACGTACTTCACGTCGTTGTCCTTGATCATCTTCAGGACATCTTTGGCGGTCGTCATGGATACTACTTCCTCTCTCGTTGTCTCGCCGCGCGGCCTAGGTTCCGGCGGCAGCGTCTGCTTTTGCAGCAGACCCAGGTCTAAATGGCGTCCAGGCCGGATTCTCCTGTTCGGATCCGGATGGCTTCCTCGATGTTGGAGACGAATATCTTGCCGTCTCCGATCCGCCCGGTCTGAGCCGACCGGCGGATCGCTTCGATAGCCTTATCGAGCATATCCTCGCCGAGCACGATCTCGATTTTCACCTTCGGGAGAAAATCGACGACGTACTCCGCACCGCGATACAGCTCGGTATGGCCCTTCTGACGACCGAAACCCTTGGCTTCCGTCACCGTGATGCCTTGCAGGCCGACTTCCTGCAGCGCCTCCTTCACTTCGTCCAGCTTGAACGGCTTGATGATCGCTTCGATTTTTTTCATTGCACTGCATCTCCAGGCCGGCCGACGGACGCCAGCCAGCCGGGCCGCGCTGTCGATAGCAGGGTCCATGCCAGTTGCGCCACAGGTCCAAAACCGCGCATTTTCAAATCCTTAACACCACCCTAGGGGGTCGGTGCAAGGTGCCCGCCAAGCTTGATGCACAAAAACTAGGCTATCTGCTCAATATGTCGGCAACTGGGTGGCGCGAGATTTGGCCGACGCCGTCGGACGCCGCGTTGTCGGTCCCGGACCCGACCGATATCGTCACGGCATGATCGAACTGCTCACCAATTCGGAGATGGCCGAGGCGGATCGCCTGACCATTGCGTCCGGCATCCCCGGCATCGCGCTCATGGAGTGCGCCGGGCAGGCGGTCGCCGACAAGGTCGCCGCCCTGGCCCCGCGCGACGTCACGGTGGTGGCGGGGCCCGGCAACAACGGCGGCGACGGCTTTGTCGCCGCGCGCCTGCTGGCCGATCGCAAGTACCGGGTCCGCGTGCTGCTGCTTGGCGAGCGCGAGCGCCTGCGCGGCGATGCGGCCCGCGCCGCCGGACACTGGACCGGACCCACTGTGCCCGCGCAGCCCGCCGACATTTCCTCCAACGGCGTGATCGTCGATGCGCTGTTCGGCGCCGGGCTCGACCGGCCGGTGGAGGGCCGCGCGCGCGAACTGATCGAAGCGATGAATGCGAGCGACGCGCGCATCGTCGCCGTCGATCTGCCCAGCGGCATCAACGGCACGACCGGAGCGGTCATGGGCGCTGCCGTGCGGGCGCATGACACCGTCACCTTCTTCCGCCGCAAGCCCGCGCACCTGCTGCTGCCGGGCCGTGCCTATTGCGGGCGGATCGAGGTGGCCGACATCGGCATCAAGGCCGGCGTGCTGGGACAGATCCGCCCGGCGACATTCGCGAACGAGCCCTTGCTGTGGCGCCACGCATATCCGGTGCCGCGCCCGACGGGCCACAAGTACGACCGCGGCCATGCGATCGTGGTCTCGGGCGGGCTGTCGTTCACCGGGGCGGCGCGTCTTGCCGCGCGTGGGGCGCTGCGCGCCGGGGCGGGGCTCGTCACCATCGCCTCGCCGCGCGAGGCGCTGTCCGTCAACGCCGCG
Organism: Xanthobacteraceae bacterium; assembly: GCA_035556735.1. Lineage (GTDB taxonomy): Bacteria > Pseudomonadota > Alphaproteobacteria > Rhizobiales > Xanthobacteraceae > CANJBX01. Next base: position 33,963 of record DATMFF010000006.1, on the reverse strand, counting down.
GCCAACCTGGCCGTCATGGTGCGGCCGGTCGACGGCGCGCAGGAGCTCTCCGCGTTCCTGGGCGACCGGCGTTTCAACGCGGTCGCGCTCGGCCCCGGGCTCGGAGTAGGCGCCGTTACGCGTGACCTCGTTCTTGCGGCGCTGGCCGGCGAGCGGGCCGTCGTCCTCGACGCCGATGCGCTGACGAGCTTTTCCGACCAGCCGGAGGCGTTGTTCGCTGCGATCAAAAAGCGCTCCGGGCAGGCCACGGTCCTGACCCCCCACGCCGGCGAGTTTTCGCGGCTTTTCAAATCTTTGGATGACCGCACGCAACCTCCAGTGAAGCTTGAGCTGGCGCGGGCAGCGGCGGCGTTGTCGGGGGCCACCGTGGTGTTCAAGGGACCCGACACCGTGGTCGCGTCGCCTGACGCGCGCGCGGCGATCGCTGCCAACGCGCCGCCCTATCTGGCGACGGCGGGAACCGGCGACGTGCTCGCCGGCGTGATCGCCGGGCTGTTGGCCCAGCACACGCCCGCGTTCGAGGCCGCCGCGGCGGGCGTCTGGCTCCACGGCGAGGCGGGCAATCTGGCCGGTCCCGGACTGATCTCCGAGGACCTTCCGGACGCCTTGCCCCAGGTGCTGCGGAACCTGTTTCTCGATATCGGCGGCTAAGCGCCTGCGCCGTCACTCGTTCAGCAGCGCGTCGTCGACGACGGAGGGGGCGGCGACGTTGGCGAGGTCGCCGGACCGCGCGCCCTTGCGGGCAAGCTCCAGCGCGGCGCGCAACTGGCCGCCGGTCCGCTCCAGCAGATGCGTTGCTTCGCCCACGTCGCAGCCTTGCAGCAGCAGCACCGCCAGCTTGACGCTGCCGTTGGCGCGCTGGAGTGCGTCCCGCACCTCGGTTTCGTCGCGGCCGGTCAGGCGGTGCAGCATGGTCTGCGCGCGGCGCAGCAGCTTCTCGTTGAGCACCTGCACGTCGACCATGAGGCCGCGATGGACGCGGCCCAGCAGGATCATCACCACCGACGACAGGAGGTTGAGTGCGATGCGCTGCGCGGTGCCCGCCTTCATCCGGGTGGAGCCGGCGATCGGCTCGGCACCGGTGTCGAGCCAGATCGCGTGCTCGGCGTCACGCAGGATGGGGGTATCGCGGTTGTTGGCAATGCCGATGGTGAGCGCGCCGCTACGCCTCGACTCGCGCAGGCATGCCAGGGTGAACGGGGTGGTGCCGCTGGCCGCCACGGCAATGACCGCGTCCTTCGGACCGATGCGATGTTGCTGGACGAGGCGGGTGGCGTGCCCGGTCTCGTCCTCGGCGCCTTCGACGGCCTGCAACAGGGCCTCCTGGCCGCCGGCGAGGAGCAAGAGCAGGCGATCCTTGGGCCAGTTGAACGTGGGCATCAACTCGGCGCCGTCCTGCACGGCGAGCCGGCCCGAGGTTCCCGCCCCGGCGTAGATCAGCCTGCCGCCGCTGCGCAGGCGGGCTTCGATGGCAAGCGTGGCGGCCTCGATCGCGGGGCGGGCGGCGCGCACGGCGGCGACCGCCGTGAACTGGCCCTCGATCATCGCATCGAGGATGTCCGAGGGCTCCCAGACGTCGATATCGGAATACCGGGGACTCGCGCGTTCCGTTTCCATTCCCGCGATCTCTCGATGCAGCCGGGCGTCGCGAATTGAGGCTAAATGCTCGCAGGCTTCGCGAATCACGTGCCAGTCCAACGTTTGCGACCCAATTCTGGTTCTCGCGCGTTAACGAGGCGAGAATCCGGCCAAAGACGACGACAGATGAGCGCACCCACGTTGCTTTTGGGCATCGACGGCGGCGGCACCCACTGCCGGGCCAGGCTGACGTCATGGTCCGGCGAGGTCTTGGGCGAGGCGGTGGCGGGTCCCGCCAACCTGCGGCTCGGCATCGACCGCAGCTTCGCCGCGGTGCTGCAGGCGACGGCGGCCTGCCTCGAGCAGGCGGACCATCCGCTCACCGATGCCGCGCGCATCATTGCATGTCTCGCGCTGGCCGGAGCCAGCGAGCCGGAGGAACTCGCAAAGGCACGGGCGCACAAGCTGCCCTTTCACAAGACCTTGATCACGACCGATGCCAGGGCCGCCTGCGTCGGCGCTCATGGCGGCGACGATGGCGGCGTGATCATCGTCGGGACCGGCAGCATCGCCTGGGGCACCCGGCGCGGCCACGCCTTTCGCGTTGGAGGCTGGGGGCTGCAGCTTTCCGACGAGGGCAGCGGCGCCTGGGTCGGGCGCGAGGCGCTGCGCCGCGTGTTGATGGCGCATGACGGCCGACTGGATTGGACGGAGCTGCTGACCGCACTGTTCAGGAGATTTCACTCCAATCCCCACGAGATCGTGCGCTGGGCGGCGGGCGCCGTGCCCGCCGACTACGGCGTGCTCGCGCCCGAGGTCGTGCGCTTTGCTGCCGCGGGGGATGCAATGGCCGACGAGATCATGGCCGAGGCCGTGCGGCATGTGGACAAGATGGCGGCGCGGTTGGTCGCGCTCGGCGTCGATCGCATCGCGCTCGTCGGCGGGCTGTCGGGGCCATTGGCGCCGCGGGTGGACGAGACGACGCGCGCTCACTTGGTTCCGCCGCAGGGCGATGCGTTGCAGGGCGCCCTCCATCTGGCCCGCGCGGCGGCGCAGGACGTGTCCGGGGCGGGGGAGTCGGCGGCATGATGCCGGCGCGAACCGCAGCGCAGGCCGCCACGTCTTGCGTCCGCCCCGGCGCCATGGCCAAAGGTGATCGGAATGGATGAACCGGCGGGGGGAATTGCCAGCGAGTTCCGCGAGGTGCCCGACATCCTGCTGCGGCAGGCGAAGTCGGCTTCGCGCCCGCTGGCGGAGCTCGTCGCGCGGCTGCGCCACAAGCCGCCGCAGGTCGTGGTCACCTGCGCGCGCGGCAGTTCCGCGCACGCGGCGACGTTCGGCAAGTACTTGATCGAGCGTCACGTCGGGGTTCCGGTCGCGGCGGCCTCGCCGAGCATCGCCACGGTCTATCGCCGGCCGTTGCAATTGCGCGACCAGCTGTTCATCGCGGTGTCGCAGTCCGGGCGCAGCGATGATCTGATCGAGATGACGAGCGCTGCGCGGGCAGCCGGCGCACTGACGCTCGCCGTCGTCAACGACGAGCACAGCCCGCTGGCCGCGGCCTCCGACATCGTGCTGCCGATGGCGGCCGGTCCCGAGCGCAGTGTGGCCGCGACCAAGACATTCGTGTCGTCGCTCGCCGCGCTGCTGCGTCTGGCGGCGGCCTGGGCGGACGAGAGCGACCTCGCGGCCGCCATCGAGCGCCTGCCGCAACGCTTGGCCGCGGCCGGCGACCTCGACTGGCGCGCGGCGCTCGACGCGCTGGCGCATGCCACGAGCCTCGTGACCATCGGGCGCGGTCCCACCCTGGCGATCGCCCGCGAGGCCGCGCTCAAACTCAAGGAGACCTGCGACCTGCATGCCGAGCCGTTCAGCAGTGCGGAGTTCCGGCATGGCCCGATCGCGCTGGTGGCCCCCAGCTACCCGATCCTGATGTTCATGCCGACCGACGCCGCGGCGGCCGGGATGCGCGCCCTGGCGGCCGATCTGCAGCAGAAAGGCGCCCGCGTCTTCGCCACCGGCCAGCCGAAGGACCTGCCGGCGTTGCCGCCCGATCATCCCGACACGGACGCGGTTTGCCTGATCCAGAGCTTTTATGCACTGCTGGTCGACATCGCGGCGCGTCGCGGCATCGATGCCGACCGGCCCCGCCATCTGCAGAAGGTGACTCGCACGCGATGAGCGACCGGCATGCAATCGCCGCAGACCACGTGTTCGACGGGCAGGAGCTGCGCCGCGACGCTGCGGTGATCGTCGAGGAGGGCACGGTCGCGGCCGTGGTGCCGCGCGCCCAACTGCCCGGTGCGCTCGCGGTCGATCGCCTTCCCGATGGGATCTGGCTCGCGCCCGGCTTCATCGACATCCAGGTCAATGGCGGCGGCGACGTGCTGTTCAACGACATGCCGACGGCCGAGGGCATCCGCGCGATCGTGCGCGCGCATCGGCGGTTCGGCACCACTGGCCTGCTGCCGACGCTGATCAGCGACACCCGCGAAAAAATGGCGACCGCGATCGCTGCCGTGCAGGCCGTGATCGACAGGGAGCCCGGCGTGCTCGGCATCCACCTCGAGGGGCCGTTCCTGTCGCAGGGCAAGCCCGGCGTGCACGCGCCCGGCATGCTGCGCCGGCCCGAGCCCGCTGACCTTGCCCTGGTGGCCGCGCCACGCAAAGGCGCGACGCTCATGACGCTCGCTCCCGAGGAGGTGCCCGAAGGCTTCGTGCGGGACCTTGCGGCCGCGGGCGTGCGCGTCTCGCTCGGGCACTCGATGGCCACTTACGCGCAGGCGCGCGCCGCCATGGAGCAGGGCCTCACGGGGTTCACGCATCTGTTCAACGCCATGCGCCCGCTCGGCAGCCGCGACCCGGGGCCGATCGCGGCCGCGCTGGAAGCGAGCGATGCCTACTACGGCCTCATCGTCGACGGCGTGCACGTCGATCCCGCCGTGCTGCGGCTGGCGTTGCGCGGCGCCGGACACCCCATCCTGGTGACCGATGCGATGCCGCCGGTGGGCGGCACGCGCGGCGGCTTCATGCTGTACGGCAACGAGATCTCCGTGCGCGAGGGCCGCTGCGAGCGCGCCGACGGAACGCTCGCGGGATCGGCGCTGACGATGGCGGATGCGGTGCGCAATTGCGTGCGCTGGCTTGACGTGCCGCTCACCGATGCGCTGCGCTACGCCTCGCGGAATCCGGCCGAGTTCCTCGGGCTGGGTGATCGCCTCGGCAAGCTGGTCCCCAAATCGCGAGCGGATCTGGTGGCCTTCGCGCCCGACGGCGTCGAGGTGCAGGCGACCTGGGTGGCTGGCCGGAAGCAGCCTCGATAAGGCAGGACCACCTCTAATTCGCCGCCACGGACCGTGGCGGGCGGCGCGCGAGCCAGGCCGAAATGCCTTCCTCGATGTCGTGCGTGCCGACCATGCGCGCGAAATGGTTCGCCTCGATCGCGAGCGCCTCGTCGATCGGGACATTGAGGCCGCGTGTCACGCTGCCGAGGCAGGCGGCGACGGCGAGGGGAGATTTCCCGGCGATCGTGTGCGCCAGCGACAGGGCCGCATCGAGCAGCGCGGCATGCGGCACCACCTCGTTCACAAGTCCGATGCGCTGGGCCTCGCCCGCGTCGATCGGCTCCGCCGTCAGGATCATCCGCAGCGCGCGCTTCCGGCCGATCAGCCGCGGCAGGCGCTGGGTGCCGCCGAAGGGCGGGGCGAAACCGAGATTGATCTCGGCCTTGCAGAATTCGGCGCGCTCGCTTGCGACGGCAAGCGGCGCCGCTTCCGTGATCTCGCAGCCGCCGCCGTGTGCGATGCCGTTGACGGCCACGACGATCGGCTTGGGGAAGCTTTCGATCCGGCTGGTCATGCGCTGGCCTCGCCGCACGAACTCGCGCAGCGCCGCCGCCTGGCCGCGGCGCACGCTCGGCGCGAAGCAGGCGATGTCCGCGCCTGACGAGAACGCGCGTCCGGCGCCGGTCAGCACGACGGCACGGACGGCGTCGTCGGCCTCGATCAGATCGAGCCGCTCCATCAGGCGATCGATCAACGGATAGTCGAGCGCGTTGAGCTTGTCGGGACGGTTGAGGGTGAGGAGCGCGACCGGTCCGTGTCGCTGCATCAGCACGAGGTCTGCCACCGGAGGTCTCCTCAACCGATGTTCCGCCAGTCGGTGCGCGTGAGCTGCTGCATCATCTCGCGCTCGATCTCGTCGGTCAGCTTTCCACCCGACCGCGCGATATACTTGGCGAGTTCCCGATTGGCCTTGCGCTGACGCGATTCGATCACGGCGGCCAGCAGCCGGCGCAGGAACGTCGGCCTGTCGGCCTTGTTCGCCGCGGCAAGCTCGTTGCGAGGGGCAAGATCCCGACGAAATGCGACGCAGGCCATGATCCTCTCTCCACCGTTAACGAATGAGTGATTCTCATTCGTCCAATCGACATGCGGGATATTGACCGCGTGGCATGCGGTGACAAAGGATAAGACCTCAGCCGACGCTTGAGTAATTCTCATGCAAAATGCGATGCCGCCGCTCACTGCGCTGCGAGCCTTCGAGGCAGCGGCCCGCCATCTCAGCCTGACCAGGGCGGCGGAGGAACTGCACGTCACGCCCGGTGCGCTGAGTCACCAGATCCGCGGTCTCGAAGAGATGCTCGGCGTCGAACTGTTCGAACGGCGCGTCCGCGCGATCGCGCTCACCGAGGCGGGCAAGCAGCTCTATCCCGGGCTGCAGGCGGGCTTCACGCAAATTCGCGATGCGGTCGCGAGCCTGCGGCGGCTCGCGTACGACCGCGTGCTGGTGATCAGCACGCCGCCCGGACTGACGTCGAAATGGCTGGCGCCGCGGCTCTATCGCTTCGCCAACGCGTGTCCCGACATCGACGCGCGGATTTCGTCCTCGATCGCCAACGCCAATTTCGCCACCGATGGCGTCGACGTCGCGGTACGCAACCTGCCGATCGGATCGCCAGCGGAAGCCGGCCTCGTGGTCGAGCCTCTGGTCGAACTGTCATTCGTTCCCGTGTGCAGCCCGCAATTCCTCGAGCAGCACGGGCCCCTCGATACGGCGGCCGCGCTCGCGCGCGCGCCGCTCATCCATGACGACACGCTGATCAACCGGCCTGACGTGCCGACGTGGGTCGACTGGTTCAGGGCCGCCGGCGTCGAGCACGAGGACGTCAGCCGCGGACTGCGCTTCAACAGCGCGGACCATGCGCTCGACGCGACGGGCGAGGGCGCCGGCGTGCTGCTCGCCCACGACATGCTGGCCTACGACGACCTGCGCACCGGCCGTCTCGTCATTCCGGTGCGGTTTGCGATTCCCTCCGGCCGCGGCTACCACTTCGTGTGCCCGCGCACGCGCGAGGATCATCCGCACGTGCAGGCTTTCCGGGCGTGGCTGCGGCAGGAGATCTCCGCGCTCGACTGGACGCCGGTGCACGGTCGGACGATGAAGCCGACGGGCTAGCGAACGTCGCGGATTGGATTACTTGCGGCGTTTGGACGTGTTCAGGGCGACGGCGGCGCGGATGAGCGCCTTCAGCGCGGCCTCGTTGATCTTGTCGCCCTCGCGCAGATCGATGGCGCGCCGGGTATTGCCCTCGAGACTGGCGTTGAAGAGACCGGAAGGATCCTCGAGCGAGGCGCCCTTGGCGAAGGTCATCTTCACCACGCTCTTGTAGGTCTCGCCGGTGCAGATGATGCCCGCGTGCGACCACACGGGCACGCCGCGCCATTTCAATTCCTCGACCACGTCCGGGTCGGCCTGCCTGATGACCTTGCGAATGCGGGCGAGCATCGCGCCCCGCCAGTCGTTCAGCTCCGCAATTTTCGCGTCGATCAGCCGGGAGGGCGAGGCGGTGTCCTTTTCTTTTTCCTTCTTCGGCGCGGATTTGCTCGTCATGGATGGTCCTGTGGCTTTCATTGCGGTCGGATCGGCGCTCGTTCGACTTTGAACAGGGCGTTGAGCCGAAATCAGGGCGAGGCGCCGCCGGATGTCGTCATAGGCGGCATCGATCAGCCGGCTCAACGTCTCGTCATCCGGCAGCTTGCCGGGACGCAGCTTCACATGGCGCATGCGCTTGCCGGCGCCTTCGAGAAAACCGGGAGCGTCCCGAAGCATCGCGCCATAAAAGAAGCCGACGCTCGCGTGTGCCTTGAAGGCGTTGACATAACCGAAGGGCGCATCGCCTACGCATGCGACAGGACAGCCGTCATGCAGGAGCTCGCGGACATCGGGGCCGCAGCCGCGCATACGCTCGAACCACGTCCGCACCAGCAGCCGGAACGGATCGGCGAAATCCGAGAACCACGCATCGATCTTGGGATCGCGTCGAACGGCGCCGTTGAACCGCAGCAGATCGTCCATCAGCGCAATGCCTTGCCGGTCCGGGTCATCGCGGAGATCACGCGACCCACTCGCGAGCGCCGCTCACAGGCGTTCGCCGGGCAGTTCGCTCGCCTGCTTCACCCAGGCGGCGAGCCGAGCCTCGTCGAATTGATCGTCCTCGTAGATGTCGAGATAGCGCACCTCCTTATGCTTGGACTGGCCCGGCGGGAGAGGACGCAGCGACGTGCCGCGGAAGAACGTCACCTTCAGATACTTCGTGAAGCAATGAAAGCTGAGGAACCAGCCCCCGTCCTCGAGGCCGTAGAAGGGGGAGTTCCATTTCACCGCTTTTCGCACATCAGGGACGGTGCGCACGATGAGCGCATCGAGACGGCGCCCGACGCCGCTCTTCCAGCCCGGCATGGCCGCGATGTAGGCTTGCACGGGCGCGTCGCCGTCACCCTTCGCGATCTGAGGATTGCCGCCCGAGAGGAGGACCGGCTTCGCGGCCGCGTTCCGTGGGACCGTCGCCGAAGTGTTCGAGCGCTTGCCGGCCATGCTCACGTCCATCCGCCGGTCAGGCGCGGCCGCGCCGCTTCGCATACGGCAGCGCGAACAAGTACAGGCCACTCAGCAGCAGCATCGCGAGCGGAAGCAGCGCCAACAGTCCCACCCAGACGGCTTGCTCCTTCCGGACCAAGGCAACGACGTTGCCGATGACGGCCAGCGTAAAGGCGATGGACAGCCAGCGGTGGATTTGACGAATGCGCGCATGCCGATCCAAGGGGAACCTCCTGTGGGAACGATCGAGGGCGGGTCAACGAGGTCATCGGCATGGCGTTTAGTCGGTTCGCGCCAGAAGCTGCTCCAGGTTCGCAAGGAACGTCTGCCAGCCTTGCCTCGCGCCGCCGAAGGCCTGCCGCTGATCCGGCCGGAAGCCGGACTGCTCCACACGCAGGTGGGTCCCGGCGCTCGTCGGCGTGAGCGTGAAGGTCACGACGCTCTGCAGATTGTAGGCCGGATCGTCGTGCGCAAAATTCCAGGTGTAGGACAGCGTCTTGTTGGGCTCGATCGCCAGTACCTCGCAGTCCAACGTTCCGCCCCAGTCTCCGCGCAGGTTGAAGCGGTGGCCGACGGTTGGCTTGAAGTCGTTCTTCATGAGCCACTCCTCGATCAGGTGCGGCTGCGTGAGCGCCCGCCAGATCTTGTCCGGCGGAAAGGGCATCTCCCGTTCGACGACGACGGAGCGCGTTTCGGTCGCGGGTTGGTTCATTGATCCATCCTTCTGAGCAGATCCTCGAGGTCGTCGAACCGGCTTTGCCAGAAGCTGGCCATCTGGCTTGTCCAGTCGATGAGCGGCGCCAACGCGCCGACCTGCGCGCTGTAGTGCGTCTGGCGACCTTCGTGGCGGTCGCGCACCAGCCCGGCCTGCTTGAGGACCGCGAGATGCTTGGAGACCGCCGGTTGCGAGATCTTGGCGCGCGCCGTCAGGGCTCCGACCGTCTGCTCTCCCTCGCGGCATAGCCGCTCGAAGATGCCTCGCCGGGTCGGGTCGGCGAGCGTTTTGAAGAGAACATCGCGAGTGTCCGGCATGGGCAGATCGATAACCAGTTGGTTATTGATCGTACCTATAACCGCCAAGTTATGTGTGGGTCAAGTGGGGCCACTGAAGGGGCGCGCAGTAGCGATCGACCACCGGGAGGACGCTAGCCGGGGACGAACGCGGCGCCCGACGCATCCGCGATGCGCTGCACCGGCGCGTCATAAAGCTGCTCGAGCAGCGTCTGGTTGAGAACCGCCTCGCTCGGCCCGGCGGCCAGGCACCGGCCGCCGCGCAGGAGGAAGGCGCGGTCGGCGGCGCGCAGCGCATGGTTGGGATCGTGCGTCGTGAACAGCACGCCGAGGCCGGCGCCGGCGAGCGCGCGCATCTCGCGCATCACCTTGCCCTGGTTGCCGAAGTCGAGGCTCGCGGTCGGCTCGTCGAGCACGATGAACTGCGGCTCCTGGGCGAAGGCGCGCGCCAGCAGCGCGAGCTGCCGCTCGCCGCCGGAGATCATGGTATAGGGGCGCTCCGCCAGCGCGGCGATGCCGAAGCGCTCAAGCGCGGCGGCCGCAACCTCCCGGTCGCGCGCGGTCGGCCGGCTGAACAGGTTGCCGTGGGCGGTGCGTCCCATCAGCACCATCGTCTCAACCGAATAGGCGAAGGTCGGCACATGCGTCTGCGGCACGTAGGCGAGGAGGCGCGCGCGCTCGGACGCCGAGCAGTCCGCCAGCGTCCGGCCATTGACGTGCACCTCACCCGCCTTGGGCGCCAGCAGTCCGAGCAACGTCTTGAGGAGCGTGGTCTTGCCGCCCCCGTTGGGGCCGAGCAGGGCGAGCACTTCGCCCCGAGCCAGCGTCACGTCGAGACCGGCGCCGACGACGCGGTCGGGATAGCCGATCGACAGGTCGCGGGCGTGCAGCGTCATGGCGATCTCACGACCAGGTCTTCTGCATGCCTGCCAGCAGCCAGATGAAGAACGGCGTGCCCACCACCGCGGTGAGGATGCCAAGAGGAATCTCGATCTGCGCCAGGGTGCGGGCGAGGGTGTCGATGAGCAAAAGGTAGCCGCCGCCGACGATGGCGGCCGCCGGCAGCAGCCGCGCGAAGTCAGGACCGACCAGCGAGCGGGTCAGGTGCGGGACGATCAGCCCGACCCAGCCGATGATGCCTGCCGTGGCGACGCTCGCGGAGGTGACGAGCGTCGCGGCGGCGACGATGGCGACGCGCAGCGCGGCGGTCGGCACGCCGAGCGCGCGCGCCTCCTCGTCGGGCAGCGAAAGGACGTTGAAACGCCAGCGCAGCGCGAGCAGCACCGCGCTTCCGAGCGCGACCGGGCCGAACAGCGGCAGCAGATCGGAGCGATCGGTCGCGGCGAGGCTGCCGAGCAGCCAGAACGTCATGGCGGGAAGCTGGTTGTAGGGATCGGCGAGGTACTTCACGAGGCCCACGCCGGCGCCGAGCAGGGCGCCGACCACGACGCCGGTGAGCACCAGCACGAGGATGGGATCGCGCGCGCGGATGGCAGAGCCGATCAGGTAGACCGCCGCAACGGCAATCAGGCCACCGACGAAAGCCAGCCCCTGGATGGCGAAGATGCTGAGTGACAGATAGATGCCGATCACGGCGCCGAGCGCCGCGCCGGAGGATGCGCCGAGAATGTCCGGCGACACCAACGGGTTGCGAAAGAGTCCTTGGAACGCGGTGCCGGCGACGGCGAGGGCCGCGCCGATCAGCGCCGCGGCCACGACCCGCGGGCCTCGCACCTGCCAGATTACGCTTTCGACGACAGGAGATACGTCTGCCGGCTCACCCAGAACCTTCGCCCCAATGACCTTGACGAGATCGACGAGCGTGACGGGGTAGCGTCCGAGCGTGAATGCGAGCGCGACGCCGGCCAGAAGCACCAGCACCGCGACGGCGAATCCGGCGATCGGCGGACGGGGTTCCCTCATGACGAACCGCTCAATCCCGTCCTGCGAGCACGTGCTCGACCTGCGCGTCGGTCGGCGTCACGTGGTAGAAGCGCGCATAGAACTCGCGCGTCATGAGCCGCAGGTCCTCCGGCACAAGGGACGGATAGAGGATCTTCGCGAGCCACCACAGCCCCATCAGGCGGTTGACGCTCGGGGGGAAATCCACCCAGCCGAAGGGCATCTTGGGCGACAGGTGCACGCGGCCGTCGCGCACGGCCTTCACCCCGGCCCAGGCCGGATCGCTGCGCACCGCCGCGGCGAAATCGCGGTCGATGGTGACGATGACGTCGGGGTCCCACGCCAGGACCTGCTCGATCGAGACGTTGGCGAGGCCGCCGGACGTGCCGCCGGCGACGTTCCGCGCGAGCAGTTCGATAGTCTCGACATTGATGGAGCCGCCAAGGCCCGTCTGTAGTCCGCGCGGGCCGCGCGCGTAGTAGACCTTGGGACGGCGGTCGGGGGCGACGCCGGCGATGCGCGCGGTGATCGTCGCCACCGTGCGCTCGGCGTAGACCGCGAGTTGCTCGGCCGCGGCTTGCCGCCTGGTCAACTGGCCAAGCGTGCGATAGGCGCCCGCGATTGCCGCGAAGCGGCCGTCAAGCAGCGCGTACGGAATGCGGGTCTGATCCTGAACGCGCTGCGCGAGCGCGACGAATGTGGGGCTGACCGCACCGACGTCGACGATCAGGTCGGGCGCGAGCCCGAGCACGGTCTCCAGATTGGCGGTGTTGCCGCGCCCGGTGATGCGACCGAGCTCGGGCCGCATGCACACGTCGGGCAGCATGTAGGCGCATTCCTCCGGCCGGTTGGCGCGTGGCCAGCCGAGCAACAGATCGGGCGCCAGCGTATAGAGCATGATCGCCGCCGGAGGGCCGGCCGGAAAGACGCGCTTTGCCTGCGCGGGCACCGGGACGGCACGCCCCGCCGCGTCCGTCACTGTTGCGGCGCGCGCCTCCCCGTGAGGGGCCAGGAGCGCGCAGGCGGCGCCAAGCAGCGCCGCCCGGCGATCCAGGCGGGTCGGCAGACGGCGAGCAGGATGTGACGCGTGTGGCATACGGGCTCGTGCGAACGGCCGGGAGCGTGCGGTTGCAGCCGCAGGGCAGAATATAGAACCGGACCGGCCGTACGGAACGTTTCCGCCGTGTCGATCCTTCAGTCCACCGCCACCATGACGTCGCTCGCCTTGATCACGGCGTAGGCGTTCTGGCCGGGAGCAAGGCCCAGGTCCTCGACCGCCCCGTTGGTGATCGCCGCGGTCACGATCTGGCCGCCCACGTCGATGCGGACATGGGCCGTGGTGGTTCCTTTCCTCACCTCGACGATCCTGCCCTTGAGCTGGTTGCGTGCGCTGAGCTTCATGCCTCGCTCCTGTGGGCCCGCCCGTGCCGCCCATTTACTGCGGAAGCGCCGGCGCGGCAAACCCGTGGCTGGCGAGGAGCGACTGTCCCTCGCGCGACAGGATGAACAAAGCGAGACGGTAGGCGCTCGCCGGCGCGTCGTTCATGACCGTGAGGCCGTAATCCGCGCCGACCGCAAGCGTCTCGGGCAAGGCGACGATCTGCTGTCCGGCATTCTCCTTCTGCGCGGCGAGGGCATTGGTGCAGTAGGTGATGAACACGTCGGCGCGCCCTTCCGCGACGTGCCAGCCATAGACACTGCGTCCGCGCGGCGCCGGTGCGCTCGATGGCGCGCCGGTGAGCTGCAACGCCTTGGCCTCGAGCGTGGCACGGGCGCCGGCCTCGATCGCCTCCGCTCTGCGGAACATCTCGAAGGCATAATCCCCGGACGGATCGGCTTTCGGGGTCGAGGTTGCGAGCTTGACGGCCGGATCGAGCATCACGTCCAGCAACGTGGCCGTCGTGACGGCGAGGCCGGGCCGCGCGAGCGCACACAGGCGGTTGCGCGCAAACAGCACGACCGGACTGCTGCGGCCGGCTTTCGCCAGCGCGGCCGGGTGTTCCATGTTGGCGGATGCGAACACCGCGGCTTTCGCCCCGCCGCTGATCTCGTCCTTGAGCACTCCGGACGGGCCGTACGTCGCCTCGATCGCGTTTCCGGACGCGCGCTCGAACGCGGCGCTCACGTCGGTGAGCGCCGCGCGCAGGCTGCCGGCGGCATGCAGACGAACGGTCTCGGCCGCCAGCGCGGGTCCGCTCATGAGGAGCAATGCCGCGAGCGCACGGGCCGGCATCACGCGTTCGAGTCGACCGCGTTGGGGAAGAACAGCTGCTGGCCATCGATCTTGTAGTCGGCGATCGCCTTCTGCCCCTCGGGCGAGGTCAGCCAGTCGATGAACTGCTGCCCGAGGTCGGCCTTCACGTTGGGGTGCTTCTTCGGGTTCACCAGGATGACGCCGTATTGGTTGAACAGGCGCTTGTCGCCTTCCACCGCGATGACGAGATCCGACTTGTTCTTGAACGAGATCCAGGTGGCGCGGTCGGACAGAACGTAGGAGCCGGAGGCGGCGGCCGTATTGAGCGCCGCACCCATGCCCTGGCCGATCTCCTTGTACCAGGGGCCGAGCTTCTTCGCCTCTTTCTCGGCGGGGATGTCGACGCCCGCGACCTTCCAAAGCTTGAGCTCGGCTTGGTGCGTGCCCGACCTGTCGCCGCGCGAAATGAACGGGGCGCCCTTGGACTTGATCGCGGTCAGCGCCGCGACGATGTCGCGCGAGCCCTTGATGCCGGCGGGATCGCCCTTCGGCCCGATCAGCACGAAATCGTTGTACATCACCGGATGCCGCTTCACGCCGAAGCCCTCCGCGATGAACTTCTCCTCGGCCGGACGCGCATGCACGAACACGACGTCGGCATCGCCGCGGCGTCCGGTGTCGAGCGCCTGGCCGGTCCCTTGCGCGACCACCTTCACCTCGATGCCGGTCTTGGCCTTGAACAGCGGCAGGATGTGGCGGAATAGCCCGGAGTCCTGCGTCGACGTGGTCGACGACACGACGATCGATTTGTCCTGGGCCGCCGCCGGCGCGGCGATTGCCACGACGAGGGCCAGGGAGACGGGGGCCAGCAGGGTCAGTCGGCGGGTCAGCATCGTTGTCCTCCGGGGTTGTCGTTCAAAGCAGCAGGTCCCCGGCCAGGAACGTCGCCACGTCGGCGTTCGGCGGGGTCGAGAAGAAAACAGGCGAGGGGCCGGTTGCGAGCACGCGGCCGCGATGGAGCATCACGACGTCCGCAGCGAGGCGCCGCGCCGCGCCAAGGTCATGCGTGGTCATCACCACCTTGATGCCGCGCGCCGCCACGGCGCGGATGACTTCCTCCACCGACTTGGTGGCGGCGGGATCGAGGCTGGCGGTGGGCTCGTCGAGCAGCAGTACCGTCGGATCGCGCGCCAGCGCCCGTGCGAGCGCGAGCCGCTGCTGCTCGCCGCCGGAGAGGCGGCGCGCGGGCCGCTCGCCAAAAGCCTCGAGCCCGACCAGCGCAAGCAACTCGGCCGTACGCTTCGCGTGCGCGGCGCGCGGGATGTGGGCCGCGCGCAGCGCATATCGCAGGTTCGCCGCAGCGCTTCGGCGCAGCATGGTCGGGCGCTGGAACACGATCGCGAGCCGTTCCGGCACGGCGTCTCGCGTGCCCCAGGCGATGCACCCCCGGGTGGCGACGAGCAGGCCCGACAGGATACGCAGCAACGTGGTCTTGCCCGACCCGTTCGGGCCGATCACCACGGTTGGGCCGCCGGACGGGATCGCGAGCGAGACATCGTGCAGAATGTGCGACGCGCCGGCGCTGAAGCCGACATTCTCGAGGACGATCGGGAGATCTGACGTCGGTCCGCGCATGGTCATCCCGCGATCCGCTCGCCCGCGACACGCGCCATCCACGCCACGGCGTTGATCACGACCACGATGGCGATCAGCACGATGCCGAGGCCGACCGCGAGCGGCAGGTCGCCCTTGGAGGTCTCCAGGGCAATCGCGGTGGTCATCGTGCGGGTGAACCCTTCGATGTTGCCGCCCACGATGATGATGGCGCCCACCTCCGCCGCCGCCCGGCCGAAACCGGCGAGCAGCGTGGTCACGAGACTGAACCGCGCGTCCCAGATGAGCGTCGCCACGCGGCCCGCGGGACCCACGCGCATGGCGGTGAGTTCATCCCGGTATTCGGCCCAGAGGTCCTCGACGGTCTGACGCGTCAGCGCCGCGATGATCGGCGTCACCAGCACCGCCTGCGCGATCACCATCGCCTGCGGCGTGAACAGGATACCCCACGATCCGAGCGGGCCCGAGCGCGACAGCGCCAGGAAGACGACCAGTCCGACGACAACCGGCGGCAGGCCCATGAGCGCGTTGAGCAAGACGATGACGCCATCGCGGCCGCGAAACCGCGTCAGCGCGATCAGCGCGCCGAACGGGATGCCGATCAGGGCGGCGAAGAAGACCGCGCTCAGGCTGACGGCGAGGGAGAGCCGCACGATCTCCATCAGCGCCGGATCGGCGCTGAGCACGAGCGAAATTGCTGACGCGCCATCCGAATTGCCCATGGCGCGATATTGCGCAAATAGCTCCGGCGTGGTCAATTTCAGGAAGATTTGCAGACGAATGCAGTCATATGCCGGACCTTCTGACGACCGACGAGGCCGCTGATTATCTGCGCCTGTCCGAACGCAAGCTCTACGAGCTCGTCGCGCGCGGGGCCGTGCCGTGCACCAAAGTGACGGGGCGCTGGTTGTTTCCGCGCGGCGCGCTCGACCGCTGGGTGCTGGCCGGCATGGTGACGCCGCCAGGTCTCACGCCGGAGCGCGCGCCTCCGATCGTCGGCGGCAGCCACGATCCGCTGCTGGAGTGGGCGTTGCGCGAGAGCGGCTGCGGGCTCGCCAGCCTGCCCGAGGGCAGCGAGGCGGGGCTGCACCGGCTGGTGCGGCGCGAGGTTGCGGTCGCCGCAATCCATCTCCACCGGCTCGAGGGCGGCGATGAGCGCGCCAACCCCGACGCGGTGGCGCAGACCGCGGGGCTGCACGATGCGGTGGTCATCGCGTTTGCGCGGCGCGAGCAGGGGATTCTCGTCGCGCCGGGCAATCCGCTCGATCTGCGCGACATCCGCGCGGTCGTGCGGCAGCGGGCGCGCATCGCGCTGCGTCCTTCCGGTGCCGGCGCGCAGTTGCTGTTGCTGGCCCTGCTGGCTCAGGCCGAGGTGACAGTCGGTGAACTCAACGCGGTGAAGCCGGTGTGTCCGACCGGGCCGGACGTCGCCCAGGCCGTGCGCTCGGGCCGGGCCGACTGCGGCCTTGCGACGCGGGCGGTCGCGCGCGCTGCGGCGCTCGACTTCGTGCCGCTCGTCTGGGAGCATTTCGATCTGGTGCTGCGGCAGGGCGATTACTTCCTGCCGGCGGAGCAGACGCTGTTCCGCTTCCTGCGCTCCCCGGCCTTGGGCGAGCGGGCGGCCGAGTTTGGCGGATACGACGTCAGCGCAGTGGGCGAGGTCCGTCTGCCGAGTTAAGGCGCCACCTCAACCTGTCACATCAACCGCTCGATGTCGGCACGCGAAATCGCCTTCGATGTCCGGATGTAGCCGACCGCGATCTGCGCCTTCGGAGCGGACAGGCGCGCATATTTGTCGAAGAGGGCGTTGAGGTTGAGCGCCTTGGCCTGGGCGGGCACCGCGACCTTGAGCACGTCCTGCAGGTCGGGCCAGGACATACCGCCGGCCTTCCCAAGCGCGATGAGGCCCTCGGCGAGCCCCTGGCGGATGAGATCGTTGACCGATTTCGCGGGCACCTGACACAGCGCGGCGAGCGCCTCGATCAATTCCCCCGGCCGTCCGGCCTTCGTCGCCTGCATCACCCGCAGGCGCAGGCGCGCGAGATCGAGCGGGACGAGGTTCTTGGCCGGGGCGCTGGCGAGCACCGTCGGCACCGGCTGGCGCGCAACGCGCGCTGCGACGTTCGAGACCACCTGGGTGATGCGCGCGCGCATCTCGGGGGTGGCGCGCGCCAGGAGGCGCTGCCGGACGGTCTCGCTGGCCTGGCGGATGAGCTGATCGAAAACGTCCTGCGGCACGTCTGTGCGATCGGCCACCGCCTGCGTGAGCACGGGATCCTGCCGCGCGCGCTTGAGGACGGATTCGAACGTGTGGCGCGAGATGCGCGCGCCGGGATTCTCCGTGACCTTGCGCGCCACCTCGGGAGAGCCGCGCCCGAACAGCACGGCAGTGACCATCTCGCTGATGGTCTTGCGTCCGGCAATGGCGGAGAGGTGATGCTGGCTCTTGGTTTGCGCGATCTCGACGAGATCGGGGTCGGTCAGCACGGCCGATTTTTCCAGCACCGGGCCCGACACCGCGATGTCGTCGTTGCGCGACAGGCGGCCGATCACCCCAGCCGGGGCGTTGGGCACGGGAGCGAGGCGTTCGCTCAGCTCAATGAGCGCTTCCCGTTCGATCCGGTCGATCAGCCGCCCCATGACATCGTCGAAGATCGCGACGTGGTCGTCCGAAAGGGTCTTGGCTCCCGACAGAAACCAGTCCGTGACCTGCTGGAGCAGGCCAGCGAGTTGCGCTTGCGAGCGCTGGCTGAGGCTGGAGTCGAGTTCGGTAGCCCATTGATCTGCGTTCATTACCGGCCGCCCCTGACCGAGAAGCGGGAGGACCCCGCGATGCCGTGAGGTAACGGCCCTGATTGTGCTGGGGATTCGGCAACGAACGATTAAAGGGGGGCGTGATGGATAAAACGATTTTCAAATCAATTTCATAACCATGAATCCTCGCGCGTTGCTTGCGCGATAGGCCCCTTTCCGCCAAGGGCACCTGCCCTGTGCAGGTCGGTTGGGCGCACGTCCCGCCCTTCGTCCCGCCCCAAGCGCTGCGCAGCAGCGGGCCGAGGCGAGCGTCCGTCGCAAATCGCTCCGGCTGCACCTATTTTTCTGCTGTCGGGCGGATTCCGCCGTGTTATAAGCCGCGCCGCCGTGGCGGATGATCTGGCGAAGGTAATCCGGTTCGCCGTTGGGTCGCGCGCTGGAATCAACCGTCGGCGTGCGGTCGGATGCAAAACCGGGTGCACTTTTGTGCAATCGTGCGCCGACGCGGCGGGCCCGTCTGCCGGCCATCCGGTCCGTCCGCCGATTTAACCGTGGCGGGCGTGGCGGAATTGGTAGACGCGCTGGATTTAGGTTCCAGTGACGCAAGTCGTGGGGGTTCAAATCCCTCCGCCCGCACCATTCTCAAGACAAGAAACAAGAGCTTTACCCATGCAAGTCACCGAAACCCTGTCCGAGGGCCTCAAGCGCGAATTCAAGGTGGTCGTCGGCAAGAACGATCTGGAATCGCGCCTCGACAACCGGCTTGCTGAGATCAAGGACCGCGTTCGCCTCAACGGCTTCCGCCCGGGCAAGGTGCCGGTGGCGCACCTCAAGAAGGTCTATGGCCGCTCGGTGATGGCAGAGACCATCGAGGCCGTGGTGCGCGAGGCCAACGCCAAGATCGTCACCGACCACAACTTCAAGCTCGCCATGGAGCCGAAGGTCAACCTGCCTGAGGACCAGGCCGAGATCGAGAAGGTCGTGTCGGGAGATGCCGACCTCGCCTACACCGTGGCGCTGGAAGTGCTGCCGCCGATTCCGCTCGCCGACTTCAAGTCGATCAAGCTCGAGCGGCCGGTCGCCGAGGTCTCCGAGGAGGAGATCACCGACACCCTCAAACGGATCGCGGAGCAGGGCCGTCCCTACACGCCCAAGGGCGAGGGCGCGGCGGTCGAGGACGGCGACAAGGTGACGATCTCGTTCACCGGCACTCTCGACGGCAAGCCGTTCGAGGGCGGCACCGGCGAGGACGTCGGCGTCAATGTCGGCTCGAAGACCTTCATCCCGGGCTTCGAGGAGCAGCTCATCGGCATGAAGGCCGGAGACACGCGCACGGTGAAGGTGCGATTCCCGACCAATTATCTGTCCGAACAGCTCGCCGGCAAGGAAGCGGAGTTCGAGGTGACGGCGAAGTCGATCGAAGCGCCGGGCGAGGTGGTCATCGACGACAATCTCGCCAAGACGGTCGGCATGGAGTCGCTCGAGAAGCTGCGCGAGGTGGTCAAGGATCGCCTCACCCGCGACCACGCCGCCATGAGCCGCGCCAAGCTCAAGCGCCAACTGCTCGACCAGCTCGATGAACTGCACAAGTTCGAGGTGCCCCCGAGCATGGTCGAGGAGGAGTTCAACGCGGTGTGGAGCCAGGTGAAGGGCGACCTCGATGCCCAGAACCGCACCTTCGCCGACGAGGGTACGACGGAGGAGAAGGCGCAGGAGGACTACCGGCGCATCGCCAACCGCCGGGTGCGGCTCGGCCTCGTCCTCGCCGAGATCGGCGAAAAGAACAACATCAAGGTTCCGGACGAGGAACTGACCCGCGCTGTGGTCGAGCGCGCGCGCCAGTACCCCGGCCAGGAACAGCAGGTGTGGGATTTCTACCGCAAGAACCCGCAGGCGATGGCGCAACTGCGCGCGCCGCTGTTCGAGGAAAAGGTCGTCGACTTCATCTGCGAGCTGGCGACCGTGACCGACAAGCCGGTATCGCGCGAGGAATTGTTCAAGCAGGACGAAGAATCCGCGGCCGCATGAGGCGTTACGCCAGCGATTGTTCGTAAGCCGCTGACCGAACGGCATTCCGGCGATCTTAACCGCGAGGTCATTTCGCCGGTTTAAGCCAGCCGCCGATGCTAGTATGCGCCGAATCGCTCCGGCCGCGCGGTGCGCCGCGCTGCCGCCCGAGAGGCGGCGGCGATCTTGCCGCCACATTGCCGGGGCCATATCTGCCGTAATCGAGCCACAGCAACCCACAGGTCACAATCGATGCGCGACCCCTACGACACATACATGAACTACCTCGTCCCGATGGTGGTCGAGCAGACCAACCGCGGCGAGCGCGCCTACGACATCTATTCGCGCCTGCTCAAGGAGCGGATCATCTTCATCACCGGCCCGGTCGAGGATGGCATGGCCAGCCTCATCGTGGCGCAGCTTCTCTTCCTCGAGGCCGAGAACCCGAAGAAGGAAGTGTCGATGTACATCAATTCGCCGGGCGGCATCGTGACGTCCGGCATGGCGATCTACGACACGATGCAGTTCGTGCGCCCGGCCGTTTCGACGCTGTGCATCGGGCAGGCGGCCTCGATGGGCTCGCTGCTGCTCGCGGCCGGACATCCCGACATGCGCTTCTGCCTGCCGAACGCGCGCATCATGCTGCACCAGCCGTCCGGCGGCTTCCAGGGCCAGGCGACGGACATCATGCTGCACGCGCAGGAGATCCTGAACCTCAAGCGCCGGCTGAACGAGATCTACGTCAAGCACACGGGCCAGCCGCTCAAGAAGATCGAGGACGCGCTCGAGCGCGACATGTTCCTCACGGCCGATGGCGCCAAGGATTTCGGCGTGGTCGACCAGGTCATCAACAAGCGGCCGGAAGAGCTCGCCAAGGACTGATCGGGCGCAGGGCGGTGCCAGCCGCCTTGGCGCGCCCGCCATGCCATCGTACGCCCGCGCCGCAGCTAGGCGCGGGCGTTTTCATTTTCCTTCGAGCGTGTTCACGGGCTCCCAGTCCGGCCCGGGTGGATGCGCCGCCAGGGCGTGGGCGCGCTTGGCGAACAGGGTGGACGGCGGATCGTCTTCCGCAATACGGTCAAATGCTTGCGCCGCAGCTTTGAACTCCCGCTTGCGCCAACAGGCGAGCCCCTCGGCGTAGGCGGCCGCGCGTGCGGCGAGGTCCGGCGTCGCCTCGTCGGCGCGGGCGAGCGGCTCGTAAATCCGCACCGGCCGGCGACGGCCCTTGACCCGGATGGCGTCGAGTTCGCGCCAGAGAATGCCTGGACCTGCCCGTTCCACGGTCGCGTCCGCGGCCATGATCCTGCTCGCGAAGAACTTGTTGGCGCCCTCGAGTCGCGAGGCGAGGTTCACCGTGTCGCCCATCACCGTGTAGTTGAAGCGCCGGTGCGATCCGATGTTGCCGACCAGGACCTCGCCCGAATTGAGGCCGATGCGCTGGTCGAGCCGATGCCCGGCGAAGGACGCGGCCGTCCGGTTGAGGTCCTCGAGGCGTGAACGGCACGCGAGCGCGGCCTCGACCGCGTGACGGGCGTGATCGGGATCCTCGAGCGGCGCGCCGAACACCGCGACGATGGCGTCGCCGATGTACTTGTCGACGAAGCCGCCATGCGCCTCGATGATGTCGGTCATGGCGGTGAGGTATTCGTTCATCAGCGCGACGAGCTGCGGAGGCGTGAGCGTCTCGGAGAATGAGGAAAAGCCCGCGACGTCGGAGAAGAACACCGTGACCTCGCGGGTCTCGCCGCCGAGCGCGGGCAGCGTGTTGGCGCTGAGCATCTTGTCGATGACCGCCGGCGCGAGGTAGAGCGCGAAGCTGCGGCGCAGCAGGCGCTTGTCCTTGTCGGTCACGATGAAACGATACCCCACGGTGGCGGCGAGTGCGAGGAGCCCGAGCAGCAGCGGCTCCAGCAGCGGCAGGGCGAGCGCGTGCTGGAAGGCTGCGGTCGCGCCGGCCGTGAAGGCCACCGCGGCAGCGGCGTAGGCGGCGAGGGCGGCGACGGGCGCGAGCGCGAATCCGATGGTGACCGCCAGTGCGGCCGCCGCCGCGGTGATTGCGCCGGCGCCGAGAGGGCCGGTTTCGCGCAGCGCCTCGCCGCGCAGCAGGTTGTTCACGGCGGCGGCGTGGATATAGACGCCGGCAATGGAATCGCGCGCGAACGGGCCGGGCGGGCTCGCGGGGAGGGCGCAACGGACGGTGCGTGCACCTTCGGGTGCGGTGGCGAAGCGTTTCGAAGTGATCTTGCGGTCCTCGACGTCGAGCACGGCGCCCACCAGCACGACCTTGCCGGCGAATGTACGGCGGAAGAACTCCGCATCGCCGTTCTGAAGGCAGGCGCGCAGGTCGGCCAGCGAATAGGTCGGGATGTCATCGGCCCCGCCCTCGAAATTGACGGCCATGGTATTCGGGATGCGCGAGGGAATGGCGTAGCCGCCGAGGATCGTGGACCCGTCGGCGTGCAAGACCGGGCGCGTGCGCAGGGCGCGGGCGGCGAGCTCGACCGCAAACGAGGGCTGCGCCACGCCATCCACGGTCAGGGTGACGGGAATGCGCCGCACGATGTCGTCGGGGTCGTTGTGGTAGTTGAGGGCGCGCAGGTTGCGCTGGCCCCCGACTGCGACCCGCTGACCCGGAGAGGGCACGATCGGCTGGTCGCCATGCTGAACCTGGCCGAGCACCAGCTTGTCCGCGCGTGCCACCAGAGCGAGCGCCCGCAGGTAATCGCGATCGAAGCCGCGCACGCGGGCCCCCAGCGTGTCCTCGCCGATGGGAATTTCCGATTGCTCGATCGAGGTCGGGAAGACGACGTCGAAGCCGACCACCTTGGCGTCCGCCGCGGCGACGGCCGTGAGCACGCGCCCGATCTCCCGCGTCCAGGTCACTTGCGGCGTGCCGGCGAAGGGCGGGGTGCGATGCGTTTCCTCGTCGAGCGCGATCACCACGGCGGGCGACGCCGCCGGCGCATGACGATCGCCGAAGGTGCGCCAGCGCAGCGCGGTCAGGACGTCGATCGAGAGGCCCCGCATGCCGTCGAGACCGGGGGCAGCGCCTGCAAGCCCGGCGAGCGCTGTGACCGCAAGGGCGAACACCACGTCGCGGGAGCGGATGCGCGCCATGCTCTCAGCTGCCGCCCGCGCCGCCGTCAGCCGGCGGGCTGGAGCCGCAGCAGTCGACCGGCGGCCGGCGTTCGCCCGGACTGCGCCTTGGAATCGATCTGGAACAGCACCTGCACGGATCCAGCAGTGGCACGATAGAGCCCGCCCGGGGCGAGGGCCTTGTTGTCCTGGGCGAAGTCGTAGAAGGCGCCGCGCACCAGCGGAAGCTTGTCATGCGCAAGTTCGTAGCGCTCGCCCGGCTTGTCCACGCGCTCGATGACGACGGTACCTTTGCGCACTTCGACGAGTGGGGAGAGGCCGTGCAGCGTGAACTGCGGACGGGGCCGCGCCTTCGCCTGGCGCGGTGCCTCGCGGAACACCATCGCGCCGCTCTTGCTGGCGAGTTCCGCGGTGAGCTGCATCTTCGCCGCGTCGCACGCGACTTTCGTGCGCTCGGCCTTGCCGTCCTGGACCTCGCTCTGCTCGGTTCCGATGGTCACCGTTCCGCCTGAGATGGTCTCCCTCCAGCAGGACTTCAGGTAGCCCAGCACGAGCTTGCCTGACGGTCCGAGCCTGATCACCTTGCCGGGAGAGACGTAGTCCATCAGCTCGACGCCGGCCGCGGCGTCGCTGACATCCTCCACGATGGCCGATGGTGCCTGGGCAACAGCCGCTGATGTCGTGAGCAACAGCGCCGCAGCCGCGGCGATCCACCCGCTGCGCATGATGCAATTCCCCCGTGAGGCGGTGCTGGGACGCAGCCTAGCAGATTGCGAACGGTATTTGGCCACAGGCTCCCGCGTGACGGCCCTCGCCGGACCTTCGCAATCGCGTGAGGGACGCCGGCCTGGAACCCTTTTTGCTTGTTTTCTAAGGTGGAAGGGATGGAAGTTGTTGCGAAGTCGATTATGTGTGTTGTCCCCAGCTTCCCCCGCATCGATGGAGATGTCGGCGCGCCGTCAATTGCGGCGAGTTGGCGGCGCGCGGAAACCTCGGGAACGGCTATGCGCTTGGAAATGTTATCGTTAATGGAATGTTGATCCGCGACAGGCTAGCATGGTTCGCTAGAATCGACTGATTCAAAGCGGGGCAAAACAGCGATAGGTGTGGTTTTGGCGCTACGGATTCTTGAGAATAGCCTGAGTATGATCGGTCGAAATCGTGGTCCCGCGGCAGCGCGGTTGGTGGAGAGCTAGAATGAGCAAAGTCAGCAGCAGCGACTCCAAGAACACCCTCTATTGCTCGTTCTGCGGCAAGAGCCAGCATGAAGTGCGCAAGCTCATCGCCGGCCCCACCGTGTTCATCTGCGATGAGTGCGTCGAGCTGTGCATGGACATCATCCGCGAGGAGAACAAGTCCTCGCTGGTGAAGTCGCGCGACGGCATCCCGACCCCGAAGGAGATCCGCAAGGTTCTCGACGACTACGTGATCGACCAGGATCACGCCAAGAAGGTCCTCTCGGTCGCCGTGCACAACCACTACAAGCGGCTCAATCACCAGACCAAGCACAACGACGTCGAGCTGGCGAAGTCGAACATCCTGCTGATCGGGCCGACCGGCTCGGGCAAAACGCTGCTCGCCCAGACGCTCGCGCGCATCCTGGACGTGCCGTTCACCATGGCCGACGCCACGACGCTCACCGAAGCCGGCTATGTCGGCGAGGACGTCGAGAACATCATTCTCAAGCTGCTGCAGTCGGCCGACTACAACGTCGAGCGGGCGCAGCGCGGCATCGTCTATATCGACGAGATCGACAAGATCTCCCGCAAGTCGGACAACCCCTCGATCACCCGCGACGTGTCGGGCGAGGGCGTCCAGCAGGCGCTGCTCAAGATCATGGAAGGCACCATCGCCTCGGTCCCGCCGCAGGGCGGCCGCAAGCATCCGCAGCAGGAGTTCCTGCAGGTCGACACGACGAACATCCTGTTCATCTGCGGCGGCGCCTTCTCGGGCCTGGAGAAGATCATCTCCGCCCGCGGCCGTTCGACCTCGATCGGCTTCGGCGCCAAGGTGATGGCTCCCGAGGACCGTAAGCAGGGCGAGATCTTCCGTAACGTGGAGCCGGAAGACCTGCTCAAATACGGGCTCATCCCCGAGTTCGTCGGCCGTCTGCCGGTGGTCGCGACGCTCGAGGATCTCGACGAGGCCGCGCTCAAGCGCATCCTGATGGAGCCGAAGAACGCGCTGGTGAAGCAGTATCAGCGCCTGTTCGAGATGGAATCGATCGAACTCGCGTTCGCCGACGAGGCCCTGAGCTCGATCGCGCGCAAGGCCATCGAGCGAAAGACCGGCGCCCGCGGGCTGCGGTCGATCATGGAAGGCATCCTGCTCGACACCATGTTCGAACTGCCGAGCCTCGAGGGCGTGGAAGAGGTGGTCATCTCGAAGGAGGTGGTGGAGGGTACGGCGCGTCCGCTGTACATCTACGCCGACCGCTCGAGCGACGCCGGGGCCCCGGCTTCGGCCTAACGCCGCCGCAACGTGTCAACGACATACCTGCCAAGCTGCCAGCCCCGCCCAAAAGGCGGGGCTATTTCTTTGATTTTCCAAGCGGACTTGACACCCCACAGGGCTGTAGCCACCTAATGAAAGCTGTGATTGTGTGAGTCCAGCGCCTACGCTGATCTTCGGGACCGGAATTTCTGGGGTACCGCTTCCGCGGTTTCGAGTTTTCACCGGGTCCGAGCCACCTTGCACTTCTCCGCGGCGATGCCAGGCGTGTCGGGGGGAAGGGGCACAACAACAGGATCTGGGTCATGACAAGCCCTTCTAAGCCCAAGACGCTGCCGCCCGCCGGCGAGCAGCGGACCTACCCGGTGTTGCCGCTGCGCGACATCGTGGTGTTCCCGCACATGATCGTGCCGCTGTTCGTGGGCCGCGAAAAGTCGATCCGCGCCCTCGAAGAGGTCATGCGCTCCGACACATACATCCTGCTGGCGACCCAGAAGAACGCCTCCGACGACGATCCGGGAACGGACGCGATCTACGAGGTGGGCACGCTCGCCAACGTGCTGCAGCTTCTCAAGCTGCCCGATAATACGGTGAAGGTCCTGGTCGAGGGCGTCGAGCGCGCGAAGGTCGTGCGCTACGGCGATCGCACGGACTATTACGAGGCGACCGCGGAGCTGTTCGTCGATGAGCTCGGCGAGCAGGTCGAAGCCGAAGCGCTCGCGCGATCGGTCGTCAACGAGTTCGAGAACTACGTCAAGCTCAACAAGAAGGTGTCGCCGGAAGTCGTCGGCGTGGTCCAGCAGATCGAGGATCACAAGCGGCTGGCGGACACCGTCGCGTCGCATCTCGCGATCAAGATTCCCGACAAGCAGGCCGTGCTCGAAACGCCGACCGTCACGGGGCGCCTGGAGAAGGTGCTCGCGATGATGGAGAGCGAGGTCTCGGTCCTGCAGGTCGAGAAGCGCATCCGCACACGCGTGAAGCGCCAGATGGAGAAGACGCAGCGCGAGTACTACCTCAACGAGCAGATGAAGGCGATCCAGAAGGAACTCGGCGACGAAGACGGCCGGGACGAGGTCGCCGAGCTCGAGGAGAAGATCAAGAAGACCAAGCTGTCGAAGGAAGCCCGCGAAAAGGCGATGCACGAGCTCAAGAAGCTCCGGCAGATGTCGCCGATGTCGGCGGAAGCCACCGTCGTGCGCAACTACCTCGACTGGCTGCTCTCGATCCCGTGGAACAAGAAGTCGAAGATCAAGAAGGACCTGCCGCATGCGCAGGAGATCCTCGACCACGACCATTACGGGCTCGAGAAGGTCAAGGAGCGCATCATCGAGTATCTCGCGGTGCAGAGCCGCGCGAACAAGCTGACCGGTCCGATCCTGTGCCTCGTCGGCCCGCCCGGCGTCGGCAAGACCTCGCTCGGCAAGTCGATCGCGAAGGCGACCGGACGCGAGTTCGTGCGCGTGTCGCTCGGCGGCGTGCGTGACGAGGCCGAGATCCGCGGTCACCGGCGCACCTACATCGGCTCGATGCCCGGCAAGATCATCCAGTCGATGCGCAAGGCCAAGACCTCGAACCCGCTGTTCCTCCTCGACGAGGTGGACAAGATGGGCGCCGATTTCCGCGGCGACCCGTCCTCGGCGCTGCTCGAGGTTCTGGATCCCGAGCAGAACACCACGTTCAACGACCACTACCTCGAGGTGGACTACGATCTGTCCAACGTGATGTTCATCACGACGGCGAACACGCTCAACATCCCGCCGCCGCTGATGGACCGCATGGAGATCATCCGGATCGCGGGCTACACCGAGGACGAGAAGGCGGAGATCGCGCGCAAGCACCTCATCCCGAACGCGCTGGCCAAGCACGGCCTCGACGCCAAGGAATGGTCGATCGACGACGACGCGCTGATGCTGCTGATCCGCCGCTACACGCGGGAAGCGGGCGTGCGCAACCTCGAACGTGAGATCTCGACGCTCGCCCGCAAGGCGGTGAAGGAGCTCATGCTGTCGAAGAAGAAGACGGTGAAGGTCACCGTCGACAACATCTCCGACTACCTGAGCGTTCCGAAGTTCCGCTACGGCGAGATCGAATCGGAGGATCAGATCGGCGTGGTGACCGGACTGGCGTGGACCGAGGTCGGCGGCGAGCTGCTGACGATCGAAGGCACGATGATGCCCGGCAAGGGCCGCATGACCGTCACGGGCAACCTGCGCGACGTCATGAAGGAGTCGATCTCCGCGGCCGCGTCCTACGTGCGCTCGCGGGCGATCACCTTCGGCATCGAGCCGCCGCTGTTCGACAAGCGCGACATCCACGTGCACGTGCCGGAGGGGGCGACCCCGAAGGACGGTCCGTCGGCGGGCGTCGCCATGGTGACTGCGATCGTGTCGGTGATGACGGGCATTCCGGTGCGCCGCGACGTCGCCATGACCGGCGAGATCACGCTGCGCGGCCGCGTGCTGCCGATCGGCGGCCTCAAGGAGAAGCTGCTCGCCGCGCTGCGCGGCGGCATCAAGACGGTGCTGATCCCGGAGGAGAACGCGAAGGACCTCACCGACATCCCGGACTCGGTCAAGAGCAAGCTCGACATCGTGCCGGTGTCGCGGATGGACGAGGTCTTCGCCCACGCGCTCGTGCGCAAGCCCGAGCCGATCACCTGGGACGAGACCGCGGTCAAGGAAGCTCCGGCTGCCGCCGTCGAGGACGAAGGTCCCGGCCTGACCGCGCACTGAGCGGACACGCTCGGTTCCGAAACATCAACGGCGGCGCTTCGGCGCCGCCGTTTTGTTTTAAGCGGGATTTCTTCTGAGCGCGGTGGTGGGCGGTGACGGACTCGAACCGCCGACATCCTGCGTGTAAAGCAGGCGCTCTACCAACTGAGCTAACCGCCCGATCGGGTGTTTATCGCGCCGCCCGACGTGGGGCGCAAGGCGCCAGCGGCGGCATCCGTGTTGCGGCACGGGTTGCGCAACTGCGCGCAAAGTCCATTCCACAAAAGAAAATCCCGGCGCAAGGCTGCGCCGGGACAGAACCAGTCCAGGGCCGATCAGACGGCTTCCTTGAGCTCCTTGGCCGCGCGGAACGCGACCTTCTTGCTCGCCTTGATCTTGATCGGCTCGCCGGTCGCCGGGTTCCGGCCCATGCGGGCGGCGCGCTTGCGCACCTGCAGGATGCCGAAGCCGCCGATGCGGATGCGCTCGCCCTTCTTGAGATGCTTCACCATCATGCCCACGAGGTCGTTGAGCATGCCTTCGGCCTGCTTCTTCGAGATCTCGTGGTCGGCCGCCAGAGCGGCGGCGAGGTGTTTCAGCGTCACGGTTGGTGCAGTGGTCTTGGCCGCCATGGGCGCTCCTTTCGGTGAGTCGGATAACGCAGAACAGCCGGTGGCATATATGATTCTGGCGACTTGTCGCCACGCGAAATTCGAAAAAGCCCGATTTTTGTGGCTTTTTCGGGGGATCAGTCCAAGTTGTGCCCATTTGGCGGGGACAAACCCGCCCCTGTCTGTCCCAAAACCGGCCCCTGGGGGACTCGCCCCCATCCATTCACCGTCGAGGACAGGGCGGCGCGCCGGGCTTTGAGCTTTGCTTGACTTGCCCGGGGGTGCGGCCTATCTCACGGACCTCCCACGGCGACCGATCGTTCGGGGCGTTCGCGGGGGCGTAGCTCAGTTGGTCAGAGCGCTGCCCTGTCACGGCAGAGGTCGCGGGTTCGAGCCCCGTCGCTCCCGCCAGTTCACCGCCCGGGTGTCCTCGGCAATTTCCTCCCATCGCCGCGCGCGGCCGGCGCGCACTGACCGTCGCTACCGGCACCGGCGCGCAAATGCATTCCATGTCCGACGCGGGCTGTGACCGAGTTCCGCGGCCTCTCGACTGCGCGGAGCAAGATCATCCGCAGGCGGTTACAATCGCCGGTGAGGGCCGCGGGGCACATCGTGCGTAGCCGCGCGATGACGGTTGCGCACGTCGGGCGCAGGCCGCATGGGGTACGACGCGGCGGTTGTGCTTGCCCGGGCCCAACATATCTATCCGTCGAAGGCTTAGCGCAGCGCGCGCAGCGCAATTCGCCTCCTCTCCTGCAATCAGGCCAAGCTTGCGCGCCGCAGCCGCGCGTCGCCGACGCACATGAGGGATCGGCACGATACCGAATCGTCGCCGACTCTCGCGCCGGGCGCACCACCAATCGGTCTCGCCGTCGACAACAGTGGACAGAGCGGGAGGTACATTGGGGACACGGCTGCTTTCCCCGCCTGCGGCTTGCCACCCATGGTGCGCTGCGCTAAGCCTGCCCAAACCTGCATGGAACGAGTCTAACTCGTCGGCCATGGCTCATTTCACGTGAGTTTTCGGCGTCTTGACGGCCGCCGGCGGGTCGGCTGGCAGGTTTCCGGCGCGGGCGTCGTGTCCGCGGACGCAGGTAAGGGTCGGCAGGGCAAAGGTCGTATGAGCGGACTTCTGCAGGACTATCTTCCGCTGGTCGTGTTCCTCGGCGTCGCGCTCGTGATCGGGCTCGCGCTGCTGATCGCTCCGTTCATCGTCGCCTACCGCCAGCCCGATCCGGACAAGCTGTCGGCCTACGAATGCGGCTTCAACGCGTTCGACGACGCGCGCATGAAGTTCGACGTGCGCTTCTACCTCGTGTCGATCCTGTTCATCATTTTCGACCTCGAGGTCGCGTTCCTGTTTCCGTGGGCGGTGGCGTTCGATCAGCTCGGCCCGTTCGGCTTCTGGTCGATGATCGTGTTCCTGGCCGTTCTGACGATCGGCTTCATCTACGAGTGGCGCAAAGGCGCCCTGGAATGGGATTGAGCGCATGAGCGTGATTGCGCCTGCGAGCACCGGGATCCTCGACCCGCGCACCGGCAAGCCGGTCGGCGCCGACGATCCGTTCTTCCTGAACCTCAACGACGAGCTCGCCGACAAGGGCTTCCTCGTCACCACGGCCGACAACCTCGTCACCTGGGCGCGCACCGGCTCGCTCATGTGGATGACGTTCGGCCTCGCGTGCTGCGCGGTCGAGATGATGCAGATGTCGATGCCGCGCTACGACGCCGAGCGCTTCGGCTTCGCGCCGCGCGCCTCGCCCCGCCAGTCCGACGTGATGATCGTCGCCGGCACACTGACCAACAAGATGGCCCCCGCGCTGCGCAAGGTCTACGACCAGATGCCGGAGCCGCGCTACGTCATCTCGATGGGGTCCTGCGCCAACGGCGGCGGCTACTACCACTATTCGTACTCCGTGGTGCGCGGCTGCGACCGCATCGTGCCCGTGGACATCTACGTGCCGGGCTGCCCGCCGACCGCCGAGGCGCTGCTCTACGGCGTCATGCTGCTGCAGAAGAAGATCCGCCGCGTCGGCACGATCGAGCGCTGAGACAGGTACGTTGACATGGACAAGCTCGCCGAACTCGGTGCGACCATCGCGGGAGAGCTGCCCGGCGCCGTCACCGGCCACGAGATCGCCTTTGGCGAGCTGACGCTGACCGCGAACGCCGCCGACATCGTGCGGGTGGTGCGGTTCCTGCGTGACGACCCGCGCTGCGAGTTCCGCTGCATCATCGACATCACGGCAGTCGACTGGCCTTCGCGCGAGAAACGCTTCGACGTCGTCTACCACTTCCTGTCGCCGACCCGGAACGCACGCGTGCGCGTCAAGATCGAGACCGACGAGGCAACGCCGATCACCTCGATCATCGAGGTGTTTCCAGGGGCCGACTGGTTCGAGCGCGAGATGTACGATCTCTATGGCGTGCTGATCACCGGCCACCCTGACATGCGCCGGCTGCTCACCGACTACGGCTTCGACGGCTATCCGCTGCGCAAGGATTTCCCGCTCACGGGCTTCGTCGAGGTGCGCTGGGACGATCAGGCGAAGCGCGTCGTCTACGACAAGGTGCGGCTCGCACAGGAGTTCCGTTCGTTCGACTTCCTGTCGCCCTGGGAAGGCACCGACTACGTGCTGCCGGGCGACGAAAAGGCGAAGTAGGCCAATGCCCGAGACATCGCTCCGCAACTTCACCATCAACTTCGGACCGCAGCATCCTGCGGCCCACGGAGTGCTGCGCCTCGTGCTCGAGCTCGACGGCGAGGTGGTCGAGCGCGTCGATCCGCATATCGGCCTCCTGCATCGCGGCACCGAGAAGCTGATCGAGCACAAGACCTACCTGCAGGCGATCCCGTACTTCGACCGGCTCGACTACGTCGCGCCGATGAACCAGGAGCACGCGTTCTGCCTGGCGGCGGAAAAGCTGCTCGGCATCGATGTGCCGCGCCGGGCGCAGCTCATCCGCGTGCTCTACTCGGAGATCGGCCGGCTGCTCTCGCACCTGCTCAACGTCACCACGCAGGCGATGGACGTCGGCGCGCTCACCCCGCCGCTGTGGGGCTTCGAGGAGCGCGAGAAGCTGATGATGTTCTACGAGCGCGCGTCCGGCTCGCGCATGCACGCGGCCTATTTCCGCGTGGGCGGCGTGCACCAGGATCTGCCGCCCAAGCTGGTCGACGACATCGAGGCATTCTGCGATCCGTTCCTCGCCGTCTGCGACGATCTCGAGACGCTGCTGACCGACAATCGCATCTTCAAGCAGCGCAACGTCGACATCGGCGTGGTGAAGCTCGAGGACGCCTGGGCGTGGGGGTTCTCGGGCGTGATGGTGCGCGGCTCGGGCGCGGTCTGGGACCTGCGCAAGAACCAGCCTTACGAATGTTATGCCGAAATGGATTTCGACATTCCGATCGGCAAGAACGGCGACTGTTACGACCGCTATCTGATCCGCATGGAAGAGATGCGCCAGTCGGTTCGCATCATGAAGCAATGCATCGCCAAGCTGAATGCGCCGGACGGCAAGGGGCGGGTGTCAGCCGACGACCAGAAGGTGGTGCCGCCGAAGCGCGGCGAGATGAAGCGCTCGATGGAAGCGCTGATCCATCACTTCAAGCTCTACACCGAAGGCTTCCACGTTCCCGCCGGTGAGGTCTATGCCGCCGTCGAAGCGCCGAAGGGCGAGTTCGGCGTCTATCTCGTCGCCGACGGCAGTAACAAGCCGTACAAGTGCAAGATCAGGGCGCCCGGATTCGCGCATCTGCAGGCGATGGATTTTCTCTGCAAGGGCCACATGCTGGCCGACGTGTCGGCCATTCTTGGTTCGCTCGACATCGTGTTCGGGGAGGTCGATCGATAATGGCCGTTCGTCGTCTCGCTCCAAAAGAGCAGCAGCCGAAGGATTTCGCCTTCACGCCCGAAAATCTCGAATGGGCGAAGAAGCAGCTGACCAAGTATCCGGACGGCCGTCAGGCCTCCGCAGTCATTCCGCTGCTCTGGAAGGCGCAGGAGCAGGCCGGCGGCTGGGTGCCGGAAGCTGCGATCCGCTACGTCGCCGATTTCCTCGACATGGCGCATATCCGCGTCATGGAGATCGCGACCTTCTACACCATGTTCAACCTCGCACCGGTCGGACGCTTCCACGTGCAGCTTTGCGGCACGACGCCGTGCCGGCTGCGCGGCGCGGAAGACCTGATCCATGTCTGCGAGAAGCGGATCGGGCATCAGTTCGACGTGACGCCGGACGGCGCGCTGTCCTGGGTGGAGGTCGAGTGCTTGGGAGCCTGCGTGAATGCGCCGATGGCCCAGATCAACTTCGACTTCTACGAGGACCTGACGCCTGAGAGCTTCGCGAAGATCCTCGACGACCTTGCGGCCGGCAAGGAAGTGAAGCCGGGTCCGCAGATCGACCGGCAATTCTCGGCACCCGTTGGCGGAGCGACCACGCTGCTCGAACCCGCATTGGAGGGAGCAAGCGCGCCGAAAACATCCGGACCGGCTCTCACCGATTCCGACGCGAAGAAGCCGGGCGCCGCCGCGAGGGTCCGCGAGGCCGCCGTGCCGAAGCCGCCGGTTGCCGACTCCTCGGACAAGAGGAAGAAGTGATGCTCGCCGACAAGGACCGCATCTTCAAAAATCTCTATGGCCAGCATGACTGGGGCCTCAAGGGCGCGCGTCAGCGCGGCGCCTGGGACGGCACCAAGGCCATCCTCGAACGTGGCCGCGACGGCATCATCAACGAGATGAAGGCCTCGGGGCTGCGCGGACGCGGCGGCGCGGGCTTCCCGACCGGCATGAAATGGTCGTTCATGCCGAAGGAGAGCAAGGACGGCCGCCCGAGCTATCTCGTCGTAAATGCCGACGAGTCCGAGCCCGGTACCTGCAAGGATCGCGAGATCATGCGGCACGATCCGCATCTTCTCATCGAGGGCTGCCTGATCGCCGGTTTCGCGATGGGCGCGATCGCCGCCTACATCTATATCCGCGGCGAGTTCATCCGCGAGCGCGAGCGTCTGCAGGCCGCGGTCGATCAGGCCTATGAGGCGAAGCTGATCGGCAAGAACAATATTCACGGCTGGGATTTCGACCTTTACGTCGCCCACGGCGCCGGCGCTTATATTTGCGGCGAAGAGACCGCGTTGCTCGAAAGCCTT
>DATMFF010000005.1:0-300163 GCA_035556735.1 Xanthobacteraceae bacterium | reverse complement strand
GCCGGTGAAGGCGCCCTTTTCGTGGCCGAACAGGATCGACTCGACGAGGTTGTCGGGAATGGCGCCGCAGTTGAGCGCGACCAGCGGCTTGGCGCGGCGCGCGCCGGAGCCGTGAATGGCCCGTGCGATCAGCTCCTTGCCGACCCCCGACTCGCCCTCGATCAGCACCGGGATGTTGGAGGCCGCCGCCTTCTCCGCCGCCCGCAGGACGGTGAGCATGCGCGCGCTGCGGGTGATGATGTCCTTGAAGGTGAGGGTTCCAGCCCGGCTGCGCTTGAGCCGCATCAACTCGCCCGCCAGCGCACGCGTCGCCAGTGCGTTGCGCAGCGACACCTGCAGGCGCTCGGCCCCCGCCGGCTTGACCACGAAATCGGCCGCGCCCGCGCGCATCGCCGAGACGACGTTGTCGATGCCGCCGTGGGCGGTCTGCACGATGACCGGGATGGTGACGTCGTGCTCGCGCATCTTGGCGAGCACGCCGAGGCCGTCGAGATCCGGCATCACAAGGTCGAGGATGACGCAATCGATTCCGGCCGCGGGATCACGCAACAGCGCAACGGCCGCATCGCCGCCGTCCACGGTCGTGGCTTCGTAGCCGAAGCGCGTGACCATGTTCTCGACCAGCCGGCGCTGCACCGGGTCGTCTTCGACGATGAGAATTCGTTCGGCCATGGCAACAGTGTCCCAGTTTGGGCCACTGTCGCCGAGGCGAGTTAACGGTTGCTGAAGGGCTTGCGCGAGGCGGGACTTACATCAGCAGGGCGCGCATGGTCGCCAGCGTGCCGGCTTCGCATGTCGCCTGCGGCACGAAGGCGCAGCCGATCTGGTGCGAGCCGCTCCAGATCATCTCGATCGCGACGGTCAGGACGATCAGCAGGCCGATCCAGGTGATCCATGGATAGCGCGCCAGCAGGTTGGCGATGTAGGCCGACAGCAGCGCCATGCAGGCCACCGCGATGGTCAGCCCCACCACAAGCACCCACATCTCGCCCTTGGCGGCGCCGGCGACGGCAAGCACGTTGTCGAGCGACATGGACACGTCGGCGACCACGATCTGAACCAGCGCGGCACCGAAGGTCATGGTCTTGACCTGGTCCGGGATGTGATCGGCGTGCGGGCCGCCGGCGAAGGCGAGACCCTCGTGCGGCACGCGGATCTCGCGATACATCTTCCAGCACACCCACAGAAGCAGGATGCCGCCCGCGAGGGTGAGGCCCACGATCGCGAGGAGCTGCGTTGCGATGAGGGCGAACAGCACGCGCAGCACGACGGCGCCGCCGACGCCCCAGAAGATCACCTTGGCGCGCAGGTGCGGCGCCACGCGCGAGGCGGCCATGCCGACGACGATGGCGTTGTCGCCCGCCAGGACGAAGTCGATGATGATGATCTGCAGCAGCGCGATGAACTGGTGGGACAGGTCCACGCCGGGCCTCGATATGCTTGTTCAGTGTTTCAGGACGCGGCGGGCTAGTTGCGCTGGCCGCCGGCTTCGGTGAGCTGCACGAGCTGCTCAGGCGCGATCAGCGCGGACGCGAAGATGCCGATGAAGGTCAGCGCCCCGGCAACGTCCCACAGCGTCACGCGATTGGCCGGCTCTGCGGGCCGCAGCTTGGCCGCGATGGCGGCGATCGCCGCCAGCACGAAGCAGCCGGTCGCGAGCGCGGGCATCGCCGCTTCGCGCGGCAGCAGTCCATAGGACAGCCCGAGCGCGGCGGCGGTGGCGATCAGCAGGCCTGCCCCGAAGCGCAGCGCGCGGGTGCCCGAGGCCAGGCGGTAACGGGGCAGCCCGACCTGTCCGAGAGCCGATTTCATGGGTCCCTCCACCTGTCATAGACCTTTATTCGAACTCGGAATTGTGCCTCTATGCATCGCGCCGAGTCGCATTAGGATTGCGATAGTTTAGTACACTTGAAATAGCTCGAAGATCAAGATAGTTCCCGCGGGAGGGGCGAATGCGCGTCGCACGCGCCGCACCGGAGGCCAAGCAGCAGCGCAAGCTGGCCGGCGATTGGCTGAAGAGCTTACGGAAGGATGCCGGTTTGTCGCAGGTCGAACTCGCGACACGGCTGGGGTTTAAGTACTACACATTCGTTGCACAGGTGGAGAACGGCTTCGGCCGCGTCCCCACCGACGCGATGGAAGCGTGGGCCCGCGCGGTGGGCGTGGAGCCGTCGACCTTCGCCCGGCGGCTGCTGGCCTTCTACGAGCCGGAACTCCACCGCCTCCTGTTCGGAGACGACAAATGACGATCGTTGAGTTCACGCCCAAGACGAAACAGGGCCCGGCCGGCTGGCGCGACGGCGAGGTCGCGCAACTTGTCGAGGCGATCGACGTGGATGCGACCGGCCGCCGCGTCGGCGGCTGGGATGTCGGGACGACCGAGGCCGGAGATCCGCAGTTCTACGTGCTGGGTCCGCCGCCCGAGAACGACTGCATCCTGTGCATCTCCCGACTCGGATGCACTTACGTCCTGGAGGATGGGCGCGGCCGCATCGTCGGCGAGCACAACAGCCTCGCCGCGCTCGCGATGAACGCCTCCGAGTATCTGCGCAAGCGGCGGCGCGGGATGATCGCGCGCCTCGCACTGGTATGGTGCACGTTGCGCCAGACGACGGAACAGAAATTCGACGCTCTGCTCGGCGAGGGCGAGGAAGTGCTCGTCCATCTCGTGCCGCAGGCCGCAGCGCTGGTCTGACCCGCGGTTTTCGTGCGATCGCGCGCGGCGGTCGCATGTTGTGTCGCGCGCGCGATGCCATATCTTTGGACTGGCATTGGAACCGCGCACATGACATCGACCAGACGTGTCCCTGCCCCTGACCGCGGTCTTGGGCATCTTCCCGAGTGGAACCTCACCGATCTCTATCCCGCGACCGACGCGCCGGAGATTCGCCGCGACCTTGACCGCGCCGACAGCTACAGCATCGCCTTCGAAGAGGCTTTCAAGGGAAAGCTCGTCGACATGGCGGCGGGCGAGGACGCCGGCGCCCAGCTCGCTGAGGCGATCCGCCGCTATGAGATGATCGACGACCTGCTCGGCCGGCTGATCTCCTATGCCGGGCTCGTCTACGCGGAGAACACCACCGATCCGCACCGCACCAAGTTCTATGGGGACGTGCAGGAGCGCATCACGGCAGCTTCGACACATCTCCTGTTCTTCACGCTCGAGCTCAACCGCATCGACGACGCGGCGATGGAGCGGGCGCTGGCCGATCCCAAGCTCGCGCGCTACCGGCCCTGGATCGAGGACATCCGCAAGGAAAAGCCGTTTCAGCTCGAGGACCGCGTCGAGCAGCTGTTTCACGAGAAATCCGTCACGAGCTTCGGTGCCTGGAACCGGCTGTTCGACGAGACGGTGGCGGCGCTGCGCTTTCGCATCGGCGGCAAGGATCTCGCGATCGAGCAGGCGCTCAACCTGCTGCAGGATCCACGCGCCGAGACGCGCAAGGCGGCGGCGCAGGCGCTGGCCAAGACGTTCAAGGCCAACGTCCGCACGTTCACGCTGATCACCAATACGCTCGCCAAGGACAAGGAAATCTCCGACCGCTGGCGCGGGTTCGCCGACGTCGCCGATGCGCGCCATCTCGCCAACCGCGTGGAGCGCGAGGTGGTCGATGCGCTGGTCGATGCCGTGCGCGCATCCTATCCGCGGCTCTCGCACCGCTATTACGCATTGAAGGCGAAGTGGTTCGGCAAGAAGCGGCTGCCGCACTGGGACCGCAACGCGCCGCTGCCGAAGGTGCCGCAGCGCACGATCGCGTGGCCGCAGGCGCGCGAGACCGTGCTCTCCGCCTATGGCGACTTCTCACCGCGCATGGCCGACATCGCCTCGCGCTTCTTCGACGAGCGCTGGATCGACGCGCCGACGCGCCCCGGCAAGGCGCCGGGCGCGTTCTCGCATCCGACGGTGCCCTCGGCGCACCCTTACGTGCTGCTCAATTACCAGGGCAAGCCGCGCGACGTGATGACGCTCGCGCACGAGCTTGGCCACGGCGTGCACCAGGTGCTCGCCGCCAAGAACGGCCCGCTGATGGCGCCGACCCCGCTCACCCTCGCCGAGACCGCGAGCGTGTTCGGCGAGATGCTGACCTTCAAGCGCATCCTCGCCGAGACCGCCGAGACGCGCGCGCGCAAGGCGATGCTCGCCTCCAAGGTCGAGGACATGCTCAACACCGTGGTGCGGCAGATCGCGTTCTACACGTTCGAGCGTCAGGTCCACACCGAGCGCAAGAACGGCGAACTCACCTCGGAGCGGCTCGGGCAGATCTGGCTCGAGGTGCAGCGCGAGAGCCTGGGGCCCGCGATCGAGCTCAAGCCCGGCTACGAGACGTTCTGGACCTACATCGGCCACTTCGTCCATTCGCCGTTCTACGTCTACGCTTACGCGTTCGGGGATTGCCTCGTGAACTCGCTCTATGCGGTCTACGAGCGCGCCAACGAGGGCTTCGCCGAGCGCTATCTCGACATGCTCGCGGCGGGCGGAACCAAGCACCATGCGGAATTGCTCAAGCCGTTCGGCCTCGATGCGCGCGATCCCGCCTTCTGGCAGGGCGGGCTCAAGGTGATCGAGGGTATGATCGAGGAACTGGAACGGCTTGGCTGATCCTTGTTGGTCGACGGCGACGAGAGCGCCGCTGTATGGCGGTGATGGTGTTCGGCTGTATGGCGGTGATGGTGTTCGATAGTGTTCCTGCGCAAGAACGCAGTTGCGTTTGCTCCACAACAAGCCCACGCGATCAAGATGATCCTCGCGCTCGCCGCAGGCGAGGTGAGCGAGGAAAGCCTCACGCGCTGGATCCGCGACAATTGGCCGAAAGCCTGATCGACTATCAATCCGCACGGGGGCGACCTATCTAAAGACACATGCCCACCGACCAGGAACGCAACCGCTTCTCCGCCCGCGCGGCGCGCTATGCGCGCGTGGGCGCCAACGTCGGCGGCGTCGCCGCCAGGATCGCGGCGACGCGCCTGTTCGGGGGCGAACTCGATCGCGCCAAGAACGCGGGCGAGTTGACCGCTGCGCTCGGCGGGCTCAAAGGCCCGATCATGAAGGTCGCCCAGTTGATGGCGACCATCCCGGACCTGCTGCCGGCCGAGTACGCCACCGAGCTCACCAAGCTGCAGAGCGAAGCGCCGCCAATGGGCTGGGCGTTCGTGAAGCGGCGCATGTCGGCGGAGCTCGGTCCCGACTGGCAGAGCAGGTTTGCGCAGTTCGAGCACACGCCGGCGGCGGCGGCATCGCTCGGACAGGTGCATCGTGCGCGCGCACACGACGGTTCGCTTCTCGCCTGCAAGCTGCAGTATCCCGACATGAAGTCGGCCGTGGAGGCGGATCTGCGCCAGCTCGACTGGCTGTTCGCGCTGCGCCGGCGCATGGATTCGGCGATCGATACCAGCGAGATCGCCAAGGAGATCGGCGCGCGGCTGCGCGAGGAACTCGACTACGAGCGCGAGGCCAAGCACGTCGCACTCTATCGCGTGATGCTTGCACAGGTGCCCGAGGTCCGCGTGCCGGGCGTGTGGAAGGAGCTCTCGACACACCGGCTGCTCACCCTCGACTGGCTCGAGGGACAGAAGCTGCTTGCGCACAAGAACGACGCTCTCGCCGTGCGTAATCGCCTGGGCACGGCGATGTTCAAGGCGTGGTGGCTGCCGTTCAGCCGCCACGGCGTCATCCACGGCGACCCGCATCTCGGCA
This sequence comes from Xanthobacteraceae bacterium, assembly GCA_035556735.1. GTDB lineage: Bacteria > Pseudomonadota > Alphaproteobacteria > Rhizobiales > Xanthobacteraceae > CANJBX01. The sequence continues at coordinate 294,468 of DATMFF010000005.1, read as the reverse complement.
ACTACACCGTGTTCGAGGAGAAGGGGGTGCCGGGGGGAATCAATCTCCTCGACTACGGCTGCATCCGCATCTTCCCGCCGAAGTTCGTGGGCGGCGTCGTCGATCTTTACAAGGGCCTGCTCAAGGGCGACGACGAGCGCGTGGTTCACGCCTACGAGACGTGGGGCTTCAAGCGGCTCAACCGGGAGCTGATCGACGTGCTCAATATCTGGGCACGATTCATCTACGGCCCGCTGCTGGATGACCGCGAACGCACCATCGCCGACGGGGTCAAGCCGTCGGAGTACGGCCGGCGCGAGGCCTTCCGCGTGCACCAAGCGCTCAAGCAGAAGGGGCCTGTCACGATCCCGCGCGAGTTCGTGTTCATGGACCGGGCCGCGATCGGCCTCGGCGGCGTGTTCCTGCATCTCGATGCCCGACTGAATTTCTACCGTCTGTTCAACGAGGCGATCGAGCGCTTCTCGGTGACCAAGGTGGCGGACCGGCAGGCGAAGGCCCTGGCCGAGGCCGGGCTGACGTAGCACAAGCAGGTCCGTGCAGCGTGCGTTGCGCGGGACACGTCCACTTCCCGGTCCATTCTCATTCTCCTGCCCATTCTATTGTGACGCCTGGCCCGCGCACCGCGCATGGGCGGGTGCCGGCCGCGCGTGCACAACCTCAGATACCGCCGTTGCCCTCCGTCTATAAGTGCGCTAATCCCGCCGTAATCGAAGTCCGCAGACGTTTGGAGACGAGAAATGGCCGAACACGGCGAGGTCGAATACGCGACCGCAACCGGCAACGACTACAAGGAGCACGAGAGCACGTATGAAGCTTTCGTGCATCTGACGTTCGTCAGCATCGCCAACACGGTGAGCGTGCTAATTGGCCTGACGCTCGGCGGCGTGCTCGGTCACTGGCTCGCGGGCGGATTCCTCATCGTGCTTGCCACCATCGCGGCCCTGCAGGGACTCGTGTCCGGCAGCCGCGGTTTCTCCATCGCGGTGACGGTGCTCGCCTTCATCATGCTCGCCATCTACGGGCTCGGCTGATCGTCGCACAGGCGACCGCCGGACCTCTCAAGCTCACGGGAGACGGTTTGCATGCGCATCGCGGTAGCGCGCGAAACTGATCCAGGCGAGCCGCGTGTCGCGGCGACACCGGAGACCGTCAAGAAGCTCGTGGGCCTGGGCGCGCAGGTCATCGTGCAGCCCGGCGCCGGCGTCGGCTCGGGCATTCCCGACGCGGAGTTCACCGCCGCCGGCGCCAGCATCGCCGCCGACGCCGCCAAGGACGCCGACATCGTCCTCAAGGTGAGGCGGCCGACGGACGCCGAGATCGCGACTTATAAGAGCGGCGCGCTCGTCATCGCCATCATGGACCCGTACGGCAACGACGCGGCGCTGGCGAGCCTCGCCAAGGCCGGCGTGGTCGCTTTCGCCATGGAGTTGATGCCGCGCATCACCCGCGCGCAGTCGATGGACGTGCTTTCCAGCCAGGCCAACCTTGCGGGCTACCGCGCCGTGATCGACGGCGCGTCCGAATACGGCCGCGCGCTGCCGATGATGATGACCGCGGCCGGCACGGTGCCGGCCGCAAAGGTTTTCGTCATGGGCGCGGGCGTCGCCGGCCTGCAGGCGATCGCGACCGCGCGCCGGCTCGGCGCCGTCGTCACCGCCACCGACGTGCGGCCGGCCGCCAAGGAACAGGTGCAGAGCCTCGGCGCGAAGTTCGTCGCGGTCGAGGACGAGGAGTTCAAGCAGGCCGAGACTGCCGCCGGTTACGCCAAGGAGATGTCCAAGGAGTACCAGGCCAAGCAGGCCGCGCTCGTCGCCGAGCACATCAAGAAGCAGGACATCGTCATCACGACCGCGCTCATTCCCGGGCGTCCGGCGCCGCGGCTGATCTCCGCCGAAATGGTCGCCTCGATGCGTCCGGGCTCGGTGATCGTCGATCTCGCGGTCGAGCGCGGCGGCAACGTCGAGGGCGCGAAGGCCGGGCAGGTCGCCGACGTCAACGGCGTGAAGATCGTCGGCTACGCCAACGTCCCCGGCCGCATCGCGGCCTCGGCTTCGGCGCTCTACGCCAAGAACCTTTTGACCTTCCTCGACACCATGATCGACAAGAAGACGAAGGCGCTCGCGATCAATTGGGACGACGAGATCATCAAGGGCACCGCGCTCACCCGCGACGGCGCCGTGATCCATCCGAACTTCAAGCCGAAAACGGCTGCATAGGCGAGGCTGCCATGGAAGCCATCGATCCGTTCGTGTTCCGCCTCTCGATCTTCGTGCTGGCGGTGTTCGTCGGCTATTACGTCGTGTGGTCGGTCACGCCGGCGCTGCACACGCCGCTGATGTCGGTGACCAACGCGATCTCCTCGGTCATCGTGGTCGGGGCGCTGCTGGCCGTCGGCGTCGGCCTCGTCGGCGACGACCAGGGGCCGATCTGGGCGCGCGCACTCGGCTTCGTCGCCCTGGTGTTCGCCTCGATCAACATCTTCGGCGGGTTTCTCGTCACGCAGCGCATGCTGGCGATGTACCAGAAGAAAAAGAAGTAGACGGGGCGATGGGGCGGGGCAGGGACGTTCGCTCGTCGTTGCCGGGCCTGGCCGGGCAACCCATCCGTCTGGTGAAGATGACACGTCATTCGATGGATGCGCGGACGATGGCCGCGCATGACGCAGAGAAGGGCTTCCGTCCATGAACGCCAACATCGCCGCGCTGCTCTACCTCATCGCCGGCGTTCTGTTCATCCTCGCGCTGCGCGGCCTGTCGAGCCCGGAGTCGAGCCGGCGCGGCAACACGTTCGGCGTCATCGGCATGGCCATCGCCGTGCTCACGACGCTGGCCGCGCACCCGCCGGTGGGCTTCGGCGCCTGGATCCTGGTCGTGCTCGGCATCGGCTTCGGCGGAGCGATCGGCGCGGTGATCGCGCGGCGCGTGCCGATGACGTCGATGCCCGAACTGGTCGCGGCGTTCCACTCACTGGTCGGTCTTGCGGCGGTGCTGGTCGCCGCCGGCGCGTTCTATGCGCCGACCGCCTTCGACATCGGCACCGTCGGCCACATCCACAAATCGAGCCTCGTCGAAATGGCGCTCGGCGTCGCCATCGGCGCCATCACCTTCACGGGCTCGGTGATCGCCTTCCTCAAGCTGTCGGGGCGCATGAGCGGCGCGCCGATCATGCTGCCGGGCCGCCACGTCATCAACATCGTGCTCGGGCTGGCGCTGATCTTCTTCGTCTACGGCCTCGTGGTCTCGCAGAGCCAGCTCGACTTCTGGCTGGTCGCGCTCATCGCCTTCGTGCTCGGCGTGCTGATCATCATCCCGATCGGCGGCGCCGACATGCCGGTGGTGATCTCGATGCTCAACTCCTACTCGGGCTGGGCCGCCGCCGGCATCGGCTTCACGCTCGGCAACTCTGCGCTGATCATCACGGGCGCCCTCGTCGGCTCCTCGGGCGCGATCCTGTCCTACATCATGTGCAAGGGCATGAATCGTTCGTTCATCTCGGTGATCCTCGGCGGCTTCGGCGGCGAGGTCGCGGCGGCGGGTGGGGCGGTCGAGCAGCGGCCGGTCAAGCTCGGCTCGGCCGAGGACGCCGCCTACATCATGAAGAACGCCTCCAAGGTCATCATCGTGCCGGGCTACGGCATGGCGGTGGCGCAGGCGCAGCACGCGCTGCGCGAGATGGCCGACCATCTCAAGAAGGAAGGCGTCGAGGTGAAGTACGCGATCCATCCGGTGGCGGGCCGCATGCCCGGCCACATGAACGTGCTGCTCGCCGAGGCCAACGTGCCCTACGACGAGGTGTTCGAGCTCGAGGACATCAACTCCGAGTTCGCGCAGGCCGACGTCGCCTTCGTCATCGGCGCCAACGACGTGACCAATCCGGCGGCGGAGGAGGATCCGAAGTCGCCGATCTACGGCATGCCGGTGCTGCAGGTGTGGAAGGCGGGCACGGTGATGTTCATCAAGCGCTCGCTTGCCTCGGGCTACGCGGGCATCGACAACCCGCTGTTCTACCGCGACAACACGATGATGCTCCTCGGCGACGCCAAGAAGATGGCCGAGTCCATCGTGAAGTCGATGGGCTAGCGCATGATCCCGAAAAGTGGATGCCGGTTTTCGGAACAGATCATGCTCAGACAAAAGCCGGACCATGATCGGGAGTCATCTGATCCGGCCATGGTCTAGCGCCGCGGAGCAACTGCCGCAGGCGGTCATGCGGCGACAGGTTCGGGAAGACGCGTGATGGCGCAGCGCACGGGACACGTGAAGCTCGGCGCGTTCCTGCACCCGACGGGACACCACATCGCGTCCTGGCGCTATCCGCAGACCTACGCCGAAGCCTCCGTCGATTTTGCGCATTACATCGCGCTGGCGCGCACCGCCGAGCGCGGGATGTTCGATCTCCTGTTCCTCGCCGATTCCGCCGCCATGCGGAACTGGCCGCTGGCGCGCTCGAGCCGCGTCGCCACCTACGTCGCCGGCTTCGAGCCGATCACGCTGCTCTCCGCGCTCGCCGCGGTGACGACGCACATCGGCCTCGTCGCCACCGCGACCACGACCTACGACGAGCCGTTCCACGTCGCGCGCAAGTACGCCTCGCTCGACCACATCAGCGGCGGGCGCGCCGGCTGGAACCTCGTCACCTCCGTCAACATCGCGGAAGCCTACAACTTCGGGCGCGAGGCGCATGTCGAGCACGACGCGCGCTACGACCGCGCCACCGAGTTCGCACGCGTGGTGCGCGGCCTGTGGGATTCCTGGGACGACGACGCCTTCGTGCGCGACCGCGCCAGCGGCGTGTTCTTCGATCCGGCGAAGGTGCACGCGCTCGACCACAAGGGCGAGCACTTCTCCGTGCGCGGGCCGCTCAACGTGCCGCGCTCGCCGCAGGGCCGCCCGGTGATGGTGCAGGCGGGAACGTCCGAGGCGGGGCAGGAGCTGTCGGCGGAGGTCGCCGACATCGTCTTCGCCACCAGCCAGACGATCGATCACGGGCAACGCTTCTACAAGTCGCTCAAGGGCCGCCTCGGCAAGTTCGGACGCGAGCCGGACGACCTCAAGATCATGCCCGGCCTCGTGCCTTTCGTCGGCGAGAGCCAGCAGCAGGCCGACGACACGTTCGAGGCGCTGCAGGCGCTCGTGCATCCGGAGATCGGGCTGCAGCTTCTCGGCGAGATGCTCGGACAGATCGACTTGTCGGGCTATCCGCTCGACGGGCCGCTGCCCGAGATCAAGGACACGATCGGCAGCCACACGGCGCTCAAGCTGTTCACCGAGATGGCGAAGCGCGAGAGCCTCACCATCCGCCAGCTCTACCTGCGCGCGGTGACGCGCGGCCATTCGATCGTGCGCGGCACGCCGCAGCGGATCGCCGACCACATCGAGGAATGGTTCACGGGCGAGGGCGCCGACGGTTTCAACATCATGCCTCCGTACCTTCCGGGTGCGCTCGACGATTTCGTCGACAAGGTCGTCCCCGAACTGCAGCGGCGCGGCCTGCTGCGCACTGCCTATGAGGGCCGGACCCTGCGCGAGAACCTCGGCCTCAAGCGGCCGGCGAGCCGCTATCTGCGAACGTAGCGTCCCGGCGCCGGGCCACACCGTGGCCGCCTCGGCGCGCATCGCCGCGCCGTTGTCCGCGCAATTCCCACGGCCCGGAAATCGTTCTGGACACGCGAGCGGAAACGCGCGATCGTTCCTGATATGTTCTCATCGGGGAGGCCGCCGCGTGACCTACTCCAACTTGTCCTCGTTGCTCGGAGAAGACGACGGGCCGTCAGGCCATCGCAGCGGCCGCGGCTACGATCCCAACCAGCCGCGCGTGCCGGCGGGCCGGCGCGATGGTGGACAGTGGACGAGCCTGGCTACTCTGTCGGGAGGGCGCGCTCGGTCCGCACCCGACCATCGCCGCCGGGATGGGCTGACGCGGGTCGCGCAGGCCAACGATAATTTCCCGCGGGTCGCGGCGTGCACCGAGGGGGCGTACCTCTGCCTGTCCAACCTGCCGTCGGGGGACATCTATCGCCGCTTCTGCACGGAAGCAGAGTTGAGATGCAACAAGGATGTCGAAGAGACGCGCATGCGTCAGCGATACGCGCCCAACACCGTTGGCATCGGCCTGTTTCCCGATGGCACCGCTGTCTTTGTTCCCCCTGCAGGTGATGAGCCATTCTTGCTTCGCCGCGGTCGACGCTGGCCGCAATGAAAATAGACCCACGATCGATGTCTTGACGGAATGTCGCGACGTCCCGCTACGCGGGTGATCTATGAGCCCGAACAATTATGAGATTCCGGATGACTGGCCACCTGTGGATCCGGCGGGAGAACGCGTCGTTGAGGGCGAGGCGGCGTTTGCCGCCGAGTGTCTGGATTTGGCGAAGACGCTGGTCAAGGGCGAACGAAAATTTGCGGGTGCGCCCGTGATCACCTGGACACCCAAGTGGGGCCTTGTATGGCGTGCGGACTATGACGAGCCGGGCTCAAGATATTACCTTGGCGCAGGTGGTCGGCTTTTGATCCATCGCGTCATGTGCTGGAAGATGCCGAACGGCACGTCTGTCCTCGGATGGGCGTATTTTCAGGACGTGCCGCCGCTTCATCCGCCGTCGCATCGCCGATGACCGTAAAGCGCATCATGAGAAAACCATCGACGCTGCCGCCTTGGGGTGCGTGTCGCAACGACGGCCGCGTTACGCGTCGGCGCTGGTTCACGTCGCGCGCCGCGCTCCTCGCCGCTCCGATGCTCGCGCTCCTCGTCTTTGCGTCCGCCGCGGCCCAGCCAACCGCGCCGACGCCCGCGCAGCGGGAGGCGCTCGCCGCCTATGATGCCGCGCTCGCGCGCTTCAAGGCGGTCCTGCGCGAGCGGCGCGCGCAGATCGAGGCGCGGCAGCCGCTGCCGCGCCGTCCGGGCCAGGCGCTCTATCTCGCGCGCAACGACACCATGAGCACCTACAAGGACCTCACCGACATCCTGCCCGCGCGCATCGGCCGGCCCAACAAGTTCAAGATCCCGCCGGCCTATTTCGACGCCGCCAACGAGCCGCTGATCGACGAATACCTCGCGCTCTTCGCCATCATGCAGAAGCCCCCGAAGGGCGCACAGAATTCCGACACGCCGTTCAAGGACGTGGTCGATCTCGCGCGGGCGATCGCGCGCGCCAAGGGGCTCGACGCGCGTCACGCCGACGTCGCCGGCCGCATCAGCCTCGGCATCTTCTTCGCCGAAACCAACGGCCAGCAGAACATCGGCAATGCGCGCTCCGACAAGTACAAGGGCAGCTTCCAGACCGGAACGTCCGAGGACGAGCGCGGACGCAGGAAATGGCAGGCGATCCGCGGCGCGATCGCGGCGTTCGATCCCGCGCTGATCGCGCGCGACGCGCGCGAAGAGGCGAGGGTGGGCAAGCTCGATCCCCGCTTCAACCACTGGATCGCGGTCAGGGACGGGCTCATGAACGCCCATGCCGATCTCTTCCCGCGCATTCCCGCGATCGTGAAGGCGCTGCCCGACCCCATCGACCAGATGAAGTTCTTCGAGCTGATCCAGATCGTGCCGAGCCCGACCCGCTCCGCGCTCGCCTCAAGCCATCTGTCGAGCTACCGCGTCTCCGAGCCGCGCATCATGGGCTACCTGCGCAACAACAGCATGTTCGCCTATGGCCGCGCCGACCGCGCCAGGACGTCCGCGACCTTCCGCGAAATCATGGACGCCATGTGGCTGTTCAACGAGAAGTTCGAGCGCGCGCTGGCGAGGTTCAACGAGGTTGGCGGATCGCGATGACGTCCCTCACGCCTTGAGCGGGAAGAACGCCGCCAGCCAATCCTTGACGATCGTCGATACGCGCGGGTTCGACTCGGCGAACATGAAGTGGTCGACCCCGTCGATCAGGTGCAGCTCCACCGGCGACTTGGCGCGCTTGTAGAGCTCGATCGATTCCGCCGATGGCGTCACCGAATCCTTGACCGCGTGCAGCAGCAGCACGGGCCGCGGGCTGATCTGGCCGATGACGTCCTCGGGGTGGAACAGGAACATGCCGAGCGGCGTCTCGGCGGTGAACTGCATGTGGCCGTCGCGCAGGAGCGCGCGCAGGCGCTCGGGCACGGGCACCACGTCGAAGCGGTGTACCATCATCGACTTGCCGGTCTTCTCGCGGTGACGCACGCCCTCGCTCATCATGCTGAGGAAGCGGTTCCAGGCGGCCGGCGGCGGGTGCTGCTGCATGAACTTGCGCGGGCCCGAGCCCCAGCCGCCCTGCGAGATCAGTGCGGCGACGCGCGGATCGGTGCCTGCGGTGACGATGCCCACCGCCGCGCCGAGACTCGATCCGCAGATCGCGATACGTTTGGCGTCGACCTCGTGCCGCGTCTCCAGGAACGAGATCGCGTTCTGCGCGTCGATCACCTCTTCCTGTGGAACGATACGGCCGCGCTCGCCCTCGCTCTCGCCGCAGCCGCGGAAATCGATCTGCAGGCAGACGTAGCCCCACTGCAGCAGCGTCTTGGTCGCCCACACGCCCTGCTCGCCTTCCTTGTTGCCGCCGAACCCGTGCAGCACCAGGAAGGCCGGCCGGCGTTCGCCCGCGGCGAGGCCCTGCGGGACGTGCAGCACGCCTGCGAGCTTGAGCCCCTCCGACATGATGGTGACGCGTTCGGCCATGGTGCGTTTCCTTTATTGTGACGTCGCGCGCAGCTTGTCCGCGCGTTGCGTTCTTCGTGGGGAAGGATGGAATGCGGCGGCGCGCCGGGCAACGGCGAGGATGCGCGCGGATATCAGCCCTGCAGCGGCAGCTTGGCGACGCGGATGTACTCCGGCCAGATCTCGAGGTCCTTCATCAGGCGCGCCTGACCTTCCTCGGGCGTGGCGATCCACGGCTCGGTGCCGAACTTGAGGAGGAACGCACGCGTCTCCTCCATTCCGATGACCTTGCTGAACAGCGCGTTGATGGCCTTCACGGTCGGCTTCGGCGTCGCCGCCGGCACGACCGCCGCGAACCAGCTCAGGATTTCGATCGGCACGCCCTGCTCGTACATGGTGGCCAACTGGGGTGCCGCCTGCAGCCGCTCCCTGGAGCCGACGCCGAGGATGCGCACGCGGCCGGCATTGGCCTGCGCGATGGCGAGCACCGGGTCCACCACCGCGAAGTCGATGGTGCCGCCGACGAGATCCTTGAGCGCCTCGGGTCCCGACTTGTACTGCACGTCGAGCGCCTTGAGCCCGGCGAGCTCGCGATAGAGCGCGCCCATGATCAACCCGATGTTGGCGGAGGCGCCGTAGGTCGCCTTGTCGCCTTTTTCCTTCACCGCCGCTGTGAGGTCGGCGATCGAGCGCCAGGGTTTGTTGGCATCGACCACGATCATGAAGGTCTGGCGATTGATCGTGGCGGCGATCTGCACGGCCGTCGCGGGATCGAACGGCGGGTTCTTCATCAGATGCTTGATCGACGCCATGGTGTTGCCGGCGTGCGTGAAGATCGTGTGGCCGTCCGGCTTGGAGCGGACCATGTGCTCGGCGGCAATTGCTCCGCCGGCGCCCGGCCGGTTCTCCACGACGATCGCCACGTTGACGAGCGGCCGCATCTTCTCGGCGATGAAGCGCATCACCGTGTCCGAGCCGCTGCCCGGCGGGAACGCGCTGATGAAGTGAATGTCCTGTGTCGGGTATGACTGGGCATGTCCGACGGCCGGTGCGAGACCGAGCGCCAGCAGCGCGGCGAGGGTCGTTCGTACGGCCATGTGCAACTCCCGGATGTCCCGCGCTCTGTTCGGCGCGTGCGGTGGGCAGCATGACGGGCCCATCGTGGCTGTCAAGAACGCGGCGGCGCGCTCCCGACGGCGATGTGGCGCGGGCGCGGCTTGTTTACACTGTTGGCGATTGCGACTAGGATTCTCGCAAGAATGAGGAAAAATCGCCGTGCAGGGGGACTGCTCGATTTTTGATCGAGCCGCCGTCAGCCGAAAGTTCAGGAGAGGAAAAGCAATATGCACTACCGCCGATGGTTACTTGCCGCCGCCGCTCTCGCGCTGGCGACGGGTGCAGCCGATGCCCAGGACAAGAAGATCAATCTGAAACTCAGCTACTGGGTGCCGCCGTCGCACCTGCTCACGCCCGGCTACAAGGAGTGGGCGGATGCGGTGACGAAGGCTTCCAACGGCAGCATCACGGTCACGCTGTTTCCCTCCAGCCAGCTCGGCTCGGGCGCGGATCACTATGACATGGTCAAGCGCGGCGTCGCCGACTTCGGCCTGATCAACCCGGGCTATACGCCGGGCCGCTTCCCGGTGATCGGCGTCGCCGACCTGCCGTTCATGAGCAAGGACAGCATCAAGGCCGCTCCCGCGATGGCGCGCTTCTACAAGAAGTACGCCGAGAAGGAGATGCCCGACCACATCGTGTGTCACACGTTCTCGCATCAGCCCGGCACGTTCCACTCCAAGAAGGAGATCAAGGTCCCGGCCGACGTGAAGGGCCTGAACGTGCGCACCGCCAACCAGACGATCGCCACCTACGTGACGTCGATGGGCGGCAACTCGATCCAGGTGCCGATCATGGAGGCCTACGAGACGCTCAAGCGCGGGCTCGCCGACGCGATCACCGTGCCGTGGGACGGGTTGACGCACCCGGCGTTCAAGTTCGGCACCGTCACCGAGTACACGCTCGACACCCCGCTCTACGTGTCGAACTTCACCGACGGCATCAGCCGGCAGACCTACAACAGCATGTCGCCGGCGCAGAAGAAGGTGATCGACGACCACTGCACGCCGGAATGGTCGGCGAAGGTCTATCGCTACTGGTACGAGGACCAGGCCAAGCGCGAGGCCGATATCCGCAAATCCGACCGCAAGCTCACGAAGATCGGACCGCAGGAACTCGCGCTGTGGCGCAAGGCCGCGGAGCCGGTGGTCGATGCCTGGAAAGAGTCCGTGAAGAAGGCCGGGTACAACCCCGACCAGGTGATGGAGGACTTCAAGTCCGAACTGCGGAAGGCGGATGCGTTGTTCTGACCGCCACGTGAGACCGGATGCACGCCCGCGCCGCGGGCGTGCATCGAACTGCCTATAAAAAAATAGAAAATCCAACCTCCAGGGAGAGCAAAATGCCATACCGTCGCGTGCTGTTTGCTGTTGCCGCGCTGACCTTGGCAGCCAGCGCGGCCCATGCCGAAGACAAGAAGATCAATCTGAAACTGAGCTACTGGGTGCCGCCGTCGCACCTGCTGACCCCCGGCTACAAGGAATGGGCCGAGGCGCTGACCAAAGCTTCGAACGGCAGCATCACCGTAACGCTGTATCCGTCGAGCCAGCTCGGGTCGGGGGCGGACCATTACGACATGGTCAAGCGCGGGATCGCGGATTTCGGCCTGATCAATCCCGGCTACACGCCGGGCCGCTTCCCGGTGATCGGGGTATCCGATCTGCCGTTCCTGAGCACCGACAGCCTGAAGGCGGCCCCGGCGCTCACGCGCTGGTACAAGAAGTACGCCGCCAAGGAAATGCCCGAACACTACGTGTGCCACGTCTTCACGCACGAGCCGGGCACGTTCCACTCCAAGAAGGAGATCAAGGTCCCGGCGGACGTGAAGGGCCTGAACGTGCGCACCGCCAACCAGACGATCGCGCAATACGTGACGTCGATGGGCGGAAACTCGATCCAGGTTCCGATCATGGAAGCCTACGAGACGCTCAAGCGCGGCCTCGCCGACGCCATCACCGTCCCGTGGGGCGGGCTGACGCATCCGGCGTTCAAGTTCGGGACCGTGACCGAATACACGCTCGACGCGCCGCTCTACGTGTCGACGTTCACGCACGGCATCAGCCGCGCGCTCTATGACAGCATGTCCGAGTCGCAGAAGAAGGCAGTGGATTCCGTGTGCACCCCGGAATGGGCGGCCAAGATCTATCGCCACTGGTATGCCGACGACAGCGGCCGCGAGCGCGCGATCCGCAAGACCGACCGCAAGATCACCAAGATCGGTCCGCAGGAGGTGGCGCTCTGGCGCAAGGCGGCCGAGCCGGTGGTCGCGACGTGGAAGGAGTCCGTCAAGAAGGCGGGGTACAACCCCGACGAAGTTCTGGATGAATTCAAGTCGGGGCTGAAAAGCGTCGACGCACTGTTCTAGTAATCTGAAAGTGGCGCCCGCCCGGTGCATGCATCGGGCGGGCGTTGTCGTGGGGGCGGCAGGCCTGGGGAACATGAAAAACTTTGTCGCAATCGTCGAGACGACGGCGGGATACTTCATCGGCGTTCTGGCGCTGATCACGGTGACCGAGGCCGTGCTGCGCTACGGGTTCGGCAGCCACATTCCGGACGGCTTCGTGGTCGGGCAGATGATGCAGGGCATTGCGATCTGCTGGGGCATCGCCACCGCCACGTATGCCGACCGTCAGATCACCGTGGACGTCTTCTACGAACTGGCCGGGGCGCGCACCCGGCGGGTCTTCGACGTCCTGGCGTATACGATCAACTTCCTGTTCATGGCGCTGTTCGGCTATGCCATGACCTTCAAGGTCTTCGACATTCTGCGCGCCGGCGAAATCTCCAACGAACTGCGCATCCCGCTCTGGACCGGCTACACGCTTGCGTCGATCGGGATTCTCGCCGCGGTCGGAACCGCTGCCATCCGCTGGTGGCAGGTCATGTTTCAGCGCCAGTCGGAGTTTTCGCGATGACCGAGCAAACGCTCGTCGCCATTCTGGGCTGCGTCGCCGTCCTTGCGCTGATGGCCATCCGCGTGCCTATCGCGGTCTGTCTCGGCTCGGTCGCCGTTGCCGGATTCGGCTATCTCGTGGGTATGGAGCCCGCGCTCGGCATCATGATCGACTCGCCGATCCGGACCGTCACGAACTTCAACTTCAGTGTCGTTCCCATGTTCATCCTGATGGGAGGGCTGGTCAGCGCATCGGGCATGAGCCGCGAACTGTTCCGCGCCGCCAACGCCTGGCTGGGCCATCTGCCGGGCGGCATGGCGATGGCGACGATCTTCGCGTGCGGCGGCTTCGCCGCGATCAACGGCTCCTCGGTCGCGAGCGCCGCCACCATGACGCACGTCGCCCTGCCGGAGATGCGGCGCGCCGGTTACGATCCGGGTCTGTCGGCGGGTGTCATCGCGGCCGGCGGCACGCTCGGAATCATGATCCCGCCGTCCGTGCTGTTCATCCTCTACGCCATCCTGACCGACACCGACGTCGGCTCGCTGTTCATCGCCGGCATCGTGCCGGGGACGATCGCGATCCTGCTGTACTGCGCCACCGTGCAGGTGCTCTATCGCATGAAGCCGCAATGGCTGCCGCGCGGCCATCGTTCCGATTCCAAGGAGCGCTGGCAAAGCCTGCGCGACGTCTGGGCCACCGTGCTCTTGTTCTTCGTCGTGATGGGCGGGATCTACGGCGGCTTCGTCACCGTGACCGAGGCCGCAGGGCTCGGCGTGTTCGGCGCGTTCGTGATCGGCTTCGCGCGCGGGCGCCTGCCGTGGAAAACGGTCGTTGCCAGCCTGGTCGAGGCGTTGCGGACGTCCGCGGCCATCTTCTTCATCCTGATCGCGGCGTTCCTGTTCCAGTATTTTCTCGCCGTCACGCAGATGCCGCAGCTCCTTGGCGACCTGCTCGCGCAGCTCCCCTTCGGGCCGATGGGCATCATGCTGGTGATCATCGCCTTCTACATCGTGGCCGGGATGTTCGTGGACAGCCTGGCGGTCGTGTTGCTGACCGTGCCGATCTTCTATCCGGTGGTCGTCAATCTCGGATTTGATCCGATCTGGTTCGGCGTCATCGTCGTGGTGACGGTGGAGGTGAGCCTGATTTCGCCGCCCGTGGGCATGATCTGCTTCGTGATGAACAACATGGTGCCCGACATCGGGCTCGTGAACATCTATCGCGGGGCGCTGCCGTTCATCGCCGCGGACGCGGTGTGGCTTGCGCTGCTGCTGGCCTTCCCCGAACTCGCACTCTTCCTGGTGCATCGCATGGGTTGACGAGGCGCGCACGGGCCTGGCCGGCTCGCGCGCGGCTTTCGATTTCCGCTGCCCGCGAGCTGGGCGTGGTGCGGCAGCGTTCGAGTGTACGAAGAAGGTCAGTCGTCGTTTCGCGGCCCGCCGCTGCGTCAGCCGGCAGCGCTGCAGCCGTCCGGGACGCGCGAACGCTCCCGGACCGGCCATTGCGCGCAGGGCGCGTTACGCGGCGACGCTGAGATCGACCGGCCGCTCGCGGCAGGTCGCCCGGCGCATGTCGCGGCGGTATTTCGTGTCCTCGAAGTCGGTGGCGCGGTGCATCGTGGAGAGGTTGTCCCACATCAGGAGGTCGCCGAGCCGCCACTGGTGGCGATAGACGAATTGCGGCTGCGTGGCGAACTTCATCAGGCTCTTGATCAGGCCGCGCCCGAGATCGACCGGCCAGCCCACGATGTGCGAGGCGTGCGAGGCGATGTAGAGCGACTTGCGGCCCGACGCGTGCATGTGCACCAGCTTGTGGCGCGCGGGCGGGCGGGAGTCGAGCTCCTCCTGCGTCGGCTCCGGAAAGCCGGCGAGCGCACGCGAGTGCCAGATCGAATGCTCGACGGTGAGGTTCTCGATCATGACCTTCATGTCCTGCGGCAGCGCGTCGTAGGCCGCGCGCATGTCCGCGAACAGCGTATCGCCGCCCGCTTCCGGCGGCGGGATCTCGTGCCCGAGCAGCAGCGAGTAGGTGGCGCGGTTGTGGTGGAACGACATGTCCGCGTGCCACAGCCGGTCGCCCTTGCGGAACAGCATGCGGCGGTTGTCGGGCTTCATGATGTTGCCGTCGGCGTCGAGGTTGCCGACGTCGACCAGCGCGGGATTGTCGATGCGCTTCTTGTCGCCCTGGATCTTGAACATCGGGCCGACCTCGACCGGGCCGAACAGTGCGCTGAACGCGACGTGCTGCTCGTCGCTGAGCGGCTTGGGGTTGCGGTAAACGACGACGCCGTACGTGTCGATCGCGGCCTTGAGCTCGGCGACCGGCAGCGTGCTCACCGGCTGCGTGAGATCGAGGCCGATGATCTCGGCGCCGAACGAGGGATGAAGCGGATTGGTCTGGTAGGGCATGGCGTTTCCCGGAGTGGTTTCGCGATTGCGCGGGAGCATAAAGGATGGCGCATGCTGTTGCACTCAACGCAGCCATGCGCCGCGCCGGCTGCAGCCGCTGCGTGCGCCGCGCTCAAACTCCAGAGGAGCGCGGCGGTGCGCGCGGCCCGCAAACGCAAATGGCCGGGCGGTGCCCGGCCATGTCGAAGTCCGTATCGGGGATGCGATCAGCGCGAGAAGCCGCCGCCGAATCCACCAGCGCCGGCGCCCGGGCCGCGATCGCCACGAGGACCGCCCGGTCCACGTCCCGGACCACCGGCGCGCGCGCCCGGTCCGCCCGGACCGGCCTTCACGACCTTCGGCTTGCCAGGCAGCAGGCCTTCGCGCTGCAGCTTCTTGCGCGCGAGCTTGCGGGCCCGGCGGATCGCCTCGGCGCGCTCGCGCGCCTTCTTCTCGGATGGCTTTTCGTAATGCCCGCGGAGCTTCATCTCGCGGAAAATGCCCTCGCGCTGCATCTTCTTCTTGAGCGCCTTGAGGGCCTGATCAACATTGTTGTCACGAACGAGAACCTGCACGCGGTGCTTTCTCCATCGGTTTAAGGGTTGCCGGAGCGCGCGGCCAAATGGGCGACGCCGCTCATCAGGTCGCGCGCGTTTACCAGAAATAGTGGGCGAAGTCCAATCCGGCCAGAGGCCGGGCGGGAGCATGATCCACTGTGGGGCCGCGGACCCCCGGACGCAAGGGATCGCCGGCCGGGGCCGGCGGCTGGGGTTAATCGAATACCCGCGTCACATGCCCCATCTTGCGGCCGGGGCGCGCGGCTCCCTTGCCGTAGAGGTGGACCGACGCTCCGGGCACGGTCAGCCACTTGGCGTAGCCGTCGATCTCATCCCCGATGAGGTTGACCATCTCGACCCGGCCGCGGCGGACCGGCTCGGCCAGCGGCCAGCCTGCGATGGCTCGGATGTGCTGCTCGAACTGGGAAACGCTCGCCCCGTCGAGGGTCCAGTGCCCCGAATTGTGCACCCGGGGCGCGATCTCGTTGACCAGCACGCGCTGGCCCGGCCCGTTCGGCACAACGAACATCTCGACCGCCAGCACCCCGATGTAGCCGAGCGCTTCGGCGATGCGGGTCGCGATGCGCAGGGCTTCGGCCGCAACCCCGGAGTCCACCTGCGCAGGGGCGCGCGAGACCCGCAGGATGTGGTCGCCATGCTCGTTCTCGGTCACGTCGAAACAGGCGATGCGCCCGTCATGGCCACGCGCCGCGACGACCGAGATCTCGCGCTCGAACGGCACGAAGGCTTCGACGATCGAGGGCGCGCCTCCGACCTGGCGGAAAGCGGCGGCCGGGTCGGTGCCGGCGGCGACCCTGGCCTGGCCCTTGCCGTCGTAGCCGAAGCGGCGGGTCTTGAGCACGGCCGGGCGGCCGATGGTTTCAAGCGCGCGCGCAAGGTCGGCGGCGCTGTTCACCTCGGCGAAGGCCGGCGTCGGGATGCCGAGCGAGGCGACGAAGGTCTTCTCGGCCAGCCGGTCCTGCGTGGTGGCGAGGATCGCCGGGTCGGGGAGCACGCGCCGGCGCGCCGCCAGCAGGGCCGCGCAATCGGCCGGCACGTTCTCGAATTCGTAGGTGACGACGTCGACCGCGGCGGCGAATGTCTCCAGGGCGGCGCGGTCGTCGTAGGCGGCCTGGGTCACCGCCTGCGCGACCTCGAACGCCGGCGCGTCCGCGTCGGGACAGTAGACATGGCAGTGCAGGCCCAGACGTGCCGCCGCCATGGCCAGCATGCGCCCGAGCTGTCCGCCGCCCAGAATGCCGATGGTTGCTCCCGGCCGCAGCACGGGAAAGTCGAGGTCCGCCATGAACGATCAATCCACCGTCAATCCTTCGGCCGCCGGCCGACGGACGCGGTCTGCTGCGCGCGCCAGGCGTCGAGCCGCCTGGCCAGGGCCGCGTCGGAGAGCGCCAGCACCGCCGCGGCGAGCAGGGCGGCATTGATCGCGCCCGCCCGGCCGATCGCCAGTGTACCGACCGGGACCCCCGGCGGCATCTGCAGGATCGAGAGCAGCGAATCCTTGCCCTCCAGCGCCTGCGTGTGCATCGGCACCCCGAACACCGGCAGCGGGGTCATGGAGGCCGTCATCCCCGGCAGGTGCGCGGCTCCGCCGGCGCCCGCGATCACCACCTTGAAGCCGGCCTTGCGGGCGGTCCGGGCGAACTTGTAGAGGCGCTGCGGCGTGCGGTGCGCCGACACGATGAGGGCTTCGTAGCCGATCTTGAGCGCATCCAGTGTGTCGGCGGCATGCTTCATGGTCGGCCAGTCGGACTGGCTGCCCATGATGATCGCGACACGGCGATGTGCGGTTTTCTGTGCGCGGGCCGGTTTGGCCATGAGTGCTCCGCAGCGGCCCTGCGGCCCGAAAAAGCGAAGCGCCGGATTATAGGAAGGCGCCGGCCAGTGGCAAGCGAGGCGGCGCGCTTATCCGAAGGGCCGTGGCTAGGCGCTGATATCGGGGGTGAGCTGGTCCTCGATGAAGCCGATCTTGTCGCGCAGCACCAGCTTGCGCTTCTTCAGGCGCTGGACCTGGATGATGTCCTTGCCGGGGGAGCTTTGCAGGGCCTCGATCGCGGTATCGAGATCGCGGTGCTCCTGGCGCAGGCGCGCAAGTTGAGCCAGGAGCTCGTTTCGTTCCTCTGTGGTCATGGACCGCCGCTTGGCCGTCGCCGCCTGCCTGCGGCAGCGCATCGGTGAATCACATTATCCCGCGAGGCCTTAGCCCGTTCAAGCGACCTGTTCTGCACAATCCGCCGCCGCGATGGTGCGATGCACCATCGATCGGCCGATGACTCGATCCCCGGTCCGTGGCACACTTTGTCCGTCAGGCGATATGGCACAGGAGGACCGACCCCGATGTCCATCCAGTCGCATCTTGCACACCTCGAGCAACAGCACGCCGACCTGAAGAACGAGATCGAGCAGGCGCTGCGGCACCCCTCGGTCGACGATCTGCAATTGGCGGAACTCAAGCGCCGCAAGCTGCACATCAAGGATGAGATCAGGCGACTGAAGACCGAGACCGCCGCCGTGCATTAGCGCGGCGTCTGCGGCCGGCAGTTGCGGACATCCTGCTCTGGCATAGCCGCCGGAGGATGGATCATCGAGACGACCTGAGGCCCGCGCGAGCGGGGCTGTGAGGTTTTGCCGAGCGTGAGCTGTCGCCTGGAATGACCGCCGGCCTTGCGCCGGCGTTGTCGCGCCCGGAACCTGACAGGCGCGGCGCAGGGGAGGAGACCGTGACGCGGGCAGCTTGGCTGGTGCTGGCGGGCGCCGTCGCGCTCGCGGTGGGCGGAGGCGTCGCGTCGGCGCAGACCGCGCCCAAGGTGCGCGACGCGATCTATCGCGGCACCCTCGTCTGCGCGAAGCTGCCGTTCTTCGAGAAGGCCTCGCGTGAAGCGATCGAGGTCAAGATCAAGGGCAGCGACGCGCGCTACATCCACGTCGTGCGCGAGCGGCAGGAGATGTCGTTCGAGCAGGGCACCGGCACGCTCGATGGCGAGAAGCTGACCTTGAAGGGCGACTGGACCGGCGAGGACGACAGCTATCAGGCGAGCTACAGCGGCACGTTCGTGCGCCGCAGCGCCCAGCTCTCCGGCACGCAGACCTGGCAGCATGGCGGCCGCAGCTATACGCGCACCTGCAGCGGTTCGATCAAGCGGCCGTTCGCGGTGTTCCTGCCGGGCGAGGGCAAGGCGGACGCGAAGCCCTGACGGGCTTCGCTTGCCGCCGGCGTCGACTGCTCACTCCTTGCGCAGGTCGTCGATCGCGCGGTCGATCGCGGCGATCACCCGCGCCTTGGCATCCTTGTCCTTCGTCAGCACCTCACGCACTGCCTCGCTCAGGTCCATGAAGGCTCCGCGGATCGAGCGCGGCAGTGCATCGTCGTGCTCCTCGCTCTCGTAGCGCCGTCGCATCTGGGCGACCTTCTGGCCGAGGGCCACCAGCCGTTCGAGCAGGGCGTCCACGTGCGCGCGGTTCTTCTCGAGATGGGCGCGCCCGGCATCGGTGATGCTGTAGAGCGTCTTGGCGCCTTCCGCCTGCGCGCTCACGTAGTCCGACTCTTCGAGGAACGTCAGCGTCGGATAGACCATGCCCGGGCTCGGGCTGTAGGCGCCGTCGGTCTTCTCCTCCAGCACCTTGATGATCTCGTAGCCGTGGCGCGGTTGCTCGGCGATCAGCGCGAGGGCGATGAGCTGCAGGTCGGCGCTGCCGACGACTCGCCCCAGCCGGGGCAGATCGCCCCCGCCCATGCCGTGCCGGCCAGACCAGCGTCCGCCGAAGCCGCGCCGTCCCCATCGTGCCGCCGCCCAGCGCTCATGGCCTGCGGGTCCGTGACATCCATACATTGGTGGTCTCCATGTGTCAGTCTAAACATGTCGTAAGATATATCTTATGATGGATCCGTCAAGGCAGCTTGCGTAGCCGATGGGAGAAGAATAATATCCGTACACGTATATACGGATACGGATATATGCGACCGAGCAATCCTCTCGCTCTCGCCGTGCTGGCGCTGTTGTTCGAGCGCCCCATGCATCCCTACGAGATGGCCGCAACGCTCAAGGAGCGGCGCAAGGAAGACAGCATCAAGCTGCGCTACGGCTCGCTCTACACCGTGATCGAGCAATTGCTGGCGCGCGGGCTGATCGCCGCCGCCGAGACCTCGCGGGAGGGCAGGCGGCCCGAGCGCACGGTCTATCGCCTGACCGAGGCGGGCCTCGACGAACTGCGCCACTGGATGCGCGATCTCCTGCGCGAGCCGGCGAAGGAATACCCGCAGTTCGAGGCCGCGCTCTGTCTGCTGCCGGTGCTCGCGCCGGAGGAGGCCGTCACGCTGCTGCGCCAGCGCGCGCTGCACCTTGCCGGCGCCGTCGCGCACATGGAGGCGCAGCTCGCGGCACTCGCCGCCCAGGACTTCGCGGTGGTCGCCGGCGAACACAACGTGCCGCCTGCGCTCGCCGGCCAGAAATTTCCGCCGCTGTTCGCCGTCGAGTCCGAGTACCGCCTTGCGCTCGCCAGGGCCGAGCGCGCCTTCGTCGACGACCTCGTGCGCCGCATCACCGAGGAGGGCTGGGGCCCGCGCGAGGTGTGGCGCGACATCCAGGCCGCCTGCGCGCGGCAGCATCACCACAGTGCACAGGAGTAGCGATCATGTCGGACGAACGGAAATTCGATCCCGCCGCGGAGAAGGCCATGTCCTGGTACGGCTGGGGCTCGCCGGTCGGCTTGGGGCTCTTCGTGGTGTCCATCGCCGCCGCGGCGGTGCTCGTGCGCTACGCCTGGGTCATGCAGTGATGGGCCGTTTTCCGCGCGCGGCTTCGCCGCTGATCCACGTTTCGCGGCAATCACACCCGCCGTGGGCGCCTCGGCCGCTGAGCCCCGCTAGCTCCAGCGGATCGCGTGGCGCGCCAGCACCTCGCGCACGGCCTCGACCAGCCTGTCCTCGGCCACGGTGGTCTGGGCCTGCGCCTGTTTCTGCAGGTGCTCCTCGCGGCCCTTCTCGAGCTTGGCGAGCTCGGCGCCGACGATGAGGTCCTTCACGGTGACCTCGCCCTTGGCCTTCTCGTCGGAGCCCTGGATGACGACGCACGGCGCGTTGCGGCGGTCGGCGTATTTCATCTGCGGGCCGAACTTGCCGGCACCGAGGTAGAGCTCGGCGCGGATGTTCTGCGCGCGCAGGGTCGCGACCATGCGCTGGTAGTCGGCAATGCGGTCCTTGTCGAAAACCGTGACGACCACGGGGCCGGGCTCGGGCTTCGTCTCGATCTTGCCGAGCAGCGTGAGCGCGGCGAGCAGGCGCGACACGCCGATGGAAAAGCCCGTCGCCGGCACCGGCTCGTTGCGGAAGCGCGAGACGAGGCCGTCGTAGCGTCCGCCGCCGCCGACCGAGCCGAAGCGCACGGGCCGGTCGTGCTCGTCCTTGGTGTCGAGCAAGAGCTCCACCTCGTAGACCGGGCCGGTGTAGTACTCGAGCCCGCGCACGACGGACGGATCGATCACGACGCGACCGTCGTCGTAGCCCGAGGCCTCGATCAGCGCGCCGATCTGCGTGAGTTCCTCGACGCCGTCGATTCCCTCCTGCGATGTGCTCACGACGGCGCGCAGGTTCTTGAGCGTCGATGCCGCGCTGTCGCCCTTGGCGGCGGTGAACGCGAGCACGCGGTCGATGGCGGATCCGTCGAGGCCGGCTCCCTTGGTGAAATCGCCGCTCTCGTCCTTGCGCCCATCGCCGAGCAGCGCGCGCACGCCCTCCGGGCCGAGGCGGTCGAGCTTGTCGATGGCGCGCAGCGCAATCAGCCGCTTGCCCGCATTGTCCTCGCCGGCGAGCCCGATCGACTCGAGCACGCCGTCGAGCACCTTGCGGTTGTTGATCTTCACCACGTAGGAGCCGCGCGGCACACCGAGCTTCTCCATGGTGTCGGCCGCCATCATGCACATCTCGGCATCGGCGGCCATCGCGCCGCTGCCGACCGTGTCGGCGTCGAACTGCATGAACTGGCGATAGCGGCCGGGACCCGGCTTCTCGTTGCGGAACACCCAGCCGTAGCGATAGGAGCGATACGGCTTGGCCAGCGCGTCGAAGTTCTCGGCGACGTAACGCGCGAGCGGCGCGGTGAGATCGTAGCGCAGCGACAGCCACTGTTCGTCGTCGTCCTGGAACGAGAACACGCCCTCGTTCGGACGGTCCTGGTCGGGCAGGAACTTGCCGAGCGCATCCGTATATTCGATCGCCGGCGTCTCCACCGGCTCGAAGCCGTAGAGCTCGTAGACCGCGCGGATGTTGTCGATCATCGCGCGGGTGGCCGCGATCTCGGCGGGGGCTCGGTCGGCGAGCCCGCGCGGCAGCCGCGCCTTGAGCCTGTTGGATTTGCCGGCTTTGTCGGGTGTGTCGGACATTGCAGGGTGGTACCAGCCGCGATTTGCGACAGCAAGCCGGCCGTGACCCCTCGACTCGCCCATGGACTCGGTGGTTACTGCCCGCCGCCGGGCAAGACATTGACCTCAGTTCAGGAGCGCCGCCGTGGCCACGCGATCAGCCGCCGTCCCCAACGACCTCGAAGCCTTCTGGCTGCCGTTCACGCCCAACCGCGCCTTCAAGGCGGCCCCGCGCCTCCTCGCGCGCGCCAAGGACATGCACTACGAAACCGTGGACGGACGCCGCCTCATCGACAGCTCGTCCGGCCTGTGGTGCTGCAACGCCGGCCACAACCGCGATCCGATCGTGGCCGCCATCCAGCGCCAGGCCGCCGAGCTCGACTATTCACCCGGGTTTCAGTTCTCGCACCCCGCCGCGTTCGAGCTGGCGAGCCGCGTCGCCGCGCTTGCGCCGGCCGATCTCGACCATGTGTTCTTCTGCAACTCCGGCTCCGAGGCGGTCGATACCGCGCTCAAGATCGCGCTCGCCTGCCACAACGTCCGCGGCGAGGGGACGCGCACGCGCCTGATCGGCCGCGAGCGCGGCTATCACGGCGTCGGCTTCGGCGGCATCTCGGTCGGCGGCATCGTCAACAACCGCAAGCATTTCGGCACGCTGCTCGCCGGCGTCGATCACCTGCCGACAACCTACGACCGCGCGCAGCAGGCGTTCTGCCGCGGCGAGCCGGACTGGGGCGCGCATCTTGCCGACGACCTCGAGCGCATCGTCGCGCTGCACGACGCCTCCACCATCGCCGCGGTCATCGTCGAGCCGATGGCGGGCTCGACCGGCGTGCTCGCCGCGCCAAAGGGCTACCTGCAGCGGCTGCGCGCGATCTGCGACAAGCACGGCATCCTGCTGATCTTCGACGAGGTGATCACGGCCTTCGGGCGGCTGGGCCATGCCTTCGCCGCCGAGCGCTACGGCGTCGTGCCCGACATGATCACGTTCGCCAAGGGCATCAATTCCGGCACCGTGCCGATGGGCGGCGTGGTGGTGAGGAAATCCATCTACGATGCGTTCATGCGCGGACCCGCGCAGGCGATCGAGCTGTTTCACGGCTACACTTATTCGGCGCATCCGCTCGCCTGCGCCGCCGCGCTGGCGACGCTCGACCTTTATCGCGAGGAAGATCTGTTCGCGCGCGCCCGCAAGCTCGAGCCTGTGTTCGCCGATGCGGCGATGAGTCTCAAGGGTCTGCCCAACGTGCTCGACATCCGGGCGGTAGGGCTTGCCGCCGGCATCGATCTCGCCTCGCTCCCCGACAAGCCTGGCGCGCGCGCCTATGCCGCGATGGAGAAGGCGTTCCACGAGGAAAACATGATCATCCGCGTGACCGGCGACACCCTCGCTCTGTCGCCGCCGCTGATCGCCAGCGAGGCGCAGATCGAGGAGATCTTCGCGACCGTCGGCCGCATCATCCGCGCCGTCGCCTGAGCGAACCTCTTGCGGTCGATCAATTTTCGCGTCGGGAACGCCGCTAGTGTTGGCAAGGCGGGCGCCGGGGCATATGTCCCGCGCGGGTGAACGGACATGAGCGGGTCCGAGATGGGTCTTGGCGCGCCTTCGCTCCGGCCGCGGGTTTCCTCAGAGACATGAAACAGGACGTCAAGACTGTGGACGTCAAGCCGGGCTTGAGCCTGCGACGCCGCGCGCGTTGGGGCTGGGCGGTGGTCCTGCTCGGCCTTGCCGCTGTCGCCGCGTGGTGGCTCATCGGTCGCGGAAAAGAGGTGACCGCGGTCGCGCCCTATCGCGGCACCGCGGTGGAGATCGTCTACGCCACCGGATCGGTCGAGCCCGTGCGCTGGGCCAAGGTCGCGAGCCTGATCCGCGACCGCATCGTCGAGATCTGCGACTGCGAGGGCAAGCAGGTCGCCAAGGGCGATGTGCTGGTGCGGCTCGACGATCGCGAGGTGAGGGCGCAGCTCGATGAGCTGCGCGCGCGAGAGGAGTTCCTCAAGCGCGAATCCTCGCGCGTGACCGAGCTCGCCGGGCGCGGCGCGGCCTCGACGCAGGCGCTCGAACGCTCGTCCATGGACCTGCGCCAGATCCAGGCGCTGATCGCGGTGCAGCTCGAGCGCATCAACGATTACGTCATCACCTCGCCGATGGACGGCGTGGTGCTGCGGCGCGACGGGGAGATCGGCGAGATCGCCGAGGTCGGCCAGGTCCTGTTCCGCGTCGGCGTGCCCAAGCCGCTGCGTGTCGTCGCCGAGGTCAACGAGGAGGACATCCCGCGCGTCAAGGTCGGGCAGCCGGTGCTGTTCCGCACGGACGCGTTTCCGGGCGGCGGTCTCACCGGCACGGTCAGTGAGATCACGCCGATGGGCGATCCGCTCACCAAGACCTATCGCATCCGCATGGCCCTGCCGGACGACACGCCGCTCAAGCCCGGCATGAGCCTGGAGGCCAACATCATCACGCGCGAGAAGGCGGATGCGCTGCTGATCCCGGCCGACGCTCTGCAGGGCGATGCGGTGTTCGTGATCGATGCCGGCATTGCACGCCGCCGTACCGTTGCCGTCGGCATCCGCGGCACGCGCGCCGTCGAGATCATCGACGGCCTGCGCGTGGGCGATGTCGTCGCATCGCCGGCCCCGACCTCGATCAAGGACGGCCAGCGCGTGCGCGTGAGCATCAAGGCGCCGCCGTCATGAACCTCGTGTCCGACATCGCGCTCACCCATGTGCGCGCGCGGGCCCGGCAGACGCTGGTCGCCGTCGCGGGCATCGCGATCGGCGTCGGGATGTCGATCATGCTCACCGCGCTGATGGTCGGTTCGCAGGAGGATTTCATCCGGCAGCTCGTCGACTCGCTGCCGCATATCATGGTCACCGACGAGCAGCGCAATCCGCCGGCGCAGCCGGCCGAGAATTCTTTCGCGGCGGCCGAGTTCCACGGCCTGCGGCCGGAGGAGCGCCGGCGCGGAATCAAGAACCCGCTGGCGATCATCGCCGCGCTCGAGGCCTGGGTGCCTGGCGGCATCGCGCCGTCGGTCAAGACGCAGGCGATCATCCGCTATGCCTCGCGCGACGTCTCGGCCAGCGTCATCGGCATCGATCCGCGCCGGGAGCAGGACGTGTCGGAGCTGCCCGAGCAGATGCGCGTCGGACGGCTGTCGTCGCTCTATGTCGCCACCAACGCCATCATTCTCGGCGACCGGCTGGCGGAGAAGATCGGCGCCAAGGTCGGAGCCAATCTCACGCTGCAGTCGAGCGAGGGCGCGCACCTGAGCGCCCAGGTGGTCGGCATCTTCCATGCCGGCATCCGTCAGGTCGACGAAACGACGGCCTATGTCCTGATGAAGACGGGACAGATCCTGTCGCAGCAGACCGGGCTCGTGAACGAGATCAGGGTCCGGCTTGCCGATCCGATGGCGGCCAAGGACGTGTCCGACCGGGTCGAGCGTGAGATCGCGTACAAATCGGTGGCGTGGCAGGAAGCCCACGAGGAACTGCTCAGCGCGTTCCTGGTGCGAAACCTCATCATGTACACGGTGATCGGCGCCATCCTGTTGGTGGCGAGTTTCGGCACCTACAACATCATTTCGACGATCACCCACGAGAAGGCACGCGACATCGCGATCATGAAGTCGCTCGGCCTGCGGGAGCGCACGATCCGCCGCATCTTCGTGAGCGAGGCGCTGATCATCGGGCTCCTCGGCGGCTGTGCCGGCGTGTTGATCGGCTATCTGATGTCGCGCGGCGTCGGCTCGATCGAGATCAAGAGCCCGTTCATGGACGCCACTCATCTGCCGGTCTCGTATGCCGCGACGCACTACCTGATTGCGGTCGTCGCCGCGGTCGGCTCCTCGATCGCGGCGGGCTACCTGCCCGCGCGCAAGGCGGCGAGCGTGCATCCGGTCGAGATCATCCGGGGCGCGACGTGAGCATGGCCGGACCAACCCCCGCCATGTCCGCCGCAAGCCCCCTGATCGAGGCACGCGGCGTGACGCGCATCCTCCCCGGCATCGTGCCGACGACGCTGGTGCACGATATCGACCTGACGATCGGCCAGGGCGAGTTCGTCGCGATCACCGGCCCTTCCGGCTCGGGCAAGTCCTCGCTGCTCTATCTGCTCGGGCTGCTCGACGTGCCCACCTCGGGCGAGGTGCTGATCTCGGGCGTGCCGACCAGCGGCATGGACGAGGAGGAGCGCGCGCGGATGCGGCTGGCGACGCTCGGCTTCATCTTCCAGTTTCACTTCCTGCTGCCCGAGTTCACCATCGTGGAGAACGTGATGCTGCCGATGCGGGCGCTCGGCCGGCTGTCGCGTCCGCAGATGCATGCGCGCGCCGGCGAGTTGCTGGCGGCGCTCGGCCTGGCCGACCACCTCGGCAAGCGCCCCGACCAGCTTTCGGGCGGGCAGCGCCAGCGTGTCGCGGTGGCGCGCGCGCTTGCGAACGAACCCGCCGTGATCCTCGCCGACGAGCCGACGGGCTCGCTCGACACGCGATCGAGCGAGCAGGTGTTCGCGGTTCTGCGCGAACTCGTCGATCGCTGGAACAAGACCGTGGTGGCCGTGACCCACCACATGGGATTCGCGGCGCGCAGCGATCGCCGCGTGGAGCTGATCGACGGTGCGATCGTCGCGGACGTGCGCGGCGAGGCGCGGGCGAGCGGCGAGGCCTTGCCGACCGACCGGCCGGGATAGTCGGGAGCGGCAATGCCGGCTGGCTCTGCGCAAACTGTCGCTTGCGTCGTGCGGCGCTCTCGCCGACAGTAAGCGTCGACGCAGCGAATCGGCCTGGCGGGGGCGGCTGCTCGGGGGGCGGGCCGCGTTGCGGTCTGCGGAGGGTGCAATGATACGCGTGAGCGCGCTGTTCGTTGCGATCTGCATGCTGTTGATCGCCGGCTCGTTCGGCGCGGTGCTTTATCTCGCATTCGGGCTGACCGGCGCGGAAGCCGCGGTGGTGGCGCTGGCGGCGCTGACCGGGCTTGCCGTCTATCACTCCGTCTCCACCCGCACGCGCTACCAGTCGGAGCTGTCGGCGCAGCTCGGCGACCTGTCGCGCGGCACTGCCGACCTCGCGCGCCAGGTCGGCGAGCAGGGCCGCCGCCTCGCCGGGCTCGAGACGAGCAGCGGGGCGGCTGTGCAAAAGGCCATTGCCGTCAGCCAGCCCCTGCAGGCCGAGCTGGGCGAGCTCGGCGCGCTGCTCAAGCAGCTCGCGCAGACCGTCGCGGCGCATGAGGCGACGCTGCGCACGCTGGCCAGCCGCCCGCCGGCCGTCGTTGCCGCTGCGCACGCCATGCAGCCGCGGCCGTCGGCCCCGCTGGTGCCGGACGCGAGCCCGCCGCCGGATGCGGCAACCGCGAAGAAGGAGACTTTATCCCAGGACAGCGATGAGCCCGCGTCCGTGGCGCCGTCGCTGCGCCCGCCCGAAGGCGTCGCGGGTCCGTTCCGCGGCATGACGGCCGATGCGATCTCCGGCCTGATCCGCGAAGCGCTCGGCGACAACCGCGTCGAGATTTATCTGCAGCCCATCGTCACGCTGCCGCAGCGCAAGGTGCGCTACTATGAGGCACTGGCGCGGCTGCGCCTGCCGGACGATCAGGTCGTGGCCGCGGCGGATTTCCTGCCGCATGCCGAGGCGGCCGGACTCCTGCCAAGCCTCGATTACCTGATGGTCGGGCGCTGCGTGCGCGTGCTGCGCCGGCTGCGCACGAAGAACCGCGACGTCGGCGTGTTCTGCAACCTGTCCGCCGCCACCCTCGCCGACCGCGACCTGTTCGCGCAGATCGGCGACCTCGCCGAGGCCAACCGTGTGCTGGCGCCGGTGCTGATGTTCGAGGTGCCCTACAATGTCCTTCGCATGGCGGGGGCGCAGGAGAACGAACACCTCGCCCGCCTGACCGATCTCGGCTTCCGCCTCGCGGTGGACCATGTCCCCGATCTGCGCTTCGACGCGCGCGACCTGGCCGACCGCAAGTGCGGATTCCTCAAAGTGGCCGCATCGGTGCTGCTGGACCGCAACTTCCAGGCGGCTGCGGACATCCATCCGGCCGACATGGCGGGCTTGCTGTCGCGCAATGGCATCGAGCTCATCGCCGAGAAGATCGAGACCGAGGAGACCGTGGTCGACCTGCTCGACTTCGATCTCAAGTTCGGTCAGGGCAATCTGTTCTCGCCGCCGCGTCCGGTGAAGCCGGAGAACGGCAAGGGCGCCGACAAGGACGATGGCGCGGTCGATCCGGGCGCCGCGGCGCCCGAGCCCGCCGCACCGGCTTCCGCGGCGGCCCCGCCCCAGCCTGTGATGAGTTCGGCGCTGGCGCGCATTGCGCGCGTGGTCTCGCGCCAGCAATGACACGTTGCGTTGGTGTCGTAGTTGAGAAATTCGCTTCGTTCTCGCAGCAAGTCGGCGGCGCTTGACGAGCGCGCCGCGCTCGCGTTCTTGGGCGCATGTCCGCACCGACCTTCATCGATCATTTCGGTCCCATGGCGGAGCGCTACGACGTGGTGCTCTGCGACGTCTGGGGCGTCGTTCACAACAGCCTGGTCGCCTCCCCGGAAGCGCATGACGCGCTCTCGCGCTTTCGCGCACGCGGGGGAGCGGCCGTCCTCATCACCAACGCGCCTCGCCCCAGCCATGTGGTCAAGCGCCAGCTCGACCGCATGCACGTGCCGGAGCATGCCTACGACGCCATCGTCTCGTCGGGCGACGTCACCCGCGGCGTGATCGCCGCGCGCCCCGGCCAGAAGGTGTTCTGGATCGGTCCGGAGCGCGACCGGCCATTGTTCGACGGGCTGAGCCTGGAATTCACGGACCTCGAGCACGCCGACTACATCGTCTGCACCGGGCTGTTCCACGACGACAACGAGACCCCGGACGGCTATCGCGAGCTGTTCGGAAAGGCGTTGGCGCGCGGCCTCTTCCTGCTATGCGCCAACCCCGACCTCGTCGTGGAGCGCGGCACCGACCTGATCTACTGTGCCGGCGCGCTTGCGGACCTCTACCATACGATGGGCGGCGAGGTTCTTTTCGCCGGCAAGCCGCATGCGCCGATCTACGAGGAGGCGCTCAGGCAGGCGGCGGCCGCGCGCGGCCGCGCCGCGCCGCGCGAACGCGTCATCGCCATCGGCGATTCCATCCGCACCGACATGAAGGGAGCGGCGCTGTTCGGGATCGACAGCCTGTTCGTGACGGCGGGCATCCATGCCGAGGAATTCGGCGACCGCGATGCGCCGGATGCCCGGCTGCTGGCAAAGGTGTTTGCGCGCGAGGGGGTCGAGCCCACCGCGGTCACCCGCAGACTGAACTGGTAGTGGTCAGCCCTGCATCACCGCGGCAATGTGGCTTTGCAGCGTGCGCGCGTTGAACGGCTTGGCCAGCACGTCGGCGCGGCCGGCGGCTGCGGCGAGCCTGCTCGGCGAGGTCAGCAGGAGGAAGGGCGTTTCGGCGATCTCCGGCTGCGATCGGATCGCGTGCAACAGTTCCTCGCCGCTCATGGGCGCGATCGAATCGTCGGAGATCACGAGGCCGTAAGCCTTGTCGCGCAGCTTGCGCAACGCGTTGCGGCCGTTGCCGGCGCCGTCGATGTGCTCGAAGCCGATCTGCCGCAGCACGTTCGTCACGATTGATCCGATGGTCGGATAGTCATGCACCACGAGCACTGGAACAGACACATTCACTGTCATTGCGCACTCCCGTTGCGGGTCGATCTAGCAGGACTGGTTGAATCCGGCGTTAAGCGGGCGCAGCGGGTTATTTGCACAATTCTGCATCACCCGTTGCGTCGCGAGGGGTTACGCTCGCAGTATTTCCGCCGCATGTCGTTCGCGGACAATTTCGGAGACGAAAGCGTGGCGGGATTGTGAGGGCGGACACGAAGCCGTGTACGGTCCGCGAAATCCGGTAACCACCCGGGCGATTTGTGCCCTTCGGCGAGCTTGACGAGAATCCCGCTCGGCGGATACCTGCCATCAACCATAACCGGCGCCATACGATCATGCCCACCGCTGCCCGAACCTTCACCGTCGTCCGCGGCGGCGCGCGTGATGCGCAGCCGGCAGGCGCGCTGACCGGCGCGGTCGTCGCGATCGGCAATTTCGAGGGCGTGCACCAGGGCCATCGCGCCGTCATCGATCAGGCGGTGCGGCTTGCGCGGCGGCTCGGCAAGCCGGCGGCGGTGCTGACCTTCGAGCCGCATCCGCGTGCCTTCTTCCGCCCGGACGAGCCGATCTTCCGCCTGAGCGATGAGCGCGCCAAGCTGCGGCTGCTGGCGGCGACCGATCTCGACGGCGCCGTCGTGGTGACGTTCGACGATGCGCTCGCCCAGCTCCCGGCGGAGGAGTTCGTCGGCCGCATCCTGTGCGACTGGCTGAAGATTTCGGGCGCGGTGGTCGGCTTCGACTTCCATTTCGGCAAGGGCCGCGGCGGCTCGCCCCAGTTCCTCGCCGACGAGGGACGCCGGCGCGGCTTCGCCGTCGAGATCGTGCCCGAGGTCAAGGACGCGGCCCGGCGCTTCTCGTCGGGCGCCATCCGTGCCGCGCTCGCCGCCGGCGACGTCGCCGATGCCGCCGCGCTGCTCGGCTATCCGTGGTTCGTCTCCGGCGAGGTCATCCACGGCGAGAAGCGCGGGCGCGAACTCGGCTTCCCCACCGCGAACCTGCGGCTCGATCCGGGCTGCGGCCTGCGTCACGGCATTTACGCGGTGAAGGTCGCGGTCGAGGGCCGCCGCTACGGCGGGGTGGCGAGCTTCGGACGCCGCCCGACCTTCGACAACGGCGCGCCGTTGCTCGAGATCTTCCTGTTCGACTTCGCAGGCGACCTCTACAGCAAGACGATCGACGTCGCCTTCGTCGGCTGGATCCGGCCGGAGGAGAAGTTTGCGTCCATCGAGGCGCTGGTTGCGCGCATGAACGCGGACGCGCGCACCGCGCGGGCGATGATCGCGGCCTCGGGCGAAGCCTTTCCACCGCTCCGCGCGCCCTGACCCCACGTCCTCGCGGGCGCCTCGATTGGCGCGCCATTTCAGATGCTTAACAGGTGCTTTTCGGCCCATGGCCGGCGACGGCGGCCTTTGCCTCGCCGCGCCCCCCTGCTACACAGCCCGCCATGACGGACGAGCGCGACTACTCCAAGACCCTGTTCCTGCCGCAGACGGATTTCCCGATGCGGGCCGGCCTGCCTCAGAAGGAGCCGGAATTGCTGGCGCACTGGGCCAAGCTCGGCCTTTACGGTCGGTTGCGCTCGCATGCCAAGGGCAAGCCCAGGTTCATCCTGCACGACGGGCCGCCCTACGCGAACGGCAACATCCACATCGGCCACGCGCTCAACAAGATCCTCAAGGACGTGGTTACGCGCAGCCAGCAGATGCTGGGCTACGATTCGAACTACGTGCCGGGCTGGGACTGCCACGGCCTGCCGATCGAGTGGAAGATCGAGGAGGAGTACCGCGCCAAGGGCAAGAACAAGGACGCCGTGCCGGTGGTCGAGTTCCGGCGCGAATGCCGCGCCTTCGCGCAGCACTGGATCGACGTGCAGCGCGAGGAGTTCAAGCGCCTGGGCGTCGAGGGCGACTGGGATCACCCCTACACCACCATGGATTTTGCGGCCGAGGCGCAGATCGCGCGCGAGCTGATGAAGTTCGCCGCCAACGGCACGCTCTATCGCGGCTCCAAGCCGGTGATGTGGTCGGTCGTGGAGAAGACCGCGCTCGCCGAAGCCGAGGTCGAGTACGAGGACTACACCAGCGACACGGTGTGGGTGAAGTTCCCGGTGGTCGGCGGGCCGCGGGAGCTTGCCGGCGCCTCGGTGGTGATCTGGACGACGACGCCGTGGACGCTGCCGGGCAACCGCGCGATCAGCTTCTCCTCGAAGATTTCCTACGGCCTCTACGAGGTCAGGGACGCGCCCATGGAGAACTGGGCCAACGTCGGCGACAAGTTCATCCTCGCTGATCCGCTTGCGCTCGACGTGATGAAGCAGGCGCGCGTGCTCGCCTACGAGCGCCGCAGCGCCGTGAGCGGCGAGACGCTGGCAAGCCTCGTCTGCGCGCATCCGTTGCGCGGCACGATCGACGGCTACGGCTTCGGCGTGCCGCTGCTCGACGGCGATCACGTCACCGACGATACCGGCACCGGCTTCGTGCACACCGCGCCCGGGCACGGCCGCGACGACTTCGACATCTGGACGGCGAACGCGCGCCAGCTCGCCGCGCGCGGCATCGCCACCGCGATCCCCTATACGGTCGACGAGAACGGCGCGTTCACAGCGCAGGCGCCGGGCTTCACCGGCAAGCGCGTGCTCAACGACAAGGGCGAGAAGGGCGATGCCAACGAGGCGGTGATCAAGGCGCTGGTCGAGGCCAAGATGATCATCGCGCGCGGGCGCCTCAAGCACCAGTATCCGCATTCCTGGCGCTCGAAGAAGCCGGTGATCTACCGCAACACGCCGCAGTGGTTCATCGCCATGGACGAGCCGATCGGCGGCGGCGCCGGCAAGACCGACACGCTGCGCGCGCGCGCGCTCGCCGCCATCAAGGTCACGCGCTGGGTGCCCGAGCAGGGCGAGAACCGCATCACCGGCATGATCGAGAGCAAGCCCGACTGGGTGATCTCGCGCCAGCGCGCCTGGGGCGTGCCGATCACGGTGTTCGTGCGCGAGACGGGCGACGGCTCGGTCGAGATCCTGCAGGACCCCGAGGTCAACCAGCGCATCGTCGAGGCCTTCGAACAGGAGGGCGCCGACGCCTGGTACAAGGAGGGCGCGCGCGAGCGCTTCCTCGGACGCCTCGCCAACGAGGCGTGGCGGAAGGTCGACGACATCCTCGACGTCTGGTTCGATTCGGGCTCCACCCACGCCTTCACGCTCGAGGTGCGCGAGGACCTCAAGACGCGGCGAAAAAAGGACGGCGGCGACGACGTCGTCATGTACCTCGAAGGCTCGGACCAGCACCGCGGCTGGTTCCATTCCTCGCTGATCGAGAGCTGCGGCACCCGCGGGCAGGCGCCCTACGACGTGGTGCTCACCCACGGCTTCGTGCTCGACGAGCACGGGCGCAAGATGTCGAAGTCGCTCGGCAACGTGGTTGCGCCGCAGGACGTCATCAAGCAGTCGGGCGCGGACATCCTGCGCATGTGGGTGTGCGCATCGGACTACGCCGACGACCTGCGCATCGGACCCGAGATCCTCAAGACGACGGTCGAGACCTACCGTAAGCTGCGCAACACGCTGCGCTGGATGCTCGGCAACCTCGCGCATTTCCATCCCGAGGACCGGGTCGACGTGCGCAAGATGCCCGAGCTCGAGCGGCTGATGCTGCATCGGCTCTCCGAGCTCGACGCCGCGATCCGCCAGCACTACCGGGACTTCGACTACAAGCGCATCTTCGCGGCGCTCAATGCGTTCATGACCGTCGACCTGTCGGCGTTCTATTTCGACATCCGCAAGGACGCGCTCTACTGCGATCCGATCTCGTCGGTGACGCGCAAGGCCTGCCTGACCGTGCTCGACCGCCTGTTCCACTGCACGGTGACGTGGCTCGCGCCGATGCTGCCGTTCACCGCCGAAGAGGCGTGGCTCGCACGCGATCCCAAGGCGACCTCGGTGCATCTCGAGCCGTTCCCCGCCGTGCCCGCGGACTGGCGCGACGCCGCGCTCGCCGACAAGTGGCGCAAGGTGCGCGCGGTGCGGCGCGTCGTCACCGGCGCGCTCGAGCTCGAGCGCGCGCAGAAGCGCATCGGCTCTTCGCTCGAGGCGGCGCCGATCGTCTTCGTGACGGACAAGGACCTGTTCGCGGCGATCGTCGACGTGGACTTCGCCGAGATCTGCATCACCTCGGCGGCGACGCTGGTGGAGGATACCGGCCCGGACGATGCATTCCGCCTGCCCGACGTCGCTGGCGTCGCGGTCGTGCCCAAGCTCGCCGAGGGCAGGAAGTGCGCGCGCTCCTGGAAGATCTCTCCGTCGGTGGGCACCGATCCGCAGTTTCCGGACGTGACCCCGCGCGACGCCAAGGCGCTGCGCGAGTGGGAAGCCGTGCGAAGGGCGGCGGAATGAGCGCGAGCCGCTCGTCCGCCCCCCTGCTGTACGGACCCGCGACGGCACTGGGGCTCGTTGTCGCGGCGCTGGCCGTGCTCGCCGATCAGGCGAGCAAGCTCTGGCTGCTGTTCGTGTTCGACCTGCCGGCGCGCAGCCCCGTCACCCTCGGACCGTTCATCGACCTGGTGATGGCCTGGAACACCGGCATCAGCTACGGGCTGTTTCCCCAGGACGGCCGGCTCGGCGCCTGGCTGCTGTTCGCCATCAAGGCTGGAGCCGTGGTGTTCCTGTGGATGTGGCTGGCGCGGGCGGGCTCGAAGCTGACGGCGGTCGCGCTCGGCCTGATCATCGGGGGCGCCGTCGGAAATGCCATCGACCGGGCGGTGCATGGCGCGGTGGTGGATTTCGTGCTGTTCCACATCACGACCCAGACGTTCCGCTTCAACTGGTACGTGTTTAACCTTGCGGACGTGGCCATCGTTGCGGGGGTGGCGGGTGTTCTGTATGATTCCCTGGTTACCAGGGACGCCGCAAAAGCGCCCTGATTTTTCGTCAAAAAACGTCGCCGGGGCGCGACAAATACCGGCCGGTTCAGACTCAAAAGGTTCAGGCGCATGCCCGCATCGATCTGGCAGGACGGCAAATGGCTGCGCGCAATCTTCGCCGCTGCAGTCGCTCTGACCATCGTGTTCGGTCACACCGTGCGTCCGGCGCTCGCCGAGGACGACGAGGACAAGTGGGACACGATCGACAACAAGATCCTGCGCGGCATCCTGAACGGGCTCGGCCTCAAGCGCGACGGTGAGGAGGGCATCGATTACCACGAGCGTTCGCCGCTGGTGGTGCCGCCGACCCGCGACCTGCCTCCGCCGCAGACCACTGGGGCGATCACCAACGATCCGGCCTGGCCGAAGGACCCCGACATCGCGCAGCGCAAGCAGGCGCGCAAGCGCCAGAAGGCGACGGCGCAGAGCGAAGAAGACGATATGCGCCAGCTGACCCCGAGCCAGCTGCGGGGCGCGACCGGTCAGGCCCGTCGTGGCGTTGCGGGCGAGGCGCCCGGCGTCCAGGGCGCCATGCCCGAGCAGCTCTCGCCGTCGGATCTGGGCCACACCGGTTTCTCGTTCGGCTCGGTGTTCGGTCGCGGAGGCAAGGTCGTGCAGTTCACCGGCGAGCCGCCGCGGACCAGCCTGACCGATCCGCCCGTCGGTCTGCGCACCCCGTCGTCGAAATACCCCTACGGCACCAAGGGGGTACTGGAAGCGGAAAAGAACGGGCCGCGCGATCAAGCGTCCTACGGCACCGACAAATAGCCGTTCCGGCCGGCGGGGCCGGGCTGTTCGAGGGATTCGAACATTCGCAGGACGAACACACCGGAACTTCGGGTCCGGCACCCTATTTTGGGTACGTCAGTCCTCGTTTGCGCGGCATAATGCGCATCGACAAGAGGACACGAGCTGCCGAGAACCGCGGGGTGCGACACCACATGGGAGGACGCCTGGGCGTCGTCGGAAGCTGATGCAGACATTGAGAAGCGCAGGACGCCTGCGCGCCTGGTTGAGCCTGCTCGCGCTGGCCGTGGTCGCGGCCCTCGTACCGGCAGGGCGCGCCGACGCCGATACCGGCATCGACGTTTCGCACTTTACCCTGAGCAACGGTCTCGAAGTGGTGGTGCTCCCCGACCATCGGGTGCCGGTCGTCACCCACATGGTCTGGTACCGCGTGGGTTCGGCCGATGAGCCCCCCGGCGTCTCGGGCATCGCGCATTTCCTCGAGCACCTGATGTTCAAGGGCACGCAGAAGAACCCTGCGGGCAAGTTCTCCAAGGTCCTGGCGACCATCGGCGGCCAGGAGAACGCCTTCACCACCGCCGACTACACCGGATATTTCCAGCGCGTCGCGCGCGAGCACCTCAAGATGGTGATGGAGTTCGAGGCGGACCGCATGACCGGCCTCGTGCTCACCGACGAGAACGTGCTGCCGGAACGCAATGTCGTGCTCGAAGAGTACAACATGCGCGTCGCCAACAGTCCGGAGGCGCGGCTCGGCGAGCAGGTCGCCGCCGCTCTCTATCTCAATCACCCCTACGGCCGTCCGGTGATTGGCTGGCGCCATGAGATCGAGAAGCTCAATCGCGAGGACGCGCTCGCCTTCTATCGGCGCTTCTACACGCCCAACAATGCGATCCTGGTCGTGGCCGGTGATGTGACCGCCGACGAGGTGAAGCGCTTCGCCGAGGAGACCTACGGCAAGGTGCCGCGCCGGGCCGAGATCGGTCCGCGCCGCCGCCCGCAGGAGCCGGAGCCCGCCGCCGTGCGTCACGTGGTGCACGCCGACGCCCGTGTCGCGCAGCCCAGCATGCAGCGCAGCTATCTCGTCCCCTGCGAGCACGACACCAAGCCCGGCGAGGCGGAGGCCCTCGACGTGCTGGCGCAGATCCTCGGCAACGGACAGAACAGCCGTCTCTATCGGCGCCTGGTCGAGGAGAGGCGTATCGCGCTCAACGCCGGCGCCGGCTATTCGGGCAGCACGGTCGATGCCACGCGCTTTAGCATCTACGCCACGCCGCGCGGCGACACGACGCTGCCGGAGCTTGAAGCCGGCGTCGACAGCGTCATCGCCGAGGTGATCGAGCACGGCGTCTCCGAGCAGGAGCTCGAGCGCGCCAAGACGCGCATGATCGCCGATGCCGTCTATGCCAAGGACAATCAGGCGACCATGGCGCGCTGGTTCGGGGCCGCGCTGGCTTCCGGCTATTCCGTGGAGCAGGTCAAGACCTGGCCCGACCGCATCCGCGCGGTGAAGGCCGAGGCGGTGCAGGATGCCGCGCGCACCTGGCTGCAGAGCCGCCGGTCGGTGACCGGCTATCTCGTCAAGGAATGGCCGAAGGCCGAAGAGAAGAAGGAGAAGCGGTCATGACGGGGGTGGGCACGATGGTACGCATTCCGGCTGTTTCCACGCGCGCGCTGATCGGCGCCCTTGCCGTTCTGGCCCTGGCAGCGGGTCTCGCGCTGCCGGCGCGGGCGGCGACCAACATCCAGCGCGTCGTCAGCCCGCGCGGGATCGAGGCGTGGCTGGTGCAGGAGCCGAGCGTTCCGCTGATCGCGATCGACTTCGCCTTCCGCGGCGGCTCCTCGCAGGTACCCGCCGGCAAGGAGGGCCTGTGCAACCTGATGACGGATCTGCTCGACGAGGGCGCCGGCGATCTCGACTCGCGTGCGTTCCATGAGCGCGTCGAGAATTATGCCATCGGCATGAGCTTCCAGAGCGGACGCGACCAGATCTCGGGCTCGCTGCGCACGCTCGCCGAGCACCAGGACGTCGCGTTCGACCTGCTCAAGCTGGCGCTGACCAAGCCGCGCTTCGACGCGCCCGTGGTCGAGCGCGTGCGCAATCAGATGCTCTCCAGCCTCCGGCGCGCCGCCAACAACCCCAACGAGCTCGCCAGCCGCCATTGGTGGCGCGCGGCCTATCCGGGCCATCCCTATGCGGCGCCGGTTAACGGGACGCTGGACTCGGTGCCCGCGCTCACGGCGGAGGATCTGCACGGGTTTGCAGGCCGCATGTTCGCGCGCGACAATCTCAAGATCGGCATCGTCGGCAACGTCGACGCCGCGCAGGCTGGACGCATCGTCGATCGCATCTTCGGCGACCTCCCCGCCAAGGCGGACCTCGTGAAGGTGCCCGACGCGGTGCCGCAAGCGCTGGGCCAGAAGCTCAGCGTCTCCCTCGACGTGCCGCAGTCGGTGGTCATGGTGGGCGGACCCGGCATCCCGCGTCACGATCCGGACTTCATCCCGGCCTACGTGCTCAACCACATCCTCGGCGGCGGATCGTTCTCCTCGCGGCTCTATCGTGAGGTGCGCGAGGTGCGCGGGCTGGCCTATTCGGTCTATTCGACGCTCGTTCCGCTCGACCACACCGCGCTGTTCGTGGCGGCGACGGCGACCCGCTCCGATCGCGCCGACGAGGCGCTCGAGGTGATGCAGCAGGAGATCCGGCGCATGGCGGACTCGGGCCCGACGCCTGAGGAACTGGCCGCGGCGAAGTCCTACCTCAAGGGTTCGTTCCCGCTGCGCTTCGACACGTCGAGCAAGATCGCCAGCCAGCTCGTGCAGCTTCAGCTCGACGATCTCGGAATCGACTACATCGTCAAGCGTAACGGCCTGATCGAGGCCGTGACGATGGCCGACGTCAAGCGCGTGGCCAAGCGGTTTCTCGACAGCGGCATGCTGGTGGCGATGGTCGGGCGTCCCTCGGCCACGCTCGCATCCGGCGGTCACGGCGTCACACCGGCATCGGCTCCCGCCGCGCATCCCGTCGCCGCCGAAAGCCGCTGACGGGTTGTGACACGCGGCGAAATCTGCAGTAAGTAACGGTGCGGCGAGCGGCGGCATGCCGCTCGCCGCACCGTTTGGGAAATCGCAGGAGCATCGAATGGCGGTGTTGCAGTCCGTCGCGCTGGCGCTGGATGAGGCGATCGGCAGCGACGGCATCCCGCGCCGCGCGTTCGACGCAATGCTTGCCCGCACCGACGAGGCGCTGGGCTGGCTGCGGGCCCGCCACGACGACGGCTCGCTGCCGCTGCTGCGTCTGCCCGCAAAGGAAGACGATCTCGAATCGATCGAGACTGCGGCCAGGCACCTGCGCGCGGACGCCAGCGACATCGTGTTCTTCGGCACCGGCGGGTCGAGCCTCGGCGGGCAGACACTCGCGCAGCTCGCGGGCTATGGTGTTCCCGGCCTGAGTTCCCTGCGCGATCCACCGCGCATCCATTTCCTCGACAATCTCGATCCCCGGACTTTCCTGGACGTGCTCGCGCGCCTGCCGCTGGTGAACACGCGCTTCGTCGCGATCTCCAAGTCGGGCGGCACGGCGGAAACCCTGATGCAGACCACGGTCGCGCTCGCCGCGCTCAAGTCCGCGGGGCTCGCGCGCGACATCCCCGGCCTGTTCCTCGGCATCTCGGAACCTGCGGTG
This sequence comes from Xanthobacteraceae bacterium, assembly GCA_035556735.1. GTDB lineage: Bacteria > Pseudomonadota > Alphaproteobacteria > Rhizobiales > Xanthobacteraceae > CANJBX01. Next base: position 255,505 of record DATMFF010000005.1, on the reverse strand, counting down.
GCCGGCAAGCGCAACGGCCTGCGTGAGCTGTTGACGGCGCACGACGTCGCGCTGCTCGACCATGATCCCAAGGTCGGCGGGCGCTACTCCGTCCTCACCAATGTCGGCCTGCTGGCCGCGGCGGTGGCCGGCCTCGACGCCGAAGCCGTGCGCGCGGGAGCCGCGCGCGCGCTGGCCCCGGTGCTCGCGAAGAAATCCCCCGCCGACGTGCCGGCGGCGGTCGGCGCCGCGCTGGCGGTGGCGGGCGCGCAGGCTGGCAAGTCGGTCTCCGTGATGATGGCCTATGCCGACCGGCTCGAACGCTTCACGCGCTGGTACGTGCAACTCTGGGCGGAGAGCCTCGGCAAGGACGGCAAGGGCACGACGCCGGTGCCGGCGCTCGGTCCCGTGGACCAGCACAGCCAGCAGCAGCTGTTCCTCGCCGGACCGCGCGATACCCTCGTCACGGTGCTCACCGTGCCGACGGCGGGCGAGGGGCCGGTCATCGACGCGAAGCTCGCGGAAGAGGCGGGCGAGCCGGGTTTCGGCAACAAGGCCGTGGGCGACCTCGTGGCGGCGCAGAGCCGCGCCATGGTCGAGACCTTCGCCGCCAACGGCCGTCCCGTCCGCACGATCGCGCTCGAAGCGATCGACGAAGAGAATCTCGGCGAGTTGCTCATGCATTTCATGCTGGAGACGATCATTGCCGGGCGGCTGCTCGGCGTCGATCCGTTCGACCAGCCCGCCGTCGAACAGGCCAAGGTGCTGGCCAAGAAATATTTGGTGGGCGAGAGTTAGAGCGCGATCGCGAAAAGTGGAAACCGGTTTTCGGAAAAGATCATGCTCAAAGAGCCCTGGATCACAATCGCGATCCAATTTGATTCGATCTTGGTGTAGCCCCGCCGGATTCGCCGGCGCGAGACCTGTCATGAGCGCCGGCACGATCCACATCACCAACAGCATCAGCATCGACGAGAGCGAGCTGACGGAGGAGTTCATCCGCGCCTCGGGCCCGGGCGGGCAGAACGTCAACAAGCTGTCCACGGCGGTGCAACTGCGATTCGACGTGCGCCGTTCGCCCTCCCTGCCGCCCGATGTGCGCGTGCGGCTGGAGGGTCTTGCCGGCAGGCGGCTGACGCGCGAGGGGGTGCTGGTGATCACCGCCCAGCAGCACCGCACCCAGGAGCGCAACCGCCAGGACGCGCTCGACCGCCTGATCGAGCTGATCCGCCAGGCATCGGTGCGTCCCAAGCCGCGCCGTCCGACCAAGCCGACCAAGGCGTCGCGTGCGCGGCGGTTGGAGGGCAAGAAGCGGCGCGGCGACATCAAGGCGCTGCGCGGTCGCCGGCCGGGACTGGACTAGCGCAGGGTGCGGGTCGCGCCCCGCCGCCGGCGGGGCTAAAGTCCGAATCACCAGACGTTTTCGCGTTCAGCAGGGCCCGTCAGTGCCGATCCGTCAGCTCGATCCCGGAGTAATCAACCGCATCGCCGCCGGCGAGGTGGTCGAACGTCCGGCCAGCGTGGTCAAGGAACTGGTGGAGAACGCGCTCGACGCCGGCGCGACCCGCATCGAGGTCGTCACAGACGGCGGCGGGCGACGCCTGATCCGGGTCACCGACGACGGCGAAGGCATGACGCGTACGGATCTCGCGCTGGCGGTGGAGCGTCACGCCACCTCCAAGCTGCCCGAGGACGACCTGCTGGCGATCCGCACTCTCGGCTTCCGCGGCGAGGCGCTGCCCTCGATCGGTGCCGTGGCGCGGCTGGAGATCACCACGCGGCATGCGAGCGAGGCCCATGCCTGGCAGATCACCGTGGACGCGGGCGTCAAGTCCGACATCAGGCCGGCCGCGCTCGGGCAGGGCACGCGCATCGAGGTGTGCGATCTCTTTTATGCGACGCCGGCGCGATTGAAGTTCCTCAAGGCCGACCGCAGCGAGAGCGAGGCGATCCGCGACGTGGTGCGGCGGCAGGCGATGAGCCGTCCCGACGTCGCGTTCACGCTGGCGGGCGAGGAGCGTGCGCCGGTCACCTGGTCGGCGGCCTTCCCCGGCGGGCCCGGACGGCTGGCGCGGCTCGGCGATATCCTCGGCGCCGACTTTCGCGCCAACGCGGTGGACGTGCGCGGCGGGCGCGACGGGCTCCTGCTCGAGGGCTATGCCGGCCTGCCGACGTTCACGCGCGCCAACTCGCTCGGTCAATATCTGTTCGTGAACGGACGGCCGGTGCGCGACAAGCTCCTGCTCGGCGCCGTGCGCGCCGCCTATGCCGACTATCTCCCGCGCGACCGCTATCCGGTCGCGGCGCTGTTCGTCACGGTCGACACGCGCGAGGTCGACGTCAACGTGCACCCCGCCAAGACCGAAGTGCGGTTCCGCGACGCGGGCCTGGTGCGATCGCTGATCGTGCGCGCGCTGCAGGAGGCGTTGGCGCGCGAGGCTTCGCGCGCCGCCTCGACCGGCGGCGCGGCGACGGTGGCGGCGCTGCGCCCGACTGTCCCGCTGCGCGGCGGCTGGGACTGGCGCGCCTCGCCCGCGCGGCCGAACGCCGCCCCGTTCACGTTCGGCGCCACCGCCCTCGCCGGCTTTGCCGAGGTGGCCCAGGCGGCGTTCGAGGTGGGCGCGCCCTCGGCGGACGCGCGCGCGACGCAGGCCGAGCCGAGCGACCTCGTCGAGCGTCCGCTCGGCGCGGCGCGCGCGCAGCTCCACGAAACCTACATCGTCGCGCAGACACGCGACGGCATCGTCATCGTCGATCAGCACGCGGCGCACGAGCGCCTCGTTTACGAGCGCATGAAGGGCGCGCTCGACAAGTCGGGCGTTGCGCGCCAGATCCTGCTGATCCCCGACATCGTCGAGCTCGACGAGGCGGACGTGGCGCGGCTCCTCGATCGCGCCGAGGAGCTTGCGCGCTACGGCCTCGTGCTGGAGTCGTTCGGGCCGGGCGCGGTGGCGGTGCGCGAGACGCCGGGCATGCTGGGCGAGGTCGATGCGGGCGCCCTGGTGCGCGATCTCGCCGAGCACATGGCGGAATGGGAGGAGTCGCTGCCGCTCGAGCGCCGGCTGCTGCACGTCGCCGCCACCATGGCCTGCCATGGCTCGGTCCGCGCGGGCCGCCGCCTCAAGCCGGAGGAGATGAACGCGCTCCTGCGCGAGATGGAGGCGACGCCGAACTCCGGCCAGTGCAACCACGGGCGCCCGACTTACGTGGAGCTCAAGCTCGCGGACATCGAGCGATTGTTCGGGAGACGGTGAAGCTCGTCGTTGTTGATCGCCCGCCGTCGCGGGCGAAGCCGGCCGGGAGGCCGATCCGACCAACACCCGTTCACGCGCTACGCGCAGCGCAGGAAGATCAATTCGCTGTCGCCATACGCGCGCCGTTCCAGCTCTTCGAAGCCATCCGGCGCCGTGAACTTGGCTTCGACCGACTCCTCCACTACGGCAAGCGCGCCGGGTGTGAGCCAGCCGCCTCCCTTCGCCGACGCCAGCGCCTGTTCGGCGAGCCCCTTGCCGTAGGGCGGATCGAGAAATGCGAGCGAGAACGGCTCGAGCGGATGCGCGGGACCGAGCTTTGCCGCATCGCGGCGGAAGATGCGCGTGACGCCGCCGAGGCCGAGCGTCTCGACGTTCTGGCGGATCAGCGCGCGCGCTTCCGCGCCGTCGTCGACGAACAGCACGAACGCCGCCCCGCGCGAGGCGGATTCGATGCCGAGCGCGCCGGTGCCGGCGAAGAGGTCGAGCACGCGCGCGTCGCGCACCGGGTCGTCGTAGGCGTGCGCCAGGATGTTGAACAGCGTCTCGCGCAACCGGTCGGCGGTGGGGCGGACCGCCTGCGACCTGGGAGTCGCAAGCGCACGCCCGCGCAGCTTTCCGCCCACGACGCGCATGGCCGCGTGCTAGCTCTTGGGCCGCGACGGCCGCGGCCCGGACGAGCGGTCGCGCCGCGGGGCACGCGAGGCGGCGCCACGAGGGCCGCCCTTGCCGCGCGGACCGCCTTTGCCGCGCGGCGCAGGCGCGCCGTGCGGGCGCTCTGCGCCGAAGCGGCGCGGCGGACGCTCGCCCTCCGCTCGTTTCGGGCGATCCTCGCCAAAGCCTCGGGACGGGCGCTCGCGCCCAGCGCGCTGCGGCCGCTCGCCGCCGAACCTGCGGGGAGGCCGCTCGCCGTCGTTTCGGCCTTGACGTGCGCCCCGCCACCCCTCGCGCTTGCCCTCCGGCTTGGCGTCGCCGAAACGCTCCACCAGCACCTGGCGTCCTTTGCGGTCGGCGACGAGGCCGGCGCGCTTGGGACCGGCCGGCGTCTCGTCGTCGTGGTGCTCGCGCCGCGCGCCATGGAACTTGCGACGCAGCGGAGCATCGCCGCCGCGCCACACGCGCGTGTCGCCGTGATGCTTGCCGACGCGTTTTTTGGGCGCGGCTTCCTCGCCGGCCGGTGCAGGCTCGTGCCGCGCGAAGCGCTCGCCGCGCGGAGCGCGCTCCGACCGCTCCATCGGACGCGGACGCTCGCCACGTTCCGGCCGCTCCATGCGCGCGCGGCGCGGGCCGCGCTCACCGCGACCGGCCCGTTCGCCGCGCCCGTCGCGTTCCTCGCGTGCGCGACGTTCGGCGCGCTCGCCCCATTCACTGCCGCGCCGCGGCGGGCGCGGCGCTTCCATGCGCAGGGACGTGCGTCCGATCAGGGGGCCGGTCAAATCGACATCGGCTTTCTCGACGATCTCGTTCCCGAGCGCCTCGCGCAGCGCCTTGGTCGGAACTTCCTCGACCGCGCCTTCCGGCAGGTCGGCGAGCTCGAACGGCCCGAAGCCGACGCGGATCAGGCGGTTGACGTCCAGCCCGAGCGCGCCGAGCACGTTGCGCACCTCGCGGTTCTTGCCTTCGCGGATGGCGACCGTGAGCCAGATGTTGGCGCCCGGCGTGTGGTCGACCGTCGCCTCGATCGGGCCGTAATTGATCCCCTCGACCGTGATGCCGTCGCGCAGCTTGTCGAGGCGCTCCTGCGTGACGTGGCCGTGGGCGCGTACGCGATAGCGCCGCACCCAGGCCGTCTCGGGCAGTTCGAGCATGCGCGCGAGGCCGCCGTCGTTGGTGAGCAGCAGCAGGCCTTCGCTGGCGAGGTCGAGCCGGCCGACGCTGATCAGCCGCGGCAGGCCATTGGGCAGTTCCTGGAAGATGGTGCGGCGGCCTTGCGGGTCGGCGCTGGTCGTCACCAGCCCGCGCGGCTTGTGGTAGAGGAACAGGCGCGTGCGCTCGCGCTGGGGCAGTGGCTGCCCGTCGACCTCGACGCGGTCGCTCGGGCCGATGTCGAGGGCGGGGGAGGTAATCACGGTGCCGTTGACGGCGACACGGCCGGCCGCGATCCAGGCCTCGGCCTCGCGCCGCGAGCACAGGCCGGCGCGGGCCATGACCTTGGCGACGCGCTCGCCGCCTTGCGCGGGTTGGGTCTTGCTGTCCATAACCTAGTCCGTAGCAGAGTTGATCCAGGCAGGCCACGCGTGGCGCCATCGTTCATGGATATCGCCTTCGAGGAGGCGCGGGGCGCGGCGGCGCGGGGCGAGGTCCCGGTGGGCTGCGTGGTCGTCTCCGGCGCCACCGTCATCGCCCGCGCCGGAAATCGCACCCTGGCCGACAAGGATCCCACCGCCCATGCCGAGATGCTGGCGATCCGGGCTGCCGCGGCGGCCATCGGCAGCGAACGGCTGGTCGATTGCGACCTCTACGTCACGCTCGAGCCGTGTACCATGTGCGCCGCGGCCATGTCCTTCGCCCGCATCCGGCGGCTTTATTACGGAGCCGCCGATCCTAAGGGCGGGGCTGTTGAGCACGGCGTCCGCTTCTTCGCGGCGGCGACCTGCCACCACCGCCCGGAGGTCTATGGCGGCATCGGCGAGGCCGAGGCGAGCGAGCTGCTGCGCGGGTTCTTTGCGGTACGAAGGTAGCGCAGGTCGCGCTGGAACCGGCCGCCCGCTGAGTTGGAACCCGTCGCCTGCTGAGGCGTTGGTCCACGCTTCTAGTTGGTAGCGTCAGGTGGCGTTAGAGGAATACGCACGCAAGTGCGTAGAACGACACGGGTCGTTGGTCCCCAAAGGATCGACGGCCCGTGTTGTGTTTTTGGAGCCTGTCCCGGAATGCCGGAAGCGCATCGCTAGGTGCGCCCGCTCATGAGCGCGTCGAGGCGGGCCTTTAGCTCGTCCTTGAGCGGTTCGGCCAGCCGCAGGATCGCGCTCGCCTGGAACAGGTCGAGCACGCGGAAGATGCCGATATTGGGCGTGAGCACGATATCGGGCGCGCCCTCGCGCAGCTTGGCCCGCGTGATGGTGTTGTTCATCACCAGCACCGTGGCGTAGAGGCTCTCGATCGCGCTCGGCAGTTCTGTCCGCTCTGGCGTCGGCGCGCCGGAGACGTCGCAGGCGATGATAACGTCGGCCTTGCCGCGCAGATGGTCGAACGGCAGCGGGTTGGTGGCGCCCCCGTCGACCAGCACGCGCCCCTCGCGCAGCACCGGCCGCGTCAGCCCCGGCAATGCGATCGAGGCGGCCAGCGCCGAGGTCAACGCGCCGCTGGAGATCGCCAGCTCGTGCCGCGCGTAGAGGTCGGACGCGATCACGGTCAGCGGCGTCTGCAGCGCCTCGAAGGTCGCAGGCACCTCCGGCGGCAGGAACTGTGCGCAGAACTTTTCCGCGTCCACCAACGTCATGTTGCCGATGCCGCCCGCGAACAGATCGGCGAAGCTCGATGCCCGCGCCGCCAGCAGGCGGCGGAAGACGTCGCCGCGGTCGTGCGCCAGCCGGATGACGTAGCGGCGCATCTGCTTTCCCGAGAGCCCGGCCGCATAGCTCGCCCCGACCAGCGCGCCGATCGACGCGCCGGCGATCGCGACCGGGCGGATGCCGAGCTCGTCCAGCGCTTCGAGCACGACGATGTGCGCGAGCCCGCGCGCGCCGCCGGCGCCCAGTGCCAGCGCCACCGTGCTCATGCCGCACCCGCCTCGCGCGCGAAGTCCCACGCCTTCTCGGCCAGCGGCCGCACCATCTGCGCGCGCATGGCGGCATGCTCGCTGGTGGCGGTGCCGTCGCGCACGCGGCCGACGATGCCCTGCACGATGGCGGCGAGGCGGAAGAAGTTATAGGCGAGATAGAACGTCAGGTGCGGGCGCGGGTCGAGGCCGGTGCGCGCGACGTAGGCCGCGACATAGTCGGGCAGGGCGGGGATGCCGAGCGCGGCGAGGTCGCAGCCGACGAGCGAGCCGGTGTCGGCGCCCGCCTCCGAGCGCGGCATGTGCCACTGCATGAGGTGATAGGTGACGTCGGCGAGCGGGTCGCCCAGCGTCGAGAGCTCCCAGTCGAGCACGGCGAGCACACGCGGCGCGTCCGGGGCGAGGATCAGGTTGTCGAGGCGGTAGTCGCCGTGCACGACGCGCACCGGCCCCGGCGGCGGCAGATGCTCCGGCAGCCAGCGGATGAGATGCTCCATCTGCGCGACCTCGTCGGTCTGCGACGCGCGGTACTGCTTCGACCAGCGCTCGACCTGACGCGCGACGTAGTTCTCGCCGCGTCCGAAATCGGCAAGGCCGATGGCGGCGGGATCGAACGCGTGCAACTGCGCCAGCGTCGCGTTCATCGCATCGTAGGTGGCCGTGCGCTCGGCCGGGCTCGCGCCCGGCATCTCCGGCTCCCAGACGACGCGGCCCTCGACGTGGCTCATCACGTAGAACGCCGTGCCGATCACGTCCGCGTCCTCGCACAGCACGATCGGCTGCGCGACCGGAAAGCCCTGCGCATGCAGCGCGCAGATCACGCGGTACTCGCGCTCCACCGCGTGCGCCGACGGCAGGAGCCTGCCGGGCGGCTTGCGGCGCAGCACGTAGCGGCGCGCCGGCGTCGTGAGCAGATACGTCGGGTTCGACTGGCCGCCCTTGAACTGCGCGACGCTCAGCGGTCCCGCGAAACCCGCGATGCGCGCGGCGAGGAAGTGCTCGAGCCGCTCGACGGAAAAGCGCAGCGCCTCCGCCACCTCCTTGGTGCCGGTGAACGCCGCCTGCCTGTCGATCGCCATGTCGTTCAGGCGCAAAAGAAGTCCAGCAGCGCCTTGGTCGTCGCCTGCGGATTTTCCTCTGGCAGGAAGTGCCCGCCCGCGATCGCCTCGCCGCGCACGTCGGTCGCCCACTGCTGCCAGACCTCGAGCGGCGTGTTCTGGCTGGGCAGGCCGTTGACGCCCCACAGCGCCAGCATCGGGCACGTGATCTTGTTGCCGGCCTTGCGGTCGGCGGCGTCGATGGCGACGTCGGTCGACTGCCCGGCGCGATAGTCCTCGCAGCCGGCATGGATGCGCAGCGGATCGGTGAACGAGGCGCGGTAATGCGCGAGCGCGCGGTCGTCGAAGGCTTCCTCCTTGCCGCGCTTCCATGCCTTGGTGAGCAGGTCGAAATATTCGTTGGCCGAGTTCTTCAGGAGCAGCTCCGGCAAGGGATAGGGCTGCGCCAGGAACGGCCAGTGCCATGCGCGCATCGCAAGGCGCGCGTCCATCTGGTCCCACATGTCCCAGGTCGGGATGATGTCGAGGGTGGCGAGCTTCTCGACGCGCCCGGGGTGATCGAGCGCCAGCCGATAGGCGACGCGTCCGCCGCGGTCGTGGCCGGCAAGCTTGAAGCGCACGTGCCCGAGCGCCTCCATGATCTCGACCATGACGCCGGCCATGGCGCGCTTGGTGTAGGGACTGTGGTCGGGCGCCGCGTCCGGCACCGCGGACCAGCCGTAGCCCGGCAGGTCGGGCAGCACGAGCGTGAAGCGCTCGGCGAGCGCGGGCGCCACGCGGTGCCACATCACGTGCGTCTCGGGGTAGCCGTGCAGCGCCAGCAGCGGCGGGCCCTCGCCGCCGACGCGCGCGAACATCTTGCCGATCGAGGTATCGATCCAGTTCGAGGAGAAGCCGGGGAACAGGTCTGCCAGATCGGGCATCGCGCCGTCCGATGTTTCATTGCGGGCGGTCATCTGACCGCCGCCGGCCGCGGGCGTCAACCGCCGGACGTCTCGCGCGCGATCGCCAGGTGGCCGATGTCGCGGCGGCAGAAGCCCTCCGGCCAGCGGATCGCATCGACCGCCGCATAGGCGCGCCGCTGCGCTTCGCGGACGCTGGCGCCGACGCCGCAGACGTTGAGCACGCGCCCGCCATTGGCGAGGATGCGTCCGCCTTCGCTCTTCGTGCCGGCATGGAATATCTCGACGCCCTCGAGCCTCGCCGCCTCGTCCAGTCCTTCGATCGGCGTGCCGGTTGCGTACTTGCCGGGATAGCCCTTGCTCGCCATCACCACGGTGAGCGCGGCCTCGCGCGACCAGCGCAGGTCGAACGCCTTGAGCACGCCGTCGCGCGCCGCCAGCAGCGCCGGCACGAGATCCGAGTTGAGGCGCAGCATCAGCACCTGGCACTCCGGGTCGCCGAAGCGCACGTTGTATTCGATCAGCTTGGGACCCTCCTCGGTCACCATCAGCCCCGCGAACAGCACGCCCTTGTAGGGACAGCCCATCGCCTTCATGGCGCGGATCGTCGGCAGCACGATCTCCTCGAGCGCGCGCGCTTCCATCGCGGGCGTCATCACCGGCGCGGGCGAGTAGGCGCCCATGCCGCCGGTGTTGGGCCCCTTGTCGCCGTCGAAGGCGCGCTTGTGGTCCTGCGCCGAGGCGAGCGGCAGCGCGGTCTCGCCGTCGCACAGCGCGAAGAAGCTCGCCTCTTCGCCGACGAGGCATTCCTCGATCACGACTTCCGCGCCGGCGGCGCCGAGTCCGCCGCCGAACATCATGTCGATCGCCGCGAGCGCCTCGTCCACGCTCTGCGCCACCACCACGCCCTTGCCGGCGGCAAGGCCGTCCGCCTTCACGACGATCGGCGCGCCCTGCGCGGCGACGTAGTCGCGCGCGGCGGCGGCGTCGGTGAAGCGCTGGTAGGCGGCGGTCGGGATGGCGTTGGCCCGGCAAAGATCCTTGGTGAAGCCCTTGGAGGCTTCGAGCCGCGCGGCGGCACGCGTCGGCCCGAAGGCCTTGATGCCGGCCGCCTCGAGGTCGTCGACGATGCCCGCGCTGAGCGGCGCCTCCGGCCCGACCACCACGAGACCGACGGCGTTGGTCTTGCAGAAGGCGATGACCGCCGCGTGGTCCGTCACGTCGAGCGCGACGCAGTCCGCCTCGCGCGCGATCCCGGCGTTGCCCGGCGCGCAGAACAGTCGCTCGACCAGCGGGCTCGCCGCGATCTTCCAGGCGAGGGCGTGCTCGCGTCCGCCGGAACCGAGGATGAGGATGTTCATGCGTCGCGCTCGTCGCTTCGTTCGGGGCCGGCCGCCCACGCGCGCCGGAGGCGGGAGTGAATAGCATTTGCAGGCGGCGGAGCAACAGGAATGGCCGCTCCGCGCGGGACAAGTGACGGCTGGCCAGCCGCGGGATTCCGCGTTAAACGGGGCCTCCATTCCGCCGGTGACCGCAATTGAACTCCTCCTCTCCTCGCATTCGCATGAGCATGGTGCTCGCGGCGGGCTTCCTCGTCGTGCTGATCGGCGGCGGCGCGCGCTTCGCCATCGGGCTCACGCTCAAGCCCATCGTCGACGAGCTCGGCTGGCCGCGCAGCGACGTCGGCCTCGCGGTCGGGCTCTATTTCGTGGTGACCGCGTTCGCCACCTTCTGGGCGGGCAAGCTGGCCGACCGCATGAGTCTGCGCATGCTGCTCGCCGGCGGCCTCGTCATCAGCGGCATCAGCGTCGGCATGATGGGGTGGATGAACGCGCCCTGGCACGCGCTCGTGCTCTACGGCATCGTTTTCGCCGCCGGCAACGGCGCGATCTCGACCGTGCCGGTCGGCGTCATGGTCACGCGCGCCTTCACCGGCCGCACCGGCCTCGCCAATGCGGTGGTGCTCTCGGGCATCACCGTGGGCCAGCTCGTCATCATCATGGCGTTCACGGCCGTGCTCGCCGCCATCGGCTGGCGCTCGGTGTTCTTCTGGCTCGGCGTGCTGCATCTGGTGCTGCTGCTGGTGGTCATGCCGGTCATTCCCGACGAGCGCCGCGCCATCGCGCGGGCGGCCGAGGCGCCGCAGGCGGGGATGGACCTGCGGGCGGCAGCGCGCACGCGCCAGTTCTGGCTGTTCATCGGCATTTTTTCGGTCTGCGGGCTCGACGATTTCTTCGTGGCGACGCACGTCGTCGCCTTCGCGCAGGACCGCGGCGTGGACGCCGTGCTTGCGGGCAACATCCTCGCCTTCATGGGCCTGACCGGCACGGTCGGCGTCATCGCCGGCGGCTGGTGGGGCGACCGCTCGGGGCCGGTGTGGCCGACCGTCGCCGCCTTCAGCCTGCGCATCGCGATGTTCGCGCTGATCGCGGTGGACCAGTCGCCGCTCTCGATCGCTGTGTTCAGCCTGATGTTCGGCGTGACCTTCCTGGTGACCGCGCCGCTGACCGTGCTGTTCGTGCGCGATGCGTTCGGGACGCGCCATCTCGGCGCGATCACCGGCATCATCACCATGGTGCATCAGATCTTCGGCGGCGTCGGCGCCTATGCCGGCGCGGCGATCTTCGACGCCACCGGCCGCTACGACATCGCGTTCTTCATCGTATTGGCCGCGACCGTCGTCGCGCTGATCCTCACGCTGTGCCTCGACCGCACGCCGCGCCAGCTCGCGCCGGCCTGAGCCGCGCCGCGGCTCAGCGCGTGTGCGAGGTGTTGAGCGGCCGCTCCTCGAGGAGCAGCATGGCGACGAGCGCGACCGTCAGGCTGCCCGCCGCGATGAGGAAGATCGTCTGGAACTCCGCGGCCGAAGTCGCCGCGTTGGTGGTCTTGAGCGTGATGGCGCCGAAGATCGAGACCAGCACGGTCGCGGAGAGGCTGCGCAGGAAGTTCATCGTGCCGACCGCGATGCCGAACTGGTGGAGCGCGACGGCGTTCTGCAGCGCGACGCCGGTGAGCGGCGGCAGCGGGCCGAATCCGATGCCGATCACGGCGAGCAGGATCTCGAAGCCCCAGAACGTCATGTTGCCGGCCAGCCAGGCGAGCACGCCGACGGCGAGCGCGGTGGCGGCGAGCCCGATCAGCGGTACGAGCTTGTAGCGGCGGTGGCGCGCGATCAGCGGGCTGGCGAGGCCGGCGCTCGCGTTGAGCACGCCCATCAGCACCATCAGGCTCAGGCCGGCCGAGGTGGCCGACATGGCCAGCACGTCCTGCAGGTAGACCGGCAAATAAACGTTGAGCGCGACGATCGCGCCCCAGCCGAAGGAGTTGATGGCGATGGCGCTGCGCGCCACCGGATCGCGCAGGATCGTCAGCGGGATGAGCGGCTCGGGCGCGGTCAGCAGGCGAACGACGAACATGGCGCCGACGATCGCCGCGGCGACGAACAGCCAGACGATCGGCCCCGACGTCCAGGCAAAGCGCACCCCGCCGGAGGTGAGGGCCAGCATGAACGGCACCGTCGCGAGCACGATCAGCACCGCCCCGAGCACATCGAGCCGGTGCCGCCGGTCGTGGCGCGGCAGCCGGCGCATGGCCGAGAGCGTCACCACCATGGCGGTGAGGCCGAGCGGGATGCTGAGCCAGAAGATCGCCGACCAGTGCAGGTAGTCCGCGAGGAACCCGCCGAGCGCGGGCGCGCATGCGCCGGCGGTCGTGTAGGTGATCGAGAAATAGCCGTAGTAGCGCGCGCGGTCCTTGGGCGAGGCGACGTCCCCCAGCACGATCATGCCGGTCGAGGTGAGTCCGCCGCCGCCCAGTCCCTGCAGCGCGCGGCCGAGGATGAGCACCCCCATGCTGGGGGCGAGCGCGCACATCAGCGAGCCGGCAAGATGCGCGCAAAGCGCGATCGCCAGCACGAAGCGGCGTCCGCGGATGTCGCTGACCTTGCCGTAGAGCGGCGTCGAGGCGGTCGCGGCGATGAGATAGCCGGTGATCAGCCACGGCAGGTCGTGCACGTTGCCGAATTCGCGGCCGATGGCGGGCAGGGCGCTCGCCAGCACGGTCTGGTCGAGCGAGCCCATGAAGACCGGCAGCATCATCGCGATCACGATGCGCCGGGCTTCGGCGTGGTCGAGCGGCTTGGTCTCCGGCGGCGCGGCCGCGTCCATCTAGAGACCGAGCAGGGCGCGGGCGAGGATGCCGGTCTGGATCTCGGTCGTGCCCCCCAGGATCGTGTAGGCGCGGTAGTTGAGATAGCGCGGCACCGTGGACAGCGCCTCTTCCTCATCGGGCGGAAGCTGCAACGTCTCGTAGAGCGGACGCTCGGCGACGAAGCGGAGCGCGTCGGTTCCGAGCGCGTCCACCGCCAGCTCGGAGATGTCCTGCCGCAACTGGCTCCAGCGCAGCTTGAGCAGCGAGGAGATCGGGCCCGGGTTGTTGCCGGCCTGCAGCGCCGAGAGGACCGAGATGTCGATCATCTCCATGGCGTCGAGGTCGGTGCCGAGCTCAGCGAGGCGGTGCGTCACGTCGGGATCGTCCGCGCAGCGCTTGCGCACCAGTTCCACCAGCTTGGTGAACTGCGCGCGCACGCGGCCGGCCTGCAGCGAGCCGCCGCGCTCGAACTCGAGCAGGTACTTGGCGACTTCCCAGCCCTTGTTCTCCTCGCCGACGCGGCCGGACTTCGGCACGCGCACGTTGTCGAAGAACACCTCGTTGAACTCGTGGTCGCCGCCGTTGCCGTAGATCGGGCGCACCGTGATGCCCGGCAGGTTCATGTCGAGCAGCAGGAAAGAGATGCCTTCCTGACGCTTGCCCTCGGTCGAGGTGCGCACCAGCGCGAACATGCGGTTCGACTTGTGGCCGAGCGTCGTCCAGATCTTCTGGCCGTTGACGATGTAGTCGTCGCCGTCGGAGATCGCGCGGGTCTTGAGCGAGGCGAGATCGGAGCCCGAGCCCGGTTCCGAATAGCCCTGGCACCAGTGGTCCTCGCCGCTCACGATGCGCGGCAGGTACTTCTGCTTCTGCGCCTCGTTGCCGAAGCGCATGATCACCGGGCCGACCATGCGCTGGCCGGCGCCGTTGTAGGCCGGTGCGCCGGCGCGGGCGCATTCGTTCTCGAAGATGTAGGACTGCACGGGCGTCCAGCCGGTGCCGCCGTGCTCGACCGGCCACGAATACACCGACCAGCCCTTGCGCTGCAGCGCCTTGTGGAAGCCGATGGCGACTTCCGGCTCGGAGGTGAAGCCGGTGGTCAGGGCCTGGTCGCGGCGGATGTCGGGCGTGAGCGCCTGCGCGAGGAAGGCGCGGACCTCGTCGCGGAACTTGAGGTCGTCGTTGGAGAGGGCGAGGTCCATCGGTCAGGCTCCGGCGGGTTCGAGCAGCAGGCCGGCGCTGGCAAGCGCGGGGTCGGCGATGAGCGCGCCGTAGCGGCGCAGATGCTCGCGCGTCGAGCCGAACAGCATCTCGAACGCCATCACGCGCTTGGCATAGGCGCCGAGCGGCAGCTCCTGGGTGGTGCCGATCGCGCCGTGGGTCTGGATCGCCTGCTGTGCGACGAAGCGGCCGTTGCGTCCGATCTTGGCCTTGGCGCCGGAGACGGCTCGCACGCGAGCCTGAGGCGTAGCCCCATCCAAACTCAGGGTCGCCAACAAACAACTCGCGCGCGCCTCCTCCTCGCGCACCTTCATGTCGACCATGCGATGCGCAAGCACCTGGAACTTGGCGATCGGCTGGCCGAACTGCACGCGCGTCTTGGCGTATTCCACGGTCTGCGCGACCATCGTCGCGATCGCGCCGACCGCATCGGCGCAGATCGCGGCCACCGCGCGGTCGAGCACGGCGGCGACGGCGTCCTGCGCCTTCTCGTTGTTCCCGAGCAGCGCGGAAGCGGGCACCGCCGCGTCGGCAATGTCGACGTCGGCCGCGCGTCCGCCGTCCACCGTGCGGTACGGACGGATGGTGAGGCCCTTGGTATCGCGCGGCAGCGCGAAGATTCCGGTGCCGCCGCCGGGGAGCGTGGCCGAGACGAGCAGCGTCTGTGCGGCCTGCGCGCCGAGCACGGCGGCCTTGGCGCCGGAGAGCGCGTAGCCCTTGCCCTGCCGCGACGCCCTGGTCGTCGCACGGTCGTCGTGGGCGAAGGCGAGGCGCGCGCGTCCTTCCGCCAGGGCGGGAATGAACTCCGCGCGCTGGGCGGCGTCACCGAGCGCGGCGACGAGCCCGCCGCCCAGGATGATGCTCGCCACATAGGGCTCGATCACCAGCGACTTGCCGAAGGCCTCCATGAGGATGGCCACCTCGACCGCGCCGCCGCCGAGGCCGCCGTCATCCTCGGAGAACGGCAGGGCCAGCCAGCCCATCTCCGCGAACTGCGACCACATCTCGGCCGAGAAGCCGGTTTCGCTGTCGGCGATCGCGCAGAAGGTGCGGTAGCCGTATTTTTCGGAAAGAAAGCGCTCCGCCGTCTCGCGCAGGATGGTGTGCGACGGCTCGTACTGAAGGTTCACGTCAGACTCTATCTTGTTCTTGTTGGATGGCAGTGGCTCAGAGGAAGCGGGTCGGCCAGTTCAGCGTCCGCCACATGTGCGAGGACGGCGTGTTGTCCCAGCCGAGACCTTCCTTCGGCTGCCTGAAATGGCGGCCGATGAGGTCGGTGAACTCCTCGATCTCGACCTTGGCGTTCGGATCGAACGAGTAAACGTCATAGACGGTGATCATGCGCGAGGTCATGTACCACTTGTGCTTCCGCGCGCGCTCGTACTCGGCGACGATGTAGGGCTCGGGCTTGTAGTCGGCGCCGAAGAACTTCACGTAGAGCTCGGGATAGGTGTAGCCGACGGACTCGTCGGGGAAGAACCGCAGCGCCTGGTGCATACGGATGGCCCAGCTCACTTCCTCGTCGACGTAGGGTTCGATCAGCTGCGCGCCCCAGTAGCCGTGGTCGGAGCGGATGAACCCGACGACGCCGATGTCGTGCAGCAGGCAGGCCAGCACGGTCTTCTCCGGCAGCCCGGCCTTGAGCGCATGCTTGGCGCTCTGCAAAAGATGCGCGGTCGAGGCGAAGCGCAGCTTCATGAAATCGATGAGGGTCGGCTTGTCCGGCATCATCGGCAGCCGGGCGTCCGGGCCCATCGAGAAGACCTTGCCCGGATTCTGCGCCAGCACCGCGGCGCCGCTTTCCATGGTGACCTTGCCGTCGCCGAGATTGTAGAGCACGGCCTTGGTCGCGATCTTGTTGTTGAGATCGTTGAGCATCTGCTCTTCGAGCTGATCCGCGCGCTCCGACAGCGTCATCGTCTGAGGGCTGTTCATGCGGCGCTCCTCCTCATTCGGGTGTTCGCCAATGGTATTGTCGCGGGTCCCACCCGCATCTCGTCGTCGTTTGATCTACACCGAAACCTGCCCACCGCGATAGCCGCCGCCCACCGCAGACGAGGCATGCAGGCACCGCGTCGCGCGCGGCGGGCGAGCGGCGATCACGGTCGAAGCACCATCCGCGGACGGCGCTTGACGCCTCTATTGGTTAGTGATAGCTAACCGTTAGCTTGTGCTAACTGAAACGCCGCAAGCCTGTCACCGCAAGGAGGACGTTCCCATGGCTGACCTTGAGATCATCGGTGGACCCGCCAGCAATTTCGTCTGGATGTGCCGCATCGCCTGCGCCGAGAAAGGCGTGCCCTACACGCTCGTCCCCGTGATGCCGCACACGCCGGAGGTGCGCGCCATCCACCCCCTCGGCAAGATTCCGGTGCTGCGGCACGGCAATGTGACCATCGCGGAATCGCGCGCGATCTGCAGCTACATCGAGCGCACCTTCGACGGTCCGCCGCTGTGGCCGTCGGACCCGGTCGGGGTTGCGCGCATCGAGCAGTGGATCTCGATCATCAACACCGCCATCGATCCGGTGTGGGTGCGCCAGTACGTGGCGGCCTATTTCTTCCCGGGAACCCCCGACGGCAGTCCCAATCGCGCCGCAATCGAGGCCGCTCTGCCCAAGATGGAGGCGCAATTCCCGATGATGGACCAGGCGGTCGCGTCGGGCTATCTGGTGGGCGACCGGTTCACGCTCGCGGATGCGGACTTCATGCCGATCCTGTTCTACATGTCGCGTCTGCCCGAAAGCGCGGCACTGTTGCGGCGGCATGCGCGTCTGGCAGCCTATTTCGAGCGGCACATGACGCGCCCGAGCGTGCGCGATTCGGCGCCGCAAACCCTGCCGGGAACCGCCGGCGCCCGGCCGATGCAGGTGAGGGATGAGCCGCGCGCGGTCAACGCCTGATCCCGCCGATCGGATGGCGGTGCTCGCCGATCCGATGCGCCGGGCCATTTTCGAGATGCTCGCCGACGGGCCTCGCTCCGTCGGCGACATCGCGGAGAAGCTGCCGGTGACCCGGCCCGCGGTGTCGCAGCATCTGCGCGCGCTCAGCGACGCCGGGCTGGTGACGCACGAATCGATCGGTACCCGCAACCTCTACCGGATCGAGCCGGCGCGCGTCGCCGAGGTGCGCGACTATCTCGACAAGCTCTGGCAGAAGGCGCTCGGCAACCTCAAGAAGCGCGCCGAGAAGCCGCATCAATAGGGTGATCCCCATGGCGCTCGCACCGGTTCGCAAGGACATCGAGATCGAGACCAGCCAGGAGCGCGCCTTCCGCGTGTTCACGCAGGAGCACGGCGCATGGTGGCCGCTCGCGAGCCATCACATCGGCGAGCAGGCCGCGGAGACGGCGATCATCGAGCCGCGCACGGGCGGGCGCTGGTTCGAGCGTGCCGCCGACGGCACGGAATGCGACTGGGGCAGGGTTCTGGTGTGGGATCCGCCCGCGCGGCTCGTGCTGGCGTGGCAGATCGGTCCCGACTGGAAGCACGATCCGGCGCTGACGACCGAAGTCGAAGTCAGGTTCGTGGCGCTCGGACCGGCGCGTACGCGCGTGGAGCTCGAGCACCGCAGGCTGGAGCAGTACGGACCGGCCGCCGACCAGATGCGCGGCATATTCGACTCGGAGAATGGCTGGAACCGGCTGCTTGCCGCCTTCGCCGCCCGGGCCGCCTAAATCACAGCGCGATCAACGAGATGTGAGGGCTGCACGTTTGTGACGCCGGTCACTTCGGCGCGGGCGCCGGCCGGGTAGGGTGTATTTACGATTTGATTACCAAGCCCTTTACCTGTTGCAACGGATACGCCGCCCGGCCCCCAAACGGGCGGCGTATTCTTTTGGCGCATGATCCGGCGAAGTAGATACCGGCTCGCCCAAAGATCATGCCCTCGATCGGCGATCCGGCGTGTGACCGGACGCAAAACCGGCCCCGCTTTTGTGGTCGCACGCAATGATTTAGCGGCCACGCGCGGTTGGGCCGCCTGGGTGAATCGGCTAGGTTGCGGCCATGAGCAACGCTGCGGCCGCCGAGCCGAGACTCAACGTTCCCGAATGGTCCGTCTCCGAATTGTCGGCGGCGCTCAAGCGCACCGTCGAGGACGAATTCGGCCACGTGCGCGTGCGCGGCGAGATCTCCGGCTATCGCGGGCCGCATTCCTCGGGCCACTGCTATTTCGCCCTGAAGGACGAAAGCGCGCGCATCGACGCGGTCGTGTGGCGCGCCGCCTTCGCGCGCATGCGCTTCAAGCCCGAGGAGGGTATGGAAGTGGTGGCCACGGGGCGGCTCACCACCTACCCGGGCCGCTCCACCTACCAGATCGTCATCGAGAGCCTCGAGCCCGCCGGCGTCGGCGCTCTGATGGCGCTGCTCGAGCAGCGCAAGCAGAAGCTCGCCGCCGAAGGCCTGTTCGACGAGGCGCGCAAGCAGCTCCTGCCCTACCTGCCGCACGTCGTCGGCGTGGTGACCTCGCCGACCGGCGCCGTCATCCGCGACATCCTCCACCGCCTGTCCGACCGCTTCCCGCGCCACGTGCTGGTGTGGCCGGTGCGGGTGCAGGGCGACGGCGCGGCCGAGGAGGTCGCCGCCGCCATCCGCGGCTTCAACGCGCTCCCCGAGCAGGGTGCGCTGCGCCGGCCCGACGTGCTGATCGTGGCGCGCGGCGGCGGCTCGATCGAGGACCTGTGGTCGTTCAACGAAGAGATCGTGGTGCGTGCCGCGGCCGAGAGCCATATCCCGCTGATCTCCGCCGTCGGGCACGAGACCGACATCACCCTGATCGACTTCGCGGCCGACCGTCGCGCCCCGACGCCGACGGCGGCGGCCGAGATGGCGGTGCCGGTGCGCGCGGAGTTGATGGACGGGCTTGCCAACGTCGCGCGCCGCGCCTTCGCCTGCTGGCAACGCGGCATGGAGGCGCGCCGCACCGAGCTGCGCGCCGCCGCCCGCGCGCTGCCGTCGCCCGACGCGCTGCTGGCGCAGCCGCGCCAGCGGCTCGATGCCTGCGCCGACCGGCTGCCGCGTGCGCTGCGCGCCAACGCGCAGATTCACCGCACCGAGCTCTCGCGGATCGCCGCGCGCCTTGGTCCGCAGATCCTGCGCACGCAGATCAGGATGCAGGACGAGCGCCTGCAGCGCTGCGCGCGCGGTACGGCGCAGGGCCTGCGCGTGCTGGTGGAGCGCCGGCGCGAGCGCTTCGATGCGACCGCGCAGCGCCTGTCGACGGCTTTGCGCGCCAATGCGCGCGCGCGCCGCGAGATGATCGAGCGACAGCGCGAGCAGGTGACGCGCCTCATGGAACGCGCCGAGCGCGCCATCGAGGCGGTGCTCGACCGCCGCGCGGCGCGCCTCGAACGTGCAAGCGGGCTGCTGACGGCGCTGTCCTATCACGGCGTGCTGGCGCGCGGCTTCGCCCTGGTGCGCGACGCCGCCGGTAAGCCGCTGCACGGCGCCGCCGGCATCGCCCCGGGGCTCGCGCTCGACATCGAGTTCGCCGACGGCCGCGTCGCCGCGCTGGCGACGGGAACGCGCGCCGCCGCGCCGCCGTCGCCCGCGCCGCGCCTGCGCCGTCGCCGCGGCGGTGGCGGCAACGAGGGGCAGGGCACCCTGTTCTGAGGACGGTCAGCCTGCTCTAACGCGCCAGCCATTGCGGCACGCGCCGGAGCGCATCGTTGCGCGCGGCGACGTTCGTGCCGGTGTGAACGCGGCCGGAGGCGTTGGCCGACAGGGCATAACCCGAGCGAACCTGCAGCGTCTCGTGCGGGTGGTCGAAGCCATGGTAGGCGCCGGGATAGACGACGAACGACACACGTGCGCTGCGACCACGCGCGTTGGCGACCATCTTCTCGCACTGACGCGCCGAGGCGAGATCGTCGGCGCCGCCGATGAGGATCAGCGTCGGGACACGTGCGGCCCAGGCGAGCGCGTCCAGCCGTGTGCAGCCCGGGTAGAGCGCCACCGCCGATCGGAAATCAGGCTTGCCGTCTTTCGCCCTGGCGCGTGTGCGCACGGCCCACAGCGTATTCGTGCCGCCGCTCGACCATCCGGCAAGCGACACCCGGTCGGGCTTGACGAAAGGCTGCTGCTGCAGCCACACGCGCGCCGCGTTCGCATCCGCGACCCGTTGCCTGCTCGCGCGCAGCACCGAGCCGCGGCTGCGGCACTGGGTCTCGATGCCGCGCGGGCCGAAGCTGTCCGGGTAGAGCACGGCAAAACCTGCCTTGCCGAGGCGGTCGGCCCATTCGCGGTAATGTGGAGAGAGCACGCCGCCCGGGCCGTTCAGCCCCTCGCAGCCGTGCAGGCCGACGACGGCGGGAAATGGTCCCGGGCCCTCCGGCATGAACAGAACGGCCTTGATGCTGACATCGCCGCTCTTGAACTCGACTGCCTGCGTCTGCGCCGGCGCCGCGATCGCGGGCACGGTCGCGCACACGGCGGCACATGTGACGAGAGCCAGAAGGGCCAGGCGCATGCAGAACTCCCAAACGCCCGCTCAGATATACCAGCGCCGATCCGAAACGCACGATCTGCCGTCCTCACGATTTCGCCAGCATCGCCCGCGCAGCGACCGCGCCCGGGGTTTCGCCCGGGCGGCGGAATGATTATGTTGCAACGACCGCAGGGCCATTCCGCCCCCAGGAGACGCGCACGTGCTCAACCGCTACGATCACCGCTCGCCCGGAGAGGCGGAGATCAAGTATCTCGACGGTGACTTTCGCGTGATTCGTCCCGGCGCCTTCGTGCGCTGTGCGGTCACGGGCGTTCCCATCCCGCTCGACGAGCTCAAGTACTGGAGCGTGGAGCGGCAGGAGGCCTATGCCAGCCCGGAGGCCGTGCTCAAGCGCCTGCACCCCGAGCGCGTGAAGTAAGCCTCAGCCGCTCGCCGCCTTCATAAACCCGTCGATGACGTCGCGCCGTGCTGCGGCCTCGTCGTCGAACGCCATGGTGACGGGCAGCACGCTGCTTGCATCCGCGAGCGCTGCGAGCCGCTCGTCGCCGCGCAGCCGCGCCATGTCTTTTTCCGTCGTGACCAGCGTCAGGCCGCCGCGCCTTGCAACCTGCAGCAGAGCCTTGGCCTCGCTCGGCGTGAACGGGTGATGGTCCGCGAAGCGGCGCGCCTCGGCGACGTAAATGCCGCTGGCCGCGAGCGTCGCGAGGAACTTGTCCGGATTGCCGATGCCGGCATAGGCCAGCACCTTCCTGCCCTGCAGCGCCGCCACCGCCTGCGGATCGGGCACGAGCTGTCCGGTCAGCACCGGGATGCCGCCGGCGCGGGCGCGCGCCATCACCTGCCGCGTCGACGACGAGATGCCGCCCATCACCAGGATCGCGTCGGCGTAGGCAAGCTGCACGTCGAGCGAGGCGCGTAACGGGCCGGCGGGAAACACCCAGCCGTTGCCGATGCCGCGCTCGCCGTCGATCACCACCAGCGCGAAATCCTTCTCGAGCGCCGGGTTCTGGAAGCCGTCGTCCATCACGATGACGTTCGCTCCGGCCGCGACCGCCGCGTCGGCGCCGGCGGCGCGGTCGTGCGCGACGATGGTCGGCGCGAGCCGCGCCAGCACCAACGCCTCGTCGCCGACCTCGGCGGCGGTGTGTCCGGCCTGCACCAGCAGCGGCCCGCGCGCGCGGCCGCCATACCCGCGCGTGAGGAAGAACGGCTTCATGCTGCGCGCCAGCAGCAGCTTGGCGAGCGTGAGCGCGCTCGGCGTCTTGCCGGCGCCGCCGACCGTGAAGTTGCCGACGCACAGCACCGGCACGCCCGCGCGGGCGCCCGCGCGGCGCATGCGCGCATCGGCGATGGCGGCGTAGATCAGGGCGGCGGGCGCGAGGAGCTGCGCGAGCGGCGTGCTGCTGCGCCAGAACGCCGGCTCACGCATCGGCGTGGTGCTCGAGCCGGAGCTGCACGAGATACGGGTCGAGCGCCGCCAGCGTGCGGTCGAGCGCGCCGCCGAGCGCAGCGACCGTCTTCTGCGCCGCCGCCACCACGCGCCGGCGCTCCTCGGCGTCCCGCAGCCATTGGCCGGCGCGCTGGGCGAGGCGGCCCGGGTCGGCGACGAGGTCGGCGCCCTTGGCGCCGTCGAGCGCCGCATAGATCTCGGCGAAGTTCGAGATGAACGGCCCGTGCAGGATCGCGGCGCCGAGCTTGATCGCCTCGATCGGATTCTGCCCGCCGTGCGGCACGAGCGAGCCGCCCATGAACACCACCGGCGCCAGCCGGTAGATCAGGCCGAGCTCGCCGACGGTGTCGCACACGTAAACGTCGCTCGAACTGTCGGGCAGCTTGCCGGCGGAGCGCTGCGTGACCGCGAGGCTGCGCGCGGCGACGAGCGCGGCCACCTCGGCGCCGCGTTCGGGATGGCGCGGCACGATGATGGTGGCGAGCCCGGGGAAGGCTGCGCGCAGGCGCAGGTGCACGTCGATGATCGCGCGCTCCTCGCCGGGATGGGTGGAGGCGGCGGCGATCACGGGCCGGCTGCCGAGCGCCTTGGCGAGCGCCGCGAGCTTGGCGTCGTCGACCGGAAGCTGCGGCACGTCGAACTTGAGATTGCCGACCACCGACAGGCGCAGCGCGCCCAGTTCGCCGAAGCGCTTGGCGTCCGAGGGCGTGCGCACGAGGCAGAGGTCGAAGCGCTTGAGCAGCGCCTCGATCGCGCTCGGCATCTTGCGCCAGCGCTCGAACGAACGCTCCGACAGGCGGCCGTTGAGCAGGATGAGCGGGACGGCGCGGTCGGCCGCGGCGAGGATGAGGTTGGGCCACAGGTCGGATTCGACGAACAGCGCGAGCGAGGGCCGCCAGTGGTCGAGGAAGCGTTCGACGAAGCCGGGCGCATCGAGCGGAAGGAACTGGTGGATGGCCCCGTGCGGCAGGCGCTGGCGCGCGAGCGCCGCCGAGGTCACCGTGCCGGAGGTCACGAGCACCGCGAAGCCGCGCGCCTTGATGCGCTCGATCAGCGGCAGCGCCGCCATCAGCTCGCCGACGCTGGCGCCGTGCAGCCACACCAGCGGGCCGGCGGGCCGCGTGAGCCTGCTCTCGCCGCGCCGCTCGCCGAGGCGCGCCTCATTCTCCTTGCCGCGCTTGAGGCGATGGCGCAGCAACTGGCCGGCGAGCGGCGTCGCCGCCCGCGTCAGCAGCCGGTAGGCGGCAAGACTCGCGGGCAGCCGCTCGCTCACGGCTTGATCTTCCCCTCGGCGATCGCGTAGGCGCGCGCGGTGATGGCGTCGAGCCGGTCCTGCACCAGGCTGCGATAGTGTTCGACCACGTCGTCCTCGGCGTGGGCCGGCACGCGGATCGGGCCGTCGGCGGCGATCACGATGCGCCCGAACGGCAGGTTCACCGCCGACTTGTCCCAGTTGTTGAGCTCGATGCGGCGGCTGGTCACGACGGCGGCCGCATAGATCGGCCGGCCCGAGAAGCTCGCCAGCTTGATGATGCCGTTGCCGGCGACGCGCGCGACCTTGGGCACGTCGGCCGTGAGCGCCACGTTGTAGCCCTGGTTGAGCGCGTCCATCATGCCCTTGAAGGCGCCTACGCCGCCCTTGCGGTCGAACCTGCCACCGTGATCGCCGGAGCCACGGATCGTGCCGACGCCAAGGCGCTCGGCCGCGATCGCATTAATGTCGCCGTCGTGGTGGCGTGAGATCAAGACCTTCGAGCGGTGATTGGGACGGTTCTTCTTGAGGAACGGCATCATGAAATGCTGCCCGTGCCACATGGCGATGATCAGGGGCAGGTCGGGCTCGACGCGCTCGTAGAGGTCGGGCGGATCGATGATGACGCGGTTGGTCTTCCAGACGAAGCGCAGGTATTCCGCCGCGATCAGGCCGATCGCCGACTTGAAGCCACGCGTTCGCGTGATCCGCCGCAGGAGCTTCATCTCGCGCGCGCCGGTTTCAGCGCGATCCGCCGCGGTGCTGCTCGTCGGGATCCAGCAGCCGGTGCATGTGGACGATGAAGTAGCGCATGTGGGCGTTGTCCACGGTCTGCTGCGCCTTCGCCTTCCAGGCGGCATAGGCGGCTGCATAGTTCGGATAGATGCCGACGAGGTCGAGCTTGGAGAGGTCGCGGAACTCGACGCTGTCGAGGTCCCTCAGTTCGCCGCCGAACACCAGGTGCAGCAGTTGCTTGGCCGCCGGTTCAGTTGTCATTTCAGGTCCTAGAACGTTGATGCGCCGCCCGGCCGCTCAGGGCAGCCGGCTGCGCAGAAGGTCCGATAATAGCCTGGCGCGCGGACGGCCGGCGGCGATCAGAGGCCCATGCACAGGCTCTGGCCGGTTGTAGATGGCCGATTCTCCCGCAAGCGTTGTCAGGATGCCCCCGGCTTCGTGCACCAAAAGATCGGCTGCCGCAAGGTCCCAGTCATGGCTGTTGCCGCCCGCGAAAGCCGCGTCGAACGTGCCCTGCGCCACGCGCGCGAGGCGCAGCGCCAGCGAGTGCACGCGCGGCTGGATGACCAGCGTCGGCTCGTGGCGCGCCAGCTCCTCGAGCGCGCGCTTGGGGCCGGCGATCCGGGTGCCGGCGAGGGTCGCCTCGCCCGTCACCTGGATCGCCATGCCGTTGCAGGTCGCGCCGGCCCCCGCGATCGCCAGGAAGAACTCGTTTCCCACCGGTGCATAGAGGGCGGCGACGATGGGCCGTCCGTCCTCGACGAGCGCCGCCGAGATCGTCCAGTCCGGCAGGCCGGCGATGTAGGCGCGCGTGCCGTCGATGGGGTCGACCACCCACACCCGCCGCGCCGCGAGCCGCGCCGGATCGTCCTCGGTCTCTTCGGAGAGCCAGCCGATGCCGGGCATCGCCAGGCGCGCCTTGAGCAGCGCGTCGACCGCGAGGTCGGCTTCCGAGACCGGCGAGTCGCGGTCCTTGGTCCAATGCCGGAGCGCGCCCTGGAAGGTCGTCAGCGCCAGCGCTCCGGCGTCGCGCACGGCAGCGCTCAGGGTCGACGCAATGGCGGCGTAGTCAGACCCCCGCAACGGTCATCCCTTCGATGCGCACCGTCGGTGCGTTGGTGCCGTAGCGGAACGTGAGGTCGTTGGCCGGCGTCAGCGCGCGGAACATGTCGGGCAGGCGGCCGGCGATGGTGACCTCGCTCACCGGATAGGTGATCTCGCCGCGCTCGATCCAGAAGCCGGCCGCGCCGCGGCTGTAGTCGCCGGTCACGATGTTCGCGCCCATGCCGATGAGGTCGGTGACGTAGAAGCCTTCCGCGATGTCGGCGATGAGTTCCTTCGGCGCGAGCGTGCCGGCGGCCATGTGCAGGTTGGTCGCGCCCGGCGAGGGCGTCGAGGACACGCCGCGCTGGGCGTGACCCGTGGTCGTCATGCCGAGCTCGCGCGCGGTGGCGCAGTCGAGGATCCAGGTGGTGAGGCGGCCGCCGTCGATCAGCGCACGCGTCTGTCCGGCGACGCCCTCCGCGTCGAACGGGCGCGAGCGCAGGCCGCGCCTGCGCAGCGGATCGTCGACGATGACGATGCCGTCGGCGAAGACGTTTGCGCCGAGCTTGTCCTTGAGGAAGCTGGTGCCGCGCGCGATCGCGGCCCCGTTGATCGCGGAGGCGAGATGCCCGACCAGCGAGCCGGCGACGCGCGGGTCGTACACGACCGGCACCTTCCTCGTCGTCACCTTGCGCGGGTTGAGCCGCTTCACGGCGCGCTCGCCGGCGGAGCGGCCGATCGTCTCGGGCGCTTCGAGGTCCGCGCCATGGATGGCGGAGGAATAGTCGTAGTCGCGCTCCATCCCGGTGCCTTCGCCGGCGATGGCCTGCATCGAGATGCCGTGCTGCGAGCCGAGATAGGCCTGCGAGAATCCGGTCGAGGTGACGAGCACCACGCCGCCGATGCCGGCGGATGCCGAGGCGCCGCCGGACTTGCTCACGCCGGGCACGGCGAGCGCCGCCGCTTCCGCGGCGCGCGCCATCTCCTCGAGCCGCGCGACCGCGGGCAGTTCCGGGTCGAGCAGGTCGAGGTCGGGGATCGTCCTGGCGAGAAGCTGCGGATCGGCGAGGCCGGCGTACTTGTCTGCGGGCGCGACGCGCGCCATCGCGACGGCGCGCGTCGCGAGCGCGTCGACGTCGGCCGCGACGTCGCTCGTGGAGACCACGGCCTGCTTCTGTCCGACCAGCACGCGCAGTCCCAGGCTGTCGCCTTCCGAGCGCTCCGATTCCTCGACCGTTCCGTCGCGCACCTCGATCGAGGTCGACATGCCGCGCGTGGCGATGGCGTCGGCAGCGTCGGCGCCGGCGCGGCGCGCGGCGGCGACGAGCTTTTCGGCGAGGGACGTGAGAGCGGATTGGTCGAGCAATGAATCCATCATGGAGTTCCGAGCGATTGCGCGAGCGCTCCGGCGCGCCGGATTGCAGATCGACATGTTCCTAGCGTGCGATCAGCAACGCTGGCTACCGGTATTGCGTGTTGCAGGTTGACGCCAGCGGGCTGCGCTTTCGCGGAGTTCGGGAATCGGGACGCTGTCAGGTAATTAGATGTGCGTTTGCGCGGCAAACCGCAAGCGTGCGCGACGCCGGCAACCTCTCGTCAATCATGCCCCACGCTCACCGGCGATTAACCAGCGCTGTTAAGCTGATACGGGAAATTCGCGCGCTACAGTCCCTGCAACACAACGGGCCAAAGAGCCCGACAGGGATTGAAGGCGTCAAATATGAGTGTCGGCGGGACCGTTCCTGCCGGGTCGGGCCGCAGTGCGCGGCTCGACCCGTTTGCTTTGCCTGTCCGCTTCAAGACCGGCGATGCCGGCGCTGACCGGCACGAGCGCGTGGTCGAGGTGGACCGCGATCGCGTCGTCGTTCGCCGCGCGGTGGGCGGCGTCCCGATGAAGATCTCGACCCGGATCGCCGACTACGCCGGTATTACCCTGCGTATCGTTCCGCCCCAGGACGACTTCGACGGCGCCGTCGCCGTGGTGCTCGAGCATCGCGACCCCGGCCTGTGCGTCCCGCTGTTCGTTGCCGCCGACGGCACGGAGGTGGCGGTCGAGTGCAACACCTGGGCGCGGGTGCTTGGAAAGCCGCTGCTGGTTCCCGGTCCGGACGGGACCCTGAGTGATCCGCTCGGCCCGCTCGGACGACTGAGCCGGCGTCCGATCGCGCGGCGGCGCGGGCGCAGCCTGGCGGCGCGGCGCAGTGTCCGCCGTCTGCGGCGCAAGGCGGCAAGGCTTGACCCGGCTGCCGCCATTCATCGCGGCGAGCGCGAGATCATCGCGCGCAACTAGGTTCTTGTGCGGGTTCGCTCTTGACCCGCATCTTGGGCTTCCTCGACAACTGAATGAACGATCCGCTCGGACGGGGTCCGGCGCGGTGATCAGAACATTGCTCAAGGAGGAACTCATGGCGGGCGAACTTCACGGCCGGGTCGCACTGGTGACCGGCGCGGCGAGCGGCATGGGCCGCGTGATGGCGCGCGCGCTGGCCGCTGCCGATGCGAGCGTCGCCGGGCTCGACGTCGACACGGCGGGCCTGGGCGCGCTTGCGGCCGAGCGGGAGTTCGGCGGGCGCCTCCTTACCCTCACGGCCGACGTGTCCAAGCCTTCCGACGGCGCGCGCGCCGTCGAGAAGGTCGTGCAGGCGTTCGGACGCCTCGACATCCTCGTCAACTGCGCCGGCGTCAGCATGGCGCCGGCGGCGCCGCGCGGGCAGGGACGGGCGAAGTTCTTCGAGACCAATCCGGAAGGCTTCCTGCGCATTCTCGCGATCAACATGGGTGGCGCGTTCCTGATGGCCTGCTTCGCCGCGCAGGAGATGCTGCGCAACGACTGGGGACGCATCATCAACATCACCACCAGCTTCGACACCATGCTCGCCGGCGGGCTTTCCGGCTACGGCGCAGCGAAGGCGGCGCTCGAGGCCTCGACCGCAAGCTGGGCGAAGGATCTCGCGGGCACCGGCGTCACCTGCAACATCCTCGTGCCGGGCGGGCCGACCGACACCGCCTTCTTTCCCGATGGCCAGCCGAAACCGCCGGTCCTGATCGATCCGCAGGTCATGGCGGCGCCGGCGGTGTGGCTGGCCTCGTCCGCCTCGGACGGGATTTCCGGCTGCCGCTTCATCGCGCGCGATTGGGACCAGCGCCTGCCGCCGTCGGAAGCCGCCGCGCGCGTGCGCGCGCCCGCGGCCTGGCCCACGCTGGCGGACGGTGCGCAGAACATTCGCGGCGTTGCCATCTAGCATGATCCCGAAAAGTGGAAACCGGTTTTCGGACAAGATCATGCTCGAACAGGCATGATCCCGAAAAGTGGGAACGGGCTTTCGGACAAGATCACGCTCTAGCAAAATTCTTGAGCCGCGGTACTGGCGTCGGCGCGCCGACGCACTATCCTCGCTGTCAACCAAGACGCCGGGGAGGAGACGATGGAGCGCTGGGCCGCTGTTGTTGTCGTGCTGCTGGTCGCCGGGTTCGCGAGCCCGGGTCTCGCGCAGAGCTATCCCGACCGGCCGATGACCGTGATCGGCACGACGCCGGCCGGCACCAGTGTCGATCTCACCACGCGGTTCTTCGGCGAGCGCGTCAAAGCCAAGACCGGGCAGGCCTGGGTGGTCGAGAACAAGCCCGGCGCCGGCGGCTCGATCGCCGCGAAGGCGGCGGCGAGCGCAAGACCGGACGGCTACACGCTGTTCCTGTGCACGAGCGGAGCCCTGTCGGCCAATCCGTATCTGCAGAAGAACCTGCCGTACGATCCGGTCAAGGATTTTGCCCTGATCGCGCGCCTGTTCCGTCTCGACTTCACGCTGATGGTCAATCCCGAGAAGACGCCGGTGACGAGCGTCGCCGAGCTCACGCAGTTCCTCAAGGCCAAGAAGGGACGCATCAGCTTCGGCTATTTTTCCGCCAGCATGCAGGCGCTCGCGGAACAGTATCGCCACCTCGCGGGCTTCGAGGCTTCGCCGGTGGCCTACCGCAATCCGGCGCAGATGATGAACGAGCTCGAGGCCGGCGATTTCGATTTCTCCTTCACCAGCGCCGAGTACGCGCTCAAGCCCAATCCCAAGCTGCGCGCGCTGGCGATCGCGTCCGAAACCCGCTCGCGCCTGTTGCCCGATCTCCCGACGATGGCGGAAGCCGGCCTGCCGAAGTCGCTGCCGCTCTATTCGTGGTTCGGCCTGTGCATGCCGTCGGCGGCGCCCGACGTTGCGCGCGAAACGCTGGCGCCGATCGTGACCGAGATTGCGGAGCGCGACGAGACGCGGCAATTTCTCAAGACGTTTGCCGGAGAGCCGTTCCCCGGCGACGCGGAGGCCTTCCGCAGGACGCGCGATCAGACCAGCAAGGACTGGGACTATTTCGTGCGGCTCGCCCACATCGAGCGGCAGTAAGAAAACTCGGGGACATGACCAGGGACTACGACTACATCATCGTCGGCGCGGGCGCGGCCGGTTGCGTGCTGGCCAACCGCCTGACCGAGGACCGCGACGCAAAGGTGCTGCTGCTGGAGGCCGGCGGCCGTGACCTGCATCCGCTGCTGAAGGTTCCGATCGCCTGGACGATGGCGGCGGCGAGCCCGCGCTTCAACTGGGGCTACTTCAGCGAGCCCGAGCCTTCGCTCGGCGGGCGCCAGCTCTTTCTCGCGCGCGGCAAGCTCCTGGGCGGCTCGACCTCGATCAACGCCATGCGCTACTCGCGCGGCCATCCGCGCGACTACGACCAGTGGCGTCAGCTCGGCAACGAGGGCTGGGGCTTCGCCGACGTGCTGCCTTACTTCAAGCGGTCGGAGAACAACTGGCGCGGCGAGAACAAGTATCACGGCGGCGACGGGCCGCTGCGCGTGCGGCTCGCGACCGCCTCGCAGCTGCTTTACGAAGAACACGCCGCGTCCGCGAAGGCGGCGGGCATTCCCGAAAGCGAGGACATCCACGGCGACGTGCCGGAAGGCATCACCCGCGCCGAGCTGACGGTGAACGGCTTCGGGCGCCGGCACTCGACCGCGCGCGCCTTCCTTGCCCCGGCCATGCGGCGCAAGAACCTCACGGTGATCACGCGTGCGCTGACCACCGGCATCCGCATCGAGAACGGCCGCGCCGTCGGCGTCGATTACGTGCGCGGCGGCCGCAAGCTCACGGCGCATGCCGCGCGCGAGGTGATCCTCGCGGGCGGCGCCTACAACTCGCCGCAGCTCCTCATGTTGTCGGGCATCGGTCCGGCCGACCAGTTGCGCGCGCACGGCATTGCGCCGGTCGTCGATCTGGCCGGCGTCGGCAAGAATCTCGGCGAGCATCCGCTGGTCCCGCTGATCATGAAGACGCGCGAGACCTCCTCGTTCCTGCGCCATCTGCGCATGGACCGCGCGGCGCTGTGGTCGCTCTACTGGTTCGTGACCGGCAGCGGTGCCTTCGCGGTCAACGCCAACACCGCCGGCCTGTTCGCGCGCACGCGCCCCGAGCTCGAGCGTCCCGACGTCCAGCTCATCTTCTCGGCGCTGGCGCGCGATTCGCAGCTCTGGTGGCCTGGGCAGGGCGCGCGCCAGAATTTCTCGATGCAGTGTTCGGTCTCGCTGCAGCATCCCGAGGCGCTCGGCGAGCTCACGCTGCGCTCGGCCAATCCGGCCGAGCCGCCGCGCATCCGCCTCAACCTGTTCGGCGCGCAGGCCGACATCGACAGCGCGATCCGCGGTCTGCGGCTCGCGCGTGAGATCTACGCGCGCGAGCCGCTGGCGGGCATGCTGGGCGGCGAACTGCTGCCCGGCGCGCAGGCGGCCTCGGACGCCGCGCTCAAGGAGCACGTGCTCGCCACCGCCTCGACGACGCAGCATCCCTGCGGCACCTGCAAGATGGGCAGGGACGACATGGCGGTCGTCGACGACCGGCTGCGCGTGCGCGGCGTCGAGGCCTTGCGCGTCGCCGACGCCTCCGTCATGCCGACGATCCCGGGCGGCCACATCAACGCGCCGACGATCATGATCGGCGAGAAGGCGGCGGACCTCATCCGCGGCCGGACGCTGCCGCCGGCGGCGCTCTGACCCGATCTGCATGCGGGGAGGATGTTTTGTGCACGGCGCCTGCCGCAAGCTGACCTCTCCCCGCGTGCGGGGAGAGGTTGGAGCCGTGCCTGTTGTGCGCTCCGTGCTCGACCGCACGTGCCGCGATCTCATTTATCAATGGCAAGCAGGGCCTCGCCACTTGCTGACCTCTCCCCGCTGGCGGGGAGAGGTCGGCGCGTAGCGCCGGGTGAGGGGCGAAGCTTCTGGCCGTCAGCGCGGCAAATTGCCAGCGATGATTTCGAGCACGCCGTTTATGTTTCCGAGCACGTCATTGTTCCAAAATCGCAATACGCGATAGCCCTGCGCGCTCAGCCAGGCGTCTCGCGCTGTATCGCGGGTGTCCGTGGCGTGCTGGCCGCCGTCGACTTCGATAACCAGACGATGCTCGCGGCAGACGAAATCCACGAACGGCCCGATCGGCTCCTGCCGAACGAACTTGTGCCCGTTCACCCCGCGAGCACGAAGATGGCGCCAGAGCTTGGCTTCGGCTTGCGTCGCGTCGCGCCGAAGCGAGCGGGCCCGGCCTGTCTTGAAAGGCTGCGCACCACGCATCTGGACCCTCCAACCGGCATGCTGTGCAAGCCGATCTCTCTTCGCAAGCGGGAAGATGTCGTTTTCGCCATCAGCTTTCGCGCCCCTCACCCGACGCGCTGCGCGCGTCGACCTCTCCCCGCGCGCGGGGAGAGGTCAGCAAGCGGAGAGGCTTCTGATTCCATCGATGGATGAGATCGTAGCAGCTGCGGCCGAGGACGGAGCATGACCCCGCACGGCTCCAACCTCTCCCCGCGTGCGGGGAAAGGTCGGCGCGTAGCGCCGGGTGAGGGGCGCTAGGCCGGTGCTCCGCGCGCCTATCCGCGCGCGAGCGCGTCGAGCACGAGTCCCGCGAACAGGATCAGTCCGGCGTCGCGGTCCGACTTGAACAGCCGCAGGCACAGGTCCGGATCGTCGATGTCGAGCCGCCACACCTGCCAGGCAAGATGCGCGGCGAAGGCGGCGAGGCCGAGCGCGAACACCGGGCCGGCGCCCGCCAGCGCGCCGGCGGCGCCGATCAGCAGCACCGCGAGGCCGTAGAACAGCGCGAGCATCGGCTTGGTGCGCGCGCCGAACAGCAGCGCCGTCGACTTCACGCCGACGAGCGCGTCGTCCTCGCGGTCTTGGTGTGCGTAGATCGTGTCGTAGCCGATCACCCAGGCGATCGATCCGGCGAACAGCAGCAGCGCCGGCCAGTCGAGCGCGCCGAAGCGCCCGGCCCAGCCCATCAGCGCGCCCCACGAGAAGGCGAGGCCGAGCACGATCTGCGGCCAGTAGGTGATGCGCTTCATGAACGGATAGATCGCGACCACGGCAAGCGAGGCGATGCCGTTCGCGACCGCGAAGGGGTTGAACTGCAGCAGCACGATGAGGCCGACCAGCGCCTGCAGGACCAGGAAAGCCGCCGCCTGCGCGACGCTCACCTGGCCCGACGGGAGCGGGCGCGAGCGCGTACGCTCGACCTGCGCGTCGATGTCGCGATCGACGATGTCGTTCCAGGTGCAGCCGGCGCCGCGCATGGCGAAGGCGCCGACGAAGAACAGCGCGAGATGCCAGACGTTCGGCGTTGGATCGCGCGCGGCAACGTTGGCGAGCGCGGTCGACCACCAGCATGGCATCAGCAGCAGCCAGGAGCCGATCGGCCGGTCCATCCGCGCCAGCCGCAGATAAGGCCGTGCCCACAGCGGCGCGAGCGTGTCCGTGAAGTTTCCGGTGGAATCGGCGACCGGCGTCGCGCCGGGCGCGCGCGCGGATTCTCCGGCGGGTGCGCCGGCAGGCGACCTGCCGGAGCGCCGCAGGATCATGCGCGGGGGCGTGCGGCGCGCGCCTTCATCGGATGGCGGTGCCCGTCATCGTGTCGAGCACGCCGCCGCGCTTGCTGGATTCGTCGTTGCTGCTCACCGGCAGGCGCGCGGTGCCGAGCGCCTCGCTCAGGCTGGGCGCGGCCGGAGCCGCGGCCGTCGCCGGCCCCGCGGAGCAGACGTTCTTGCGAAGCTGGGCGAGATGGCTCTGGCCCTTCTTGAGCTCCGCGACCACGTCGGGCGGAATGCCGCACTTCTTGTAGTTGCTCTGCGTGTACTTCACCCAGTTCACCTGGGCGGAATAGATGCCGCTGATGGCGGAGCACATTTGCTCCCGGCCGCCCTTGCGGTCGTTCACCGACTTGGCGACGGCGCCGCGCTTCTCGACCTCGCCGCGCAGGCGCGTGAATTCCTTGAGACACTCGGCCGCCGGACCGCCGGGCGGCGGCATGCCCATCGCCGGCGCTCCCATGCCGGGAGCCGGTGTCATCGGCGCCATGGGAGCCATCGGCGCTGCGGCCGGAGGCGCGGCCGCCTGCTGCGTATCGCCGGGCCACGGCCGCTGCTGCGGCTGTTGCGGCTTCTGGTCGGGCCAGGGCAGCAACGGTGCCTGCGCGAATGCTCCGGCGATCGTCGCACCGAGCAGCGCCGCGACGGGCACTGCAATCCGGCACCATGTGAAGGCGCTCATCTTACAGGTCCTGCGTTTGAAGATCCGTCCCGGCCGCTGCGTCGCCGGCGGACGGATGATCTACCCCACTGATTGACTGCCGGTTAAATCCGGCGAGAACGCGGCAGGCCGCACCGGCAGATTACCCCGTCTCGCGCCACGCCGCCATAGCGGCGTCCGCGTGCGTTGTGGTGCCGCACCCTTGCGCACGGCGAAACGCTCCCCGCGGAGCGGGAAGCGTTTCAACCTTGCAGCGCAGGAACGCCGGTTACCAGCGCGGGCCCATCGGGCCGCCCATGTAACCGGGCTCGTATCCGTACCCGTAGCCGTAGCTCGGGGCGCCATAGGCGGAGCCGTAAGCCGGGCCGTACATGTAGCCCGCAGGCGGAACCTTCTGGGTCACGAATCCGCCGCCCCAGAGCTGCGTCGTCACTTCGTTCGGTCCGAGCTTCTGCTGCTCGTGCATCGTCGCATCCGGGTCGGTGGTGAAGCTGCGCGCTTGCGCCGGACCGACCGCGGTTGCGGCGGCCATCGCGCCTGCTGCGATCAGCATCATCATCTTGTTCGTCATATCTTGCTCCTCGTGTTGCTACGTCCGTTAACGCACTGCAGCACGAGGGGTTCTCTCCATCGCGGATTTGTTATGCGGCATCTTCGTAGTCATGGGCAGCCATGTACGATGCCATCGGTTGCATGGACAAAACGTCGCGCGAACGGTCTACTGCGCGCGATGCCGCGCTATGATTTCCGCAGTCCCCGCCTGTTCGTCGATCACCCGCTGAGCGAAGGAACCGTGCTGCCGCTTGCCGCCGCGCAGCAGCATTATCTCGTCGACGTGCTGCGTCTGGAGCCGGGCGACGGCGTCCTCGTGTTCAACGGCCGCGACGGCGAGTGGCGGACGGAGCTCGTGCGGCCCTCGAAGAAATCCGCGGCGCTC
Source organism: Xanthobacteraceae bacterium (assembly GCA_035556735.1). Classification (GTDB taxonomy): domain Bacteria; phylum Pseudomonadota; class Alphaproteobacteria; order Rhizobiales; family Xanthobacteraceae; genus CANJBX01. Next base: position 220,812 of record DATMFF010000005.1, on the reverse strand, counting down.
GCGGTGAGCGAACGCACGCGCGCGCAGGCTCGCGCGAACGATCTTCATTATCTCTTCGCGCCGCTCAAGCGCGCGCGCCTCGACTACATGGTGCAGAAGGCGGTCGAGATGGGCGCCTCGCGATTGGCGCCCGTGATCACGCGCCATACCCAGGCCGAGCGCGTCAATCTCGATCGCATGCGCGCCAATGTCGTCGAAGCGGCAGAGCAGTGCGGCATCATCTCACTGCCCGATGTCGCCGATCCGCAGCCGCTCGAGCGCGCGCTTGCGGGGATGGCGCCGGAGCGGCTGCTGATCTTCTGCGACGAAGCCGCCGAGCACGCCGACCCGGTCTCGGCGCTCGCCGCGATCGCGCCCGCCCCGGGACAGCCGCCGTTGCCGCTGGCGGTGCTGGTGGGGCCCGAGGGCGGCTTTTCCGAGGACGAGCGCAAGCTGCTGCTGGCACGCCCGCGCGTTCTGCGGCTTGCGCTCGGGCCGCGCATCCTGCGCGCCGACACTGCGGCGGTGGCGGCGCTTTCAGTCGTGCAGGCGGTCCTGGGCGATTGGCGGCAGTGACCCGGCTGCAACGCCTTGAGGGATTCACGCGAGCCGCGCGCCCATGCGGGCGGCACAGGCCGGCTCACCCTTGACCCCGCGCGGCACGCTTGGCACCGTGCGCGCACCACTGGGGTGCTGTCATGCGTCGATTCTTGGCCTCTTCACGTCTCGGCGTCGCGCAGCTCGGCGCGCTCGTGCTTGTCCTGCTCGCGCTCCTTGGCGGCGGCGAGGTTCGCGCGGCCAACTGGCTCGAGCTGAATTTCGGTCTGTCCGGTCCGCGCTACGAGGCCGTGGTTCCGCTCTGCCACGACCCGTGGGTCGCCTCCAAGATCGCCGCCCGATTCGGCGAGAAGGAGCGCCAGTTCTGGCAGTCGAACCTGCAGATCGCCGGGATCGAGGGCGTCCGCGAGCGCGCGATGCGCCCCTGGACCTATGCGTCGATTCCGCGCCGCTTCTGCAGCGGCTATGCCTTGATCAGCGACGGCACGCGGCGGCCGATCTATTATTCGATCGGTGAGGATACCGGCATCATCGGTGTCACCTGGGGCGTGGAATGGTGCGTCGTCGGCCTCGACCGCAACTGGGCCTACAATCCCGCCTGCAAGGCGGCGCGGCCGTAGCTTCGACCGGGTCGCCGGCGTCGCCGTAATTTGTTCTTGAAATGTTCTGGTAGCGTGGTAGCCTCCCGGGGTTGTTCACACCCATGTCGAGGGGGCGTTCCATGTCTCGAGTTCTGTCCGCGATCTGGCCGCGCGCGGCCCTGTCCGCAGCCGTCGTTTTCGTGCTGGCGCTCACCGTCTCGGGCGTCCCGGCACAGGACGCGCGCCAGAATGAGCCCGGTAAGTTCGACTTCTATGTCCTGACGCTGTCGTGGTCGCCCTCCTATTGCGAGGTGAGCGCAGCCCGCAACGGCGGTCGCGTGACCCAGCGCGAGCAGTGCGGCGAGCGTCCATTCGCCTTCGTGGTGCATGGACTGTGGCCGCAGTACGAGCGCGGATTTCCCGAGTATTGCCAGCGCCCCGCCCCCAAGCTCGACCGCGGGATCGTCTCCTCGATGCTCGACCTGATGCCGAGCACGCGCCTGATCTTCCGCCAGTGGAGCCGTCACGGCACCTGCTCGGGCTTCGCGCCGCGCGCTTATTTTGACGAGGTGCGCAAGGCGCGTGCGGCGGTGAAGGTTCCCGAGCAGTTCCTCGACCTGCATGACCCGCTCACGGTGACGCCGGACGAGGTGGAGGAGGCGTTCGTGAAAGCCAATCCGGGGTTGAGCCGCGCGGCCATCGCCGTCGGCTGCGACAGCCGCCGCCTGCACGAGGTGCGCATCTGCATGACCAAGGATCTGCAATTCCAGGATTGCGCCGAGGTGAACCGCCGCACCTGCCGGCGCGACAAGCTGGTGATGCCGCCGGTGCGGCGCTCGCAGGCCAGCGCCGCGAGCGCCACCGCCGAGAGCGCGGCGCCCGCGGGTGGCTCCCCGACGGGCGGCGCGGCGGCCGCGAGCGGGGCCCCCGCCGGGCCGTCTCCCGCGACTGCCACGCCCGCGGGTGCGTCACCCGCGACGTCTCCCGTGACTGCGACGCCGGCGCGCGAGTAAGGCCGCCGGCGCGCGGGCCAGGCCGCCGGCAAACCTCCTCTCATACTCCCTCCAAAATCTCTCGCAGGCCTGCCATTGCCTGCCCTCATGACGGGGCGGACCACGCGTCCGCCCCGTCATGCGCTATTCTCCCGCGGCGCCGCCGCCCCCGGCGGCCGCGCTCGCATCGAACCGCAGGCCCGATGAACTACCGACACGCTTTCCATGCCGGCAATTTCGCCGACGTCTTCAAGCACGCGGTGCTGGCGCGCATCCTGGTGCACCTGTCGGAGAAGCCGCAGCCGTTCCGGGTAATCGACACCCATGCCGGCGCCGGCCTCTATGACCTCGGCGGTGAGCAGGCGAGCCGCACGGGCGAATGGCGCGGCGGCATCGGCCGGCTGGCGGCAGCCGACCTGCCGCAGGATCTGCGCGGGCTGGTGGCGCCATATCTCGACGCGGTCCTCGCGCTCAATCCGGGCGGCAAGATCAAGCTCTATCCGGGCTCTCCTCTGGTCGCGCTGGCGATCATGCGCGCGCAAGACCGGCTGGTGGCCTGCGAGCTCGAGCCGCGTGCGGCGGCCGGCCTTGCCGACCGGCTGCGTCGGGATCGCCGGGCCAAGGCGGTCGCGCTCGATGGATGGCAGGCGCTCAAGGCCTACGTCCCCCCGAAGGAGCGCCGCGGCCTCGTGCTGATCGACCCGCCTTACGAAGATCCCGAGGAATTTGAGAAGCTGGTGCCGCGCCTCCAGGACGCTCACCGCAAATGGGCCACCGGCGTCTACGCGGTCTGGTATCCGATCAAAGGGATGGCTTCATTCCCGTTCATACGGCGGCTGCGGCAGACCGGCATGGGGAAGATGTTGCGCACCGAGTTGCACGTCGCGCCAAACCAGCCGGGCCGGTTCACCGGATCGGGCCTGATCATCATCAATCCGCCTTGGCGGCTGGCCGACGACCTGGGAGTGTTGCTGCCCGGGCTTCTCGCTGCACTGCAATGTGAGACATCAGGTCAAACGGTGATCGAGACCCTGAGCGACAAAATCTAGCGCCGAGGGCTTGTCGCCTCTTTTCAGTGGCAACGCCTGTGTTAACCTGATCACAGGGGCTTAGACGTTCCGCCTCCTTTGGGGGGCCGGCGGAGTTGACTGAGGCCGTTTTGGCTGACGCTTTCCCCGTTTGCGAATGTCCGGCCGAGCCGGGCGCTGTGCGGCGCACGGCGGGCAACCGTGGGGAAGGAGTTTCCCGATGGCAATGACCGGTACGGTCAAGTTTTTTAATGGTGAGCGTGGCTACGGCTTTATCAAGCCGGACGATGGCGGGCGAGATGTTTTTGTACATATCACTGCCGTGGAACGCGCAGGGCTCAAGTCGCTGAACGAGGGTCAGCGCATCAGCTTCGATGTCGAGCCTGACAAGAAGGGCAAGGGGCCGAAGGCCGTCAACCTGGTCATCCAGGGCTGACATCCGTCGAGAGATCCGGCGCGACCGAACGGGTCGTGCCCTGACTTTCCGTTGCCGCAGGCAACGCGCAGCGCATCCGATCAGATCCGGGGGTGCTGAGCGCGCGTCAGCGCGCGACATTGCATGCGACGTGTGCATCGATACCTGCGCTGCGGAGACAGCGCATCTCTTCCATTTGCTTGTGCGGTAGCGTGCTCCTTGCCGATCGCGACGCCGCGCAATCGACGTGGCCGCGCTTGATGGCGCGAGCTTCGATGCACGCTCAGTATTCGGCATGCATTCACGCGTGCCGCAGCCACCACGCTTAATGGTTTGCGCGTTCAATCATTGTATAGGCGAGCGCGCGGCGCACGCCATTGCCGGATTGTTCGCATCACGACATGTTCCCGCCGGCCGAATTACATGGCGAAAACATATCGGTTCTCACCTGTTCCGCAGAGGTTCGCGCTTCAGTTCTGAGCGCGTCGGCGTGGCGGTATAAGCGCGGCAGTATCGGCCGCTGCGCGACGACACTCAACGCAAAGAGGCCGGACTCGTTGCACGGGTCCGGCCTCCACCGCGGCGTGCATGCGCAGCTTCAAAAGCGATAGTTGAACCCGAAACGCAGCAGGCTCGACTCGAAGTCATGCTCGAGGCCGGTGAGCGCATAGCGCTCGTCGGTGAGGTTGACGAACAGGTATTCGACGCGGGCGGACCAATGCGGCGCGAGCGCAACCTCGGCCCCGGCGCCTGCCGTCCAGCCGAAGTGAGAGTGCGATTCCGACCCGCCGGCCTCCACCTTGCCCTCGCCGAAGGCGAGGCCGCCGGTGCCGTAGAGCAGAATGTTGTTCATGGCGAACCCGGCGCGGCCGCGCACCGTGCCGAACCAGGGATTGAGGAATTTGGCGCCGCCCGCCGTGCCGTCGGCATTCGAGAACTGCAGGTCGCCTTCCACGCCATACACGAACTGGTCGTTCTGCCAATTATATCCAAGCTGCGCGCCGCCCATGAATCCGTGGGGATCGGCGCCGCTATTGTGTACGGTGGTGAACTGATAGCCGAGATTCGCCCCCACATAAGCCCCCGCCCAACTGAACGCTGAATAGGGAGCCGGCGCCAGGTATCCGCGCGAGAGATCGGCAGCGCTTGCGGAGGCGGCGCTGACGGATGCCGCCAGCAGGCTGGTCAGGACGAGCTTCTTCATCATTCCACTCTCCACACGAATTTCTTTCGGTCTGACCGAGGCGGGTCTTCCCCACGCATCGCGCAGGCCTGCACCGGGACGGATACCGTCAAAACTTCGGTAAATTTTATCGCAAGGTTGAGGTTAAGCGTCTGTAAAGGGCGCATCGCGGGGCGGCCGATATGCCTAAGGAACGCTGTATCGCGATGCGCGGAATTGATACTTCGTTTACGCTACCCAAGACGCGGAGACACTCGCAGAGCGCATCATGACCGACACCCTATCGCGCGCCGCACTCGTAACTGGCGGCGGCCACCGCATCGGCGAGGCCATCGTGCGCGCGCTGGCGTGCGCCGGCTATGGCGTTGCCATCCATGCGAACCGCTCGCGTGACGCCGCGGAAGCGCTGTGCCGCGACATCGTCGGGCAGGGCGGTCGGGCCGCAGTGATCTGCGGTGATCTCGCCGATCACGCGACCGTGCTGCGCGCCGTGCCGGATGCGGTCAGGGCAGTCGGAACGCTGACGCTCTTGGTCAACAATGCCGGCGCTTTCGAGCCCGACGACATCGGCAGCCTGGACCGCGACGTGTTCGACCGCCAATTTGCGGTCAACCTGCGCGCGCCGTTGTTCCTGAGCGAAGCGTTTGCAGTGCAGGCCCCGCGTGCTGCCGGCGCCTCGATTGTCAACATCGTCGACCAGCGCGTCTATAAGCCGACGCCGCGCTTCGTATCTTACACGCTGACCAAGAGTGCGCTGCATACGGCGACGACGACGCTGGCGCAGGCGCTCGCGCCACATGTCCGTGTCAATGCGGTTGCGCCAGGACCGACGCTCCCGTCCCCGCGGCAGGATGCTGCTGCGTTCGCGCGCCAAGCCGGCACGCTGCCGCTGGCGCGCGGGCCAACCCCGCAGGATGTCGCAGACGCGGTGCTCTACCTTGCGAATGCGGCGAGTGTCACCGGCGTGACGATTGCCGTCGACGGCGGGCAGCACATTGCCTGGCAGACCCCCGACAGCATCGGCATCGAGGAATGAACGGGTTGCCGCAAGGCGGTCCGAAAGGGCCGTGCGCGCCTTCCGGAATACCTCGCCAGCGGCGGTTGGCAGCACTATTTACGTCGATGTGATGGACGACAGCACCAAGAAAAACATCGATCCGGTGCTTGAGCCCGAGGGGATGCCGCCGGGCCGGGACGAGGACGAGTCGACGCTGCCGGAAGTCGAATCGGAATTCGACTTGCCGAGCGAGGTCGCGGGTCTCGCGGCTGGACGCGAGGCGATCTCCCGCGCGGCCAAGCTCGCGCCGTCGGCGCCGGGCGTCTACCGCATGATCGCCTCGTCCGGCGATGTGCTCTACGTCGGCAAGGCCAAGAACATCAAGAAGCGCATTCTCGCCTATGCGCGGCCGACCGGACACGTCACGCGCATAGCGCGGATGATCGCCGTTACCGCCAACGTCGAGTTCGTTACGACGTCGACCGAGACCGAAGCGCTGCTGCTCGAGGCCAACCTGATCAAGCGGCTGCGCCCGCGCTTCAACGTGCTCCTGCGTGACGACAAGTCGTTTCCTTATATCCTGCTCACCGGGGACCACGTCGCACCGCAGATTTGCAAGCATCGTGGTGCCCGAAACCGCAAGGGCGATTACTACGGCCCGTTCGCCTCCGTATGGGCCGTCGATCGCACGATCACCGCGCTCGAACGCGCATTTTTGATCCGCTCCTGCTCAGACGCAGTGTACGAAAGCCGCACGCGGCCGTGCCTGCTACACCAGATCAAGCGCTGCTCGGCGCCGTGCACGGGCGAGATCTCGCACACCGGCTATGCGGAGCTGGTGCGGGAAGCGAAGGCATTCCTGGGAGGGAAGAGCCGCGCGGTGAAGGAGCAACTCGCGGCGGAGATGGACAACGCCGCGGGTTCGCTCGACTTCGAGCGCGCGGCGTTGCTGCGCGACCGCCTGGCGGCGCTCTCCGCGATCCAGTCGCAGCAGGGCATCAACCTGCGTGGCATCGATGAGGCGGACGTCTTCGCCGCGCATCAGGACGGGGGCTTTACCTGCATCCAGGTTTTCTTCTTCCGCGCCGGGCAGAATTGGGGCAATCGCGCCTACTTTCCGAAGGCGGACCGCTCGCTGTCCGCCGCGGAAGTCCTCGGCGAATTCCTGGCGCAGTTCTACGACGACAAGCCCTGCCCGAGCTGCATCCTGTTGTCGCACCAGATCGATGATCCCGCGCTGCTCGCGGAGGCGCTCAGCATCAAGAGCGAACACAAGGTCACCGTGTCGACGCCACGCCGGGGTGAGAAGAAACTGGTGGTCGATCATGCTGCGGCTAACGCGCGCGAGGCGCTTGCGCGCAAGCTGGCCGATACGGCCTCTCAGCAGCGTCTGCTGGCGGGAGTCGCGCAGGCGTTCGGGCTGGCGCGCGCGCCCCGGCGTATCGAGATCTACGACAACAGCCACATCCAGGGCACGAACGCTGTCGGCGCGATGGTCGTCGCCGGGCCGGAGGGCTTCCGCAAGAACCAGTACCGCAAGTTCAATATCAAGTCGCAGGATCTCACGCCGGGCGACGACTACGGCATGATGCGCGAAGTGCTGACGCGCAGGTTCAAGCGCCTGATCGGCGAAGGACCGCGGCCGGCCGCCGCACTGCCGGAGGGGGAGGCGGCGCATGAGGAGGCCGAGGGCGCCTCGCCGTGGCCGGACCTCGTCCTCATCGACGGTGGCCAGGGGCAGGTCGCCGCCGCGCAGGAGGTATTGAGTGCGCTAGGCGTTACGGACGTGCCGCTGATCGGAATAGCCAAGGGCCCCGACCGCGATGCCGGTCGCGAGACATTCTTTTCGGTCGGCCGGCCATCGTTCAAGCTGCCGCCGCGCGACCCGGTGCTCTATTTCGTGCAACGCCTGCGCGACGAGGCCCACCGTTTTGCGATCGGCTCGCATCGCCAGAAGCGCCGCCGCGACATCCGTGAAGCGGGACTGCAAGAGATCCCCGGCATCGGCCCGACCCGCAAACGGGCGCTGCTCCGCCATTTCGGGACCCTCAAGGCGATCGAGCGCGCGTCCCTCAACGATCTCGCGCATGTCCCCGGGATCAATGCGGAAACCGCACGGCGAATCTACGATTTCTTCCACGAGAGCGGTAAATAGTCCGCACAATTTGCAGCGGATTGAGGGGTTGTTGCCGGGGAGGGCGGGCGCTAATTGTAGCCCCATGAACGTCAGCACCACGAGGCAACTTCCCGCGCGCCCTTTCGCGTTGCCCAACATGCTGACCTATGGTCGCATCGCGGCGGTCCCGGCAGTCGTCGCCGCCATGTTCTGGCAGGACATCTGGCAGGGCGGGCTTTGGCTGCGCTGGGTCGCGATGACCATCTTCATCGTGGCGGCGCTCACCGACATCCTCGACGGTTATCTCGCACGGAGCTGGGGCCAGCAGTCGTCGTTCGGCCGCATGCTCGATCCGATCGCCGACAAGCTGCTCGTGTCCTCTGCGCTGCTGATGCTCGCCGCTGACGGGACCATCCGCGGCTGGTCGCTGTGGGCGGCAATCGTCATCCTGTGCCGGGAGATATTGGTGTCGGGCCTGCGCGAATATCTCGCCGAGCTGCGCGTCAGTGTGCCGGTGACCCAGCTCGCGAAATGGAAAACGCTGCTGCAGAACTTCGCGGTCGGCTTTCTGATTGCGGGCGAAGCGGGGGACCGCGTTCTGCCTTACACCACCGAGATAGGCATCACGCTGCTCTGGCTCTCGGCGATCCTCACTCTATATACTGGGTACGACTATTTCCGCGCCGGTGCCCGGCACCTGGTCGACTGAAACGGCCATCTGGTCGCCGCGGGCGTTGGGCGCATGTGCAACGAAGCGGGATGGTGCCGTGAAGATCCTCTATTTCGCTTGGGTGCGCGAGCGTGTCGGCAAGACCGAAGAGACGGTGGAGCCTCCCGCGCACGTGCGCACGGTCGGCGAGTTGGTCGCCTGGCTTGCCGCACGCGGCGAAGAATACGCCTACGCGTTCGAGAACCCCAAGGTGATCCGGGCGGCGATCGATCGGACGCATGCCAAGCCAGAAACCGCGCTCGGGGCTGCACGAGAGATCGCGTTCTTTCCGCCGATGACGGGAGGCTGAGGTGGGCACTGTGCGCCTGCAGCGCGAAGATTTCGACGCCGCCGCCGAGCAGCGCCGCCTGTGCGAGGCCCGGCCAGATGTCGGCGCGATAGTCACGTTCACCGGCATCTGCCGTGGCGGCGAGGGCGCGGACGCGATCAGCGCGATGACGCTCGAGCATTATCCCGGCATGGCGGAGGATGAGATCGCCCGACATGTCGCAGAAGCCGAGGCGCGGTGGGACCTCAAGGGCGTCACGGTCATTCATCGCTACGGCCGCCTGATCCCGGGCGAGAACATCGTGCTGGTGGCGACGGCATCCGCGCATCGGGCGGATGCTTTCGCGGCCGCGGAATTCCTGATGGATTACCTCAAGACCAGCGCACCATTCTGGAAGAACGAGGAGCGCAGAGAGGGAGGCCGGTGGGTCGAGGCGCGGTCGGAGGACGATGCTGCTGCGGCCCGTTGGCAGTCGCCCTCGCGCAGCCGTGAGGCCGCGGAATAGCCTGCGCGTGATATCGTCGGTGCGTCCGGATCAAGCTTCGAGAGGCGACGATGTGGCGTTCGGGACTGGCGGTTGTCGTTACGATCGCGGCAGCTCACGCGGCGCAGGCCGCGCAGGTCACTTACTATCAGCTTCCTGCCGGGGCCAATCCGCACGATGTCGCGCCGGCGTCCGATGGCGCCGTGTGGTACACGGGCCAGCGCAAGGGCTTGCTCGGCCGCTTCGATCCCAAGACCGGCAAGCATGAGGAGATCCCGCTCGGCTCCGGCTCGGCGCCGCATGGTGTCATCGTGGGTCCCAATCAGGCGGCGTGGGTGACCGACGGCGGGCAGAATGCCATCGTGCGCGTGGACGCCGCCACAAGGGCCGTGAAGCTGTTCCCGCTGCCGAAGAACATTCCCTACGCGAACCTCAACACGCCGACCCTCGATCGGAATGGCATCGTCTGGTTCACCGGTCAGAGCGGCTATTACGGCCGCGTCGATCCCGGGTCGGGCAAGGTCGATGTGTGGAGGGCACCGCGCGGCACCGGGCCGTATGGCATCACGACGACGCCATCGGGCGACGTGTGGTTCGCTTCCCTTGCAGGTGACTACATCGGCAAGATCGATACGGCGAGCGGCGAGGTGACGGTTGTCGACCCCCCGAAGTCACGCTCGGGTCCGCGCCGCGTGTGGTCCGATTCCAAGGGTATGATCTGGGCAAGCCTCTGGCATACCGGCGAGGTCGCACGTTACGATCCGCAGGCGAGGAACTGGAAGACCTGGACGTTGCCGAAGAGCGGCAGCGGGACCTACTCCGTCTACGTCGATGGCAGAGACAAGGTGTGGTTGACCGACTTCATCGCCAACGCCATCGTGCGCTTCGACCCGGCCACCGAGGCGTTCGAGAGCTTCCCCAGTGATAAGCGTGGCGCCTCCGTGCGGCAGATGCTCGGACGTCCCGGCGAGGCCTGGGGCGGCGAGTCGGGGACCGACCGCTTGGTGGTGATCAGGGACTGATCGGGGCCCAGGGCACGTTCCAATCCGGAGAAACCTCTTTCCATGCGTCGTCCTGTGAAACGAGCGGCCAGCCGCGCGCGACTGAGCCGGCCGGCCGAGTTCGAGACCGTCATCGACTTCGTGCGGCATGCGGCCACGCAATTCAGCGCTTCCAGGCTCGCCTTCGGTCAGGGCACCGACGACGCCGTGGGCGATGCCGTTCTGCTGGTGTGTAGCGCGCTTTCGCTTGCACCGCAGGACTTCGACGCTTTCGCCAATGCGCGATTGGGCGCGCAGGAGAAGCGTAAGATCTTCGATCTGATCGAGGCGCGTGTGCACACGCGCAAGCCGGTGCCCTATCTCATCAACCGCGTCTACATGCGGGGCGTGCCGTTCTACGTCGACGAGCGGGTGATCATCCCGCGCTCATTTCTTGGCGAGATCATCGAGGGCGACCTGTTCGGGGGCGAGGAGTTCTCGCTCGTTGCGCCCGATGCGGTCGAGCGCGTGCTCGACCTGTGCACCGGCTCGGGATGTCTGGCGATCCTCGCGGCGATGCGCTTTCCCAACGCGCAGGTCGACGCCGTGGATGTCTCCGCCGAAGCGCTCGCCGTTGCAAAGCTCAACGTGGCCGAGCACGGTCTCGAAGACCGCGTCGCGCTCCACCGCGGCGACCTGTTCGCGCCGCTCGGCAAGACGTCTTACGATCTGATTCTGACAAACCCGCCCTATGTCGACGCGGCGGGAATGAAAGCTCTGCCGCCGGAATATCGTCATGAGCCCAAGCGCGCGCTCGACGGGGGCACCGATGGGATCGACATTGTACGGCGGATTGTCGATGAGGCCGGCGCGCATCTCACGGCCCAGGGCGGCCTCTTATGCGAGATCGGTCGCGGCCGTGCCGTGGTGGAGGAGGCTTATCCGGACAAAAGCTTCCTATGGATCGATACCGCAAGCAGCAGCGGGGAAGTATTCTGGCTGGGCGCGGACCAACTCGTCTGACCGCGTCCGCGCGACCTCATCGATGCACTGTGCGTGGAAGGAAGCGCCGCGAAATTACGCTGCCGCGGCCTTGCCCTTATACGCCAGCACTTCCGCCGTGTAGTCATCGGCGAGCTGTTTGGTGATCTGCCCCGGCGTGAAGCGCCAGTCCGCGATCTCCGACACTGCGGTGATTTCGGCGGCGGTTCCGGTGATGAAGCACTCGGAGAAGGTCGAGAGCTCTTCCGGCATGATGCGGCGCTCGATGACCTCGATGTTCCGGCGCTTGGCCAGTGCAATCGCAGTCTTGCGCGTAATGCCGTCGAGGAAGCAGTCCGCGATCGGGGTGTGGATCTTGCCGTCCTTGATGAAGAACATGTTGGCGCCCGTGCATTCGGCGACGCGGCCCTGCCAGTCCAGCATCATGGCGTCGGCATAGCCCTGCCGCTCGGCACGATGCTTCTCGATCGTGCAGATAGCATAGAGGCATGAGGCCTTCGCCAGCGACGGCGCGGTCTTCGGATCAGGCCGGCGATACTCGGCCTGCGCAATGCGGATGCCCTTCAGGCGCTGCGCCGGATCGAAATAGCTCGGCCATTCCCAGGTCGCGATCGCAAGGTGGATCTGGTTGTTGAGGGCGGACACGCCGAGCTGTTCGGAGCCGCGCCAGGCGATCGCGCGGATATAGGCGTTCGGCTGTTTGTTCTTCTCGACCAGCAGGTTCTTGGCCGCGTCGATCTCGGCGACGGAATAAGGCACCTCGAAATCGAGGATGCCGGCCGATTTCTTCAGGCGCTCGGAATGCTCGCTGCTCTTGAAGATGGTACCGCCGTATGCTCGCTCGCCTTCGAATACGGCGCTGGCGTAATGCAGGCCGTGGGTGAGCACGTGAATCTTCGCTTCCGGCGTCGAAACGAGCTGGCCGTCGTACCAGATGACGCCGGGCATATCGTGAAATGGCACTGCAGTCGTGGCCATGGCATGTCCTCCGCCGAGCGGCTGGTGCAGGCCTCGTTGCTGGGGCGCACCGGTTTTGCGTCGGGCCTCAAGTCCCGGTATGGTCCGGACTCATCAGAGCCCGGATTGAGGGATCGGTGCAACCGCTGCCGATCCGGCAGTGTCCGCGAGCACGATCATTTCGTATTGACGGTCTCACGGATAACAAACCGACCGAAATATGTCAACATGGCTGACATAAATTTGAGCGCCTTGAAGGATCGCGGCCCGCGGGACGAGGCCAGGAGCGCCCCGGACGAGCCGATGTGGGATCTCATCGAGCTCCTGTTCTTCGCCTACCGCGATTTCGTCGGTGATCCCGACGATGTCCTCGCCAAGCTCGGCTTCGGCCGCGCGCATCACCGCGTGCTGCATTTCGTCAACCGTAATCCGGGCATGAAGGTCGCCGATCTGCTCGATATCCTGCGCATCACCAAGCAGTCGCTCGGCCGCGTGCTCAAGCAACTCGTCGACGAGGGCTACGTCGTGCAGAAGGAGGGCGAGCGGGACCGCCGTCAGCGTCTGCTTTTCGTCACCGATAAAGGTGAGGCGCTGGCGATGAAGCTCGCGCGCCTGCAAACGGTGCGCATCACACGCGCGCTCGACGATGTCGGGCCCGGCGCGCACGAGGCTGCCCGCAAGTTCCTGGCCGCCGTCATCGACGCGGATGATCGCGCCGGCGTGCTGGATTTCATCGCCCGGGCGAATCTTGCCCGCCGCAGGCGCGGGTGAGGCGCTCGTCAGGGTGGAGCGCATGAACGCCCGGCCCGGTCCCCCCGCCGACGATGCACCGCACCTGATGGTGGTGGACGACGACCGCCGCATTCGTCAGCTCCTGTCGCGCTACCTGCAGAACGAGGGCTATCGGGTCACCGTTGCGGAGAGCGCTCAGGACGCCCGATGCAAGCTGGCCGGACTGCACTTCGATCTCATCATCCTCGATGTGATGATGCCGGGCGAGAGTGGCTTCGACCTCGCCAAGGTCGTGCGCAAGGATTCGACCGTCCCGATCCTGATGCTCACGGCGCGCGACGAGACCGAGAGCCGCATCACAGGTCTTGAGCTCGGCGCCGACGATTACATGGCCAAGCCGTTCGAGCCGCGCGAACTGTCGCTTCGCATCTCCAATATTCTCAAGCGCGCCCAGCCTCCGGCGGCGCCCGCGGCCGAGACGGTGCGTTTCGGGCCGTTCGTCTATCACGTGCCGCGCGGAGAGCTGCGCCGCGGTGAGGAGATCGTGCATCTCACGGACCGCGAGCGCGACATGCTGCGGCTGCTCGCCACCTCGCCCGGCGAGACCGTGCCGCGCCTTGCGCTCGCGAGCGATGCGGCTTCCGCCAGCGAGCGCGCCGTCGATGTGCAGATCAACCGTCTGCGCCGCAAGATCGAGAGCGACCCGGCCAATCCGCTGTTCGTGCAGACGGTGCGCGGCATCGGCTACCGGCTGGTGGTGACCACATGACCACCCTCGACGTCGGCCTCGCGCGCCTGCGGTCGGCGGCGCATCATCTGCGCTCGGGCGCCTACTATGCCTGGAGCATATGGGACGCCGTCGCTGGCTGGTTGAAAGGCAGGATGCCCGCCGGCCTCTACGGGCGCTCGCTGCTCATCATCATTGCGCCGATGGTGATCCTGCAGTCCGTCGTCGCGTTCGTGTTCATGGAGCGCCACTGGAATACGGTGACGCGTCGTCTCTCCGCCGCGGTGACGCAGGACATCGCCGCACTGATCGACGTCTACAAGCTTTATCCGCAGGACGCCGACAATGCACGCCTGCGCAAGATCGCGCAGGAGCGGCTCGGCCTGCAGGTCGACTTCCTGCCCGTGTCGGAGATGCCGCCGCCCGGGCCGAAGCCGTTCTTCTCCCTGCTCGACCAGGCGCTGTCGCAGGAGATCCGTAAACAGATCGGGCGTCCCTACTGGATCGATACGGTCGGTCGCTCGGCCGTTGTCGAGATCCGCATCCAGCTCGATACCACCGTCATGCGCGTGTTCGCGCGCCGCAGCGCGGCCTATGCGTCGAACTCGGAGATCTTCCTGCTCTGGATGGTCGGCACCTCGCTGGTGCTGCTGGCGGTCGCCATCCTGTTCCTGCGCAATCAAATCAAGCCGATCCTGCGCCTCGCCGACGCGGCGGAGAGCTTCGGCAAGGGGCGCGAGGTTCCGAATTTCAGGCCGCGCGGCGCCACCGAGGTGCGACGCGCAGCGCGCGCCTTCATCGAGATGAAGACCCGCGTCGAGCGCGCCATCGACCAGCGCACGACCATGCTCGCCGGAGTCTCGCACGACCTGCGCACGGTGCTGACCCGATTCAAGCTCGAACTGGCCCTGATCGGCGACAGCCCCGAGGTGGAGGCCATGCGCCGCGACGTCGACGAGATGAGCCGCATGCTCGAGGCCTATCTCGCTTTCGCGCGCGGTGATGCCGGCGAGCAGTCGGCACCGACCGACATGGCGGCATTTCTGGAGGAATTGCGGCTGGACGCGGAGCGCAGCGGCCACAAGGCCATCGTGGTTTTTCATGGGCATCCGGTGGTCACAGTGCGGCCGAACGCGTTCAAGCGTTGCCTCGCCAACCTGGTATCCAACGCCGCGCGCTTCGCCAGGACCATCTCGATCACAGGCCACCGCGACCACCGTTGGCTCACCGTCACCGTCGACGACGACGGGCCGGGAATTCCGCTGCACATGCGCGAGGACGTATTCAAGCCGTTCCTGCGTCTCGACGACTCGCGCAACCAGGATCAGGGTGGCACCGGCCTCGGCCTCGCGATCGCGCGCGACATCGCCCGCTCGCATGGCGGCGAGATCACGCTCGGCGAAAGCCCCCTCGGCGGCCTGCGCGCGACGGTGCGCGTGCCGGTGTAGCCGTCTCCGCGTCCTTCTATTCGCCGTCCCAGTAGTCGAGGCACAGGTTGTGCCGCCCGAGGAATCGGAATTGCTCCGGCTTGCCGTCGGGGCCGATGAACTCACCCATAACGCTGAATTTTCCCGACTCGGGATATTCGCCGATCTCCGGGCTGATGCGCGTCGACACTGCGAGATATTTCAACTCGGCGTCGGACGTGTTGACGATCTGGTGCGCGGTTTCCGGTCCCCCGGGCGGGCAGCAGACCACGTCGCCGGCGCGCAATGGATAACGCTCATTGCCCATGCGCAACTCGCCCGAGCCCTCTAGAATGAAGAACATCTCCTCGTTGGCGCGGTGGTTGTGCAGCGGAAACGCCTTCTTGCGCGGCGGCACCACGGTGACGTTGTAGCCGAGCTTCTGTGCGCCCATGCGGCGCCCGAGGTCCCCGAGCTTGGCCTGATATTCCTCGCGCGCGTTCATGCCGATGGGCCAGCCCGCGTTGTGGCCCCAGGCGCGGAACTCGACGTCGGCAATGTTCATGACTGGACGTGGCATGGATGCTCCCCGCGATGATCGCGGCGGGAAGTTAGCACCATCCATGGGTTGGCGCACGGTTCGCGCCATCCGCCTCAGGCTGCGTAGATCTCGTCCTCGTCACGACGGCGCCGGCGGCGCCAGCGACCGGGTCGCGGCATGAGGTAGCAGATGTCGTCGAGGAGCCCGGACCAGCGCTGCCCGCGCGCCAGCGCGCGGTCGAGCGCCGCCATGGTGCGGGCATTGTCCTCCTCATCGTCGACGAAAACGCGCAGCACGCGCCCGAACAGCATGGCCAGGCCCTGCGCGCGCAGCACGCCTTTGGGGCCGGAGGCGCCAATGCCGGCGGCCGTCAGCATCCATTGATGCGAGTTCACCGCGATCGGATTGATCGCCAGCGCGAGCGCCGGATTGCACGAAACCGAGCGCATCAGCGAGCGCAGTGCTGCGCGATGCGGCGTGAGCGCGTCGAGCCGGCGCATCAGCACATCGAACAGGCGCTCGCGCGGCGGCTCCTCGGCCATGTCGCCGTCGTTGCCCGCGAGGACTTTGCGGTCGATGTCCTTGACGTGCGCGGCGAAGATCCCGAGCGTCGAATTGAAGTGGTCGCGCAGATCGGCGAGCGACACGCCGGCGCGTGCGGCGACCTCGGCGAGGCCGATCTCCTCGAAGCGCTTATCGGCGAGCAGTTCCAGGAACGCCGCGACGATCGCCGCGCGCGCCGCGAGTGGCGGGCTGGCGGAAGCGGCGGCCGGAGCAGGGCGGGACCCGCGTGCGGCGCGGGTCGGTCGGCGGGCCATGGCGACCTCCAATGAAATGGTCGATGACCTAATTTAAGGGTGCGATGGGGGCGGCACCATGGCTCAGGAGCCCAATTCCTTCGACCTCCTGGTCGCAGCCGCGACCGCCCGTTCCATGAGGGGATCGAGCCCGTCGGGGGCGGTCAGCACCTCGATCGCGGCGGCGGTGGTGCCGCCGGGCGAGGTGACGTTCCGGCGCAAAGTGGCGGCCGGCTCGGCCGAGCGGTGCAGCAATTCGCCGGCCCCGGCGACGGTGGCCCGCGCCAGACGCTCCGCCAGACCGGGCGGCAGACCCGCCCTGGCGCCGGCGCGTGCCAGGCATTCCGCCAGCAGGAAGACGTAAGCCGGGCCCGAGCCCGACACGGCTGTCACCGCATCAAGCAGTGCCTCGTCGTCCGTCCATTCCACGGCGCCTGCTGCCGCGAGCAGGTCCGTTGCGATCTGTCGCTGGGCGGGCGTGACCGCGCTGTTGGGTACCGCGACGGTGATGCCGCGACCGATCGCGGCCGGCGTGTTCGGCATGCTGCGTACGATCGCCGTGCCGGTCGGCAACGCGGCCTGGAGGAACCCGAGGGTGCGTCCCGCCATGATCGAGATCACGAGCGAGGCGGCGCCCACCAGCGGCCCGACTTCGGCCAGCACCTCCGGCGCCGTCTGCGGCTTCACCGCAACGACGACGACGTCCGCCTGCAGCGCTTCGTGTACCGGATTGAGCCGCAGTCCCTGCGCCGCATGGCGGGCAATCTGGGGCGACGGTTGCGGTTCGACCACGGCCACGCGTTCCGGCGCAAGGCCGCGCGCAAGCCATCCCTCGAGCAGGGCCGCACCCATCTTGCCGGCGCCGACCAGCAGGAGGGTGCCGCGAAAATCGCCAAGCGTCGTGTTCACGGCGGCGATTTAAGCCTCGCCGGAGGTCTCGAACAAGGCCGCGTCGAGCGCTTCACGCGCGGTCTTGCCGGCCCAGGTCACGAACTGGAACGCCGGATAATAGCGCTCGCAGGCCGCCACCGCGGTGCCCAGCAGCGCTTCGCACTGCGTGTCGGAGGCCATGCGGACGCCGGCGAGCATCAAGGCCTGGCGGAACATGATCAGCCCGTCCTTGTCCCAGAAATCGAAGTGACCGATCCAGAGCTGCTCGTTGACCTTGCTCACGAGTTCCAGCAATTCGCTGCGGCAGCGGGCCGGCGCCTTGAGATCGAAAGCGCAGGCGAGATGCAGCGCCTCGAGATCGTTCATCCAGGTGAAGGAGAGATGATATTCGGTGAGCCGGCCCGACACGAACAGCGTCACCTCGTCGTCGGTGTCGCGCTCGAATGCCCATGACCGCAGCGTCGCCATCTGCTCGATGACATCCAGCGGATTCGCGGAAGAGTTCTGGCTGATCTCGATGAGTGACATTGCGTGCACCTGCGCTGGCCGCCATGCGGCGATTTTGTCCGAACGTCCGCGACGCCAACGCAACGGCACTGCCATCCTGGCAAAACGAGCCAATTTGCCGCGGGACAGGTCCGCGACGGCGATTGACTCCCGTTCACCGAATCACTTGCGACGCCGACTATAACCCGGCCGATTCCTCACAGCCAAAGAGCGGATGGTCCTTTGTGCTAGCCGTGATTTGCGGTGATGGCGCAACGTGCGGTGCGCCCCCGTCCACAAGCTAGTGGGAGCCCTCGTGCGACAAGTTGACTCAGCGGGCCAACGTGTTGCCTGGGCGCATCACGCGCCGGCACGGAGCAGAGTGCAGGTCAGTCAAAGAGGCTTGATACCGAGCGTTCCTCGGCGGTGCGCGCGATCGCCTCGCCGAGCAGCGTGGCCATCGACAGCACGCGGATGTTCCCGGCCACCCGCACGGCTTCCGTCGGCTGGATCGAGTCGGTGATCACCAGTTCCTTGAGCCGGGAAGCGGTAATGCGCGCGACCGCGCCGCCCGACAGCACGCCATGCGTGATGTAGGCGGAGACGCCCGTGGCCCCATTGGCGATCAGCGCGTCGGCGGCATTGATCAGGGTGCCGCCGGAATCGACGATGTCGTCGACCAGGATGCACTCGTAGCCCTTCACGTCGCCGATGACGTGCATCACCTCGGACTCGCCGGCGCGCTCGCGCCGCTTGTCGATGATGGCGAGCGGGGCATTGATGCGCTTGGCGAGCCCGCGGGCGCGCACCACGCCGCCCACGTCAGGCGAGACCACCATCACCTTGCCGACGTCGAACTGCTCGCGGATGTCCCGCACCATGACGGGCGAGGCGAACAGGTTGTCGGTCGGGATATCGAAGAAACCTTGGATCTGTCCGGCGTGCAGGTCGACGGTGAGCACTCGATCCGCGCCGGCGCGGGTGATCAGGTTGGCCACGAGCTTGGCCGAGATCGGTGTGCGAGGGCCAGGTTTGCGGTCCTGGCGGGCGTAGCCGAAATAGGGAATCACGGCCGTGATGCGCCGCGCCGACGACCTTCGGAGCGCGTCGATGATGATGAGCAGCTCCATCAGGTGGTCATTGGCCGGATAGGACGTGGACTGCAGCACGAACACGTCGGTACCGCGCACGTTCTCCAGGATCTCGACGAAAATCTCCATGTCCGCGAAGCGCCGGACCTGGGCCTTGGCCAGGGGCAGCTTGAGATGCGCGGCGACCGCCTCCGCCAGCCGCGGATTCGAATTGCCGGCAACGAGCTTGATTGCTCCATTATTGCCAGCCATTGCAGTCTCCCTCAGCCGTTCGCGGCAGGTACTTAGAGCGCCGTCGTCAGGCGTGGCAACTGGTTTTCTGGCATGCCCCGAGCGAATGGTAGCGCCCGCACGCGCGCGGCGGCCGCCCAAACGCCCGGCCAGCGGGTCGCCCGGTCAGGGCTGTACGTTGCCGAGCGCCGCATGCGCGGTAAAACCGGTCTCGGCGAAGGCCGGCGAGCCCGTTTCGACAGGCGTTGGGGCCCCCTGCGCCACGAGCGCGGGGGCAGGCGCCGGATCGGAAGGCGTGGCCGGCGCCGGTGGTGCATTCGCCGGCGCGCCAAGGAAGCCCGCAAGCTGGGCCATGCCGGACCTTGCGATGCGGTCCATCATGCTGTCGTCGGCCGCCGCCCAGCCGCCTCGTCCGCCGCCGCCGACTTCTTCGCCGGCAATCCGCAGGGTCCGCTGGCGGTCAGCGTCGTAAATGTCCCAAACCCACGAGATGGTTGTGCTTTTGCCGCGCACGTGGGCCGCCGCGTAGCCGCGCACGCGGTATTGCGCGGGTTGCGTGCGCGAGACCACCGCGAGCTGCCGCGCCTCCGCCTCCTGCAAGAGCCTTTGAACCAGCTTGTGGAACTGTCCCTCGGGCAGCCCGTCGATCGACTCGAACGCCACAGTGCCTGGGGGGCCATGGTTCACGAGGCTCGTCGGCGCGCCGGTTGTGGTGCAACCTGCGGACAGGCCAGACACCAGCATCATGGCGGCCATGCCGGCGATCCGACAGATCAAGCGCGGCGCGGACACGGTCATGGAAAGCACCGTGCAAGGGCACGCAACATCGAAAATCCCCGGGGCGGCCTCGATGCTGGCGGACGCCAGCGCGGAGTCCGTAGCGGCAATCCCCGGTGCCGTCCAGGACAATTAACGAAGCGTTAACCGCGCGGACGGTTCACACGAGCATGATCGCGTTGATGTGCCGCCCGTAGTCGGGCTCGCCGCGGTGCGTCGCGCGGCGAAAGCTGTAGAAGCGCTTCTCGTCCGCATAGGTGCACACGCCGAGGTCCTCGCATTCGACGCGAGCCCGCGCGAGCCGCGCCACGATGTAACCGGCGAGATCGAACATGGCGTGTCCGGATCGCGCGGCGGGCGCGAAGAAGCGCTTGCTCGGCGGATCGGCATCCGCGAAGCGCTGGATGAGGTCCTCGCCGACCTCATAGTTCTCCTGGCGGATCATTGGCCCGAGCGCGGCGATGATCCGCCTGCGCTGCGCGCCGAATTGCTCCATCACGTCGACGGTGGCTTCGAGCACGCCGGTGAGAGCGCCGCGCCAGCCGGAATGCGCCGCGCCGATCACGCGTGCGTCGACGTCGGCGAACAGCAGGGGGCCGCAGTCGGCCGTCGACACGCCGATCGCCAGCGAGGGCACACGCGTGACAATGGCATCGGCGCGCGGGCGTTCGTCGGCCGGCCAAGGCGTGGCGGCGACCACCACGTCTGGTGAATGAATCTGGTAGGCGGTCAGAAGATTGCGCGGGGCACAACCGAGCGCGGCTGCCATGCGGGAACGATTCTCGACCACATGCTCGCGTTCGTCGTTGGAGCCGACGCCACCGTTGAGGCTGGCATAGAGGCCTGTGGAAACGCCGCCTTCTCGCGTGAAGAAACCGTGGCGGATCTCGCCGAAGGCCGACAGCAGTCGCGATTGCAGGAGCATCACCCCGTCCTTCGCGCCGACGGGGTCTTGCCCGACGCACGCGTCACAGCCGCAATAGTTGGCGTGCGGACGCCTAAAGGTCAAATCCCGGGAGCGGGCCGAGCGGTGGCGCGGAGAGGGCGACGACCTTGAACAGGCGGCCCATGCCGGAGGGCGCGCTGTCGGTCAGCCGGTCAAGCGCCGTCTCGATGTCTCGTGCCTGTGCCGGGCTGGCCTTGCCGCGCAGCAGCGCCGCGCGCTGTACGATGCCGAGGCGCTGCAGGAACAGGCGTTGCTCGACGGGCCCGTGCATCTGCGCGCCTGCCTCGGCTGCGGCTGCGCCCAAGGCCTCGAAGTCGACGTGGGCGGTGAGATCGGCTGTGCCTGGCGCAACCAGCGGGTCGTGGAAGCCGTGGGCGCGCATGGCCTGGAACGTGTCGCCGGTTGCGCTACACACGTGGCCGTAGTCGATGATCAGGGCTGCGCCACAGTGCGAGACCCGCGCCGCCAGCGCGCGGGTCGTGTCCTGGTCGCGCCATTCGAAGATGGCGCCTTGCGGTGCGGCGTGCAACGCCGCCGGTACGGCCGAGGCCGGCAGGTCTGCGCCCAGCCCAAAACGCAACCGGCCTTCCTCGCCGAGCGTGACGACGCGCTCGCGCCAGCCCTCGCGCCCGCGCACGGCCTGGTGGACGGGCAGTGCGTCGAAGAACTCGTTGGCAAGATAGATCGCCGGCGCCTGCGGGACGCTCGCCAGCGCATCGTGCCATGTGATGGGCGTGCTGCTCCCCTCGAGCGCCTCGCGCTGGCGCGCGCGCAAGGCTGGGCTCGTCTCGACGAGATGCACGGCGATCGCCTGAGTGAAGGCGGGCAGCACCTTCGCCGCTCGCAGCGCGTCTGCCATCATTGTGCCGCGGCCAGGGCCCAGCTCGACGAGGTTGACCGCCGAGGGTTCGCCCATCATCCGCCAGACCGTGGCCGTCCACAGCCCGATCAGCTCGCCGAACATCTGGCTGATCTCCGGCGCGGTGATGAAGTCGCCGCTTTGTCCCAGCGGATCGCGCGTGACGTAGTAACCGTGTGCGGGGTGGCCGAGGCAGAGCTGCATGTAGTCGGCGACGGTCAGCGCGCCGGCGGTCTCGATCCGGCGGCGGATCTCGTCCTCGAGCGGCGTGGCCATCACGCCGTGCGCGAGCGCCGGCGCAGCGCGAACACGACGAAGCCGACGCCTGCGAGCAGCAGCGGGATCGACAGCAGCATGCCCATGGTCAGGCCACCCCACAGGAAGCCGAGTTGCGGGTCGGGCTCGCGGAAGAACTCGCAGAACGAGCGGGCGAGCGCATAGAAGATCGCGAACAGTCCGATGACGAGCCCCGGCCGTCGGAGTGCGCCCATGCGGATGGCGATCGCCAGCACGATCAGCAGTAACAATCCTTCGGTCGTTGCTTCATAGAGTTGGCTCGGGTGGCGCGGCGCAGGTCCCGCGCCCGGGAACACCATCGCCCACGGCACGTCGGTCGGGCGCCCCCATAGCTCGCCGTTGATGAAGTTGGCGAGGCGCCCGAGAAACAATCCGATCGGCGCGACCGCGCAGGTGAGGTCGCCGAGCGTGAGGAAGGGCACGTTGCGCTTCCATGAGAACAGCGCCACCGCCAGTACGCAGCCGAGGAAGCCGCCGTGGAACGACATGCCGCCTTTCCACACTTCGAGGATTTCGGCCGGGTGCGCCAGGAAGTGCGGGAGGTTGTAGAACAGCACGTAGCCCGTGCGTCCGCCCAGGATGATGCCGAATGTCACCCACACGATGAAGTCGTCGAAGTCGGTGACGGTCAGCGGCGCTCCGCCGCCCCAGTTGCGCTCGCTGCGGATAATGGCGCGTGCATAGACCCAGCCGATCAGAATGCCGGCGATGTAGGAGAGGGCGTACCAGCGGATCGAGAACGGTCCGAACGAGATCAGGATCGGGTCGATGGTCGGGAACGGGAGCACAAAGAGCGGCATCGCACCTCCGCGGCCAGGCGGGTTGGTCGGTTGCGCACCTTGCGGCAGCGCGAGCAGATCGCCATTGTTGTAGCGCTGCTTACGCGAGGCCACGCCCCGGAGACAAGTCATGGTGCAGACGACCAACCGTTTCTTTGACGAGATCGCGCGCCTGATGAACGACGCCACCGGCGTCGCACAGGGCGTGCGGCGTGAGTTTGAGACGATGTTCCGCCAGCAGGCCGAACGTATCCTGCGCGACCTCGACGTCGTGCGGCGGGACGAGTTCGAGGCCGCCAAGGAGATGGCGCGGCTCGCGCGTGAGGAGAACGAGGCGCTCAAGGCCAGGATGGCCGCATTGGAGGCCCGGCTGGAAACTGCGCCCTCCGACAAAACGGCTGGAATCGCCGAGACTTAAGGGGCGAATATCGCGCCGGGTCCGCTCCGCAGCGGCGGAGGCGTTCCTTGCCATTGGCCGCCGCCCTGTCTATAAGCCCGCCTGCGCGGCTCGATTGACACCCCTGGAGGTTGGCCGCGCGCGGGCCGGGCGACCGGCCGTTTGCATTTAACCAGCAACTTCAAGGACTTAACCGATGACGACCGTCAGGGAATTGAAAGCGACGGCGCGTGCCAAGGCCGGCAAGGGGGCCGCAAGGGCTGCGCGTCGCGAGGGCCGTGTGCCCGGCGTGATCTATGGAGACAACAAGCCCCCGCAGCCGATTGCGCTCGACAGCAGCGAGCTGAAGCAGCGCATCTTCGCCGGTCACTTCCTGACGACGCTGTACGATCTCGATGTCGATGGCACCAAGCATCGCGTGATCCCGCGCGACTTCCAGCTCGATCCGGTGCGCGACACGCCGATCCACGTCGACTTCATGCGACTGGGCGAGAATGCGCGCATCCGCGTGCGCATCCCCATCCACGTGATCAACTCGGACCAGTCGCCGGGCGTGAAGCGTGGTGGCGCGGTCAACATCGTGACCCACACCCTCGAGGTGATCTGCGACGCCGACAAGATTCCGGCCGCGATCGAGGTCGACGTGACCGGCCTCGAGATCAACCATTCGCGGCACCTGCGCGATGTGGCGCTGCCGCCGGGCGTTCGCCCGCTCGTGCAGGCTGAGGCAACGTTGGTCACGGTCGTGCCGCCGTCCGGTTACGCGGAAGAGATCAAGGCCGCCGCCGACGCTGCGGCCGCCGCGGCTGCTGCCGCCGCCGCGCCTGCCGCCGGCGCTGCCGCTGCTGCGCCCGCCGAAGGCGGCGCTGCTGCCGGCGGGGCCGCGGAGAAGAAGTAGGCCCGCGCCTCGCCTGGGGTTGACCGATGCGCCTGATCGTCGGGCTTGGAAATCCTGGCCCGCGATACGCCGGCAATCGTCACAACATCGGCTTCATGGCAGTGGAAGCGATCGCGCGCCGCCATGGTCTCGGACCTTGGCGGCGGCGCTTTCAGGGCGTTGCCTGCGAAGGGTCGGTCGGGGGCGCGCGCGCCTTGTTGCTGCTGCCGGGCACCTACATGAACGAGTCGGGCCGGGCGGTCGCCGAAGCCGCGCAGTTCTACAAGCTCACCGCCGACGACGTGGTCGTGCTGCATGACGAGATCGACCTGCCGCCTGCCAAGGTCAGGGTGAAGACCGGCGGCGGCATCGCCGGGCACAACGGCCTGCGCTCGGTCAGCGCGCACATCGGCAACGAGTATCGGCGGGTGCGCATCGGCGTCGGCCATCCAGGCGACAAGGAGCTCGTGCATGCGCACGTGCTCAGCGATTTCGCCAAGAGCGAGCGCGAGTGGGTGACTGCGCTGTGTGACATCATCGCCGACAACGCCGAGCTTCTCGTGAAGGGGGAGGACGCGGCGTTCCAGAACAAGGTGCATCTGGCCATGCAGGCCAAGGGCCTCTACGGGCCGAAAGAGCAGGACAGCCCGGGCGCCTGAGCGGCGTGAAGGGCTGACATTCAGGACGGGACCATGGGATTCAAGTGCGGCATCGTGGGGCTGCCGAACGTCGGCAAGTCGACGCTGTTCAATGCGCTCACCGCCACCGCGGCGGCGCAGGCGGCCAACTATCCATTCTGCACGATCGAGCCGAACGTCGGTGACGTGGCTGTGCCCGATCTGCGCCTCGACGAGCTCGCGCGCGTGGGCAAGTCGGCGCAGATCATCCCGACGCGGCTGACCTTCGTCGACATCGCCGGCTTGGTACGAGGGGCTTCGAAAGGTGAGGGGCTCGGCAACCAGTTTCTCGCCAACATCCGCGAGGTGGACGCGGTCGCGCATGTCGTGCGTTGTTTCGAGGACAGTGACGTCACCCACGTCGAAGGTAAGATCGACCCGACCGCCGACATCGAGACGATCGAGACCGAGCTGATGCTGGCCGACCTCGACAGTCTGGAGCGCCGCGTCGACGGTCTCGAAAAGAAGGCGAAGGGCGGCGACAAGGAGGCGCGCGAGACCGTCGACCTCATCAACCGCACCCTTGCGCTGCTGCGCGAGGGCCGGCCGGCACGCCTCGTCGAGCGTAAGCCGGAGGAGGAGAAGACCTTCCGTATGCTCGGGCTGCTATCCTCCAAGCCCGTACTCTATGTATGCAACGTCGACGAGCCCTCGGCCGCGACCGGCAACGCTTTCTCGAGAAAGGTCGAGGAGCGGGCCAAACAAGAGGGCGCGGGCTGCGTCGTGATCTCGGCCAAGATCGAGTCGGAGATCGCGGTCCTGCCGGCGGAGGAGCAGGCCGACTATCTTGAGGCGGTGGGTCTCAAGGAGCCCGGCCTCAACCGTTTGATCCGCGCAGGCTACGCCCTGCTCGACCTCGTGACGTTCTTCACGGTCGGGCCGAAGGAGACGCGCGCCTGGACCATCACCCATGGCTCGCGCGCGCCGCAGGCGGCTGGCGTCATCCACACCGACTTCGAGCGCGGCTTCATCCGCGCCGAGACCATCGCCTACAAGGATTACATCGCGCTTGGCGGCGAAGCCGGCGCGCGCGAGGCCGGCAAGTTGCGGCTGGAAGGCAAGGACTACATCGTCGCCGACGGCGACGTAATGCATTTCCGTTTCGCGACCTGATCCTTCACATCTCGGCGCGGCTGCGCAGCGCGCCGAGATGCTCGTTCATGCGGAACATCACCAGCACGAACTCGCATCCGATGCGGACGCCGAGGATGGCCGCGAAGGCGGCGAGCAGGCTGATCACGATCGTCACGGCGCCTGCGATCGGGCTGATCTGCATGAGCTGCAGGGCCGACGCGATGCCCCCGAGCGTGGCCAGCAGGATCAGGATCGTCGCCACGCCGTAGAACGTCCGGATAACCGATGGCGTGATGAACCGCTCCCACTGGAACAAGTCGCGGACGTCGAACATGCGCCAATCCCCTCGCTGCTTCGCCGGCGGACGCTGGAGACTGCCCGGCCAAGGCCTGACGGTCAACGGCGTACGGTGAACGTGGCATGTTGCGGGTGTGCGTTCGTGCGTGATCGGCGGCGCTCGCCATCGGCGGGCGGCCGCATGGCGGCAATGCCGGCCAACCGGCGGCAATCCTGCCCATGACGCCACGATCGGAATGCGCTATCAGACGTGGGCAGCACTTTATGGGGCACGCGTGTCTAGGACATATTTCGAGGACTTCCAGGTCGGCGACGTCGCCGAATATGGCGATAAGCTCGTCACCGCCGACGAGATCAAGGAATTCGCCGCCGAGTTCGATCCGCAGCCGATGCATCTCGACGAAGAGGCGGCGCGCCATACGATCGTTGGTGGCCTGTGCGCCTCCGGATGGCACACCTGCGCCATGATGATGCGCATCGTCGCCGACGGCTTCGTCCTCAACTCCTCGTCCATGGGGGCGCCCGGCGTCGAGGAGATCCGCTGGCTGGCGCCGGTGCGTCCGGGCGACCGGCTGCGTGTGCGCTCCGAAGTGCTGGAGACGCGCGAGCCGCGCAGCCGTCCGGATTTCGGCTTCGTGCGCATCAAGCTCGACGTGCTCACCGACAAGGACGCCTGCGTGATGACATCGACCAGCACGATGATGTTCGCGCGGCGCACGCCGCGCCATGCGGCGGCCGAGGTGGAGGCGAAGTCGTGAAGTTTTTCGAGGACCTCAAGCCCGGCGACCGGCGCGAGCTCGGCAGCCACACCTTCACCGCTGAAGAGATTAAAGCCTTCGCCCGCAAGTACGATCCGCAGCTCTTCCACCTCGACGAGGCGGAGGCGGCGCGCTCGCATTTCGGCCGGCTGTGCGCGTCGGGCTGGCACACTGCGGCGGTGTGCATGCGGCTCAACGTGCTATCCAACCGCGCCGACGACGAGGCGCGGCGCGCACGGGGCGAGCCGGTGGCACGCAGCGGGCCGTCGCCCGGCGTGCGCGACCTGCGCTGGATCAAGCCGGTCTATGTCGGCGACACCATCACCTACGCGTCGCAGGTGAAGGAGACGCGGCCCGTCTCGCGTCCTGGCTACGGGCTGGCGGTGCACGAGACGACCGGCACCAACCAGAACGGCGAATTGGTCTATTCGGCCCAGGGCGCGGTGTTCGTCGAGCGGCGCGACAAGTAGCGCGACCGCGAAGGGGGGTGGTGAGGCCGCTTGCGCCGGGCCGGTGCCACGTCTTACCTATGGGACATGGACCCGCTCAAGCTCATTGCGCTCGACGAGGAAGACCTCTCGGTGATCTCCTGCCACGTCCAGGACGCGGTGGTCACCGTCGGCGAGATCGTCTGGATCCCGGCCGAGCGGCGTCTGGTGATCCCGCTCAACCGCTTCGACTGGGAAAGCGCCGAAAGCGAAACGCCGCAGTTTCGCCGGCGGCGCGCGGCCCTTCGCTTCGAATGCGTCAACGCCTTCAAAGCACGCGGCATCGACCCGGCGGCCAAATCCGCCGTGCTCAATCTGCTGGCGGTGAACTTCGCGCAGGGCGAGGCTCCCAGCGGTACCGTCGAGTTGATGTTCTCGGGCGGCCCGGCGTTGCGGCTCGACGTCGAATGCGTCGAGGCCGAGCTCGCCGATCTCGGGCCGACCTGGACCGCGGCGCACCGGCCCGGACACCCGGAAGCGGGGTCCCAAAGCCGGGGTTGACGCGCCATGCCGCGCGCGCCATTGACCGGGGACGGTCAGGAACCCGCCATGCCCACTCGTCTCGATACGCGCAGCCCCGACTTCGACGGGCGATTCCACGATTTTCTCGGTGCCAAGCGCGAGACCTCGCAGGACGTCGAGGCCGCGGTGCGCGCCATCATCGCCGACGTGGTCGCGCGCGGCGACGACGCGCTGGTCGAGCTGACGCGCAAGTTCGACCGGCTCGACGTCGACGCCAAGGGCCTGTGCGTCGCTTCCCACGAAATCGAGGCGGCAGCAAGCCAGTGCGATCCCAAGGCGGTTGAGGCGCTGACCCTGGCGCGCGACCGCATCGAGGCCTATCACCGCCGCCAGCTCCCGGCCGACCAGCGTTTCACCGACGTGCTCGGCGTGGAGCTCGGCTACCGCTGGACGGCGGTGGCCGCCGCCGGGCTCTACGTGCCGGGCGGCACTGCCGCCTATCCGTCCTCGGTGCTGATGAACGCAGTGCCCGCCAAGGTCGCCGGCGTGCCGCGCCTGGTGATGGTGGTGCCCGCGCCGGGTGGCACGCTCAATCCCCTGGTGCTGGCGGCGGCCAAGCTTGCGGGTGTCGACGAGATCTATCGCATCGGCGGCGCGCAGGCGGTGGCGGCGCTCGCCTACGGCACCCAGACGATCGCACCCGTGGACAAGATCGTCGGTCCCGGCAACGCCTACGTGGCCGCGGCCAAGCGCTTGGTCTTCGGCAAGGTCGGCATCGACATGATCGCCGGTCCCTCCGAGGTGCTGATCCTGGCCGACGGCGAGGCCAATCCGGACTGGATCGCCGCCGATCTCCTGGCGCAAGCCGAGCACGATGTCGCCGCGCAACCGATTCTGATCACCACCGATGCGGCGCTGGCGGATGCGGTCGAGAAGGCCGTCGCCGGCCAGCTCAAGACCTTGCCGCGCGCCGCCATCGCGGGTGTCTCCTGGCACGATTTTGGCACGATCATTCTCGTGCGCGATTTCGACGAGGCCATTCCATTGGTCGACGCCGTGGCGCCCGAGCACCTCGAGATCATGACCGCGGATGCCGACGCCCTCGCGGGCAAGGTCCGCAACACCGGCGCGATCTTCGTTGGGGCGCATACGCCCGAGGCGATCGGCGATTATGTCGCCGGCTCCAACCACGTGCTGCCGACGGCGCGCTCGGCCCGCTTCTCCTCGGGGCTCGGCGTGTTCGACTTCATGAAGCGAACCTCGATCCTCAAGTGCGGGCCGGACCAGCTCGCCGCGCTCGGCCCGGCGGCGATCGCACTCGGCGAGGCGGAAGGCCTCGCGGCGCACGCGCGATCCGTGGCGATCCGGCTCAATCGGCGATGAGCGCCAAGCCGCATCCCGCCAAGAACCGCCACCTCGTGAAGGTGACGCTCGACGAAAGTTCCATCGGCAATCCCAATCCGGACGTCGAGCACGAGCGCGCCGTCGCGATCTACGACCTGCTCGAGGAGAACTTCTTCCTGCCGCTCGGTCACGACGAGGGGCCGTTCGCCCTGCATCTCGCCATCGTCGACAAGCGCCTGGTATTCGACGTGCAGCTCACCGACGGCACCACCGTGATCGCGCATCACCTCTCGCTCACTCCGCTGCGCCGCATCGTCAAGGACTACTTCATGGTCTGCGACAGCTATTACCAGGCCATCCGCACTGCTTCCCCGAGCCAGATCGAGGC
Organism: Xanthobacteraceae bacterium; assembly: GCA_035556735.1. GTDB lineage: Bacteria > Pseudomonadota > Alphaproteobacteria > Rhizobiales > Xanthobacteraceae > CANJBX01. Next base: position 191,220 of record DATMFF010000005.1, on the reverse strand, counting down.
GATCGACATGGGCCGTCGCGCGCTGCACAACGAGGGCTCCGAGCTCTTGATGGAGCGGCTCAAGGGCAAGATCCGCATGGACATCGACACCGCACGGCGGCTGTTCACGCTGGTCTGCGTGCTGCATTGGAAGGGCTGACCGATGCAGTCACGTGGACGGCCGCAGGCTGTCTTGTTCGCCTGCGGGCTCAACGCCGTGCGTTCCCCGATGGCGGCCAGCCTCTTCAAGCAGATGTTCGGCGCGAGCGTCTATGTCGGCTCCGCCGGCGTGCGCAAGGGCGAGCTCGACCCCTTTGCCGTCGCGGCGATGGAGGAGATCGGCCACGACATCACCCGTCACAAGCCGATGACTTTCGAGGAATTGGAGGATTGGGAAGGCCTCAACTTCGACCTCATCGTCACGCTCTCGCCGGAGGCGCATCACAAGGCGCTCGACCTGACGCGCAGGATCGCGGCCGACGTCGAATACTGGCCGACGGTGGATCCCACCGGGGTCGAGGGCAGCCGCGAGCAACGGCTGGACGCGTATCGCGCGGTGCGCGACCAGCTCCTGGCGCGCATCGCCGAGCGCTTCGCAGCGCCGAAGACCGGGAACGAATAGAGCGGCGGCGATTTTGCATGCGCGCCGGGGGACGATCCGGTTGTGAAAAACCCGCGATTCCGCTACTTTGCGCGCCCATCATGGAGTGGCCAACACGCGTGGCGCATGGTGGCGAGGAACGCAGAACCAGGAGCCACTGTTGCCGATCGGGTGGCGAGCTTGCAGCCCGCGGACTGGATGATCGATGGCGAAGGAAGAATTGCTGGAATTCCCCGGCGTCGTGACGGAACTGCTGCCGAACGCCACCTTCCGGGTGAAGCTCGAGAACGACCACGAGATCATCGCCCACACCGCCGGCCGCATGCGCAAGAACCGCATCCGTGTGCTTGCGGGAGACAAGGTGCTGGTCGAGATGACGCCCTACGACCTGACCAAAGGTCGCATCACCTACCGTTTCAAATGAACCCGCGTCCCGCGCAGCGGCCGCGCCATTCCTTCTCATCGAGCGCGACGCAAGCATCATGATCGGCCGTCCCAAACTCGTCCTCGCCTCCGGCTCGCCGCGGCGGCTGGCCCTGATCAACCAGGCCGGTATCGAGCCCGACCTGCTGCTGCCGGCCGACGTCGACGAGACGCCCGTGCGCGGCGAGTTGCCGCGCACCTGCGCTAATCGCCTGGCACGCGCCAAGGCCGAGGCTGCGCTGATCGCCGTGCGCAGCGACGAGGACCTCAAGGGTGCGTTCATCCTGGCCGCCGATACGGTGGTCGCGGTGGGGCGGCGCATCCTGCCGAAGGCCGAGCTGCTCGACGAGGCGGCGCAATGCCTGCGCCTGCTGTCGGGGCGCAATCACCGCGTCTATACCGGCATCTGCTTGGTCACGCCGCGCGAAGGCTTCCGCCAACGCTTGGTGGAGACGCGCGTGCGCTTCAAGCGCCTCTCGGAGGAGGACATGGAGGCCTACCTCGCCTCGGGCGAGTGGCGCGGCAAGGCCGGCGGCTACGCGGCCCAGGGCCTCGCCGGCACCTTCATCGTCAAGATGGTCGGCTCCTACACCAATGTCGTCGGGCTGCCGCTCTACGAGACGACCACCATGCTGGCGGGTGAGGGTTATCCGGTGCGCTTCGGCTGGCTCAACGCGGTGTAGTCGGCGCGTCGGCTGCGCCTGTGCGCGGTGTGCTTTGGCACGACCTTTCCACGTCATGGCAGGGCTTGTCCGGGCCATCCACGTCTCGATAAGTCGGCCGGCTGAGTGGCTTTCCCCACATGCCCGGTCCGACGAGCGGACAGGCATTGCCTCGACTGGCGCCGTGCCGCAGACCCGACTATCTCTCATCCATGAATTCGAAACCGGCGGCCGCTCCGAACCAATGACCAAAGCGCCCAAAAAGACCTGCCCAATCTGCGGCAAGCCGCGGGAGCAGACGTTCCGGCCGTTCTGCTCGCGCCGCTGCGCCGACGTCGATCTCAATCGCTGGCTGTCGGGGGTCTATGCCGTGCCGGTGATGGAAGACGACGACGAGGATGGCACGCGCGAGAGCCCGCCGGACGACGGACGGGAGCGCTGACCGGCCGTTTCGGCGCCGCATCCGCGCCGGCCTAACCGCCCGTGCCGCTACGATTTTCCCTTGCTGGACAGGGCAGTTGGGAGCCTCTATAACCGCCCGCGCTGCCCGCACGCCCGCCGTGCGGACCGGGCGCCCAGGTAGCTCAGTTGGTAGAGCACGTGACTGAAAATCACGGTGTCGGTGGTTCGATTCCGCCCCTGGGCACCATCCATCTCACGTTCGTTTTCTGAGTGATGGGCCGCTTCCGAGGGCGGGCCGTAGCCGCCTGGCGATCGCGCCCGCGCCGGCCATTCCTGATTTCCGCAAATCCGCGATCAAGGTGCTGCCCATCCCGTTCAAGGTGTCGATCGTTTCAGGATGAGCACCTTAAACACCTTAGACATCTTAATCGTCCCGAGCGCGGTGAGGGCGTAGCGCCGGCCCGCGCCGGTCCGCAAAAGGCGCTCGCAGCACATGCTCCTGTCCCAAGGCGCTCAACCATCCATGCGTGAGCATCTTGGGCACCTTAGACACGAATCAATGGCTTAGCGCCGGCGCGGCCCCTTAAGGCGCTCGACCCGCTCCAGTGGATGCGACCTGCGCCATCGCGGTCGCGGCCCAACATCGCGGGATTTGTCGCGAATTGTTGTCGACCTCCGATCAGAAGTGAGGCCGCGGATTCACGGCGTCTTATGCTGCCCGGGGTTTCTATCGCGGTGAGGCCGCACGCGGGCCGGCGGCTTGGCACGCGCCGGACAGGGCTGCATTCGCGGCGGCCGGGTTGGCTCCAAGCTCGAGGATACGATGGCTGCCTATCAGACGGAGCACGCCTCAGCTTCGCCCCCGATGTGGGTCCGTGTCGTGCTCGGCGGCGTCTTGATCTTCGCCGGACTGGTCGTCGTCTGCGACGTGACGTTCGCTACGATCGTCAGCACGGTGTTCATTGCGGCTGCGGCCATCGCCGCGGGGGGCTTCGAGATCGTGCACGCGTTCTGGACGCGCGGATGGGGCGCCCCCGCGTGGCAGGTTCTCCTCGGTGTTCTGTACGTCGTGTTTGGCATGGCGCTCCTCAATCAACCCGCGTCCGGCGGCCTGATCTTCACCTACGTCCTCGGGACGCTGCTCGCGATGTCGGGATTCATCCGGGTGCTGCTCAGCGTCAGGCGCTGGAACGAGGCGGGCTCGATCATGTTCCTGTCGGGCGTGTTCGGAATGCTGGCCGGTTTGGTCATCCTGACGGGATTTCCCAGAACGGGACTCTGGGTGCTCGCGCTCGTGCTCGGCATCGATCTCGTCGGGCACGGCATCGCATGGCTCAACTACAGTTGGTCCGTGCCGGCACTCCGCAGATCCTGATCGCCGCGGGATTGCCCGAGCTGCTACTTGTTCGATGCCCTCGGCACTGTCCGAAGCGTCCTGCTGCCGAAGTGCGGATGTCGTCCGCCACGGTGACGCCAATATCGGTGTTTCGTCGTGCCTGCTTGGCCCGTCGTGGTCTCGGCGGTGGCGCTCTGAGGGCTGCTCGATTGGACCTGGGCGACGCTTGAAGGAGCGGCAACGACGAGCCCGATGATGATCAGAACTCCGGGTAGCGGCCTGATATCCATGTGTACCTCCGTCAAAACGATCCGAACATCGATCCCAGGATCAGGACTGCAACAAGCGCGATGATGCAGCTGACGATCACGGTCATCACCATGTCGAGATAGCTTTCGCGGTGGGTCAGCCCGCTGATCTGCAGCAGCAGCAGAACGGTGCCGTTGTGGGGCAGGGCATCCAGGGTGCCGGCGCTCATGGTCGTGATGCGATGCATCAGATCGGGAGCGATGCCATGTTCGGTGGCCAGACGCATGAAATCTCCGCCGAATGCATTGAGCACGATCGCCATTCCGCCAGAGGCGGTGCCGGTCAGGCCCGCCAGCACATTCATGGCCACCGTCAACGACACCAGCGGGCCTCCTCCGATCGCGAACACCGCATCGCGCACCAGTTCAAACGCCGGCACGGCGGCGACGACCGCGCCGAATCCCACAAGGCTGGCGATCATCAGCATCGGCAGGGCGGCGGAGTTCGCGCCGGCATCGAGACTTTCGCGGGGCGAGGGCAGGCGTTGAAGGTTGACGAGGAGAACAGTGAGGTTCGCCGCCACGAGCGCCACGATGACCGACCAGATGCCGGACACGGCGCCGATCGTGGTCCCGCCCCATCGCGGTTCGGACAGGAACGTAAAGTCGAGCCTCGGGAAGACGACGAGCGACATCAGGAAGTTCGTGACGATCACCACGACGAGTGGAAGAACGGCCATGGCAAAGGTTGGCCCGCTCGCGGCCGGCTTGCCGTGTGGCAGCTCGGCCGGGTCGAAGTCGCCCGCCGGTGCCGCCTGCTCGCGAACCAGCTCCGTAATGACGGGCGCGGCCTCCGCTTTCCCGACATAACCCTCGCCAGCCTTGCGCGCGGCGGCTTCGGCGCGGCCGAGCCACCACATGCCGAAGATGAAGATGATGATGGACGCGATGATGCTCAGCCCGGGGGCGGCGAACGTGGTCGTGCCGAAGTACGGCATCGGAATGGCATTGTTGACCGAAGGCGTTCCCGGCATCACCGACATGGTGAAGGTGAAGGCTCCGAGGCCGACAGTCGCCGGCAGTAAACGGCGCGGGATGTCGGCGGCGCGGAACATCTCGTGCGCCAGAGGCGCCAGCACGAAGAACGCGACGAACACGCTCACGCCGCCGTAGGTCACGATGGCCGAGGCGGCCACCACCGCGAGGATCGTGCGGCTGGTGCCCAGCTTCTCCGTCAAGGAGCGCGCGATGACGCTGACTGAACCGCTGTCGCCCATCAGCTTTCCGAACAGCCCGCCGAGCAGGAACAGCGGGAACCACTGCGCGACGAACCGCGCCGCCCCGCCCATGAACGTCTGCGTCCAGTGGGCAAGCAGCGGTTCCTGCGAGAACACGGCGACGACGAGCGCCGCCAGTGGAGACACCAGCAGAATGCTCCAGCCCCGGTAGGCAAGCCACATCAGCAGGGCCAGACCAAGCAGTATTCCGAGAAGTCCCATGGTCAACCTTCTTCGACAGGTTCCAGGACCGATGTTCGAACCGTGGCTGTGTCGCCCCGGGTCCGCGTTGAGGCGCCAACCGAACCGCCGCGACGCAGATCACGCGGACGATGCCGGCTCGTCGCTGCCACGGACGGCGGCAGGCACCTCCTTCAGGCATTGTCGCGGCAGCAGGAACAGCCACGTCACGAGCACGAACGGAGCCGTGAGCGCCGGAATGGCGAACGGCGTCAAGGCAACGTTGAGCGCCGACTGGGCGATGACGGTGAACACCGTGGCAAAGGCCGTGTAGACCGCGACGCGCCAGCTCGGCCGGTAGAAGACTGTGCCCAGAGCGATCGCCGTCAGTACTGGGCTGAACCCGAGGAGACCACCCGTGATCAGGTCGCTCTCGGCGCCGAAAAGATGCGCCGTCAGCACGGCCAACAGCGCGCCTGCCAGGGCGAAGATGGCGGCAGCCGGCGAGTTCACCGCGAGTCCGGCAAGCAGCAGCAGCGCGGCGGGGCCGCTGCTTTTCAAGAAGACCTGCGAGATGCTTTGCAGCACCCCCTGGGTCAGGTCGATTAGATGGAAGGGGCTGCCTTCGAACGGCTGGAAGGCGGCGACCACGTTGCCGGAGGGCAGTGCCGTTCCCGTGAGACCGGAGAATCCGTATGTGGCCAGCAACAGAAGCCAGGTGGTGAGCACGAACGGAAACGTGAGGGCGCCGCCCCATGGCTTCACAACGTTCGTGATGCCGAGCGTTATGACTACCGAGACGGCCGCTCCCAGGATCACGTAAATCCAGAGCAGCGGGCCGGGTGCCAGGAACGTCGCCAACGCAAGGCCGACGAGGGTGCCATTGAAGCCGTAGAGCCCGGCGCTCAGCGAGTCGTCATCGGCGCAAAGCCACAGCGCGGCCAGCGTGGCGGCGATCACCCCGACCACGCCAGCGATCGCAACTTGCAGCGCGCCGGCTGTATACGAGCCCCACGCGATTGCGGCGAGGAAGAACGCCCCCGTCAGCGGGTTGTCCTGCAACATCACTTGCGCGATCCCGCGTAAATTCATGTCCGTGAAGCGCAAGAGCCAGGACGATGCACACAGGCGTTTCCATTTCCCCGGGAGCCCCTCCATTGCCGCGTTCATCGTCGGAGCGCGCATCGGAACTGTCTCGACGTGCGCTGCATGTTGCGCGCTCCAGGACGACTGCTCGTTGGGCCCTGCCGCTGCGATGTGTAGGATTTGAGATTGAACAATATGGGAAGCAGCGCTGAACAAAGTGACGAAAAATGGAGGAGCTTACTCAAGAACAAAGACGAAAATGTGAGCGCTGGAGCGAAGCCGAATGACCCGATGCGGTGCGTTCCTAAGATGGAGGATTGGCAGTTTTCGGGTCTGTTCGCTGCAATCGCTCCAAGATTCAGGCGGTCGGGAACTCGGGAGTCGGGGCGCGGCGGCGTTGAACGATTGTGGACACCGGCAAGCGTCGCCGCGCGCCTTCGGTCATTCGACAATGATCTTGCCGGTCATGTTCGGGTGGAAGCGGCAGTAGTAATCGAATGTTCCGGCCTTGGTGAGGGTGATGCGCCCGCTGCCCTTTGCCGGAATGTTGACGTCCCAGTCTCGATTGCGTGCGGTTGCTGTGTGCACGAGGACGTCGGTGCTTGCCCATTCGATCGTGTCGCCGATGTGCGCGTTGATCTGGGCCGGACTGAACGCGAGCTTCGCCACGCTGACACGGATGGTGTTGCCCGCGCTTGCCAGCGGGACGGCGGCGAACGCCGCCAATCCCGCCAACACGATAGCCGCAAGACGCGCCATCAGCGGCTGGCCTGCTTGAGCGTCTGCGCGAGGTGCTCCGCATGTTGTTGGTGGCCCTGGAACAGCTTGAGCCCGGTGGCGAGAAAGTCCTTCAACTCGCCGTTGCTCGCCGCTGGGATGAGGGTATTTTGCAGGGCGTCGTTGACGGTCTTGTGGAAGGCAACTTCGTTATCGACATAGGCTTTGTCGAACGTCGAGCCATTGAGCTTCTCGAGCGCGGAGCGTTTCTCTTCCGCCTGCTTGAGTAGCGCCTTGCTGGTGTCGTTGTCCTGCGGGGTCACCTTGAGCTTCTTCACCAGCGCCAAGGCCTGATCGTTCACTGCCTTGTGGTCACGTACCATCTCCTGAGCGAAGACGCGCACCTCCTTGCTCTTCGACTTCTTGAGTGCGAGTTCGGCGGCTTTGATATCTATTTGCCCAGCCGTATAGGCAATGTGAGCAATCTGCGCGTCGTTGGGTTTCGCGTTCTGCGCGCTGGCGGGAATGCTGGCCAGCGCCAGCCCTGCCAATGCAGCGATAACTTTCAGCATGATGTTTTCTCCGTGTCGGCCGAACTGCCGTATGGAGATTGGATGAAATCCGTCGGCGAAGGTTCCCGCGTTCAGTTCAATCCGAGTCGCATGAGCACGGCCTCGGCCACGCGTTCGCAGCGGCGCCCGGCAAACGGGAACGCATCGTTCAGAACGGGACCGACATGCTTTTCCATCTCCTCGCGCAGCAGCTTGCGGGCGCGATGCAGGCGGGTCTTCACTGTTTCGGGCCGGAGCTCCAGCACGTCGGCAGTCTCTTCGACGCTCATGCCCTCGATAACCCGCGCCACCAGGACCGTGCGGAATGCGTCCGGCAGATTGTCGATGGCGCGCTCGAGCAGGGCACGGATCTCGCGTTGGGCCATGCTGGTCTCGGGATCAGGATTGTTGATCGGGAACGGTATGACCTCGGCCGCGGGACTGGGTGAGGGAACATCCGTAACGATCGCCTGGTGTTGGCGGCGCCGCCGCCGCCCGAGGGCTTCGTTGATCACGATGCGGCTGAGCCATGTCCCGAGCTGCGCCTCGCCGCGGAAGTCCTGCAGATGAGTGAAGGCGCGCAGGTACGCGTCTTGCAGCGCGTCCTCGGCTTCGGCATCGTCGCGCAGAATGCTGCGCGCGATGCGGTAGAGCCGCTGATTGTGCTGCTGGATGATTGTCCTCACGGCACCGGGGTCGCGCCGGCGCGCGCGATCGATGAGCTCGGTTTCCGAAGAAGTGACTTGGGCGGCAATTCCAAGAGGCATAGTCGCTCCGGACGGTGCTTTGTTGCCATTAGATGGGAGCGGCATCGAAAGGTTCCCAGCCGATCCGAGACTTTTCGCTTCAGCCAGACGGGTTCGGGAGGGACCCCCCGTTGAACTTCGGGGGAAAGGGGCTCGCCGGGGGGGGGGGCGGGCTCGCGCCAGCCGGTTTGCCCCCCTCCCATGGGAGCCATTGTGGATGGACCCGCCCGCCGCGTCGCGACGGGTGCGAACTGGTGATTCATCTCCCGCGCCAGGTCCGGAAACTGAATTTCGTAGTTGGACGTTGCCAGCACGAAGGACACGTTGGTAGCGTTCGAATGTCGACACGGATCGGCGACTATGCGCTTATCGGGGATTGCGAGACAGCGGCGCTCGTCCATCGCGATGGCTCGATCGACTGGCTGTGCTGGCCGCGATTCGACTCCCCCGCGTGCTTTTCGGCATTGCTCGGAACTGCCGAGCACGGATCCTGGCGGATGCAGGCCGAGGACGAGGTGCACACGCGTGCGCGGCGATACCGGCCCGATACGCTCATTCTCGAAACCGACATCGAAACGGCGGACGGCGCATGTACCGTCGTGGACTTCATGCCGATGCGCAAGGCGCAGTCGGATCTGGTGAGAATTGTCGTGGGGCGGCGCGGTTGTGTGCGGCTGCGGTCCGACATTGCGCTGAGGTTTGACTACGGGCGCTTGGTACCCTGGGTGAAGCGATTGCCCGAAGGGTTCGATGCGATATCCGGCCCCGATGCCGTGACTGCTGCTCTCCCCGTTGAATCAAGCGTTTCGGATGGAAAAATCTGCAGCCGGTTTGACGTGCACGAAGGCGAACGCCTGCACTTTGTCTTGACATACCGGCGCTCGCACCTTCAACCGGCCAGTCGAGAAAGTGGTTCCGGAGGCTTGGGAGCCCAGGTTGGCCGCCGGTGGAGGGCGGCGCGCTATCCAACGGCGCCGGCCCTGCTGTAGTTCCTACTTTTCGCAAAGGCCTGATCAAGGTGTTGGTCGCACTTTCAAGATGCCGACCACTTCCGGATCAGCATCTTAAACACCTTAAACATCTTGATCGGCGCGTGCGGGCTCGCCGTGGCAACATAGTCGGCGAGCCGGGCGTAGCCGCTCTTGGCGATGGCTCGCCGGCCCTCGGCTACTCAGAGCTGCTCTCGATTCGGCTGGAAAGCCACTGATAGATTCCGAGACAGACCAGCCCGAGCATTGCCGCGACGAAGAGGAGCGCCGGATAGAGTGCATAGGAGAGATCAGTCTGTCCCGCCTTGAAGGTCATGACCAGCGCTTCCAAACTTGCGGCGATCACGATGATCGTCACGAATTTGGTCAGGGAGCGGCGTGACTCGGAGGCTGACCCGAGTTCGCGCTGCCGGAAAAGCTCTTCTTCAGCTATAAACTTTCCAGTCTCGACGATCGCGAAACCGATGATCAGCAATCCAATAGCGTCCATGATCACGTTGGTGACTGTCGACGACTGGATGGCAATCACCACGTCCCAAACGGCCACAACCAGCAGGACCAGCGCGAGCAGCATCAAAATCGCCGTCGCCAGGAAAAAGTAGATGATTGATGTCAGCTCATAGAGCCGTTTCAGCCGCTCGCTCGTCGTATTGGTTCGTCGGATCGCCATCACGGCTCACGCAAAATCGGATTCAAAAAATCGGGCTGATGGGGCGAAGGTGCCCATCGTGGGGGGATCGTAAGCCAAGCGGAGCGCTATCGCCATACCCCGTCAGGCCCTGCTGATTGCACCGCCTTGGCACAAGAGGGATATTCGGCGCGCGTGCCGGACGTGGTGTGGATCGCGTTCCCAAGGCCGCCTTCCGCTGGAAAGCAGCCGCGTGTCGCCGACCCCACAATGCAGGCAACGCAAATCGGTTTCGGGCAATCGCGCCCATGTCGTGTGTCGCCGGATCTGCAAAGACAGCGGCGGACGCTCACGGGCCTGCATTGGTGACGTGAGGCCGTCCGACACGATTGTTATTGGGAGAACATCATGCGCTATGCCTCAACGGTCTGTATTGGTTTTTCTGGAATCTCGCTTCTTGGAGCGGTGGCCGCCGCCGCGCAAACCCCCGCGACAAACCTGTCCTGGTGCAAGCTCGTTGCCGGCGGTGAATTGGAGTGCGTGTATCCCTCGTTCGCCGAGTGCGAAAAGTGGCGGCAATCGTCGACGGGTCAGTGCGTTCCCAACCCGCGGCTTTCGCAGCCGCGCCGATGAACGCGATTTGACGGCAGGAGTCCGCTGTGCCCGGCGGGATTCTCTTCAACAGCAGACTCCGGCGCCTGATCCAGGCGTGGCAGTTCATGTCCTACAGCCATGTTGAGCGCAAACGCGCGGTGACGATGCCAGGACTTGGCAAGCCCGTGGCTTTTCAACTCCATCATCATCGCTGACACGCGAGGAGCGAAAACATGAAACCCGGAACCTGCTTTATAGTCGCTCTCATTATTGGCTCGACGTTCGCGCCGGCGAACGCTGCTCCGCTCAAGAACATCGTGCTGGTGCACGGCGCCTGGGTGGATGCGTCTGGTTGGAAGCCTGTCTACGATATCCTACGCAAGGACGGCTACAACGTGACGATGGTGCAGGAGCCGGAAACCTCGTTCGCCGAAGACGTTGCCGCAACGACGAAAATCCTCGACCTTCAGGACGGCCCCACCCTGCTCGTCGGCCACAGCTACGGCGGTTCCATCATCACGCAGGCCGGGGTCCATCCCAAGGTCGCAGGCCTCGTCTACGTCGCTGCGCATGCGCCGGACGTCGGAGAAGACGAGGCCGCACTCGGCAGGACGAAGCCCAGTGTCCTGGGCAAGACTAACGGCGCGATTCAGAAGACCCCGGACGGGTTCACCTATCTCGACCCCTCTCTGTTCCCAAAGTTGTTTGCCCCGGATCTGCCGCGCCGGCGAGCGGAGTTTGCTGCACGCTCTCAGGTGCTGGCAGCAGCGAGCGTGTTCAGCACGTCTTTGACCGCAGCGGCCTGGAAAGCGAAGCCGAGTTGGGGGATCGTCGCCGGCGGCGACAAGATCATCAATCCCGATCTCGAGCGTTGGTACTACGCCCGGGCCAAAAGCCGCACGAGCGAAATCAAGGGTGCGAGCCACGCCGTTTATGAATCGCGTCCGCGCGAGGTCGCGGCTGTGATTGCGGTTGCCGCTCGGGAGGCTCAAGACGCCGTCCGGGCCGTTCGGAACTAGCGATCATGATGCTATGCTGCGCGTGCGATGCCGAGCCGCTCCAATGCGGCAGTCTGCCGCGTCAGTGCGAGCCAGGCCATAAAAAATCGGGACGGAGATCGAGCCGTCCGTCAGCCGTCGGCCTGGATGGGGCGGGTTTGCCGAACCTCGGGAGGGAACAAAGTGCGCGTTCTTCCGTTGGAGTGAGCCTGTGCGCATAATCACCATAATACCCGCGCGCGAGCTCATCACGAAGGAAATCATAACGTGCGGAAGGTACGTCCTGCGGCATTGAACGGCGGCAGCTTCGACGACGAGGTGACCGAATCCCTGGGCAGCGCATTCGACCTTGCTGTGGACAGGCTGCGGCCGGTCGGATGGGACTGCGAGCGGACGCGCGACGGTCTCGCCAAATGTATCGTGACACGCGCACGCCAGGGCGAGCGGGACGTCGCCGCTCTTGCCGACTACGCTTTGCGGGCGATCGGCTTCCACGCTTTGGAAGTGGCGGAGCCGCGGCTGCCGGCCCTGTTGGCAAAGGGCGCGGTCGCTGAGACCAGACGCATCGGTACACTCGAGGGCCGGGCCGTCAGATCAGTCCGCTGATGGCAGCGCTGCAGTCGTTGAGCGTGCTCAACACAATTTTCCGAAAGTCGTGGGATTTGAAGCGCGCGCTGCTGGCCGAGACGCCAAGCGCGGCAATCTCCTGGCCGGTGGCGCGAACCGGAACCGCGATCGCGGCAACTCCGGTCTCGAACTCTCCGTCGACGAAAGCATAACCTTTTTCGCGCGTGGCTGCGATGTCTTCGGAGATCGCGACGCGGTCCTCGACCGTCATGGCCGTGAACTTCTGGAGCGGTGCATTCCGGATGATGTCGTCTGCCGTTACCGGATCGCTGAACGCGGCCAGCGCACGGCCGATGCTCGTGTGAAGGAGCGGCAAGCGGCTTCCGATGGTGAATCCGATGCTGATCGTGCTCGCATCGCCGCCGGAGTGGGCGACATAGACGGCCTCATACCCGTCGACCATCGCCATGGAGATCGGTTCACCGATGTGCTGCGCAAATGCGCGCATCACCGGTTGGATCGTCTTGCCGAACTGCCGCCCCTGCAGGAATCCGCCGGCGAGCACGAGGATGCGGGGGGTGAGCGAGAAGACACGGTCCTTCTGCTGCACGTACCCGAGATGCGCGAGCGTCAGCACGAGTCGGCGAGTGGTCGCACGATCGAGCCCCGTGATCCGTGCGATCTGCGGCAGCGTCAGATGGGTGTTGGCGGCATCGAACGCCTTCAGAACGGTCATCCCCTTGGCGAAGGTGAGGGAGATATCCCGCTGCGGCAGTCCCCGCCGCGATTGATCCGGCCTGGAATCCAAGTTGGTCCCCGATGTCGCGGCTTCCGGGCGGCCGCGCGCCTTGACTTGATCGCACTGGATATGACTCAATAGCCACTATACGACCGTTTGTGCGATAATCGCACAAGCTTGGAGGGGCTGCAATCCTGATCGCCGGAACGATGTTATGGCGTCTGCGTGCAACGGCAGCGTAAGGCGCGAGTGTCGGCCAATCGCGATGCGTGCTGAAGGACTGTGCCAATGAGCGAGCGCTGCACTCACAGGGGTGCGTTTGCCAGATCAGAGTGTTGCAGCGCCCGCCGCACCGCGCGCCGCCAGCTCCTCGCTGATGGAATGGCGCGTTGAAGCCCGGCGCGGTGATCGTCGGCGCGTCCCACGCCGGAGTGCAAGCAGCCGTCTCGCTGCGGCAATCGGGTTGGCAGGAGCCGATCCACCTTCTGTCGAACGAGCACGATCTGCCGTATCACCGCCCGCCGCTGTCCAAGGCATTTCTCTCCGGCACCCGTACCGCCGAGCAAATCCTCCTGAGAGGCGAAGGGCTTTATCGCGAGCAGGGACTGGATCTCCTGCTCGGTTGTTCAGTGCGGGAAATCGATCCTGTCCGACGTCGGGTGTCGTCGGACGCAGGAGTGTTCGATTATTCCAAGCTGATTATCGCAACTGGCGCGCGGGCGCGCGACCTTTCGCTGCCTGGCATCAAGCTCGGTGGTGTGCACATTTTGCGAAACATGGCGGATGCTCGGGCGTTGAAGCTCGCACTGGAATCCGCCCACTCGCTCGTCGTGATCGGCGGCGGGTTCATCGGCCTCGAGGTCGCGGCAACCGCCGCCACGAATTCGAAGCAGGTGACCGTCCTGGAGGCACAGGACCGTCTGCTGGCCCGTGCATTGCCACCCCGCTTTTCTCATTTCCTGACGAAGTATCACGCCGGAAAAGGCGTGCGGTTCGTGTTCAACGTTCGCGTTGACGGCATCGAGGGTGCCAGCGGGCGCGTCTCCGCCGTAAAGCTCGCCGATGGCGGGCGCATCTCAGCCGACCTGGTGCTGATTGCGGTCGGCGGAGCACCCAGTGTCGAACTCGGACAGGATGTCGGCCTCACGCTTGCCGCGGGCGGGATCGCCGTCGATGACCATGCACGAACCAGTGCGCCGGACATTTACGCCATTGGCGACTGCGCGGCTGCGCGAACCCGCTTCGCGGACGGCATCGTCCGCGTCGAGTCGGTGCAGAATGCGGTCGATCAGGCGCGCGCGGCCGCGGCGCATTGCGCAGGGCAGCCGCAGCCTCTGGCAGCGGCGCCCTGGTTTTGGACCGATCAGTACGACCTCAAGATCCAGATGGCGGGACTCATGTCGTCCGGCTGCGAGGAGATCCTTCGGGGTGACCCGCCGGCTGGCGCGTTCACGCTCCTGCAGCTCAAAGATGAACGCCTGATTTCGGCATTTTCCGTGAATCGGGCTGCCGATCACATGGCCGCACGTCGACTGATCGACACCGGAGTGACGATCGACCGCACACTGGCCGCGCGCCCCGACATTCCCCTGCTGCAAGCCGTATCCGCACCGACGTCCTGCGGCGAACGACGTTGAGAAGGAACAGCTCGCGATGATGAGCCAGGAACAGAACGACCTGCTGACGCGCGTAGGTCCCGGGTCCGCCGCGGGTGCCGTGCTGCGGCTCTATTGGCAGCCAGCAGCGCTCTCCGAAGAACTGATGTCGGCGCGGCCGGTCGTGCCGGTGACGCTGCTCGGTGAGAAGCTCGTGCTGTTCCGCGACAATGAAGGCAAGCTGGGGCTGATCGGCCGGCATTGCCCGCACCGCGGCGCTGATCTGTGTTACGGCCGGCGCGAGGACAACGGGTTGCGCTGTCCGTTCCACGGCTGGCACTTCGACCGCGATGGGCAATGCGTGGAGCAGCCGGCCGAGCCGGACGGCAGCCAGATGTACAAGAACATCCGCACGGTCTCCTATCCGGTCGTCGAGAAGAATGGCGTGGTTTTTGCCTACATGGGACCGGGCGATCCGCCGCCGTTTCCGGCGCTGGATTGTTTCGCCGCGCCGGAGAGCCACGTGTTCGCATTCAAGGGACTATGGGAGTGCAACTGGCTGCAGGCGATGGAGGTCGGTATCGACCCGGCGCACGCCTCGTTCCTGCACCGCTTCCTGCAGGACGCCGACCCGGATCAAGGTTACGGTCAGCAGTTCCGCGACCGTGCCGCCAATACAGAAATCCCGATGACGCAGCTTCTGCGTGAATATCCGCGGCCCGACATCACCGTCGAACCGACCCGATATGGGCTTAGGCTCATGTCGCTGCGCCACATGAAGGACGGACGCAGCCACGTGCGTGTGACCAACCAGATCTTTCCGGAAGCGATATGTATTCCGATGTCGAACGAAATGACCATTACGCAATGGCACGTTCCCATCGATGATGAGAATTGCTATTGGTATTCGATGTTCACCAGCTTCGGAAAGCCGGTGGACAGAGCCGTCATGCGCGAGCAGAGGATGAAGGAGCACCGGCTCCCCGATTACGCGCCGCTCAAGAACAAACGCAACAACTACGGCTACGATCCCGACGAGCAGGCGCGCCTCACCTACACCGGCATGGGTCTGGACATCAACGTCCATGATCAGTGGGCCGTGGAGTCGATGGGACCGATCCAGGATCGAACGCAGGAACATCTCGGCCGCAGCGATATCGCCATCACCCGGTGTCGCCGGCTACTGCTCGACGCGATCACCAAGGTGAAGAACGGCGAGCGGGACCAGCTTCTCATGCGCAACGGCGAGACTGCCGCCATTCGCGGTCCGGTCGCGATCGATGCGATCGGGCCGACGGCGCACTGGGAAGCGGTCTGGACGCAGGCGGATGCCGTGCGCCGTGCCGCCAGCCAGTGGGCGGCCGCGTTGTAAGACCATGCGCATGTTGGCCGGTGCAGATAGCATCTTCTCTGACCAACGCTTCCCTCTGTCTTTTTCTTGCCACCGCTGAAGGCCAAATCCCATGTCGGCAGTCAAACCGGGCACACTCGAAGGCGGCCTCGTGGGACGCAAGGGTCTGCTCACCCGGGAGCAGTTCGCGCAGGCCGGCGCTGTGATCGAGGAGGCGATCAGCCGCGGGCTGGAGACCGTACGCCTCTCGTTCGTCGATCAGCACGGCGTGCTTCGGGGAAAGACACTCGTCACCGCGGGACTCGAGTCCGCCTTCCGCAACGGGATGGCGATGACCTCGACGCTGTTACTGAAGGATACCTCGAACCGGACCGTGTTTCCGGTCTGGACGGCAGATATCGGATTCGGGGCAGGCACGCTCACAGGAGCCGGCGATGTGCTCATTGTGCCCGATCCCGCAACATTTCGAGTCCTGCCGTGGTCGAAGCACAACGGCGCGATGCTGTGCGACGTCTTTTTCAAGGACGGGCGGCGAATGCCGTTCTGCTCTCGCACCATTCTGAAGCGGGCCGTCGGCGATCTCGCGGACGCTGGGATGGCGATGGTCTGCGGCCTCGAGGTCGAGTTCTACGTGTTCAAGATCGACGAGCCCAAGCTCGCGCACGCCGATGGCGGAATGCCGCCATTGCCGCCTGAGACGAGCTTGCTTTCGCACGGCTTTCAATACATGACCGAAGCGCGCTACGACGCCCTTGAGCCCGTGATGGATCAGCTCCGGCGTGCAGCGCAGGCGATGACTCTGCCGGTGCGGTCGATGGAAGCGGAACTGGGCGGCAGTCAGTTCGAGTTCACGTTCGAGCCAGACGGCCCCTTGCCGCATGCCGACGCAATGATCATGTTTCGCTCCATGGTCAAGCATGTCTGTCGGCGCAACGGTCTGCACGCCACGTTCATGTGCCGGCCCAAAGTCGAGAATGCGATCCCGAGCGGGTGGCATCTCCATCAGTCGATCGTCGACGTCAGGACGCGCCGCAACCTCTTCGTGCCCGACAACGATGATGCCCTGACTCCCGCGGCGAATGGGTGGATCGCCGGCCTGCTTGCACATGCGGAGGCAAGCTGCCTGCTGACGACGCCGACGATCAACGGATACAAGCGCTATCAGCCTCATCAACTCGCGCCCGACCGGATTCAATGGGGCCGCGACAACAAAGGCGCCATGATCCGCGGCCTGATGTCACCGGGAGACAAGGCGAGCCGCATCGAGAACCGCGTTGCCGAACCGGCCGCCAACCCGTACCTCTACTTTACATCGCAGATCCTGAGCGGAAACGACGGCATCAAGCGCGGACTGTCGGCGCCGCCGCCGGTGGAAAACCCCTATACCAGCGAGGCCGTCGCGCTGCCCAAGAGCCTGATCGCGGCAATTGAGCGCTTCGAGACGAGCGAACTCTATCGCGGCAAGCTCGGTTCGGATTTTGTCCGCTACCTGACGCAGCTCAAGCGCGCCGAATGGGACCGCTATATGCTCACGGTGTCCGAGTGGGAACAACGAGAATACTTCTCGTTGTTCTAGAGCCGCCGGCATATGAACGAGCTTGCAATCGATATCGGGTCTGCGTTCGTCGACCTGGCGCTGCGGTCATCGGCCGGGTGCCGCGTCCGCAAGGTGCCGATTGCCGGCCACGCCGGAGCGGAGTCGGCGCTGGCCGCTATCGATGCGTCGCTGATGGCTTGGTCGATGCCTCTGAGCCAAATCGGCACGATACGTCTCGCGTCCACGGAGCCGGTCAATGCGCTGCTCGCACGGCGTGGCGCGCGTGTTGCGCTGATGGCCACGCAAGGATTCGGCGATTGTCTATGGCTCGGCCGGCAGAACCGAGCGAACCTCTACGATCCCGTGGCGCGCTCGCCGGCTCCGACGTTTCTTGTCGATCGCCGGGACACGTTCGAGATCGCCGGCCGCATGGACCCGGCGGGGAGGGAAGTCGCGCCGCTCGACGAGGGTGCCGCGTGTGCAGCAGCCGACGTGATGCGCGAGCGCGGCATCGAGGCGGTGGCTATCTGCTTTCTGTTTGGACACGTGAACCCCTTCCATGAGAAGCGCTGCGCCGAACTCATCCGCGCGGCACTGCCACAGGTCGACGTATGCCTCTCGCACGAGATCGACCCCCAGCCGCGCGAGTATGAGCGTACGGTGTCCGTCTGCCTGGAAGCGTGGCTGCGTCCGATGACACGCCGCGCCGTGTTTTCGTTCGAAGCCGGACTGCGCAGGCGCGGGTTCGCAGGCAGGCTGAGGTTTTCCGACAGCCGCAGCGATCTCATCGACGCAGCGACGGCTGCGACGCATGCCGTCCGTCTTGTCGCCAACGGCCCGGCGGCGGCGGCCCGGCGCGCGGCTGTCGCCGCCCAGTGCGTGGCCGCGCGGCGTGGGATTGCGCTCGACATCGGTTCCACGTCGACCGATCTCTGCCTGATCGACAATGGCGAGCCTCTGGCCGCTCAGCACGCGGTGTTTGCCGATGTTCCGCTGCGCCAGGCCATGATGGACGTGGCGAGCATCGCGCTTGGCGGAGGCAGCCGCGCCGTCCACGATCGCCATGGCAGGTTTGCGTTCGTCGCCCGCTCACATGAACCGAAGGCGATCGCCAGCTTGAGCGAGGCCCTCCTGGTGATTGGGCGTATGCCTCCCATCGACGTGGACGCGGCCTCCGGGCGCGGGCTGACGACGTCGATCGCGCTCGAGATTGTCGAAGCTGCCGAGCGGAAGGTCGCGGCCGGTCTCCTCGACTATGTGGTGAAGCGTAACGTCGACCCTGCACTGACCACGCTCGTCGTGATGGGAGGTCTGGGCTCGATACTGGGACCACCGGTCGCGGCGCTGCTCGGCATTCCGCAAGTTGTGTGTCCCTTCGCGCCGGCGGCTTCGGGCGCACTGGGGCTGCTCGCATCACGGCCGCGCTTTGAGTCCGTTGCGCGGATCAACGCCGCGACGGATGTGCTCGACGCCTCCGATCTCGCGGACACGGTCGCCGCCCTGGCGGACGCAGTACGCGCGCAGGCGCGCGTGATGGCAGACAAGACTCCGACCCTGCATACGACCATCGAGATGGCCGTCAATCCGCACATGCATCCGCATCGTGTGAGGATCGACGGACTGCCGAAACATCCCGCCGATATCGCGGCGGCGTTCCGCGCGCAGCACCTCGACAGGTTCGGCGTCGACCCCCCTGGTCATCCCTTCATCTTCTCGCTGACGGTCGATGCCGTCGCCGACGGAGGAGCCGAGGCCAGTCTCGTCGAGATGTCGCGCGTCGTGTCGGCGCTCGGACCTACCGAGCCGGCTTTGGTCGAAACGGACGCCGGCGCGATCTGGAAGCCGTCCGGCTGGTCGCTGACTCCGGTGCGCGACGGCTATCTGCTGCGGCCGGAGGGCGGGCAATGAACTCCTCGCGGCTCGACATTCTCCAGATGCGGCTCGATGGCATCGCACAGGGGATGCAGGAGACGCTGTTCCGCACGGCCGTATCTCCCGTCGTGCGCGAAGGCTACGACGCAGCCTGTGCGCTGTTCACGGCCGACGGCGAACTGCTTGCGCTCTCCGAGGCCATTCCGCTGCTGCTCGGGGCCTTGCCCGGCTCCGTCGAGGGGATCCTGTCGGCATATCCAGCGTCGGACATGCGGACGGGTGATCTGTTCTGCATGAACGATCCGTTCGCCGGTGGCACGCATCTGCCGGACATCACCGTCCTCATGCCCATCTACGCGGAGGAGCGGCTCGTCGCTTTCGCCGCAAGCATTCTGCATCACCAGGACGTTGGCGGGATGCGGCCCGGCTCCGTTCCGCCCGATGCCACCGACATCTTTCAAGAAGGGCTGCGGCTGCCGCCCATGCGACTGGGGCGCGCCGCGACCATCGGCTTGGATGCGGTCCGCCTGATCGAGTCCAACTCGCGAACGCCGGACACGGTGCTCGGAGATCTGCGCGCGCAGGTCGCCGCCGCTGTCCGCGCTGCGCGTGCGGTTCGCGCGATCGTCGCCGAGCAAAGTGCGCAAGCTTTCGTCTCCGCAACGCGCGCCTGCCTGGACCGCGGCGAGGCGCAAATCCGGGCCTTGATCGACGGCCTGCCTCGCGGGCCGCACGAGGGCAGCGACGGCCTCGACCCCGCTCCCGGACTTCCCGACGTCACCATCAAGGTCGCTCTCACTTTCTCGAACGCGACCCTTCGCGCGGATTTCGCCGGATCGTCGCCGCAGGTCGCCGCGCCCGTCAATTGCGTGCGCTCGGGTCCGCTGTCGGCTGTGGTTTATGCGCTGCTGAGCATCGCGGGGCCGGGCACGTTCCGGAACGGCGGGCTGCTGCGTGCGATTTCGCTCGTCCTGCCACAGGGCTGCGTCGTCAACGCATCGCCGCCGGCGGCCGTCAACGCACGCATGGGGCTTGTGCGGGCAACGACGTCGGCGGTGCTGCAGGCGATGGCGCAGGCGCTGCCCGACCGCATGCCGGCCGCGAACTCGGGCATGTCTTACGTTCTCGCATTCTCGGGCTGCGGGCTCGACGGTCGCCCGTTCGTCTCGACCGAGATCATTGCCGGCGGCGCCGGCGGCGGTCCCTCCGCTGCGGGCGCGGCCGCCATTTCAACCGACGTGGGTAATGCGATGAACATGCCAGCCGAGGCGCTCGAGCAAATGGCACCGGTCCGGGTCGTCACCGCGGCCATCCGGCGCGGCTCGGGCGGAGCGGGCACCTTGCGTGGCGGCGACGGTATTCGGCGCGAGTACGAAGCGCTCGCCGACAACATATCGGTGTCGTTGCGTGGGGAGCGCGTCCGGCGCACGCCGGCGGGACTCCTGGGCGGATATGCGCCAAAACCCTCACGCGCCGCCGTCGTGCGCGCCGATGGTCGCGAGGTCGAACTCACTGCGCGCTCCGCGTTTCAACTGAACGCGGGTGACCGCCTGATCGTGGAGAGCTGCGGCGGCGCCGGTTACGGACCGCCGCCGGCGGACGGTTGACCCAGCGATCCGTGGGCTGCAATCGGCGGCTCGCAGCGGGATGCGCCGCAAGCCGCCGATGTCGTCATTTGGTCTTGAGGCCGGCCGCATCGACGACGCGCTTCCACTTCTTGACCTCGGCCTCGATGTATTCCTTTGAGGCCTGAGGAGAGCGGTCATCCACCACAAAACCGCGATCGGCGAAGTACTTTTTGAGATCTTCGCTCCGAAGCGCCTTCGAGACTTCGGCGTGCAGCTTCGTGAGGATCGGTTGCGGTGTTCCGGCAGGCGCAAACAGTGCCTGCCAGGACAGCGCTTCGAATCCGGGCAGACCGGATTCGGCGAGCGTGGGCACGTCAGGCAGCATGAAATGCCGCTCCTTCGAGGTGACCGCGAGCGCACGAAGTTTTCCCGCCTTTATATATTCCACTGTGACCAGGACGTCGCCGAACATGGCATCGAGCTGGCCGCCGAGCAGATCCTGAACCGCGCCGGCACTGCCCTTGTAGGGCACGTGCACGAGCTTGGTCCCTGACTCCAGGCCGAACAATTCCGCCGCAAGATGCATGGACGTGCCGACACCCGGTGTCCCGTGCGTGATCGTGTTGGGCTTCGCCTTCGTGGCCGCGATGAAATCCTTCACGTTCTTGATCGGACTGTCCGCTTTCACCACGATTGCAAGCGGCGCCGTTACGACCATGGTGACCGGCACAAGGTCCTTCACCGGATCATATGGGAGGTCGTCGCGCAACGCAGGACTGATCGCGTTCGTTCCGGTGACGCCCATCAGGAGCGTGTATCCGTCGGGTGCGGCCTTGGCCACGCTGTTGGCGCCGACCGTGCCGCCCGCGCCGGGGCGGTTCTCGACGATCACCGGCTGCTTGAGGGGGCCGGAAATCCGATCCGCGATCTGCCGCGCGAGAAGATCAGTCGACCCGCCCGGTGGGAAGGGAACCACGATGGTGATCGTTCTGGTTGGAAAGTCCTGCGCCCGGACGCTGCCCGCCGCAAGCAAGGCAAGCGCACACAGCATCGTTTTCGCACCTGCGCCGAGGAGGTGGCGCTTTGAAATCACTGACATGCTCGTCGTCTCCTGTTCGTATTCGACTGTCTTCCCGGCATGCTGCTCCCGGCGAATCCGAGTTCATCTGGTCAGGTTGTACTGACTCTGTCGTTGCACTCGTCCGCGGTGCGGCGGCGCGGCCGACGGCTCGCACCTCACGCGCTTCGGCTCAATGTCGCCTCCAATGCGTGAACCGATCGGGGCGGAATGGATTAATGTCGATCTCGGGCTCTCGTCCCGCTACGAGATTGGCGATCTCGCGCCCTGTGGAAGCCCCTCCGCACATCCCGACATGGCCGTGGCCAAAACCCATCCACGCATTCTCGATCGCCGGTGCACGTCCGATCACAGGCATGCTGTCGGGCAGACAGGGACGATGACCCATCCAGTAGCTTTTCGTTTCGTCGCGAAGCGAGGGGAACAGCTCTTTTCCCTTTTTCAGGAGAATCTCGGCGCGCGAATAACGCGGCGGTGCGGACAGGCCGGCCAGTTCGACCGTGCCGGCGAAGCGCAGGCCCATCGCCATCGGGTTGATCATGATGTTGTGCTCGACCGCCATCACCGTCCGGTTGAGCTCGACGTTCGGATTCGTCACCGTCACGTGGTAGCCGCGCTGCGACTCCAGCGGCACGCGAACTCCGAGTTGGCTCGTAAGGCCGGAGGACCAGGCGCCCGCGGCGATCACGACGCCGTCCACGTCGAGCGCCTCGCCGCTATCCAGGCGGACTTTGCGCACGGCATGGTCCTTGATCTCAAACCCGATCACGTTCTCCTTGATATGCCGTGCGGCGTCGCGCAACGACTGCCCGTAGATCGCCTTGACGAGCGCCGACGGATCGACGGTGGAGCCATTGTCGGGCGCGAACAGCCCGAAGCGGAACCGGCCGCGCAGGTCGGGTTCCAGCTCTGCGAGCTCGTCGCTGCCGACGTCGTTGAGCTCGACGCCGAGGCCGCGCCGCAGGTCCATTCCCCATTTCCACTGATCCGCGGTCTCGCGCGACGAATAGACATAGAGACAGCCGTTGCGGCGCACGAGGTGCATGGCGCCGGCGCGCTGCAGGAGCGGCTCGTAGCACGCGAACACGGGATCGAGCAGGTCGCGAATGGCGCGAGCGATGCGGGTGACCTCCGCCTTGCTCGAATACTGCACGAAGCGGATCAGCCAGGGCAGCACGACCGGCAGGTGCGCCAGCCGGATGGTGAGAGGACCGTCCGGATCAAGCAGCCATTTCGGCGCATTGCGCCAGATCCCCGGCATTGCCACGGGGAGGCAGGCGCTCGGCGACAGCGAACCGGCGTTGCCGAACGAGCACGCCTCGCCGGCATCCCGCGGGTCGACGAACGTCACTTTATGGCCGTCCCGCTGGAGCCATGCCGCCGAGCATGCTCCCACGATCCCCGTCCCCACCACCGCGATGTGCAAACGCGTGTCTCCGCAAAACCGTCCGTCGGCGTTGGAGCCGGTGCCATTGTCGGTGTCAAGCGACTATTATACAAACGCATAATGCTTTTGAGTTCATAAGGCTAGCTGATGAATGTCACGCTGCGCCAGCTGCGCGCCTTCCAGGAGGTCGCCCACGCCAAGAGTTTCACCGGCGCGGCACGCAGCATGCATCTCACACAATCGGCCGTGAGCATGCTCGTGCGGCAGCTCGAATCCGAATTCGGCCTGCTGCTGTTCAATCGCTTCCAGCGCAGGGTGCAGCTCACCGAAGTGGGCCAGCAGATGCTCCCAATTACGGAGCGCATCCTCGACGATTTGCGGCAGGTGCACGATGGCGCGGCCGATCTCAAGGCGCTTCGTCGCGGCAAGCTCCGGCTCGCGGTGCCGCAGATGCTCGCCTGCTCGTGGCTGCCACCGGCCATTGCCCGCTATCGCAAGGAGCATCCCGAAGTGAGCCTGCATGTGATCGACACCGCGGGCGACCACGTGGCAGCCACCGTTCTCCAGAACGAAGCGGAAATCGGCATCGGTCCGAAGCGTCCGGTGCCGTCAGGCATTTCTGCGGAGTTGCTCTGGGAAGAGCCGATTCAGCTCGTGTGTCCCGCCGGTTTGGCGCGCAAGCTCCGCTCGCGATCGAAAGCAAAGTGGTCGGATTTCGCGGACAGCAACTGGGTGCTCTATTCGGACGACTTCAGCCAGCACCTTGAGCGGACGATCTGGGCGGAGATTCCCTACAGCCTGCCGCGCAGCACCAACGTACGTTATCTCACCACGGCGCTTGCCTTTGTCGGTGAAGGGATGGGCGTGACGGCGGCGCCCCGGTATGCGCGCCGCTTCTCGGATCAGTTCGCCGTGACATTCCTGGATGTGCGTGAGCCCAACCTGACACGCGGCTTCTTTTTATACACGCGGATCGGTCACGCGCTGTCGCCCGCCGCCGAAGCGTTCCGCGCCATGGCGAGAATTCGCCGCGCGTGACCAGAGCATTGGTAGGCGCGAACGCCAGCCCACGGTTTTAACCCGCCGGCATGGGTTCGGTCAGTGTTTCGCGGTCTGCTGCGTGGTCTGCGGGGCAGGTGAGATGGCGAACGTGAGCCAGATGTTCCAGCCCTCCGGCCGGTGCTCGGCGCCGAACTCCTTGTAAGCCTTCAGATTGAGATAGCCCTGCTGCCGCTCACCGAGCGGGAAGATGTAGCCGATCTGGGGACCTGCACCGAACACGCGCGACATGAAGGCGCCAACCCTGTTGCGCGCCCCGGTGTCGGCCGAGAGCTGCTGAAAGGCATATCCAACGACTCCGATCATCAATTGCTTTGAGAGGAAACGCGAGGCGGCCGCGTCGAGATGGAAATCAACGCCATTCTGATAATCGGTGTAGGGATTTTCGAAGTTGTATGTGAATCCGCCGGCTGCGGAGAACTCCTGCCCCGTCTTCTGATCGAGATAAGTGTAACCGCCGCCGGCATCGATCGACTGGTGTCCGATACCGAGGTTGGCCAGCCGCCGGGAATCATAGCGTCCGATTGGAACGTTGCCCGAAACATAGGTCATCCAGTTATGGACGCCCTGGTTCCAGCGCAGCGAGAACATCGGCACGAGATCGCCAAAGCCGCTCACACCGTCCCTGCGGCCGCCCGAGATCGTGAAGGGAATTGGCCCGAGCGCGCCGGTCAGCGTCGCGTCGACCGAGGCCTCGTTGCGGCCATAGGGAACCAGCAGCGCGACCGCGGCCTGGCCGCCCAGTACCGGGGTTTGGAACACGTAGGTTGGAACCGCAATGGCGAGAGTGGCATCCGCATCGAGCGCGACGTCGATGGTTGCACTAAGGTTTGCAGTAAGCTGTCCGCGCGAAACCTGGCGCGCGAAGCCGACGTCGCCACCCGCCTTGACCGAGGTGTGATAGCCGATCGTCGCCAGCGACCATCCCGGCTGCTGGGGTGTCGCTGCCAGGCTGCCGAAGAATCCCGGAATCCAGAAGCTGACGCCGCCCTCGTCCGCTGATGCCGGCGAGCATGCGAGTAATCCGAACGCGCACGCGACCCGGATCGAGGGCGAGACGCGTTGGGTGATCATCATCGAACGCCCCGGAGTTCGATTTACGATGCGTAGGTCGGTTGGAATCACTCACGCGATATGTTGGATCACGCTTGCCATCACAACGCGAGATTGCAGCGACGGTGAAATCAATTCGACAAGCTGTGCACAGCAAAATCGGCTTGCATCGGAGGGGCAACGTTGGGCAACGCCGCACGCGTGCCATCGGTCGCGACAGATCGACGCGAATTGAACGGGCCGCATGATCCGATTCTTTACCGATCGGACGATTGTCGGATCGGGTTCACGCGCTCCTGGCCCATTACGCGTGTTGAATGATGACACCGCCGGACGGCGTATCACCGGGGCCAGCGCGGTCTGATGGGCGGGAGGAAGGCCATGAGCGCGACGTCGGAGCATTTGCAAGATGGACGTGTTGAACGGCAACCGCAGCCGGACCGGCGCAATCTCCTGCTGGCAAGCGCCTCGATGCTAGCCGCATCTGTTGGCGGATCGACCGCTACTTTCGCGCAGCAGCCGCGGTCCGGCTCCGCCCGGCAACCGGCGCCGGCGCCCCAGCCCGGACGGCGTCCCAACATCCTCGTGATCTTCGGCGACGATATCGGCCAGACCAACATCAGCGCCTATTCGTTCGGGCTCATGGGCTACCGGACACCGAACATCGACCGCATCGCGCGCGAAGGCATGATGTTCACCGACTATTACGCCGAGCAAAGCTGTACGGCAGGGCGTTCCTCGTTCATCACGGGACAGACGACGTTGCGAACCGGCCTATCCAAGGTCGGCATGCCGGCTGCGCCGGTTGGCCTCCAGAAGGAGGACGCAACCCTGGCTGAACTGCTCAAGCCTCTCGGATACGCCACTGGGCAGTTCGGCAAGAACCATCTCGGCGACAAGAACGAATATCTGCCGACCGTGCACGGCTTCGACGAGTTCTTCGGAAATCTCTATCACCTCAACGCCGAGGAGGAGCCGGAGCAGCGCACCTATCCGCGCGATCCGCAATTCCGGCAGACGTTCGGACCACGCGGCGTGCTCAGATGTCGTGCCAGCGAGACCGACGATGCCACCACGGATCTGCGCTGGGGCAGGGTCGGCAAACAGACAATCGAGGACACCGGGCCGCTGACCAAAAAGCGGATGGAGACGATCGACGACGAGACGTCGGCTGCCGCCATGGATTTTATGGAACGCCAGGTTCGCGCGAGCCGGCCGTTCTTCTGCTGGTTCAATTCAACGCGCATGCATCTGCGCACGCACGTGCGGGAAGATCGGCGCAGCCCGCCCGGTCTGACCGCGCGCACCGAATACACAGACGGTATGGTCGAGCACGATGGGCATGTCGGTCTGCTTCTCAAGAAGCTCGACGATCTCGGCATGGCCAATGACACGATCGTGCTCTACACGACCGACAACGGCCCCCACGCCAACACGTGGCCCGACGGCGCCACCACGCCATTTCGGAGTGAGAAGAACACCAATTGGGAAGGGGCGTTTCGCGTCCCCTGCATGATCCGGTGGCCTGGCCGGATAGCCGTTGGGTCCGTGTCGAACGAGATCGTTAGTGGCCTGGATTGGGTACCAACGCTTGTAGCGGCCGCCGGCAATTCCGACGTTAAAGAAAAGCTGCTTGAGGGCTACGCGGCCGCTGGCAAGACGTTCAAGGTGCATCTCGACGGCTACAATCAGCTTCCTTACTTGCTCGGCCAGCAGGATCACGGCGCGCGGAAGGAGTTCTTCTATTTCAATGACGACGGCGAGCTTGTCGCGATCCGGTACGAGAACTGGAAGATGGTGTTCGAGGAGCAGCGCGCGCCCGGGACGTTGCGGATCTGGGCCGAGCCCTTCACTAAGTTGCGCGTGCCCAAGCTGTTCGACCTGCGTGCGGATCCATACGAGCGAGCCGATGTGACGTCGAACACCTATTACGACTGGTTCCTCTCGCAGGCCTACTTGATGTACGCCGCTCAAGCGGGGGTCGAGAAGTTCCTTGCCACCTTCAAGGAGTTTCCGCCGCGCCAGCGTCCCGCAAGCTTCACCATCGACCAGATCATGCAGCAGTTCCAGGACGCGGCCGGTGCCATGAGCAAGTAAGGGTCGGCCGACGCGATGAAGACGATGGCCTCTGTGGTTCTCGCGCTCGCCCGCTACGTGCTCCTGGCCGCAACGCTGGCCGCGACGGTTCCGAACGCCCTCGCGCAAGTCCCCACCGTAGACCCGCTGCCTTCGTGGAACGACAGCGCACCCAAGCGTGCCATCTTGGATTTCGTGGATCGGGTCACCCGCGCGGGCGAATCCGACTTCGTGCCGACAGAGGAGCGCATCGCGACGTTCGACAATGACGGCACCCTGTGGGCGGAACAGCCGGTCTATGTCCAGTTCGCCTTCGCCATCGATCGCGTGAGAGCCGCGGTGGCGGAACACCCGGAGCGGAAGACGCAGCAACCGTTCAAGGCGGCACTGGAGGGGGACCTCAAGACGCTGGCTGCGTCAGGCGAGAAGGGCATGCTCGCCATCATGGCGCAGACCCATGCCGGAATGACCGTGGAGCAGTTCCACAAGACCGTCGCTGACTGGATCGCGACCGCGCGGCATCCCCGTTTTGGGCGGCCCTACACCGAGCTCGTCTACCAGCCGATGCTGGAGCTGCTGGACTACCTGCGCGGCCACGGCTTCAAGACGTTCATCGTCTCGGGCGGCGGCGTCGAGTTCATGCGGCCCTGGGTCGAGCGCGTCTACGGAGTTCCGCCCGAGCAGGTGGTCGGCTCGTCCGGCCTCGTGACGTTCGAGCTCGCGGCCGACGGCACACCGAGGCTGGTGAAGGAAGCGCAGGTCGAGTTCGTGGACGATGGTCCCGGCAAGCCCGTCGGTATCAACCGCTTCATCGGGCGACGCCCGGTCTTCGCCTTCGGAAATTCCGACGGCGACCTGCAGATGCTGCAGTGGACCGGCAGTGGCGTCGGCGCGCGCTTCATGGGGCTGGTGCACCACACCGATGCGAAGCGCGAATGGGCGTACGACCGTGCATCCGCGATCGGAAAGCTCGACAAGTCGCTGGACGCAGCGAGAGCGAACGGTTGGACCGTCGTCGACATGAAGGACGACTGGCGCACGATCTTCCCATTCGAGCGAGGCACGAGCGGGGCGCGGTGAATGCTCTAGCACGGACGGATGGCCGGCGAACAAGCGAGACGCAATATGAGCGTATCTCACACCGAGATTGCTTCCACCGCCACGGAGGCCCGCGGCGACGACATGGTCTGGATTCCCGGCGGCACGTTCCGGATGGGCTCCGACCGGCATTATCCGGAGGAGGCACCTGTGCACCGCGTCACCGTCAGCGGCTATTGGGTGGATCGCACGCCGGTGACCAATCGCGCGTTCCGCAGGTTCGTGAACGCGACGGGCTACGTCACCGTTGCGGAGCGTCCTCCCGATGCCAGGCATTATCCCGGCGCGCTGCCGCACATGCTCAAGGCCGGCTCGCTGGTTTTCGCGCCGCCCGCTCATGCGATCGATCTGCGCGACTGGTCGCAATGGTGGAGCTTCAAGTTCGGCGCCAATTGGCGGCGGCCCTATGGTCCGCGCAGCTCGATCAGCGGCCTCGACCACCATCCGGTGGTGCACGTCGCCTACGCGGACGCGGAGGCCTACGCGAAGTGGATCGGCAAGGAGCTCCCGAGCGAAGCGGAATGGGAGTTTGCCGCACGCGGCGGACTTGAAGGCGCCGAGTTCGCCTGGGGCGACGAGTTCACGCCGGGCGGGCATCATATGGCGAACACGTGGCAGGGCGGCTTCCCCCACCACAACGAGGCGCGCGACGGCTACGAGCGCACGTCCCCGGTGCAGGCCTTCCCGCCGAACGGCTACGGCCTCTACGACATGATCGGCAATGTGTGGGAATGGACCGGCGACTGGTATGCGCCCCGGCACGAGGGCGACGCACCAAAAGCGTGCTGCATCCCCGAGGACCCGCGCGGCGGACGCGAGCAACTAAGCTACGATCCGTGCCAGCCGAACATCAGGATCCCACGCAAGGTGCTCAAGGGCGGCTCGCACCTATGCGCTCCGAACTACTGCCGGCGCTATCGGCCCGCCGCGCGCCACGCCCAGCCGGTCGACACGTCGACGAGCCACGTCGGCTTCCGGTGCATTGTCAGAGGGCAATGACGTCAGGCGGCAGCGGGCTCATTCATCTCAACCACGGAAGTTTGATTTCAGACGAGCTTGCGACATCCTGCTCACGGTTGTGGCGACGAGTATTCGCACGTCCTTCACGTGCTTCCATCGTGGGGCGTGAGGCTCCGCGAACGTGTCGGGAGGATCAAGGAAGTAATGTTCGATCTCTTCAGGTTCCGGCCACGATTTGTCGCCACGTTGAGCATCATTCCCGAGAGAGACCCGCCGTTTTCCTTTGCGCCCCTAGCAGAACCGTTGCCTCTGCGTGGAATAAAGCGTTGTTTCGCTTCTCGCCGGCATTTCTTGTCTTCGATGCCATGTGAACTGAATTTGGATGCGCGACCTATGATCGAACCAAGCCGCCAGTCGAACGCACGTCGACACACTGCCGGCATGATGGATCCGGCAATCGGTGCTGGCGCGGGCGATGGCTTTGCCGCCACTGCACGGCCTGTCATTGCTACGGCGGGAGGCGCTCGATGAAGCAGCTCATTTACGGCGGGCGCGTTCTGACTGCGGGTCGGCCCGACGGTGCCCACGCCGATCTGCTGATCGAGGGCGACACCATCGCAGCCGTGCTGCCGCCGGGAGAGGGCGCCGCCATCGACGCCAGGCGCATCGATGCAACGAACCGCCTGCTCATTCCGGGACTGGTCAATGCCCATACCCACGCCACCGTGGCGCTCGGTAAGGGCCTGTCCGACCGCTGGTCGCTGGAGTTGCTCCTCAACGCCTATCCCTGGACCACGGGCGGACGCACGACCGAGACAAAATATCTGTCCGCCAGGATCGGCGCGCTCGAGATGCTGCGGAAGGGCTGCACGGCCTGCTACGATTTGGTCGCGGAAATCCCGGCGCCGTCGATCGAAGGCGTCGCGGCGGTGGCGCAAGCCTACGCCGATGTCGGCATGCGCGCCGTGATCGCGCCGATGATGGCGGATACGACATTCTATCGTGCGATCCCGGGCTTGATCGACGCGATGCCGCCAGGCCTGCGCGAGCAGGCCATGGCGCTGAAGGCCGCCTCCTCAGATGCCAGCCTCGCGGCCTGCCGCACCTTGATCGAGACATGGCCGTTCGCGCCCGATCAACTGCGCCCCGCGCTCGGCCCCACCATCCCGCACCACTGCAGCGACGCATTCCTGGTCGGCTGCCGCGATCTGGCGGCGGCGCATGGCCTCGGCATGCAGATGCACGTCGCCGAATCCAAGGTGCAGGCCCTCACAGGCCCGCGCAAGTACGGGACGACACTCGTGAGCCACTTGCATGCGCTTGGCCTGCTCGGGCCGGCCTTCACGGCGGCGCACGCAGTGTGGATCGACGACGACGACGTTGGGCGGCTTGCGGACGCGGGCGCCTGCGTCGCCCACAATCCCGGCAGCAACATGAGGCTCGGCTCAGGGCTGGCCGTCGCGCGCAAGATGCTCGATCGCGGCGTAACGCTGGCGATCGGCACCGACGGCTGCCTCTCATCCGACAATCAGAACATGTTCGAGGCCATGCGCGCGGCGGCGCTCGTCTCGCGCGTGCAGGGTCCGGATCCTGTGCAATGGCTCAGCGCTGCGGAGGCGTTCGCGGCCGCGACCACGGGCGGCGCGCGCGCGCTCGGCATGGAAAAATCGATCGGTCAGTTGGCGCCCGGCTTCAAGGCCGACGTCGTATTCCTCGATCTCGCCGGCATCAACTACATCCCGTTGAACGAACCTTTGTTCCACGTCGTGTTCGTCGAGGACGGGACGGGTATCGATCGCGTCATGGTCGGAGGCCGCGTGCTGGTGGAGCGCGGGGCCGTACTGGGCGTGGACATGCACAAGCTTGCCGCCGAGGCGAGCGATGCTGTCGCGCGTCTGGCGCAAACCAATGCGGCGGCGAAAGAACTCGTCGAGCAGTTCGCGCCGGTCGTGCTCGACTATTGCGTCGGGCTCGCGCGCGAGCCGTACCACGTGCAGCGTTGGTGTTGTCACGACGAGGGCGATGAGGCGCCCCCGTCACGCTGATTGCGACAGATGCGGGGCCTACCATCGGGGCGGAGGCATTCCTGCGCAATCGGCGCTCGCGGGGGCGGCCGGTGCCGGACCGAAGACCGGGCGCGGCGCTACACTCATCAATATGTAGACGTGTGGGCCCCGCCGGCTGGTTCGATCGGACAGCCTAGTGACCATCCGGAGCGCCCCTGGCAGTCGAGTATATGACAGGCCCGTTCGTGGACGCGCCTGATGCCCTTTCCGATGCAAGCCTGGCGTTCGCGGCTACATCGCCTTCGAGGCGGGGCCCGACGTCTGGCTGTCGCGCGCGGTCGAACCCGAGGCGGGCTTGGTGGCCGCCCGAGCCGCCGCGCCTGCGCTGTGCTTGGCAGGTGCTCTGGCGTGCTGCTTCTCGAGCGCCTTCAGCGCGGCCGCGCGTAACGCTTCGGCGTCTTCCACCTTCACGGGCGTGCCTGTCACGTTCGAAAGATCGGTGCGCGAGATGTTTAGCTCACGCAGTTGGTCGATGTAGTCTTTCGGCATCAGCATCGTCGAGGTCGGTGTCTTGAGTCCCATCGACTGTGCGATGTCGCCGACGAATGCGTTGCAGTTATAAAGCACCGCGTGCCAGACCGGCGATTTATCGGACAGGCGCTTGATGTAGCCTGTGACTTTCCTGTATTCGGGCTCGCTCAAGGCGACGCGGAAGCGCGCAAGCACGTATTGGTCTTCGGTGTCGCCGTCGCTTGCACCGGTCTCCGACGGAACCAGAACAAGGTGGCCGATCATCCAGGGAACCGGACTCTCGGTTGCGGGGTGCAGGCCGGATACCTTCGGACTCACGAGCCTGCCGCGCGCGTCCACGCGCCCGTAGATTGAAAACGTGTGGCCGTAGCTGTTCGCATTGCGTGCCCGAAATTCGATGGCATAGGGCTTCGCCGCCTTGGGCGGGGCCGTCCGGTGAACGGCGGCGGTCACATGCGCAGGAGTTGCAGTCGAGAGCGAGCCCGTCGCCTCTTGTCCACTGACGGTAGATAATGTCAGCAGCGACCCCAGCGCGACGAGCGACATTCGCTGCATCGTCCGCGTCCGCGCGTTGCAGCGGCGTTCGACCGATTTGATTCTCACGTCAGCCTCTCACACAGATGAAGCCGTCGAGGCAAGGCAACACAACAACACAGCCCCACACGCTGGAGCGCACGTTGCGATGGCAATGAGAGGATTGGCTCGCGCCAATCCTCCCATTTCAAAGCCTTGTTCAGCCGCGAGTGACGACCGGAGCAGGTGCCTTGCCCTTACCGACAAAGCAGCCCCCCAGGCTCAACGAGGTCACGACTAGAACAAGTGCCAAAGCGACTTTCTTCACGGCGCCCTCCAAACCGGTTGCAACGCGTTCATTAGATACACTTGCGCGTGCGCACCACTAGTGTTGAAATGACACACCCGTCACAAAATCGAATCCGCAGATGCAGTCCACGCGCAGACACCGGGCGCTGACCGACAGCGCAAGCAAGCCTCAGCACAACACCCGAATCCCTGACATGAAAGTCCTCAAGCGAATCGCATCTTTTGCGGCGCTGGCCGCACTCGTCGTTCCAGCTCTTCCTGCCTCCTCGCAGGCAAAGGAAGTCGTTGCGTTCTCACAAGGATCTCCCGGCACGATCGTCGTGCGCACGAATCAGCGGCGGCTCTATCTCGTCATGGGCGGCGGCAAGGCGATGCGTTATGTCGTCGGCGTCGGGCGCGCTGGAAAGCAATGGTTTGGAACGACTTACATCAACGGCAAGTACATCAAGCCGGCGTGGTCTCCGCCCGCGCAAATCAGGCGCGACCGGCCAAAAATCCCCAATGTGATTCCCGGTGGAACCCCAAGTAACCCGATGGGCGCCGCTGCGCTCGTGCTTGCCGACGAGCAGCTGGCCATTCACGGCACGAATCGCCCCGGCTCAATCGGCGGCTTCGTCTCTTACGGCTGCATTCGGATGCACAACACCGACATCATGGATCTTTATGGGCGAGTGGGTGTCGGTACGAAGGTAGTGATCGAGCGGTAATAGTATAGGCAGAATGGGGAGGCGCGGTCGTGAATCATCGCGGGTGGTTGTTTGTCATGTCGATCGCGTGGAGCGGCGCGCTGACGTTTGGGGCCGCCGCCGTCGAGCGCAACGGGGATGTCGCGAATCACGCACCCACCAAGCAAGCAACGCCTTACTATATTGAATTCCGTGCGGCGCGAATCGGCACTTACGGCCACAGCTACGTCGCCTATGGACGGCTGAATGCGCGCGGGGAGCCGGCTAATCATCACTATACCGACCGACATCCCATTGGAAATTATGCGTTGATGGCACTCGGCCACGTGCTGCCCGTGCCAGCGAACGCCAAGTGGGATCCGGAGGTGCTCACACTCCCGATCAGCTCCAGCTATCGGCACAAGCTGACGGCGGCGCAGTATCAGAATCTGGTCAAAGCCGTGAAGCGCGCCGAGGCCGAGAAGGCGCCGACTTGGAATGCGCTCACCAACAACTGCAACCATTACGTCGCCAGCCTGGCGCGGGCGGCCGGATTGAAGGCGCCGTACAACCTTCAACTCTCTTGGGAATTCGTCCCGACGCTGCGCGAACTCAATGAAGGGGAGACGACCGGCGCCATCGCTCGCAAGCGCGCCGCCGGCAGTCCGGCAGCACGCTGACGCGGACAACGGCGCTCACGGGCGTGGGATTCGATTGCACTCCGGCCGACAATTCCTGTGAATAACGTTGCCGCGGCCGAGCAGATGCGGCCGTCTCCGACGAAGGTCATGTGACGGCGTGTTGGACTGCTCCGAATCAGCGACGAGCGCCGGGATCGCCAACGTGACCGCCCGGGCGGCGCCGCTCTAGGCTGAGGGCTTGTGGCCGATCAGGTAGATGTTCGCGCACAAGCTGGGCCGCAACTGAAGCAAGCGGTCTGCAAACGGCGTGAGCATCTGCACCAGCGGGAAATGCGAGGAATAGCCGAGCCAGTTCTTCCCGGCGACCTCGACCTCCCGCAGACCAAGAGAGCGGGCCATGTAGTGCAGGTCGTCGACGTCGGGCTCGCGCACATGGCCCCGGAACACCTCGCCCTCGTACCATTCCTGCATCTGGCTCCACTTCCCATTTCCGAATGGGACCGTCAGACGCTTGCGAAGATTGACGCAGTTCGGAACGCCGAGAAAGAACAGGCCGCCCGGTTTCAGGGCGGTGACCCAGTCGGTCATCATCTTCTTCGGCGAGTGATGCAGGTGCTCCAGACAATCGAAGCTCATGATTGCATCGAACGAGTTCGGCTCCAGCGGCAGCCCCTTCAGGATGTCGCAGGAAACGATCTCGACGCCATCCCGCTTTTGCACATCGAGAACCTGCGACTCAAGCGTACGCGCGGCGTTGACGTGCCAAAGGTCGCCGAAATCGTCGACGATGACGCCGCGGTAGCCCATGAGCGTCAGAGCGTGGCAGTGCGGGGTGATGCCGCCGCCGATGTCGGCCACACGTCCTCCCGTCGGGATGCGGCGAAGCACGAGGTCAAGGTGATAGGAAAATCGGGCGGCATCCTCGCGCATCAGCGCCCGCAAATCGTAATGGCGGCGCCCGCCCGGTTCGATGTCCATGGACGGATATGCGCCGATCGCGATGTCGAGAGCATCGCGGATGCGATGCTCCAGCTTGGCCGAGGGATCGCGCAGGCGGGGGCGATTTGTCGTGGTGATGTCGTCCATGGGGCCATGCCGGTAAGGATTATCGCCGAAGGCGCGTATCAGGGTCGTTTTGCCGTGCGCGCCGATCGATGAATGTGAATGTGACCGGTCGAACGCAGGCGAACGTAATATCGTTGGGAAGACGGCTTGATGACATTCGCACGAGCCAGATCCCTCCCGGACATTCCAGCGGACCTATGGGCGGGCCGTGGCCGTCGGCCCGCTGCGGCCGTCGATAATGTCCGGTGCGGACTTGGCAGCCGCCGTCGCCAGATGATCGCCGAGCCGCAGTGCGAACAGCATCAGCGTCAGGGTCGGATTGGCGCTGGCGCCGGTGGGAAAGACGGAAGTGCTTGCCACGAAGAGATTGTCGAGGGCGAACGTCCTGAGGTTGCGGTCGACGACGGCAGTGGCGCTGTCCCGCCCCATGCGGGTCGTGCCGCCCGGATGGAAGATGTCATAAGGCTGCGCCAGGTCGAAATCCGGGTGGTCGAAGTCGAACCGCCACTTGAGCTTGGCGATGTCCTCGAGCCCGTGCCGACGCCAGAACGCGCCGAACCTGCGCGCGAAGGCGACCAGCGCGTCGCGGTCCGGCTGATACACGTTCCACTTGATCGATGCCCGCGCCATGCCGAGCGCATCGGTTTGCTCCGCCAGCGCCACCCGGTTGCCGGCGTATGGCAGCTGCTCGACGCACACGTGCAGTTCGTAGTGCGCCGGGCGAGGCCAATACAGTTGTCGATATCCGATGCGCCAGGCGGCCAGGCGCAGAAGATACGGAAGGTTGCGCGCTAGCCCGCCGATCAGCTTGGGATCGGGGCGGCCAGTTTGCTGAACTGACTGAAGGAACGCGCGTACCGCGTCAAACCCCGATGGGCCATCGGTGCGGACCGCGATGTGACCAAACGCACTGGCAACCTTTGCCTCACGCTGGACGGTGGGCGACAGTTCGTAACGCAGGCTGCGCACGGTGCTGCCGACGAAGCGGTGGCCAGCCAACCGGTTGAGGTCGTGCAGTCGGCGCGGTGCGATATCGGCGGCGAAAGTCGAAATGTGATCGAAGAAATAGCACCCCAGCGCAGGGGAGGCACGAAACGCCCCGTGTACGCGGTCCAGCCAAAGCAGCAGCCGTGTCGATTCGATTGCCCCCGTGCAGACCGCAAAGCAGCGTGCGGCAACCGTGATGCGCCGCCCTCCCGCATGCACGGCCGTCACCGAGGCGAGCCGGATGCCCGACGAATCCAGCGTGAAATCGCGAACCGTCGCGTTGACCCAAATCCGCAGGTCAGGGTCGCGCGCGACGCGCTCCTTCAACAGTGTCGCGATGTTGCGGCGGCGGAAGCTCGCCCACTTGGCGAAACGGGCCAGGAGATCGCGATCGCCGCTGGGAACATGCGCTTCGGCGCCGATCCATTTCACGAAGGCATCGTCGAAGGGACCGTGGTCAACCTGGCAGAGGGCTTCGATCTCGCCGACGTAAGTCTCGAGTTCATGCCATTGCACCGGCCAGTCGTCGAGGCCGAGATAGGGGCGCGCCGACATGTCCTCGGGAAGAAACGGAATGAGCGCACCGCCCCAGATGGTCGAGGTTCCGCCGAGCCCGCGCGTCCGGCCATGCATCGCGCCACGATAGGGGATGCCGAGATGAACGACTTCGTTCAGGGAATTGGTACGTTCGGTCTGTTCGCACGGCCCGCTTTCGAGCACGACGACGCGCAGTCCCCGGTCACGTAGACGCGCGGCGAGCAGCAGACCGGCAATGCCCGCCCCGACGACGCACACGTCGGCGCTGTCCTGCACGGAGTCCTCGATTGCGAGCAGATCGTGGATCACGGCGCGGCTGCCGCCCGCGCGAGCTCGCGCAAATGCGTCCGGCTGGTGGTCGAGACGAGCACGGCGCCGTGCGGGCGGCGCGCCAGCGCCGCGCGCAGGTGCCGTGCGGCGAGATCGCTACTGACGCCGTGATCGCGCATCAATCCTTGCGTCCGCCCCGCCGAGATCGCGCCAAATGTGATGTCTGGTGTGATCGCAGCCGCGGCGTCCCATTCGTGCTCGCCCGTTTGGAGGATGGCGGCCAAGGCCGGGTGCGCGGCCGCGACAGCGCGCGCGGTAGGGAATGCCGCCGCGATTCCGTAGCTTCGGATCTTGCCTTCGATGCGCAGCCGCTCGAGTTCGCCGGACAGATCGTCGGGATCAGGAATCCGTGCCAGGTTGCCTTCGTGCAGCAGAAGAATGTCCACGTGGTCCGTGCCCAGCCTGTTCAGCGAGCCGTCCAAGCTGCGGCGCAAGCGGCTCGACGTCAGTGGAGGTCGTCGATCCGCCCACAGGCCCGCCCGACGCAGCAACGCTCGTGTTCCGCGCATCGGCCAGGCAAGGGCGGGCGCCGCTTCGATCAGGAACGACGGCTCGATGCCAAATTTGGTGGCGACCACGTACCCATCACGGCGTCGGCGCAGAAAATGCCCGAGCTCGTGCTCGGCGAGTCCGTCGCCATACATCGGAGCCGTGTCGAAGTGGCAGATGCCGAGGTCGGCGGCCTCGGCCAGGATATCCTGGCGCTCTTTGCGCGAGCGCAGATGGTGCAGGCGGCTGGTGCCGAACCCGACCCGCGACACTTCAACGCCGTGCGGTGCGAGACGAACTCGGGCGATCATGGCGGCGCCGTCTTGTGCATGCCCGTTGCGTACCGCGCAATCATAACGCCACGATAAACATCCCGGCGATGCGCAATGGCGCGCCGTTTTTCGCTTCTGGCGGACTCATCCCGCCGGCACCGCACGTTCCGGAGCCCCGGTCAGACGCGGCCGCAACATGACCAGTTCGCGCTCGATTGAGGAGATGATGGTTTCCTGGTCCCAGAACTGCGTCGCCCGCCGCCGTGCCGCCACGCCGAGCTTCTCGCGCGTCTCGGCGTCGTTCGCGAGCTTGACGAGCGCCGCAGCCAGACTTGCGGCATCGCCTGGTGGAACGAGCAGCCCGGCATCGATCGCCTCGGATGCGAGTCCGGTTCCTGTTTCGGCCATCACGATCACGGGACGGCCGGATGCTAGCATGCCCGAGAGTTTCGAAGGCAGCACCAAGTCGGCTGCCTGTGCCTTCTGCGGAAGGACGTGGACGTCGGCGGTCCTTAACAGCTCGCTCAAGCGTTCGAGCGGCTGCAGATCCAGAAAGTGAACGTTGACTGCGGCGTCGGCCAAGCGTTGCAGGTCGCTCTTATGGGAGCCGCTCCCGCACAGCACAAGGTGGATTCGAGGGTCGGAGCTGCGCGCCATCACGGCTGCCTCGACCAGGAGATCCAGGCCTTGCTTGTTGGACATCGCGCCGGAATAAAGCGCCACGATGTCGTTTGGTCCCAGGCCGAGTGCGGTACGGAATGCCGTCTGCTTGGGGCCGGGCGCGATGGTCTCGGTGTCTACCCAGTTCCGTACCTCGCGAATCTTGTCGGAAGCCACGCCCTTGAGTTCCAGCCGCCGCAACATTCGCGGCGAAATGGTCGACACGCGGTCGAACCCACTCAGCAGCACGCGCTCCATCTTGAGCAACAGCCGGCGTGCAGATTCTCCCCGCAGCAGGCCCAGTTCGAAAGCCGCATCGATCTCGAAATCCTGCACGTGCAGCCACGCCGCCGCGCCGGTCAGGCGGGCCGCCGAAAGAGCCATCGGTGCGGACAGCAGCGAGGGAGCAACGGCGAGTACCACGTCCGGGCGCCAGGTGATCGCGCTCGCGAGCAGCGGCCAAGCGCTCGAGAGTGCAAACGATCCATGATGCATCAGTCGACGCGCTCCCGAGGGATTGGCCGGCACATAGATCGGGGCGCGCATGATCTCGACGCCGTCGCGCAGCTCTTGCCGATAGCGGAGCGAACGATAAGGCCGGGGGATCTTCCATTCAGGATAATACGGAGGTGCCGTGACAATCCGGATCTGATGGCCCCGGGCGGCCAGGGCCTCGCACAGTTCGGTGTTGTACTTGGAGACACCGATCAGATCGGGCGCGTAGTTGATCCCGCATACGAGGATGCGCATGGTGGCTAGCCGGGTTAGAGAAACTGTCTCACCGCGTGCGCCATGCACGCGGATCAATGCGGCGCGCCACGAACGAGGATGGCTCGATGCGGCCGGCGTCCGGAAAGGTCCGCGCCGCCGCTTTGGCGACGGACGTAAGGGCAATGCGCTCGTGCATGGATGAGATCGCTCAGTATGATACTGGGCGTTATCTATATATCATATTATATCATTTGAGTGACAGGCGCAGGCCTGCGGCGGAGGTGATGCCTTCAGCGCGGGATGAGCCGCTCCAGGACGTTTCGTCGCCCCAGCCAGGAGGCGACGCCGGCGTCAACGATGAGTCCGGTCCGAGATGCGCCCATCGTGTTGTCCTCGACAATGATGTCGCGCAGGCCGGGTGAGGCGGCGGAGGCGCCTTTCAGTTCGATATGGGCGTCCTGCTCAAGCCTGTTGCCGCGCACGATGATAGCGTGGCCCAGC
The DNA here is from genome assembly GCA_035556735.1 of Xanthobacteraceae bacterium. GTDB lineage: Bacteria > Pseudomonadota > Alphaproteobacteria > Rhizobiales > Xanthobacteraceae > CANJBX01. The sequence continues at coordinate 151,646 of DATMFF010000005.1, read as the reverse complement.
GGAGGCCGTCCACGCCGCGTCTCGGCCTGGTACGCATGAACTCCAATCGCAGCTTCCTCCGAAACCGCGGTTGTTCCCTTGATCCGAAAGACATTTCCTTCGATGATACGGTTGTCGAGCAACTGTATGTGCCAGTTCGGCTGAAAGTGAGAATAGGTAAGGCCGATCGCGAAGAACCCGCCGGTGCGTGTCGAGGTGTTGCCGGCGATGACGTGGTCGAGGCCGATGCCGTATGTCTGGGCAGCGACGCCAGAATCCTCGAACGAATTCTCAACGATGAGATAGTTCTGATGTGCCTGCGCGATGGTTATCTCGGACGTCGCGTCGAGCGGAACCTGCAACGGTCGGTCGAGGCTTATCGCAGCCTCGGATTCGGGCGTCGCTTTGTCGTATCTTGCTACGCGCGCGGACTGGCCCGCGCCCGTGCCGTTCACGACCATGACGAGCGCCCCCGTCGGATCCTCGCTGACAGGCGTCTTGTTCCAGGAATCCGCCAGCGCAAGCTGATCGGGAGCCGTGCTTCTCGCGCGGCCGAAGTAATAGCCCCCGGGGCCGTCGGTCGTCACGCCTTCACGGTCGAGCCCGTACAGTCCCGTGAACACGTTATGCCCCACGTAGATATTCTCGGAAGCGCTGACCGCATTCGAAAGTGTGTTGATGCCGCCGCCGTTGCCCTGGAGATCGCTGGCGGTGATGCGATTGTTCTCGAATACGACCCTGCTCGAGCCCGTGATCGAGTACCAGCCATAACGCCCATTGCTCAGGACGTTGCGTGCGATGACGGCATTGCGCGCCTTGAACAGGAACAGCGAACGCCCAGACCCCGCGATGTCGCAGTCGGAAACTTCCAGGTGGTTGCCGCTCAGCCGGATCAAGTCCGGAGCGGAGCTCCACGGATAGCGGCGTTTGAACTCCGCCATCCGTTGGCCCGTCGCAGCGCCGTCGAGAAAACCGCCGAACGCGAATGCCCGGATCCTCACCCGGCGAACGACGATGTCACCGTCGCCCGGTTCTTCCGTCGTCTCGTCCTTGAAACCCGCGGAGATGATGTGGAAATGGTTGGCGGCATAGAGCGTGACATCCTCGATCATGAAACGGGAGCCGGCCTTGATCAGGACGTCCGGAGGCTTGGGAAAATTGGGCCAGACGATGTTCACGAGATCGTTGCGCTCGCCCTTGATGTGAACGCCGTCGGGAATGACGAGTCCGGTCGACAGAAGATAGCGCCCGCGCGGAAAATACACGGTGCCGCCATGCTTTCCCGCTTCCGCCAGAGCCGCCTTGACCGCCCGCGTGCTGTCCGTCTTTCCGTCGCCGACCGCCCGGAACGCTCGCACGTCCACCACCTTCGATGAGATCGGCTCAGCTTGACGAATTTCGATACGGCCGGCGTCAGCCGAGTCTTCGGCGCCACCGTCGCCATTGAATATTCGCGCGCGATAGAAGCCCGTGTTCATGTCGTCGGGAATGCGGAACCGCGCGCGCCAAAGGTCCCCCGACGTGATCGCTAGCGATCGCACCGTTCCTCCACTTTCGGAAGTGAGCTCAAGTCGCGCGCGATCTTGATTGCGGACGATATTTCGGCCGAATACGTCGATGTCGCCGCCAGGAGAGACCGCATCGCGCTGGTCGCCCTGCATCCAATAGACGGTCGGAAGGTTCAGGCGGAGCGACAGGGTTCCATGTGGGTACTGCGCCTTCACGCGATAAACGCCCGGGGCTAGATCGGGCGGAACGATGAATTTCAGCGACGACGGGTTGGCTTGTTGAATGACGACCGGTCTTTCCTCGGCCGTGACGTCCGTGTCGGCCGCGGACACGCGGCTGACGCTGATCGTCGTAACCAGATCCAGTTCATGGCCGGTCACGAGCACGGTCTCGTCCGGCCCGACCGGATCGTTGAACCAGAAGACCGCGGGGTCGGCATACGCCGCGCTCGTCCACAGGAGGCAGGCGGAGACGAGAAGGGCGCGGCTGTGCTCTCGCATCTGCGGTTCCTTGGCTGGTGTCAGGCATCAAGTTCGAGTCCGGTGAAGCGGCGCAAAACGGCGCGCTTGACCGTGACGTCATCGAGCCCCGCGAGCTCGCGCTCGAGCTCGTCCACTTTTGCGCCGACGAGGAAGCGGTACCAAAGCCCTTGGAGCAGGTGGTAGGCCAAGCCTTCCTTGCCGTCGAGGAAGCCCAACTGAACGACGTAGCGATAGAAGAAGTACGCCGAGGCGCTGATCTGATAGGGGATGCGGTTGTAGAGCCGGTGCTTGATGAGTCGTTTGACTGCAGCCTGACGCGAGCCGTCCTCCGCGCTCAATGGGTCGCGCCGATACAACCCGTGCCGTTGATTGAGCACTTCGACGGCTTCTCGCGTCGCATACCTATTGTGCTTGTCGACGAAGTAGGTCAGGTCGTTCAAGTTGTGGTCTGCGAAGCCGCCATCGAACGTTACGGTGCGTCCCCCGGTCACGACCACATGCTCGTCCATCCAGCGGTCTTCGACACGGCCGTGGCCCTTGCGCCAGATCCGTGTCAGCAAGAGCGGATACCTGCCGCCATGGCGGATCCAGCGCCCCAAAAATATGTGCTTGCGCTTGAGATTGATTCCGACCACGTCGTCCGGAATTGTCGGCAATTCATCGCGTATTCGCGCAACGAGATCGGGCTCGATTACCTCGTCGGCGTCGAGCCGCATGATCCAGTCGCATGTGATCGGGGCATGCTCGAGTGCCCACTGGAATTGTTTGGCCTGATTGATGAACCGGTTCTGGAGCACCACGGCTCCGCGCGTGCGCGCAAGATCGACCGTGCGATCAACCGAGTAGCTGTCGACCACAAAGATCTCGCGCGCGATGTCCGCGATCGAATCGATGGCCCGGGAGATGTGCCGTTCCTCGTTGAATGTAAGAATGACGACCGCAAGGCACATGACCGACATTCAAGTTGCGCGAGGATGAGGTGGGTTGCCGCGACGACCGCCTCACGACAACGCGGGCTCGTGGGATGCAGATCGTGCCTTGCTCAGGGACGGAAGCGCTACGTTGATGAGAGGCAGCGTGCAATCGTTTCGCTCGTATCGGTTCAGGAGAGATTGTGCCGACGCATCCGGCAGCAAGCGCACCGGCAGTCCCGTCACGGAGAGACGATCCAGCGCCCAGGTGAGTTGATCCTGCTGCTCCAAAGGCAAGGCTAGAATGATTTCCGCGGCATTCTCGTAGTGAGCACGCTCCAGCGTCCGGATGATTGTCTGCTGCGCCATCGCGTCGCCGACGACGTCGGTGCCCGGAAGAGCGAATCTGGCGATTTCGTCCATGCCGTAGCGCATCAGCAACTCATTCGACGCGTGATGCGCGAGCTCGTGATCGGTGCCGACAAGCACCACACGCCTGCCTTTGATGACGTTGTGTTTCATGGCGCTTCGCACGAGCCGCTTGATGCCGGCGCGGGCTACGAGCAAGGCGCCGCTCGCAAGTATCGTTCCGCTTAGAGCGGCGGCCGGCGACTCGTTGGCATCCTGCTTCATCAGAAAGAGAACGGCTGCCATGACGGCCGCCATCCATGCGCAGCATAGTGCTATCCAGAAAGCATCCCTTCGGCCGCGCAGCAGTCCGTTCAGCCGGTACAGGCCGCAGCAATGCGCTGCGTGGCCGTAGGCGATGCTGGTGATCACGCCGAGCCCCGCGGAAACAGGCAGGTCGCCGGCCGTGGCTTCCACTATCCTCGAGAACAACAGCGCGCCAATGATATTGGCCCCGATGATAAGCGCGCAATCGACGCCGATCAGACCGGGCTCGATATGATGATACGAAAGGCACAACCTGCCCTCGGAGGACGAGCTTCGACCGGCAATGGTCGGTAATGCATCTGAATTGATAGTCATTTGAGGCAGCTCGCCATTCGATGGTTGTGAACCTGCAGGTTACCTTCCGGCTTCCTTTGCAGTGCCGGGTGCCGTGTCCGTGGATTGCGCCTGGTCGCGCCGTTCGATCTTTGCTTCGGCGCGCAGTTTCGCGATGAGATCCATTTGCGCCTTCCGAGCCACGCTGACCTGCAGGCGCTCTTTCACATACTCAAACGGTGCCGGTTGGCGGAACCGGTCATCCTCGCGCTTGACAATGTGCCACCCGAATCTTGTCTTGATGATTGGAGAAACATCGCCATTCTTCATTGCGAAGGCGTGTTCCGCGTATTCCTTGCCCATTTCCATGCGCGTGCGGAATCCGAAATCACCGCCGTTGGTGCTCGCGCTGGGGTCATCGGAGACCTCGCCGGCGACCGCAGCGAAATCCTCCCCTTTGCGAACGCGTTCGAGCGCCCCCTGCGCCCTGGCTTCGGCGGCCTTCACTTGGGCTTCGTCGCCCACGTCGAACTTGAAGAACATCACGCGTAGGCGCACCTCCTGCTCGCGCGGTGTCTTGGCGACCAAATCGTCGTATGCCTTGCGCAGCGCGTCTTCTCCGACCGCCTGTTCAGCCGCGCTCTGCAGCATTTGCGACATCAGGGCTTTGTTGCGTGTATAGGTGACACGGCGCGCGATGTCGGCTGGATCACCCACCTTCTGCTGGGTGGCGTATTTCGCGACCAGGATGGAATCCGTCAGAAACGTGATGAGGCGCTCGCGCCGCACCGGTCCGTCGATCGGCGGCAAGGTGCGGCCGAAATCCTCGTCTGCGATGCGGACATCGCTTTCCTTGATTTCCGTTCCGTTGACGACCGCCACGACGGCATCGGTGGGCGCCGGCTGCCCCAGACTCGGATGGGTGGTGATCAAAAGTCCTGCGATACAGGTGGCGATCGCGGCGCCGGGCCGGCGCACGTCGCCGAGCAACGGTTTGCGGAACAAAGCCATGACGAGCCCCTCGTGGATCGACGTTCGCGACCGCGCATTGCGCTTCGGCAGCCGGACAGCCGACGCGATCGCGGGATCGCAAGAGCATTGCCCGGTGCCGGACTGGCCTGGATGCGGCCGGTGAGGTGCTGTTTAACGTGGTGATTATAACACATATATGATGACGCACAGACCGGCAGTGTGAATCACACAGCCGGTCTGTGCGAACAAATGCAACTCTCGTCAACGCAGCTGGCGTCGTGTGTTGCGGGCGCGGATATTGTTCTCCCACGCCTTCATTGCGCAGATGGCACCATGCCGAGTCGCCTGTCTATTGCGGCTGCATATGTTGCACATATCGTAATGCGCGCTGCGCGCCAGCATCTCTGTGGACAAGGTTGGCGTCGCGCCGAATGCGTACAAAGCGCCGTGGATATTGGACAAATCGACAGCCGTCGCTGATTTGGCACGGATGAATTCGACGACGATCGCGACTTTCACAAAACGCCAACAATATGATCACATATCATAACTAGGGTGGTTAACGCGACCGGCAAGGCCCGTTGGGGGTCCCGGAGTTTGGCATCCACACAGGAGGCTTAGAATGACTAAGTTGAAGGCGGGGCTCGCGGCCTCGGCGATTCTGATGTCCTTTGGCGCGACCCAGTCCGCGCATGCGCAGTATGCGTATGGCGGCGGCGCCACGTTTCCATCGATCGTCTATCGGCAGTTGTTGGACTGTCTCTATACCCCGGCTGACGGCGCGCAGGGCGGTCCGGCCGGTCCGATGGCGATGTCGCCGGCCTGTCCGTTCCCGAACGGTCAAGGCATCGGATACGCGGCGCACATCCTGTATGCGCCGGTCGGTTCGGGCGCAGGCAAGCGCGCCCTGATCAACAACGACGCCAGCAACACGTCCACCGGCCTCGGCACGCCTGCCGCCGCCAACACCGTTCCCTACACCCACAGCGGCGCCGGTGGTTCATATCCGTATCCGTTCATCACCTTCGCTGGCAGCGACGACGTGTGGACGTCGGCGGACCAGACCAACTGGGTCAACAAGGGCAACCTGGCCACGTTCGGCCGCGTCGTGCAGATCCCGATGCTCGCCGGCCCGGTTGCGGTCGCGTTCAACGGCAAGGACGGCAACGGCAATAACCTCAACATCAATCCCGGCAACTACAACCCGCCGGGCGCTTCGAGCCAGCTGAACCTCTCGCGGCAGGCGGTTTGCGGCATCTTTTCGGGTCATATCACGAAGTGGGACAACCCGATCCTGACGGCGCTGAACGGTGGCACGCCGCTCGGCACCGGCAACATCACCGTCGTCCATCGGTCGGATGGCAGCGGCACCACCTTCATCATGACGAATGGTCTCGCGACTCAGTGCCAGTTCGCATTCGGCCCCAACAACGAGTCGGATGCCACGCTTGTGTCGTACGCGTTCCCGTGGACGGACCGCACCGTGTCCGCGTCACAGTGCTCGACCACGCTGCTGCAGCCGCGTGGCGCGAACGCGCACAATTGGCCCGATCTCGTCACCAACCAGTGCGGCGTCGCGATCTCCAATCCGGGCGGCGGTCTCTTTGCCGCCGGGTCGGGCAACGCGGGCGTGGTCGCGGCTGTGCAGGCGACCAACGGCGCGGTCGGCTATGCGACCGCAGACTTCATCCAGCCGGTGGCTCCGAGCGGCCCTGCTGCGGCGAACATCGAGTCGCAGTGGGATATCGCCAACGGCACGGGTGAATTCCAGGCCGCGACGGTCGCCGGCACGCAGCAGGCGATGGCTTCGGCCGTTCCGGTCTTCGACGACACGACGCGCACCAACGCGCTCGCCTGGAGCCTCCAGGGCGTCTCGCCGAACCCGGCGCTGGCTGGGTCGTATCCCTTCGCCGGCTTCACTTGGCTCGACATGTACCAGTGCTATGAGAACAATCCGTTCAACGACGGCAAGACGCTGGTCAACATCTTCCTGAACTACCTCCACGGTGCGCCGGACGCGCAGGCGATCGTGGAAGCCAACGGCTTCTCGACGGTGCCCTACAACTGGCTGCAGGAGATCTATGCCCTGTTCGCCAGCGATGACGCGCCGACCTACGTCGGCACCGGTGGGTGCACCGGCGTCTCTCCGGGCGCCCGCAACGGCTGATCCCGTTTCGTCCGTTCCTTCGATCGGACAACACAAGCAAGGGTGTGCATCCGGCTTTGCCGGATGCACATTTTTTTCCCGTTTGTTAGGAGAGCTATTCTTTGCGGGATTGGGCTTAGTCGGTCGCGAGCACGCGCAGGTCGCTGCCCTCGATCACGACGCAGCTCAGGCGGCCGGTGGCGTAAGCTCCGGTGTCGACGTTGATGCGGTTCGTTCGGAACTCGGGCGCGGTTACGGGTGTGTGACCGTGTACGATCATCTTCTCGAACGAACTTTCGTGTTTGAGGAAGTCTTCGCGGATCCACATCATGTCGTGCTCGGTCTGCCTTGACAGTGGTATGCCCGGCTTGACCCCGGCGTGCACGAATAAGAAATCTCCCATCGCGGCACAGGGGACCAGGGACGCCAGGAAGCGGGTGTGGTCGCCCGTGAGTGCTCCGCGAAGTCCGGCGGAGAGCCGCTTCTGCTCAGTCTCGCTCGGATTGAGCGACGGATACAGGCCGTAGGACGCGAGCGTCGGCAGGGCTCCGTAGTGGCGCCACGTTGCAAGCACGTCCGGCTGACGCATGAACTGAAGGAGCAGGGCTTCGTGGTTCCCCTTTAGGCATATCGTCTCCCGGGTGCGCGCCCGCGCAATCAGCAGGTCGATCACGCCGCGCGAATCCGGGCCACGGTCGATGTAGTCTCCGAGGTAGATCTCCACGGGCTTCTCGACCGGCCGGCTGCGGCTGTCGGCGTCGATCCGGTCCATCAATAGGGCCAGCAGATCGCGCCGGCCATGAATGTCGCCAACCGCATAGACACGTCGCCCCGGCGGCACCGCCGGCGAGTCCGATCTCACATCGGATAGTTCAATATGATGCATCATTGTTAATCATCAACAATTGCTGAACACGGTCTGTCACAATTGCCTCAATTCGCGACGATCGTTTGAACGTGCCTGAAAAATCTTGCCCGTAGTCTCCATCGCATGTGGGGAGACGGGATCGTGAAGCGTCGTGCAGTTGCATCGTTGGGAGCCACCTTCGTTCTTCTGGCGCTGATGCAGGGAGAGGCAGCTGCCTCATTCCAGGGGTTTCCCCGTCTGCTCAAGCAGCAGATCGAGCGGCTCCGCCTGAGTGAGCCGACGCTGGCGCCCATGGCCCATACGCGCTTCTGCCTGCAATATCCGGCCGACTGCCGAGTCCGCCGTACGATCTTTCGGGGTGGGGCGGTTGAACTGACGGCGGCGCGCTGGGAAGATCTCAAGGCCGTCAATCTGCGGGTCAATCGGGCAATCCGGCCTCACGTCAACACCGCTGGCGTTGCAGCCGAGCGCTGGCTCATCTCGCCTCCAACGGGAGATTGCAACGATTATGCCGTCACCAAGCGGCATGAACTGATACAGCGCGGCTGGCCGGCGCGTGCCCTGCTTCTCGCGGAAGTCGGGTTGCCCTCAGGTGACGGGCATCTCGTGCTCGTCATCCGGACCCGCACCGGCGATCTGGTCGCGGACAATCTCACGCCGCACATCAAGCCGTGGAGCGCGACCCGCTATCGCTTCGTGCGGCTGCAGTCGCCTCGCAATCCGCTGTTCTGGTCGACGGTGGCCACGAATTAGGTGACTCTGGCCGCAGGCCCCAGTCACCCCGCTCGGAACGATTCCGGCCTGGCCCGATCGTCAACGACGGATGCGACGCCTCGGCTGCGAGGCGCCCGCGCGAATGATCCGAGGATCACCGGGCGCGCAACGACGCCGGCGACATATCCGCCTTGCAGGCCAATCCAGGACAAAAAGGCAGTCGGTCCCGAGGCGATCTCGCCTCCCGCGACATGGATCACGGTCAGGGCGGCCAGACCGCAGATCGCCACTGGGATCAGGCTTATGATCGTATAGCGAGTGCCGAGTACCGCGCCGGTCAAGATACTGATGATAATGAACATCATATGCCCCATTTCCGGGCAAGCAAGGCACGAAGGCCCCTCACAATCCGTTAAACCGCCTGACGGTGTTCGCGCGATCCGCCGGGCTGCGCTAAATTTTGTGTTATGGACTGTGACTTATATTCGTGGTGATCGGCGGGAACCCGCGCTCGCGCGCGGCGGTTGGCTGGGCGCCGACACGAACGATGCCGCGCGCAGCCAAGGGGCGCCAAGCATGGCGGAGCACGGACTATGACCATGACGTCGTTACGGCGCGAGCCGGCTGATCTTCGGATGCTGGCGTTCATTTCGACGGCATGGATCGCAATGACCATCTCGGCACTTGCTCAGAACTCGGCTCTCGGACCGCGAGCGCCCGGCGAGCTGGTCATCGGAGGCGAAACGTCGCCGACGGTCAGTTTCGAGCGCTGCGTCGACGTCCAGATCGGGAACGAGCGGTCATACGGCTGTCTCAACGAACGGCTTAAACGCGAGGCTGACCGAGCCAATCCTTCCTTCAACCTGCCGCCGCTGGATGCTCGCTCTCCCGACGTCAAGATCGGCAATGTCAACGAAGCAGCCGTCCGCCAACAGTATGGTCCCAACTACGGCCGGTCGGCGTTTCCCTACCGGCCGCCGCCGCCGGTCTTTGCGCCGAGGCGCTGATCCACGCTGCCGGCGCGCACTGATCCTGGCTGTTATCGGGCTTGCGCTCTGGCTGCCCCCTGCGTGGGCGGACGACACGCTCGCTGTCGATAACGACGGCGAAAATCCCGCGATTTCAGTCTCCGTGCCGCAGGTGAGGGCGTTGGGCGCCGCGGATTTCCCGCCGCCGTCCGTGCTGTCGTCGGGCCCGCGCGTCGAATTTTCTTCCCGGGGAACTCAATCAGTCGGCCTGTCGCGCCGTAGCGGCACCGGTCCCAATCCATACCGAGCGATCGTCGCGCGCGAAGCCGCGGCTTTCGGCCTTCCACCAGAATTCCTGGAAGCCGTGATGGCGACCGAGAGTGGATATGATCCCGGGGCTCTGGGGGCCGACGGCGAGATCGGGCTGATGCAGATCATGCCGGCGACAGCGCGGATGCTTGGCTTCGCCGGCTCGCTGTCGGAACTCGCTGTGCCTGAAATCAACATCCACTACGGGGCGCGATATCTCGCGGGCGCATGGCTTCTCGGGAAGCAGGACATCTGCACGGCCGCCATGAAGTATCGTGCGGGCCATGGCGAGACACGCTTCTCCTTCCGCTCGGTCGAATATTGCGCCAGGGTGCGGGCGGGATTGGCCGCACGCGGCTATCCAGTGAGCGGCGTCTTGCCGCAGCCGACGTTTGGAGCGCCAGCGCTGATCCGTGCGAGAGGGCGCGGCCTCGCGGGCAAATCGGGCGGCGTCGATCTTGGCGCGCTGAACAACCGATTGCGCGCGATCACGATGACGATCACAGCCGTCAGGGCACGCTGACCACGCGCCGTGCGCGGGGGCGCCGACACAGACGCATGTTATCGCAACGATAACATAACGTTCCGTCCGACACATACCGTTCATATTGCGTTGATATCCGTCTGCGGCCGGACGCGAGAGCCGTGCACGATCCCTCCGGGATCCGTGGCGGGATCGCGGTGTGACCGGTCCGGCGGAGGCGGGCTTTCGAAGGTCACGCGATGCCGGCACGGCGACGGTATCCCGAACGAGGAGGTTCGTTGTGGCCGTGACGGCCCTGACAGTCGGCGGCTGCCAGGATGTCGCGCAGAGGCGTTGTTGGGAATGCCTTCGATGACCGAACGCGTGAGGCTGCCAAATGGAGTGCGCGCACCAGACGCGGCCCGTCTCGGCAGATCGATGTTGCTGGACGATTTGGATCAACGCGTGACGAAGTGGGGCGTCAGTGGGTGTGTTGAGTACCGGGGGCCGGATCGGAATGGTCTGTTGCAGCGTGGTCGTGGCGACGGCGATCTTGAGCGCCGCGTCGGCCGCGCCGTCGGAGCCCGGTCCGGTCGCCCAGCACACGCAGCCTGCTGACGGCTCGACGCAGACGGGTGCGCCGCGGGCGCCTGAACGGCCTGATGGAGCGACCGAAAGCCGCACGCCGTCGGCGCCTTCGGATCCGAGCGCCGCGTCGCCGCCACCCGCACAACTGGTTCGATTCGACATCGACGAATATCGCGTGGAAGGAGCGGATCGCCTTCCGCAGATCGAGGTGGAAGAGGCCGTGTATCCGTTCCTCGGACCGAACCGGACTTCGTCCGATGTCGAGAAAGCGCGCGCCGCGCTGGAGAAGGCTTACCACGACAAGGGCTTTCAGACGGTCGGCGTGTCCGTTCCGCCGCAGGATGCGCGCCGTGGATTCATCGTCCTGAAGGTGACGGAGAACACGGTTGGACGCCTGCGCGTCAAGGGCTCCCGCTACTTCGACCTGGAGCAGATCAAACGCAAAGTGCCTTCGTTGCGGGAGGGTAATCTCCCGAACTTCAAGGACGTCACCAAGGACATCGTCTCGCTCAATCAGTGGCCGGACCGCCGGGTCACACCGTCGCTGCGCGCGGGTACGAAGCCAGGCACCGTCGACGTTGATCTCAACGTGGAGGACAAGGTCCCCCTGCACGGCAGCGCAGAGCTCAACAACCGGCAAAGCCCGAGCACGACGCCGCTGCGGGCGAGCGTGTCGCTCCGCTACGACAATCTCTGGCAACGCGGGCATTCGTTGAATGTGCTCTATCAGGAAGCGCCAATGCGCCGCGAGGACACGAGCGTCATCTCCGCGTCCTACTTGGCGCGCACGCATTGGGATCACGTGAACCTGTTGGTCTACGGGCTGAAGTCGAACAGCTCGGTCGCGACGGTGGGCGGCGCCAACGTGGTTGGGCCCGGCCAGGTTGTTGGTGGTCGCGCCGTCATCACGCTTCCCAATCGCGGAGAGTTGTTCCACACGCTCTCGGTCGGTGCCGATTACAAGGATTTTCAGCAGACGCTGTCGCTCGGCCAGGACGAATTCTCGTCACCGGTCGTCTACGTGCCGCTGGTCGCCACCTACGGCGCCACTTGGCAGGGCGAAGGCAGCCTCACGCAACTCAACGCGACGATCTCCGCCGGCGTGCGCGGCCTTGGCAGCGACCCACAGGAGTTCGACGCCAAGCGCTACAAGGCAACTGCCAGCTTCATCACGTTGCGCGGCGACATCGCGCATACCCGGGACATGCCGCACGGCTTTCAGCTCTACGGGAAGGTTCAGGGCCAGATAGCCGACCAGCCACTGGTCTCGAGCGAGCAGTTCAGTCTTGGCGGCCTCGATACGGTGCGCGGTTATCTCGAGTCGGAGGCCCTTGGGGACTACGGCGTCGCCGCCACCGCCGAGTTGCGCACGCCGAACTTGGCGCCGCGCTTCGAGCAAACTTTCGAGCGGGACGGACGCGACCCCGCCAAGGTGAATGTCATCGACGACTGGCGTTTTTTCGTGTTCGCGGACGCGGGCCGTGTCCGCATTTTCGACCCGCTGATCGAGCAGCAGGCGCAATTCGATCTGGCCAGCTACGGCGTTGGTACGCGCGTGAAGCTCCTGCAGTACCTGCAAGGCATGATCCTCGTGGGGATTCCGTTGGTCAGCCAGCAGGTGACGGTCGCGAATGAGCCGCGCGTCAGCTTCCGCGTTTGGGGAGAATTCTGATGAGCGTCACGTTCCTGGGACGAGCGATTTCGCGCGGCGCCGGATATGCAGGGGTCTTCGGCCTTGGCCTGGCGATCCTCGTCACGCTGTGGCCGGGCGCCGCGGCGGCGTGGTGGAACGACCAGTGGACGTTGCGCAAGAAGATCACGATCGATACCGGGCCGTCCGGGGCCAACATCAGCGATCCCATCGGCACGACGCCTGTCCTCGTGCGGCTGCACGTGGGCAATTTCCGATTTGGGGCGGCCAAAGAGGACGGCGGAGACCTGCGATTCATTGCGGGGGACGACAAGACGCCGCTCAAGCATCACGTCGAGAAATATGACTCCTTGCTTGGCGAAGCCCTGGTGTGGGTCGGAGTGCCCGATCTCAAGCCGGGCGCCAAGACCGAGATCTGGCTGTACTACGGCAATCAGAAAGCGCCGACCGCGGTGGATGCAAAAGCCACCTACGACGGCGACACTATTCTCGTCTATCACTTCGCCGATCGCGGCGTGCCGGCGCAGGACGTCACCGCCTGGGCCAACAGCGCACAGACGATGGTGCCCGGTGCGGATGGCGCCATCATCGGGCAGGGCGCGCGGTTTGACGGAGAGAGCGCGATCGCGCTGCCGGCCTCGCCGCCGCTCGCGGTCGCCGAGAACGGCGCGTTGACCGTGTCGCTTTGGGTGAAGGCGACGGCTGCGCAGCCGCAGGCGCCGCTTTATGCGCGTCGCGAGGGACAGAACGGATTTGTCATCGGGCTCGACAACGGCGCGCCATTCGTCGAGGTGACCAGCGCCGGGACGGCTCAGCGTAGCGCTGAAGTTCCCGCGATCACGCCGGGCACGTGGCGGCACCTGGCGGTCACGGCGAACGCCGGAACGATCACGCTGTATGTGGACGGAGCGCCGGCAGCAACGCTCGCCGCGGCGCTGCCGGCGATGTCCGGCGCGGCCTCCCTCGGACGCGATGGCGGCACCGGCGGCGGCGCCGCCACCACCGCTCCTGCCGCAACTGCGAGTCCGTCCGAGACCGCCGATACGACGCTGCCCCCGGCGGCGGAGACGCCCGCCGCAGCGGCCGCTCCAACGGGATTTTCCGGCGACATCGACGAGTTCCAGATCTCCAAGATCGCGCGCCCGGCCGGCTTCATCAAGTTTGCGGCGATCGGCCAGGGACCGGAGCAGGCAAAGCTGATCTCGTTCAGCGTGGACGAAGAGACGGCGAGCTGGCTCAGCGGCTACTTCGCGGTGATCCTCAAGTCGGTGACCCTCGACGGCTGGATCGTCATCGGCCTGCTCGCCATCATGGCGGTGATCAGTTGGGTCGTGATGATCGACAAGGCGTCGTATCTGAACAAGGCCAGCCGGGGTAACAAGCTCTTCATCACCCGGTTCCGCGAAGGCGCGACCGACCTCGACAGCCTGCTGCAGCTCGATGCGGACGAGGAGCGCGATTTCGACGAAAGCGCATCTCCGAAGGATCGAAAGTCGATCCACGGAGCGCCCCTTTATCGCTTGTTCCACCTGGGAGCACAGGAAGTCCGGCGCCGCTTTTCCGCCAACGGAGCCGGCCGCGTTCTCTCGCCGCAGGCGATCGAGGTTATTCGCGCCAGTCTTGACAGCGGCTTCGTGCAGGAGTCGCAGCGGCTCAACAAGCTGATGGTGGTGCTGACGATCGCGATCTCCGGCGGTCCGTTCCTCGGCCTGCTCGGCACCGTGGTCGGCGTGATGATCACTTTCGCCGCAATCGCATCAACCGGCGACGTGAATGTCAACGCCATCGCGCCCGGCATTGCAGCCGCACTGGTTGCGACCGTCGCCGGCCTCGGCGTCGCGATCCCGGCGCTGTTTGGCTACAACTACCTGATCACTCGCATCAAAGACGTCACGAACGACATGCAGGTCTTCGTCGATGAGTTCATCACGAGGATGGCCGAGTCGTATCACGCGCGCCCGGACGAGCCGCGCCGCATGGCTGCGGAGTGATCCATGCACGTCCAGTCCGACAGCAAGCCGTACGACGACATCAACATCACGCCGATGCTGGACCTCGCCTACGTGCTCCTGGTGATCTTCATCATCATGACGACCGCGACGGTGCAGGGCATGAAGGTGAACCTGCCGAAGGCAAGCGCCGCACCGAGCCTTGCCCAGCAGACCACGAAGGCCATCACCGTCACCAGCGATGGCAAGATCTTCCTCGACACGATCCCGGTCACGCTTGCCGAGCTCGAGCAGCGGCTGCTGCAGCAGCGCGCGTTGACGCCCGATTTTCCGATCGTTCTGCGCGGCGACAGCCAGGCGCAGTACCAGAACATCGTCGACGTGCTCGATCTCCTCGGGCGCCTGAATTTCACGCAGGTCGGAATGGCGACCAAGCCATCGGCACGCTGAGCGGCGAGGGGGCGATGAATCGACGCGAGCGCATCGAGGAGGACTCCGGCGACGGCCGGCGCTACGCATTGATGTTCGGCACCGGCGCGGTGGCGCTCGTGATCCTCGGCGGGATCGCGATGCTTCTGCTCGGTGGCGAAGGCGATCCGCCGCGTAGAGTGCAAGAGTTCACGGTCGTGGCGGTTACGCCTCCGCCGCCTCCGCCGCCCCCGCCCCCGCCCCCGCCACAGGAGCAGCAGCCCGAGCAGCAGCCGGAAGAGAAGGTCGTCGAGCAGACGCCGATCAAGGAAGAAGTCATCGAGGAAACGCCGGCCGAGACGCCGGATGACGCGCCTCCCGATCCCAGTGAGGCGCTCGACGGTCCGCCCGGACTGGACGGCGAAGCCGGGCCCGGAAACTCGCCGTTCCGCGTCGGCGGGGGCAGCGGCGGAGGCGGTGCTGGGGGCGGCAGTCGCTGGGGCTGGTACTCGAGCATCGTGCAGTCGCAGATCGCGTCGGCGCTGCGCTCGAACGAGCGCACGCGCCATGCGGTTCTGCGTATCCAGGTCCGTCTGTGGTCTGACAGCGTCGGTCGCATCAGCCGCGTGCAACTCGTCTCATCGACCGGAGATGCGGAACTCGATGCTGTCATCCGCGATCAGGTGCTCGGCCGCCTGGTGCTGCGTGAGCCGCCGCCGAGAGACATGCCGATGCCGATCATTACGCGAGTGACCGCGCAGAAGCCCGGGTGAGTCCGGCCTGCGTGGTGTGGTTCCGAGTAGAAGGGTTGAGTCATGGTGCGTACGAAGAAAGCGGGCTTGGGGTCGATTTCACTGGCGGTTTGCGTTGCGGCGTCGGCGCTGCCTGCGGCGGCACAAGATAACGTCGAGGCACCGTCCGGTCCGCGCCCCACGGTGTCGCGCACCCCGCCGCCGTCGCCAAATGCCACCATCAACCTCATCAACCTGCTGGTGAAGCAGGGCGTGATCACCGAGGAACAGGCTGCCGCGCTGATCAAGCAGGCTGACGACGAAGCCTACGTCGCGCGCCAAGCCGTGCGGGAAGCGGCAACGAAGGCGGAGGGCGCGGAGAAGACGGCCTCCGCTGCCGCCGATGCCGTCTCGCCGCCAGGGACGAAGCGCGTCACCTATGTCCCGGAGATCGTGAAGAAGCAGATCCGCGAGGACATCAAGAAGGAGGTGATCGAGAAGGCGAAGAAGGAGGGCTGGGTCGCGCCGGGCACGCTGCCGGAATGGGCCTCGCGCATCCGCATTTCGGGTGATGTGCGTGTGCGCTACGAAGCAGCGTTCTTTCCGCCGGGAAATTATCCGTACTCGGTCAACTACAACGCGATCAACACGGGCCAGCCATACGACCTGAACTTCAATTCGAACCCGTATTTCTGGCCGACCTATAACACCAGCGAAGATCGTAACCGGCTGCGGCTGCGCGCGCGCCTGGGCCTGGAAGCGGACCTGTATCAGGGATTCTGGGCCGGCCTGCGAGTTGCCACGGGCGACAGCCATGCGCCGGTTTCCTTCAACCAGACGCTCGGTGGCTCCGGGGGCAACTTCAGCAAATATGCAATCTGGCTCGACCGCGCCTTCCTGAAATACACCCCGTTTCCGGACCTCACCTTCAGTGTCGGCCGCTTCGACAACCCGTTCTTTACGCCGACGGATCTTGTTTATCATCGCGACCTCGGCTTCGACGGCTTCGCCGCTCAGGCCAAGGTCGAGGTGGCGCCCGGTATCACGCCGTTCGCAGTCGGCGGCGTGTTTCCCGTCTTCAACACCGACCTCAACGCCGGCTCGAATCTCGACCCAAGCACGGGCGTCGCGAAGTTCCCGAGCAACGACAAGTGGATGTACGGCGCGCAATTGGGCGCCCATCTTCGGCCCGTGCCGGACGTGGAGGCGACCGTCGGCGCGGCCTACTACGACTTCAATAACGTGCAGGGCCGGCTGTCGGACCCGTGCTTCGCTTCCACCACCAGCGACGCCTGCAACACCGATCTGACGAGACCCTCGTTCGCTCAGAAGGGCAACACCTACATGGCGCTGCGCGATATCGTTGCGCGCGACATCTCGAATATCAATGAACCGCGATATCAATATTTCGGTTTGGCCTCGGGCTTCCGCAACATCGTGGTGAACGGCCGCCTTGACTTCGGCCATTTCCACCCGGCGCACGTCGTTCTCGACGGCGAGTATGTCGTGAACACCGCGTTCCATAAGAGCGACGTCGCTGCGCGGGCGCTGCTCAACCCGCTGCCGGCAGGACCGGTCGACGGATCAACGAATGCCAATTATGTCGGAGGCAACCAGGGCTGGCTTGGCCGGGTCACCGTCGGTCACCGCGAACTCAAGGAACTCTGGGATTGGAACTTCCACGTCGGCTACAAGTACCTGGAGTCCGACGCTGTCATCGACGCCTTCACCGATTCCGACTTCGGTTTCGGCGGCACCAACCTCAAGGGCTACTTTGTCGGCGCCAATCTCGGTCTCGGCCCGAACGTATGGGCAACGGCGCGCTGGATGAGCGCCAACCAGGTCGCTGGCGCACCCTATGCCGTTGACATTCTGCAGGTCGATATCAACGGGAGGTTCTGACCATGCGGCGCCTGTTCTGGCTCCTCGTCGTGCCCATGTCACTTGCACCGGGCATGGTCCAGGCGCAGTCGGAAGTCGATCGTCTGCGCGAAGCCCTGCGCAGCGCCACCTCGCAGGTCCGCTCGCTTGAGGACCAACGGGCGGTGTTGCAGGCCAAGCAGCTCGAGGCAGACCGCGATCGCGATCGTCTGCGCAAGCAGAACACGGCCCTGCGCGCCCAGGTCAAGGAGGCGGAGCAGGCCTATCGGCAGGCGGTGAAGGACTTCAACGAACGCCTTGAGGAGCGCGACCAGACTCTGGAGAGGTGGAAGTCTGCGTACGGAGAGGCGGCGGCTGTCGCGCGGGCGAAAGAATCCGAACGCGCAAAGCTCGAGCGCGAGGCGACGACGCTGACGGCCAACAATAAAGCGTGCGAAGCGAAGAACGCCCGGCTCGTCACGATCGGCCATGAGATCGTGAATCAGTTCGAGAGCATGAGCGTACTCGACAAGATCGTGGTCCACGAGGAACTGATCGGCCACTCCCGCGTGCAGCATCAGAATCGTGTGCAGGAATATCGCGACAAGGTCCTCGAACAGAGTGTGAAGCCATGAGCCGGAAGCCGTTCATTGCAATTCTGCCCGTTGCTGCCGCCTTCTTCTTGGTGGCAGGGGATCAGAGCGTGCGCGCGCAGTCCGCTGCCCCGCAATCGCGCGCGTCCCAGTCGGCGGGCTCGCGTTCCGCCGCGCCGGTTCGCACCGGAACCTCGGCCCCGGTGGCGCACGGATCGGCCACGCGGCCCACCGAATTCGCCATCAAGGATCACGAGGTTGTCGCCCGTCTCGGCGCCACCGACGTCACGGCCGAAGAGCTGCGATCCGTATTCGTAACCCTCGATGCCCGGCAACAAGCTGCGCTTGCTCGCGATCCGGCATTGCTCAGCCAGACCGTGCGTGCCCTGCTGGCCAACCGGCTGGTCCTGAGCGAAGCACTCGCCAAGAAATGGGAGCAGCAGCCGGCCGTCATGGCGCAACTCGCGCGTGCGCGCGAAGCTTTGATCGTCGAGACCTATCTCCAGTCCGTCACGTTGCCGCCTGAAACGTTTCCCAGCGAGACCGAAGTCAAGGCCGTCTATGACGCGAACGCCAGCGCATTTCTGGTGCCCCGGCGCTTCCAACTCGCACAGATACTGATTGCAGTGCCGGCAGGTGCCGACAAGGCGACCGAGGATGCCGCACGCAAGAAGCTCGACGCCGTGCTTAAGAAGGCGAAGCAGCCGGGCGCCGATTTTACTGCGCTTGCCAAGACCGAATCCGACGATGCGGCCAGCGCCGAGCGCGGTGGCGACATTGGCTGGATCGCCGAGGCGGAACTGCGCCCCGAAATTCGCAGCCAGGTCGCAGGCCTTGCCAAGGGGGCGGTCGCCGATGCCGTCCGGCTCGACAACGGTTGGCATATCGTCAAGTTGATCGACACCCAGCCGTCGCACACCCGGCCGTTGGCCGAGGTGAAGGATGCACTGGTCCAACGCATGCGTGCCGAGCGCGCCGAGGCCAGCCGCCGCAACTATCTTGCAGGGATGCTCAAGCAATCGCCGCCGGTGATCAACGAGATCGCGCTGTCGAAGCTGCTCGAGAACGGCGCGTCCCCCGTCCAGCCGGCGTCATCCCGCTGACGGTTGCAAACCGCGGCGCATCGCGGCGGCGGCTCAAACGTGACGACGCGTATGACGCGCCGTCATGCAGCTGAAACAATTGTTACGTGTTCCACCCGTATCACAATTATGATATGTATCATTTACGGTGAGCGGGCGTGGATCCGTGACCAGTCTTCTTGAGGCGCGGCGGCAGACGGCACGGCCGACTCGCAGCGTAGTGCCATTCTCCGTCATCGCGCCGATGTTCGCTCTCGGCGATGCGGCCGTGGTTCTCGCTTGCGCCATTCTCGGGGGCGCCGCGTACCAGTTTGCCGTGAACAACGGGATCGGGGATCTCGGTATTCACACCGGCTTCGGTATCGTCGCGAGCGTGACCTTCGCGGGTACAGGTCATCGCCTGGGCATTTATCGGATCGATACGTTGGTCGCGCGCGGCCATGATGACCAGCGCATCTGGGTGAGCTGGGCACTTGCGGTCCTGATGCTCACGGTCGCGCTGTTCCTTTTCAAGATTGGCGAGCAGGTTTCCCGCGGATCGGCGGTCACTTTCGCGCTGCTCGGCGGGGTAAGTCTCGTGCTCTGGCGGCGACTGGCCAAGCAGTGGCTGGGCTCGGCCCTCATTGCGGGAGCCATTCGCGGGCGCCGCGTCATTCTGATCGGAACGTCGTCAGAGCTGTCGCGCTTCTCCGCGCGAGACCTGTTGTTGATGTTCGGAATGGACGAGACCGAGCGCGTCACCCTGCCTGCCGACGGCGAGGTGGGTCGAAACGTGCACTTGCGTCAGAAAGCGATCGAGTGTGCTCTCGAACAAGCGCGTAGCACGGCCGCCGACGAGGTTGTACTGGCGCTGCCGTGGTCGGATATCCAGAAAATCGAGCTACTGCTCGGGCGCCTGCGCGTGATGCCGCTTCCGGTGCGGTTGCTCCCGGACCGCGCGCTATCACACGTCCTCGGTCAACTGGGGCCAGGGCACAACGCCTATGTCGTGGAGGTGAATCGCGCACCGTTGACCCCGTTGGAACGCGCGGCAAAGCGGGCTGTCGATGTCGCGGTTGCTGCGGCGGCGCTGGTATTGCTCTCGCCGGTGATGCTCGTGAGTGCCGTCGCGATCAGGCTGGGATCGAGCGGCCCCGTGATCTTCCGGCAACGCCGTCGCGGTTTTAACGGCAAGACATTCGTCATCTACAAGTTCAGGACCATGCGCGTGCTGGAGGATGGTCCGGCGGTGGTGCAGGCGGTCAGGAGTGATCCGCGCGTTACGGGAATCGGTCGTTTCCTTCGGCAATCGAGCATCGACGAACTGCCACAATTATTCAATGTATTGCGTGGCGATATGTCTCTCGTCGGGCCGCGCCCGCACGCCCTGGCCCATGACGACGAGTACGGGCAAGTCATCGCAGATTATGCATTTCGCCACCACGTCAAGCCCGGCATCACCGGATGGGCCCAGGTCGAGGGCTTCCGCGGCGGGACGCCGCGCCTGGAGTTGATGGAAGAACGGATCAGGCGCGACCTATGGTACATTAACAACTGGAGCATGGCGCTCGATCTGCGCATCATGCTGCGGACCGCGTTCGAACTGTTACGCCCCCGTGCGTACTGAGGCTGGCGGCATATCGGCCGCATCACGCGGATCTGCCGGTTTGCGATATCCGATTTGGGCATGCGCCGCCGCTATCATTTCGCCCCTTTCCTGTCGCATGAGAGCTCACAGGGTGACGTTCGGATGGGTGAGGACGTTGCATCCGCCGGGGGGATTTGTTGCAGTTTGGCAACGGTGCCATGGAAAGCCGCTGGCAAACGGTTCAAAAAAACCACAATCTTCGCGGACGAAGGGTGGCGATTCGGCTGGGAGTCGACGAGATGGTGGGCAGGCGGCACGCTGCTGACGAGATAGCGACCAAGCTGGCGCAGGCCAATGAACTCGCGGCAAAGGGCAAGTCTCAGCGGGAGATTGCCAAGGCTCTCGGCGTCAGCATCATGACCTACCACCGCTGGCGCAAAGGCCATGATGTTCCAGCGCGCGCGGGGCGGTCGCGCGGCGCTTCCGAGGCAATCGACCTCGAGGCACGGCCGCGCGGGACGATGAGCCAGCTTGAGCTTGAGAATTTGCGGCTACGGCGGCTTGTCACGGATCTGTTGCTCGAAAAGCTTAAGCTGGAAGAAGAAATTCGCAGTCGCACCGAGACGCGCGTTCGGCGTTCGCGCTGAGGCCGCGCTCCACATCATCCGACCCCGCTGTGTGCCAAGGCGGGCGTGCCGGCACTTCGTCCCATGGAATTGCGAGCCAGCCGCCTCCTGATGGGGGACATCACTGCCGTCGTGGGGGCAACGGTCGCCGTGGCCATCAGCTTGCTGGCGGTGTCCGCGCCGGCTGGTTGGTTCGGCGCGGGTCTTGCGGTGATCATGCTGGCCATCGCGGCGATGGACGCGCGGCACTTCATCATCCCCGACACGCTGAATGCGGCTGGCTTGGTGCTTGGCATCGGCTATGTGGCCGTGCTCGGGGCCGGCGACTGGCAGATCCTCGTCGCGGCCGGCATGCGCGCCACCGCCCTCGCGCTCGTGCTGTTTGCGATCCGCGTGACTTATCGATATGTGCGCGGTCTGGATGGATTGGGGTTTGGAGATGTGAAGCTCGGCGCGGTCGCCGGCCTCTGGCTCGGTTGGACTGCGTTGCCGATTGCGATCGAGATTGCCGCTGTTTCGGCACTCGCGGTCTATGCGTTGCGCCAGCACATGCTGCGGCGTCCGCTGCGGGCGGCCTCGCGCCTGCCGTTCGGCGCCTTCTTCGCGCCGGCAATCTGGATCTGCTGGCTGCTCGAAGCGACGGTCCTTCCGTAATGAGTCCGGGTTCCGATCGACGCCCACGCAACTAAAACGGCGGCCGTCGCGGCACGAAGGCGAGCGCCAGGGCCTGGCCCTCCGCGATCTGCCATCGTGTCATTTTGGACGCAACCGCGTTGCGCAGCCGTTCGTAGTAATCGCGCTCGCGTTTAGGCGCCGCGGCGGCAGCAAGATTGAGCCACTTGTACGCAAGCACGGTGTCCAGCGGAACGCCATGCCCCTTGTCGTACATCAGTCCCAACAGTGCCTGGGCTTGAACGTCGCCTTGCTCCGCCGACAAATGGTACCAGTAGCTCGCGGCTTGGTACGACTGCGGGACGCCGCGGCCCGTCGCGAACATGAAACCGATCAGGGTCTGGGCGCGCGGGTGCCCGCGTTCGGCCAGGGGCAGCAGAATGTTCGCCGCGCGCACGTAGTCGCCGCGGCCATAGGCGGCGCTGCCGGTGGTGAAGCTGCCGGCGTGAGACGCGGTTGCCAGAGGCGGCATCAAGAGCAGCACCAGCGCGATGAACCAGGTTCCGGGCGTGCGCATGCGCTCCCCCAATCTCAGCGATAGCGAGGCCCGGGTGCAGTCGCGTTGAGCGTGCCGCGCAGCTTGGTCCGCAGCTCTTCGGCCACGAAATGTGCGTCGACGCCGTCGCGGATGATCTGCGGCCGGATGAAGATGATCAGCTCGGTACGTTGCACGCTCTTGTCGGTGTGCGACGCGGCCTCTCCGAAGACGGGAATCTGATCAAGCACCGGAATGCCGGAACGGCCGCCGGTCTGGCGGTCGCTGATCAACCCGGCAAGCAGCACGGTCTGTCCGCTCGCGACCGCAACCGAGCTGCGCACCTTGCGCTGCGACACCGTCGGGGTGAGCGTGCCGGCGCCCGAGTTGGGCACCACGTTGCTGATCTCCTGCTCGATCTCCAGCCGCACGTTGCCGTTGGCGTTGATGCGCGGAACGACGCGCAGAATGATGCCCGTGTTGCGGTAGTCGATCGTGTTGACGACGGTGTTGCTGCTGGTCAGGACGTTGGCGCTGCCGGTTGAGATCGGGATTTCGTCCCCCACCTGAAGTGTGGCGACCTGGTTGTCGATGACCACCACGGATGGGTTCGAGAGCACCTTCACGTCGGTGACCGCGTGCAAGGCATCGAGGATGACATTTGGCTGGTTCTCCCGGCCGACCAAAAAATTGAATCCGGGAAAGGCGCGGTTGATCAGTGTGTTCGTGACCTCGGCGGCGGTCGTGTTGAGGAGCGAGCCGCGGTCAGGTGGCAGCCCGAGATTGCGACTCTGCAGGTAGAACTGGACGCCATAGTTGAGCTTGTCGTTGAGGGTGACCTCGGCGACGGTCGCGTCGATGGAGACCTGGAGCTGGGGCCGGTCGATCTGGCGCAGGGTACGCTCGATCGTGCTGTATTGCTCCTGGCTCGAATAGATCAGCAGTGCGTTGTTCACCGTATCCGCCGTGATCCGGACGCCGGGCAATACGGCGCCGGCGCCGCCCGTCGCCCCTGATGTCCCGAACGCGCCGCCGGCCCGGTTGTCGAACAGGTTCCCGGATTGCGACGTCGCCGTTCCCGCGGCGAGGCCGCTCTGCGCCGAACTGGGCGCGTTGGCGCCGGCCGAACCTGCGCTACTGCCGCCAAGCGCGCGCCCGCCCGGCGCGCTGCCCGATTGTGTCGTGCTGGCCGACAGGCGGCTGAGAGCCGAGCTCGAACTCGCCGACATGCCCGATCCGGGCGCGATTCCGGACGCACCGTCGAGCGATCCGCCTGCGCTCCCGCCGCCGATAAAGATGTCGCTGAGCACCCGCGCAATCTGACGCGCGTCGCCATATTTCAGGTGATACACGTGGACACCGGAACGGCCGGTGTCGGCGGCGTCGAGCCGGCGCACCCAAGTCTCCACCCGGCGCAGCACCTCGGGCTTGCGGGTGACCGCCATCACCGCGTTCATGCGGGTGATCGCTTGCAGCTTGACGACGTTCTGCCCCACGCCGTTCTCACCGGTATCGAGGATCTTCTCCAACTCGGCGATGATCGGCTCGGGGTTGCTGTTGTTCACGGGAAAGATGCCGACCGACTGCCCGCGCATCCAATCGGCATCGAAACTGAGTGCCAGGTCGACGGCATTGCGCCGTTCGGTGCCCGTGCCCTGGATGAGAATCAAATTGCGTGGAGCGTCGGCGCGCACCATTCCGGGCTTGGTGGCGAAGCTGTCGATCAGCTTCATCAGCGTCTGCGCGGACACATACTGCAACGGCACGACCGACACGCCATATCCCGGCTCGATGCGATCGGCCGTATCCACCGCGCCCGCGCCAACCGCGTCGGCCAGCGGCATGAGCCGATAGGCCGCGCTGTCGCGTACGAGCGCCACGCCGCCGAGGCGCAAGGCGTTCTCGAGGACGAATACAATGTCCGCCTTGGGAACCGGGCGGCCCGAGGACAGGCTGATGACGCCCTGCACCCGCGGATCGATCACGTAGCCGACGCCCAGGATGTCGCCGAGCACGACCTTCGCGACCGATGCGACCGGCGTGTTCTCGAAATTGAGGTCGTATCCGTCGCCGCTCGGCGTCGGCCGAGCCTGGGCGGCTTCCGGCGCCGGCAAAGCCTCGCCCGCATAAATAGTCGATCTCACGCGATTGCCCGCCGGCGGGGCGCCCTGGGCCACCTGTTTGGGGAAGCGTGGCAGAAGATCGATCGAGCGGACCTTCTCGAACACGTCGGGATCGCGGGTATCGTCGGTGTTGACCCACAATGGGTTGCAGGCCGCGAGTAATGCGGCACAGACGGCGCCTTGCGCCACGAAGAACATGATCCGCGCGGCTGGGTATCGGCGCACTTCTTGTCTCACTCGGCACTTGCGCCGGAAGGTGGGTCGGGTGGCGCAGGACTCGTTCAAGGTCAGAGGCGATGAGTGTTATCCGCGGGATGTGACAGTGATATTAGGGCGCGGTGACACGGTGCATAGTTCCTGTAAATCTTTGGAATATAACGCTCCTTTCGGAAAAGGGATGCGTCACATATCCAATAACAAATCTGCGTATGTATCGATGTTAACCGTCTCGCGCGCGAGCGGTCGGTGGTGGTGTGATGGCCGGGCAAAACCTGTCGGAGTTTGCTGCCTATCTTTCCGGCAAGTCCGCGCTGCCGGACGGGATGGCGGCGCACGGCGGCGGCGATCCGGCAAGGACGGACTTGCTGCCGAGCCTGCGCAAGCTCTGGGAAGCGAGCGAGCTGTCGCCTGCGGACTTCGCCGAGGAGGTTGCGGGGTTCTTCAACCTGCCGCGGGTGAGCCTGCCTGAACTCATGGCGGCGCCACCGCTTGTCCTGCGGTTCTCGAGACGCTTCCTGCGCGACATGACGGTGTTTCCTTATCAGCTGTCGTCAGGGCAGGCCGCCATCGCGCTAGCGGATCCATTCGACAATGCCGCCGCGCAAGCTGCGGCGATTGTGCTCGGGACGGAGCCGGCGATCACCATTGCCTCGTTCGAGGACATCGCGACGGCGCTCGACCAGCGTCTCGATGACGGTCAGGTCGCACCTGACGAGGCGCCTGACGTCACGCCGGGCCATGATGACGACATCGACAGCCTGCGGGATCTCGCGAGCGGCGCTCCCGTGGTCCGCGCCGTCAATGACATCTTCGAAACAGCGGTGGAGCTGCGCGCCAGCGACATCCACATCGAGCCCGGACGCAACGCCCTCGTCATCCGCATGCGGGTCGACGGCCTGCTGCGGCCGGTGCCGGCCCCCGCCGGAGCGCTGCCCCAGGCGGTGATCTCGCGCATCAAGATCCTCGCTGGGCTCAACATCGCGGAACGCCGGCTGCCCCAGGATGGCGCGGCGCGCGTACGTGTGGCGCGCGCGGAGCTGGACATGCGCGTTGCGGTCATGCCGACCCAGCACGGCGAGGCGGCGGTCATCCGTCTGCTGCCGCGGGACCGCGGCCTTCTCTCGGTCGACAAGCTCGGATTTTCGCAGGCGGACGAACGCCGCCTGCGGCGGCTGCTGGCGCTGCCGCACGGCATGATCATCGTGACCGGACCGACCGGCAGCGGCAAGACCACCACGCTTGCGACGGTCCTCTCCATCCTCAACGAGCCGACGCGAAAAATCCTGACCATCGAGGATCCCGTCGAGTACGAGATCGCCGGCATCTGTCAGTCGCAGGCCAAACCTTCCATCGGGTTGACTTTTGCGGCGGCGCTGCGATCGTTCGTGCGTCAGGATCCGGACGTCATCATGGTGGGCGAGGTGCGCGATTCCGAGACCGCGCATATCGCCGTCCATGCCGCCCTCACCGGCCATCTGGTGATGACGACGCTGCATACGGAGACCGCCGCCGCGGCGGTTCCGCGGCTTCTCGATCTCGGCGTCGAGGCCTTTCTGCTGCGGTCCACGCTGCGCGCGGTCATTGCCCAGCGGCTGGTCCGACAGTTGTGCGACCGATGCAAGACGAACAGGCCGCTGACCGCGTCCGACGTGGCGGCCGATCCGCGTTACCGTGCGGTCGGCCTCGAGGTCGGGGAGACTATCTATGAGCCAGCCGGTTGTGAACGTTGTGGCGGCGTCGGATATCGCGGCCGCTGTGGCGTCTTCGAGGTTCTGGAGATCGACGAGGATGTTCGGCGCCTCATTGACCCGCAGGCGGACTGGGCGGCCATCGACAAGGTGGCCGCGCGCAACGGAATGACCACGATGATCGAGGACGGGTTGGCGAAGTGCCGGTCCGGTGTGACGTCGGCTGCCGAGATTCTGCGTGTGACGACGGTGCGTTGAGACACGAGATGCCGAACTATCGCTATCGCGCGTTGACGCAGAAGGGCGAGATGGTCTCCGGATCGATCGCGGCCGCGAGCCTCGCCGAGGTCGCCCAGCGCATCGAGTATCTCGGCCTCGTGCCGATCGACACGGTGCCCGACCGGGGAAACGGCGGGGCCGGATTGTCACGCTCGCTGATGTCGCGGCCGCGCCCCGAGGACGTCACGGTCTTCACGCGTGACCTGGCGCTGCTCCTGAAGGCTGGCGCGCGGCTCAACGACGCGCTCGAGCTGCTTGCCAACGACATGGACGTCGGGCGCTTGCGGCCCGTCGTGCTCAAGATCAGGACAGCCATTCTCGCGGGCGAAAGTTTTGCCAAGGCCCTGGCCGCGCATCCGGCGCAATTCCCCGCGATGTACGTTGCGCTGGTCCAGGTTGGCGAGATGTCGGGAACGCTTGACGGCATTCTTGAGACGCTCGGCAGCGAACGGAGCCGAGCGGAGGCGCTGCGCCGCAAGATCACCGACGCCTTGCAGTATCCGATGTTCGTCATGCTCGCGGCCGCGGGTGTGCTCGTCTTCTTCTTGTCCTTCGTGCTGCCGCAATTCTCCTCGGTGTTGCGCGACTTCAACGCCAAGACCGATCCGATGATCGAGACGTTCCTCGCTCTGTCGGACCTGCTGCGCGGAAATGCGATCGAACTCAGCGTCCTTGCGGTCACGGTCGTCGTCGGAGGCGGGTTCCTGCTGCGGCGGCCCGGCGTCCGTGCGTCCCTCATGGCTGAGTTTGCGCGCCTGCCGTTCGTTTCGTCGGTGTTCGAGTTTCACCGCACGGGGCTGTTCTGCCGCAACCTCGGGATACTGCTCGCGAGCGGCGTGACGCTGACAACCACCCTGCGGATCTTGACGGACATCATGGCAGCGACCGGCAGACGCGCGGTTTGGAGCGCAATGGCGGATCGCGTGCGGCACGGCGGCAAGCTGTCCGAAGCGCTCGCCGCGTCCGCGATCCTGCCACCGGTGGCGGTCCGAATGTTGCGCCTGGGCGAAGAAACCGGACAACTCGCCGCGCTCGCAGGGCGCGTGGCGGAATTCTACGAAGCCAAGCTCCAGCGCCAACTGGACCGCATCGTCGGGTTCGTCGGGCCGGCGGCTATCATCACCATCAGTGTCGTGGTGGGCGGGCTCATCGTGTCGGTCATGACGGCGCTGCTGTCGATAACGCAAGTGGTCGGATGAAGGTGGTCCCATGAAACGTCGGACAATGACAAGAATGCGGGTGCGCGGGCGTGACCGCCAGGGCGGATTCACACTGGTGGAAATGCTGATCGTCATCACGATTATCGGCATGATCATGGCGCTGGTCGGCCCGCGCGTCCTCAACTACCTGACGGATTCGCGGGTGAAGACGGCGAAGATCCAGATCCAGAGCTTCGCCAGCGCGCTCGACCTGTTCTACCTCGATGCCGGCCGCTATCCGACGAGCGCCGAAGGACTGGGGGCGCTGGTGCGGCCCGTCAGCGGCGCCGCGGCATGGAATGGTCCGTATCTCAAGGGCGGGTCGGTTCCCAACGATCCATGGGGCAATGCCTATGTCTACAGACAACCGGGCGAGCACGCGGCCTATGACGTGCGATCCTACGGCGCGGACGGCCAGGAGGGCGGGACCGGAACCGCAGCCGACATCATGTCGTCGCAGAACTGATCCGCGTGATCGGCAGGCCGGCTTTATGCTGATCGAGATCGTCTGCGTGATCGCGATCGTCGCGTTGCTCGCGGCGATCCTGTTGCCGCGCATGCCGAGCGGAACGTCACAGTCGCGACTTCAGGCCTATGCCGTGGAACTCGCGACTCTGCTCAAGGCGGATCGCAACGCGGCGCTATGGCGACGTGCGGTCGTGGCGGCGACCGTCGACGCGGAAGCACGGACGCTGGTGTCCGGGTCCAGCGGGCGTGTCGTGAAGGTGGCGGACGATGTCGCCTTTGACGCCCTGTTGCCCAGCCGCTGCGACGGCAGGCCCGCGCTGTCGACCATCAGCTTCTTCGCGACGGGAATGTCGTGCGGCGGCCTGATCCGGCTGACGCGGTTCGGCAGCATTTACGAGGTGCGTGTGAACTGGCTGACGGGAGGTATCGACATTGTCACGCGCTCAGCGCTTTAGCCGTCGCGGCAAGCGCGGCTTCACCATGATCGAGGTCGTGGTGGCGCTCGCCCTGGTCGCGACCATGTTGGCGTCCGTGGGTTCGCTCTACGCGGCCGCTTTCACCGGCGCGCGCACGCTTGAGCAGCATGTGGCGCAGGTCGAGGTCGCGCGGCTGATCTCAGTGGGACTTCCGCGCAACCTTGGACAGGCCTCGGGAGATCTCGCCGGCGAGGTTTTCGGACATCGTTGGCAGGCGGCCGCGGTGCCGTTCTTCGGTGGCGGAGCGGTCGCGTCGGGATCGGCGTGGACGCCGCAACATGTGATTCTGCGGGTCCGCTCGCCATCCGGGGCGCTGTTGACGCTCGAGACCGTACGGCTCCAGAGACAGCCTGTCAGATGAACACGCGTGCGCAGTCCACGGGCGGATTCACGCTGTTCGAAGCGCTGATCGCCGTCGCGCTCATGGGGCTCATCCTTGGCGTGCTGGCCACGCTGACAGCCCAATGGCTTCCGAATTGGCACCGCGGACTCGCGCAGGTGCAGCGCAACGAGCAGGTGGCGGTTGCCCTCGATCGCTTGGTCGCAGATCTCTCAGCGGCGGAATATGTCTCGCTCAATCGGGCGTCCCAGCCGTCGTTCGACGGCGGGCCCCTGTCCGTCATTTTCGTACGCACCGCGATCGGGCCCAATACGCGGCCGGGGCTCGAGATCGTGCGCATCGCCGAAACAGCGGATGGGGCGGGGCGAACGCTGGTGCGAACGCGCGCGCCCTTTGCGCCGACGGAACCGGGCAATGTCGTGCTCGATCGGCTGCCGTTCCGCGATCCGGTCGTGCTCCTGCGGGCGCCGCTTGGGGTGACATTCGCTTACGCCGGACGCGATGGAATCTGGCTCGATGCGTGGCGCGGAAGTAGCGAACTGCCGCGCGCGGTGCGCTTCCTCGTTCGGGACATGGTCCGCGAGCGTCCGCTCGCCGTGTCGACCGCCACCGCCATTCATGTCGGCATGCAGATGCCGGAGCCTGAACCCGACCCGAGCGAACAATAATGCCGGTACGGCTCAACGATGGTGCGTCCGTGCGACGGAGGCCCAAGCCGACGTTTGGGCGTTCCCGCCGCAACGGCTTCATCATCGTCGTGGTGTTATGGATGCTCGCGGCGCTCGCGACGCTTGCCGGCGTCGCGTCGGCGTATGTGGCGCAGTCCGCCGTTGCATTGACCGTCAACGACGACGTCCTGCAGAGCGAGGCGGCGATCATTGCTGGGCTCGAACTGACCGCCCTGCGGCTATCCGTGCCGGCCGGCGTGCCGCGACCGACGCGGGGAGGGTTTCGTTTTCGCCTTGCCGGCGGCGAGATTGTGGTTGAGTTCGTCTCAGAGGCGGCTCGCATCGACCTCAATGCGGCGCCGAAGAATCTGATCGCCGGGCTGTTCACGATTTTGGGCGCGCGCGCCGAGGCCGCCGACAACTATGCCGAGCGCATCGTCAAATGGCGCGCCCGGCCGAAGACCAACGGGCCGGACGAGGAAGAAGCACTTTATCTGGCGGCCGGGTTGGGTTATCCGCCGCGGCGGGCCCCGTTCCACCACCTTGATGAGCTTTGGCTGGTGCAGGGGATTCCGCCGGCACTCGTCGAGCACGCGCTGCCGTTCGTCACGATCTACAGCGGCATGCGTCAGGTGAACGTCCTTGATGCGCCGCCGGAAGTCGTCGCGGCCCTTCCTGACATGACACCGGGCCGGCTGCACGCGTTCCTCGACCAGCGTGACAGGCTGCCGGCAGATCCTGCCTTCGTCGCTGGCGCGCTCGGCGATAAGCAGGTAGGCGCCACCACCCGCGGCAGCGACGCCTACCGTGTCCGCCTGCTCACCATGCTGCCGCGCGCGCAGCACCGTATCGCCGAGGTCGTTATCATGGTGCAGGGACCGCAATATAACGAACCATATCGCATATTGTCATGGATCGATGATATAGACCGCGCGACGGGCGGACGACGTCGGCCGGCTGAGACTCGTTGATCCGGAGCCGCTTGCGCAGGGGATCATGCACCGATGGGCGGATGGAGCGACATCAAAGCTGCCGCGGCGCGCTGGGTCGATGTCGTCGCCGACACGCTCGGCGGGCAGTTCGATCGCCTCAAGTCGGCCAGACGCGTCGAGGTGGAGGAGGTCGGCGACGGGGGCTTCGTGATGCGGCTGGCCGCGGGAAAAAGCATCCCTGGTCCCCGCGAGCAGCGGCTGGAGATTCTCGATGGCGCGATCGCCGGAGCGCTGCCTCCCGAATGGATGATCGCACTCAAGAACGCCCGCGTCGATCTTGTGCTGCGGCCCGCCCGATTTCTGTTCCGTCCGCTCGACCTTCCCAACCGTGCTGCGGAATTCCTCGACGGCATCGTGCGCGCGCAGATCGATCGTCTCACTCCGTGGACGGCCGGTGAGGCCGCGTACCACTGGACCGCCCCGCGCGGGATCGCTGGCGAACGCATGACGGTTACGGTAGTGGCGACGGCGCGCGAGTCGGTCGCGACATTGGCGGCGGCGCTGTCGAAGGTCGGCGCAGCGACCGTCGATGTGACAACCACGATGGCGGGTCCGGAGCCGGTGCGCGTCACGGTGTTCCGCGAGCATGGGGGAGGGGCGGTGCATGCGCGGCGTTTGCACGCTGGCTTGATCATTGTGCTGGCGACAACGGCGGCGCTTGCCGCGCTTTCGAGCGGAGCGCTCGCGGTGCTGGGCAGCCACTACGAGGGGTCCGTCGAGCAACTCCAACGGCAGATCGCCGAACGTCGCGCATTGCTCCGGCGCGGCCGCCCTGACGTGAGCAAGTCCGCGGTTGGATTGTTGGAACAGCGCAAGCAGACAAGCCCATCGGCAGTGATGGTTATGGAGGCGCTTTCGGCGCTTCTTCCCGACAACACCTACGCGACGGAAGTTCGCATCGATGGAGACAAGCTGCAGGTGATCGGCATCAGCCGCGACGCGCCCGCACTGATCCAGATCCTGGAGGAATCGCCATATTTCGGCCGCGCGGCCTTCTTTGCGCCGACCACACGCGCCGCCAATGAACCCGGCGAACGCTTCCACATCGAGGCGAAGATCCGTCCATATTTCGGCGGTGGGACATGATTGCTCGGATCGAAGCATGTCTTGTCCGCTATCCGGCCGCCGCCGTCGCGCTTTATGCGGCGATCGTCGTCATGTTCGTCGCGCTTGCAATCGACAGCACGTCCGCTCTTCTGGAACGCCGGGCGGCCGCTGCCGCGAGCGCCGAATTGCTGGGGCAGCTCGAAGCGCGCGGTCCGGCGCGTGCGGCCGTCGCGGCATCGGATGTCAGCGTGCCGACCGGATCTCCCTTCGTTGAAGGGGCGACCGTGTCGATCGCCGGAGCGACGCTGCTGCGGCGGATCACCGCGGCGACCACACGAGCCCGCGGCAACCTTCTCTCGACCCAGGTCGATCTGCAGGGGCCGCAGTCGAAGGCCGGATTCATCACTGTGACATCGAGCTTTGAGATCGAGGCGACTGCGCTGCAGGATTTGCTTTACGACATTGAGGCCGGAATGCCGTTCCTGTTCGTGGGCCAGATGGTGGTGCAGGCGCCGTCCGGTGGTGGGGCGGCGGAGGCGGGGAGGTTGAGGGTGCTGCTTTCCGTTTCCGGCCAGTGGCAGGGGAAATAAACATGCGGCTCCTGACGCCTGTTCTGTTGGTTGTGTGGTCGGCGCATGCCGCTGCGGCGACCTCTCCGGCAGTTGTCGACACGCGCGATGAGTTGGCCTCTGCGCCGCAGGACCGGATCGCGACCCAGGAACGGCCGCCCGCCGCTGCAACCGGGCACAGGCCGAGCAGCAATCCGCTGTGGGCCATTCCGCTGCGCAGCCTCACGGCCACCCGCGAGCGTCCCCTGTTTGCGCCGTCGCGGCGCGCTCCGGCGCGCGCCGTTGCAAGCGCTCCGCCGCCTGTTCCCAAGCCGACAGTGCCGAAGAAGGCGCCGGAGCCCGAAAAGCTTCAGATATCACTTGTCGGGACGATCACCGGAGCCGAAGGCATCGCCGTGTTCCTTGATGGGTCCACGAAAGCCATCCTGAGTCTGAAAACTGGGGATAGTCACAAAGGTTGGACGTTGCGGACAGTCGAGCGCGGCGAGGTTTCGCTCGCCAGGGGGAGTCAGACGAAGGTCCTTGCTCTGCCGCCGCCGCAGACCCAGGCTGCTGCGGCACCACCCCTCGCGGCCGCACCGCCCGTACCGTCCGCGCCTGCGATTCCCCTGAGCCGTCCCGCGGCGAATGCCGCGCCGGCTGCTGATGCCGCAGGGGAAACGCAACCCGGCCGCACGCCGCCGGGAGCTCTGGTGAATAACGAGAATACGCCGCCTGGGCTGGCCGCAATTTTATTTCAGCCGCGGCAGGTCACGCCTCCGGCACCAAAAGCCAATCCGTTCCGCAGCCCGATTCCGCAGCTTCCGGCTGCGCAGAAATGAACAGCGCGTGCGGGGCCTTGAAGCGTTCCCCACGCGACACAAAACAGTCACGCAGCCGTCAGTAAACGAAACGTAAATTGCCGAAGCGGCTGCGCGACCCCGTGTGGGGACCGGCAACGCGCTGCTACCGATGCTGCGGATGGAATGCCATGACCCACGTTCGCCCCCGGGCCCGTCATCGCGCATGGACTGCGGCGCTGCTCGGCGGCGTCAGCATGATTGCCTTGGTGACGGTTTGCGGGGCTGCCATGGCGCGCTCGCTCAACTCGATCGGCCGGACAGTCGAGCCGGCGGCGGCGGCGATAGCTGCGCAGCAGGCGGCCGCGCAACAGGCCGCCGCGGCGGCCGCGCGCGCGCAGGCGTCACTCGGGCGGGCGGCGGCCGCGCTCCAGGCGGCCCGTCAGTTACAAGATGCCGCGCGCGGTCTGTTCTCCGCGCAGCCGTCGATTCCGGACGGCGTCGCCGCCGGCGGGTTGATGCCGAAGAGCGGCGCAGACGCGATTTCGTCGACCTCGTTCCAGGTGAGAACCGATCCGGCGATGTGGCAGGGCGCGTCGTCGACGATCGACCAGAACGTCGTCAATGGCCGTACCGTGGTCGACCTCTATCAAACGCAGTCAAAGGCCATCCTCACCTGGGACACGTTCAACGTCGGCCGCAATACGACGCTCAATTTCAATCAGGCGGCGCCAGATTGGACAGCGCTCAATCGGGTCGTCGACCCGGACGCCGCGCCGAGCCGGATTCTCGGCCAGATCAACGCGATCGGCGGGGTCTATGTGATCAATCGGAACGGCATCGTCTTCGGCGCCGGTTCGCAGGTCAACGTGCACGCGCTGGTCGCGTCGACGCTCGACGTCGGCAAGCTGGGCTTCGACCGGGTCGCGCGCGACAAGTACTTCCTCGACACCGGCATCGGAAATCAGTTCTCGTTCTCGGTGTTCGACGACAGGCCTGGGCTCAACACCGGACAATTGGCGGCAACGACAATTCTGCCGGGTGATGTGACGATCGAGCGCGGTGCTACGATCAAGACCGACATTGTCGATCTCGATTCATCGGGGTTCGTCTATCTGTTCGGCGCCAACGTGCGCAGTTCGGGCCAAATCACCGCGCCTGCGGGCCAGGTCGCGATGGCGGCGACGCGCGCCGTGACGTTGACGCCCGGCGAATATCAGGCCGCCGGCTTTCCGGCGGATGTGCTGCCGTCGAACGTGACCTTCCGCGCCAGCGGCCTGCAGCTGCAGAATTTTTCGACGGGCTATGTTGGAACGGTGTCGAGCAGCCAGCTCGGAAACCCGATCAACGGCCGCTACCTGGACGGCACCGGCAGCGTCGTTGCCGACGGGCTGATCGAGACCCCGCGCGGTATCGTCACGCTCGCGGGCAACGACGTCGAAATCGGCGAGAGCGGAGTGATCTCGGCCGATACCAGCATCAGCCGCAACAGCATGGTGCTGCTCCACGCCGCTACGCGGGTCGCCATGAATGGCGTGATCAGCATGGGGCCGGGGTCGGATCCATTGACTTCGGAATTGCCCCAAAAGGCCAGCGCGGGCAGCAACGTCCAGACGTTCATGCCGGCTTACGTCGAAATGAGCGCGCAGCGCAGCGTGAGTGTGGGCTCCAATGGGCTGATCTCGGCGCCATCGGCAACGGTCGCGCTCAATGCCACGCGGCTTGGCGGGTCCGGGGCGTCGCGACAGTTGTTTAATGCCAACGCCGACGCGAACAACCCCCAGGGCACGATCCCGACGATCGACGGAGAGCAGCAGGTCCTGCTCGCCTCTGGATCGGTCATCGACGTGGCGGGCCTGCAAAACGTCGAACTTCCGGTTGCCGCCAATTTCATTTCGTTCATACCCCGTGCCGAGTTCGCCGATATGCCGCTGCAGCGCAGCGGTCCGCTCTATGGCCAGACGTTCTGGATCGACATTCGGGCGTCCGGGACGCGCAAAGACGGAACGGCCTGGCTCGGGACGCCGCTTGCTGATGCCACCGAGACCGTGAATGCCAAGGGCCGCAGTCTCTACGAACTGATGACTGCGGGCGGCGATGTCACTCTCGCCACCGACCTGACGCCGAATTCCGTGGGCGTTCCTGCAGCAGGCAGAAGTGTGCTGAAGGAAGCCGGCTCGGTGATCAACATGGCCGGCGGCAACATTCGCTACACCGGCGGCATTGTGCCGAAGACGCGTCTGATCGGCATCGACGGCCGCATCTACAGCATGGAGAACGCCGACCCCGACATGATCTACCTGGGGATCGCCGGTCTCTTTTCGGTGAACCACTCGCGCTGGGGCGTCGTCGAGCTCTGGAACGCGTTCAAGAACGTTTACGAACCCGGTTACATCGATGGGCAGGCCGCCGGCGGATTGGCGGTGTCTACCGTTTCTCCGTCGCTTGAGGGCGTCCTCT
Source organism: Xanthobacteraceae bacterium (assembly GCA_035556735.1). GTDB lineage: Bacteria > Pseudomonadota > Alphaproteobacteria > Rhizobiales > Xanthobacteraceae > CANJBX01. Next base: position 115,868 of record DATMFF010000005.1, on the reverse strand, counting down.
ATTTCGGCTCAGTCGCCGGCGAGCGCCAGATCGGCCTCGGTCAACTGCCCTTCCAGGGATCGCTCGACCTCACGACCCCTTCCAGCGTTGCGATCACCGGTGCCTTGCTCGCCGCGGGTCAACTCGCGCAATCCAGCCAGCTCGCGCACGTCGACGGCGTGACGGACCCGGCCCAATTCGCGTCGCCCGTGAATGGCGACAACTTTGAAGTCCGCAGCGCCTATCAGACCGTTCTGTCGTCGGATGTCTTGTCGAGTTACGGCCTGGGCGCGCTGAGCATCAAGTCCAACGACCTCCTGGTGGCGCAAGGCAGCACGCTGAGTCTCGCGCCGGGGGGCGCCTTCTCCGCCGAGGCAGGGGGCGCCATCGACGTGGCGGGCCGGATCGCCGTAGCCGGTGGCTCGGTCTCCTTGAGCATCGACCGCAATGGCATCGGGCGCGCGTTCGGCACCGGCACGGTCGGTCGATTTCAGGCTCCGACGCGCAACAACGTCGCGATCGCGGCGGATGTCTTCATCGGAGGCGAAATCGACGTCAGCGGCCGCTTCGTCAACGACCTCAACCGTTACGGCGCCGATGCCGCCGGGCCTGCCTATATCAACGGCGGTTCGATCGCGATCACGACCAAGAAGAGCAGCGGTGCGACGGGTGCCGACGGTGCATTCGATTCGACCGGCAGTATTCGGCTTGCCGCCGGCGGCCGGCTCGATGCCTCGAGCGGGGGCTATATCTCGGCGCAAGGCAAGACCAAGACGGTGTCGCCCGGCGTGAACGCCGGAAAGGGCGGCAGCATCTCGCTTGTGCTCTATCAGGGAGTGGACTTCGACGACCAGGGCTCGGGCGGCAAGCCCACGACCCCGCCGGCGGGGCCGACGGCGGTGCTTCAACTTGATGGGACGATGCGCGCGAGCGGATTCGAGAGCAATGGCACGTTGCGGCTTGGATCCGTGAACACTGTGCGCATCGGCGGTAGTCTGCAGGCGGGAGAAGCTTCGGCCATCGAAATCGGCGGCGTGCGGACGGTGTTGCCGGCTTCACTGCTGACGAGCGGTGGGTTCGGCGCGTACGCCATTGAAAGCATTTCGGACGGATACAACGGCGCGAACGTCGGCGTTGTCCTGTCAGCCGGAACGAACCTGACGCTCCGGCAGCGGAACCTCGCGAGCACCGTCGACTATCGCGCGGTCGGCACGGGGATGCGCATCGCCGATATCGCGCCGGTCGGTGTTCTGCCCGATGCACAGCGCAAGCCGGTGGATATTGCATTCAAGGCCGCTGACATCTTGCTCGATCAGGGCTCGCGCATCGCGACCGACCCGGGCGCCGCCCTCTACTTCGGCGGGAGCCCCGATACCAATCCGCAGGCGCCCGAATTGCGCGACGTGGCGGCCGGCAATGTCGTGCTGCGCGGCACGATCGTCGATCACGGCGGCCGCGTGGTGGTTAACGCCCAGGCGACGCGTCTTGGTTCGCAGGCGCTGGTCGATTTGTCGGGGACCGTGGTCTCCGAATCCCGCTTCGGTATTCCGGGCGGACCGGTGGTTGGCGACCACATCGTGTCGGGTGGCACATTCATCGTGGACGCTGCGGGGTTGGTCAATGTGCCCGGCACCGACGAATATGTCGCGGACCATGCGCCGGCCGGATCCTATGTCGTGGCGGAGGACGGCGCCTTGGTCGACGTCTCGGGCGCGGCTGGAGTCGTGCGGGCGGCGTCCGGCGACAAGCGCGGGGCGGATGCGGTCTGGTCCTGGAGCGATGGCGGCACCGTTCAGGTGAACGCGGCCGGCTTCGCCTGGGGCGGCACGTTCGCGGCCGGCGGCGGCCGCTATGTCGGGGCGGATGGCCGGACACGGCGGGACGCCCGCGCAGCCAATGGCACGCTCATCCTTGGCGGCGGCAATGTATCGATTGGTCAGATCACGGGAAGTGTCGGGCCGGCGACCGTGCCGACGGGTATCCGCATCGGGGCCGACCATCTGGCCGCGTTCGACGACGCCTATATATATAGTGGCACTGCCATGGGCGGGGCGGGTCGCTTGTTCGCAAGCCTGCCGACGAACACCTACGGATACACCGCCCCACAACTTGCTGCATTGAACCTGGAAGGCGTGCTCGATCTGGCGTTGAGTGGCCGTCTTCACCTCGCCGCCAGCCAGATCACGTCCTCGGGCGATGCGACCATCACGGCGCCCTACGTGCTGTTCACAGGTGGCGGAGCCAATGCTGTCGCGGGGAGCAGCACGCTCACGGTCAACAGCCTGAACATCGATGTTGAAAGCGCCACGTTTTCCGGCTTCGGCCAGGTCAATTTCAACAGCAGCTACGACATCCGGTTGAGCACGCCGCGCGTCGCCAATGGTCAACTCAATGGCGCCGAGGTCGTGCCGGATCCGGCGACGTTCTCAGGCAGCTTGGTCACTGCAGGCGATCTCACGCTGAGCGCCCGACGCATCTACCCCGTATCCGCGGTCGACTTCACCATCCAGACGCCCGGCAGGGTGACCTTTGCCGCGCCGGAGTCGAGCGCGCAATTGCCGCTGTCCGCCGGCGGCAGCCTGACCGTGTGGGCCTCGGAGATCAGCCAGGGCGGGAACCTTTTCGCGCCCCTCGGCAAGATCACGCTCGGCAATCTCGATCCCGCCACGCAGATGCTGGGAGGCGCGCCGACGATCATGACGCAGTCGGTCACGCTCAGCCCCGGCAGCCTGACGTCGGTGACGCTCGATGGGACGATAGTGCCGTTTGGTGAGACCGCCGACGGAACCAATTGGTATTACAATGCGAGCACCAGCCCGCTGACGCAGCCCCCGACCAAAGGCCTCGTGTTGGCCGGCACGGATGTCCTGGTGACGTCCGGCGCGACCATCGACACCCGCGGCGGCGGCGAGTTGCAGGCGAGCGAGTGGATTCCGGGCAAAGGCGGATCGCGCGACACGTTGGCGACCGCCCCGGGTCAGTCGACGGTCTACGCGCTCCTGCCGTGGATGAGCGATCCGCTCTCGGCTTTCGATGTGCATTACACCAGCGCGCGCACGCAGGCGTTGCCCGGCGACACCTACCCGCGCGCCGGCACGCAGGTCACGATCGACGGCGGCAGCGGCATTCCGGCCGGCACTTACACGCTCTATCCCGCGCACTACGCCACGCTGCCGGGCGCATATCGCATCGTCTATTACGGCGACAATCTCGGGCGCAACCTGCGGTCGGGGACTACGTTGCCGGATGGTACGGTGATCACCACCGGCCGTTACGCACAATCCGGCCTGCCGGGACGCCAATCGGCGGGCCAGGCATTGTTTGCGATCCGCACCGAATCCGTCTGGCAGCAGTACAGCGAATACAGCTTCAGCCGCACGGAACGCTATTTCACCGACAAGGCGAGCCACGACGGCACCGGCGTGCCTCGCCTGCCCATGGACGCCGGCCGTCTCGCGGTCGTCGCGCAACAGCAGATCGTCCTGGCCGGCATCGCGCTGACGCAGCCGGCGCCGGGCGGCCGCGGCGGCGAGCTCGACATCTCCGCCAGCGCGCTTGCGGTCGGCCGTGCAAGCCAGCCCGGCACCACCGTGGTCGACGTCGCGCAACTCAACAATTTCGGCTTCGACAGCATCCTGATCGGCGGACGGCGCACGGACCAGGCCGACGGAAGCACTCTGATCGCGCCAACCGCCAGCTGGGTCGAGGTCGATACCGGTGGCGTGACGTGGTCGACGCCCGAGATTTTGCTGGCCGCGAAACCGTCGTCGCCGGCGGATACGACGGGCGGAGCCATCGTGATTGCCGGCAACACTGTTCTGGAATCGGACAGCGCGGTCGCGGATTCGGTCCACCCGCGCAGTTACACGATGTCGGGCGCCGGCGCGCTGTTCCTGGCGACGACCGACCAGCGCCTGTCGGTGTCCGGTCCGAATGGGACGGGCAACGGCACCATCTCGATCGCGGAGACGGTCCGCATCGCCACCGACACGCTGACCCTGCAGGCGACCTCGGAAACGAACGCGATCGCGCTGAACACCAGTCATCTCGAGGCGCGGCAGGTCAACCTGGCGGCCAAGACCATTGGAATCGGCGCGCCATCGGTCGGCGCGGTCACCGACAAGAGCCTGGTCCTGGCCGCCAACAGCACGCAGTTCGCCGCCGTGCAGGCGCTCTCGCTCAAGGCGCTGGCGGGCGCCATCACGGTGTACGGCAATTTCGATCCTGGTCTCGGGCAGGGCGGGGGCGGCCGACCCAACCTGACGTTTGACGCCCGCACGATTGCAGGCACGGGCTCTGATGCGACCATCAACGTGGGCGGCGGGTCGATCACGCTTGTCAACAGCGGCGATGCCGCCGCGATGAGCAATCCGTCCGCGGCCGGCGCGCTCGAGTTCAAGGCGGCGGATGTGGCTCTCGGCGGCGGCACGCAAGCCATCCTCGGCTTCGCGGATGTCAAGCTGACTGCGACGGACCGGGTGCGGGTCGCGGCTTCCGGAAAGCTCACGTTCGGTTTCGACGCCGACCAGATCGACGCGGCCACCGACGAGCTGCCGGCCGCGGCGCCGCGTGTCGATGTGACGATGACGACGCCCCTGGTCTTCGTGGAGAAGGCGACCACGACCGGCGCCGGCGGGCAGTTCGCGCTGCTCACCAGAGGCGATCTGCGGATTGATCGCGCTGGTGCGCCGGTGAGCGCCACACGGCCCGCCGACAGCGGCCAGATCGGCGGAAACCTCGCGATGCGCGCGGCCGGCATCGAGGTGAGCAGCACGATACAGGCTCAGGCCGGCACGTTGGCCCTGCGTGCGACCGAGGGCGACGTCACGCTGGGGGCGGGTGCGTATCTGGCCGCCGGCGGATACAAGAAGACGTTGCTCGATCAGGACACCTACGTCGCGGGTGGCAAGGTCGTGCTGCGCGCAGACGTTGGAAACGTCGTCACGAGAGCCGGCAGCACGACGGACGTGGCGCAGCCCTCGGGGGGCATTGGTTACGGCGGCGAGATCGAGATCATCGCGACCGCCGGCGCGGCCGATCTGCAGGGCGCGTTGCGCGGTGGTGGCGGGCCCGGGCTCGGCGGCCGTTTCAAGCTCGACACCCACGGCGCGGTCGACCTCGACACGCTTGCTGGCCGGCTGCTTGCTGGCGGACTGACCGGCGCCATCGACATCCACACGCGCACGGGCAACCTCGTGCTGAGCGCGGGGCAGTGGCTGCGTGCGAACGCCATCACGTTGACCGCGGATGACCGCACCTGGAATCCGGCGACCGGCAGCACTTACGGCCAAGTGATCATCGCCGGCGGGATCGACGCGCGCGGCTACGGCGACGACGACCATGGCACGATCGACGGCAACGGCCAGGCCGGAGGCAAGGTCGGGCTGTGGGGCGCCAACGGCGTGACCCTGGCGTCGACCGGCGTGATCGATGCGTCGACAGCGCACAGCGACGAACGCGGTGGAGACGTGATCGTCGGCATCGGCTGGGACGCCCAGAGCTGGGACCCCGTCGGCAAGACCGGCGGCATCGATCTGCAGCCCGGCGCCATCGTGGACGTGCACGGTGGCGCCAAAGGCGGCTGGAGCGGCGGCACGGTCACGGTGCGGGCTCCGCTCGTCGGTGAGGACGACGTGAAGATCACCCGGATCGGATCCGCGATCTCCGGCGCGCGCGCGGTCACGGTCGAAGGCTTCATCTCGTTCAGCACCGATGGCACGGGCGGCATCGACGGCCGCACACTCGTGGGCTCGGACGGCGTCACGCCCGTGGTGTGGGACGGCGTGATCGATCCGGCTGGAACAGGTGCGCGTGCGCGATTCTATACCGATACGTTGAAGGCCGTCGCGCAAGGACGCTGGATCTACAACGGCGAGAGCTATGGCTTCGGCGACGGCAGCAGCGGCGCGATCGCCAGGCTGGGGCTCGGAACGCTCGGCCAGCAACTCGGCGCCGAAGTCGTGCACGTGCGGCCCGGCATCGACCTCGTCAATCCGAATGCGGCGATCAACGGCGGAAACATCACGATCGCGAGCAACTGGAATCTCGCGGCGGGTTCGGCCTACAATCTGCAGAACAATCCAAGCAACGGCAGCAGATACGTCCACGTCCACGACACCTCGAACGCCGCCCAGCAAAGCTACGTGACCTTCGACTATCGCCTGGTTGCTGATCTCGGCTCCGGCAAAGCCATCGAGGCGGGCGCGCTGACCCTGCGTGCATTGAACGACATCGTCGTCGACGCGTCGATCTCGGACGGATTCTTCCAGTTCCGGGACTATTTGGACAACACCTACAACACGTCGAGGATCACCAGCTATCTGGCCGGGATCGCTGCGGCCAACCGCGGCATTGATCCTACGGCCGGTGGCTTCGGTGGCTCCAACACTCCGCCTGGCCCGAACTACGCCTACTACCTGAACAAGTACATCTCCAACCGGACGCAGCCGTTCGCACCCTATAAGGCAACGGCCAACGGCGTCAGCCCGACGTCGCAGGACCTCGCCGCGGCGGATCTCTTCCCGAACGAATTGAACGTCTGCGTTCAGAACTGCGGGACGCCGAACGGCGTCAACACCGGTGTGGCCGGCCGCGAGATCGTTCGCGTGACGGATCCCGCGTCCTGGAGCTACCGCCTCACCGCGGGCGCCGATATGGCGAGCGCCAACCCCGGCGCCATGCGATCGGCGGCCGACGCGGGTCCGTCGGGCAACATCACGATCAACAACCACGCCACCTACCAGCAGCGGCTGTTGACCGTTAATGCGTCGACCTCTGCTGCAAACACGACTGCGACGGTCAACCTTCCGACGATGGTGCGGACGGGCACCGGCGACATCGGCATCTTCGCGGCCAGGGATGTCCGGATCACCGACGCCGTCGCGCCCGGCGTGATCTACGCCGGCGGCGTCAACACGCCGCGGCTTGCGGACCCGAACTACAGTCTGCAGTCGGGCGCCGTGGTCGCCGGAAATCCGGACGGCTTTTTCGAGCCGCAGGTGATGCTGTACGGCGCGTCGGCTGCGGTTCTTGGGCATACATATTACGGACCCCCGATCGCCGCCGCTTTCCCGCACAAGGGCGGCGACGTCCATGTCGAGGCGCAGCGCGACATCGTCGGTTACAGCGGAACCTCCAAGACGGTTCAGACCGCACAATATTTCAAGCCATGGCTTCTGGCGCTTTCGGGCATTACGCCGGCGGCAACCACGGCTGCCGCGGCGTCCGTCATCAGGATGGGGCGTGGCGTGTACGCTCCCTTCGGAACGGACGTCGCCTCCCAGGGGGCGTGGTGGATACAGTATGGCAGCTTCCAGGAGGGCATCCTCAGCGCCGGCGGCAACGTCACCGTCATCGCCGGCCGCGACCTGCGCGATGTCTCCGTATCGCTGCCGACGACCGGCCGTGTGAGCGGCGGGCTCTCGGCCACCAGCCTGCCGGTCACCCACGTCTACGGCAGCGGCAACATGACGGTGCGCGCCGGCCGTGACATCCTTGGCGGCGCGTTCTACGAGGGTTCGGGACACGCCACCATCGTTGCGCGCGGCTCGATCGGGGCCAGCGGGACGATGCTGAAAATCGCCGGCTCGACGCTCGAGTTTCCGAACGTGCCGCTGCTCGCCCTCGACCTCGGGCAGATCAGCATGACGGCGGCCGGATCGGTCGCCATCAATGGGGTGGTCAACCCCGCCGAACTCCATGCTCAGCGCGGCAGCTTCGCCGATCCGGCGCGCCTGTCCACCGACGCGGGCAACTTCGTTACGCCGTTGTACATGGATACATACGGTCCCGACAGCGCGGCGCGCCTTGCCTCGCTCGCCGGTGACGTGAGTATTGCGGCCGCCCCGTCCTCGTTCAGCGTCGGGACCCGCGACCCGTTCTTCTCGGCCGCCACCTATCCGTCGACCTTTGAGGCCCTCGCGCTGGGGGGCAGCATCACGACATCCGGCCTCGGGACAGTCGGCCTTACCTATGCCAAGCACACCGGGCTCATTCTCAGTCCGTCGAAACATGGAACGCTGCGCCTGCTGGCCCAGGATAGCATCGATCTGACCTTCGGGTATGTGAACGGCACGACCGCGGGGCGCTCGAACCAATTGTCTTCGCCGATTCCGAACGGTCCCTACATTTCCACCGGGCCGTCCTTGCTGGATGCGGCGTTCGATCCGTTCCGGCCCAACAGCGGGTTTTCGGAGCCCTTCAGCCAGGCGGTGCTCGCTCACTCGGACGACGATGCCATCGCGCGCATCTATGCGGCGAGCGGAGACATCAAGGCCGCCGGCACGTCCATCGTGCTCAACGGCGAGGTCACCGGCTATACCCGCGTGGAGATCAACCAGCCCGCCGCCATCTATGCGGGTCGCGACATCGTCGATCTCAATCTGATCGTTCAAAACGTCCAGTCCGATGACGTGAGCAGCCTCGTCGCCGGCCGCGACATCTACTACACCGGGTGGAACAATGCCGGCGGCTTGCAGGTGGCCGGGCCGGGGTTCCTCGTCGTGGAAGCGGGGCGGGACGTCGGTCCGTTCCTGCCCGCAACCCATAACATCCCCAGCCCTCCGCTCCGGCCCGATCGCGCGGATGTGCAGGAAGGCATCGTCTCCGTCGGCAACGCCAGCATCACGCCGGTTGGCAACATCTATATCCGTGCCGGCGCGGTCAACATGGGCGGTTCGGTCGGCATGTACAATCCGGCCCTGCTGGGCCCATCCGCGAACACGCCGAAGCGCCGCAATGCGCTTCTGCCATCCGCCGGTGCGGACATCGTCGTTCGTTTCGGCCTGCAGTACGGCGCCGATTACGCAGCCATGGCGCGCGACTATGTCGATCCGTCCGCCATTGGAAGCGCCGTTCACCACTACGGTCCCGAGTTGCAGGCCTTCCTGGCGCGCATTGGGATCGCGACGGTCGATGTCGCCGATGCCTGGCAGAGGTTCCAGGGGCTTGCTGATGACCGGCCGCAAGGCAGGGAGCTGCAGCGCATCTTCCTCGGCCAGGTGCTGTTCTCCGAGATGAAAGCGGTCGCCACGGCCACGAACACCGGCGGTGCCGATTACGGGCGCGGGTATCGCGCGGTCAACACCTTGTTTCCGGCAAGCCTGGGATACACCGCGAACGCGCTCACCGGCGACACCAACGGCGCCAACGAGGTCGTAAAGACGGGCGATCTCGAGCTGTTCCACTCCACGATTCAGACGCGGTTCGGTGGGGACGTCTCGATCTTCGGTCCGGGCGGAAACATCAGGGTCGGCCAGCTTGCCAAGGAATCCAACCCGCGACTGCAAGACCTGCGCAACCTCGGCATCATGACGCTCGGCGGCGGCGCAATCAACGTGTTCACCGATCAGAACCAGTTGGTCAACTCCAGCCGCATCATGACCACGCAAGGCGGCGACGTCCTGCTGTGGAGTTCGAACGGCGACCTCAATGCCGGCCGTGGCAGCCAGACCATCCTCTCGCTTCCGCCGTTGCAAGTCGTGTTCGACCAGGACGCCTATCAATCCGTCGATCTCGGCGGATTCGTCACCGGATCGGGCATTGCGACCTTGAAGACCTCGCGCGTGGCCACGAAGGCGAACGTCTATCTGATGGCGCCGCGCGGCACCATTGACGCCGGCACGGCCGGCATCAGGTCCGATCTGGGCGATGCTTTCGTGCTGGCGCCGAGGGTCGAGAACGCGAGCAACATCAAGGTTGGCGGCACCACGACCGGCATCCCGACAGTCAGCGCTCCCGATGTCGGCTCGCTCAGCTCGGCCTCGAACGCGGCCGGCGCCGCGACCAAATCAGCGGAAACGCCCACCGGATCGGTGCCGTCCGGCGGCGGCGCGTCGATCTTCATCGTCGAGGTCGTGGGCTACGGGGGCGGCGATGGCGCGACAGGTTCCACTCCGGCCCCGAGCGGCGGCGAAAGCCGGCCCGCGCCGGCCGGCGACAACGCCGCGCCCGCGGGAGCGACACAGCCAGGCGTCGCTCCTCAGAGCGGCGACGGAGACAAGGACGAGAATGGCTCTCGCTGACTGCGAGCGTCCTATCGCGCCTGCCGGGCCGATTGGCCCAGCCCGCGATCGGCGCGGGGCGGCGCGCCGTGCTGGCTTGCCATTTGACTACCGACGGATCGCAACGCTTCGATGCACGTGTCCAGATTTTGCGCAGGACGCTGCCGCAGCAACGCGTCGAGAAAGACCTCCGTCAGAGCGCCATTCAGCTTGACGCGCACGCGTCCGTCACGGCTCCTGCGGCGGGTCAACGGAGTACGCACGGCGATCTCGTGCGCGCTCTCCAAATCACAGTCCATCATCGTCCCGAGTTCGTCGAGGGTCAGCCAGATCTGGGGCACGGTCATCTCCTGGTTCTCGCAGGACAATCCGACCCCCGGCCTAAGTTTTGCTTAAGGCGACGCGGCCGTTGGGACACAACGTTAGCAAGAAATTGCACGCGCGTTCGATGTCACATCCGCCATAACAAACTTGTCACATACAAGATACAAACCCCCGATATGTGCGTGGTCTAGCCCGCGTCCGCGTCGTGATGAAGCGTTGCGTTGGCGAACTCTTCAGCGCCGGGGGGCGATCACCATGAGCTACCGACGATGTGCAAATGTTTCCGCACCGCCTCGCGTTGCTCGCGCAGCCAAGATCTATGTGTTTCCGACGCGCTCGCGCCGGCGGACCGCCAAGGACATTGCTTACGAGAACGCATTGTTGGCGCGCATCATCGCCGAGGTTCAAAGCGACGTTGATCGTCTGAAGAGCGAGCTGGAGGAACACCGCCCCGCGTCGCACGTGCGTCGTTCGGCGGCGAACGTTTGAACGGCGCGGCTGCAAGCTGCGCGTGACCGTACCTGCGGTCGTGATCTTGGACGGAGTGTCCTATTAACCGACTGCTGAAATATCTCGCCGCCGCGTGTCAGCCCGCGTTCTGGCCCGCGCTGGCGAGGGGCGTGATGCCCGGCGTGGAGCACATCGCCGCATTGCGATGCTTGCGCGCGGGCACAGTGATCGACGTCGGAGCCAACCGTGGGCAGTTCTCGGTGGTGGCTCGCCGCATGTTTCCCACGGCGGAGATCCACGCGTTTGAGCCGCTCGCGCGGGAGCGGGCCGTGTTTCAGTCGGTAGTGGCCGGGGCGACAACGTCGTACGCGCTCGCAATCGGCGCGCGCAAAGGCGAGGAGACCTTTTTCGTGGCGTCGCGTCGCGACTCTTCGTCGTTGCTCAAACCCGGCCAGGGCAGCGAAGCAGGTTTCGGCGTGACGCTTGTCTCCTCGATCGCGGTTCAGGTGGCGCGCTTGAGCGACGTGCTCGACATCGCGGAGCTGCCGCGTCCGATCCTTCTCAAGCTCGATGTGCAGGGCGCAGAGCTCGCCGTATTGGAGGGCGCCGCGGATATCCTGCCGCAGATCTGCTGGATCTACACGGAAGCGTCGTTCGTGCGGCTGTACGAGGGGCAGCCGCTTGTGGGCGAGATCATCGACTTCCTCGCCCAGCGGGCTTTTGGGTTGCGCGGTGTCTTCAACCATTCTGCGACACCTGAACTCGGTCCCGCGCAAGCCGACTTTCTGTTCATGAATGAGCCGCTCGCGGGTGATGCGTCGGCGCGCCTTCGTGCCGGCACGCGCGGGCCTGGCACCGCGGCCGCGGCATGACAGCGGATGGATACGGCCAAGCCGGGTTTGTCGAACGGCTCCGTAGCGACGCCGTGGTCGTCTCGTTTTGGGTGTGGTCAGCGATCCTGAGCTTCCAGTTCCTGACCTTCGACTGGGAGGTGGCGGGCTCGTCTGCCTTTGCCTATCAGGTGATCGGCTTGTTCCAGTTTGTCGCCATCGCGGGGATCGCCTTGGGAGCTCGCATTCCGAGCGTGCTCGCCGGCTACCATCCGCTTCAACTGGCGATCCTGACGGTTGTCTTCCTGTCGATCGCCTTGCAGCTGCACGGAGACGCGCCGCAGATTTTGACCGGGATCGGCTATACGCTGGCGCTGATCACGACCACCGTGCTGCTGTCCGCGCTGGCAACGCTTGATCAGCGGGCCCTGACCGCCTGCTTCGCAGGCAAGGCCATTGTGCTGATCGCGTTCGCGCCCGTAGCGTTTCTGCTGTTTGGCCTTCCCGAGGGCCGCAAGCTTGGCGGCATTCACCCCAATCAAGTCGGGCAGGTGATGTTGTTCGCTTTCGTATTCTCGCTGTTCTGGCGGCACGCGTTCATGCTTGCGATCAGGACCGCCGCCGTTGTCGTTGCAGCTTCGGTGAGTTCCCGCTACGCCGTCATCGGCTGCCTGCTTTCGCTCGTCGTTTTCGAGCTGACATACAGGCCCTTGAGCTCTCGGCTGATCATCATGGTGGGCCTCGCCACCGTCGCGGTCGTCTTTATGCACGACCAGTTCGTCGATCTGCTGGCCCTGAACGATCCCACCCGAAACCTGGATTCGGGCCTGTCGGGCCGGGAGGACCAGTGGACCCATGCGCTCAAAGCGCTGTCCGAAAATCCTCTGGGGATGGGATTCAAACGCCCGTCGGTCGAGGAGGCGGGACACAACGGCTACTTCAAGGCGCTGCTTGAGTTCGGAATTCCGGGTGGCGGCATCATCATCGCCGCGATTCTCGGGATCGTCGTGACGTCCGCCCTGACGGCCGTCTGGCTGCGGGGCTCCGACGAACGGCGCCGCTTTGCTGCCGCCCGCACGGGCGGATTGGCGGCGCTGACGTTTGCAGCCTTCTTCGAGCCGCAGATGTTCAATCTCGGAGACAACTACGGGATCTCCTTCCTGTTGCTGCTGTTCTGGCCTGGGTTGGCGGCGGGTCATGCCCGCGGCGCCGGCGCGTTCATACCGCACAGTCGCGTGCTCCGGCGGGTGACGGTGAGCACCGACGCCCGCGCGCGGCCGGCGGGGACGAGGCAGTAGTGTCAAAGACGGCACTCATGACTGTTCACGGTTCGGAATACGATCACGCCCCGCCTGCGACCGAGACGGGCCCCCGGGCTGTCGGGAAACGCAGGTCCGCAACCGGAGTACAGGCCCTCCGCGTTCTGCGCGTGGTGTCGAGTGCGGATCCGCTTCTGGGGGGACCAAGCAGCGTCTTCGGCTCGGCCGCTCTGGCCACGAAGGCCGTGGGCGTGGCGGTCGAATGCCTTACGCTTCGATCCCGAGGGCGGGACCACGCGCAGTTTCCCGACATCCGCCGCTTGCGCGCGCAGGACGTCGCGGTCCATGCCGTCGAGGGACTGCCGGCCGCGGTACGGTTTCTGATCCGCACGGTCGGAACATTCGATGTCGTCCACATCGACGGGAGCTGGCATCCGCTGAACGTGATTGCTGTCGGGGTGGCCAGGCTCAGCGGCGTACAGGCCGTGCTTACGCCGCACGCCACGTTCACGGATGACGATATGGTCGTCACCAAGTCCAGGCTGCGGCTTGCGATCAAGCGCCTGCTCGGCGCGTATTTCCGGCTTCTGCTGGGCTGCGTGGTCTATGCATCGCAGTTCGAGTGCCGCAAGTCGATCGAGCAGCGCCGGTCCGCGGTCATTCCACATCCTGTGTTTGACGATACGGCGGGCCATGCCGCGCGCCGGGTGCGTGGCGGCCGCGCCAGGCCGGACCGCGTGCGGATCGGATATCTCGGCCGCATCCATCCCACCAAGCGCGTGGCCGAAATCGTTAGTGCCGCCGCGCAGGTGAGGGAGGTGGATCTTGTCGTGGCCGGCGCCGGAATGCCGGACCACGAGCGCGTCGCCAGGGCTGCCGCGGATGGGTGCGGCAACGTTCACTGGCTGGGCTTCGTGCAGGATGACCAGCGCGAGCGGTTCTTCGCGGACGTCGATTTCGTGATTCTGGTGTCCCATTACGAGTCGTTTGGAATGGCGGCGGCGGAGGCGTTGGTTCGCGGCATTCCGGTCCTCGTGTCGGAGCAGGTCGGGATCGCGGAGGATGTGAACGACATGCAGTGCGGGTTCGTCGTTTCTGGCGACGGCCAGTCGCTCGTCGACGTCATGCGTCGCTGCGCAAGCCTGGACGACCGCGAATACGAGACGCTGCAGCACGCGGCGCTCAGGGCAGCGGAGCGCTACAGCTATTCGGCGCACGGGCTTGCCCAACTCGACGTCTATCGCGCGCTGCGTCGGACCGGACGACGCGCCGCAATCGCGTCGGAGCCCTAGTCGAGATAGCCGTAACGGGCGTGATAGCTGCTATGGTAGCGGCCGTGGTGCTCGAACCGGTCGATCATCTTGAGATCGGCCTTGTTGAGCACCGCACCGAGCAGGCGGTCGTAGACTTCCGGCTCCGAAGCCAGCCGGCTTTGCACGAGCTTGATCTTCGTCGCGCCCCATTCGATGACGAATACGATCGAATGAATGCTCTGGATGGCGGCCCGCACGTCGATCACCGGCGCGAGCGGCGGCAGGTCGACGATGACATAGTCATAGCGTTTGCACAGCTCGTCCACGAGGTCGCGGAAGCCTTGCGATGAAAGAACTTCGTCGAAATGCGCGGCCTGCTGGTTGCGCAGGACCGGAAGGAACGCCAGGCCGGTGCCCGGATCGAAGCCGATGACGTCATCCAGCTCGGCCGTGCGGGTGAGAACGTCCATGAGCCCCACCGACGGACGCGGCTGAAGCGCGTGGGCAAGCGTCGGATTGCGCAGATCGGCGTCGACGAGAATCGCGCGCTTGCCGGCGTCGGCAATCAGCTCCGCGAGATTGCTGGCCACGGTCGACTTGCCTTCGCCCGGCACCGTGGATGTGATGCCGATGACCTTGTTCTCCTTGAATGCACCCCGCAGCTCGGCGGTGATCTTGACCGCGCGCAGCCCTTCCGCGAAGGCGGATAGCGGCTTGTCCACGACCCGGCGCATCATGAGGTCGGCGAACGCGTAGTGACGGCGTGGCGTCGCCGGCGTGCCCTCCGGCGGGGCGCCGGCATCGGCCGTTTCGGAACCCGGCGCGCGCTTGGCGCGCCGCGCGGCGCCGTGCTCCACGGCTTCAGGCTTGGTCATCGGCAGCACGGATATGCAGCTCACGCCGAGAGCGTCCTCGACTTGCCGTGCGGTTCGGAAGGCGCCGTCGACCGCCTCGCGCAGAGCGGCCACGGCGAAGCTGACCAGCAGTCCGAGCGTCCCCGCAACGGCGAGAACGAGCGTGGTCACCGGCTTGCTCTTCTGCTTGGGAGCAGCCGCCGCGCTGATGACGCGCGCTTCCGTGATCGGAAACGACTGCTGCTGGAGGGCTTCCGTGTAGCGTTGCAGGAAGCTGTCGTAGATCGTTCGGTAGATCTTGGCGTTGCTCTCCAGCTCGATCAGTGCGAGCCGGTCGCGATTGGTGGCCTGGCCCTCGGAGATCAGGTCGGCAAAGCTGCGCTCGAGGTTGTCCTGGCGGATGCGCGCGATCTCGTAGTCGCTGCGATAGCTCGCGGCCACCCGGCCGAGCTCGTCGGCGATGTTGCGCCGGACCTCGTCCATCTGGGTGCGCAGGTTGATCGCCGCCTGGTGCTCGTGTCCGTAACGGGCGGACCATGTCGCTTCGCGCGCGGCGAGGTCGAGATACTGGTTGCGCAGGCGCGTGATGACGTCGTTGCGCAGCGTATCGGCGACGGTCGCCTCGCCGACGTCGAGCTTGAGCACCTGCTCGATGCGGTCCAGACGCGCTTTGGCCTCGTTCGTTGCGACGCGCGCATTCACGAGCTGCGTGTTGAGCTCGGAGAGCTGCTGCTCGCCGACCAGTCGGCTGCTTCCGGACCCGGCGCTAGCGCCGCCGACGTCGACGATATTCTTGCTCTCCTTGTACTCGAGCACGGCGCGGTCGGCGGCCGAGGCCTGCGCGCGCAGTTCCTTGATGCGGTCCTGCAGCCAGATGCTGGCGCGCCGCACCGCCTGGTACTTCGCCTCCAGTTGGTCGACGATGTAGGCTTCGGCGATCGCGTTTGCGATCGTTGCCGCGCGTCCGGGATCGAGCGAGGTGAAGGAGATGTCCAAGGCATAGGTCTTTCCGACGCGGCCGATCTGTCGGCGGCTCGCGAATGCCGCGAGGGCGCGGTGCTCGCGTTCTTCCTGGGAAACGACTTCGGACCCGCCCAGCAGCCCGCGCAGCGCCGCGAACAGGCCGGCGCTCGCCTTGCCGAACTCGGGGCTGTCCGCAAGATCAAGTGCTTTGATGACCGAATTCGCGATGCTGACTGATCTGAGCACTTCCACCTGGGATTCGATCTGTGCGGCGTCGATGGGCAGATCGGCGCCCGCCTGCTGCGGACTCTGCAGGCCACGTAGCTTGCTGCTGTCGATGAGCAGGGTGGCGGTCGCGGTGTAGAGCGGTGGCGTGGCGAACAGGTAGATGAGCCCGAGCCCGAGCGCCCCTGAAGTGATGAGGACGAACACCCGATATTGGCGTAGTGCAAAGCCGATCAACTGCTCGATCAGGGTTGCAAGCGTGAGGGCAGCAGGCGGCGCGCCGGATTGGCCTTGGCCGGCGTGGCGGTTGTCGGCAAGTGCTGGCTGTGCGTCCATGCCGGCGGAAGTCCTCACCATCGGACGGGCGGGACGCCGCAGCAGCGGGCGGAGACCCTTGCAGTCAGCCGCCCCGCGTCACGGCGGTTCGCTCGCGCTCGTCGGCTTTCCGAGCTGCCTGTTCGCCCCGTGCGATATCATAATCGCGTTGCGCCATGTCATACGGTGCGATGTGTAACAGATTGACGACACGGAATATCGTTACGGGAGCTGGACCTCACGGATCCCATGGGCGGGCGTCGCGCGCCGGCACGCCCGGGACCGCTACGTCGGCGCCCAGCCGGTGCAGCGCGCGTGCAAACCAGCGGCGGCTGCCGTCGCTGGCGGTTGCGAGCTGCGGCAGCAGGCGGTCGCGCTGCGCCCAGCCGGGCCCGAGCAGGATTCGCGGCGTCTCGTCGAAGCGGGACTCGACGAGGCGCGCGAACTCTCCGAGCGCGCGCTTTGCAAGCTCGGGCGGAAGGCGCGGGAAGATCGCAAGCGCGAGCGGATTGCGGCGCACCGCGATCCAGCCCTCGTTGGGTCCAAGCTGGTAGGACAGGGCGAGATATCCGAGCATTTTTCCATCGAGGCCGCCGGTAACGGCTGTGTGCCAGGCGAGCGCAAGCCAGAGGAACGGATCGGCTGGCGTCATCGTCAATGCGTCGCGCAGGGCAACATGCAGCGTGTCGAAGCGGGTATCGATTTTCGTGCGCGCGCCGTCCGCGAGCGCCAGCTCCGCGCGCCGCAGCTCGACGACGACCCGATCCCTGAATGCGGAGGGGCGGGTGACCGGGACGGTGTCGAGTGCTGCCGCGGCGAGTCCGATCCCGCGCAGGTCATCCTGTGCAAACGAATTGCCGCGCAGGATCTTCGAAGCGGCGGTCGCGACGATCGTCGGCTGTGGCGCGACCACCAGGACGAATGTTCCCCAGGAGATCGCGGCCACGCCGAACAAGAGCAACAGGCAGCGGAATGTGAGCGCCATTGCGCGCACCCTGTGATCGACGCGATGCGCGGTCTCGCTGCGCGCAGCCATCAAGCTTGCCGCTGCGGACGCTCGCGCCGCCGCAGCTTGATCATCGTGGACTGACGGGCGTGGTGGCGGTGAAGGCGGTGATGCCCGAGTTGACTGCGCCTGCCGATCCGGCGCCGCCCGTGCGGCCGCCGGTCAAGGTCGTCTGCCCGATGTTCGGCGCGGAGTTCGTGCCAAAAGCCGGGCCAATGGTGCCGGCCGATGATGTTCCAAATCCGCCGCCGGTCGGGCCCCCGGACCCCGTACCGCCGCCGCCTCCACCGCCCGCACCCGCGACGGCTCCGGTGGGCGTGTCGGGATTGACGAACGCGTAGGAGTCCTTGGCGAAGTTGCTGTTGGAGGCGGAGATGGCCTGCTGGATCTGGGTGGCGAAAGCCTGGTCCGAGCGGACGCAGATGCGCGCGGCCTGTCCCAGCCCGGATCCAATGGCCGACTGCTGGTCACGGTTGGCCGTGCCGAGCAGGCCGATTACCCCGGCCAGCGTTGCCGGGTCCGAGGCGGCGAGATCGCGGATGTAGGAGATCATCTGGGCGCCGCCGTTGGGGTAGCGGCTCAGGACCTCATTCGGGTTGCTCGTGAAGCCGCTGATCGTCTGGCTGGGCAGTTGCTGCGCCGGCGCGTAGCACGCCCCCCAAGCGGTTCCCAGCGACAGCGAGACGAGGACAGCCGCCAGGGGCGCCGGCAGAGCACGCGCGTACATCACCGATCTCCACGTCGTCCGGGCCGCGTCCATGTCTAACATGATGGCGGATCCGCCGGAATCACATTTTCGCAAGCAATGTGAATGCGTATCATGCGTCATATTAACAGAATATCATGGGTCCCACGGTCGCACAGGTGCGACACGGCCGCGCGCGTCCCCTGGTGCATGCGCGGGGTCCGGCCGGTCTGCCGTGGGACAGGCACGGGCAAGGCCGACGCCGACGACGGCGAAGCAGACGATCGAATACCCCGCCACCTGGAGCGAGAAATCGAGCGAGGAGTGAACGAGCGCGATGACGGCAATGGACAGTGCGGCGAGTGGAGTCACGCGGCCGCGCGATCCGTTGCGGCAGGCAGCCGCCAGCACGCCGATCGCCGCCGCCCATGCCGCCGCGATCAGGCCGGCGAGCGGGAGCCCGGCCTCGGCAGCCAACTCGAGCGGGGTCGAATGGGCCGCGTCCCAGATTCCCTGCAGCGGCAGGTCGTCGCTGCGATAGTGCGGATAGGCCCAGGCGAAGGTGCCGAGGCCGGTGCCGAACCACGGGCGGTCCGAGATCATTGCGAGGGTGGAACGCCAGGTCGCGAGCCGGCTGTCGTCGCTGATGCCCTGCGCATGGAGCCGGCCGCCGAGGCCGCCGCCCATGATCGCCACCAGCAGGCTCCCCACGACTGCGGCGCCGGCCACGGCGAGGACCGCATGTCGTGGCGTGCGGACGCGCTCACGCAGACGCAGCAGCGCAATGCTCACAAGCACGAAGAGCGAGATGACGATGCCCGCGCGCGAAACGGTGAGGAACAACGCGGCGACGACGAGAAGCAGCCCGACACAGGGGACGAGCAGACGCCCGGGATTGAGCAGGCGTTCCGAGGCGGCGGCCAGGGTCGCTTGCCAGTTCGCGGTTGCGGGGAGGGGCCGTTCGGCGCGCGCGCGTTCCAGAAGCAGCAACAGCCACACGACCGCGCAAGAGCCGAAATAGGTTGCGGCCGTGTTCCGGTTGATGAACGTCGCGGTGAGATTCCCGACATAAGCGGTCTTCACGCGCCACAGGATGGCGTGCGGGTCGATCATGAGCGCGCCGATCCCGTAGAGCGCGTAGGCCGCTCCCGACCAGGCCAGGACCCGCAGCGCGCGATGGGCATCATGGCGATCGGTGCCGACGATGAGGCCGAGCGTGAGCGCGAGCATGTTCGCAAGCGGAGCACCAAGCGCGAACAGCGGTTCACCGCGGGCGATCGAGACCGAGGGCTCGATCCGCGATCCGAGAGCTGCGGACGCCTGCGCCCAGATCGGGTGGACCGTCGCGATCCAGGGGTCCCCGGCCAGTTGCTCGTGCAGAACCACGAGATACGCGGCTGCGATGGCGGCAATGCCCGACAGGATCGCGTGGTGCGCGGTCCCCAGGCCGTGCAACGGCGCAAACGTGATCGCGAGCCCAAGCAGCACGCACCAGAACGCCAGGGTCGCCGGATCGCGCGAGCCGAACGGAAGCGGAGCCGCGGCGATCGCGGTGAACAGGACTGCGGTCGCCAGGCGCCGACGTGCTGCGCGCCACGAACTGCCGGCGGTCATCCCGAACGGACGGCTGAAGACGGAGGCAGTCACGGCAGGCGGCTGTTCTGCCGCGCGATATAGATGTCGTTGACGAAGTTGACGTGATTGTCGGCGGTCGCGAGGGCGGTGTTGATGAAGACCAGGAACTTGGTGACGTCCACCTGCGGCGCGTTGGCAACGTAGATCACGTCGAAGGGGCGCATGTCGACCTTGGTCGCCAGGAAATAGCCGGCGGGATCCTGGAAACTGACGTCGAAGATGATCGGGACAAGCCCGCCGGTGAAGCGCGCGACATCGACACCCAGCTTTTCTGCGACCTCGCGCGGCTCGCGCCGGTAGAGAAAGATCGATCCGGGATCCGCCTGAATGTCGAACAATCCGCCGGCTTTTGCGACCGCCTGGGCGAGGTTGATGCGCCAGGCGTCGAAATTGAACTCGCCTTGCTGCCCGGTGGCGCCGAAGGCCAGGAACTTCATCGGCTCGCGGTAGACGTAGATGCGGTCGCCGGGCTGCACGAAGATGTTGTTGTCGGGCCTGTAGACGAGGTTAGCGAAAGGCACGGTGGCGCGCTTGCCGCTCCGTTCCAGCATCACCCACGTCTCCCAGCCTTGACCGCTGATGCCGCCGGCACGAGTGATCGCGTCGGTGATGCGGTCGCGCGCGCCCGTCGCGGGCATGGGGAAGCGCACCGGCGTGCGGACATCGCCGAACACGCTCACGAGCGACGTGCGCTGCTGGGTGAGCGCCACGACCACCTGGGGTTCGATGGCGCGGTTGCGGATTCGCTCGACGATCTCGTTCTGCACCTGCACGTTGGTGCGTCCGGCTGCCCGGATCGTGCCGGCATAGGGCACGCTGATATTGCCGTCGTTGTCGACGGTCTGTTCCGGCAGGTTGACGAAGTTGCCTGGGCGCACGCCTGCTTCGATCGGGATGAAGAGGCCGCCGGCCGCGGCTTCGAAGATCGTGACACTGACCACGTCGCCGATGCCGAAGCGGATGCCCGCGGGTGGACGGCGGTCGGTGAACACCCCGGCGAGGACACTCGGTTCGTACCTGGCGAGCACGTCGACCGCCCGCGCGTCGAGTTTCACCTTTGCATAGGGCAGGGTCGGGCTGCGTTCGGCGCGGATCTCGGGACTGGCTGGGCCCGACATCGGAATGAAGCCGCAACCGCCGAGGGCAGCGAAGCCGACGAAACTGGCCAACAGCACTGCCGGCGGATGACGCGCCATAGCTACTCGCACTGACTTATAACACGGTACTGCGCGCAGATACCGTTTATAATGTTACGTAAACATGACAATCCATAACATTTCGCCCGGGGTTAGGGTGGCCGCCGGCGCCCGTTGCCGAATGGTCACAGGCCGTCCGCATGTCATGTTTCGATGATGTGGCTGCGTTACGCGGTTTTTGCCGCGATCCGCTGCGGCAGGACGGCACACCGATGTGCCGACAGAAACGCCGCGCGGTCGCGCCCGCCCGCGGGCGTCCGGTGACGACCGATGTTGCAGGCAGCTCGAACGTCCCGGCCCGCCGACGGTGAACACTGGAAGCGCGCATTCAACCTCGGCCTGCTGATTGCCGGAATGGGGATCGGCCAGGGCACCGTCTTCGCGGCGCAGACCTGGCTTCTCGCGCAGGGCCGCTTCGCCCTGCTCTCGACTTTCAGCGCGCACTACGCCGTGTCCACACTGGCGGTCCTTGTAGTCGATTCCGGAGCCAGCACGATCCTCGCGCGCGAGACCGCGCGCACAGGCATGGGCGCGGCAGGCGACATCTGGTCGACCTTCTCGGAGACGAGCCTGTTCAGATCCCTGCTCGCGGGCGCGGTGGGCGCGGCCGCGGCGGCCTATGCCCTTGGCGTGACGCCCGACGCGTTCTCGCGCAACTATCTGCTGTTCTGTCTTCCCGGCTGGTTGATCTGGTCCTGCAACGGCGGGGGTCTGCTTGACGGCCTGAAGCTGAGCGGGCTCGGAGGGCTCTGTGGCGCGATCACTTACGCCGCCTCCGCCGGGGCGCTGCTGCTGGGCCCGCCTGAGCCGACCGCATCCGCCGGGGTCATGCTCGGTGGAGCGTTTTCCATAGGATGCGGGTTGACCGTTGCGGCACAGTGGGCAGCGCTGACGTCGGCAGGTCAGCCTCCGCGCCTGCGCCGGGTGACTGCGGCCGGGCTGCGGCGCGCAGCGCGCGACGGCGTCGCACTGCTTTTCCAATTGCTGCCCGGACAGCTCAACTCGCGCGGCGCGCTGCTGTTGAGCGCCGCATATCTCGGTGCCGAGACCACGGCGGTCTTCGCCTACGTCAAGCAGCTCATCATTGCACTGGCTACGATCATCGTTTTCCTGTTGCGCATCGACTTTCCAGCGCTCGTGCAAAAGCTGTCCCTGCGTGAGCATCAAAGCTTTCTCGGCATCTTCTCGGCGCAGAAGATCACGTTGTATTGCTCACTGATCATGACGCTCGGGGCAGTGGTGATTGCGCTCGCGGCGTCCGCCGCGCCGGCTTCGAACTTCAGCCGGGCGGCGTCCTTGCTGTTGCTGTTCGCCCCCACCGTCCTCACCGCCTCATTGTCGATGATGCTCGTGCAGGGGCTGGCGGCGCTCGGCGCCTATCTTCCGATGGCGCGCATCGTCACGCTCAGCGCCGTCCTGGGGATTACAGCAAGCTACGTCTTCATCGACGTGTTCGGCATCTATGCGCTGTTGGCTGGCGAACTGCTGTTCCATTTTGCGGGCTTCTCGCTCGCCTATATCGAGATCCGGCGTCTCCGGTTCTGGTGATATCCGCAACGCGGATGCTCTGCATCACCTTACCGCGGTCCATGCCTGTCGATGCGCGCATCGTGCATGCCGCCCGCGCCGTCAGCGAATGGATCGCCGCCTGCGTTGCGTGAACGCGCGCGGAGCGAGGAGGCGCCGCGCGCATGAGGCGCACGTGCCTGCGGATGTTCGCTGCTGCCCACAAAAGAGCCTTTTTGTTGCGGCCAGAACCTGCATGATCTGACGACCACCCCCTCGACCCTATCGACCCAACAGACAGAAAGGTCAGCGATGCGCATCGCCATGATCGGAACTGGCTACGTCGGGCTCGTGTCCGGCGCGTGCTTTGCGGATTTCGGGCATCACGTCACTTGCGTCGACAAGGACGCAGCCAAGATCGCCGCGCTCGAGCGTGGCGAAATTCCGATTTTCGAGCCGGGCCTGGACCGGATCGTCGCCGACAACGTCAGGTCAGGCCGCCTCGGCTTCACGACCGAGCTTGCCCGTCCGGTGGCGGAGGCCGATGCGGTGTTCATCGCGGTCGGCACGCCCTCGCGCCGCGGCGACGGTCATGCCGACCTCAGTTACGTCTATGCCGCCGCGCGTGAGATCGCGGCGGCTCTCACCGGCTATACGGTCGTGGTCACCAAGTCGACGGTCCCCATCGGTACGGGCGATGAAGTCGAGCGCGTCATTGCGCAGAGCCGTCCGGGCGTGGAGTTCGCGGTTGTCTCGAACCCGGAGTTCCTGAGGGAGGGGGCGGCCATCCAGGATTTCAAGCATCCCGACCGAATCCTGGTCGGCACCAACGACGAGCGAGCTCGCAAGGTGCTGGCCGACATCTACCGTCCGCTCTATCTCAACCAGGCTCCGATCCTGTTCACCAGCCGGCGCACCGCCGAACTCACGAAATACGCGGCCAACGCGTTCCTGGCGACGAAGATCACCTTCATCAACGAGATCGCCGACCTCTGCGAGCGGGTCGGCGCCGACGTGCAGGAGGTTGCACGCGGCATCGGCCTGGACAACCGCATCGGCACGAAATTCCTGAATGCGGGCCCCGGGTTCGGTGGATCATGCTTTCCCAAGGATACGCGCGCGCTGATCAAGACGGCACAGGACAACGAGTCGCCTCTGCGCATCGTCGAGACCGTTCTGGCCGTGAACGAGCAGCGCAAGCGCGCCCTCGCGCGCAAGGTCGCGCGGATTTTCGGCGGGACCCTGCGCGGCAAGACGGTGGCGATGCTGGGCCTGACCTTCAAACCCAATACTGACGACATGCGCGAGGCGCCGTCGATCACGCTGGTCACGGCGCTGCAGGACCTGGGTGCGCGCGTTCACGCGCACGATCCCGAGGGAGTGGAGCAGGCGAAGCAGGTCCTGGAAGATGTCGTGTACTTCAGCGATCCTTACGATTGCGCGGCTGATGTCGATGCGCTCGTGATCATGACCGAGTGGGAGCAGTTCCGCGCGCTCGACCTGGAGCGGTTGCGTGATGCCATGGCATGCCCGGTGATCGTCGATCTGCGCAACATCTATCGGCCGGACGAGATGGCGCGTCATGGCTTCATCTACGACAGCGTCGGCCGGACGTCGTCGCCGACGCCGAGCATGCCGGCCTTCGTTCCGGCTGGGCGGGCGAGTCTCGCGAAGGCTTAGTCGGGAGAAGCCTGTCAGCGTGTCGCGCGCGGCTGTCGACTGGCCGCGGCGGCGCGCTCTTCCGCAAGGGGGCTGACCAGGCGTTCGTACACCCCGACGTATTTTTGCGCCTCCCGCTCCCAGCTGAAGGCGGTTCCCGCCAGGGCGGCCGCAGCCGCGGCTGATCGTTCCCGCAGCTCCGTGTCCGCCATCACGCGCAGGCAGGCATGGGCGAGGTCGCTGGGTGCGCTGCCGGCGGCGAACACGCCCGCGCGGCCGAGCAGGCGGCGCGTCTCGGAGAGCGGATAGGCGACGCTCGGAATGCCGAGCGCGCTGTACTCGAAGACCTTGTTCATGCTGATCTTGTCGTTGTACTCGTTAACGGGATCGGGGATGACGCCGATGTCGAAGGCGCTCACGGTGCGCAGCAGCGCATCGCCGCTCAGGTAGCCGGTGAACGTGATGTGCTCGTCGAGTCCGAGTTCCGTGGCGAGGGCGCGGACGGAGGGCAGGGCGGGGCCATCTCCCACCACGACCGCCCCGAAATCGGAAAAACCCTCCTTGCGGACGAGGTGATCCACCGCGCGAACGAGGTGATCCACCCCATCCTGGTCGCCGATGATGCCGATATAGCCCAAGACGAAGCGCCGGCCCCGATGGAGCGTGCGGTCCGGCTCGACGCGGCGCATGCGGGACCGGTCGGGCACGCTATAGACGGCGACGACATCATGCGGCTGCTTGCCGCCGCGCGCGATCGCGATGTCTCGAAACGTGTCGTTGGCGGAGATCACGAGGTCGGCGGCCTTGAACGTCCACCGCTCGAACAGCACAAGAAGCCGGTGCATCAGGCCGCGCCGGCCAAACTTGGCTTCGTAGAGCTCAGGATTGACGTCGTGATGATCGAAGATGAAACGCTTTCCGAAGAGCTTGAACGGAAGTGCCACGAGAAAGATCAGGTCGGGCGGATTGCACGCTTGGATCACATGGAATCCGCGTTCCCGCGACACTTTCAAGAGAAGCCGGAACTCGTGGAACAGCGCCGCGCCGTACTCGAGCAGGAATCCGAGCGCGCCGCGCGCTTCGACCGGAAGCGGATGGCGATAGATCACGATCCCGTCGATCTCCTCGCGCGCGTGAGGATAGCGCTCGGTCGCAGGACAGATCACGGATACGCGCCAGCCTGCTTGTTTGAGGGCGATCGCCTCCTGCCAGACGCGACGATCGAAAGGGACGGGAAGATTCTCGACGACGATCACGCAAGCGCGTCCTGTCATACTCATGCACCGTGTTCGCGATCACACGATGTCGATAGCGCAGCATTCGGTTTGAAAGATGGCGTGAGCGCGGTCTTGCGATGACACGCGCAAGTTCCGTGCGCCGTGCGATGCGCGGCGCATCTCTCGCGGGCGATTGCCGCTTTGTTGGACAGAAGATGTGGTCAGGCGTGCGCGTCCGGAATGACATCGCGAGCAGTGCGTGGCCGCAGGCGACCTCGTGGCGTTCTCGCGGGTGGCGCGGCCGGCGCATGGAGCGGTGAACGGTCTGCAAGGACGCGCCGGGTTCCATAGGCGGCGATCACCACCAGGAACGACAGCTCGTTGCGCACCAATGTGTTATCGGTGGCGGAATAGATCAGGAACGCGATCACGCACGCGAGATACACGGTTCTGCGTATATTGATCGGCGAAGCCCATGTTGCGGCGAACAGCCAGAGCCAGCCGAGGCCGAACAGCGACGCGCCGACCCAGCCTAATTCCACGAGATATTTGAGATATTCGTTGTGAGCGGCCACCGCGCCGATCTGAACGATGAGGTCGCGCGAGATGATCGTATATTGGTGCCCGAGTCCGATTCCGAACTCGGGATAAGTATTCACGTAGTGCGCTAGGAAGTGCCGCATCACGTCGCGGCTCTTCTCGTCATTGCTGAGCGCGCGCGTGAGCAGTTGCTCGCCGGCGAGGACGATCGTGATTGGAACGAGCACGATTCCGGCAAGGCCAAGATAGTATTTGAGCTGGGCCTTGCGCTTGAACCCGAACGCGAACGCCACCCCCCACGTGATCAGTGCCACGAAAGAGGCCATGCGTCCGGCTGTCAGCAGGAGAATCACGCCGTTCACCGCGGCGAGCCACAGGTACGAGGTCTTTGCCTTGGCATCGGCATAGAACATTGCGGCGAGACCGCCGACGACGCAGAAGCCCGCGAGGAAGGCTGGGATGGTGGTTCCACTCAGGCGGGGAACTCCGATCGTGGAGTCGACGTGGAACAGGGGGCGGATTCCGAGCCCGGCGTAGCAGATGCCCACCGCCACCTGAGCGAGCGGAACGAAGGCGAGAATGCGAAAGAAGTCGTCGCGATCCTGCAGGGTGGGGATGGTCATCAGGAAGATGAGCAGTGACGCGAGGTTCACCTGTTGGCGGATATAGTAGTCCCACGAAAAGTACGGGTACGTCGTGAAGATCGCGCTGATCAGCGTTGCCGTCAAAATGAGCAGAGCCGGAGCGATCAGCGCGCGATCGAGCTTGCCGCGCGCCAGCAGAACGAGGCTCGCCGCCATCACGAAGGCCTTCTCGATGGGGTTCGCCTTCTCGACGTTGAACACCGCCGAAATATTGAGCGTCAGCACGGCCATCGCGGCGATGAACGTCAGACGGAATGCCATGGTCCCTCTATGACGATGGCGCGGCATGCGGCCGCCGCAAATTACCATCGCGACGGGCGAGAAGGGCGATTCAATGAATTGCCCCGACGCAATGCATGTGTGCCGCTCGATCGCGGCAGGGATGAGACGAACGCATCGCCGCGTCGTCTTAAATCCGCCAAGGCGTGCGACCTAAGTGTGCGTCTTGATGCATCGCGGGAGGCTCGCCGACGCAATGAAGGCCATCGCCATTCCTCCTTCGGCCGTGCCCGCAACGCAAAAGCCCCGCCTTCTCGACATCGATCGCGCGAAAGGCCTGGCGATCGTTCTCGTGGTGTTCGGACATCTGGTTCCGCATGGCACGTTGCCCGCGGGGCAAGAATGGTACGACGTCCTTTGGTACGCGGTGTATCGGTTCCACATGCCGTTCTTCATGTACCTGAGCGGCTTCGTATTCTTCTTCTCGGGCTCGCATCGCGCGTTGGAAGGGGCCTACAGCGCGTTCCTGAAGCGGCGCGCGTGGCGCCTGCTGGTTCCGTTCTTCTGTTTCGCCGCCATCATCGTCGGTGGAAAGCTGGTGGCCGCCCAGTTCATGGAGGTGGCCAATCGGCCGGACGGTCTCGCGGACGGGATCTATCACGTCTTTTTTGAGACGGAATCGAGTGCTGCGCGCTCGATCTGGTACGTTTTTGTGCTGTTCGTCTATGTCGCGGCCACGCCGATCCTCTGGCTTTTCCTGCGCGGGAACATGGCGCTCCTGCTCGGGACATCGTTCCTTGCCTATCTCCTGCCACTTCCGGACCAGCTCTATCTCGACCGCATCGGCCGCTATTTCGTGTTCTTTGTCGTCGGTGGCCTCGTCGCGCAGCACCGCGACGCCGTCATGCTGCAGTTCATGCGCTTGTTTCCCGTGGCGCTGTTGGTCTTTGGTGTCAGCTTCCTGCTGGCTCGGCGTGACGTGCCCCCGGCTCTGTCGATGTTCGTCATCGGTATGCTGTCCATTCCCGTCCTGCACCAGATCGTCCGCCTGCCCGCGCTTCAGACGGAGAGCGTGCTGCTGTTCCTTGGGCAGTACGCCTTCGTGATCTATCTGCTCAACACAATCTGTATCGGCGTGGCGAAGGGGCTGTTCGTCAAAGTGTTGCCGTTTAGCGGTGGCTATTTCCTCCTGGCGCTGGCGGTTCTCTTCGCCGCCGGGCTCGCCGGGCCGATTCTGTTCAAGCGCTACGTCCTGCGATGGTGGCCTGCTGCCGATCGTTTGACGAGCTAGCGGCACTGCCGCGCTGGGAAGGTCGCGAATGGGCATCTGGCGGGTGAGCGACAGCACGCGTAGCCTTGGCGATCGTGCGCCTGCGATCCGGGCTGTCCTCCCGATCGTTTACCTGACGCTCATGGCCAGCCTCGTCGCCGGCCACGCCTTTGCGGCCACCCGCTCCGAAAAGCTCAATTATCTCTTTGACCGCGCGGCAGCGCTCGCCGCGTCGGACGGAAAGTCCGCAACACGCGCGTTCCGCTGCGGCTCCACGATCCGGCCGATGGTCGATATGTCCAAGCTGTTCGGCTTCTATGCCGCCACCAGCACGCGATCGGTGATCGATAAGAAGGCGATGGCCCGCTACACGAAGCGGGTGTGGCCGACCAATGCGCTGATGAAGCAGCTCGGCCGCTTCCGCGACATGTATCTGCTCAACACGGCCCCGCGCCGCGAGGTCGCCGCCTGCACGGTGCGTAACCTGCGGGCCTGGGCCGATGCCGGCGCGCTGCTCGGCAATCTCGACGACAACGATCTCATGGGCCACCGGCAGGCCGCGCTGATCATTGCGTGGCAGACCTACTCCATGGCGAATGCCTATTCGTTGGTCGCGGCCGAGCCGGGGCTGGCGCAGGACGATCTTGCGGCGATCCGTGCCTGGTTCACCCGGCTGGCTGACGTCCTCGTGGCGGAGTTCACGCCGCCTGCGGCGCCGCGTGAGCCGCAATGGCGATGGCTCGATGCCACGGCAAACCACAGCAACTGGGCCGCTGTTGCGGTCGGATCTGTCGGCGCGATCACCGGCGACCGCGGCAAGCTCGATTTCGCAATGGCGGAGTTGCGCAAGGCGCTTGCGCAGGTCGAGGAAAGCGGCGCGTTTCCCTATGAAGTCAGGCGCGGCGCCCGCTCGCTGCAGTACCAGAACTTCGCCATGGCGGCTGTCGCCGGGCTGGTCGCGCTGGCGGACGCCAACTCGGTCGCTCTTACGCCGGCCGAGGAGGCTGCGCTCCTGCGCGCCGCACGCTTCACATTCGAGCAGAGCTTCGATCCCTCGCGTCTGGAAGCCATGACCGGCCAGCGCCAGGACATCAAGCCGGGCGTGCTGGGCTGGACCGACGTGCTGCATCGTCACCTGGCGCGCACCGATCCCCAGCTTGCCGATCAGATCGAGGCGCGCGTGCGCCCCTATCGGCCCTTTGTCGACGATTTTCTCGGCGGTGAGATCACACGGCTGTTCAATCCGCAGGCGGCGCTTCCGTGAGCGCAGCGGATCACGTGCCGGGCGGGCCCGCAGTCTGGTGCTTTGCGGCGCGACGCCGCTGTGGAGGATGATGATGGGAACCCAGCACGCTGAAAGCCGGGTGTCCGGCGTGACGTCGGCGCCGCCGATCGCCGGCCCCGATGAAGAGCCGAGCCCGTCGAACAAAAATCCGAACCCGATCGCCGTCCACGCGCTATGGCCGGTGGCCTGCGCTGATCTCGTGCGCCTGGGCAGCCCCAACGATGGCGGATATGTCGTGCCGCTCGAGGCGGTGAAGGGCGCCGGCGCCCTGGTGTCATTCGGGCTGCGGTTCGATTGGAACTTTGAACGCGATTTCCATCGCCTCAATCCCGACGCGGTCATCCACTGTTACGATCACACGGTGTCGAGCCGCGGCGCCCTGTTCTTCTCGTTGACGCAAGCGCTGCGCTTTCTCGGCGGGCTCCGGAAGCGCAACCTGCGCGCGGCCGGCACCTGGTGGGATTATCGCAGGTTCTTTCGCGGCCGCGTGCGGCATTTCCAGCAGCGGGTCTGGCGCGACCACAGTCGCAACAGCGTGACGGTCGGGGACGCGCTCGCGCGGGTCGGCGACCGCCGGCCCGTGTTCCTCAAGATCGACATCGAGGGCAGCGAGTACCGCATCATGGGCGACGTGCTGGCGCATGCCGACGACGTCGACGCGATCGCAATCGAGTTCCACGACGTCGATATCTTCCCGGACGTCTTCAACTCGGTGATCGAGGCGATGCGACGGAAGTTCCACGTGGTGCACGTCCACGCGAACAATTACGGCGACCTCGGCCCCTTCAACTTCCCGAGCGCCCTGGAGATCACCTTTCTGAACCGGCGCCTGTTGGCGCAGGATCCGCCGAAATCGACGCGACGCTATCCGCTCCCCGGCCTGGATCAGCCCAACGATCCAGCCACGCCTGACTACGCATTCGACTTTCGCGCCTAGCGCCCTCGGCGCTGGCCGCCAGGCGCCGGATGAACGTCTGCGCCGGACGCTCGAAGCCATAGAAGCTGGCGAAGGAGAGCGCGACCAGAACGACGACGAACGCAAGCAGGGCCGGGCCGGAGGCCGCGCTCGACGGGCTGGTGAAAAAGCCGGGGAGCAGCAGCACGCAGGCTAGCTGCAGCGGGATGTGCAGCAGGTAGCTCGAATAGCTGATGTGTCCGAGGAACGACCAGCGCTGGATCTGCGCGTGGAACCTGCGCTCGATCAGCACCAGGCTGGCGATCAGAGCCGGAAACAGCAGCCCGGCGATGAAGGCGTAGCTGAGCACACGCGCCAGCCGGTTGCTCACGGCCGCCTCAAGAGGCGCGAGATCGGAGTGCAGGCCCGCGGCAAGGGATGCGATGGTTCCGGCGAAGACGTCGATCTGCCCGCCCGCGACCAGCGCCAGCGCGATCAGCAGCAGGGCCGCACCATAGACGGCCCCTTCGAAGCGCGAATGGCGGGCAGGGGGCGTGGCGAGAGCATAGGACAGCAGGCCGCCGATGAAGAAGCAGAACAGTCCGCGCCCGATCGCGTTCGACAGGTTGCTGCCGTAGATCACGAATCCCAGCGCGGACACCGCCAGCAGCAGCGGCCAGCGCGCCCGCGTGTATCGCGCGAGGCAGAAGAAGAGCGCATAGAGCAGGACCTCCACCGACAGCGACCAGACCGGGTCGTTGAAGGAGGGACCCCGCTCCAGTCCCCAGTGCGAGGCGAGGAAGAGCTGCAGGCCGAAGTGATAGAGATCGTTGAACGGGAAGACGAAGAACCCGCCGTGACGCGCGAAATAGACCGCCTGCAGAGCGGCGACCGCGAGCAGGGTCACGACATGCAGCGGATACAGCCGCGAGAACCGCAGCACGAAGAACTTGCCGGCGCCGAACGCTCCGGCGGCGACGCTCGCCTGATACTTCCAGAAGAAGATGTAGCCCGACAGCATGAAGAAGAAATCGACCGCGAGCCATCCGCCCGAGTAGAACGGGAACAGGACGGCATAGAGCGGCTGCACCGTCCGGTCGAACCCCTCGCGCAGGGCGTAGCCTGCGAACTGGAAATGCTGCCAGTGGTAGAGCACGACCGCGAGTGCGGCGAACGAGCGGGCGATGTCGAGCGAGGACAGCCGCTCGTCCGCGCCGCCCCGCGCTGCTTGGGTCGGCGTCCCGGTCATCGTGCAACGATTCCGTGCCGGCCGCGTCCCGCTCCCGTCCGCTTGCCACAGACGAGATCCGCCAGCGCCGGCACGACGACGGCCGCGGCGGCCTCTGCCTCCGGGTGGACGCCGTCGGGGATGACGCGGTCTCTCTCGTCTGCGCTCATGCTCCGCCAGGCCGGCCGATGGTCGACGAACTCGACGCCCAAGTCGGCGGCCAGCGCGCGGTGCATGTCGTAATAATCGTCGAGCCAGGGGCGGAGCGCGCCGCGCAAGCCATGCATCGGGTTCATCGCCATGAGGACGATCCGCACGCCCGGTACGCGCGAGCGCAGCTCGCGCACCATCGCTGTGATGTTGGCGCGCGAGGCCGGCTCGCTGACGCCGCTGTGCAGGGCTGCGTCGTTGGCGCCGAACTCGATCAGCACGATATGGGGGGAGGCGGCGGCGACCTGCGGCACCTGGCCAAGGCCCCACTGCGAATTCGCGCCGCTTTTCCCATGGTCGATGACGTCGACCGGCCGGCCGAGGCAGGTCCTGAGCGTATCCGCCAACGGCCGCTGCCAGCCGCCGCGCGCCGTGTGGCTGGTGCCAAGCGCCACGATTCGCAGCGGCTGCGCTTCAACCTGGATCACCTTGATCGTCGTCGCGAGCTCGACGGATATCATCGGCCGTCACGCATCTAGATGTGCACCAGGAACGTGCGGATGCTGCCGCGCGCATAGGGGTCGTCCACCCCGGCGGCGCCGCCGGCGGCGCGGCCGGGCACCTCGAGCAGCAGGTCGAGCCCGCGCATGCCAAACGGGGGCTGGTCGAGGCAGACGGCGGAACCAAGGGTCACCCGGGTGCCTGCGCCATGCGCCTTGTCGAGGTTAGGCGCCCTGAACTCCGCGGCGTTGGGATAGTGCTCGGTGATCACGACGAACCTGTATTTCGTCAGCTTCGCGAGGATCTGCCGGATCTGCGCATTGGACAGGTGCTGAAGGACCTGGCGGACGAGGCAGAGGTCGGCGTCGGGCAGATCGTCCGCGATGATGTCGAGGTGCCTGAACGACACCTTCTCGCTGCCGTATCTGCGGGTGTTCTCCTCGACCACCAGCTTGACGACGTCGGCACCGACATAAGTGTCGCATGCATCCGCGATGCGGCGGCCGATCTGGAAGTCTCCACATCCGAGGTCGAGCACCGACGACACGCCGTTGTCCGCGATGAACCGCCGGATGGCCGCCACATACTGATCGGCGGCCGAGCCGCGCGAGCCGCTGCCCGAATGCAAAGCCTCGCCGCCGCCCCAAATTCCCTTTCGGTAGATTTCGGTGAACACCGCTTCCGTCGACCGCAGCGAGTCGGTCGTCTGCCGCAGCCGGTAGCGCATCGTGCCCGGCAGGATGTTGCGTACGAGTTGCCTGACGTCTCTGAGCATCATGTTGGCGTCACCATCTCCTGTGGTCCCGGCGCTCGGTCTCGATGGGGGGTAGCGTCACTTGACCAGCCCCGGCTTGCGGAAGCTGCGAAGGTCCCCGAGAAGGTCCGTCAGTTGCCGGCGGTCGATCGCGAGCATCACCGCGGCGTAGACGATGCCCCCGATGGCGGCCTTCGCGGCAAGGCTGGCGAGCGGGCTCGCGAGCGGCGTCAGCCAGGAAAGGGCGAGGATCGCCGCCGCCATCAACGCGGCGGCCGTCAGCGGCGCCGCCAGGTTGCGCAGGAATTGCGTCGGCGCAATCCCGGCGCACCGTTTGAGAATCACCAGGTTGAAAGGCGTGATCGCGATCTGCGCCGCGGCATAACCCGCGACCACCACCGGCAGGTCGGCGGACGAGGTCGCGACGAGGCTTGCAAGTACGGCGCAGGTGCGCACGGCAAGGAAGGCAACGCTGAGCGAGGGCCGACCGATCGAGTTGACGAGCGCGCTGTCGAAGAGCTGGGCGGTCTGCACGAGTCCGAGGACCGCCATCGGCACGAGCAGGCTCGCGCTCGGCAGCCACCTCTGCCCGAAAGCCAGGGCCGTCACTTCGCTCGATGCGAGGGCGATCAGCACCCAGCACGGGAACGCGGCGGAAGCCGTCACGCGCACGATCTTGTAATAGGCGTTGCGCAGGCGCGTCGGCTCTGCGGTGAGGCGCGAGAATCCCGCGAGCGCCACGTCGAGCACGGATGTCCCGAGCAATTGCAGCAGGATGTAGGTGATCTTCGATCCGACCGAGAAGAAACCGAGTGCACTCGCGCCCAGCATCGCCGCGATCCAGAACTCGACGAAGCGGCTGCTGCCGAAGTCGAGCAGGCGCACGCCGATGATGTTGACGCCATAGCGGCTGAGCGAGCCGAGCCCACGGACGTCGAGCGCGCGCGAGGGCCGCCAGATCGGCCGATACCAGAGCGTCGCAACGCTCACCGCGCCCGCCGTAATATATTGTCCGACCAGCGCCCAGACGCCGAAGCCCGCGTACGCCATGTAGATGCCAACCGCGCCGCCGATGATCGTCGCCAGCAGGATGCGGATCGCCAGGCGCCTGAACAGGAACTCGCGGCGCAGCAGTGCGTCCTGACAGAAGCACAAGGCGTTGAGCAGGATGGCGAAGCTGCCGATCCGGACGATCTGCGCCAGCTCGGGAATGGCGAGCCAAGCCTCGATCCACGGGGCGGCCACCCAGATCGCGGCCACGACGGCGGCGGCGGCCGCGAGGTTCACGAGAAAGGCCGCATTGACGAGGCCGGGCGTCAAGGTCGGCCGCTGGATCAGCGCGTGTGCGAGGCCCTGGTCGATGAAGATCTCCAGGAACACGAAGATCGCGTAGGCGGCGGCGAAGGCGCCGACCTCGGCCGGCGCGAGGATGCGCACGAGCTGGAAATAGATGACGAAGCCCGCGAGCCGGCCGCCCCAGGTCCGGACGAACGACCAGACCAGGCTCGACAGCACCTTCGATTTGATGTCCGAGGCCATGCGCTAGGCTCCGGCGCGGGCGATCGGACGCGGCGCGATGCTCACCAGGAGTGGCTCCAGTAGGTGACGAGCGTGGAGTTGGGGAACAGCGCGCGCGCATCGCCTGGCGCAAGCGCCAGCCGCCGCGCCGTCAGCCGCTTGCGCAGCATGCGATGGAAGGGATTGGTCCAGTCCACGGGATACCAACGCTCCGGATGCAGCAGGCGCAGCGTCCCCGCCTGCAGCCGGGAACGCAGGTCAGGGCCGAGCTGCTCGACCACGGGCGCGGCCCGCCGGCGGATGCTCGCCTCGGGTTCGCCGAGATAGACGTCGGCGGCGTGCTTGAGCAGGATCGGCCCGGTGAAGGTCTCCGGCCCGGCCGCGCGCATCGCGGCGGGCGCCGCGCCGTCGCTCGCGCGCTCCATCATCATGGCGATGACCAGCGCCCAGAACAGCTGGTGCGGCCGCGAGGCCATGATCGCATTGGGGATCGAATGATCGAAGCCCGGGTCCGCACCCATGCGCCCGAGCAGGACATCGCCGCCCATCAGCGAAGGCGCCAGCGGACCCAGACACTCGGTGTCCATGTCGGCGTAGAGCCCACCGTTGGCGAGGAGGAAGAACGGCCGGATTGCATCGGCGCGGAAGATTTCGGCGGGATAGCGATCGTAGGCCGGAAGGAACCAGGAAAAATGCTCGGCGATGAAGGCGCGATTGTCGGCGTCGTCCCAAAGGATGCACTGGAACGTCGGGTTATGCGCGATGAAGGTGTTGCGCCAGTAGCGGTAGTTGATCGGGATATCGACGCGGCTCTTCCATGTCTGGAAAATGACGTTCGGAATTCCGTTCGTGTGCCCGCTGTTGGTCGGGAACTGCCGCGGCACGGCCTCGAGCTTGCCGACCTTGACCTGCAGCGCCTTGGGATCGAGCCCGGCGCGGGCGCCCCTGTGGCCCACGAGGTAGCGCATGACCCGGCCGAACGACGGATCGAGCAGGCCGGAGCGAAAGCGGTGGAAGCGTCGGGCGAGCTTGTACCGCATGGATGGAGTGTGTTCGGTGGATTGCATGTCTCGCGGGCAGCTCCGAAGTGTGAGGGCGTGGTGGTCGGTCGCGGTCGATCCTCGTCATCCGTGTTGGCGCTCGGCGCGCCATAGCTCGCCGAGCGCCAGCGTGTTGGCCGAGATGAACGCGCGCAGCGGAAGCTCGCGGCGCAGCACCAGATAGAGCCCGATCGCCACCTTGCGGGCATATTCGGCCGCCGCGTCCATGTTCTGGAGCGCGTAGCGCGCGAGGACCATCAGGCTGCCGCGGTAATACGTGGCGCGCAGATGCTGCAGCTTGTCGCGATGGCCGATCAGGGCGCGGTCGCAGAAGAACGAGAGCCGTGCGGCCGCGTGCGCGCGCAGCGCGAAATCGAGATCTTCGCCCCCGAGATTGGGCGTTCCGACGCCCAGTGCTTCGTCGAACTGGCTGTCGTCGCGCCGCGCCATGCGCGTGAGCACGCGTCCGCGCACGAACATCGTGTTCGACGAGGCGTTGCGTACGACGTCGCGCACGCTGGCCCGGCGCAGCGGGGCGCCGGCGCTTGCGCTGGGAGACGCCGCATAGCGGCAGAACCAAAGGTCGAGCGGGGACTGTTCGGCGAACTGCCGGACGATGAAGGCGAGGGCGCCATCCGGGTACCAGCAGTCGTCGTCGGGAAATCCCACCACCGTGTCCGGCTCGATGTGCTCGTCGCGGATGCGCTCGAACAGGAGGTTGCGCGCGGCCGATAGCGATATGCGGCCGGGAGTTGCGCAGGCGAGCACGAAGGGCGGCAGGCTCGCCTGCAGGGAGATCAGCCGCTCCTTCGGGCAGTTCTGCAACAGGAGGGCCAGAATGCATCGGCTGCCCGGCAAGCGCTCCAACTCGCGCGTGAGGGACGCCAACATGCGCGCGAGCACCTCTGGGCGGCCGTTTGCAGTATCCGTCGTCGAGATCAGGACGATATCGCTCATCGCACCTTTGTCCGTCCGGTTTGCAACATGGCGGCGACGGGAAGCGGCTCGGGTGCCATGGTCGCTTGCGGCGCCGATGCCTCGATCAGCTTGCCCCAATGGCCGGTCATGATCCCTTCGCGGATGATCTTGGCTGGGTTGCCGGCGACGATGCAGTGCGCAGGCACGTCGCGGGTGACGACCGCGCCGGTCCCGACGATGCTGTGATCGCCGATGGTGATGCCGGGCAGGATCACGCTGCGCGCGCCGATGAAGCAGTGCTTGCCGATGCGGGTATGAAGGTAGAGCCCGCGCGTCATGTCATGCGCGAGGACAGCCGCCTCGAACGCGATATAGGTGTCGGCGCCGATGTGCACGCCGGCGGGGTAGGTCTTGTCCAGCCGGGCGCTCAGGGAGAAGGTCGCCGTGGGATGAATGTCCATTCCCCAGACCTTCGTATAGTAGAGCCATTTCAGGTGGACCAGGCTCCGCCTGAGCCAGAGCAGTCGATTCAAGCTGCGCATCGCGAACTCAACTCCAGACCGGTTTGGTGCGCCTCGCACGTCGCATCACGTTTCACCCCGTCGCGAGGGCGCCCGGCATTTCGTCCGACAATCCGAGCAGCCGCCCATACAACTCGACGTGGCGAGCCGTGACCGAATCCCAGCGAAAGCGTTTGGCCGCCATTGCGGAGCGTTTGATCAGCCGCTTTCGCGCAGCATCGTCCGTGCCAAGTGTTGCAATCGAACGACATGCCTCCTCTGGCGTGGCGGCGGACACCGTCGCCGCGCGAAGCCAGTCGGGCGTGCGTTCTGTGTGGGAAGTGACGACCGCGAGGCCGTTGATCATCGTCGCGGCGAGGGGATGGCGGCCCGGCGAAGCGCCTTCAGGAAACGGCAGGTAGGCGAACGTCGCCTGCGCCATGCGATCGGCAGCTTCGTCGGGCGGCAGGTTGCACGCGACCTCGACACCGGCCGCGTGCGCGCGGCGCAGCATCCGGTCGGCGTAATGCCGGTGACGGTCGGAGACGATCCCGATGAGCGCGGCGCTGACGTTGGGCGCGCGGGTGCGGACGATCTCGCAAAATGTCAGATACTCCTCGATACCCTCGCGGGGGGCGATCTGGCCGAAATAGATCACCTTGTTCGGGGACCGCGTGGGTGCGGTGCCGACAGGCAGGCTGCTGGGAACCTCGATCGTCGTATCGAACCCGCTCCGCTTCGGAAAGCGCAGCTGGAACAGGGTGCGGTCGAACGCCGTGGTGAAGATCCTGGTGGCGCAACAGCGTGCCAATGGCGCGAGCCACGGCCGCCAATAGAACCTGAACGAGGAATAATCGTGCAACGTCACGACCACGGGCTTGGTCCTGACCCGACGCGCGATCATGCCCGACACGAACGGACGCGCATATCCCGTGCTCTGGCACTGGATATGGATGATGTCGGCGTTGGAAGCGCCGATCTCGTCCAGAAGCTCGGCCACCCGGCGGCGCGATTTGTACGCGCGGCAGAACCTCGTGACGTCGATGCCGGCCTCTTCCAGGCGCTGGCACAGCCGCTCCGCAAAGTCCCCCACGCCTTGCGCCGTCGGCGCCCACGGGTCGCTTACCATCAACACGGTTGTCATGCCTCATCCGCCGGTCTGGTTGAAGACACCTCGCGCATGATCGCAACGAGCGTCATCCTCCCTGGACGATTTTTTGGCAGGACGTGGCGGCGGACGAATCCAGCCGTACCGCACGTCCTAAGTTCTTCGTCAGCGAAAGCTCCTTGCGCGCCACGAACCGAAGCGTTTCCCTGGGAAATCGGGTGCAGAACTCCGCCAGGGTCGATGCGGTGGCCCCGATCGCATCCCGTTTCGGAATGACGGCGATCGCCCCTGTCATGAGGATGAACGCGTCCTTCACGTTCGGCATGAGCAACGTCTCCTCGCACACGCGCGACAGCGTCTGATAGACGCGCGGCTGCCGCGCCTGATCGCCGGTGAGGTTCTCGAGGATGTACTGGCTGCTCCGTGCGCAGCTGTCCGCACGCGCAGCACCGGCGAAAGCAACGAGCATGCCGGTCAGGCCGACGAGTGCCCCGCATTTTTGCGCCATCATTCCGCCGCCCTCGCGCTGGTCCGTACCGCCGGTTCATAAGGCAGGTAGGACGATGCCGGATAGCGCTCGTAAAGGCGAACCCGCCGCAGGTCGACCTGCGTGAGAACGGTGCCCACGATGCGATCCTGCGCGGCATCGAGGAGTTCGACCGCGCGCGTCAGCAGGTTGCGCGCCGTGTGGTCCCAGTGCGTTGCCAGCACGATATGATCGGCGAGCTCGGCCAGCGCGCGCCCGTCCACCAGCGGAATCAGCGGCGGAGCATCGACCACGACGACGTCGTAATGCGTTCGCAACGCGTTGAGCACCAGTCCCATGTTGGCGGACGACACGAAATCGGCCGACGCTGCCCAGCGATCGGCCGGCGGAGAGGGCAGGATCGAGAGATTCGTCGTCTGGTCGACGAGCACTGCCTGATGAAGCGGCAGTTCCCCCATGGCGACCTGGAGCAGACCGGTCGCCGCACGCGGGCACAGCGAGCGTGACATCTCGGGATTGCGCAAGTCGCCCTCGACCAGGATCGTCTTCATTCCGATCGTGGAAAACGACAGGGCAAGATTGGTGGCGAGTGTCGTCTTGCCTTCACCGTCGACAGCCGACGTGACGAGGATCATCCGGCTCCCGCCCGGGCGCGTGGCCTGTTGGATCGCAAGGCGGACCGCGCGAATGGCCTCCGCGAACAGGGAGGTCGGCTGCTCGACGACATAGCGCATGAGCGGCGGCTGCAGTGGGGCGGGCAGTAGGCGCGCGCGCGTCGGGTCGTAGCGCGGCAACTCGCGCCGGCCGCGCTTGGCGAGATGCGCGAGCTCGCGCACGCCCACGAGAGGAACCGTGGCAATGCCAGGAACGCCGGCGGCGGCTTCCGCCTGATCCAGCGTCTTGATTCGCGGGTCGAGGTAGTCCGAGAGCAGGGCGAGCACACCCCCGAGGCCGAGCCCGAGCCCGCCCGCCAGCGCGATGACCAGCCACACCTTGGGGAAAGAGGGCCGCAGCGGGACCTCGGCGCGGGTGACGATCCGGGCCTCAGGCAACTCGAGGCTTTCCTGGGCGCTCGCCTCCTTGTAGCGCGCCAGGAACGACTCGTAGAGCGTGCGGTTGGCATCGGCCTCGCGCTGCAGCTCGCGCAGGCGGACCTGCGCCTGGCCGGATTCGGTCGACACGTTCTGCAACTGGTCGAGGCTGCGTTCGAGCGATGCCGCGCGCGCCTTGGCGACTTCGTAATTGTGCCGCCTGCTTTGCAGGATGCGCCTGACCTCGTCATTGATCAGGCGCTGCGTGTCGCGGACCTGGGCGTGGGCCGCGACCACCAGGGGATGGCGCGGTCCATAGCGGCTCGACAAGTCGGCGGCGTTCTTGGTGAGCTCCGCATATTGAGTGCGGAGCTGTACGATGATGTTCGACGACAGCGCCTCGGTGAGCGACCCGGGGTCGGCGCCGCTCTTGGCGATCTGGTCGACCTGATCGAATCGCGCGCGGGCCTCGGCCGCCTCGGCGCGGGCGTCGATGAGCTTGTTGTTGAGGTCCGTGATCTGCTGGTCGTTGACGGTGACGCCCTGGGCGATGTTCAGGTTATGGGCGGCGCGGAAATCGGCGACGGCCTTGTCGGACGCGAGGACCCGCGCCTTGAGATCGGCGATCTGCCGATCGAGCCATCCGGCGGCGATCTTGGTGGCATCGTATTTCGATCGTACCTGCTCGATCAGGTAGGAATCGGCGACAGCGTTGGCGATGGCTGCAGCCTTCGCCGGATCCGCCGACCGGACGTTGATATCCACCATGAAAGTCACCCGCTGACGGACGACCTTGAGGCGCTTCTGCAGGGTTTCGACCGCCTTTGCCCTGGCGATCGCCTCCGGGCTCACGTTCGTCGGCGGGTCGCTGGCTCCGATCCGGCGCTTGATCGACTCGAGAATGCCCGGTTTGGGCGTGAATTCCGGGTCTTCGGCCAGCTTGAGCGTGTCGACCACGCGCTGCAACACGGTGATCGACTGGATCAGCAGTACCTGGCTTTCGATACTCGCATCGTCGGTGCCGAAGTTCGTCGTTGTCGGGGGCACCTCGGGGTTGGCCGCGCTGGCGCGGCGTGGATCGATCAGCACAGAGGACGTGGCGCTGTACAGCGGTGTGATGATGCCAACGAACACCGCGGCCGCCGCGACGAGAATGGCGGTTGTCGCGACGATGATGCGCAGATGGCGCCGAAGAATGCGAGCGATCTCGAGCGGATCGAAGCGTGATGACGCCTCGTCGCGCATCAGCACGGCGGGTTCCGGCAGCGGCTGCGGCACGAGAGCCCGCGATTCAGAAGCGCGCCGTGACATTCAGACCGACCTCATGCTTGCTGTAACTGGCCGTCGGGTCGCTGCTGCTGCGTGTGAGATAGCGGTGTCTCAGGGACACGTCGAAGTGCCGGTTGAGCAGATATTTGAGTTCAGAATACGACGCGTAGACGTCATCATCGCGAACGGCGCCGAAAAATTTGTCGTTCTCGTATGATCCCGAGAGCGAGAACACGACATTCCGGCGAATCTCGTAGTCGAGGCCGAGTTGGAACGCGTAGGCGCGGATGCCGAATGCCTGCGTCTCGGACGATTGCGTGACGAGCTGCTCGGCCTTGAAGTAAACGTCCATGAGCCGCGTCGGACTCCAGATCAGCATGGCGCGGTAGGCCGGGCCCGCAATGGTTCCGATCTGCGCCGCGTCGAACGCCTGGCTCGTGTATCCAAGCCCGATTTCCCCCGAGATCAGCCGCGTGAGTTCGACGTCGACGCCGGCGAGAGCGCGGTAGCCGCTGGAGCTCAATGATTGGGCGGGCGTGCCGCGCAATTCGCGCCGGTTTCCGTCGACCGCCGTGAAGATCCCGAGCTTGGGCGAGATTGCGTAGTCGAGTCGACCGTGGGCGGCGTAAACCTGGCCATCGCGACTGTTCTGATTGATGATCGAGCCGTCGAACGCACGGGTCGAGCCGTAATTATATGAGTTGACGATGCCGCCGAAGGACGTCGTGAGCCGGCCGAACTCCTTGCGATAGGTCAGATCGCCGGAGAACAGGCTGTAGGGCGTGGGTTCCACCGCGCCGGTCGGCGAACTGAGGCTGCCCGGCCGCTCGTGCAGGTAGGCCGCCTGCGCGCGCGCGAGAATTGCAGCGTCGCTCGCCACATCGATGCGGGCGCGGCCGCGAAAACTGGCATCGGTTTGGTCGAGGCCGGGATGGTCCCGGTAGGCGAGCGAGCGCACGCCCGCATCGAAGTCGACGTAATGTTTGCCCCACAGCGTCTGGCCGCGAACCGTAGGCGCAACGATCCCCGCGACATCGCCTTCGCGGATGAAGTTCGAAGCGAAGACATTACTATCGTACAGACCGCCGGCCGCGACGGCCGGAAAGAACATCCATGAGCCGGCGCGAACGCCGACGGGTTCGTAACCTGGATGTACGCGCGTGATCACCGGCGTGTCCTCCGGCGCGAGTTCCCAGCGACGTTCGACGTCCCAGAGCTGCGGGTACACGAGCGGTTCGAAGATCTGCTGGGCATTCCAGGGCGGTGCAAGCGGCGGGCCAACGCGCTGGATAAGTTGCGCTGTCGACGAAACCTGCGCACCTGCAGGAGCGCCTGACGCGAGAATGAGCAGCAGTGCTCCGGCACTCCCGCTGCCGACCGCTCTAGCCCAGACGTTCGCCCGCCGCCACGCAGAACACACGCGTCAGACGCTCCCGATAGTGATGTGCTGCTGGAGATCCGGGCAGCGCATCGAGACATTGATCCGCAGTTGGGTCACAGCGGCGCCCGCCGACCGCAGGAATGTGCCGCGACGACAGCGGCCAAGTCATGGAAGTCGATGAGTCCACCCGTGCTCATCGCCGTCGCTGTAACCGTGGGCTCTCTCCTTGGTTCCGTGGCATGAAAAATAGGCCATAACCGTGGCGCGACGGCCGCGCTCCGGGGTCGAAGACCGGAGCGGCATCGGCAGTCAGAAGAATCGCTCGGGGATTCTGACGTTGTCGCCGGGATAGACCGGAATGGGAACGTCGGTCGGATAGACGACTTCCACCGGCGATCCCGCGCGGCGCAGATAGACCTCGCGCTCGTCGGCGCGGTACGTGAAGCCTCCGGCGGAGGCAATCGCGTCCATGACCGTCAATCCGGGGCGATACGGGATCTCGCCCGCCCGCTTGACCTCGCCATGAATATAGAAGGGCGCGTAGCTCGCGATTTCGACGTTGACCTTGGGGTCGGTGATGATTCCGTCGTTCAGGCGCGCTCGGATTGCGCGTTCGACCTGGCTCGGTGTCGTTCCGGCCGCGCGAACGCGGCCAGCCAGGGGCACGGAGACATATCCGCTTGCGTCAACCTGATATTCGCCGGTGATTTCCGGCTCGTTGTAGACTTTGACACGAATGCGGTCGTTGGGATGGAACACGTAAGCGCCGGGCGCATAAGCCGTCGCTTGTGCGCGTGCGCCGGGCTCGGCCGCGAGCGAAGCGGTCGTGATGCCGTTCGAATTGCACGCCGACAGAAGAATAAACAGGCCCAGGACGGCCACGCTTGATACGCAACGCGACATAGGCCACCGCACTCCATTTGAGGATTGAGTGTCCGCGCGGATTAAAGCTTGAGCGGCGTGTGGTCGCAACGCAAATCTAACTGCACCAGACCGTAGGATTGTGTTGCGGCTTTTTTGGGGACTGTGTCGCGATCTCGGCGATCGCCGAGGACGAGATTTCGAAGACGAGATCTAGAAGAAGAGTGCTCTCACGACGAGTGCGATCAAAATCCAGGCAATGATATTTGCCACGAGCAGCCAGTAGCGCAGTTGCCGCCCGGACCGTCGCCCCAAATCGTCTGAGAGTCCCAAAATCACGTCATCATCACCATCATCACCCCGCTGCGGTGAGGAGTTGGCTTCACGCGTCGTTTCATCGCCTGCTTGACGACGGGCTTCTGAAACTTTCGGAACCATGATCTTCGTCTTGTCCTATGGCGGCCACCGAAGCGCCAAAATTTATTTGCCAAGTAGTACGGCGATGCTGACGTCCCTTAGCCTGCGTTATGGTCCTCAAAAAATGCAAGCCTGCCGTCGAGATTAGTCGCACCTTTGGCTCCCTCGCGCGTTCTGCCCAAACAAATCGCAAAGTGTGATGCGTCCAACGCCGATGCTGACTGTCACGCGATCCGTCGACGTCACCGTTGTTCCATCATATGGGCAAATCTGCCCGCGGTTTGGCCTCACTGAATACAAATCGGAACGTAGAGTTCGCCGCCGATGGCGGACAGCGCCTGCCACCTGGCCTGTGCACGTGCAACAATATCGCCATGTCGATGTTGTAGCACCGGCCTGAATCTTGCGATGCGGTGCAGCAAGTCAGAAACCGAACTGCGCTGGCCGCGGGGCTGACCCGCAACACGGATGGAGTGGAGAATGGTTTCCATTGCGTCGACACCTGCCGCGGTTTCCACCTCGTTCGATCGGGACCAGCGTGTCTCTCACGGACGCACGCGTCGTCTGTTCTTCTTCCAGCCGGGCCAGGCCGGGCAGCGGCCGGTGCAAATCCCGCGCGTCCAGGTCCAGGACGTCAGCCCACGTGGCCGCCGCGCACGCGCTGAACCGGGGTCTTCGACCATAAAGCGCGCGGTCGATTTCTTTGGTGCAGGCCTGGCGCTGCTGCTCCTGGCTCCGCTGCTGATCGGCATTGCGCTCGCCATCAAGCTCGAGTCGCGCGGGCCGATCTTCTTCGTTCAGAACCGCTACGGACGCCGGAACCGGCTGTTTCGAGTCTACAAGTTCCGCACGATGTACGTCGAGGCGTCCGATGTGTCGGGCGTCCGCCAGACCGTGGCCGGCGATCCGAGGATCACGGCCATCGGCCGCCTGTTGCGCGCCACAAGTTTCGATGAACTGCCCCAACTGATCAATGTCGTGAAAGGAGAAATGTCTCTCGTGGGGCCGCGTCCGCACGTGCCCGGCATGCTGGCGGCCGGGATGCTGTACGAGGATCTGGTGCCTTACTACTTCCAGCGGCACATTGTGCGCCCGGGGCTGACCGGGCTCGCGCAGGTGAACGGGTGCCGCGGCAGCACCACGGAAGCCGGTCCGGCGATCGCGCGGGTCGACTACGATCTCGACTACATTGAGAGCTGGTCGATGGGCCTGGATTGCAAGATCATCTGGCACACGATCCGGCGGGAGTTTCTATCGGGCAGCGGCA
The DNA here is from genome assembly GCA_035556735.1 of Xanthobacteraceae bacterium. GTDB lineage: Bacteria > Pseudomonadota > Alphaproteobacteria > Rhizobiales > Xanthobacteraceae > CANJBX01. Next base: position 71,228 of record DATMFF010000005.1, on the reverse strand, counting down.
TCTAGGCCGTCGGCAGGGAGGCCTACGATGGCAGAGCGGACCGCCCGTATCGTCCCAGTGCTGCTGTCCGGCGGCGCCGGCGCGCGGCTCTGGCCGCTGTCGCGGGAAAGCTATCCGAAACAACTCCTTCGGCTGGTCGGCGACAAGACGCTGATGCAGCAGACGGCCCTGCGCGTCTGCGACCGCACGCGGTTCGCGCCGCCGCTGGTCGTGGCCAATGCCGAGCACCGTTTCGTCATCGCCGAGCAGTTGCGCGCCGTCGGCATCCACGACGCCACCATCGTTCTCGAGCCGGTGGGCCGCAGCACCGCTCCCGCCGCCGCGGTGGCGGCGCTCGCCGCGCTCGCGCAGGACCCGGATGCGGTCATCCTGCTGCTGCCGGTGGATCATCTCGTGCGCGACGTCGGCGCGTTCCAGCGCGCGGTCGATTTAGCCATGGACGCGGCGGCGAACGGCCTGATGGTCCTGTTCGGCATTCAGCCCACCAGCGCCGCCACCGGATACGGCTATATCCTGGCCGGTGACGAGATCGCGCCGACCTCCGAGGTGTGCGAGGTCATCGGCTTCGTCGAGAAGCCGGATGCGGACACGGCGCGGCGCTTCGTCGTATCGAACCACCACCTCTGGAACAGCGGCATGTTCCTGCTGCCGGCCGGCGTCTTCGTCGGCGAGCTCGAGCGGCTTGCGCCCGACGTTCTGGCCGCGGCGCGCGACGCCCTGAACAGCGCGGCCTGCGATCTCGATTTCCTCCGGCTGGCGCGCGCGCCCTTCGAGGGTTGCCGCTCGATCTCGATCGATTATGCGGTGATGGAGAACACGGACAAGTCGGCGGTCGTGCGCGCGGAGTTCGACTGGAGCGACGTCGGAAGCTGGTCCGCGCTCTGGGACGTGAGCGAGAAGGACGCCAGCGGCAATGTCGCGCTCGGCGACGTCATCGCCGAGGACGCCAGCCGATGCTACCTGCACGGCGATGGCCCGCTTGTCGCCGCGCTCGGCGTCGACAATCTGGTCGTCACCGCCACGGCGGACGTGGTGCTGGTCGCCAGCCGCGACCGCGACCAGGACGTGAAGAAGCTCGTCGACCGGCTCAAGTCCAACGGCCATCGCGCCGCGACCCAGACCCAGCGCGTGCATCGGCCATGGGGATCCTATCAGTCGCTGCACCGGGGCGAGCGCTTTCAGGTCAAGTGCATCACCGTCAACCCGGGCGGCAAGCTGTCGCTGCAGAAGCATTTCCACCGCGCGGAGCATTGGGTGGTTGTGAACGGCACGGCGCTCGTCACGCGTGACGACGATCAGGTGCTGCTGCGCGAGAACGAATCGATCTTCGTGCCGCTCGGCGCCATCCATCGCCTCGAAAACCCGGGCAAGCTGCCCCTCAACATCATCGAGGTGCAGTCGGGCGCCTACCTCGAGGAAGACGACATCGTGCGGATGGACGATATCTACCAGCGTCAGGCATCGTAGGCCCGCGCGGGATGGGGCGTCCGCATCAGGCGCTGCCCCAGAGCTTGCGGCTCGCGATGTCCGCGCCCTGGCGCAGCGCCTTGAACTTTTCCCACACGACCGTCGGGTGGACCTCGGTCTTGTAGAGCGCCTGCGAGGAGAAGCCGCAGTCGGCGCCCGCCATGACGTTCTCGCGCCCGACGAGGTCGGCGAAGCGGACGATGCGCTCGGCGATGAGTTCCGGATGCTCCACGATGTTGCTGGCGTGCGTGATCATGCCGGGGCAGATCACCTTGCCCTCGGGCAGCCTGACCTCTTCGAACACGTGATACTCGTGCTCGTGGCGGGGATTCGCGGCCTCGAAGCTGTAGGAGCCGGCGTTGACCTTGAACATGTAGGGCACGACCTGGGCGAGGGCGGCCTCGTACAGGCGCGGCCCCTCGTTGATGCCGTAGCAGGTGTGGAAGCGCACCTTCTCGGCGGGAATGCCCTGCAGCGCGGCGTTGGTGGCCTCGACGTAGATCTCGGCCCGGCGCTTCATCTGCGCTTCGTCGAGATCGGGCTCGACGAAGATGTCGGAGAGGAACGGATCGTCCACCTGCACGATGAGGCCGGCCGCGACGATCGCGCGATATTCCTTGTTCAGCTCCGCCGCCAGCGCATGGAAATACTCCTCCTCCGACTTGTAATATTCGTTGACCCCCGCTCCGGCGGGCGCGGTCGCCGGCAGGAACACGTGATGGTCCGGCACGCCTGCGGCCCTGGCCGCGGCCTTGACGTTGTCGATGTCGATCTGCAGCAGCGCCTTGCCGCGATACTTGACGGGCCCGACGCAGGCCACCGGCAGGATCGGCACGATGGTGCCGCCCATCATGGCTTCCTTGAAATATTGCGCATAGTATTCCGGAAAGGCCGCGACCTCTTTCGCGAACAGCACGCGCTTGTCGTTCGGCCGTGCCTCGAAGCCCTCGAGCCGCTCGCGGATATAGGTGAAGAAGCCCGGCTTGGAGAATTCGCCGTCGGTGACGATGTCGATGCCGCAGTCGGCCTGCTTGCGCACGCTCTCGGCGACCGATGTCCTCAGCGTCGCCTGGTAGGCCGCCTCGTCGTAGGGCTTGCCGCTGTACTTCGCCTTCATGGCATCCAAAAGATCGTGCGGCCGCGGCAGGCTGCCGATGTGCGTGGTCTGGATGCGGTCGGTGTTCTGCTGAAGGCTCACGGGCGTCTCCTCGGGTGTTTTGCCGGGATGATCGGCCGGATGGCCGCCATCCGGCAAGGGCCGGGGAGGGCGGGGCAGGCGTCCGCGAAACGCATCGGGGCGCCGCTTGCGGCGCCCCGATCTCGCCTTCACTTGCAGGGAGGGCGCTAGGCGAAGGTGAAGTCGGAAGCGCCGAGGTTCGCCAGGGCGATGTCTTTCAGCGTGACCGAATTGTCTGCGTCGAGCGTAATCACGGTGTCGGTTCCGCTTTGCGACGCGCTGGCGATGACGTCGCCGAAATCGGCAAAGTCCGGCCAGTCCAGGCTGATGACGTCCTCGCCCGACGTGAAGTCGGCCACCGTGTCGTTTCCGCCTGCGAACGTGAAAAGGAACACGTCTGCCCCTGCGCCGCCCATAAGCGTGTCGTCATCGCCGCCCCCGTTGAGCGTATCGGCCCCTGATCCGCCCACCAGCGTGTTGGCCAGCTCGTTTCCGGTGAGGGTGAGACCGCCGGCGCTCGGGTGTGCCCGCAGGGTCTCGACGCTCGTTCCGGCCTGCAGCGCGTAGTCCACGGTGGCGAAGACCGTGTCGGCTCCGCGATTGGCGTCCTCGATCACGGCGTCGGTCGCGTTGTCGACAATATATATGTCGTCGCCGGCTCCGCCCGCCATCGCGTCCGCGCCGGCACCGCCGTCGAGCCGGTCGTTGCCGCCGTCCCCGAGCAGGACGTCGCTGCCGCCATCTCCGAACAAGGCATCGTCCCCGCCCTGGCCGTCGAGCACGTCGGCGGCCGCGCTGCCGATGATCGTGTTGGCGAATTCGTTGCCGGTCAACGTCACGCCGGCCGGGCCGACCGCGCGCAGCACCTCGATCTCGGACCCGGCCTGCAGAGCGTAACTCGTCGTGGTCCACACCGTGTCGAAGCCGCCGTCCACGAACTCCACGACGGCATCACCCGCATCGTCGACATTATATATGTCGTTGCCGGTTCCTCCGATCAGGAGGTCTACTCCGCTACCGCCGTCGAGGCGGTCATTGCCGGCCCCGCCCAGAATCGTGTCGTCGCCGGCCCCACCGGCAAGCGCATCGTCGCCGCCCGCGCCGTCGAGCGCGTCGTTGCCGTTACCGCCGGTGATGACGTTGTCGAGCTCGTTTCCGCGGATCGCCACCTGCGCCGCATTGGGGTTCGCGCGCAGGAACTCGATCGAGGAACCTGCCGCGAGCGTGTAGCTGGTGCTGACGAAGACCGTATCTGTTCCCTCGCCGTCGGACTCGACGACCTGATCATCGGGATTGTTCACGAAATAGGTGTCGTCGCCCATTCCGCCGGCCATCAGGTCGACGCCGGACCCGCCGTCGAGCGAGTCGTTGCCGTCGCCGCCGTCGAGCGCGTCGCTGCCCGCGAGCCCGCGCAGCGAGTCGCCGCCGTCGCCGCCGACGATCACGTTGTCGAACTCATTGCCGGTCAGCACCAGGCCGGCCGCTCCCGCGTTCGCGCGCAAGATCTCGATCTCAGAGCCAAATCTCAGCTTGTAGTCGGTACTGGCGTAGACCGTATCGGTTCCGCCTCCGACCGGTTCGATGATCTCGGTCTGCGGATCGTCGACGAAATAGACGTCGTTGCCACCTGCCATCGGATCAGCTCCTTTCCGCCTTCCTGGCGTTTCATCGGCGCGCGTCCGGTCAGGTTGTCGTTGCTCGTGCCGCAAGACAGCACGACCGGTTCCACCAAGCTGCACAGGCGCAGGCTGGCTGCCGAGTTTCTGAGCGATAGCGTTCGATCATGTCGCGAGCGTGGCTCGGCACCGCGGCGTCGCACGCGCGCGGACGACGTTGCCGATGTGCAACATCGGCGATCCGCACGGCTCGCGGCGGCAACCGACAACCGTCAGCGGATCACGAAGTCTGACGCGTGCAGGTCCGCCGTGACGTTGCGCGCGGTGAGATCGGTTCAGCGGTGCAGAGAAAAACGCGGAAGGCGGTTGCAGCCTGCGCATTTGCGGAAGATTGGAATGATCGCAGATGTGCGCGGCTGTGTTGCGCGGCAGTCGCCTCGCGTGATGACGGTGCAGCGATGCTGCGAGCACCCGGACCATCAGGCGCGGTCCGCGTCCATTGACTTCCGCAATATCCTGCCTAAGTTGTGGCCATGTTCACCTTCGCGACATTTCACCGTGGCCTTTGCCACGCGGGCAATCTGATCGCGGGCCATTAGCCCGGGTTCGGCGTGCGCCGTCTCAAGCGCGAACCCGGGGACCAATCGACAGGACGATGAGGAACAGTCCGCTGTCGCGGACGCTCTCACTCAGTCACCGGCGCTAATCACCACATCGCGATCTTTCGGTTCGCCCGGCGGCAGTTCGCCGCTCGTGGCGCGCCGCGTTTCGTGCTCCGCGCGGGCTTGGGCGCGGGGGCGCGGACTCGTGCCCGTCTTCGGCGCTGCGATTGGCGCCGCTCACCAGGAGGTTGTCATGACATTGCAAGAATCCGCGGTCGCCGGCCGCAGGAAGCCTCGCATTACCTTGTCCGTCGAGGATTTCGAGCAACTCTCGGTGCTGGCGCGCGCCGCCATGAGCCGGCTGCCCGATCTCGCGTCCGAGCTCACCGACGAGCTGGAGCGCGCAGAGCTGGTGCCGGCCGCGGACTACCTCGGCGGTGTCGTCTGCATGGGCAGCGAGGTCACCTTCCGCGACGAAAGCACGGGCAAGACCCAGCGGGTGACGCTCGTCTATCCGGACAAGGCCGACATCGCGCAATCGCGCGTCTCGGTTCTCACGCCGATCGGCACCGCGCTGATCGGGCTGCGGACCGGCGCGTCGATCGAGTGGGAAACGAGGACCGGCGAAGTGCGGGAACTCACCGTTCTCGACGTCACGCCGCCCCCGCGTCCCTGACAGCACATCGGCGCCGGCATCGCCCGCGCGCCGGCTGACGGCTGATGGAGATCGGAATGGAGAACGCTCGCCCTAATGTGAACGCGAACCCGGCCAAAGCGCCGCTCGGCGCGCCTGCGCGCGCGGCGCGGACGTCGCATCCCGCGGCGTCGCGCCCATCCGTGCAGATGGCCGATCGTTTCGTGGAGCGGGACGGGCTGCGGTTCGCCGGGACGCACCTGATCGTCGATCTGTGGGATGCATGCGAGCTCGACGACCTCCTGGCGGTGGAAGCGGCCCTGCGCAGCGCCGCGCAGGCGGCCGGCGCGACTTTGCTGAGCCTCAAGCTGCACGGCTTCGCATCCACGGGCGGGATCACCGGCGTCGCCATTCTCGCCGAGAGTCACATCTCCATCCACACGTGGCCGGAATGCTCCTACGCCGCGGTGGACGTGTTCATGTGCGGCGAGGCGAAGCCGGCGCGCGCCATCGAGGTGCTCAGGCGGGCATTCCAGCCGGGGCGCATGACCGTGGTGGAGCACAAGCGCGGACTGATGCCATGAAGCTGTTCGAGGAGCGGTCGCTGTACGGCGAGCACGCGCAGGTGCTCTCGGTGGATGCCGTTCTGCACGAGGCGCGCAGCCGGTATCAGGACGTTCTGGTCTTTCGGAACGCCACCTTCGGCAAGGTGCTGGTGCTCGACGGGATCGTGCAAGTCACGGAGGCCGACCATCACATCTATCACGAGATGCTCGTGCATGTGCCGCTCCTGGCGCACGGTGCGGCGATCGACGTGCTGATCCTGGGCGGCGGCGACGGCGGGGCCTTGCGTGAGGTCCTCAAGCATCCGGTTCGCCGGGTGGTGCTGGTGGAGATCGATCCCGAGGTGATCGCCGTTTCGCAGCGCCACTTTGCGGACGTGTCGGGCGGCGCCTTCAACGATCCACGCGTCGAGGTTCTGAACGAGGACGCCGCGGGTTACGTCGGGGCGTGCGCGGACCGCTTCGACGTCATCATCGTGGATTCGACGGACCCGATCGGGCCAGGCGAAGTCCTGTTTTCGGACGCGTTCTACCAGCGCTGCCGGACGCTGCTGCGGCCAAGCGGACTCATGTCGCTGCAGAGCGGCGCGCCTTTCTTCCAGCCTGACGTGTTGCAGCGCGTGCGCTCGCGCGTCGCAAAGCATCTGGGCGCAGCGCGCGAGTTCCTGGCGCCGGTGCCGACCTATGCCCGCGGCCTGCTGCCGTTGATCCTCGCCGGCGCGTTCGAGCCGTCGTTCTGCCCCAGCGTGTCGGTGCTGCGCGCGCGCTCGATCCGCATCAACGGACCGACCCGCTTCTATTCGGCCGAGGTTCACCTCGCGGCGTTTGCACTCGCACCGCGCCTCGCGCCTCCGGGCTCGGATGGCAGGCACGCCGCGCCCCTGAGCGAGAATTCGGAGACATCGACATGAGCATGGGTCTTCTCCCACCGATCAGTCTGCGCCTGACCGATTACCGTCGCCTTCAGGAGCTGGCGGCGCTTGCAGGCCGAGACCAGCATCCGGTTGCGGATTTCCTCGCTACCGAAGTCCGTCGCGCGCGCGTCGAAAGCGATGTCTCGGCCGGAGTGGTGTGTCTCGGCCGTTGCATTACCTACACGGTGGATGGCGGTCCGCCCGTGACCCGTATGCTCGTGCACCCGCGGGACTACAGCGGGCCGAAGAGCGACGTCTCCGTGCTTTCGCCGGTCGGGGCCGCGCTCATCGGGCTGCGCGTGCGCGACCGCATGCCGTTCACCGGCCTGGAGGGGTTCCATCACGAGGTGGCCGTGCTCGCTGTCGCGGGCGCGGCGACGGTCGTCGATCTCACCCTGGCGCGGCGGCGCAGGGCCTATCACGGCAGCGGCGGATTCGACCCTGGCCCCGGAGCGGCCTGAGCCGGATCGCGTCAGCCTCCGGCAAAGAAACGGTTCTGCGGCCGCGGCAATCCGAGGTTCTCGCGCAGCGTCGCGCCTTCGTATTCTCGCCGGAAGATCTCGCGGCGCTGCAGCTCTGGGACGACGAGGTTGACGAAGTCGTCGAGTCCCTCCGGCAGGTACGGGAACAGGATGTTGAAGCCGTCGGAGGCGTTGGTGGTCAGCCATTCCTCCATCTGGTCGGCGATCATCGTGGGCGTGCCGAGCATGGCGAGCCCGCCATAGCTGCCGACGCGCTGGGCAAGCTGGCGCACGGTGAGGTTCTCGCGCCGCGCCATGGCGATCACACGCTCGCGTCCGCTCTGGCTTGCGTTGGTTTCGGGGATGTCGGGCAGCGGCCCGTCCGGATCGAGGCCGGATACGTCGTTGCCGAGCGCGATGGAGAGCGAGGCGATGCCGCTGTCCCAGTGCACGAGGCTGTCGAGCTTGGCGCGCTTCTCCTTGGCTTCGTCGAGCGAACTCCCGACGATGACGAAGCAGCCGGGCAGGATCTTCATGTGGTCCGGGTTGCGGCCGGCCCGCGCCATGCGTCCCTTGACGTCGGCGTAGAACTTGCGCGCGTCCTCGATGTTGCCCTGTCCGGCGAACACCGCCTCGGCGGTCTCCGCCGCAAGCTGGCGGCCGGCTTCCGAGGCGCCCGCCTGGACGATCACGGGCCAGCCCTGCACGGGGCGCGCAATGTTGAGCGGACCGCGCACCGAGTAGTACTTTCCCTTGTGATCGAGCCGGTGCATCTTCGAAGGATCGAAGAACAGGCCGCTCTCTACGTCGCGCACGAAGGCATCGTCTGCCCAGCTGTCCCACAGTCCGGTCACCACGTCGTAGAACTCGCGGGCGCGGCGATAGCGTTCGTCGTGCTCGACGTGCTCCTCCAGCCCGAAGTTGAGCGCCGCATCCGGATTCGACGTGGTCACGATGTTCCAGCCGGCGCGTCCGCCGCTGATGTGGTCGAGCGAGGCAAAACGGCGGGCGACGTGGTAGGGCGCATCGAAGGTCGTCGAGCCGGTGGCGACCAGGCCGAGCCGCTCGGTCGTCATGGCGAGCGCCGAGAGCAGCGTGAACGGCTCGAACGACGTCGACGTATGGCTGCGCTTGAGCGCATCCATCGGCATGTTGAGAACGGCAAGGTGGTCCGCCATGAAGAACGCATCGAACTTGCCGCGCTCCAGCGTCTGCGCGAAGCGCACGATATGCTTCAAATTGAAATTGGCATCGGGGAATGCGCCGGGATAGCGCCAGGCCCCGGTGTGGATGGTGGCCGGGCGCATGAAGGCGCCCAGGCGGAGCTGACGACGGCTCATTGACAGGAGATCTCCCCAGTTGATCTGGCCCACCCGTGCCGGGGCGATCGGCCATTCCGCCCTCGCAAGTAATGACGGCCGGAGCGGATTTCAAAGCGCAAATCCGTGAGGCACGATTGTTCCACGCGGGTTCGGCGCCAGGGAAGGATTTGCTGGCGCCGCCGCCGTGCGTGCGGCTTTGCATCGCTCTGGGCCCTCGGCGGGCTTGCGCAAGCGGGGGCGGCGAAGAACAATCCCCCCTGGCTGCAGCCTGCCGATGGCGACTGCGCCCAACAATGACCCGACGTGGGAAAGCTGGGGAGGACGTCTCGATGGGGGCCACCGAGTCCATCGTGAGCACGCGCGGCGGCGATGTGCTGCTGCGCCGGGCGGGTGCGGGACCGACGGTCCTGTTCCTGCATGGCGCGGGCGGCGTCGTCGGTTGCCAGCCGTTCTTCGACAGGCTGTCGGACCGCTTCGACCTGCTGGTGCCGGACCATCCGAGCTTCGGGCGTTCGCCCACGCCCCAGTGGCTCGACGAGATGGCCGACCTTGCCTACTTCTATCTCGATTTCATCGACGAGCAGCGGCTCGGGGACGTGCACGTCATCGGCCATTCCATGGGCGGCTGGCTGGCGCTGGAGATCGCCATCCGCTCTCAGCAGCGCATCAAGAGCCTGTCGCTGATCGCGTCGGTCGGCATTCGCATCAAGGGCAACCCGGTCGCCAACCTGTTCGTGATGACGCCCGAGCAGCTCGTGCGCGCGCTCTATGCCGATCCCAAGCTGATCGAGCAGGAGCTGGCGCGCACGCCGACGCCCGAGGACATCGAGCGGATCGTCACCAACCGCACTGCTGCGGCGCGGCTTGCCTGGAGCCCGCGCTTCTTCAATCCGAAGCTCGCCAAATGGCTGCACCGCGTCACCGTGCCGACGCAGATCGTCTGGGGCGCACAGGACGGCGTCGTCTCCGCGGCCTATGCCGACGAGTTCAAGCGGCTGATCCCGCATGCCGCAGTGACGGTGTTTCCCAATGCCGGGCACATTCCGTTCGCGGAGCGGCTCGACGACGTGAGCCGGACCATCGCCGATTTCATCATGCGGAACGAGTAGCCGTTCGGCGGACAACAAGGCAGGCGCGCCATGAAAGTCACGATGTTCCATCTGATGCCGTATCCGCGGCTGTCCGACGAGGTGATCGCGGCGCATGAGAGCTATTGGGTCACGATGCCCAACAGCCATTACGATCCCAAGGTGGGGCACGACACATACAACAAGTATCTCGACGAGCTCGAGCTCGCCGACGAGCTCGGCTTCGACGGCGTCGCCGTCAACGAGCATCACCAGACGCCCTACGGCATGATGCCGTCGCCGATCGTGACGGCATCGGCGCTCGCCCGCCGCACCAGGCGCTGCAAGATCGCGATCCTCGGCAGCGCCTTCTGCCTGCGCGAGCACCCGCTCACGCTTGCGGAAGAGCACGCCATGATCGACAACATCACCGGCGGGCGGCTGATCACCGGCTTCGTGCGCGGCGTCGGCGCCGAGTATTCGGTGTTCGGCGTCAATCCCGTCTATTCGCACGAGCGCCACTACGAGGCGCACGACCTCGTGGTGCAGGCCTGGACGCGGCCGGGCCCCTTCGCCTTCGAAGGCAAGCACTATCACGTCGAGTATGTGAACGTGTGGCCGCGGCCCTACCAGCAGCCGCACCCGCCGATCTGGTGTCCCTCGCAGGGCTCCAACGAAACCATCGATTGGGCCGCGCATCCCGACCGCAAGTATCTTTATCTGCAGAACTTCAATCCGTTCAGCGCGGCGGTTAAGTATCTCAACTACTACCGCGAGGTGGCGCACAGCCGTTACGGCTACGAGGCTACCTCCGACCAGCTCGGCTTCGGCGCGCCGGTCTATGTCGCCGACACCGACGAGCAGGCGATGAACGAGGCACGCCCGCACATCGAGTTCCTGTTCAACAAGGCGTTCAAGATGCCGGCGGGCATGTTCTTTCCGCCCGGCTACACCTCGCCCGCCTCGCTGCGCCAGATCGTGTCGGCGAAGACCTCGATCATGGCGGCGCAGAAGACGATCGAGCTGCTGGCGGAGCAGCGCGTGATCATCGTCGGCTCCCCCGACACGGTGATCCGCCAGCTCACGGATTGCCATCGCCAGCTCGGGTTCAGCAATTACGTGGCCATGCTGCAGTTCGGCTCGATGCCGCATGCCCAGGCGGTCGGGAACATCGAGCGCTTCGCCCGCGACGTGTTGCCGGCGTTGCAGGCGCTCGATGACCGCAACTATCGGGGCTTCGAGATGCCGAAGGCCGCCTCGGCCGTCGCCCGTTGAGCGGCCGGGCGAGGCAACCGCCGCGAATCCTGTGAATGGGGCCACTGCCCACGGCCGGCATGCCTGTCGGCGCCGGCGAATCTTGTATCAATCGGCCGTGTGCTTCCGCCACCACCCTGTGGCGCCCCCTTTCGGCATGTCCCAGCCACATACGAGGAGATTTGCGATGCGCAGAGTCGCCATGCCGATCATCAGCGGACTGCTCGCCGCCGGCTTGCTCGCCGTGGCGCCCGCGGCCGCGGACGCCGTCAAGCTCAAGGCCGAGCTGAAAGGGTCGAACTCGGTGCCGCCCAATTCCAGCGCAGGCACAGGCAGCGTCGAGGCGAGCTTCGACACCGCCACCCGGCTGCTGACCTATACGGTCACCTATTCAGGCCTGAGCGGTCCGCTGGTGGCGGCGCATTTCCACGGTCCGGCCGCCCACGGCAAGAACGCTGGCATCGTCGTTCCGATCAACGCGGCGGGGAGCCCGATCAAGGGCAGGGTCACGCTCAACGACTCGCAGGCCGCCGAGCTGATGGCCGGCAAGTGGTACGTGAACCTGCACACCGCGGCCAATCCGGGCGGCGAGATCCGCGGACAGGTGACGAAATAGGCCGGGCGGCTGGGTTTACGCGACCCAGGCGTGCAGGTCGCCCGGCGGCGCGCTGGCGTTCGCGCTCGCCTGCTTGGCGACGAGCTCGAGGAAGTCCTCCACCGGCAGCGGCGGCGCGAGCGCGTAGCCCTGGCCTTCGCTCACCCCGCAGGCCATCACCGCGGCGACCTGCTCCTGCGTCTCGAGCCCTTCCGCGATGACGCTCATCTTGAGCTCGCCGGCCAGCCGCACCAGCATCTCGATGACCGTCACGGCGCTGATGTCGCGCGTCACGGAATCGATGAAGAACTTGTCGATCTTGAGCGTGTTGGCGCCGAGCCGCTGGATGTAAGACAGGCCGCTGTGGCCGATGCCGACGTCGTCGATCGCCACCTTGAATCCGTGCTCGCGCAGTTGCGCGACGGCGGCGGCCGCGCGTTCGAGGTCGGCGAGGTCCTCGCGCTCGGTGATCTCGAGGACGATCTGGCGCGGCGAGATGCGCGCGTCGCTCACGGTCCGCCGCAGCTCGGCCACGAAGCCCTCGTCCAGGAGATGGCGCGGCACCACGTTGAAGGCGACCCTGAACGACTTGTCCCGGGAGAGCAGGCCGTGCAGCTCGCCGAAGGTCGCCGACATGAGCTGCCACGTCAGCAGCTCGGCGCGGCCGCTGCTTTCCGCGAGCGGAATGAAGCGTGAGGGCGGGATGACGGTTCCGTCGCTGCGCACCCAGCGGGCCAGCACCTCGCAGCCGGTGATCGCGCCGCTGCGCAGATTGAAGACCGGCTGCAGGTAGGGCTTGAACTCGCGCGCGGCCAGCGCGCGGTCGAGGTCGGCGACCGGGCTGCGCGGACGGATCAGCGCGTTCGCGAGCAGGACGCCGAAGCCGAGCCCGAGCGCCAGGCCGAGCGCGAGGATAGGCACGTAGGACTCGCGGTGCCAACGCTCGTAGGCCGCCGCCTCGATGCGGATCGTGGTCCGCATCGGATAGCGGTCGGAGGCCTTCGCGAATTCCACCAGCCGCGCCAGCGATTCCCTGCGCGCGAGCGCGCGATACTGAGCGACCGCGTGGCCGTTCGTGAGTTCGAGCGCGACGTGGCTGTGGTCGCGCAGTTCCTGCGGCATCACGTCGAACAGCGAGGCGTTGACCGTCAGGATCGCGACCAGCGAGGCGGCATCGTGCACGTCCTTGAGCACGCCGAGCGCCGGCCCGAGGAACTGCTCGACCCGGAACAGCCGCACGGCGGGATCGCGCGACGGCATCATCTCGTCGCGGCCCGGCCAGACCTTGTCGAACTCGAGCGTCTCCGGATAGGCCGAGCACATCACCGAGCCGTCGGGCCTCGTGATGCGGATGTCCTTCACCGCCCAGCGCTGGTAGAGGTGCAGGCGCACGCTCTGCAGCACGTCGTCCTCGCAGCTCAGCGACGTCTGCTTCGCGAGGTCGTCGAGGGTGGCGAGGCCGTAGTCGATGGCGATCTCGGAGCGGCGCAGCGCCGCCTCGTTGATCTCGGCGATCTGGCGCGCGCGCTGGGAATCGATGAGCGCCGTCGCGGCGAAATGCGCGCCGACGTAGAACAGGCCCACCGACAAAGCGACAAGCGCGATGCGGAGCGTGCCGTGCCAGCGCGGTCCCATGATCAGTGTTGCCTCGTTGCGAGCGGCGAGGTTACGCGCAACCCCTCAAGATTCCGTTGCACGGGAATCCAACGGTAACGCCTTCTTAACCGCGTTCGGGCCGCCGGGAGCCGTTCACACCTTGAATCCGATGCGGAAGCCGCCCCAGTGGCGGCCGCGCACCGTGATCGGCGCGGAGGCGTCCTTCATCAGGACGAAGTTGCCGCCGCCCATGTCGCGGCGATAGGTCTGCAGCAGGAAGGGCCGCGTGCTGCGTCCCGCGGCGAGGCCGGTGCGATCGCTGAAGATGCGGCGGTTGCGGCAGTTGGCCGAGTTCCACACCGGATCGGGGCCCTGCGGCTGCGAGTACACGAGGTTGTGGGTGGGCAGGTAGCCGTTGCGGTCGATGGCGGCGCAGAAGGCGATGCGCGGATCGGCGGCGAGGATCGGCTCCTGGATCTGCGGCAGGCGGCGGTCGGTGAAGCGCACGAAGCGCGTCATCACCTGCGGCGGGTTGCTGCCGGCGACCGGCACGTAATTCTCGTCGAACAGGTCGTTCATGCCGATCTCGCCGCTCGCGACCGCGTGCTCGAACAGGGCGGCGATCTCGCCGGCCGTCTGCTGGCACAGGCGGACGACCGGCGTGTCCGGCGTCTCGATGCCGCTCTCGGCGATGAACAGGATGAAGTCCTCGCTGATGCCGAGGATGGACTCCGCGCGCGCCTGCGCCTGCGTCAGCTTGTCGGAGCCGCCCTTGACCGCGCCGACGAGCCCCTTGAGCTCCTCGCGCAGCGCGCCGTAGCTCTGCGTATTCGAATCCACCGACGTCGACATCACGTCCATGTCGTGGGTGAGCCGCTGCACGGTCTCGACCAGCGTGCGGAACGTCCCGATGGTCTGCTGCGCGTCGTTGGACTCGGCCTTTGCCGCCTGCGCGAGCGTGGCGTTGTCGTCGGCCTGCGCGAACAGGCCCTTGAGCGTGCCGGCCAGCGCCTCGAGATGCTTCTGGTTGGTGGCCGTGGAGACGCGGATCTGGTCGGCGAGCGATTTCACCGCCTCGGCGATGATCGCGAAGCCGCGGCCCGAGGCGCCCGCGCGCGCCGCTTCGATGCCGGCGTTGAGCGCGAGCATCTGCGTCTCCTGCGCGATGCGCTGGATCGCGACGCTGGCGTCCTGCACGGCGCCGATCGTCTCGCCCACCTGCTCGATGGAGGCCTTCACCGCCAGGGCGCGGTCGCCGAGCAGGGCGATCTTCTCGATGGTGCGCGCCAGCGTTCCTTCGATGGTATCCGCGCTCTCGCTCAGGGTGGCCTGCGTCGCCTGTGCCGAGGCCTTGGCGTTCTGCATGGTTTCGGCGAGCACGCCGTTGGTGTGCGCGAGCTGGCGTGCCGCTGCGACGGCGCCGCGCGCGCGTTCCAGTTGGACCTGCCCGAGCGCGGCAAGGTCGCCGATCACGCCGGCCATGTCGGCGATCTCGACGCCGAGACGGCCGCTGCGCTCGCCGATGTCGGAGAGGGACTGCCGGGGGCGCGTGTCGGCGGAGACGGGCACGCGCTGAAGGGCTGCGCTCATGGGACGTGTGTGCCCACCGTGGAACCAACCCACGGTAGCCCACCGTGGTTAAGGAAATCTTGAAGGGGGCGCGGCGGCTCGCCGCATGCGCGGGTGCGTGGATGGTCGCGCCGTGTATTGGGCCAGCCTGCTCCTTGCGCGTGTATCGCTTTCGTGCCCGATCGGCCTAATATCGCGCGGAGAGGTCACAAGAATCGTTCAAGGAGGAGAACTCAATGAGAGCGAAGACACAGGCCGTTTTTGTCCCAACCCTGGCAGTCGCGGTGACCGCGGCGGCCATGATCGTCGCTGCCCAACGGCCTGCGGGCGCGCAGGCGTTTCCGTCCCAGGACGTGCATTTCGTCGTCGGCTTCGCCGCCGGCAGCGGCCCTGACACGATCGCCCGCTTTGTGGCCGAGAAGATGCGTCCAGTGATGGGCCAGACCATCATCGTCGAGAACAAGGTCGGCGCCATCGGCAACATCGCCACCGAATACGTCGCGCGCGCCAAGCCGGACGGCCACACGCTCTATGTCACCGGCGGCAACGCGCTGGCCTCGAGCGGCCATCTGTTCAAGAAGCCGCCGGTCGATGTGTCGACCGCGTTCGAGGTGGTGGCCACGCTCTCGCGCCAGCCGGTGATGCTGGTGGTCGGCCCCAACTCGCCGGTGAAGACGCTGCCGGAGCTCACCGCCGCGCTCAAGAAGAAGGGCGACAAGGCGGCTTACGGCACGGCCTTCCCGAGCGCACGCGTCGCCGGCGCGATGTACAAGAAGATCGCGGGAACGCAGGCGGTCGAGGTGCAGTACCGCACGTCGAAGGACTGGGTGAACGACCTCACCAGCGGCGCCATCGACTTTGCCTTCATCGATGCGACGTCCGGCGTCGGCCTTGCCAAGGAGAACCGCGTGCGTGTGGTTGCGCTCACCATGGGCGACCGCTCGAAGGCGCTGCCGCAGTATCCGACCATGAAGGAGGGCGGCGTTGCGCTCGACATGCCGGGCTGGTGGGCGGTGTTCGCGCCGGCCGGAACGCCGAAGCCGGTCGTCGATCAGCTCAACAAGATGTTCGCGGACGTGATGAAGAAGGACGAGGTCCAGGCGTTCTTCACGCGCCTGGGCAACGATCCCTGGATCACGACGCCGGCCGAAGGCAAGACGTTCTACCTCAAGGAATACAAGGACTGGGGCGAGTACGTGCGCATCGCCAACATCGAGCCGCAGGGCTGACCGGGCGGGGGCGGGGCGGCGAGGGCCGTCCCGCCTCACACGTCGCGCATCTGCGGCAGCACCTCGTCGCGGAACAGCTCCATGCCGCGGCGCAGGATCGGCTCCGGCACGTCGCCGACCTTGAAGTTGAGCGAGAAGATGCCGTTGCCGATGGCCTTGCTGATGGCCTTCATCTGTTTGACCACCGTCGCCGGGCTGCCGCACAGGATCGAGCCGGCCTCGATCGATTCCTCGACCGTCCGCGTCTTGATGAGCGCCAGCTTCTGCTGAAACTGCTGGCCGGTGTCGGTATTGTGGCCGAAGAAGCGCGTCTTCTCGATCACGATCCGCTGGGCGTCGCGCTGCGGACGCATCAGCACGCGGTGCAGGTAGTCGTGCCCCCGCTTCATGATGGCGAGCGCCTCCTCGTCGGTGTCGGCGATCACGGTGTGCTCGCCCACGAGCAGGTGCTCGGGCGTCGCCTCCCATCCGTGCGCCTGCGCCGCCTTGCGATACTGGTCCGCGATGTTGCGGCCCCAGTCGAGGTCCTGCACGAACACCATGCCGATGATCGCCTTGAATCGCGCGGCGAGCTCGGCCGCCTCCGGGTTGGTCGCGGACATCACCAGCGGCGGGTGCGGCTTCTGGTAGGGCTTGGGCCAGATCGAGATCGAGGGGAACTGGTAGTACTCCCCCTCCCATCCGAAGGGTTCCGGCTCGGTCCAGGCCTTCACGATCAGCTCGGTGGCCTCGCGCATGCGCGCGTGGGATTCGCCCGGCGGGATGTTGTAGGCGAGGTATTCGTGCGGGATGCCGCGCATCAGCCCCGCGATCAGGCGTCCGCCGCTGAGCACGTCCAGCATGGCGTATTCCTCCGCCACCCGCACCGGATTGAGCAGCGGAACGAGATTGCCGAGCACGGCGATTTTTGCTTTGTGCGTGCGGTGCGCGATGATCGACGCGATCAGGTTGCAGTTCGGCATCAGGCTGAACGGGCTGTAGTGGTGCTCGTTGCAGGCGATCCAGTCGAACTCGCACGCCTCGGCGTGGATCATCGAGCCGATATAATCGTCGTAGAGGACACGCCCGCGCTCGCCGTCGAAGCCTTTGCTTGTGACTGGCCAGCTCTCCGGGACGCCCTCATAATGCGGCCAGGGCATGGAATGGAAGAAGTTGAACTTCATGATCGCCGGGTTCCCGCGGTGCGTCCGCAAGTGGACCATCGCCGCTCCGTGCCCGCAAGCCTCGCGCCGCATGGCTGCTCTCCCGCAGCCGCTGCCGTTCCCGCTTCTCCATCAGTAAAATCGAGACCATGACATCCTTCGACTACATCATCGTGGGCGCCGGTTCCGCCGGCTGCGTATTGGCCAACCGCCTGTCGGAAGACAAGGATGCCAAGGTCCTGCTGCTGGAGGCGGGTCGCAGGGACACGCACCCCTGGCTGCGGATGCCGATCGCCTTCGTGCAGATGTCCTTTCACCCGAAGTACATCTGGAAGTTCGAGACCGAGCCCGATCCGGGCATCAACGGCCGCACCATTCCGCTGCGCCGCGGCAAGACGCTGGGCGGCACGTCGTCGATCAACGGCATGATCTTCGCGCGCGGCCATCGGCGCGACTACGACCTCTGGCGCCAGCAGGGCCTCACCGGTTGGAGCTATGCGGACGTGCTGCCTTATTTCAAGCGGCTGGAGTCGAGCTGGCGCGGCGAGACGGAATACCACGGCGCCGACGGTCCGATCAAAATCACCCAGGCGCAGCATCCCGATCACTCCTATGAGCTGATGGAGCAGACCGCGGTCAACTACGGCCTGCCGGCGCGCGACGACTACAACGGCGCGGAGTCGGAAGGCGTCAGCCGTACCGAGCTGTTCGTCGGCGGCGGCGAGCGCCAGAGCACGGCGCGGTCCTACCTCTATCCGGCGCTGTCGCGGCCCAACCTGACGGTCGAGACGGGCGCGCTGACGACCCGCGTCCTCGTCGAGAACGGCCGCGCCGTCGGCATCGAATACGTGCAGGGCCGCGAGAAGAAGCAGGTCTATGCCGACCGCGAGGTGATCCTGTCGGGCGGTGCCTACAACTCGCCGCAGCTCCTCCTGCTGTCGGGCATCGGCCCCGCCGACCATCTCAATTCGGTCGGCGTGAAGCCGCTGCACGACCTGCCCGGCGTCGGCCAGAACCTCGCCGAGCACCCCAACATGCTGCTGATGTACCGCGCGAAGACCGAAAAAACCTTCCTGCGCCAGCTCCGGCTCGACCGCGCGGTGGGGCACGGCGCGGCCTGGCATCTGTTCCGCAAGGGCGCGTTCACGCAGAACGGCTCGGCCGGCATCATCTTCCTGCGCAGCCAGCCGCAGCTCGAGCGTCCCGACGTGCAGTGCGTGTTCTCGTCGGTCGCGAACGACGCCTCGCTCTGGTTCCCCGGCGTCACCGCGCCCGCCGTACACAGCTACACGACCCGCGTCGGCACGCTCTATCCGCGCTCGCGCGGCTGGCTCAAGCTGCGCTCGGCCGACCCCGCCGACACGCCGCGCATCTTCTTCAACCTGTTCGGCGAGCGCGAGGACGTCGTCGACATGATCCGCGCGCTGCGCATCATGCGCGAGATCTATCACACCGAGCCGCACGCGAGCCTGATCGGCGAGGAGATGACTCCCGGCCCGGAGGCTAAGACCGATGCCGAGCTGGAGGCCAAGATCCGCGAGCTCGGCCACAACCGCCAGCATCCGCTCGGCACCTGCAGGATGGGCGTGGATGCCATGGCCGTGGTGGATGAGACGCTGCGCGTGCGCGGGATCGAGCGCCTGCGGGTCGTCGATGCCTCGGTGATGCCCGACGAGCCGGGCGGCAACACCAATATCCCGACCATCATGATCGCCGAGAAGGCCTCGGACATGATCCGCGGCCGCTCGCTGCCGCCCGCGAACGTATGAGTCCGGCCTCCGTTGTTCTGACCAACGGGAAGATCATCACCGTCAACGCGCGCTTCGACGTCGTGCAGGCGCTCGCCGTCGCCGGCGGGCGCGTTCTCGCCGTCGGCTCCAACGCGGACATCGCTCCGCTGATCGGGGAGGACACGCGTGTCGTCGACCTTTCCGGGCGCGCCGCCATGCCGGGGCTGGTCGATGCGCATGCCCACATGGATCGCGAAGGCCTCAAGGAGGCGCTGCCGTCGATGGCGGGGCTGCGCTCCGTCGACGATGTCTGTGCGCGCGTTGCGGACCTTGCCGCAAAAGCGCGGCCGGGCGAGTGGATCGTCACCATGCCGCTCGGCGATCCGCCGGAATACGACAGCCGTCCGGACGATCTCGCCGAGGGCCGCTGGCCGGACCGCTACGATCTCGACCGCGCCGCACCCGACAATCCGGTCTATATCAAGCCGGCCTGGGGCTACTGGCGCGTGTCGCTGCCCTCGGTCGCCATCGCCAACAGCCGCGCGCTGGCGCTGGCCGGCATCGATCGCGCCACGCAGCCGCCCTGCGCGTCGGTCACCATCCTGCGCGACGCGGGCGGCGAGCCCACCGGCGTCTTCTTCGACGGCAACCGCATGCCGGTGCTCGACTTGACTCTGATGGCGGCGGCCCCGGCGTTCGATCTCGCGACCCGCGCCGCCGTGCTGCCGCGCTCCATGCAGATCTACAACAGCTTCGGCACCACCAGCGTCTATGAGGGTCACGGTGCCGCCGCCGACGTGATCGAGGCCTACCAGCGCGTGCGCGCCGCCGGCCGGCAGACCGTGCGTGCGAGTCTTGCCTTCAGCCCGGCGTGGAAGAGCGTCGGTTCCGCCGATATCGCCGCCATGGTCGAGGGCTGGCTGCGCTGGCTGGCGCGCAAGGGCATCGGCGACGACTGGCTGCGCCTCAACGGCATCTACGCCGAGGTCGACGTCACGCCCGAGCATGCCCTGCGCGTGGCGGCGTTTCCGCAAACCGGATGGGCGGGCTTCAACTACGCCGGCCTGCCGCGCGAGGCGGTGGCGGTGCTGCTGCGCGAATGCGCGCGCCACGGCATCCGCGTCAACGGCATCATCCCCGCCATGCTCGACCTGTTCGCGCAGGCGGCGAAGGACTTCCCCATCGCGGACCAGCGCTGGGTGCTGGCGCATGTGAATGCGCTCGACGCGGGCCAGATCGCGCTCATCCGCGAGCTCGGCCTCGTCGTCACGACGCACACCAACGGCTACATCTGGAAGTCCGGCGCCGCCTTCCTCAAGACCATCGGCGCGCACCGCGAGAACGATCTCGTGCCGCTGCGGCGGCTCGTCGAGGCCGGCGTGCCGCTCGCGCTCGGAACCGACAACGTGCCGGTGAGCCTGTGGTATCCGATCTGGCAGACCGTTGCGCGCATCGACCGCGGCACGGGTGCGCAGGTCGCGCCCGCCCAGGCGCTGACCCGCGCGGAGGCGCTGCGCTGCGCCACCATGGGCGGCGCGTATCTGACGTTCGAGGAGGACGACAAGGGTTCGCTCGAGCCGGGCAGGCTCGCCGACGTCATCGTGCTCTCGCAGGATCCGCTGACCTGCGAGCTCGATGCGCTGCGCCACACTGTCGCCGAGATGGCGATCGTGGGCGGCGAGGTCGTGTACGAGCGGCTTTGACCGTGCGAGGGCAGCGGCGTGGCCTCGCACACCGCAATGACTTTTCCGCGGCCGCGTCTCAACTCCAGCCTCTCCGGTGTCGTCGCCCGCGAAAGCGGGCGATCCAGTACGCCGCAGCGCCGAAATCCGAGCCTCGGCGTCGGTGGCTACTGGATGCTCCGCTTTTGGATGCTCCGCTTTCGCGGAGCATGACAAGCTGAAGAGTTTCGCTTCCGTTCAATCGCACCTTCCGCCTTCAGCGCCGCTTCCAGCGCAGCATGTAGCGCTCGATCTCCTGCAGTGCGAGATTGCTGACGAGGCCGATCAGGCCGAGCAGGATCACGCCCGCGAACACGTCGGCCGACTGGAACGCGCGCGCCGAGGTCAGGATCTTGTAGCCGAGGCCGTTCTCGCTCGTGAGCATCTCGCCGATCACGGCGAGGATCAGCGAGACCGTCAGCCCGATGCGCATGCCGGCGAGGATGTCCGGCTGCGCGTTCGGCAGGGCGATCTTCCAGAGCGTCTGCAGGCGGCCCAGCCGCAGGCAGCGGCTGACCTCGACGAGCCGCGGCTCGACCGAGGAGACGCCATGCACGGTGGCGAGCAGCACGGGCCATACCGAGCCGATCGCGATGACGATCAGCACCATGTTGCCGGTCAGGCCCAGAAACGCGATCACGACCGGCATGAAAGCCGACACCGGCACCGGGCGCACCATCTCCAGCATCGGCGCCACGTACTCGCGCGCAATGCGCGACGACCCGATGATCGCTCCGAGCACGATGCCGGCGAGCGAAGCCAGCGCCCAGCCGTAGACCATGCGCTTGACCGTCGCGAGCGTGAGCATCGACAGGTCGCCGCCGGAGAAGCCGTGCACCAGCGCGGACCAGGCGCGGTCCGGCCCCGGCAGGAACACCGGCGGAATGTTGCCGTAGGTCGCCACGAGCTGCCATGCCGCGACCAGCATCGCGGTGACGGCGATGCTGCCGGCGGTCCACCAGATGCGCGCGTTGAGTGTCACTGCGGCACTCCGACGCTGGCGCCGGCGGCTCCGAACAGGCGGCGCTGCGCGAACAGCAGCAGCCCGTTCAGGCCCCAGCCGACGAGCCCGATCCACAGCACGAGCGCGAACATCAGATCGGGATGCAGCGACTGCGCCGCGGTCATCAGTTCGTGCCCGATGCCGAGCGGGTTGGCGGCGATCTCCACGGTCACCGCCACGATCAGCGACACGGCGGTTGCGAGGCGGAACGCCACGAAATAGCGCGGCAGCGTCGCCGGCAGTACGATCTTGGTCACGCGCCCGAACGTGTTGAGGCGCAGCACACGGGCAAGATCGATGAGCTGTGGCTCGATGTTGACGATCGCGGCCTGCCCATAGATCAGCACCGGCCAGAACGTCGCGAACGCGACGAGCGAAATCTCCATGCCATAGCCGAACCCGAGCGTGAGGATGGCGACCGGGATCAGCGCCACCGCGGGGACCGGCCGCAGCACCTCGATCGAGAACTGCATCAGGCGGGCGGCCGGCGGCACGAGGCCGAGCACGATCGACAGCACGAGCGCGCTGCCGCCGCCGACCGCGAGGCCGGTGAGGGCGGCGCGCAAGGTCTCGCCGGTGCGGCGCAGGATGGTGCCGTCCAGCAGCGCGGTCCAGAACGCGGCCGCGATCTGCGACGGCGCCGCAAGCGAGTCGCTCTGGAGCCCGCTCGCGCGCATCCCGATCTCCCACAGCAGCAGGAGGACGAGCGGCAGCAGGAATCCCTTTGCGGTCCTCACGTACGGTCCTCGCGGATGAAATCGAACAGCTCGCGCCGCAGCCGCAGGAATTCCGGATGCTCGCGCGTCGTGAGCTGGTTGCGCGGGGAGGGGAGATTGACGTCGAACACCTGCGCGATCCGTCCGGGGTTGGGATAGAGCGCCACCACGCGGTCGCCGAGATAGATCGCCTCCTCGAGGTCGTGCGTGACGAAGACGACCGTCGTGCGGTTCGCCGCGATGATGCGCAGGATCTCGTCCTGCAGCGCCTGCCGGGTCATGGCATCCAGCGCGCCGAAGGGCTCGTCCATGAGCAGGACGGATGGCTCCTGCGCGAGGCAGCGGGCGATCTGCACGCGCTGCTGCATGCCGCCGGAGAGCTGCGCGGGATAGTGATCCGCGTGCGCCGCGAGTCCGACCTTGGACAGGAGCTCGGCGATGCGCGGTCCACGCTCGCGCGCGGGTGTGCCGGCGGCCTCGAGCGCAAGGGACACGTTGCCGGCGGCGGTGCGCCAGGGCAGCAGCGCCTTGCTGTAGTCCTGGAACATGAACGAGATTTCCTGCGCGGGTCCGCGCACCGGCTTGCCGCCGACGGTGATGTTGCCGGACGTGGGCGACAACAGCCCGCCCAGCATGCGCAGCAGCGTCGTCTTGCCGCAACCGGACGGGCCGACCAGGCAGACGAACTCGGACTTGCCGATCGTCAGATTAACATCCTGTAATACTGGGCGGGCGCCGAACGAATGATTGACGCCCTCGAACGTGATCAGCGGCGACGGTTGAGCGGCCCGGCCCCGCGGCAACGGCGAAATCTGAGTCATGCGCGTGCGTTTCCTCGACGGGCGCGAGCTTGCCGCGATCACCGGACCTTGTCGAGTCGCGCCGAAGTTGCGCGAATTTTCCGTTCGGCCGCCGCTGCGCTCTGCTAACATCCTCGAACAGGCGCGGGTTCGCGCGCCGTTCGGGAGTGAAGGGAGGAAACAATGAGCCGTACGAAGAAAGCGCTCGGCATCGCCTTGGCAGTGACGATGTTTGCCGGCTCCGCCCATGCGCAGGAGCTCAAGAAGATCAAGTTGATGTACACGCTCGTCACCGGCTTCGCGGCGAGCTACGTGGCGCAGGAGCAGGGCTTCTTCAAGAAGCAGGGCATCGACGTCGAGTTCGTGCCGACCAACAGCTCCGGCAACAATCCGCCCGCGCTCGTCAGCAACTCGGTGCAGATCGCGGGTCCGACCATGCCGACGGTGCTGCAGGCCAACGATGCCGGCCTCGATCTCGTGGTGATCTCCGGCGGCGCCGTTTATCCGCTCACGGGCGACGTGCTCGTCGCGCGTCCCGGCAGCGGCATCAAGACGCCTGCGGACCTGAAGGGTAAGACGGTCGGAGTGCCCGGTCTCGGTGCCCTGCTGCATTTCATGCTGGTACGCAACCTCAAAGCGAACGGCGTCGATCCCGGCTCCGTCAAATATGTCGAGATGGGCTTCGCGCAGGCCGCCGACGCGCTCAAGAGCGGCACCATCGACGCCTATCCGTCGCAGGCGCCGTTCACGGCGCGCATTCTGCAATCGGGGGCGGGAGTCGAGGTGGCGAACTGGCTCAAGTCGACGCCCGATGGAACGCTGACGGTCGTCTATGCGACGCAGCGCAAGTGGGCGATGGAAAACCAGGACACGGTCAAGAAGATGCGCGTGGCCATGAAGGAGGCCGTCGAGTACGGCAAGGCGCACAAGGATGCGGTCTACGCCGCGATCGCCAAGTACACCAAGCTGCCACAGCAGGTCGTGTCCTCCTTGCCGCCGCCCAATCTCGCGGTGGACATCACGCCGCAGCAGGTGAAGTTCTGGATCGATCTCGCCAAGGAGCAGGGCGCGATCAAGGGCAACCCCGATCCGGCGAAGATCCTGTATCAGCCGTAGGCCGGTCCCGCCTGTGTCCAGTCGCGCCCGGACGGCGGCTCCGTCGCCGACCGGCCTCTCGGTCGTCATCATCCGCGAAGGCGGATGATCCAGTACACCGCTGCGCTGAAGACGAAGTCCAACGCACGTGCTAGACGGCCAAAAGCAAAGGGCGCCCGCGTGGGCGCCCTTTTTCATTCGAGAGGTGCGCGTGCTATTCGGCCGCGACCTGCACCGGCCGCTTGACCTTGGCGATGGCGCGCGCGGCGTTGGTGTGGCGGATGGCCTCGCGCTCGCTTTCATCGAGCCGCGACTCGTTGATCGCCTTCTGCGTCCACTCCATGCCGAAAGCGGTGCCGTCGGAGCCGAACACGATCTTGTCGGCGCCGTAGACTTCGGCCGCGAGTTCGATCGCGCGCGCGCCGAGCGAGTTGCAGTCGACGAGCACCGGCGCAACGCGGAACTTCTTCGACGGAAGCTCGCTGCCCGGCGGCAGGTCGATCATGGTGCGGTGGTCCATACGCTCGATCTCGAACGGGATGTTGCCGCCGAGGTTGTGGCTGAGCAGCGTCAGGTTGGGGAACGACTTCATGTAGTCGGTCAGGCAGAAGGTGATCATGTTCTGCGAGAGCCGCGCCTGCATGTCGAGCGTGCCCATGCGCGGATGGCCGTTGTCGGAAGCGTCGACCTTGATCGGATCGGTGTCGTTGGCGGTCTTGCCGTAGTGCACCAGCACCATGGCGCTGTAGCGGTCGATCGTCTCGAGCAGCGGCCGGAAGCGCTCGGCGCGCTTGAGCGACAGGAAGCCGTCACCCGGGAGCAGGCCGCCGACGCAGCCGGGCAGGGTCATGGCGCGCTCGAACTCGGCGATCGCCGCGTCGATGTCGCCGACCGGCAGGCTGGCGAGGAACGAGAAGCGGTCGGGATGTTTGGCGCAGACTTCGGCCAGGCCGTCGTTGTTGGTCCGGCACAGCGGGATCGCTTCGTCCGGCGGCAGGCCTTCGACGCCGAACACGGTGGTGAGCGAGATCACGCCGCGGTCGACGCCGGTGCGGTCCATCTCGGCGATGCGCTTGTCGAGGTTCTCCAGGCGCAACGGCGCGGAGAACATCGATTCCATGTACTCGACGCCGTCCTTGGTGTGGATCATCGGCTTGGTCTTGCGCTGCCGGAACGCGTCCGCGAGCTTTTCCGGGAACCAGTGCGAGTGCATGTCGATCGTCATGATGCATGCGCGGCCTTGGGCCGCCCTCCGTTCATATGTCGTCGTTTATTTTGTCTGGCGCCAATGAGATAGCAGGAATCGCCCGGTCTGTACAATCTGGTGTCGAGCCGGGCGTCGATGCTTCGGAAGCACAAACAAACAATATGCCTCACCCGGCCAATACAGAATCCTATTTTCACGAAACAAATTGCTTCAGCACAAGGAACGCCAAAAGCACATTCATCGCGTTCCCTATCAGAAACAGATTAAAGACGGCGCGATCTTCTGCCCAAACCTTCCATTGGGCCAGGGCTTTGAGCGCGATCCAAGCGCCAATTCCGGTCTGCGCGTTGATCGCGATCAGGATCGGATACGCCGTCAGTTCAAGCACGCCAAGAAAGAAAGGGTACCAATAGTCTGGCGGAAGTCCCTCTCCTTTTGGGTCGGACCCTGGAAGCTTTGGATGGAACCCCGAAAAGGTTCTGAAAAACATGACAAAATAAGTTCGGAACGACCCTTTGGCTTCGTAGGCGAGTTTAGGAGCACGAAGCGCTGAGAGTGCAATCCTTACGACCAGTGCGAGCACGATGACAATGCCGAAGTAGCGCCAGAATGGGATGTTGAGGCACCAATCTGAACGAATTCCGGCTGTTGTATCCATGTTGTCACCACAACGAACTGGTACGGGAAAAGACCTCGACGTTGCGGGTTCTAACGACCACTAGCTGGTCATTCCCCCGTCCGCCATCAGCACCGCGCCGGTCACGAAGCTCGACAGGCTGGAGGCCAAAAACAGCGCCACCCCGGCAATCTCGTCGGGATGGCCGTGCCGCTTGAGCGGAATCTGCGAGTTGAACAGCTCCGTCGCGTTAACGCCGGTCATCTTGGTGATGGCGTTCTCGATATTGGTCTGGAATGCGTTGTCGATCGGGCCGGGATTGAGC
This sequence comes from Xanthobacteraceae bacterium, assembly GCA_035556735.1. Lineage (GTDB taxonomy): Bacteria > Pseudomonadota > Alphaproteobacteria > Rhizobiales > Xanthobacteraceae > CANJBX01. The sequence continues at coordinate 44,807 of DATMFF010000005.1, read as the reverse complement.
GAGTTCACCCGGATGTTGCGCGCCGCCGCCGCTCGGGCGGCCGCCCGCATCACACCGATCTGCGCGTGCTTGGCGGTGATGTAACTGATGTTCCCGCCGTTGCCGCCGCGCACGCCCGCAAGGCTCGAGGTGATGATGATGCTGCCGCCGTCGTTCATCTGCGGGATGCCGTACTTGCAGGCGAGGAAGGCGCCGCGGGCATGGATCGCCAGCGTCTTGTCGAACACGTCCTCCGGATACTCGGTCAGCGGCGCCGCCTGGCCTGGGTTGCCGGCATTGGAGAACAGCACGTCGATCTTGCCCCAGCGACTTACCGTCGCATCGATGTAGGCCTTGGTCTGCGCCGCGTCCGACACGTCCGCGGCGAAGCCTGCGACGTTCGGGCTGGCCAGCGCATCCGTCGCGCGCTTCACGTCCGCCTCGCGCAGGTCGACGACCATGACCTCGCCGCCCTCGCGCAGGAAGGTGCGGGCGCTCGCCATGCCGACGCTGCCGCTGCCGCCGGTCACGATGCAGATCTTTCCGTCCAGAAGGCCCATTGGATGATATCTCCGTCACGCGCTCATGCCGCCGTCGACCAGCAGCGTCGCGCCGGTGGTGAAGCTCGACAGGTCGGAGGCGAGGTAGAGCGCGGAGCGCGCCACCTCGTCGGGGCGGGCGTGACGGTGCAGCGGGATCGCCTCGTTGAGCAGCTCCGTGCCGTCGCGGCCGGCGAGCTTGGTGATGCCCTGCTCGATGCGCAGCTGGAATTCGTTGTCGATCGGGCCCGGGTGCAGCGTATTGACGCGGATGTTGCGGCGGGCGGCGCCCTTGGCGACGCTGCGCATCAGCCCGACCTGCGCATGCTTGGCGGTGACGTAGGCGCAGGCGCCGCCGCCGTCGCCGCGCACGCCGACGATGCTCGAGGTGATGATGATGCTGCCGCCGTCGTTCATCTGCGGCAGGCCGTACTTGCACGCGAGGAACGCGCCGCGCACGTGCACGGCGATGACGGAATCGAACACGTCCTCGGGATAGTCCGTGACCGGCGTGACCACGCCCTGGTTGCCGGCGTTGGAGAACAGCACGTCGATCTTGCCGAATTGCTTCACGGTGGCGTCGATGTAGCCCTTGACGTCCTCGACCCTGGAGACGTCGGCCGTGCGGGTCGCGACGGCCCCGCCGCCGATCTCGGCCGCGGCGCGCGCGAGGTCCGCCTCGCGCAGGTCGACCAGCATGACCCTGGCGCCCTCGCGCACGAACAGCCGCGCGCTCGCCAGTCCCACGCTGCCGGCCCCGCCGGTGATCACGCAGACCTTGCCGTCCAGCAGCCCCATGGAAAAGCCCTCCCGTTTGCGGCGCAGTTTCGGCGGCTTGGCGCGCGCGCGCAAGGTGCCCCAGCATGATCCCGAAAAGTGGGAACCGGTTTTCGGAAAGGATCATGCGCAAGAAGATCAGCACTGGCGCCGCGCGGCGCGGGGCGCTATCCCCCTCGCACGTGAGGGTTGCGACATGAGCAAAGCGCCGATCGACTTCTACTTCGACTTCATCTCGCCCTATGCCTACATCGGCTCGACCCAGGTCGAGGCCGTGGCCGCGCGTCATGGGCGGACCGTGAATTGGCGGCCGGTGCTGCTCGGCGTCACCGTGATGAAGATCATGGGCCTCAAGCCGCTGCCCGAGACGCCGCTCAAGAAGGACTACCTGTTCCACGACGGCGCGCGCATGGCCGCGATCTACGGCGTGCCGTTCCGCTACCACACGCACAGGGGAGGCAACTCGCTGGCGGCGGCGCGCGCGTTCCTCTGGCTCAAGTCGCGCGACCCTGAGCTGGCGGTGGCCTTCGCGCACCGCATCTTCAGGCGGCTGTGGGCGGAGAGCCGCGACATCACGCCGGTGGAGGCGGTCGCCGAGGAGGCCGCCGCGCTCGGCGTCGATGCCGCCGAGCTCGCCGCCGTCGTCGCCTCGCCGGAGGGCAAGCAGGCGCTGCACGATGCCGTCGACCAAGCGGTCGGGCGGGGCGTGTTCGGCACGCCGTTCTTCATCGCCGACGGCGAGCCGATCTGGGGCTGCGACCGGCTGTGGATGCTCGACCACTGGCTCGCGCACGGCTCCTGGGAGGGAGCCGGCGCGGCGGTGCTCGGCCGGACTACTCCGGCTTGATGCCGATCGAGGGGACGACCTTGCCCCAGTAGTCGATCTCCGCGACGAGCAGCTTGCGGAACTCGTCGGGCGTGGCGGTGCGCGCGATCAGCCCCTGCGTCTTCATCTTGTCGGCGACGTCCGGCATCTTCACCGCGGCGGTCATTGCCGCGTGCACCTTCTCGATCACCGGCTTGGGCGTGCCGGCGGGCGCCAGCATGCCGCTCCAGCCGATGTTGATCACGCCCGGGATCGTCTCGTTGATCGCGGGAATGTCGGGGAAGCCGGGCACGCGGCCCTTCTCCGCCGACGCGATGATCCTGATCGATCCGCTCGCGACGTGCGGCAGCAGCGCGGGCAGGGTGCCGAACGCCACTTGGATGTTGCCGGCGACGAGGTCCTGCGTGGCCGGGCCGCCGCCGCGGTAGGGTACGTGCACGATATCGATGCCGGTCTTCTGCTTGAGCAGTTCGCCGCAGATGTGATGGCCGGAGCCGACGCCGGCGCTGCCGTAGGACAGCTTGCCCGGGTTCTTGCGCGCGTAGTCGACGAGCTCCTGCACCGTCTTGACCGGCAGCTTGGAGTTGACCGCCAGCATCAGCACCACGTCGGAGGCAAGGCCGATCGGCTCGAATGCGGTCTTGGAGTCGAACGGGAAGTTCTTCTGCATGTACATGTTCATCGTCAGCGACGCGTTGACCGTGTAGAGCAGCGTGTAGCCGTCGGGCTTGGCCTTCGCCGCCATCGCGGCGGCAAGCGTGCCTCCCGCGCCGCCGCGGTTGTCGATGATGATGCTCTGGCCGAGCGCCTGCGCCATCGGATCCTGCAGGATGCGCATGGCGGCGTCGGTCGAGCCGCCCGGCGGGAAGCCGACCAGCACCGTGATCGGCCGGTTGGGATAATCGTCGGCGCTGGCCGCGAGCGGTGCGGCGAGCGCGAGCACGAGGACGGCGAGGCGCGCGAGCGCCCGCGACGGTAGCGGCATTGTACCCTCCCATGTTGGCCGGCGGGGGCCGGCCTTCTTGTCTCGTCCGGCGGCGTGCCGCCGCCGATCCGTCGAACCTCGCTCACTCCGCGGCCGGCGCGAGCGGCGCGCGCAGGTCCTGCACGCCGGCGAGCGACGGCAGGTCCTGCAACGCCTCGAACAGCGCCAGCGCGCGCGGCCTCTCGACCACCTTCGCCGCGCAGTCGGAGAATTTCTGCCACAGCACCTCGCGCTCGACGCCGCGCCGGTGATGCCCGCGCGGATACTGCACCGGCTCCGAGGCGATGCGGCGCCCGTCGGTCAGCGTGACGGTGACGCGGTCGAAGGGCGAGCGCGTCGGCTCCTGCGGATCGGTCTCCGCCACCGGATGGATGCGCACCTTGCCGAAGAAGCCCTGCACGTCGGCGCGCTGCACGAACGGCGTCGCCACCTCGGCCTCCGAGCAGCGTCCCGCGATCGCGGCGGCGGCGAGGGCGAACTGTGCGCTGAACTTGGCTTCGAGCGCGGTCTGCGGGCGTGCGTTGCGCAGCACCTTCACGGAGTTCTCGGCAAGCTCCACGTCCACCGCCGCGATCCCGCCCGCCTCGACGCGATGCGTGCGGCAAAGGTCGATCATGGCGTCGAGGATGCGGTGCGCCCCGAAGCACATCGGATAGAGCTTCACGTTGATGCCGGACTGCACGATGCGCCAGCGCGCCCCGAGCTGCGCCGGGCGCGCCGTATCGACCTCGCCGCGCGGCGAGACCGCGCGCAGGAAGCCGAGCTCGTGCTCGATCGCGTCGGGCGCCGCCGTGAGCCCGGCCTGCGCGTAGCGGACCGCGAGCAGGGCCGACTGCGCCGTGCGCCCGAGGTGGAACGGTTTCGTCATCGAGCCGAAGTTCGACACCACCCCGGACGCGAGCGAGGCCGCGATCCCGATCGCGCGCGCCGCCGTCTCCGCGTCGAGCGCGCGCAGCACGGCGGCCGCGCCCGCGGCGGCGACGGTTCCGTACACGGCCGAGGGGTGCCAGCCCTTCTGGTGCAGCGAGTCCGTCTCGCGCGCGCAGAACTCCGCCCAGATCTCGTAGCCCGCCACATAGGCGGCGATCATCGCCTTGCCGCCGGCGCCGGTCTCCTGCGCCTGCGCGAGGATCGCCGGCGCCAGCACGGCGCTGGGGTGGCCGTTGAGCCCGGTGTCGTCGTAGTCGAGCGCATGGCCGGCGGTGCCGTAGATCAGCGCCATGTCGGGCGCGGGCAGGGGCGGCGCGGAGAAGTCGGCGAGGGTCTCGGCCGCCCGGCCGTATCCGGCCGCGCGCGCGACGATCGCGGTGACCGGCTCGCGCAGGCCGGCGAGCAGCACGCCGATGCAGTCGGTGAAGCCGCGGCACGCGATCGGCACCGCTTCCGCCGGCACGCGCTCGTAGCGCATGTCCGAGACAAAGCGGCCGATGTCCGCTGTCAGTCCCATCCCGGCGTCTCCCTGCGGCCCGCTTCGCTGACGGGCTCGCGCGTTCATTATGTCGCGCTCGTCCGCCTGCCGGCAAACCCCTTGTTGACATGGCTGGCCGTCCGGAATTGAACGTGGCAACTCCAGCCGCGGGGACCTGCGTGACCGACAACAGTGCCGCCCAGCCGCTCGCCGGGCTCGTCGTGGTCGAGCTCGGCACCAGCGTCGCCGCCCCGACGGCGACGATGATCCTGGCGGAGCTCGGGGCGCAGGTGTTCAAGGTCGAGAACCCGCGCGGCGGCGACGACGCGCGGGCCTGGGGGCCGCCGTTCTTCAACGGCGACGGCATGAATTTCGTCGCGCTCAACCGCAACAAGCGCTCGGTGGCGATCGACCTGAAGAACGAGACGGAGCGCGCGGCGCTGCGCCGCTTCATCCTGGCGCGCGCCGACATCGTGGTGCAGAACCTGCGCGCCGGCGTGGTAGACAGGTTCAAGCTCGACGCCGCCTCGCTCACCGCCGAGAAACCCTCGCTGATCTACTGCAACCTCGCCGCCTTCGGCGCGCGCGGCCCGCGCGCCGACAAGCCCGGCTACGATCCGCTGATGCAGGCCTTCGGCGGCATCATGAGCATCACCGGCCACGACGGCGACGAGCCGGTGCGCGTCGGCCCGGCGATCATCGACAAGGGCACCGGCATGTGGCTGATCATCGGCGCGCTGGCGGCGCTGCACCGGCGCACCGCAACCGGCCGCGGCTGCGTCGTCGACGGCTCGCTCTACGAGACCGCGCTGCACTGGATGGCGGTGCCGACCGCGCAGTATCTCGCCTCGCAGCGCGTGCCGCGCCGCATGGGCAGCGAGAACCTCGCGCTCGCGCCCTACCGCGCGTTCGAGGCCTCCGACGGCTGGCTGGTGATCGCCGCCGGCAACGACGGCCAGTTCTCCCGGCTCGCCGCCGCGCTCGGCCATCCCGAATGGGCGCAGGATGCGCGCTTTCGCACCAACCCCGACCGCGTGGTCAACCGCGCCGCCATCAATGCGCTGGTGGCGCAGGCGATCGCGGCGGCTCCGCGCGCGCACTGGCAGGCGCTGCTCGATGCGGCGGCCGTGCCCTGCGCGCCCGTGCTCACGATCGCGGAGGTGCTGGACGAGCCGCAGAGCCAGGCGCTCGGCATGCTGCAGCAGACGCCCGACGGCGGGCTCTCGCTCATGGGTCTGCCGCTCTCCTTCGACGGCGAGCGGCCGCCGCTGCGCAACAGCGCACCCAGGCTCGGCGACGCCACCGATGTCGTGCTCGGCAAACGCCGCGACGACGGCGCTGCGGACAAGACCTAAGCTCCGGTCTCTCAGCCGTCGTAAGCACAGGCCTCCCGGTTGTCATCATCCGTCCCGGGTCGCGCCTCCGGCTCGCCCGGGCACCGGCTCCGGCGGATGATCCAGTACACCGCGGGGTCGGTGATGATGCCGCAGCGCCGGTGGCTACTGGATGCCCGCGTTCGCGGGCATGACAGCGGAGAGGCCAGAGATCGAAGCCGTTACGCGCCGCCCTCTCGGTTGTCATCATCCGCGAAAGCGGATGATCCAGTACACCGCGGCGTCGGTGATGATGCCGCAGCGCCGGTGGCTACTGGATGCCCGCGTTCGCGGGCATGACGGTCCGAAGGCTTGCTCCCCCACGAACACGTGATGACGCCTGCCGTCCGGCATGTTCACGGGCCTCGCGCGCTGCGATAGGTTGCGCGGCACACGTGAAGCGAGGGGCGCGCAATGGGTTATCTCCTGGACGGCAAGTGGGTGGACGGCAATCCGCCGGCGGAGACCGGCAAGGCCGGCACCTTCGAGCGCATCGACAGCGTCTTCCGCGACCGAATCACCGCCGACGGCTCGTCCGGCTACCAGGCCGAGGCCGGGCGCTATCACCTCTACGTCGCGCACAGCTGCCCGTGGGCGCACCGCGTCATCATCTATCGCGCGATCAAGAAGCTCGAGCACGCGATCACCATCTCGCACGCGATCCCCGGGCTGCGCGAGGGCGGCTGGACCTACGAGGCCAATCCGAAGTTTCCCGACTGCCTGCCCGACACCATCAACGGCTTCCGCCATCTCTATCAGGCCTACGCCGCGAGCGAGCCGCATTACACCGGCAAGGTCACCGTGCCGACGCTCTGGGACAAGAAGACCAAGCGGGTGGTGAACAACGAGTCGTCCGAGATCATCCGCATGCTCAACAGCGAGTTCCGCGGCATCGCCGGCGACGACACCGACTACTATCCGCAGACGCTGCGGCCCGAGATCGATCGCATCAATGCCTTCGTCTATGACAACATCAACAACGGCGTCTATCGCTGCGGCTTCGCCAAGTCGCAGGCCGCCTACGACGAGGCTTACGACAAGCTGTTCGCCGCGCTCGACGAGCTGGAGGCGCGGCTGTCGCGCCAGCGTGCGCTCGTCGGCGACCAGATCACCGAGGCCGACTGGAGGCTGCTGCCGACGCTGCTGCGCTTCGATGCGGTGTACTTCTCGCTGTTCAAGTGCAACCGCCAGCGCATCGCCGATTATCCGGCGCTGTTCCGTTACATGAACATGCTGCTGGAGGTGCCCGGCGTCGCCGCCACCGTGCGCCCGCGCTACTACGTGATCAGCTATTATTCCATCACCAGCGTCAATCCGACCGGCATCACCCCGCGCGGCACCCCGGCCAACTATACGGTGGAGGCGGCGCGCCCGGCCGCGTGATGTGGCGGCGGCGCACGGCCGCGCCGCGAAGTGCGCCTGTCCCCAAATTCTGATCGTCGCCGGGACTTCGCCGCGGTTGCAGGCGCCGCGAGCTCTGAATTGATGTGATGCGATGGAGCTGCCACAGCCCACCTCTCCCCACCGGGGAGAGGTCGGCATGCGCAGCATGCCGGGTGAGGGGGTGCAAAAGCCTATGGGGCTCATCGTGGAAATCGGCGGCGTCACTCACGGTTCCGCTCGCGAACTCGCGCACGATGCCGAACGGAGGCTGGTTCTCGAACCCCTCGGCTTTCACGTGATGCGCGTCAGCAACGTGGACATCTGCGATAATCTGCAGGGCGTTCTCGAAGCCATTCACCGGCATTCCAGCGAGGCCTGATTCCCCCTCACCCGCCGCGCTACGCGCGGCGACCTCTCCCCGGTGGGGAGAGGTGGGGACCGTGCCTGCGGCGGCGCATGAGCAGACCCGCAACAAGATTGGTGCTCCCGCGGGGCACCGCCGGGCCGCGACTCCGCTCTCCCCCTCTCCCCCAAATTCTGATCGTCGCCGGGACTTCGCCGCGGTTGCAGGCGCCGTGAGCTCTGAATTGATGTGATGCGATGGAGCTGCCACAGCCCACCTCTCCCCGAATTTCTGTTGTCGCGCCGCGGGACTTCGTTCGACGGCGCGACAAGAAGCTTGGAGAGGTCGGCATGCGCAGCGTGCCGGGTGAGGGGGTGCAAAAGCCCATGGAGCGTTTCCGGTCGCGCGCCCGCGCCCGCAGAAGTTAGCGCGGCCGCCCGTCCACGCCCCATGGACTGAAAGTGATGTAATTACAGCCACTTACGGAAAATGATGCGGTCCCTGAGCGGCCCGTTGAAAAAGTGCTATGACCGGCGCGCGGCAGCTCGAACCCATGCGATTCCCGACCAATGCCTGACGGTCCAGTTCCTCGTTCCAGAGTCACGCGCTGGGCATTGGCCAAGCTCATCCTGGGACGCTCCTTCTACTTCATGGTGGCGCTGCTCACGCTGGAAGCGCTGCTCACGGCGGCCACCACCTACCTCATCATCAAGGCCGGCCGCGACGTCGCCAACGACGACTTCCTGACCGGCGATCTGCTGTGGATCCTGGGGGTACAGTCGACGGCCTACATCGTCGGCATGGTCAGCTGGATCTACGCCGAGCGCGCCGGCTTCCGCGGGTTCGGCCGCTACATGCAATGGTTCGCCCGCGGCAACCGCCACCAGACCCGGCTGCTGCATGAGAAGGGCACGCGCGAGGTGGTCGAGCCCTTCCTCACCGGCGAGACCTTCCACATCTACTTCCAGCTCGTCTACGAGCTCGAAGCCGACCTCAAGCTCGCGCTGCATCTCGTGTTCAACACGGCGGTGCTCGGCAGCGAGATCGACACCAGCTTCCCGGTCGCCTACGGCGCCGCCTTCACCGCGCTGATCCTGCTGCAGATCGTGGCGCGCCGTCCGCTGGCGCACGCCTATCTCGAGAACCAGCGGATGACCAACCGCATGACGGCGCAGGGCTACACCGCTTGGGACAACGTCTTCGCCGGCAACCGCTACAACCTGCGGCTCTGGCTCGCGGGCTTCAAGGTGCGCCTGCGCGACGCGCTGGTCGCGCAGATCAGGGCCATCATGTGGCGCGAGGGGCTGAGCTCCATGAGCGGCATCCTCGGCCTTGCCATCATCTTCGCCGCGATCGTGATGGTCGCGGTCCAGAACGCCGGCGACACCGAGGTGCTCGTGGTGCTGGCGGCGACGCTGCCGCGCCAGATGGAGATGACCAAGGACATGTATTCGCTCGCCGCCGGGTGGAACGACATGGTGGCGATCTGGGCGCGCATCGGCGGCGTCGTCGACAACATGCTGCCCGCCTCCGACCCGAACTACGACGCGCGCATGAAGTTCGACCGCATCGTCCTGCGCGAGGGCGACCGGCAGGTCTCCGTCGCCTCGCTCGAGGATGCCTTGAAGCTCGTGTTCGCCAGCCAGACCGGCCGCATCAACGTGCGCGGCGGCAACGGCTCGGGCAAATCGACGCTGCTGGCCGCGCTCAAGGCCGAGATCAAGAACAAGGCCTATTACTGGCCGACGACCGACCGCCTCGCCTTCAAGTTCGCCGAGGGCGTCGATCCGGAAGGCGTCGATGTCGACGAGGTCGATCCCGAGCTGCTCGCCGAGCTGGGCGAGGAGGCCAAGCCGCCTCCGAAGAAGAAGATCGGCTTCTCCTCCGGCGAGCGCCAGCTCAAGTCGCTGCAGGAGATCACGCGCTACACCGACGCGGCGGTCTATCTGTTCGACGAATGGGACGCCAACCTCGACGCCGCGAACCGTGCCGCCGCCGACGCCCTCATGCAGCAGATCGCGCAGCGGGCCCGCGTCATCGAGATCTCCCACCGCGATCGTGCCTAGCAACGTACGAAACTGCACGTCCATCCGCCGAGGTCTGATTCCCCTCACCCGCCGCGCTGCGCGCGGCGACCTTCCCCGGTCTTTTCTTCGCGCCGCGGCCTTCGCTGTGCTGCAGAGTCGCCGTGAGCGGTGAACGAGTGTGGTGCGATGGCCGTGCCCCAGCCCACCTCTCCCCGCCGGGGAGAGGTCGCGAGCGAAGCGAGCGGGTGAGGGGATTCAGGACCCAATGTGAGGCATGGCCGCGGTCTCCCGAGTGCAGTGCGTCGTCGCGCCTTCCGTCATCCGTTCCATGCGCCGGCCGCCCTTGTCATCCGCCCGGCGGCATCACTAGGCTGTGCCACCCTCACGCCAGCCGGATGTCCCCCCATGATCGATCTCTACTGCCTCACCAGCCCCAACGTGCAGAAGGTCTTCCTGATGCTCGAGGAGTGCGAGCTCCCGTATCGTCAGGTGAAGGTGGACGTCTGGAAGGGCGAGCAGTTCAGTCCCGAGTTCCTCAAGGTCAACCCGATCGGCAAGGTGCCCGCGATCGTCGATCACGACGGGCCGGGCGGCAAGGCCTGCACCGTGTTCGAGTCCGGCGCGATCCTGATGTATCTCGCCGAAAAGACCGGCAAGTTCCTGCCGAAGGACCCGCGTGCGCGCTTCGATGCGCTGCAATGGATGATGTTCCAGATGTGCAACGTCGGGCCGATGTTCGGGCAGTACGTGCACTACAAGATGTTTGCGCCGCCCGGCAACGACTACTCGGTCAGCCGCTACACCACCCAGATGCGGCGGTGCTACGAGGTGCTGGAGAAGCGTCTGGGGGAGGCGCCCTACATGGGCGGCGAAGACTATGGCATCGCCGACATCGCGACCTTCCCCTGGACGCGCAACCGCGAGGCCTGGGGCGTCAAGGACGCCGACAACCCCAACATCGCGCGCTGGTTCAAGGCCATCGCCGAGCGTCCCGCCGCCAAGCGCATGATCGACATCGTGAGCAAGATCACGTCCGAGCGCGACAAGGCGACCGACGAGAACAAGGACCGGATGTTCGGCCGCGGCCGCTTCGCTCAGGTGGCCTGACCCATGACGCTCGACAGTGTCCGTCCGTCGTTGCCGGGGTAGTAACATGTCCACGCAAGACAATAACGCCGGCGACGGCCGCGTCTCGCGCCTGCCGCCGCTGCCGAGACCTCTGCCGCCGGAGGTGGAGGAATTGTTCCAGGACCGGCTCAAGCGCATGGGCCGGATCCTCAACATCCACCACGTGTTCGGCCACGCGCCCAAGCTGAGCCGCGCGTCCGCGCAGATGGCATATTCGCTGCGCAACGAGACGTCGGTGGCGCGGCTCTACATCGAGATCGCCATCGTGCGCGCCGCGCAGCACGCCAAGGGCGTGTACGAAGTGCAGCAGCACGCGCCCATGCTCCTGGCCGAAGGATTTTCGCGCGAGAAGCTCGACGCCCTGGAGAACTGGCGGACGAGCGGCCTGTTCGACGAAAAAGAGCGGGCGCTGCTCGCCTACACCGACGAGACCTGCAACTGCGGAGACGTCAGCGACGCCACCTTCGCGGCCATGGAACAGGTCTTCACGCCGCAGCAGATCATGGAGCTGACGTTCGCGATCGGCTCCTACTACGGCACGGCGCTGGTCATGAACGCGCTCAGGATCAAGCTCGAAGGATCATGATCCCGAAAAGTGGACACCGGTTTTCGGACAAGATCATGATCCAGAAGAAACGATCATGATCCCGAAAAGTGGGCACCGGTTTTCGGACCAGATCATGATCCAGAAGAAATAAAGGAGAATGCGGAATGGCGGAGCCGTTCGAGACGCGCCATGGCGTGGTCTATTGCACGCACGATGGGGTCGAGCTTGCGGGGGACCTCTTCCTTCCGGAGAGCGCAGGGCCGCATCCTGTGATCATCGCCGTGCATGGCGGCGGCTGGCGGGTCGGCGCGCGTGGCTCCTTCCACAACTGGGGCCAGCATCTCGCGGCGCGCGGCATCGCCGTGTTCAGCGTCAGCTATCGCCTCGCCGCCAAGGGCAAGCCGACCTGGCCCGGCGCGGTGCACGACATCGTTGCCGCCGTGCAATACATCCGCGGCGAGGCGGGCACGCTGCGGATCGATCCGAACCGGATCGGCCTGCTCGGCGCGTCGGCGGGCGCACATCTCTCATCGCTCGTCGCGCTCGGCACCCAGTCGGGCCATTTCCTTGGGGCCTATCCGAAGGACAAGCACGCGGACGCCGATGCCAAGGTCAAGGTCCTCGCCGGCGTGTTCGGCGTCTACGACATGGTCGCCAACTGGAACGACTTCAACCGGCAGACGCCGGGCGACAACGCCACGGAGATCTTCCTCGGCTGCCCGCCGATGCAGGACCGCAAGCTCTACTTCGAGGCCTCGCCGGTCAATTACGCGACCTATGCCAACAACAAGGTCGCGGTGTTCCTCTCTTGGGGCACGCAGGACGACCTCGTCAACGTGCGCGAGCAGTCGGAGCCGTTCCTGCTCGCGCTCAAGCAGGCCGGCTTCTTTGCGCGCACGGCGGTCGTGCAGGGCGCGCCGCACTACTGGACCGGCGACCCCATCGACGAGCCGGGCAGTTTCACCGGGTTCCTCGCCCCCCGCCTGATCCGGTTCCTGGCCGAGCGCCTGTAGCCTGCGGCCGGTCGCCCGCCGGCAACATGATCTTGTGACGGCTGTCTTTTCCGGTATGCGCCCTGCGCGCGCGAACCGCTGGACACCCGCTGCAAATGGCGGGATTCTGGTGGGCAAAGGTGGGCGCGCGGCCGGACGCGCGCCGGTTCATGATGGGAGAGGCACCCATGGCCCAGAATCTCGACGCTCTGAAAGTGAAGGAAGGCGGCCGCGCGGCGGCGACGCGGCCCGCGCTGCAGTATCAGACCGGCTTCGGCAACGAGTTCGCGAGCGAGGCGCGCCCGGGCGCGCTCCCGATCGGGCGCAACAGCCCACAGCGCCCGCCGCTCGGGCTCTATGCCGAGCAGATCTCCGGCACCGCGTTCACCGCGCCGCGCGGCGAGAACCGCCGCAGCTGGACCTATCGCATCCGCCCGTCGGTGATGCACCGCCCCTATTCGCGCATCGACAACGGCCTGATCCGCACCGCGCCGTTCGGCGAGGTGGACGCCACGCCCTCGCAGTTGCGCTGGAGCCCGTTCCCGATCCCGACCAAGCCGACCGACTTCGTCGACGGCATCATCACCGTCGGCGGCAACGGCGATGCCGCGATGCAGGCGGGCGTGGCCGCGCATGTCTATGCGGCCAACCGCTCGATGACCGACCGCTATTTCTACAATGCGGACGGCGAGATGCTGCTGGTGCCGCAGCAGGGCAGGCTGGTGCTCGTCACCGAACTCGGCATCGTCGAGGCGAAGCCCGGCGAGATCGCCGTGATCCCGCGCGGCCTGCGCTTCAAGGTCGAACTGCCCGACGGTCCCTCGCGCGGCTACATCTGCGAGAACTACGGCCAGGCCTTCCGCCTGCCCGAGCTTGGCCCCCTCGGCGCCAACGGCCTCGCCAATCCGCGCGACTTCGAGGCGCCGGTCGCCGCCTTCGAGGACAAGGAAGCCCCGTGCCAGCTCGTCGCCAAGTTCCAGGGCAACCTGTGGGCCGCGGAGATGAAGCACTCGCCGCTCAGCGTCGTGGCGTGGCACGGCAACTACGCGCCCTACAAATACGACCTCGCGCGCTTCATGGTGATCGGCACGATCAGCTACGATCATCCCGATCCGTCGATCTTCACGGTGCTCACCGCGCCGTCGGACACGCGCGGCGTCGCCAACGCCGACTTCGTGATCTTCCCGCCGCGCTGGCTGGTCGGCGAGGACACGTTCCGCCCGCCCTGGTTCCACCGCAACGTGATGTGCGAGTTCATGGGCCTCGTCTACGGCGAGTACGACGCCAAGGCGGAGGGCTTCCTGCCGGGCGGCGCGAGCCTGCACAACTGCATGTCCGCGCACGGTCCGGACGCCGAGACTTTCGAGCGCGCGAGCAAGGCCGACCTCAAGCCGCAGAAGCTCGGCGACACCATGGCGTTCATGTTCGAGACGCGCTTCGCCATGCGCCTCACCCGCTACGCGATGGAATCGTCCGAGCTGCAGCAGGACTATTTCGAGGGCTGGCAGGGACTCAACAAGCACTTCCCGGGGTGATTGCTCCGTTCATGGAGAGTTCTGCACCCCCTCACCCGCTCGCTTCGCTCGCGACCTCTCCCGGTCTTTTTTGTCGCGCCGTCGAGCGAAGTCCGCGGCGCGACAGAAGAATCCTTGGGGGAGAGGTCGGCAAGTGGCAAGGCGATGCTGGACATTGACCAAAGACCGTTCGGTGAGGCTGCGCGTCGGCATTTCGGGGCGGGCACGAAATACAACACTCGGCGCGGCCCCCACCTCTCCCCGCCGGGGAGAGGTCGGCATGCGTAGCATGCCGGGTGAGGGGCTCTAGGAGCGATGATTATGGTCAGTGTCAGAGTAACGCGGCTTCCAATTCTTGGCGGCACGTCCGAAAGAGCAGCGTGATATGACGACCCCACTGCAGGGCAAGGTCGCCGTCGTGACCGGCGCATCGAGCGGCATCGGCGCGGCGACGGCACAGGCGCTGGCCGAGCACGGCGCCACGGTCGTCGTCGGCTACAACAGCGGCGAGGCGAGGGCGCAGGAGGTCGTCGGCAGGCTTGCCGGCGGCGGGCACCGCGCGCAGCGCATGGTGCTGGAGGATTCCGCAACCCTGCGCGCGGCCGCGCAGGACGTGCGCAGCGCGTATGGGCGCTGCGACATCCTGGTGAATTCCGCCGGCTTCACGAAGCCGGTGCCGCACGCCGACCTCGAGGCGCTCGACGATGCGCTCATGGACGCCGTGCTGATCGCCAACGTGCGCGGCCCGTTCGCCACCATCCGCGCTTTCGCGCCGCTGCTGCGCGAGAGCGGCGACGGCGTCGTGATCAACGTCTCCTCGATCTCCGGCTTCACGGGCTCGGGCAGCAGCGTCGCCTATGTCGCCTCGAAAGCCGGGCTCGACACCATGACCATGGCGCTGGCGCGCGCTCTCGGCCCGCAGATCCGCCTGATGTGCGTGTCGCCCGGCGCGGTGAACACCGACTTCGTCGCCGGCCGCAGCTACGAGACGCTCAAGAAGGTCGCCGCCGAATCCCCGCTCAGGCGCGTGGTCGAGCCGGCGGATGTCGCGAGCACGATCATGGGATGCATCCTCTATCTGAAGACGAGCACGGGCATCAAAGTGGTCTGCGACGGCGGACGGTTTCTGGTCTGACGGTTTGCAAGGTCGCGGCGGCGCTTGCGGTCGAGCACGGAGCGTGCAACACGGCGCGGCCCCCACCTCTCCCCGCTTGCGGGGAGAGGTCGGCATGCGCAGCATGCCGGGTGAGGGGCCGAGAGTTGATCGAGATTTGAACTCGAAGGCTGCGGGGTACTGGATCGCCCGCTTGTACGGGCGATGACAACCGGCTGACTTCACTGAATGCACGCGACAAGGCTTGAGGGCGAACCATGACCACCACCAACGAGACCCACGATCCCGCGCGCACGAGCTGGCTCGCCAGCGCCAACGGTCATCCGGATTTCCCGATCCAGAACCTGCCCTTCGGCGTGTTCCGGCGGCGCGGCCGCGCGGAGGCGGGCCGCGTCGGCGTCGCCATCGGCGACGAGATCGTCGATGTCTCCGCCATCGTCGGGCTGTTCGGCGGCGCGGCCGAATCGGCTGCCGCCGCATGCAGCGCGCCGCAGCTCAACGAGCTGATGGCCTGCGGGCGTGAGGCATGGTCGGCGCTGCGCGCGCAGCTCTCGAACCTCCTGTCGACCGACGAGCGCGCCAATCGCGCCGCAATGCGTGACGCGCTCGTGCCGATGAGCGATGCCGAGCTGCTGCTGCCGGTGAAGATCCCGAACTTCACCGATTTCTACGCGTCGGTCTTCCACGCCACCAACGCAGGCCGTAATTTCCGGCCCGACAATCCGCTGCTGCCCAACTACAAATACGTGCCCGTCGCCTATCACAGCCGCGCGTCCTCCGTGCGCGTGAGCGGCACGCCGGTGCGCCGGCCGCGCGGCCAGACCAAGCCGCAGATCGACACCGTGCCCGCCTATCGCCCCGCGCGCAGCCTCGATTACGAGCTGGAGGTCGGCTTCTACGTCGGCGCGCCGTCCGAACTCGGCACGCCGGTGCCGGTCGGGCAGGCGGCGGACCACATCTTCGGGTTCTGCCTGCTCAACGACTGGTCGGCGCGCGACATCCAGGCCTGGGAGTATCAGCCGCTCGGGCCGTTCCTCGCCAAGAATTTCGCCACCACGGTTTCGCCCTGGGTGGTGACGGCCGAGGCGGTGGCCCCGTTCCACACCCATGCCTTCAAGCGGCCGGCGGGCGATCCCGAGCCGCTGCCGCACCTCGACGATCCCGCCGACCGCGCGCAGGGCGGCATCGACATCCGCATCGAAGCCTTGCTGCTCACCGAGCAGATGAGAAGCAAGCATCTCGCCCCGCACCGCCTGAGCCACGGCACCTTCGCCGACGTCTACTGGACCGTGGCGCAGATGCTCGCGCACCACACCTCGAACGGCTGCAACCTCGAGATCGGCGACCTGATGGGGTCGGGCACCGTTTCGGGCGAAGCGAAGGACAGCTGGGCCTCGCTGCTCGAGCTGACGCGCGGCGCGCGCGAGCCGCTCGCGCTGCCCGGCGGCCAGACGCGCGGCTTCCTGGAGGACGGCGACGAGGTGATCTTCCGCGCCCACTGCGAGGCGCCGGGCGCCGCGCGCATCGGCTTCGGCGAGTGCCGCGCGGTGATCCTGCCGGCGGGGTGAGGAAGGCTCACGAGACAGCGGATCCGAGGCGCTTTCTGCGTTAGCATTGAGTCGTGCCTTGCCGCCTGCCCACAGGGAGCTGCCGATGTCCGATATGTGGATCAAAGTAAGCGAGAGCGAGCGTGCCCTCGTTCTCGGCGCCCTGTTTGCCATCGCTCGGGGCAAATCGGGTCTAGGCTCCCGCGTGGCCGCGCTGGTTCACAGGCTAACTGTAGGGCCGCAGCATCCAGACATCACGATCGGCGTTCACGGCGGCCAAGTGCAATGGACGCTGGGTCATACATTTCCGATCCGCATCTGCGACTACGATGGCGACGTGGAGGACCTTCCCGATGTGGATGAGCACGGCCAACCATGCCGAATATGGTTCGAGCCATGCGAGATCGGAGAACCGGATCAGCGGCCCACCGGTCGTAAGCGATAGGAGCCACGCCCCACGAAATCGATGAATCGCCGGTCGCGCAGCACCTGAAGCTGTTGCCGGATTTTCTGCTTCACGTGGCGATTGTTGGGATAGAGGCCGCTGAGTCTGGCTTCGAACGCGTACACGTCGTCGAGCGCGAATTCGGGCCGGCCGATAAGCTCGACGCATTTCATCACCTCGACAAGCCATCCGCGTGCCTCGACGCTTTGTTCCCTCAGAAAAAGCGTTCTTCGCCATTGTTCCAGCACCGCGTCCTTGGATGCCGGCTCGCCGTCCTTGACGATGAATATCTTGCCGGCGGCGGGAATTTGCCCGAGCAGGATATTGCATCCGATCCAGCCCGCGCGGCGTGCCGTCGCCGCCAGCGGCTTGCGTTCTTCGATCATCTCGGGGACGAAGAAGTGTTTGGGGACAACGAATAGATTCGTAACGGCCAGTTTCTTGATGTCGTAGTTCAACAGGAGGAAGTTGGGGTTGTTGCTCGCAGCCAGCCGTTCGCGCATGGTCCGTGCAGCGCCGTCCAAAATCTTCACGCCGAACTTGTTTTTCTGGCTCTTGAGTTCGTACTCTTCGCTGCACGAAGGGCAGAAGAAGTCGGCGACCGGGCGATTGTTTTCGTACTGGCCGACGTTGGTCGCGCCGCAGTTCGGGCAGAACATCCAGTCGCGCACCCAGCGCTCGGTCCAGGCCCGGGCGCTTTGAGATGGGCTGGCGTAGGGGCTTTGCGTTTCCTCAAATCCGAGTTTCATGAACCGGCCAGTCTGCCCTGTGAGCAAAAATGTGGTTAGTTCTAAGCGGTCGGGACAATCACGGGAATAGCTCGTCGCTGGGGCGAAGAGGGCCGCATTTTCCGCAGAGTTCCCATCGCGCTGCGACCGCGGTCGACTTGGCTAGCGGCTCGGCCCATAGTCGGCGGTCCTAAGCAGCATCGGCCATGTACGCCGCGGGGCCATGCGCGCCGACCACCCGCTACGCGACCAGATTGCCCATGCGGAGCAGCCATGGAGCCGCTGTCAAAGTCGATCTCGTCTGTGGCGCCGTCGCCGTGTCGCCGCGGCCCGGCCGGCGCCCGATGGCTGCATGTGGCCACGCATCCCACCGCTGCGATCCGCCTGCGATTTTTTCCTCTCGTGCGATTTTGTTGCGGGCGGTGGATCAGCGCTCGCGTCGCTGCCGAAACCGTCGGTGTGTGTCGCCCGCTGCCCGTCACGATAGGCTCTCATCTCTCTCAAAACCTGTCATGTGGGCAGTGTGCCAACCCTGCGGGCGAAAAAGTCAGAGCATTCGCCCGCGCACATTATGTCATGCTCCCTCCAAAATCTCTCATCCGCACATGTGCCGCCCGCCGCGGGCGCTGGGCCGCAAAGATTACGTCTTTCTCCCTCCGAAACCTCTCATCGGCGCGCAGTGGGCAGCGCGCTGCCGCGTCCTGCATGGCACTCTGCGCCGGCGCGCACTTGACCCGGCGCGCGAAACTCTATGGATTGCCGGCAGAAAAATCGGAGGTCGGTCCATGAACGTGATCGCCAAGACCGTGGGAGGCAAGCCGAGCAACCTCGATCTCGATCGATTCCGGCTGCGCACGTTCCTGGACGGCCTCGTCGGAACCGACGAGCTCGAGATCCGCGAGCAGCCGATCGATCTCGCCGATATCGCGCAGGCGCTGGAGGGCAACCGCCGGGCCGTCCTCTTCCGCGCCGCCGGCCCCGAGAAGCAGGAACTCGTCGGCAACGTCCTCGCCAGCCGCACGCGGCTTGCGCGCGCCTTCGAGGTCGCCCCGGACAAGCTGCTGCCCGAGATCCAGCGCCGGCTGCGTCAGAAGCCGGTCACCGTCGAGGTCGAGCGCCGCGAGGCGCCGGTGCAGGACGTCGTGCTCACCGGCGACGATGCAGACTTCACCAAGCTGCCGATTCATTTCCAGCATGGTGTCGACGGCGGCCCCTACATTTCCGCGGGCATCGATTACGTCATCGATCCGCGCAACTCGCTCTCCAACGTCGGCGTGCGCCGGCTGATGCTGCGCGGGCGCCGCGAATGCGGCGTCGATCTGGTCTCGCCGAGCGACCTGCGGGCGATCTACGAGGCCTGCGCCGCTACGGGCAAGCCGCTGCCCGTGGCCTTCGTCGTCGGCGCGCATCCGGTCGATTATGTCGCCGCCACCATGCGGCTTCCGGTGGACGAACTCGGGCTCGTCGCGTCGCTGCGTGACGCGCCCCTGCCGGTCGTCAAGTGCGTGACCAACGACATCCTCGTTCCCGCGGACGCCGAGTACGTGCTCGAGGGCTATTTCGACGAACGCGGCCACGTGGAGCCGGAAGGGCCATACGGCGAGTTCCTCGGCTACTACGGCGCGCTCAAGCGCAATCCCGTGTTCCACCTCACGGCCATCACCCATCGCCGCGACGGCCTGTTCCAGACCGCGACCATCGGCGGCCGGTCGCTGGCCCACACCGATACTGCCCAGCTCTGCGCGCTGCGCACCGAGGTGATGATCTGGCGCGCGCTCGAGGTCGCCGTGCGCGAGCCGCTCGCGGTCTGCGCCACCACGTCGAGCGGCGGGATGTTCAACGTGCGTGTCTCGCTGCGCCAGCGCGTGCCGGGTGAGGCGCGCAATGCGATCATGGCCTGCTTCGCCTCGCTCGCAAATGTGAAGAACGTGTTCGTCGTCGATCCGGACATCGACGTGTTCTCCGACGAGCAGATCGACTGGGCGCTGGCGACGCGCTTCCAGCCCGACCGCGACCTTGTCGTGATGGGTGACATGCGCACGCTGCCGCTCGATCCATCGCTGATCAGCGGTCGGGTAGGCAGCAAGGCCGGCTTCGACCTCACGTGGCCGTTCGGCAGCGGCAATCGGCTGGAGGCGAGCGTGCCCGCGCCGCCGGTCTACGAGGGAAAGCGCTTCGATTCGGTCGAGGCGGCGCTCAAGGACGGCCCGAAATATTTCGAGGAGCTGATGGTTGCAGTCGGCAGTCGCGACGGCCGCGAGGTTGTGCTGATGCTCGACGCGCTGCGAAGTTGCGGCCTCGATCGCGACGAGCGTGGCCGTTATCTGCTAAAGTCGGCATAATCGCCGTGAGCCGCGTGCGGCTCACAAACGAACAATCCGTGACAACGACACGGCGGAGGGAAACATGAGGGCGTTTACAGGAACATTTGTCGGCATCGCACTGGCGGTAGCCGCGTCGCAGGCGGTGGCCCAGGAAACGACAATCAAGGTTGGCACAGCGCGTGCGATCTCGGTCGGCGCCACGCTCTACGCGATCGAACACGGCTACTTCAAAGACGCCGGCATCAAGCTGGAGCTGGAGTATATCAATTCGTCCGCCGACGTGATGGCGATGGTGGCGCAGAACCAGTATCAGATCATCGAAGGCGGGGTTTCGGCCGGCTATTTCAATGCCGTGGAGAAGGGCCTGCCTGTGATGATGGTGGCCGACCGCACGTCGTCGCCGCTCTATCACAATATCATGCTGCGGCCCGACCTGAAGGACAAGATCAAGGGCCCCAAGGACCTCAAGGGCAAGATCATCGCCAGCAACGGCGCTGGGTCGATCTCGACCTACGAGACCGGCAAGGTTCTGGAGGCGGTCGGGCTGAGCCTTTCCGATGTCGAGATCAAGGTGATTCCGTTCACGCAGATGGGACTTGCGCTTAAGAATGGCGCGGTCGATGCGGCGCTGCTCATTCCGCCCTTCACCTATCAGGCGCGTGATCAGGGCCTCGGCCTGATGTTCATCGACCCGGACGACTACCAGAAGCCGCAACCGGTCGCCCTGGCGGTAAACATCATCAATACCGACTGGGCAAAGAAGAACCAGGAACTCGCGAAGAAATATTACGTCGCGTACCTCAAGGGCGTGCGCGCCTATTGCCAGGCCTTCCATGGTGGAGCACCACGCAAGGAGATCATCGAACTGCTGGTGAAAGCCGGCATCGAACGCGACCCCAAGAAACTCGATAGTTATCCCTGGCAGTCGCGCGATCCAAACGGCAAGATCAATGTGGCCAGCGTGATGGACATCCAGAACTGGTACGTCACGAACAAGTTCACCAACACGAAGCTGGCCGCCGAGCGCGTCGTCGACAACTCGTACATCGACGCGGCGATCAAGGAGCTCGGGCCGTTCGAGCTCGAGAACAAGAACAGCAAGCTGAAGGGTTGCCGATAGGGCTTCCCGTCGGACGGTTCTTTACGGGATCGTCTTCCGCGTGATTTGCGCGACGGTCGACGCCGCCCTCCGGGCGGCGCCGGCCGCGCGCTCCAACAGGGATCGGGGACCAGATGGTGGAGCGGCGCGGCGCGTCGGTCGAAATCAGCCGATTGCGCAAGGAGTTCGGAGCCGAACCCAATCGGGTGGTGGCGGTCGAGGACGTCAGCCTGAGCATCGCGCGGGGCGAGTTCGTTTGCATCGTCGGGCCTTCCGGGTGCGGCAAGTCGACGCTGCTGCGCATTCTCGCAGGTCTCGAGAAGCAGACGAGCGGCACGATCACCGTCGATGCCGCGGGTTGGCCGGTCGAGAACGCCATGGTCTTCCAGGAAAGCGGCCTCTTCCCCTGGATGAGCGTGCAGAAGAACGTCGCTTTCGGCCTGATGACGCGCGGGGTGGCGCCGTCGGAAATCGCGGACAGGGTCGATGCCGCGCTCAAGCTGGTGGGGCTCACGCGCTTTCGCAATCACTACCCTCATCAGCTTTCGGGCGGGATGCGCCAGCGCGGCGCAATTGCGCGCGCTTTCGTCACTGATCCCGGAATGCTGCTGATGGATGAACCTTTCGCGGCGCTCGACGCGCAGAACCGCACGATCTTGCAGGCCGAGCTGGTGCGGCTCTGGGAAGAGACCGGCAAGACGGTCGTCTACATCACGCACTCCATCGAGGAGGCCTTGCTGCTCGGTGACCGCACGATCGTGATGACGGCCCAGCCGGGCCGCATCAAGGAGATCATGAACATTCCATTCCCGCATCCGCGCGACGTGATGGCGTTGTCCGCCTCGCCAGAGTTCGGCGCACTCAAGCTCGACATCTGGCGGATCCTCGAGTCGGAAGTGCAGCGGGCGAGGGCGGAGCTCGAACGATGAACGGGATGTCACGCAAGGGGCGCGAACGCCTGCTCTACCTGGCCTCTCCCATCGGACTGCTGTTGCTTTGGCAAGTGCTGTTGATGTCAGGATTTGGCGACCGCCGGTTCATTCCGGCACCTAGCGACATCGCGGTGCGGTTCTGGCAGTTGGCAGCGAGCGGCGAGCTCCTCCTTCATACGTCGGTGACGCTCTATCGCGTCTTCGCTGGTTTCGTGATCGGCGCCATTCCGGCGATCGTTATCGGTCTCCTGATGGCAATGTTTCGTCTCGTGCGGCTGTTCTTCGATCCGCTGGTCGCGGCCTTGTTCCCGATTCCGAAAGTGGCGCTCATGCCGCTGCTGCTGCTTGCCTTCGGCTTTGGCGATGGCTCCAAGATCGCGCTGGTGGCGATCGCCGTGTTCTTTCCGGTCGTGGTGAACACTTATGCCGGGGCCGCCAACATCGAGAAGCTTTACTGGGACGTCGCCAAGAACTATGGCGCCAGCTCCTACGTGATGTTCACACGCATCGTGTTCTTCGGCGCTCTACCGCTGATCTTCGCCGGGCTGAAGATTGCCCTTGCCGTGTCGTTCGTGGTGCTGGTGGCGGCTGAGTTCGTCGCTTCCAAGTCGGGGCTTGGCTACCTGATCTGGAACTCGTGGGAACTGCTGCAGGTCGACTATATGTTCGTCGGCATCGTCGTCATCGGGCTCCTGGGCCTCGTCATGTCAGTGCTGTTCCAGGAGTTGGAGAACCTCGTCATCCCGTGGAAGTCGAACTGAGAGATGACGAGGCTCGAACGGGAAGCCTAGTGCCCGCCACCGCGGCCTTTGAGAACGTCCGGCTCCACGGCGTCGATCAGCACGAAGGCGATCCGGCAGTTCTTGCCGCTGTTGTTGACCCAGGCGTGATTCGTGCCCTGCTGCACGAGAATGTCGCCGGCCTTGAGATGGACTTCGCTGTCGTCGAGCAGCATGTCGATCTCGCCCTCCAGCACGATGGCGTAATCGATGCTCTTGGTTCGATGCATGAACGGATGGTTGACGTGCTTGCCCGCGCCGCGTTCTTGTTTGCCGATGCCCATCTCGCCGGTGAACGCGGCGTTATCGACCTTGATGTCGCCGGTGACCGGCGGGAAGTCGACGATGCGCAGGATCGAGCCGTTCGGCGGCGGCGGAACGCCGATAGCGCGATCGGCGCGGTCCTTGCTGCCGGAGATGTCAGCCGGTGTTTCGTCGGTGATCCATAGAACCACGGAGCCGACGCCGGCGGCGCGTAGCTTGGTCTCGAGCGTACCGTCCATGGTGACGATCGCTGTGCCGTTTTTGTCGTGCCCCGTCACTATGCGCCTGACTGTGCTGGTCATGTCCTCACTCGTCATTGCTTGCCTTTGGCGGCAGATTGTCGTGAACGGGCCAGGGATTGTAAATCGGCTCTCGGCGCCGGGCGCCCTTTCCGCGGGTGGCCTTGCTCTCAGCGCTCGATTGTGATTGCCGGGAGCTAACCGGCGTGAATTGCTGCACGGCAAAATCACGCGTGCCGAGACGATCGCTGTTTGACGGAGCTGTGTGTTTCGGCTTTGCTTTCGACCACAACTAGAACCAAGGGGACGGAAGCGATGAAACGGATTGTTCTCGCGCTGCTAGCGCCGCTCACGCTCGGGCAGGCTGCGTTCGCGCAGGATACGCTCAAGGTCGCAATCGGCCAGATCAACAATTGGGAGAACCAGGCTCCCACCCTCGGCCAGGATGCCGGCATCTTCAAAAAGCACAACCTCGTGCTCGAGAATTTTGGCACGGCTGGTGCGGGTGAAACCGTGCAGGCAGTGATTTCCGGATCCGCCGATCTTGGAGCCGGTGTTGGCGTGGGTGGCGTGCTGCGCGCGTTCTCGAAGGGAGCGCCGGTGCGCATTTTGCTGCCGGCATTCACAGGGACCAGCGACCTCTATTGGTACGTCAAGGCGGAATCACCGATCAAGTCGCTGAAGGATGCGACCGAGAAGAACACGATCGCTTATTCCACCAACGGCTCGAGCTCGAACAATATCGTGATCGCGTTCGTCGAGGAACTCGGCGTCAAGGCAAAGCCGACCGCCACGGGCGGCCTGCCCGCGACGCTCACTTCGGTAATGTCGGGGCAGATCGATATCGGCTGGGGTGCCCCTCCGTTCGGGATGAAGGAAATCAACGAGGGCAAGATCCGCGTGATCGCGCGCGGCAGCGATGTTCCTTCGTTGCGCGGGCAGACGGTGCGCACCATCATCGTCAACGCCGATGCGCTGGCGAAGAAAAAGGATGCGATTCTGCGTTTTGCGAAAGGCTATCGCGAAGCGGTTGATTGGATGTACAGCGATCCCACGGCGGTGACGACCTACGCCAAAAAGATCAACACCGACGTCGCGATCATCCGCCAGTCGATCGCCGAGTATCACACCAAATCGGCAATGCAGACGGACGAGATGAAAGATTTCGAGGGCGCAATGCGCGATGCCGTGAAGCTCAAGTTCCTCGACAAGCCGCTTACACCCGAGCAGGTCAAGGAGTTTCTCCAGATTCCACCTCGATGATCCGAGCCGGGGCCGGGCTTCGGCCGTTCAGTTGGCGGTCGGCTCGGACTCCAAGGCGGGCATGATCTTGGCGTGGGCTACAAGAGCGGCGAGCCGCAGGGTCAGGGGATAGCGCGGATAAACTTGGCGCAGGAACGCGAGCGCTTCGGCGGTAGAGCCGTGGCGGCTGGTGGAGAGCACCGACACCATGTCATCGATGATCTGGCTGGTGTCGCCGTCCGCGAAAGGCGGCGTCTCGCCCTGTTGGGGAACCTCGTAGAGCGGCCACGAGGCCGCCGGCTTGGGCTGGCGTTGGCGCGCGGGCATGGGCTTCTCCATCTGCTCCCGGATCGCCGCTGCGATCTCGCGCGGCCGGATCGATAACTGCCAAGCCATGGGCTGGTTCCTTCGTACCTTAGCTTTTCACGCAGCGAGCCTTTCCGGCGAGGCCGCGGCGCAAGGTGGATTGATGGCGGGCAGAATGAAACTACGTGAGCCTTTCATCGGCGCGCGCTGGATCTGTCAGCCCGATTGACGCGCCTTTCAGGATCATGGTCCCGCCGAATCGCTTACGAGGGAGTTAACGATGAAACTCTACTTCGCACCGGGCGCGTGCTCGCTGTCTCCCCACATCGTCCTCCGGGAGGCGGCGCTCGATTTCGAACTCATGCCGGTGGACTTGCGTGCCAAAAAAGCCAAGGACGGCAGCGACTTCACCAAGATCAATCCGAAGGGACAGGTGCCGGCGCTGGAGACCGATGATGGGGACGTTCTGACGGAAGGACCCGTGATCGTGCAGTATGTCGGGGATCTCGCGCCCGGGTCGCGCCTCATGCCGCCGCCTGGCGGCCGGGAGCGTTACCACGCCCAAGAGTGGCTAAATTTCATCACCTCGGAGTTACACAAGAACTTCAGCCCGCTGTTTCGGCCGACTACGCCGGACGCCTACAAGCAGATGACCCGCGAAGGCCTCGCCACGCGATTCCGATGGCTGAATGACCATCTCAGCGGGCGCCCATATCTGATGGGAGAGACGTTCACCGCGCCGGACGCGTATCTTTACGTGATGACGCGCTGGACGGGGCGGGTGGAGATCGACTTGGATCAGTGGCCGGCGCTGAGCGCGTTCTCCGGGCGTGTTGCAGCACGGCCAAAAGTGCAGGAAGCGATCAAAGCCGAGGGGCTGTTGAAATAGCGGCGCTCGTCGGTTGCCCGCGATAGAACAGGCCACGAGCGGTGCCGGTTAGTGGCCTGCTAGTCCCGATGATCGCCGAGTGGCAATGCGCTGTTAGGCGGCTGGCGGGCCGATCGTCACGGTCAGCCTGCCGACGCCTTCGATCTCGCATTCGAGCCGGTCGCCGGGAACGCAAGCCGCGACGCCCGACGGCGTGCCCGTCATGATGATATCGCCGGCCGCGAGCTCGACCATCTCCGAAAGCTTCATGATGATCTCAGGCGCGTTCCAGATCATCTGTGCCAGATCGCCATCCTGGCGCACTTTGCCGTTGCACTTGAGCAAGATCCTGCCCTTGCTCGGGTGACCGATCTTCCCCGCCGGAACAAGACTACCGCATGGTGCCGACGCATCGAACGCCTTGCCGACCTCCCACGGACGTTCCTGCTTGCGCGAGGCGATCTGCAGATCGCGCCGAGTCAAATCGATGCCGACGCCATAGCCCCAGATGCAATCCAGCGCTTCGTTCAACCTAATGCTGCGACCGCCCGACTTGAGCGCGACCACGAGTTCGACCTCGTGGTGCAGGTCCTTGGTGAGCTGGGGGTAGGGGATGGTGGCGCCATCCGGAACGACGGCGTCGGCGGGTTTGGCGAAGAAAAATGGCGGGTCACGAACGTCGTGGCCCATCTCCTTTATGTGTTCTTCGTAGTTCCGTCCGACACACCAGATGCGGCGCACCGGAAACTTCTGGCTGCCGCCCTCGACGGTGATCGCTGCCTGAGGTGGCCGCGGGATGACGTAGCTTTCGGTCATGTTGGGCTTTCGTTCAGTGCGGATAGTGGGCCGAACCGCCTATGCAGATAGCACATCGGCGAACCCGCCGGAAAGCGGTGAACCTATTCCGCGGCTGGCGCGGCCAGCTCTCGCTGGTCCTGGAGTTGCAGTCGATAGAAGGACGCATACCGTCCGCCACCACGCAGAAGCTCCTCGTGGCGTCCTTGTTCAGTGATGCGCCCGCCCTCGACCACGAGGATCATGTCGGCATGCATAATCGTCGACAAGCGGTGAGCGATGACGAGCGTCGTGCGCCCCCGACACAGTTCCGCCACCGCGTCTTGCACGTGCCGTTCAGATTCGGAGTCGAGTGCGGCCGTCGCTTCGTCGAGCAGGATGATCGGCGCGTTCTTGATCAGGGCGCGTGCGATTGCGATGCGTTGGCGCTGGCCACCGGAAAGTTGCAGTCCATGCTCTCCGACCGGAGTGTCGTAGCCGGATGGGAATGCCATGATGAAATCGTGAGCATGTGCTGCTTTGGCGGCGGCCACGATCTCTTCCTCTGTCGCGCCGAGCCTGCCGATCGCGATGTTGTCCCGCACCGATCCCCGGAAGAGCTGGACGTTCTGGCCCACGTAGGCAATTTGGCTTCGGAGCGATCGTCGCGACACGTCGGCGATATTCTGCCCGTCGATCGTGATCGTGCCGCGGCCAAGCTCATAAAACCGCAATAACAGGTTGAATACCGTCGATTTGCCCCCGCCAGACTGGCCGACGAGAGCCGTGAGCTTGCTCGACGCCGCAACGAAGGAAACTCCCCGCAGGACCGGCTCGTCGGGTCGATAACCGAAGTATACGTCCGAGAATTCGATTCTTGCTTGCGACAGCCGCAAATCTGACTTGCCGTCATCGAGCGGTTCGGTCGCGGGGCTGTCGATGATCTCGAACAGCACGCGCACGCCTACGAGATTGGCGACAATGTCCAAATTGAGCCGGGTGAGCCGTTTGGCCGGTTCGTAGGCGAGCAGGAACGCCGCCATGAACGAGAAGAATTCGCCAGGTTGCGCGCCGCCGACCACCACCCGATAGCCGCAGTAGATGATCGCCAGCGCGATTGCGATGCCGCCAAGCGACTCCATCAGCGGGCTTGCGCGATTGGCGACGCGGGCCTGTTTGAACGCCTCATGCTGCGCGGCTGCGACCGTCTGCTCGAGGCGATTGCGCATATGAGGTTCGAGCGTGAAGGCCTTGACCGTTGCAATCCCTTGCACGGTCTCCTGCATGGTTTCGATGATCTGCGTGTAGTACTTGAACTGGACGGTCGCGACATTGCGCATCCGGCGGATGAGCTTGCGCATCACGATGAGTGCCGGCGGCACGACCACGATGCTCACAAGTGACAGCAGGGGATCCTGAATGACCATCACGGCTGCCAAGCCGATCAACGACAGCAGGTCTCTCCCGACTGCGGAAACCAGAATATTGATCACCTGCGCCGAGGAAGTGGCACCGGTGGTCATGCGCGCGATGAATTCGGACGAATGGTGCGCGCCAAAAAAGCCCAACCCTTCGTTGAGTAGCTTCTCGTACATCCGTCGCTGGTTGGACGTGACGATGCGTACGCCGATGCGCGTCAGGATGACCTGATGCCCGTAGGTGGCGAGTCCCTTTACCGCGAACAGCACCACGGTTGCCCCCGCCAGGGCGACGATCGCGGTCATATTTCGGTTGGTATAGGCTTGATTGATGACATCACCGAATAGATAGGCGGCGATGGCCGTACACCCCGCGGCGATGCCCATCAGCACCACGGCAGCAGCGTACCGGCGCCAATGCTGCAGCGCCTGTTCGAGGAACAGGCGCTTGATCAGGATCGGCGCGTCATACGCGTCCTTCCCAAGCGATTTGGTGCCGAGGCCGGTTTGGAACATGCAGGCAGTGGTGCCCGCGCTCCGGCATCTTTTCAAGGAAAATCCGAGGGACAATCCGATTTTGCGTGGAGAATCAAGGCCGACGCTGGGCGCCCGACCATCGTCCGGCGTGGGACGAGGTTAGTTACGCATCTTCATCAGCTTACGCTCCCAAGCGAGCGCATGGGAAACGATGGTCGGCAGGTCGTCGAATTGCGGCTGCCAGCCAATGACATCGCGCACGCGGCCGGTCGCGGCCACGATTTGCGCGGGATCGCCCGGGCGGCGCGCGGTGCGGTCGACGCGGAAATCGATTCCGGATATGCGTTTGACGGTATCGATCACGTCTAGGACGGAGAAGCCGCGGCCATAGCCACAATTCAGCGTCATCGATTGGCCGTCCGCCCTGAGATAGCGCAGGGCATCGCGGTGCGCCCGGGCAAGGTCCGAGACATGGATGTAATCGCGAATGCAGGTGCCGTCCGGTGTCGGATAGTCCGTGCCGAACACATCCATCTTCGGCCGGCGCCCCAGCGCCGTCTCCACGGCCACCTTGATCAAATGCGTCGCGCCCTTGGTCGACTGGCCTACCCGCGCTTGAGGATCCGCGCCAGCCACGTTGAAATACCGCAGGATCACGTGAGCAAGACCGTGCGCCTGGGTGACGTCCCGCAGCATGACCTCGGTCATCAGCTTGGACGAACCGTAGGGCGAAACCGGCTGCAAGGTGGCCTCCTCATCGACGGGCACCTGGTCGGGATTGCCATAGACGGCGGCGGTCGATGAAAAGATAAAATTGCGTACGCCGCCTTTGACCGCGCACTCGATCAGCGCGCGCGAGTTCACTGTGTTGTTGCGATAATATCCGAGGGGATCCGTGACGGACTCAGGGACGACCACCGAGCCGGCGAAATGGATGATCGATTCGATTGCGTGCTCGGCGATCAGCCGATTCACCAGTGCCTGGTCGCCGATATCCCCGTTGACGAATTGTGCGCCCGGAGCAACCGCCCATTCGAAGCCCGTGGAGAGGTTGTCGAGGACAACCACCTGCTCGCCGGCAGCGAGCAGCTCATAGACCATATGGCTGCCGATATAGCCGGCTCCGCCTGTGACCAGAATTGCCATTAATCTTGTCCTGCGCACCGACATCACTATGCGGTGCAAAATGAAAATCCTGTTAGCGTGGTCCCGGAATGATGCGGTTTTTTGCGTCCGGTCGCGCGGTAAGTATATAGATTATCCGCGATCTTGCGGCAGCGTCCTTGCGTCGTCGGATCCTGCGCCAAGGCCGTCGACGGACAACCGATGCCCGAAATCCTCTTTATCAAGACGTCCTCGCTCGGCGACGTCATCCATCAAATGCCGGCGGTGACCGAGGCGCGGAGCCATCTGCCGGATGCGCGATTTGCGTGGGTCGTGGAAGAGGCGTTCGCTCCGCTGGTGGGCCTGCATCCTGCGGTCGACACCGTCATCCCGGCTCCCATACGCCGTTGGCGCCGCAACCTTGCGGCGTGGTCGGCTTGGCGGGACTTGCGCAGCTTCGTGGAGACGCTCCGGGCACATCCCTACGATGCGATCATCGATACACAAGGGCTGCTCCGCACCGGGATCCTCTCGAAGCTCGCGCGCGGTCGGCGGCACGGCTACGACCATGACAGCATACGGGAGCGGCTGGCGGCGCTGTTCTACGACCAGCGCCATACTGTTCCGCGGGCGATGCATGCCATCGCGCGCAACCGTGCATTGACGGGGAGGGCTCTCGGCTACGAAACGGACGGCCCGCCGGACTTCGGCCTCGACCGCGCCAGCCTCGCCGGTGTGGTGCGGGCACCTTACGCAATCCTCTTGCATTCCACGGCGCAGCGGTCGAAGGAATGGCCGGAGGAGAACTGGCGCGCACTTGCTCGGATCCTCGAGCAACGCATTGCGCTCGTGGTGCCTTATGGCAACGATGCCGAACGCCGGCGCGCCAATCGGATCGGGGCCGGACTAGAGAACACGCGAGTGCCCGTCCATCGTCCTATTGACGAAATGGCGCAAATGATTGCGGGTGCGACGTTCGTTGTTGGCGTCGATACCGGCATTCTCCACCTGGCGGCAGCGTTGCGCGTGCCACTGGTCGCTATCTTTTGCAGTAGCAAGCCCCAACTCACCGGTCCCCAGGGATCCGGCCCCATCGAGACATTGGGCGACAGCGGCTTCACTCCGTCGGTCGAGGACGTCCTAGCCGCGGTCGACAGGATCACGCTTGGGTGATGGACCCGCGGTGGTGCCGTACTTCAGGCCTTGGCAGAAGCGTGGTCCTCGTCCGTCAATGCATTGAGCAGCTTGAGCAATGTGGCCCGTCCCTCCGGGCCGATCGGAGCGCTGAACTCAGTCTCCAACTGACCTGACAGCGCTCGCAGCTTCTTGAGAAATGCCTTGCCGCGCGGCGTGAGCTGGAGTGCGTAGGAGCGGCGGTCCGATGCAGGAGCCCGCTGCGCCAGCCCGCGGGATTCCAGAGTGTTGAGCAGCAGAACAAAGTTGGCTCGCTTGATGCCCAGAGCGTCGCTGATCTGATTTTGCTTCAAGCCGGGATTGCGGTCGATCACCATCAAAACCGAATATTGCGCCGGGGTGATGTTGAATCCCTTGTATGTCTCCTTGAAGTTCTTGAAAGCAGCAAGCTGCGCCCGACGGAGCGCATAGCCGAGCACGTTGGACAATTCGCTGAGATCCGGACCGTCCGCACGCGCCGCCTCGGCACGATATGAGGTTGTGGCCTGCGATCCTCGCGTCCGGCGGACGCGTCGCTTTCCGGTCCCCGGAGGGGTGCGCTTGAGCATCGAAGTACCTGCCAGGAACCTGATAGTCGTTGACAGCGTTTCCAACCGTTATAGAGTATAATTAATTTCCACGCCAACTCACAAAGGGACGTCCCGGGAGGACGCTATATGTACAAGAAGGTCTCACTGCTAGTCGCGGCAGCCCTGCTCTGCTCGAGCGCAGCCCACGCACAATTCGAACGGGTCAAGATCGGCGTACTGTCCGATCTGTCCGGCATCTATGAATCGGGCGCCGGCAATGGGTCGGTTGAGGCCGTGAAAATGGCCGTCGAGGAGTTCGGCGGCAAGGTCAACGGCAAGCCGATCGAGGTGATAGCCGGCGACCACCAGAACAAGCCCGATCTCGGCGCATCGATCGCCAATCGCTGGTATGACGTCGAGAAGGTCGACATGATCACCGAAGTGGTCAACTCGGCCGTGGCATTCGCAGTTCTCGACATCACCAAGCAGAAGAACAAGGCGCTGATCCTGACCGGTGCAGGTTCTGCCGACTTCACCGGCAAGGCCTGTGCGCCGAACAACAGCGCTCATTGGGTGTACGACACCTACGAGCTGGGCGCCGCGGTCGGAGCCACCGTCTCGCAGCTGGGCAAGAAGTGGTTCTTCATCAGTGCCGACTATGCGTTCGGGGCCGCGCTCGAGGCGGGGCTGCGGCCGATGCTGGCGAAGAATGGGGCCCAGGTCGTCGGCGGCGTGAAGCATCCGTTGGGCACGACCGACTTTTCCTCCTATGTGCTGCAGGCCCAGGCATCGGGGGCGGACGTGATCGCGCTCAACAACGGCGGCGATGACACGATCGGTGCGCTCAAAGGCATCCGCGAGTTCGGCCTCAAGGCCAAGGTCATGGGCTTCGGTCTCGACAGCCCGCTGGCGATCCGAGCCATGGGCCTGCAAGTCGCCCAAGGCGCCTACAACGTCAATCCATGGGCGCGTCGCGATGATGCGGCAACCAAAGCGTGGATCGCCAAGTTCATCGAACGCCGCAAGGTGTTTCCTGGATCGTTCCAGGTGGGGACGTACTCGGCCGCCCGCAGCTATTTGAAGGCGGTCGAGGCGACGAACTCCACCGATCCTAAGGTTGTACTGGCCAAGATGCGCGAGATGCCGGTGCGCGACGTCTTCACCGATGACGGCTACCTGCGTCCGGACGGTCGTATGGTCCACAGCGTTGCACTGGTCCAGATCAAGTCTCCGTCGGAGTCGACCGGCGAGTGGGATCAGACCAAGCTGGTGGCCAAGCTCAAGGGCGAGGACGTGTTCCGTCCGCTGGCCGATGGCGGCTGCCCGGCTCTGGCATCGAAATAGTCGACAGCATGCTGCCCACCCGCGCGCGGTCAATGTGGCCGCGAGCGGGCTGGGCAGGTGTATGAACGGGCACGAACGCAGTGATGTCCAGCGGCTCTCCTGAAATTGCGTTGAGGATGGAGAACCTCACGAAGAGCTTTCGCGGCTTCACTGCTGTGCGCAATCTCACGCTCGCCATCAACCGCGGATCGATCCATGCCTTGATCGGTCCGAACGGAGCGGGAAAGACGACAGTCTTCAATCTCGCTACCAAGTTCCTGCAGCCGACCAGCGGCCGTATCTATTTCAAAGGCCGGGACATCACGAGCATGCCCCCCGAGGCGGTGGCGCAACTCGGGATGGTCCGGTCGTTCCAGATCTCGGCGGTTTTTGGCCAGCTCACCGTACTCGAGAACGTACGGATCGCGCTGCAGCGCAATCGCGCCGACAATTACTATTTCTGGCGCTCGCAGTCGGTCCTCAGCGAGATGAACGATCGCGCCATGGCTCTCCTTGCGCAGGTCGGCCTGCAATCCTTCGCCGATCGCAAGGCGGTGGAGCTGTCCTATGGGCGCCGCCGCGCGCTCGAGATCGTCACGACACTGGCGCTCGATCCGGAGATGCTGCTGCTCGACGAGCCGATGTCCGGTCTTGGCCAGGAGGACGTCGGTCGCATCGCGGAGCTGATCAAGCGGGCGGCGGCGTCGCGCACGGTCCTGATGGTGGAGCATAACCTTTCCGTCGTGGCCGATCTGTCGCACCGCATCACGGTGCTCGCGCGCGGCGAGATCCTGGCCGAGGGCAGCTACGCCGAACTGGTCAAGAACCCTGCCGTCGTGGAGGCATACCTTGGGAGCGACCATGGCTGACGCGCCATCGCTCGCGCTCCGCGATCTCCAGGCCTTCTATGGGGACTCCCACGTCCTGCACGGGGTCTCGCTCGACGTCTCCGCCGGCGAGGTCGTCACCATCATTGGACGGAACGGCGCAGGCAAGACCACGACTTTGCGTTCCATCATGGGTATGGTCGAGCGCCGCACCGGATCGATTATGGTTGCCGGACAAGAGGTGATCGCGGCCGCGCCCGAAAAGATCGCCCGGCTCGGCGTCGGCTACGTTCCGGAAGAGCGGGGCATTTACGCGACGCTGGATGTCACCGAGAATCTCATGCTGCCGCGCCGGCTCAATCATCGCGGCATGTCGCTCGAAGCCATCTACAAGCTCTTCCCCAACCTGTACGAACGGCGTCATAGCCAGGGCACCCGCCTCTCGGGCGGGGAGCAGCAGATGTTGGCGGTCGCCCGCGTGCTGCGCACGGGCGCCTCGCTCTTTCTGCTCGACGAGCCTACCGAGGGGCTTGCGCCGGTGATTGTGCAACAGATCGGCGCCGCCATCGAATTGATGAAGTCCGAAGGACACACGATTCTGCTGGTGGAACAGAATTTCCGTTTCGCCAAGAAGATTGCCGACCGCCACTATGTGATGGAACGCGGGCGCATCATCGACATGGCGCCGCGCGCTGACATCGAGCGGCGTGATGCGCAGATCCAGCAATATCTCGGCATCTGAGGAAGCAGCGCGTGTCGATGCAAGTCTTGTTCGGACAATTGCTGGTCGGACTGATCAACGGATCGTTCTACGCGCTGCTAGCGCTTGGATTTGCGATCATCTTCGGTCTGCTCGGCATCATCAACGTGGCGCAGGGCACCTTCTACATGATCGGCGCCTTCAGCGCCTGGATGCTGTTGAACTATGCCGGCATCGGATATTGGCCGGCGCTGGTGCTTTCGCCGCTCATCACCGCGCTCATCGGAATGGCGGTCGAGCGCGCGCTGATATCGCGCATTTATAAGCTCGATCACATCTACGGCCTGTTGCTGACCTATGGCCTCATGATGTTCATCATGGGTACGTTCATCTTCTTTTATGCAACGGCGGGGCGGCCGTATCCCGTGCCGGCCGATCTGCTCGGCGGCTACAATCTCGGTTTCATGTTCCTGCCGAAGTACCGCGCCTGGGTCGTGGTCGTATCGATTGCGCTCTGCGTCGCCACTTGGTTCGTGATCGAGAAAACTCCGGTCGGGCGCAACCTGCGCGCAGCAACCGAGAACCCGATGCTGACACGCGCCTTCGGCATCAACGTCCCGGCGCTGCTCACTTTCGGTTTTGGACTTGGAGTTGCTCTTGCGGGGCTCGCTGGCGTGCTAGCCGGTCCGATCTACACGGTCAGTCCGCTGATGGGGGGCGAACTGGTGATCGTGGTGTTTGCTATTGTGGTCGTCGGCGGCATGCAGTCGATCTTCGGTGCCGTCGTCACGGGATTGTCGTTCGGTGTCCTCGAAGGCCTGACCAAGGTGGTCTATCCCAAGGGCTCCAATCTGGTGATCTTCATCGTGATGTTCATCGTCCTGCTGGTGAAGCCCGCCGGCCTGTTCGGGCAAGAGAAATGACGACATCGGCTCCTGCCCAGACCGACGTTTCCGCCACGCGCTCGCGCGTTCCGCAATACGTCATGTACGGCGTCGGCCTTGCCGTGCTGCTGGCAGCGCCGTTCTTCGTCTATCCGCTCTTCCTTGCGAAGGTGCTGTGCTATTGCCTGTTCGCCTGCGCCTTCAACCTGCTACTTGGCTCCGTCGGGTTGCTGTCGTTCGGTCATGCCGCATTTTTCGGATCAGCTGCCTACGTGGCCGGCCATGCTCTCAAGGAATGGGGACTTCCCTTCGAACTCGCCGCACTGATCGGCACCGGCGCCGCCGGCCTGCTCGGCTTCGTGTTCGGCTACGTATCAATCCGTCGGCAGGGTCTTTACTTCGCGATGATCACGCTGGCGTTGGCGCAAATGGTGTACTTCCTTGCGTTCCAGTTGCCGTTCACCCATGCCGAGGACGGATTGACCGCGATTCCGCGTGGCAAGGTGCTGGGACTGTTTGACCTGAACGACCTCTACGTTCTCTATTACACGACGGCGGCGGTCTTCGTCGCAGGCTACATATTGATTTCGCGGATCACCAATTCGACCTTCGGGCAGATCCTCAAGGCCATCCGTGAAAATCAGCCCCGCATGATCTCGCTCGGCTATCGGGTCAACACCTATAAGCTCGTCGCATTCGTGCTCTCGGCCGCGCTGGCCGGGCTCGCCGGTGCAACCAAGACGATGGTGGTACAGTTGGCCTCTACCGTCGACGTGCATTGGGCGACGTCAGGCGATGTCATCTTGATGGCGCTGCTCGGAGGCGTCGGCACGTTGTTTGGACCGGTCGTCGGCGCGGGGATCGTCGAGATGCTGCAGTTTTATCTCGCGGATTCCGGTCTACCGATCCAGATGGTGATCGGCGCAATCTTCATCGTCTGCATCTTGGTTTTCCGCCGCGGCATCGTCGGCGAACTGCAGCGGTTGCGCGGGGGTTAGGCCATCGCGCCACGCCAGCCCGCGCAGCGCGATGGCCCGCTCCCCCGTAGGGTCAATGCTGCGCAGGGCGGGCGGTATCCACCTGTTTGCGCCAGTTCTGCATGCTTTCTGCGATGACGCGCGTCGAACTCATCGCGGCTTGGCTGAGCTGCGCATATCCGGCGACCTCACGTTGAACGCGCTCGCCCTCGCTGTGTAGCAGATCGCGAAGGCCCTCGAGTTCTCGTAGAAGGAGGTCGATCTCGCGCAGGGTCGTCCCTGCAACGCGCTGCACGAGCGAATTGATGTTGGTTGCGACGGCATCGGTGGCTTCCGCTGTGCGCCGCACGCCCTGCAGGTCGCGGCGGACGAAATCGCGGATTTCTGCTTCGACTTGGTTGACCTTTTCCACGCCTTCGTCGGAAGTGTCCGCAACCTTGATGGCGGGCGGTTCTTGCTTGATGCTCATATCGCTGTCCCGTTTCGATTTGTCTGTGCGGGGGATCGCACGGGCGTAAAGGAAGGACGGGCACCTCGATCGCCAAACGTCACCCGGCTCGCGCTACCCATTTGGTGCTATCCGCCGAATTCGGCGGCATGTGTTGCTTGTTGAGCCGGATTCCCCTCGGATCGTGCGTGCTGCGCTCGCTCCCCAAGCGCCCGTGTATGACGGCATTCGATTTTGGCCGCAGCGCGGCGTGAGTGCGGCAATGAATCGGCAGACGGGTCAGTGCTTCTTCCGCCGGCGGCGGCGCTTTTCAGCAAAGTAGACGCCTTCGAACTTCATTCCATCCGGATCCAGGAAATAGACCGCATAGTAGCCATGTCCGTAGCTCGGGTATTCGGCGGGCGGGTCGACCACCCTGATCTTATGCCGCTTGAGAAAGTCATAGAGGTCGTCGACGTGCTCGCGCTTCCCGAACTCGAAGGCGTAGTGATGGAAGCCAACGTCGCCCAGCCGGAACTTCCGCTTCTTGCCTTGGGCGTCCGTTTCCCGGATCCAGATCGCTGTGTCGCCATTGTTCCATCCCGCGACGCGGTCGAACTCCCACTCCAACTTGAAGCCGAGGAAGCCGAGAAGGGCGTCGTAGAAGGGCTTCGAGCGGTCGAGATCGCCGACATGCAGAACGATGTGCTCTATGCCGATGATGTCTGGCACGTCTTTCCTCGAAGACCGGCCGGTGCGACGGCCCCGGGCGCCGTCGAGGAATGCTAATAGCCAATAATGATTTCGGCCACCTTGGGCGCGAGGGCGCGGAGCGCCGGCAGGTTCGAGCCGACCTCCTTTTCGCTAGCGAGTTCGCCAGAGGGGGCCGGCGCCTTAGGTCCGGGTGCGAGCCGGATCCCAACCTTGCAGCCCCCCGGCAATGTCGACAGCGCCCCATTTTCCCAACTCGTCACCGAACCGCCGTTCTCGCCGGCAAAAGCTTTCATGACAAACGGCTTGCCATTGAGCTTTTCCAGCGAGGCGAGCGGCATGCCCAGTTTGAGGCCTTTGGGTGCGATCCAGGTCGACCTGCCGTTGATGACGATCAGCTGTGTGTCGCTCCGCGAGGCCTCGAGATTCCACAGCACTTCGAGCCGCCGCTTGGGGTCGCGAGGATAAAGCACGGTTGCATCGAGCTTCGAGCCTTCCGGTCCATCAACTTGCGTCCAGGCGATGTTATCCGCCCCGACGAAGGTTGCGAGCTTCAGGTGGCTCGAATCCTTGGCGAAGATCCCGGAGCAAGCGACCACGCGGGCCGGCATAGGCTGTGGTCTGACCTTTGGGGGCGGCGTGGGTTCGGCTTCTTGTGTCTCCGCCGGTCGCGCAGTGCGCGAGCGCTCGGGCCGCGCGGGCGATGGCGCCTGTTCCGCCTGCTGTTGCTGCTGCAACTGCTCACCCGGCCAGCGCCGGTCGAGCGAAGACGGCTGTTGGGCCGACGCGGGGAACGTCAGCAGCAGGCTGCAGACGAGAGCGATACGAGGAAACATGGCGACATCTTAGTGATGGTGGCCGGCGAGGCCGGAACTGCGGATGTTGAGGACACTTTACGCGCAAATTTTGACCACGCTGAAATCCTTCTGCACTTTGGACGTGCCCGGCGATTCGTTATACTGGATAACCCTACAATCCTGCCGCGTATTGCCAGGGTCTTCGAGATACGCGCGCCGGTCGCATAGCATCTGCGCGACGAGCGTTGTCCATCACATTGTCGTCGCCATCCGGGAAAGGCATCATGGGCGTCATCAGCTCCGACATCGTCAAGTCACTCGCTCCATCCGGCACGCTCCGCGTCGCGCTCAACCTTGGAAACATGGTTCTGGTGCAGGGCACCGCCGAAGCCCCGCGCGGCGTCACCGTTGATCTTGCACGCGAGCTTGCCGGGCGCCTGGGCGTTCCCGTCGAGTTCAATCCATTTCCGGGCGCCGGCGAGGCCTTCCGGGGATTTCAGGAGAAGAAGCTCGACATCGTTTTTCTCGCCATCGAGCCGGCGCGCGCCGCGCAAATCGATTTCACGGCGCCCTACGTGATTATCGAAGGGGTCTACATGGTGCGGCAAAACTCGCCCTTGAAGTCGGTCGGGGAAGTCGATCGTGAGGGCATCCGCATTGGGGTGATCGAAAATTCCGCCTACGATCTTTATCTGACGCGCACTCTCAGGCACGCCAAACTGGTGCGCGGCGCCGACGGGGTCGGACTTTTCGTTGAGCAGGGCCTTGATGCGGCCGGCGGGGTGAAGCAACCGCTGGCAGCCTATGCGACTGCGAATCCGCAGGTGCGGCTGCTCCCCGGTCGGTTTATGGAGATTCAGCAGGCGATGGGTACACAGAAGGAACGTGGCGCCGGCGCCGAATATCTGCGTGCGTTCATCGAGGAGATGAAGGCCTCCGGCTTCGTGGCGGACGCACTCACGCGCAGCAACCAGCCGGACGCGGCCGTCGCGCCGCTAACGAGATAGTCAGCAGCATCTCTCCTTCGCTTGAAGCTGCCGCTGCACCGGCGCGGAGGCGAGAATCGGTCTTTACTTGGCGGCCGCCTTCATCCGATCGTAGCTGAAAACAAAGTCCTGCTTGCCCAGAGGTTTGTGGCAGGTGAAGCATGCGAGGATGTTGGCCGTGTGGTTGATCTTCCCGTCGGGCATGAAAGCCTGATACTCCCATTCGCCATTGCGATATTGCGGCACATATGCGCCCCAGCCGGCACGCTTCTCCATCACCATGTATCCGAGGCGCTTGCCTTTGACATATCCGCCTTTCGGGCCTTTCTGCGGTTGGCCGGAGGCCGTGAGCAGTGCGGCATACTGCGCCATGACAATGACCGTGCCGTCGGGTAGCGGCTGGCCCTTCTTCGCGGCTTCGAGCGCACCCGCCGGCGCGTAGAACTCGCGATACTGCTCAAGATCAGTGCGGTCGATCGTGGCGTAAAGAATCCCCGACGCGAATTTCTCGGGAAAAGCGACTTTCTCTCCGCCGGCGCTTGCCGGTATCGCGATCGCGAGTGAAACGATCCCGGCTGCGGCGGCCGCGATGGCTGCCGCCACGTTTCCATGCGAAGCGTCCATGATCTCCCCCTATGTTTGTTCAGAACCGGTGCGCGGTTTTCTCTTTTTGCGCATGATTTTCGCCGTATTGCGCCATTCGCCCGGGGAATGTTACGCGCCGTAACTCTCGCTGGCGATCTCAAAATGACGTGAGCCTGATGTCTCCAGCCATCACGACGCATGCGGCAGCGCAACCGCAGCGGCTGCGTCGCGTTGATGATCCGTCGGAGCGTGTGCGAAAATCTTGGAGCTCGCCTATGTTCCTGTCGCTAGGCGCAATTTCGCTCGCCGCAGTTCCCCTGACCGCACATCTCGTCGTCACTGTCGCTGACGATGTGCCAACGTTCAACGTTGAACCGAGTTGTCGCGCCGCAGCATCGGTGGCGGGTGCGACGCAAGACCGACTGCAGACGTGCATGGCATCGGAAGAACGGGCCCGCGATCAGGCAAAGCAGCAATGGTCCGCAGCATCGGCAGCTGATCGTTCGCTGTGCTCGCGGACGGCACAGGCCGGGGGTATTCCAACCTATACTGAACTACTGACCTGCCTGGAGATGGCCCGCGACACCCGCAGTCCGCCGACGGTCGAGAGCCTCGCACCAGTGACGGAACCGGCGACCAGCGGCATGGCGCATCGCCAGCCGCGACCCGCGCAGCCACCGGCCAATCCAGAATAGGCAAATGGCAGAATTGAATCGACGGCGCCGCCGCGCCGCATGCGTCACTTCATCTTTTCGGCGACGCACTTTTCCACGAATTTCACGCGGGCATCGATGTCACGCTGACGCTGGTGCTCCGCCTGCATCCAGCATTGTTCGCGCGCCCGCGTAATCGTCATTGGCTCCTCGTCGGGTTCAGGCGGCGGCGTCGGCGCACGGGGGGCCCGTGCGGCGGTGACCTGAGCGGGAGCAGCAGGGGCCGGAGCAGGAGCAGTCGTTGCGGGCGGCGCTGGCTGCTGCACGGCCGCGGTCTGTGGGGCAGCCACCGCGCCGGGAGAGTCGGTCACCATCTTCTGCTGCGTGACGCACGCCGAGAGCGGCATGCCAAGCAGCATCAGCACAAAGGGAAGGCGATGGACGTGCATGGGTCCGGATCGTGGTGGTCCGCGTCTGTCCGACGCGGAAGGGTGAGAACTGTTCGGCAACCTTTGCCACCCGGCTGCGACATGCGCAAGGCTCTGAAATCTATCGTGAACACAGGAATTTGGGCAGCGAAACCGTTGTCCCGCCTTCGGCGTTGGCTCACCAGCAAGCATCAGGAGGAGATGAATGAAAAAGCTTCTATTCGCGGCGGCGATGGCCGCAACCGTCGGATTGGCGGCTCCAGCCTCGGCGCAGGTCTGGGCCGGAGCCGACCCCGGCGGTGTCGGAGTCCGGGTCGGTCCGTTTGGCGTTGGCGTGGGTCCCGACTATGGCTGGCGTTCCCATGGTCCATATTACGGCTATGCCGATTGTCGCGTGATCCGCGAGCGTATCGTCCGGCCGAACGGGCGGGTAATGTGGCGGTCACGTCGGGTCTGCTACTGATCGCGGACGACCTATCCGGCAAAAACGGCCCCGGTTCCGGGGCCGTTTTCTCTGCGGCTACCGCCGTCGCGGCTTGAAGCCGCCGCGCATGCCGCCGCGGCCCATGGTGGAGCGCGGACCGCCCTTGTTGGCGGGAATGCTCTCGATTCCAGGACCCATCTGGTCGAGGCCCGGCTTGCTTGGTCCGCGACGGGCCGAAAGGCTGACGACCTTTGCCGTCGGATCGTCGATCACGGCCATTTCCGTTGCACGCAAGCGCCTCGCCTCGTCGCGCAGCCGGGCCGCCTCCTCGAAGTTCAGATCTGCGGCGGCCTCACGCATACGGGCCTCGAGGTCGGCGATGACTGCCTCGAAATTGTGCCCGATCGTGGCTGCTTCCTTGAACTCGCCACTGCCGCCTTCGCCGGTGGCCACCAGGACGTGGTCGCGTTCGTACACGCTGTCGAGGATGTCGGCGATCCCCTTGCGCACGCTCTCCGGAGTGATGCCGTTGGCGACGTTGTATTCTAGCTGCTTCTCGCGCCGGCGGTTGGTCTCGGCCATTGCGCGTTCCATCGAGCCGGTGACGGTATCGGCGTAAAGCAGCACCCGACCATCGACATTGCGCGCAGCGCGGCCGATGGTCTGGATCAGTGACGTTTCACTGCGCAGGAAGCCTTCCTTGTCCGCGTCCAGAATCGCGACCAGCGCGCATTCCGGAATATCGAGGCCCTCGCGGAGCAGATTGATGCC
This sequence comes from Xanthobacteraceae bacterium, assembly GCA_035556735.1. GTDB lineage: Bacteria > Pseudomonadota > Alphaproteobacteria > Rhizobiales > Xanthobacteraceae > CANJBX01. Next base: position 3,130 of record DATMFF010000005.1, on the reverse strand, counting down.
GACCAGCGCGTCGAACGCACCGAGCCGCAGGTCGCGGATGATCTCGATACGCTCCAGCGTGTCGATATCCGAGTGCATGTAACGCACGCGCACACCCTGCTCGTGCAGATATTCGGTCAAGTCTTCGGCCATACGCTTGGTCAGCACGGTCACCAAGGTGCGATAGCCGTTTGCGGCGACCTGGCGAATCTCGCCGAGCAGGTCATCCACCTGCGTGCGCGCCGGCCTTATCTCGACCGGCGGATCGATCAACCCTGTTGGACGGATGACCTGTTCGACGAACACGCCGCCGGACTGCTCAAGCTCCCACCCGCCGGGCGTTGCTGAAACCGCGATGGTCTGCGGCCGCATCATGTCCCATTCCTCGAACCGCAGTGGCCGGTTGTCCATGCAGGAGGGCAGTCGGAAACCATATTCCGCCAGCGTGGCCTTGCGACGGAAGTCGCCGCGGTACATGGCACCGAGTTGCGGAATCGTAACGTGGCTCTCGTCGGCGAACACGAGGGCATTATCAGGCACATACTCAAACAGGGTCGGCGGCGGCTCGCCAGGCCGGCGGCCGGTGAGATAGCGCGAATAGTTCTCGATGCCGGCGCAACTCCCCGTTGCCTCCATCATCTCGAGGTCGAACAGGGTGCGCTGCTCCAGCCGTTGCGCCTCCAGCAGCCGCCCGGCGCGGTTGAGCTCATCGAGGCGCTGGCGCAGCTCCTGCTTGATGCCCGCGATCGCCTGCAACAGGGTTGGACGCGGCGTCACGTAGTGCGAGTTGGCATAGACCTTGATGAACTTCAGCTCGTCGGTCTTCTGGCCGGTAAGCGGATCGAACTCGTCGATCGATTCGACCTCGTCGCCGAACAGGTTCACGCGCCAGGCGCGGTCCTCGTAGTGCGCGGGGAAGATGTCGATCGTGTCGCCGCGCACCCGGAAGGTCCCGCGGGCAAAATCGGCACTGATACGCTTGTATTGCAGCGCGGCAAGATCGGCGATGAGCTGCCTCTGGTTGATGCGCTCGCCCTGCTTGAGCGAAAACGTCATCGCCGTGTACGTCTCGACCGAGCCGATACCGTAGATGCAGGACACCGACGCGACGATGATGACGTCGTCGCGTTCGAGCAGGGCACGCGTGGCAGCGTGGCGCATGCGGTCGATCTGCTCGTTGATGGAGGATTCCTTCTCGATATAAGTGTCGGTTCGCGGGACGTAGGCTTCCGGCTGGTAGTAGTCGTAGTAGGAGACAAAGTACTCGACCGCATTCTCCGGAAAGAAGCTGCGGAACTCACCGTAGAGCTGCGCGGCCAAGGTCTTGTTCGGGGCCAGGATGAGGGCGGGGCGCTGCGTCTCCTCGATCACCTTGGCCATGGTGAAAGTCTTGCCGGACCCGGTGACGCCGAGCAGCACCTGCGTGCGGTCGTGGCGTTTCGCGCCCTCTACCAGTTCGCGGATGGCGGCCGGCTGGTCGCCTTTGGGCTGGAAGTCCGATTTGATTTGGAAGCGGATGCCGCCTTCCGACTTCTCCGGCCGCGGAGGACGATGAGGCGTCCACACCTGCGGCGCTCCGTCGGGACGCTGGAATTCGCGGCGACCCTCGCGCAGCAGCGCATCCAGCGCTTGCGCGGTTGCGGTCACACCGGAGGGCAGGGCGAGATCGTCGTTCTCCTCATCCTTCTCCAGGCGGTAGCCGAGCGCCTGCGCCAGCTTGCTGTTGATCGTGGGCGGCTCGACGGGCGTCTTGGCCACGTAGCCGGACTGCCGGGCCTCGCCGAAGCCGGTCGGCGTGGAGCGGCGGGCCCGATGCTGGGCGGCCTGATCGGCGCGACGGTCGGACGAATTGTCCGGCGGCGGCTGCAATCCGGTACCCGAGCCGATCCCCGCCTCGCCACGTCCAATGGCGGGATTGAGCAATTCGGCCAGGGTGGGCTCGATTGGCGGTAGATGTTCGCGCGCGGCCTTGGAACGCGTCGGTTTGGCCGGATCCTTGCGCTTTTTCGGTTTGTCGGGGGATTTCGCCATTGCCCCAATATGGGCCGGCAAGAGTGGCGAGAAAAGGCCGATCTCCGGATGTGCGAAGGCCGCGCGGCGGGTGCCGCGCGGCCGATAGAAGCAAGGCGAATCGTGCGAGTTCGCTGGGTCAGCCTGCCTTGAGTGCGAGGGCTCCCTGGGCGCGCGGTAAACGCGCCGAATCGCGTGGCGACGCGGCGGCGGAGGCAATCTGATCCTCGAGACGGAAGAAGCTCACCCGCTCGTTCATGGCCGCGGACTGCGTCTCCAGCGTCTTGGCGGTGGCCGCGTTCTCCTCGACCAGCGCCGAGTTCTGCTGCGTCACCTCGTCCATCTGCGTCAGCGCCCGGTTCACCTGCTCGATCCCCGTCGACTGCTCCGCAGACGCATTGGCGATGTCCGCAACGATCTGCGCCACGCTCTTGATCGATTCCACGATCTCGCCCAGCGAGGTGCCGGCCTGGTTCACCAGCTCAACCCCCTCCTTCACCTGCACGTTCGAGTTCGTGATCAGGTCCTTGATGTCCTTGGCCGCCTGCGAGGAACGCTGCGCCAGGCTGCGCACCTCCGAGGCCACCACCGCAAAGCCACGGCCGGCATCCCCGGCGCGGGCGGCTTCGACCGCCGCGTTGAGCGCGAGCAGGTTGGTTTGGCGCGCGATCTCGTCGATCACCCCGATGATGTCGGAGATCTTGCGCGAGGAGTCCTCGATCCGCGACATGGCCGAAACCGCGTTGGCCACCACCTGACCGCCCTTGTCGGCGACCTCGCGGGTGCCGGCGGTGAGCTGATTGGCGTGCTGGGCGTTCTCGGCGTTCTTCTTCACCGTCGCCGCGATCTCCTCCATCGAGGCCGAGGTCTCCTCCAGCCCCGCCGCCTGCTCCTCGGTGCGCTGCGACAGGTCCGTCGTCGAGGTCGCGATCTCGGCCGCCGCGTTCGAGACTTCCATCGCCGACGACTTGATGTCCGCCACGATCTGCGACAGGCGCTCGGCCGTCATGTTGGCGCTGTCGCGCAACGTTGCGAACGTGCCGTGATACTCCGCCGTGATGCGGCGCGTGAGGTCGCCCTCGGCGAGCGCGCTCATCATCCGCACCATGTCGTTCATCACCGTGCCGATGTTCTCGCACAT